>JAQTZA010000024.1 GCA_028687995.1 Bacteroidales bacterium
TTCCCATTCCGAACAGAGAAGTTAAGCCCGATAACGCCGATGGTACTGCGCAAGTGGGAGAGTAGGTAGCCGCCTCTTTTAAAACCCCTCATCAGATCAACTTCTGATGAGGGGTTTGTCGTTTAAAACAGATTGCTTATGGTGATATCTTTTTCAATTTTGCATATATTCTTCAAAAAAAATACTGCGATAGAGGATAATTCACTCCCACGTCCAATCAATTTTGTATTTTTGTAGAAATCGCCAATTTTACTGAATATGCATTTAAATCCACTCATTTCTGACTTAGCCTTAATCTTGTTTCTGGCAGGTGTAACAACACTGATCTTCAAGTTTTTGAAACAGCCGGTTGTGCTGGGTTATATAGTTGCAGGATTTTTAGCATCGCCACAATTAACATTTGTTCCTTCTGTACAAGAGGTCGCTAGCATACACATCTGGGCAGAGATTGGGATAATCTTCCTCCTTTTTGCACTTGGTCTAGAATTTAGTTTTAAAAAATTACTTCATGTAGGAGGCTCTTCTGTTATTTCGTCTTTTTTCATTGTAATAGGCATGATGTTGATGGGGTTTCTGACAGGTAGGTTGTTAGGTTGGAGCTTAATGGATGCTATTTTTTTGGGTGCAATGTTGTGTATGTCATCCACTACTATTATTATAAAAGCATTCGACGATTTGGGATTGAAAAATCAGAAATTTGCAACGACCGTGTTTGGTGTGCTGATTGTCGAAGATTTATTTGCGATTTTGTTGATGGTAATTTTATCATCAATGGCCATTTCAAAGCAATTTGATAGCGGTTTTATTTCCGAAAGTATTTTTAAATTGATTTTCTTTCTTACTATTTGGTTTCTGATTGGATTGTATTTGATTCCCATATTTCTGAAGCGAATTAAACGATTTCTGAATGCTGAAACCTTGCTTGTGATTTCTATTGGACTTTGCTTAAGTATGGTTGTAGTTGCAAATTATGTAGGATTTTCATCTGCATTAGGTGCATTTATTATGGGCTCAATTCTGGCAGAAACAGTGGAAGCTGAAAGAATCGAGAAGCTAATAAAACCTGTAAAAGATCTTTTTGGAGCTGTATTTTTTGTATCAGTTGGAATGCTAGTCGACATAAGCGAGTTGTCTCATTACATTTTACCCATCATTATTATCACGATTGTGGTGATTTTCGGACAGATTTTCTTTGGTGGAGCAGGGGTGTTAATTTCGGGACAACCGCTGAAAGTAGCAATCCAGTCAGGATTTAGTTTAGCTCAAATTGGAGAATTTGCATTCATCATTGCTAGTCTTGGCATTTCATTGAAAGTGACCAGTTCGTTTCTCTATCCAATTGTGGTTGCCGTTGCAGTTATCACTACATTCACCACTCCATTTATTATCAAAATGGCTGATCCCGCACATCGGTTTATCGAAAAGCGGATGCCTGTTCGTTGGCGTCTTTTTATTGATCGCTTTAGTGCAGGGAAGAATACTGTGAATCGTAAAAGTGATTGGAATACGATGCTGAAAGCGACAAATCAACACATGATTTTGCATTCAATTATTTTGAGTGGCATTATTTGGATTTCATTCAAATTTGCAGCTCCCTTTTTTATTGAACGTTGGGGATTTGATATTGGACGTATCATAACGAGTGTGATTACAATAAGTGTGATGGCGCCTATTTTATGGTCAATGGCATTTAAACGAACAGTTTCGAAAGAGTTGTTTCGAACGATGTGGATTGATACCCGATACAATCACGGTCCAATTATTGCAATCGGCTTATCTCGGATGGTTGCTTCAGCCGTTTTCGCAATGGTTGTGTTTGTTCATTTTTTCTCATATCGATGGGGAACATTGGTGGGTTTCGTAGTTTTATGTTTCGTCGCTTTTCTTTTCTCAAAACAAATACGTCGGACTATTAGTCATCTCGAAAAAACATTAATAAGAAATCTCAACGCCAGAGAAGATGCTCGCGCTCCAAAAATTAATAACCTCATTCACGATGTTCACATCGCTGATTTTGTGGTATCACCAGACAGTGAACTGATTGGTCGTTATCTATATAAAGCTGATTTTAGAAATCAATATGGTGTAAGTATTGTAAGTATTCATCGGGGGAATCGATATATTAATATTCCAGGTCCTCGAGATCAGCTAATGCCATTTGACAAAATACGAGTGGTTGGAAACGATGAACAAATCAAGAAATTTGGACCATTGATCGAATCTGTAAATGCCGTGAAGCCTAGTGCTAATGAATCGTCAGGTGTAATTATGCGAAGTCTAACGATTGATGAACATTCATTTTATGTTGGTAAAACACTCAAAGAATCAGACTTGCAGGGAGCACAATGTCTTATAATTACCATCGAACGTCGTAATCGTACGTTCGTTACTCCAACAGCGGAGGTAATTTTACAACCCGGTGATTTGGTTTCCCTTGTTGGTCAAAAGGATAAATTGGAGAGTGTAATTCAGGGATTTTGTGCTATAGATTAGATTGAAACATTGGAAATTTATAAAATCAAAACGTTGTTTTGATCGAAAAGTCATTTTAGTTACAATAAATAGCGTTGAGTCAAATTTTCGAATGCGTCTATCCTTCTATCACGGAAGAATGGCCACATCCGACGAACTGTTTCTGTGCGATTTTTGTCTATTTCAACTATTAAAATCTCTTCGTGTTCATTTGAGGCATTTGCTATTATTTCTCCTTGCGGACCAGCTACAAAGCTATTGCCCCAAAAGTGAATTCCATTAGTTTGCCCTGATGGATCAGATTCGTAACCTGTTCTATTGCAAGATATAACAGGAAGTCCGTTGGCTACTGCATGTCCACGTTGTGAAATAATCCAGGCATCAAGTTGTTTTTGTTTCTCATCAAAGGAATCTGTCGATTCCCAGCCAATGGCAGTCGGATAAATCAGAATTTCTGCTCCGGCAAGTGCCATAAGACGTGCAGCCTCAGGATACCATTGATCCCAACATACTAAGACGCCTAATTTGCCAATAGAAGTTTGTATGGGAGTAAACCCTAGATCGCCGGGAGTGAAATAGAACTTTTCGTAATAAGCTGGATCGTCAGGAATGTGCATTTTGCGGTATTTTCCAGCAATTGTACCATCTTTTTCGATAACAACAGCAGTATTATGGTAAAGTCCTGGTGCTCGTTTTTCGAAAAGTGAGAGGACTAATACAATTTGAAATTCTGCTGCTAATTTTCCAAACTCTTCGGTAGAAGGTCCCGGAATATTTTCCGCTTGATCGAATAGTGATGGATCTTCCGTTTGGCAAAAGTAAAGCCCATTGTGCAATTCTTGCAAAACGACCAACTCACAGCCTTGTGCAGCACAGGATTTAATGTTGTTCTTCAGTTTGTCAATATTTGAACGAGTATCAGCACTGTTTGCCTGTTGTATTATTCCAACTTTCATTTTGTCTGTTATTTAATTGATAAAACCTTCAGGAAATTGCATCGTAACGCAATGAAGCGAGCCATGCTGTTTAATCAAAGGTATGCAATTTATTCCTAATATTTCTCTGTCAGGGAATGCTATTTGTAGCTGTTGTTTTGCAATTTCATCTTTTGCAGAATTATAAATTGGCAATAAAACAGCACCGTTTATGATTAAGAAATTGGCATAAGTAGCAGGTAAACGTTCTCTTTCGAAAGTAATTTCATCCGCCATTGGAAGTGAAATTAGATTATATGGTTTTCCATCCGCCGTTTTGAATGATTTCAATTGATTCTCCATATTTAGCAATTCGGAATAGTGTTCGTCTTTTTCGTCTTCACATTTGACATAAGCAATCGTGCATTCATCGCAAAGTCGTGCTAATGTATCTACGTGACTGTCTGTATCGTCTCCAGCAAGATACCCATGGTCGAGCCAAAGTATTTGTTTAAGATCAAAAAGTTGAATAAGTTTTGTTTCTATATCTGATTTTGACAAATTGTTACGATTCTCGGAAAGAAGGCATTCTGTTGTTGTAAGAAGTGTTCCTTTTCCATCACTTTCAATACTTCCACCTTCGAGTACAAGTTGTAGTTGATTGGAGTATTCAACGTTTGGATTGAATGCTCGTTGAGAGAAGAGTTTCCTTAATATTTGATTGTCGTGATTTGCAGCAAATTTCATTCCCCATCCGTTGAACGTGAAGTCGTAGATATGAGGTTTGCCATCAATATAAACCGATACTCCACCATGATCTCTTGCCCAAGTATCATTTGTATTCATTTCGAAGAAACGAATATTAGAATGTAATTTGTTATTTAATAATGGTTTAACTGCTTCGCTGTTTGGACAAACGATAATCAATTTTTCTCGTTTTGCTATTTCATTTGCTATTTCAACAAAGCATTTATTCACTTCATCAAGCATGTTGCTCCAATCGGTATTCAAATGGGGCCATGTTAATTGAACGCCACTTTGTGTAGCCCATTCAGCAGGAAAATGAATGTTATTTCGATTCATACACATTATCTGAGAATACAAAAATACAAAAAAGAGGCATGTCTCCCAAGTTAATCGAACTACTTATTAAAATGAAACCTCCGAGAAGTAAATCACGAAGGTTTCAATTAAATATGTACGAAGGAGCAAATTATCTTGCTAATGCAAGTGCTTTAGTTGCTTCGAATTTTTCCTTGATGTCATCAATAACCTCTTTCACGGAATAAAGTCGCGAAGCAATGTAGGCATTACTGCCCGCAAATGCATATCCTTTATCCATTTTACCTTGATATGCATTGTAAAGCGCTAAAATGATACAATACGGCACCTTTTCGTAATCACACGTGCGAAGACAGTTGTAAGGACAAGATTTAGGACGGGTTAAACCCAATTTTACTTTTTCAAGAAATTCGTTTTTCAAAGCACGACCTGGCATTCCAACTGGACTTGCGATAATTTCTACATCATCTACATCTGCTTTGATGTACATTTGTTTGAACTTGTCGTCTGCATCACATTCGTGTGTAGTTACAAAACGGCTTGCCATTTGCACTCCTTTTGCACCTAATTCCATAATGTTATACATCTCCTCACCAGTGTAGATACCGCCTGCAGCGATGACTGGGATTTCTTGACCGTATTTTTCTTCAAAAACAGCGACCTCTTTTACTACTTCAGGAATGAGTTTCTCGATTGAAAAATCTTGATCTTCAATTTGTGAAGCTTTGAATCCAAGGTGTCCACCTGCTTTAGGACCCTCTACAACAACCATATCAGGTAAATAATCGTAAAGCGTTTTCCATTTTTCACAGATCAGTTTCGCTGCTCTTGCAGACGATACGATAGGGACTAATTTTGTTGTACAGTCAGGCGTTCTGTATTTTGGTAAATCGAGTGGTAAACCTGCACCGGCGAAAATCACGTCAGCTTTTTCAGCAATTGACGTTTTTACCATATCACCAAAATTTGTCAGAGCCATCATTATGTTTACTCCAATAATTCCTGAGGTTTTCTCTTTTGCCTTTTTAATTTCTTCTTTAAGTCCACAAATGCAAGCATCCATGTATTCTTTCGCAGTATCGCGGTAAATGAGTCCCAGTCCAGCGCAAGAGATTACGCCAACACCACCTTCATTTGCAACCGCAGCAGCCAATCCCGATAAAGAGATGCCTACACCCATTCCACCCTGAATGATGGGTATAGAAGCCGTTAGATTTCCAATTTTTAAACTATTCATAAAACGTATTTATATAAAAACTAGGCAAAGTTACATATAATATATCTAATCGTCACATTAACCCTATCATAAAGAGTGTAATTAGCACTCTTTCTACGCAAAATTGTAATAATTTGTGACCAAATGGTAAGCTTTAAAATTGGGGTTCAACTTTTTTATCAACTTTTTTTTCTATCAGTTGTCAGGTTATTGAGTTTTTGACGACTGTTTGTTTGAAAGTAATTTTTAAACCCTTTAAACTCAAACAAAATGAAACAAGTAATTTTTGCAATCGCACTTCTATTTGCAACTACATTAGCAGTAAGTGCTCAACAATCGTCTTCGAAAAAGTCGAAAGAAGATACAAAGAAAACTGAGTTGAAGAATCACGTTTGCACATCAGCATGTGCCAATGGTAAATGTGAATTTGCTCATGGTGAAAAAGGACATACTTGCACCGCCGCTTGTAAAACGACAGAATCGCAAGTTGCAAAATCTGAGATGAAAGATCATGTTTGCAACAGTTCATGCACTAAAGAGAAATGTAACATCAAACACGGCGAAAAAGGTCATGTTTGCACCGAAGCATGCAAGGTGAAAATGTAATGTGTCAAAACCGGTGAATTGTATTTTTCGAGCTATGATTCACCGGAATTATTTTAATACTTATAAAAAACTATAAAAGATGAAAACTAAAATAATACAATCCATAGTTGGTGGCATCATCGCTACCGTAGTGATGACAATCGTCATGTTCGTAGCACCATACATGGGAATGCCAAAAATGAATCCGCCACAAATGCTCTCAATGATAATGGGCTTTCCACTCGTTATAGGGTGGGTGATGCACTTTATGATTGGTATTGTTTTTGCAATGATGTATGCATTTCTATTCATTATCATTGTGAAAAAGATCTCTAATAATAGTGTCAAAGGCGTATTGTTTGGCATTGCTGCATTTTTATTTGCTCAAGTGGCAATGATGATAATGGGCGCTATGATGGGGGGGATGCCTCCAATGGAAGGTAACATGGTTTTGATGATGATGGGTAGTCTGATCGGTCACATTGTCTTTGGAGTAGTGGTTGCGATATTTGTTACGAACGAATCAAACAAATAATATTTGAATAGTGATATTAATATAGTCCGATAAATTATATTAATATCACTATTCTCTTCATTAAAGATTGTTTATTCTTTTTGAAAATTCACCTCTTTCAATGAGTTGATTCTCTTCTTTTGTTATCTTTGCGACTATTCGATAATTTTAAAATCGAGTAGCACAGAAAATGCTCAATTTCTTATTTTCATATTATGAGAAAATTATTATTCTTGTTTTCGGTTATTTTATTGTCTGCATTTACCGCCTTTGGACAAATCGAAGAGCCATTTCATTGGAGCTCAAAAATTGTGGATGTAGATTCATCCACAAAAGAGATTCAATATTCGGTTGAAATCGACAAAGGATGGCATTTGTATAGTTTAGATTTGCCAGACGGAGGTCCGCAGCCAACAAAATTTGTTTTTGAGAAATTAGAAGGAGCAAAATTGTTAGGAAAACCTATTTCGGATTCCAAACTTATAACGCATTTTGATAAGCAGTTCGAGATGAATTTGAGCTGGTATGTCAAATCTGCTCGTTTTTCACAGCAAGTGAAAATCGGTGACCCAAAGAAGTACTCGATTTCTGGATACGTAAAATATATGGGATGCAACGATAAAACGTGCCTCCCACCATCTGAATTTGCTTTTTCTTTTGGTGAAAAAACTTCAAATCAACCCACATCGCAATCTGTAGAGTCTCAGCCAGCAATTGCAAAAGATACAACTCAAACTGACACTTTTTTTGCAAACGAATCGTCTGTAGCAAATACAACTCAGGATTTATGGAAGCCCGTTATTGAAGAGCTTCACGCTTTTGGTAATGCTGGAGGTATAACTGCCGAAACCTCGTTCTTATGGATTTTTATTTTTGGTTTTCTCGGTGGTTTGTTGGCGTTGATGACTCCTTGTGTATGGCCGTTGATACCGATGACAGTTAGCTTTTTCTTGAAGCGTTCTCAGGATCGTAAAAAAGCTGTTCGCCAGGCAATTACTTATGGTGTGGCTATTATTGTCATTTATCTTACGTTAGGATTGGCGATAACAGCTATTTTTGGAGCAAGTGCGTTAAACGATCTCTCTACCAATGCAGTGTTCAATGTCCTCTTTTTTGGCTTGTTGGTGCTGTTTGCTGTATCATTTTTTGGTGCTTTCGAACTTGTTTTACCTTCTTCGTGGACAAACAAACTCGACAGCAAAGCCGATGCAACTTCGGGTTTGTTGAGCATTTTCTTTATGGCATTTACGTTGTCGTTGGTTTCGTTTTCGTGTACTGGGCCTATTATTGGCACGCTGCTTGTGCAAGCGGCATCGATGGGTAATCTGTTTGGCCCTGCGATTGGTATGTTCGGATTCTCGCTCGCTTTAGCAATACCGTTCGCATTGTTTGCCCTTTTCCCATCGTGGTTAAAGCAACTACCGAAATCGGGAGGTTGGCTCAATTCTGTCAAAGTGGTTCTTGGCTTTCTCGAATTAGCTTTGGCGTTCAAGTTTCTTTCGGTGGCCGATTTGGCATACGGTTGGCACATTCTCGATCGCGAAGTTTTCTTGGTGTTGTGGATTGTGATTTTTGCTTTGTTAGGTGTTTATCTGTTGGGTAAATTGAAATTGCCACACGATAGCGATTTGCCGCACGTTTCGGTGCCACGCCTTTTTCTGTCGATTGTCTCTTTTGCCTTTGCACTCTATATGGTGCCCGGACTATGGGGCGCACCGCTGAAAGCGATTAGTGCCTTTGCGCCTCCGCTTACCACGCAGGACTTCAACCTCTATAAAAACGAAGTTCATGCGAAGTTCGACAATTACGAAGCGGGAATGGCGTATGCCAAGGCGAATAACAAACCCGTAATGATTGATTTCTCTGGTTTTGGATGCGTCAATTGCCGGAAAATGGAGGCTTCTGTGTGGACTGATCCGAAAGTAAAATCAATTCTTGAAAACGACTATGTGCTAATTACACTGTTTGTGGACGATAAAACGGCTCTACCAGAGGTTGTTACTATCAACGAGAATGGGACAGAACGTAAACTTCGAACCTTGGGAGATAAGTGGAGCTACCTGCAACGTCATAAATTTGGCGCAAATGCGCAGCCGTTTTATGTGTTGCTGACTCCATATGGAATGCCGATTGGACCTTCGTACGCTTACGATGAAAATGTGGAAAAATACGTTCAGTTTCTCCAAGGCGGATTGATGCAGTTTAAGCTTGTAAAACAATAAACTTAATGAATACCAGACAACAGCAATTAGAATCTTTTGGCAAACTGCTCGATGTGCTCGATGAGCTGCGCGAAAAATGCCCGTGGGATAAAAAACAGACCAACGAAAGCCTTCGACCGAATACGATTGAAGAGGTATATGAACTCTGCGATGCTATTCTCGATGGAAACGATGAGTTGATCAAGAAAGAGCTGGGCGATGTGTTGTTGCACATCGTTTTTTATGCAAAAATAGGCTCTGAGAAAGACGCATTCGACATCAAAAGTGTCTGTGATAGTTTGTGCGAAAAGCTCATTTTTCGCCATCCACATGTCTTTGGCGAAGCCGAAGCTGACACGTCGAAAGTGGTGGAGCAGCAATGGGAATTGCTGAAATTGAAAGAGAAAGGCGGCAATAAAACCGTGCTAGAAGGAGTGCCGTCTTCTTTGCCAGCTTTAATCAAAGCATACCGCATTCAAGACAAAGCGCGCAATGTTGGCTTCGATTGGGAACATCGCGAACAGGTGTGGGATAAGGTGCTTGAGGAATTCACAGAATTGAAAACCGAAATTCATGCTTTCGATGCCGATAAAATGGAGGATGAGTTTGGTGATCTCTTCTTCAGTCTCATCAATGCAGCTCGTCTCTACAAAATTAATCCCGAAAACGCCCTGGAGCGAACCAATCGCAAATTTATCCGTCGTTTCAATTATCTAGAGGAGCAAACGATGGCAAAAGGCCGTTCGTTGAAAGATATGACTCTTGCCGAAATGGATGAGATTTGGAATGAAGCCAAAAAGAAAGGTTTGTGAACGAAACTCTATTTAAAATGATTTCAAATTGTTAGTAAAACTAAATTTGATTGGTGCTGTAGAATGTAAGATTTAAAATATTATAAAACAGGAATAATATGTTGAGAAAATATGTTGCATAACATAAAAACATATATCTTTGTACTGTGTTTTTCATGGTATTAGATTTAAGGTTAATTAGGGTTTAGGTTGTCGTGATGACAACCTTTTCTTTTTTATAGACATTTCATTCTTTCTCACCCTTCTATTTTTTCTTTTTTTCTTACATTTGAGGCTTTAGATTATTGACTTAATTCTACTCAAATGAAAAGATTTGCATTATTACTCTTTTTCTACATTACTCTTTTTCCAATAAAAGGGGAAGAATATCTTCAGAAATCAAATATCACATATTATCCTGATTCAGCATGTCGGCAAGATGAATACATCAAAAGTAGGTGCGTTCTAGATGTCTATTATCCAACTAAAATCAAAAAATTCGCAACGATTATTTGGTTTCATGGAGGTGGATTGAGTGCTGGTCAAAAGGAGATTCCTGAGCGATTGAAGAATCAAGGATTTTGTGTGATTGGGGTTAATTATCGTCTGACACCAAAAGTGAAGGCAGAGAAATGCATAGAAGATGCTGCTGAGGCAATCGCTTGGACTTTCAAGAATATTGAATCCATGGGTGGTGATGCAGCTAAAATCTTTGTTTCTGGTCATTCCGCTGGAGGATATTTAACGTTAATGACTGGTTTGGACAAAAGGTGGTTGAAGGTTTATGGAATTGATGCGAATAAAATTGCAGGTCTGATCCCACTTAGTGGACAGGCAATTACTCATTTTGCTATTCGAGCGGAACGGGGTATCAAAGGAGAGCAACCAATTGTAGATGAGTTTGCTCCATTGTTTTATGTTAGAGCAGATGCTTCGCCTCTGATTCTTATCACTGGAGATCGAGAATTAGAGCTTTTGGGTCGATACGAAGAGAATGCTTATTTGATGCGTATGATGAAGATTGCTGGACATAGATCTACAAAATTGTATGAGCTTCAGGGATATGGGCACAATATGATGGAGCCTGGATTACCTATATTATTAAAAGAAGTACAATTGATTTTAAAGAATAAATGAGCAAGATATTTGTAAAGAAAGAGCCTCATCCAGTTTTCTGAATGAGGCTCAATTTATATGAGATTGACGATTACAAGATGTTAATCTCTTTCAATACATCGTTTGTCGCACGCACAGCATCAGCACTTTTAGCGAATGCCGCTTTTTCAGCATCGTTCAATTCAAGTTCGATGATTTTCTCAACGCCATTTTTGCCAATTACCACTGGTACACCTATACAGATGTCATTTTGACCATATTCACCCTCAAGCATTACGCAAGATGGAATGATTTTCTTTTGATCGCGGATAATTGATTCAGCAACTGCTGCAGCTGCTGCTCCTGGAGCATACCAAGCAGAAGTGCCGAGCAATTTAGTCAAAGTAGCACCACCTACCATGGTGTCAGCACTCACTTTTTCGAGTTCTTCTGCGCTCAATAATGAAGATGCTGGAATGCCTTTCAGATTAGCCATTCGAGTCAAAGGAATCATTGTGGTGTCGCCGTGTCCTCCAATTACCATTCCTTCTACTTCGTTCATGTTTGCATTTAACGCTTTGCTCAAATAGCAACGGAAACGAGAGCTATCCAACGCACCACCCATACCAAATACTTGGTTTTTTGGAAGTCCTGTTGCTTTCAATGCCAAGTAAGTCATGGTGTCCATTGGATTACTGACTACCACGATAAATGCTTTTGGCGAATATTTGAGGATATTTTCTGCTACGTTTTTCACGATACCAGCATTCACTCCAATCAACTCT
Source organism: Bacteroidales bacterium (assembly GCA_028687995.1). GTDB lineage: Bacteria > Bacteroidota > Bacteroidia > Bacteroidales > UBA7332 > CAXXIC01. The sequence goes on from JAQTZA010000024.1 coordinate 11,636, forward strand.
TCGCGAGTCATGCCTGGTTTACGAGGAATACCTGAAGTGATGATAACCACATCAGAATTTGCAGTTTGTGCATAATCGCCAGTTGTACCAGTCAATTTTGTGTCGAAATCAAGTAAAGCAGAAGTTTGGAACATATCCAACACTTTGCCTTCGGCAAATCCTTCTTTGATATCGAGCAATACTACTTCGTTTGCTATTTCATTGATAGCTAATACATTTGCGCAAGTTGCACCAACTGCTCCAGCGCCTACAACGGTTACTTTTGACATAATAATTGTTTTTATAGATGATTATTTAGTTTATTTGTTCTTTGAGAGTGCAAAGTTAAAAAGAATCTATCAATTAAAGAAATATTTCTGTAATTAATATCTTGATTAAAGAATATTAATTCGGATGCGAATTTAAGTAAAAACGACTAACTTTGCGCCTTAATTTTAAGAATTCAATAAAATTATGACCAAAAATAATAAGTTGCTTTTGATAGCTTTGGGCGTTTTGTTGCTTGGAATAATAGGTTCAGTTACCTATATTATGTTGCAGAAACAAGAGATAAGTGGATTGACTCAACAATTTGATATTCAGAAAGAGGAGTTGGAAAATGAATATTCGCAACTTTCGGTTCAATACGAAGGGTATAATAATATAAATATTCACAACGATTCTCTGCTTCAACTCTGGGAAAATGAGAAGATGAAGGTGCAACGGTTACTCGAGGAATTGCGTACCGTAAAAGCATCTAATGCTAGTAGAATCATTGAATTACGCAAAGAGTTGGCCACTGTGAGAGCGGTGATGAAATCTTATATTATTCAAATTGACTCACTTAATGCACGAAACAAAGTGTTGACAGAGGAAAATATTGAAGTCAAAAAACGCTATTCAGAAGCGACTGAGACTGTGAGTCAATTGTCCAAAGAGAAGAGTGAGCTATCTGACAAGGTGACACTTGCATCCCAATTAACTGCTTCGGATATCAACCCACTTGGATTGGATAAAAGAAATAAGCCGACCACCAAGATAAGCAAACTTACTCAAATCTCAGTTACATTCAAAGTTGCGAAAAATGTTACAGCACCAACTGGCGAAAAGATGGCTTACGTTCGTATCATGAAACCGGATAACGATATTTTGACCAAAAATAGAATGGATGTTTTCAAATACGAGAACAAAGACATAAACTATTCCTGTCGTCGGGTATTTGAATATGGAGGTGAAGAGACTAGTGTCGTGCTCTATTGGAATGTAGAGGAATACCTTGCTCAGGGCGACTATCGTGTAGATATATTTGTGGATGGAAACTTGATTGGTTCAAAATCATTTCATTTAGACAAATAACGATATAACTAAAATATAATCAATCGATTAAGGTGTGTTCTTTTTACTGAAACACACCTTTTTTTTGATCAGAACAGTTAGAAATTAATTAATTTTCTCGATATACAAATCAGATTTAATCAATAGAATAATTTTTTTTAATGCACACTTTTCTTAACTTTGTGCGTTCTCGTTGAACCTATTGATTCGAATTTATCAGACTCTATGAAACAATATTTAGATTTACTACAGAAAGTTTTAAACGAAGGTGTACGCAAGGAAGATCGCACGGGAACAGGTACAATCAGTCTTTTTGGTCATCAGATGCGTTTTAATCTCGAAGAAGGTTTTCCGATGATTACCACCAAAAAACTCCATTTGAAATCTATTGTTCACGAATTGTTGTGGTTCTTAGCTGGCGATACCAACGTGAAGTATTTGCAAGACAATGGTGTGCGTATTTGGAACGAGTGGGCGGACGAAAATGGAGATTTAGGACATATTTATGGTTTTCAGTGGCGCTCTTGGCCTGACTATGATGGTGGATCGATTGATCAAATCAAAGAAATTATAAACACAATCAATAATAATCCCGATTCACGTCGTATCATTGTGAGTGCGTGGAATGTAGCAGATATCAAAAATATGAAATTGCCACCTTGTCATGCCTTTTTTCAATTTTATGTGGCAGACGGTAAATTGAGTTTGCAGCTTTATCAACGTAGTGCTGATGTCTTTTTGGGAGTGCCGTTTAATATTGCATCATATGCATTGCTTTTGATGATGGTGGCGCAAGTGACTGGTTTCAAAGTAGGTGATTTTGTGCATACTTTTGGTGATGTTCACATCTATTCTAATCACATTGATCAGGTAAAAGAACAGCTTGCTCGCTCACCTCACGCATTACCCACAATGACTATCAATCCTGAAGTCAAAGATATTTTCGAATTCAAATTTGAGGATTTTGTACTAAGTAATTATAATCCCGACCCTCACATCAAAGCAGAGGTGGCAATTTAATTTCCATTCAACTAAAAAGTAAAGTTATGTCAACGATTTCATTAATTTGCGCATTGGCCGAAAACAGAGCTATCGGACACAAACAGGAACTTTTATGGCGGTTGCCAAACGATATGAAGCGATTTAAAGCATTGACAACTGGTCATGTGGTAGTGATGGGTCGCAAAACATTTGAATCCATCCCGGGTGGAGCACTGCCCAATCGCAGAAATATAGTTCTTACTTCCATGCCCGAAGCGATGGGAACGACTTGTGTGGCTTGTTCCACACTTCAAGAAGCAATCGAGTGCAGCGAAGCAGATAAAGAAGTTTTCATCATTGGTGGATATGGCGTATATCAAGAGGCTGTTTCTGTAGCTGATAAAATGTATTTAACCCATGTGCATACAATGTTCGAAGAAGCTGATACTTTCTTTCCCGAAGTCGATTTCAGTGAATGGGACGTGATCAGTAGCGAAGACCATAAAGCGGACGAAAAACACGCCTACGACTACACTTTCGTAGAGTATCGACGCAAGAAATAGTATTTTAGAACCAATGGTAGCGTAGCGGACATCCCGCTTGCGGGAGACTTAAGTGCCATCCTCCCGTCTTTGTTCTTTCATCTTTTGTCTTTAATCAAAACACCATGAATATCATCTTATTTGACGGAAGAGGTCGTAATGACTTACTTCCGTTTACTTTTACTAGACCTGTCGCAGAAATTAGAGTGGGTATTCTTACCATTTGCGAAAAATGGGAGAAGCTTCTCTCTGTATCTTATTCTTATCTCACCGAAGCATATTTGCAAGAGAAATTTCCATTAAATGATTGTGTAGATAACCTGTTTGTCAATGGAAATATTCTACCGACTGCAGAATTTGTAATTGCGATTCAATCTCTTCAATTGGGTGAATGTTTGACTTTGGAAAATGAAACGATAGCTTTTCGGGGCAGTTTGGAGGATTTTCAAAGCGGAAAATTTGCTGTACAGATAGAATTTGAAAAATCGTTGTTGCGGATTCAGAAAGTGTACGATATTTTTATGCTTAATGGGGCGGCAATGGAAGTTGATTTCAGACTCTTGACCAAAGGGAGAAAAAGTGCAGAACTGAGCTCAACCGTTCAACTGATTGGCGAAACGCATTTTCCAGATGGAACGCCAAAACTTTTTGTGGAAGAAGGAGTTTCTGTGGAATGTGCGACCATTAACCTGAAAAACGGCCCTGTCTATCTAGGGAAAGATGTCGAAATCATGGAAGGTGTTCATATCCGCGCTCCGTTTGCTGCTTGTGAACATGCGGTGGTGAATATGGGAGCAAAGATATATGGCGCAACTACGATTGGTCCTTATTGCAAAGTTGGTGGAGAGTTAAACAATGTGGTGATGTTTGGTTATTCAAACAAAGCCCACGACGGATTTTTAGGAAATGCAGTGATAGGAGAGTGGTGCAATATTGGAGCTGGTACAGAAGCTTCTAACCTTAAAAACGACTATTCAGAAGTTAAACTCTGGAGTTATGAAACACGCAGATTTCAAAAAACAGGTTTGCAATTTTGCGGATTGATTATGGGTGACTATTCAAAAGCGGGTATCAATTCGATGTTTAATACCGCCACCACAATTGGTGTTGGGTGCAACGTTTATGGGTCAGATTTTCCACGAGTCTATATCCCATCCTTTCAAGAGGGTGGCACTTCTGGTTTCAAACCTGTGATTATGCGAAATTTCTTTGCTACGCTCGAAAAAGTGAAGGCTCGAAGAGGTTTGACATTGAGTGAAGTAGATCGTGATATTTGTGAAAAAATAGCCGAGTTTGGCGAATGAAATTATAGGTATAAAGCTGTTTCGAAAGGAACAGCTTTTTTCATCTATCAAAAACTACAGTTCATCTGTTAATCCTGTTGAATATCAAATAAGTTGATTTATTTTGTGTTACCAAAAATCATGAAACCGTACAAAAATATTAACCTTAATTTCCCTGAACATGAAAAGTCGATTGATTACACTGTTGCTCCTTATCGGTGCAATTTCTGCCAATGCTATCGAAGTAAAGTCTCCTGATGGAGCAATTGTCCTGAATTTTGATCTAAAAAATGGTGTACCTGTTTATGACTTGAATTACAAGTCGAAAGCCGTAATCAAAGAGAGCCGTCTCGGGTTAGAACTGAAAAAAGATTTTTCGTTGATGGACGGATTTGTGTTGCAAGGTTCCAAAACTAGCACTTTCGACGAAACGTGGAGTCCAGTGTGGGGCGAAGTAAGCACCATTCGAAATAACTACAATGAGTTGGAAGCTACATTGAGCCAACCAACTACCAATCGAACAATCCTGCTTCGCTTTCGTGTTTTCAACGACGGCTTGGGCTTTCGATATGAGTTTCCCCGTCAGAAGAATCTGAATTATTTTGTAGTAAAAGAAGAACATACGCAGTTTGCCATGGCAGGCGACAACAAGGCTTTTTGGTTGCCCGGCGACTACGATACGCAAGAATATAGCACCGTTACTTCTAAACTTTCCGAGATTCGTCGATTGATGAAACAGTCCATTACGGAAAATGCGTCTCAAACGCCATTCTCCGACACTGGCGTGCAAACCCCGTTGATGATGAAAAGTACTGATGGATTGTATATCAATCTGCACGAAGCGGCTTTGGTAGATTATTCGTGCATGTCGCTTGACTTGAATGATAAAACAATGGTTTTTGAATCGCACCTAACGCCCGATGCTGTTGGCGATAAGGGCTATCTGCAAACGCCTTGCCAATCACCTTGGAGAACAGTGGTTGTGAGCGACAAAGCAGGTGATATTCTGATGTCGAAGCTAATCTACAACCTCAATGAGCCCTGCAAATTCAAAGACGTTTCGTGGATTAAACCAGTGAAATATGTCGGTGTTTGGTGGGAGATGATTACTGGAAAAAGTTCTTGGTCGTACACCAACGAGGACAATATCAAATTGGATCAGTACGACTATTCGAAAGCAAAACCAAACGGAACACACGGTGCCAACACAGCACATGTGAAAGAGTACATCGACTTCGCTGCTAAAAACGGATTTGATCAAGTGTTGGTTGAAGGTTGGAATACCGGTTGGGAAGATTGGTTTGGTCAATCAAAGGATTACGTGTTCGATTTTGTGACGCCTTATCCCGATTTTAATGTAACAGAGTTGCGCGACTATGCTAAAGCGAAAGGCGTGCGTCTGTTGATGCACCACGAAACGTCTGGAGCAACCACTAACTACGAACGCCACCTCGACAAAGCCTATCAGTTTATGGTGGATAACAACTACAACTCGGTGAAGAGTGGTTATGTTGGCAATATTATTCCGCGCGGCGAACACCACTACAGTCAGATGGTGCTCAATCACTACCTCTATTGCATCAAAAAGGCTGCTGACTATCATATTATGGTGAATGCGCACGAAGCAGTTCGTCCAACGGGTCTCTGTCGCACTTATCCGAATATGATTGGCAACGAGTCTGCTCGTGGCACTGAGTTCGAATCGTTTGGCGGTAGCAATCCCGATCATACGACGATTCTTCCTTTCACGCGTTTGATGGGTGGTCCGATGGATTACACCCCTGGAATATTCGAAATGGATTGCAGCAGACACAATCCGAACAATCATTCGCACGTCAACTCTACGTTGGCACGTCAACTCGCGCTTTACGTCACGATGTATAGCCCATTGCAAATGGCTGCCGACCTGATTGAAGAGTACAACAAACGCATGGATGCATTCCAGTTTATCAAAGACGTGGCAATGGATTGGAGCGATTCGAAGGTGCTCGAAGCTGAACCGGGCGACTACATCACCTTTGCACGCAAAGCAAAAGGCAGCGAAAAATGGTTTGTTGGATGCACAAACGACGAAAACGGAAGGATGTCGAACATTGCATTAGATTTCCTTACACCGGGTAAGAAATACGTTGCAACCATTTATGCCGATGGCGTAGATGCTCATTACAAGACAAACCCACAGTCGTATAAAATCACCAAAATGAATGTGACTGCAAAATCGAAACTCAATCTGAAATGTGCTCCCGGTGGCGGTTATGCCATCAGCATTTTTCCGTTATAAGATAGTTAGCAAGAGAAACAAAGAGCGAGAGATTGAAGGTTTTCAGTCTCTCGCTTTTTTTTGCGTTATAACGAATACGGAAAGTAAAAATAACGATTGGTTTTAGAGAATCTTTCCAAAACCAAAATTCAGGATAATCGAAGTCCCAAAGGGTAGACACAAATACCAGACTGACAAAATACTGTTTGAGGAGAGAAGCCCGATTGCAAAAGTTGAATTAACGTGGAATGTTGTACGGGCGATCGATCGAGTTTATTTTGTCTATGTTTTTTTGCTTCCTTTTTTGCGCCAAAAAAAGGAAGTCCCGCGGAAGGCGTTACCAAATATTCAAATAAAAGCAATCGTAAAATCGTGCAAATAAGCTAAATGTTATATTCCTCCACTAGCGACGCCAACTAAACATTATCTTTCTACGGCTTCATATTTGGCGCGACAAGCTAAGGGATAGGCTAAGGGACAAGCGACATCCCTGTCTGCCGACAGGCAGGCCTGTCGCTTGGTTCACTATTTCAAGCGACTGTAAGTCGCTTGTCCCTTGTTTGATACCAACAAAAAACTCCAACTGTTCCGAGCAGTGGGAAGTTACGCTTCGATAAACTGCACTAGGAGGGTAGCCTTTGCTCAACGACCGCACTACGGTTTATTGCAGACTACGCTGAACCTTAGATTTGCAAAAGAACAAAAACGGATAATTTTGAGTTAAAGAATATAAACAAAATCAAAAAGAAAGGAAACCAGGCAGTGAACTATTACGCTGAAAAAGTAAGACTTATCTCTGTATCTAG
>JAQTZA010000003.1 GCA_028687995.1 Bacteroidales bacterium
CGACGAAACCCACCTACTATCTGCCCAGATAGGTCAATTTATTACGATCGCTTGCCGAAAGAATAAAACATGGTATTTGGCTGGTATAAATTCTACGAACGAATATAAACGTATAGAAATTAATTTAAATTGTATTTCTCAATCAATCAAATCGTTAAGTATAATAACAGATAAAGAAAACGGCAAGGGCTTTGAAACAAAAGAGTTTGAGGTTACAGATAAAAACAGTTTCCATATTTCGTTGAATCCCTATGGCGGGTTTGTCACTCAATTTGTAATTGATTCTTCAAAATAATCTGAATCTTATTTGGATGATATTTCCTAATTAATGGAATATATATCCAATAGTAGAAGATCAAATCCCTCTATTTTTGTAATGTAATATTGTTTCAGTTCATCTGCACTGAAAGCTTTTGCCTAATACCAAACATGAAAATCAAAAATCGAATGCTTCTATGAAAAGATTTATAATTAATCTGTTATCTACATTTGTCGTCCTTTTTTCATTCTTTTGTTCCGATCTGTTGGCTTTCACGCCATTGAATAGCAATTCCAAAGTGCAACTTGGCATCAGCGGAGTTTCGTCTTATGGCAGACCGCTCTTTGCAAATGCTCTTTATAATGAACCGCGTGGCTGGAAGTCCAGCCTTACTAATCAGGCCGTCCCAACGACTCAACTCAGTGTCGACGGATACCCGTTATACCTCAATACTGGAGAATATATTTTTGTTCAACCTGGCCAAAACGCTGGCTTAAATGCTTCTTCTTATGGAGGACGAATATGTGTGACGTGGGAAGGTGAGGCAGACATTACCATTGGTTCGGCATCCTATTTAGGCGGAAGTACAGCTGCAGGATTAATCGTAAATGGGAAACGTTATTTTAATAATGGAACTAATCCCAATGGTATTTTCGTGAAAATTATAGGTATAAACAAAGATAATCCTCCAAAGAATATTAAAGTATGGTTGAATGATTTAACAAATCCTACTCTATCGCTTGACCCTGCTGAACAAGGAGGAAAAGAGTTTCTTTTACACCCCTCATTCGTTAATCTTTTTGGAGGCGATGCGTTTCAGATTTATCGATTTATGAATTTGACTCAAACGGCTGACTGCGAAATTTCAAATTGGAGCGATAGACGGAAACCCTCTCATTGCTTTCAGTATGGAACCATCAATGGAGTTGCAAAAATGGGAATAAGCTATGAAAAAGCAATTCAGATTTGTAACGATCTGGGTAAAGATATGTGGATAAATGTTCCGGCCAAAGCCGATCAAAACTTTGTAGAACAACTAGCACGCCTGATAGATGGGAAAGATCCAGATGGAACAGGTTGTCCCGGGTTAAATAAAAATCTTCGCTGCTTTGTTGAATACAGCAATGAAATGGGTTGGACGTATTGGTCAAGCTATTGTACTTCGCAAGGACAACTGGAAAATCCAAAAGTGGATGGACGAACATGGGCAGGAAAGCAAAAAGCGCGCGTAAATAGTTGGTTCAGAAATATTGTTGGAGCAGATAATGAACAATACAAATTCATCCACGCCATCCAAACGGCTGAATTTACCAATTCAGACAAAGAGCTTGCTCAGGCTTGTACTACTTATGGTCCAACGTTGTCGCCATCAGGTGTTCCTGATTACATCGGTATAACAGGATATTTTGGCAGTCAAATTGAACAATACATTTTTAATGAAATTAATTATTGGGATCCTGCGGTACGAGAAACTGAACTGGAGAAGGTTTTCAAAGAGTTAGAGAATAGAACTTTATCCGAAACAGCATCTGTAACTGGAGTTGATTTCACTGGAGGTGGCATATCTCAATATGCCAAGAATCTGCGTACTAAATATGGGAAACCATTTATTGCTTACGAAGGTGGTTGTGGTTTAAATCTCACAGGATCAAGCAAATGCAAGTTAGATTGTAAGATTGCGGCAACCGGCACAACTTGCAGTACGAATATTAAAACTCTTGCAGACGGCTGTGGCGAATTTGGTGGCTATGCCGGATCAACAAACTACATCAGTTTTCTAACAGCAGTCCACAAGCATCCTTTGATGAAAAAGATGTTTGAAATAAACAATTCGTTGGCAAAAGCCAACGGGCTTGGGGTATTGAGCCAATTTGGTGAAGTGGCAGATCCAGCCGCAGGTATAGATTATGGTTATTGGGGTTGCTTGACGAACTATAAACAAGATTTACAAACTGCCTATAGATACCAGTATTGGCTAGATTGGACAGCGGATCAAAAAGATATTAGAGAGGTTGGTAATCCGATTGGAACTGCGCCAGCATTCATTTCGAAAGGAGATATTTTACCCATTAAAGTAGGAGAAGAGTCGAATCGCGAGATTTTGTTTGGCAATGGAGATGGAGCCATTGAGGTAAAAATGATAAGTAGACAAGACCAATTACCTTCAAGTTTATCATTCACACCTCAAAGCAATAAAATTTCAATAACCGGCGTACCTCAAAAGGATGAAATCGGAACTTACTATATTTTGTATCGATTGCTGGATTCTGATAAAGATCCTGCGTATGGATTGTTTACACTCAAAGTGCTACCAGCAGAGAAAGACACATTGCTTGCGTATGACGATTTTGGCACCACCGAAGCCCCCTTATATCAATCGGCTAATGGATTTGGTTTTTCATCAGGTTGGTATGTTCAAAGCTATTCCACCACCAATTTCTTATTAGTGAATCAACCACAGCTAAGCTACAAAAACCTCAAATCGTCGAAAGGTTGTGCTGCCTATGGTGGTGGTGGATTCCTTACAGCCGGTCGATCTTTTGATGTTCGTAAATTCGATTATTTGATGAATTCGGTCTCTAAAATTTCTGTCGGAGAACCCAGTACAAGTCTTTGGTTTAGTTCGCTATTTATGCGCACGGCTAATACAAATACAAAGGATATTTTTCGCTTCTTAGAAACCGGAAATTATGAAACAAGAGCTGATTCAAAAGTCATTCTTACTATTAATACAAATGGCAAATTTAATCTTGATTGCCGAAATGCTGCGAATAGCGCATTTATCTCTGTTCCGACCACTATAGATGCATCAATTGGTGATACATTCTTGATCGTTATGGAGTTCAGATTTGGCTTAACAAACGACATGATTAATCTGTATATCAATCCAATCAATTTAAGTGAGAAGATTCCTAACATTGATCCCTCAGCCACATTTACGACAGAAAACGGACAAGTAATACGATTGGCTAAATTTGGTTATTATGGACATTCTGCTGCAGCAACTTACATCGACGACTTGAGGTTTGGTGACAGTTATAAATCTGTTACTCCTATTGGGAGTGGCGATACTGCCATTAAACCTTTATTGGCTGATGGGATAAAAATATTCAGAAACAAAGAATTTATCCAAATATCATCCAACGAATCTGGAGGTGTAGTTCAGATTTTCAATATCTTCGGACAAATGCTTAGCACTAGACAGATGGATACATCAGCTAAATTTACGGTTCCGTCAAAAGGTACTTATGTTGTGAAATATGTGAGTGATTCAGGGACAATAGTTAAAAAGATAACATTTTAATTATTTGATATAAAGCTATTTATAAACAGATGGAATACAAATCGTTTCATCTGTTTTTTGTAAAATATTCAATTTTCGTACAAATGATGATTCAAATTAAAGCGTTTCAGCATCGGTTTCTTATCGTGTTATTTTTAGCATTTATTTTTCCGCAATCAGAATTTGCGTTTACTCCTAAAAACACCACTCAAGAGCTTCAACTAGGCATTTCAGGTATCGCTTCATACGGTAAACCGCTATTCGCAAATGCGATGTATGATGAAACAAGAGGTTGGAAATCGACCAATGAAACGAGTTTTCCATTACAATCAAATCAAATTGGATCTGACGGATACCCTCTATATCTTACACCCGGGCAAAGTCTGTACGTTCAACCTGGTCAAAATTCTGCTTTGAACGCAACGGCTTATGGTGGTCGTATCTGCGTTTCCTGGGAAGGAGAGGCCGACATTACAGTTGTCTCAGCTACATATTTAAGCGGTAGTCCAGCTACAGGTTCTGTGCTGAATGGAAAGCGGTTTTATAACAACGGCACAAAACCTAATGGTGTCTATTTGAAAGTTATTTCTATTAATGCTGCCAATCCACCTAAAAACATCAAAATATGGCTGAATGATTTAAGGAATCCTTCATTATCATTGGATCCATCTGAACAAAGCGGTAAAGAATATTTGCTGCATCCGAGCTTTGTCTCACTTTTTGGAAATGAGACATTTACGTTGTATCGGCTAATGAATCTAACAGAAACGGTAGATAGCAAGATTGTAAATTGGAGCGATCGGCGTATGCCAAATCACTGTTTTCAAAAGGGAGTTCTCAATGGGCTTTCAATGGTTGGTATTAGTTATGAAAAGGCAATCCAGATATGCAACGAATTAGGAAAAGATATGTGGATCAATATTCCACCAATGGCTAATCAGAATTTTGTCGAAAATCTGGCAAGATTAATTGATGGACAAGATCCCGATGGCACAGGATGTGCGGGGCTTAACAAAGATTTGCGCTGTTTTGTAGAATGGGGTAACGAAATGGGGTGGAGTTATTGGATAAATGAGTGTAACGCATGGGGGGCAGCAGAAGCACCAGCAATAAGCGGAAGGCAGTATGCTGGAAGACAGCAAGCCAGAACGACAAGTTGGTTTAGAAATATTGTTGGTGCAAATAATGAACAATATAAATTTATTCATGCTATTCAGACATCAGAACTATCAAACTCGGATGCAGAACTTGAGCAGTCTTGTACGCTATTTGGGCCAACATTAACGCCATCTGGCAAGCCTGATTACATCGGCGTAACATCTTATTTTGGAAGCAAAATAGAACAATACGTTTTCGATAATATCAACTACTGGGACACGTCTGTTCAGGCTGCCGAATTGGGGAAAACCTTTACCGAATTTGAAAAACGAACGCTCTCGTTATCCTCTTCCGTAACTGGGGTCGATTATACAGGCGGCGGAATCCCTTCTTCTGCCCAAACATTAAGCTCAAAATATAACTTGCCTTTTATGATTTACGAAGGAGGTTGTGGACTTAATTTAGCATCTAGTCAAACGTCATTAGACTGTAAAATTGTGCCAAAAGGAACTTCAGGAGGTACCTTTAATGTTTTCCTGAATAACTTGGCTGATGCATGCCATACAAATGGCAAGGTGCTTTACACCAATTTTATAAGAGCAATACATTCCGATTCAAGAATGTCCAAAATGCTTGAAATCAATAATTGCATCGTAAAGTCGATAGGTGTGGAAACAATGAGTCAATTTGGCGACGTTGCCGATCCTGCTCTTGGTATCGACTACGGATATTGGGGATGCAAAACAGATTATCTTCAGGATCCGGCAACATCTTATCGGTATAATTTTTGGACAGATTGGTACAACGAACAAAAGAACATCAGAGAGGTTGGTCATTCGACCGGCGCTGGAGGTGCACCTTCTTTCCTCACCGATGCAACACTTTCTCCAGCAAGAGTAGATGAACCAATGATTAGAGAAATTTATTTTGGTGGAGGTGATGGCTCACTTGAAGTGAAAATGATAAACCAATCGTCCATACTTCCTTCATCCTTGCAATTCAACTTGCAGGGAAACAAAATTGTTATTTCCGGAACTCCGACCTTGAGCGATGTAGGAACTTGTAATTTTATGTATCGATTATTGGATACAGACAAAGATCCAGCTTATCGAATTTTCTCTTTACAAATTTTACCACCGCCGAGCAATACACTTTTTGCTGGCGACGACTTTGGAACTACGGATTCTACTCCACTTCATGGCCTCAATACTGGTTTTGGGTTTAAATCAGCCTGGTCTGAGCTAACGAATTCGTTGACAAGTTTTGTTACAAAGACCAGTTCTCCTCTTTTGTATCCTACTCCACACACTCTCCCCTCTCTTTTATGCTCGCAGGGAGCACGGGTGAATACTACAACCTCCTATACTTATTACGCTTCGCGTATTCTTGATGTTTCTAAATTTGATTATTTGATTAATCCGACTGATGCAAACAATATTGGACAACCGGGTGCAAGTTTGTGGTTCAGCTCTTTATTCTCAAGATCGGCTGCAAATACGGCTAAGCTTGATATATTTCAATTTCGACCAAATTCTGCTAATACAATCTCAAATAGAACACAGGCTCCAGTAATAATAACACTTGATGCAGATGGCAAATTTTCGTTAGATTGTCTAACTCTTTCTGGCACCTTTGTTACCATACCAACAAATATCACGGCATCGATAAACACAACTTATTTTGTCGTTGTTGAGATAAAATTCGGATTGACTAATGATGTGGTCAATCTCTATATTAATCCTGCTAATTATGGCGGTACTTCTCCCTCAATTTTACCTTCAGCCAGTGACACTACCGAAGTCGGACAGGTCACACGTATCGCTAAAATTGCGATTACCGGAAAAATTGCGATGGCGTCTTATGATGATTTTCGTTTTGGCGACACCTATCGAGCCGTAAGCCCAATAGAGGATCTGACCGTGATTAATCAGTCTCCAAAAACAGCACTATCAATTACATATTCAAATCATCTACTCTATATTAAATCGAATGAAGAACATAGTTTAGTTCAAATTTTTGACGCTATGGGAAAACTGGTTTTTTCGAAACATATTGACTTTCAGGCTAACCCAATCCCCATTACCACTGAAGGAATCTACATCGTTAAAGTGAATGAAAAGTCCAACCATTTAAGTAAAATTATAGCCGTTAAGCCTATTCAATAATCGCTTTCATTGACAATTAGAATTACTGCTATTATTATTTGTTTGAATACTGTTCTTTATATTCTTTGAGAATCAAGATTCCTCACTAAATAAAACAGACCCTTTTCGATTAATATAGAACACGTTATGCTCAAAATGACTCTTATAAAATGGCATCGAAACAGACTGATTCTATTGCTTTTGGGGTTCACTTTTCTGACCATTGATAGCGCATCACAGGAATTTAATCCGCTGAACAAAAGCAAAGAGATTCAACTGGGACTCTCCGGAATCGCTTCGTACGGAAGAGCGATTTTCGCCAATGCGCTTTTTCAAGAAACGCGAGGATGGAGGGCAGTTGATGCTGCTAATACTCCTGTCGATTCTGAACAAATTGGGGCGGACGGATATCCAGTGTTTCTTAAACCCGGTCAGGTTTTGTTTGCACATCCCGGACACGATGCGTCAGCAAATTGCGCATCATACGCTGGTCGAATTTGCGTCACTTGGGAAGGTGAAGCTGATATCCGTTTGCCAAATGCACGTTTTTGCTCAAGTCCTTCACTTGCCACAGGTTCTGTTGTTAATGGAAAGAGATATTACGACAATGGCTTGATGCCCGATGGTGTGAGGGTAGAGATTGTGGCAATTAATCCGAAAAATCCACCAAAAAACATAAAGGTTTGGCTCAACGATAGTCGAAACCCCGCTAAAAGCCTCGATCCTGCTGAGCAAAATGGAAAAGAATACTTATTGAATCCAGCCTTTTCGTCTCGATTCGGTGTGGATGCCTTCTTTATGTATCGATTTATGGACATGACCGATACCAATCACAGCGATATTGCTCAATGGTCTGATCGAAGGAGCTCAACACATTGTTTCCAAAAAGGGAAAATTAACGGCGTAGATGTTGGGATGTCCTACGAATTAATACTTGATATTTGTAATACTTCAGGCAAAGATTTATGGATAAATATTCCGGCAAAAGCTGATGAAGAATTTGTAAAAAAACTGGCTATGCTCATTGATGGAGATGATCCTGATCATACTGGCTGTAAAGGATTGAATAAGAATCTTCGATGTTATGTCGAATATGCCAACGAAGTCGGGTGGTCTTATTGGGCCGATTACTGTACATCAAAAGCAAAGACTGAAGGATTGCCTTCTGGCAGACATTTTGCCGCCATGCAGAAAGCTCGAGTAGCCAGTTGGTTTAGATCGGTGGTTGGCGAAAACAACGAACGATTTAAAATGGTTCAGTGTATTCAAACCGGCAGCATGTATTTCTCGGATATTGAGATGGATATTACCTGCAAATCGTATGGCCCGACATTAAAACCGTCTGGTGTGCCTGATTTTATGGGTGTAACGGCTTACGTCAGCAATCAGATGGAGCAGTTTGTATTCGACGAACTTAATTATTGGGATAAAAAGGAGAGAGAATCGCAGTTGAATCTTTTCTTCAATGAGTTTGAACGACGTGCGCTATCGGGTGGTTCAACCGTATCAGGTGTCGATTTCACAAGCGGAATTTCATCCGTTGCGAAAGATTTAAGAACTACATACGGCAAGCCAATTGTCATTTACGAAGGTGGTTGTGGCATGTCGCTCACCCACAAAAGATGTGCGAAAGATTGCAAAATTGTCCCAACTAATACAATGGGCGCAAATTGCAATTCACTCAAAAAATTGGCAGATAGCTGCGGGGGAAGCGATAATTATGTAAATTTTATTCGCGAAGCGCACAAGCATCCATTAATGGCAAAAATGTTCGATATTTGTTTCTCGCTTTCGAAAGCTGAAGGAGTGGAATCCCTCAGTCAGTTTGGTGATGTGCAGGATGTAGAGGCAAATATTGATTACGGCTATTGGGCTTGTATGAACGATTTGAGCTCCAATCCACCATCGGCCTTACGTTATCAGTTTTGGTTAAAATGGTTTAAAGAACAGCGACAGATCAGAGAGATTGGATCTCCGGCTGGTGCATCACCACAGTTCTTTTCAGCCCCTGAGATAGAGCCATTTTATGTAAATAAAGTCAATGAGAGAGAGATTTTATTTGGGAATGGCGATGGCAAAACCGAGGTTAAATTAATCAGTAGAAAAGAGACTTTGCCATCAAGAGTAAAAATTGAATACCAGAGTGGTAAGATTATAATCTCAGGAAAACCCCTAAAATCTGATCAGGGAAACTATTTCTTATTATTTCGATTGCTCGACCAAGACAATGACCCTGCTTATCGGGTGTTTAAATTAAATATCGTTTGATTTCGCATTCTGAAAAAATTATTAATCATGAAAAAATCAATTTTCGCACTCGTTATAACTTTATTCTTCCATCCATTAGTGGGGCAAAATCTGCTGTTGCCTTCTATTTTTAGCGACAATATGATTTTGCAGCGCCAAATCGAGAATCCGGTTTGGGGAAAGGCGACGCCAAAATCGACGGTAGTCGTTCAGATCGGAAATTGTATAATCTCCGTAAAATCATCCGCTTCGGGCGATTGGCACGTCAAATTGCCTGTTTTGGATTCTAATCTGGAATATGAGCTCACGGTGTGGAATCTCAACCAAAAAGTGGAGTTTCGTCACGTTATTTTGGGGGATGTCTATTACGTGGGGGGACAATCGAATATGCAATTCGCTCTGAAAAAATCGACTGGTGGCATTGAGGCTTTGAAGCGTGCTGATTATCCAAATATTCGGCTATTCAAAGTTCCGCAGTCCATATCTTACAAACCTCAGTTCGATCTCAATCGTAACTCTACTAACGGCAAATGTGCCGGACATTGGTGTCGTTGCGATAGTCTATCCGCAGTCAATTTCTCGGCTATAGGATTCTATTTTACCGAAATACTGCATCGTGAGGAGAAAATCCCTATTGGCATTATCGATGTGTCGTGGGGAGGTACACCGATCGAAGCTCACTCCTCTTTAGAGGTAAATAATCATTTTTCAGATTTTAAGAAGGATGTGAAAACTATTCGTAGCAAATCAATATTCGATACGCTTACAATCGAAAAATCGAAAAGCACTCCACAGCTTCCATCGTCCATCTACAATGCCATGATTCATCCGCTTATTCCCTACGGAATAAAGGCTTTCGTATGGTATCAGGGGGAGCACAACTGGAATTATCCGCAACGTTACGAAGCACAGCTAAAAGCAATGATCAAAGGCGTGAGGAAAAGTTGGCGAATGCCGACAATGCCTCTTTTTATCGTGCAGTTGCCCAATATCGGGAAAAAAGATTCATTGTTAACAGATTATTATTGGGCTGTTTTGCGAGAGTCGCAGGCAAAAGTTGCGGCCATGCCACACAACCATTTGTGTGTGACCATCGATCTGGGCGAAGACGGTAATTTACACCCCAAAAATAAGCTCGGTGTTGCCAAACGCTTAGCTGAATTAGCTCAAAACCACCTCTATAATCACCCGAAGAGTGGACTTTCTCCTGCTTTCAAATCTTTCCGTGTAATCGGCAATCAGATTGAATTGACATTTACTGATGTCACGGAAGGTTTCCAGTCGGTCGATTCCATTGTAGGATTTGCGATTTGTGGTGCCGACAACAAATTTGTATGGGCAAACGCCAGCATATCAGGCAATAAAATTGTGGTCAGTCATCCCGAAATTTCGAAACCAAAAGCCGTTCGATACGCTTGGGGTAACAATCCCACATGCAATCTTTTTAATGCACAAGGTTTCCCTATAGCTCCTTTCCGCACAGATCGGTTTCAATTGCCAAAGGATGGAAAGTGGTGAACATTTTAAGAGAATAAAAATTACGAAACGATGATAATAATAAATTCCCCGTCCTCATGGATATGACGCTTATAAAAATGATGATCCGTTGGTGGGATCTGCGCTCCCGCCTTTTATGTACTATAGGAATCGAAGATCAGCGGAGCTAATTTGCAATTGCTTTCGGCGAACATTGTTTCCGACAACAAAAAATAAATTTTAATCAGTTGATATTTAATGGAATGTAGAGTTATCGGATCACAGATCCTTGCAATACTAAAAAAGCGGGAGCGCAGATCCCGCTAACCAATATCACCATTCTACGGTATATCCGAAGGGATGGGGATTTCCCTATAGCTCCTTTCCGCACAGATCGGGTTCAATTGCCAAAGGATGGAAAGTGGTGAACATTAAAATTAAACTTTTACAAATATGAAACAATACTTTATTCTTCTTTTTGCATTTCTATCAGTCGGGGCTATGGCCGAACGATCGGTAATAACCATCAACGACAACTGGCAGTTTACCAAAGACTCGGTTTCCGATGTCGCGCAACTCAGTGATTCGCATATCAACTGGGAAAATATCAATCTCCCGCATACGTGGAATGCAGAAGATGCGTATGTAAAGAAAAACTATCATCGCGGAACGTGTTGGTACAAAAAGGAGTTCTCACTCCCGAAAACAGATGTTTCGGCTTCACACTTCCTGAAATTCGAGGGAGTTTTGTCGTATGCTGAGGTTTATCTGAATGGAAAACTGTTGGGAACACACAAAGGTGGATATTCCGCTTTCGTTTTCGATATAAGCAACATTGCAAAATTAGATCAAAAGAACAGTTTGTGGGTAAAAGTGAATAATGAAAACCGTGATATTCCGCCATTGATGGGCGATTTCACGATGTGGGGCGGCATCTATCGCGATGTAAGAGTGGTGACAGTCGATCAACTTCACTTCGCTTATGGAGAATTCGGGCACAACGGCATTTTGATACAAACACCTGTAGTCAGTCAAGCCAAAGCGACCGTCAAAGCGACCGTTGATGTAAAGAATGATTTATCCACTGCGTCGAAAATAGCTGTAAAATGCGTGTTGCGCGACAATGATCAAAAGATTGTGGCTTCTCAGTCGCTTACCGTTACGATAGCCGGAGGCGAAAAAAAGAGACTCATTTTCGAAAAGTTGAGCGTTGCAAACCCTGATTTGTGGTCGCCCGATGCTCCAACTCTCTATTCTATTGAAACAGAAATAGTAAATACTAAAACGAATCATGTGACAGACCGACTGCTGAATAATATTGGGTTTCGCTGGTTTAGCGTAGATGCAAATAAAGGATTCTTCTTAAACGGAAAACACCTGAAGCTGGTCGGCGTAAACCGTCATCAGGATTTTGATGGATTGGGCAGTGCGCTTACCGATGAATTTCATCGACGCGATATGCAATTAGTAAAAGAGATGGGTGCCAATTTTATCCGAATTGCACACTATCCACAAGACGATGCCGTACTTGATGCGTGCGACAAATTAGGAATTATTGCTTGGGAAGAGATTCCGATTATCGAAACAGTTTTGCTTGATGAAAACTTTGAGCTGTTGTGCAAAACTAACTTTAAGGAGATGATTTATCAACACTTCAACCACTCATCCGTAGTGCTTTGGGGACTAATGAATGAATCTATTTGGGGAACGATAAGACTTTATCCTGAAGACAAGCGAGAACCCTATTTGCGTCGTACGCATCTTTTTGCAAAAGAATTGGATAGTATATCGAAAGCGATTGATCCGCAACGACTAACGACCATTGCACATCACGGCGATCGTCCGGCATACGAAAAATGCGGATTGAGCAGCGTGACCGATGTTGTAGGGTGGAATGTCTATAACGGTTGGTACGGAGGCGACACCAAAGGCTTTGCAGAGACAGTTGATGCCGAGCATAGCGAACACCCTGAGCGGATATTGATGGTGAGCGAATACGGAGCCGGAAGCGACAAACGGTTGCAAACCCTTCGCGGTCAATCGTTTGATTTTAGCATCGAATATCAACAACAATACCACGAAGCTATTCTACCCTATATTTTGGAACGCGATTTTCTGGCGGCAACTGCCGTGTGGAATATGAACGACTTTGGATCGGCCAACCGCGACGAATCGATGCCCCGCATCAACAACAAAGGTTTGATGTATTACAACCGCGAACCAAAAGATGTCTATTATTACTATCAGGCAATGTTGACTAAGAAGCCGGTTTTACATATTGCAACCCGTGATTGGTTTATGAAAACTCTGGTGGCGGAATCACCTACTAACACAGTGATGTATCCGGTGAAAGTCTATTCAAATCTGAAAAGCATAGAGCTGTTTGTGAATGGACAATCGTATGGTAAAATGACACCTGAGAATGGACACGCCATTTGGATGATTCCGCTAAAGAATGGAGTCAATACACTCATTGCCAGAGGAGATATGAACCGTGAAGATGCCACTACAGTAGATATTAAGGTTATACCTTTCGATTTAAAATCCTCTAAAAACAACTTGTTGGAGATTGCGTTGAATTGCGGAAGTAATTGCGATTTCACCGACGACAAATCGAAAATGAGCTGGATTGCCGACAGACCATACACACAGGGTAGTTTTGGCTACATTGGCGGCGACTGTTACAAGCCCAACGATTATAAAATTGGGTTTAATAATCAGGTGTACGGAACCCGCAACGTACCACTTTTTCAAACCATCAGATTGGGTGCTTCGGGTTATAAATTCGATGTACCCGATGGAGATTACGAAGTGGAACTCGACTTCGCTGAACCACCAACCGACAATCAAACCATTATACCGGCAGAAAATATTTTCGATGTTTTCATCAACAACCAGTTGATTTTACCCAAATGGAACATTGCCGAAAATGGCGGTCGCTGTTTTGCGATTTCTAAAAAAGTAATTGTGACAGCGTCAGGTCAGGAAGGGATTCATATCGAGCTGAAAGCTATCAAAGGTACAACATTAATCAATGGTTTAAAGATTTGCAGAATAGAGTAGCTTCTTCTATTAATCAAATAAAACAGAAATGCCGATACAACATCAAAGAGGTATCGGCATTTCTGTTTTAAATTTTCAATTCAATTTTGGAATAATAATACTAACTATTGGAATATCATTTTTGCTGTTATCCCGATTTATCGATTAATTTTGAAATTGCATAGTTGTGCAGTTTCTTAATCTAAAAAATCAAAGGATAATCTTATGAAAAACACATATCCAAAACTCCTAATTTTGTTGTTATCACTTAATACTTGGTTCAATATTGATGCAGCAAACGGATATTTCGATAATTTCATTCATGCTAACCGGGTATCGAACTGGACTTCGAAAGCGGGATATGGATTCAGCTGGAATAACGCCGGACAATCACTGCAATTGCAGATGACCAGCACGACAGCCAACCGAACCGATGTACAAATAAAAGACGAAAGCCAAAACCCCTATACCCTCAACCTTACCGGATATCCTTTGGTGCGTTTCAGAGCTTACGCAAACAAAGCGGTGTCGAATGTAAACTTCAAACTGATTGATGTTAACAACAAAAAAAACGATCACTTTGTAAATGCAAATACCAAAGTGAATCTCGCTGGAAATAAATGGGAAGAATTTACCATCAATTATACTGGGAAACTGTATTACGACGGACAGCTGCACACCATCGATATCAGCCAGATAAAAGCGTTACATTTCGACGTAACCGACGGCGTATCAGATGCGCTCATCTATTTCGATGATTTTTGCGTTGGTGTTGATGCTGCAAGAAATGTCAAACCACGATTCGATGCCATTCCTAAACCAAATTATATTCTTTCGAACGCACCTATGCAAACCATTCCCTTGTCGGGAATCGACGATGGAAATCCCGAAAGAGAAGAGCAAATGACCATCACTGCGGTTAGTAGCAATCAATCTGTGGTTGCCGACGGCTCCATACACATCATTTACGATGGCATTTCCGGAAATGCGCAGCTTCAATACACAATCACTGGAAATTCAGGCATTGCCGAAATTTCGGTCACCGTAAAAGACGACAGAGGAACAGCTTATACTGGTGAAGAGGATGCTGCAACACAGAAATTTATCGTTGAAGTACGAAATCCTGCACTGAATAACTCTCCAATCTATGGTGGACTATCATCGACCATCTATGCCGGCAAAGGATCGCAGGTGATTACAGTGAAAAATGTGACGGACGGTGATGACGATAAAACACAAAATCTGACGCTTTCTGCTGTTTCTACAAATCAGGCTTTATTGACAATCGAATCTGTTCAGTACAATTCAGCAGATAATTGTGCCTTTATCTTTGTCAAAGATCAGGAACAAACCGGAACAGCAAATATTCAATTGACGCTCACCGACGATGGAGGAACAGCAAACGGTGGAGTGAATAGCTACACACGCACAGAGTCAATCCCAATCCTCAAATACAGCAACACTTGCGCCAATTTCGTACAATTTGATATCCAACATTGGCAACCACGCCCTCTCCAGACTGAATCGCCAACCACCGGTTCGTATGTAAAAATTTGCACATCGAATACTCCCATCGAGAATCTTGAACGGAATTTCTTTTGGTCGAAAATGTATGGATACATCGTTCCTTCAGTTACCGACAATTACAATTTTCAGGGATTCTCAAATGAAGGTTTCTATTTCTACTTAAATAAAGACGATGGTATCTCAACTCTACCTGCCAATCTCACCACAATGGTTGAAGATTCTAAGGTGATTTGGTCATCAACAACCGCGACTCCTCTCGTGGCAGGAAAACCTTACTACTTCGAAGCTTATTCTCGCGACATTGTCAACAATCAGGCGTTTTGGCTCAAATGGTCGTCAACTTCATCCCCTACTGTCGATTTTATTGCGAATGAGAACTTGATGCCCGACTACGATGTAACCAAACCATCCATGCCTGCTAGTTTGCAGGCGACTACAATAGGTGTGAATGATGTTAAACTTACTTGGAGTGCGTCAACGGACAACAAAAGTGTAAAAGGATACCTAATTTTCGTAGATGGTGTTTGTCAAAATGACAACCCTATTTCAGAAACAGAATATTTGGCTGTTAATCTAAAACCAAATACCTCATATTCGTTTCACGTAGTGGCTGTTGACAATTTTGAAAATTATTCTACCCCTTCCAACATTGTAAATGCCAAAACCTACAATGTAGATGCCATTGCCCCTCCAAAACCAACAAATCTGAAAGCAGACTTTACCACCGCATTTGCCGTAAAATTATCTTGGAGTCCGGTGGTTGACAATGAAACACAAACACGTGGCTATACTATTTATCAAGATGGAAAAGCGGTAAAAACAAATATTAATGCGACCAGTTTCTTAGTAACGGATTTGTCTCCAACCACCAATTACAGTTTTACAGTAACGGCTGTAGATGCAAATTACAATGAATCTCTGAAGAGTGACGCACTTATGGTCAAAACGCCCGCTTTCGACCCGACCGAGACTCGCGACGATGTTCGTAAAGGTAAGTTATCGATCAATCTTACTCCTTTGTGTAAAGCAGATGGATTTGGGATTGGAGTCGATTACGAAAAAACGAGCATTTTGAGTAGTAATAAAGTAATGTATGGCGGATTCGAAAGTCCATCCTTTGAAACCTTTACCGACTCACAATTGAAACAAGCCACAAGCAACGCCACGTTGACACGTGTCACTGACAATCCCTATCAGGGAAGTTATTGCGGAAAAGTAGTTTCAAATGCTGCCAATGGCTATTTCAGGAAAGTAGTTTCAACGCCTGTTGATCTGCGATACACCTATTTGGTGCGCTTTGCGATGCGAAAAGACCCACTTTACACCGGAACGGTGCGCGTTAATGTAAGCGGAAATGGTGGATTTTCCAGTGCGGTGATAACACCTACCAACGATTGGAAAATGTATGAAGTAGATTTAACCACAACCTATCAAGGTGTAGAGGAAACCTGGTGGCTCGATTTTATCACCTCAGCTCCCGGAACGTTCTATATTGATAATATTGAATTTCATAATAAAAATTTCTACAAAGCTGGGTCACCATTTTCGACCAAAGTAATGGACCTTCTTAGAGAGTTTAAACCTTCCTCTGTGCGTTGGGGTGGAATTAATGCGAATGGAGAATCATTTAATCTTTCTTCCGGATTACAATCGGAGGCGACACTCTCTTATGCCGATTGGGTGAAAATGAATAATGAATTAGGCGCGAGGGCAAGCATCGTGACAGGTATTTCGAATGCTACTGATTTCAAATCGAATACCCAAACGTTCAAATCGTTGGTGGAATATTTAGCCGGTGATGCCTCAACCGTTGGTGGAGCAATCCGTGAGAAAGAAGGATACGACGATTTGATGACCGATTGCAAGGGTGTTAATTTTGAATTGGGAAATGAAGTGTGGGGAGCTGCTGTGCACGTAGCTGAAATAGGTGCAGATTACACACAATATGGTGCATGGTGTCGCGGCGTTGCTAATACTATGCGCAACACGCCTGCTTATGATGCTACCAAGATGACCTTAACATACAGCGGAAGAGCTCCAGACGTAAATTATGGATTACACAAAAAAATGCTCACAGGTGATACGGGCGAAATGGATATTTTGTCGTTGAGCGGATACCTTGGAGGAAACCTGAATTTAGAAACTGGAGTCGATCCCGGAGCTTCATTACTCGATTATTACAAAAACGGGCTCTACACGATGCAGACAAAATTCAGTGGATTTCAGTCTGATTGGACAGAAATGAAATCGTGTCTGGGAGGTCGTGTTTTACCAATGTATTTGTATGAAGGCAATATGACACAGAACTCATACAATGGTCGCCTCGGTCAGGCTGTTATCATGGCAGATTATTATTCTTCCGCTCCATTGTACGGAGCTCCGTTAACCACTCTTTTCCATTTCGATAGCGGACAATGGAGATTAATTGATAATCCGGTTGATTTCAAAAAGATGCCACTCTTCTATATTGGAAAATATGTGAACAACTATTGTAAAGGATCCATATTGGGTACCACGTTCACTTCGTCTTACAAAATTTATACCGGCTCCACAACTCCCGTAGCATTAACATTAGATCCTGTGGGTTGCAAAGCTTACGCCGACAGTACAAACTATACAGTTGCACTTTACAGTCGTGATTTTGAACACGATTTTGTAGTACAAATAGATTTACCCGATAATATTCTGAGAAGCTCAAAAGCTCACATTACAACGGTTAAAGGTGAATCTTTTAGTGCTACCGATGTGGTTGTAGATGAACAAGAAATCACTGATTTTACTGATAGCATATTGGTGAAAGTACCAAAATACAGTGTTGTGTTTGTTCGTTTCAAAGGAGAAGATAAATCGCTTACCGCACCTCTTCTCTATCCCAATTATCAAAATGTGAGAACATTGAAAATCTCTTCTACCGAGGGTAAAAATACAATTGAGTCACAAAAAGGATCACTCCATCTTAGAGCTACGACGACACCCTCTGTGTTGTTTGCTTCCAACATTAATTGGGAAATTCTAGATAACGATGTTACAAAAGCCTATTTCACCGTTACTCCTACTACTCGCACAATATCCGGTTCAGGATTGCTGGATGGCAATGGAACAGTAAGGGTGGTAGCGACAGCCACTGATGGATCCGGAGTTTCGGATGTGTTTAATGTTGCAATATCGAATCAAGGAACGGATGGAATAGCGAAAACTGAAGCGAATAGATTTCTAATATATCCAAATCCAGTCAAAGATATTTTGTATGTCAATTTCTCTTCTCAGATTGTCGGATCCATGACGATTTATGATTTGCAAGGAAAGAAAATAGACAGTCAGATGATAAAAGGAGAAAACGAAATAATGGATGTGCGGAAATTGCGCCCTGGGTTCTATCTGCTCAAAGCTTCTTCATCTCAAGGTGTTTTTATTCGTAAGTTTTCGAAAGAGTAGAATCAGTTAATGAGTGATTCTCTTGTATGATACATACTGCTTTTTTAAGGCATTGTTTATCTGTTGCAGTGTTGGGTCTATGCGTTTACACTGCTGTAGCTCAGAAACCGGATCGATTCATTGACAGTTTCCTCGAGAAGAGGCATCATTTCTCGACTGTCGAAGATGTGGAAGGAAACTACACCATTGATCTGACCGTCGATGCAATGATTAATTATGAAACCCAGACTGGAGATACAACCTATTTAGCGGCCATCGATCGATTTTTTGCTTTGCGCAGATATAACTTCGCAGAGCAAATTCCGTATCAAAAAATCCCCTTTTGTGATGTCTATTTCAGCTATTTTCAACTCAAGAGAGACAGCGCATTCATAAAGCCCTTTATTGCCGAAAGTTACCGGATGATGAAGGAGATTGCACGCTCGCCCGAAGGCGCAATCTGCATCAATCACAAAGGAGAAAATCGTATGTTGATTGATTATCTCCAAAACTACATCTCGCGCATGGCGAAAGCCGGTTCTTTATCCGGCGATACAACATTCTTCGACGAAACGACTCGTCAGATTCGTCTTTATCGATCCATTCTACAATACTCCAACTCTAAATTATACAGTCAAGGGCGTGGTTGGCTGGTTGATAAGAGTGAGATATCACCCTCTGCCTGGTCGCGTGGCCAAGGCTGGATGATGCGAGGATTGGTTAGCGCATTAGAATTCTTACCACCCAACTCTCACTATTCGACTGAGGTATCAGAATATTTGAAAGAATTATCTGTCGGATTACTAAAAAGACAAGATGAAGACGGAATGTGGCATACTTTACCGTTGTTGGGAAACAAGGAGAGTGCACCCGAAGTGAGTGGAACAGCAATGATTGCTTATTATATGTCTGTAGCCTTGCACAAGGGATTTATTGAAGGTCGTCATTTCAAAACTGCCGTGCAGAAATCAATTCGGGGTGTTCATAACTATACCGGTGGTGATTGTATTGTCCGAAACGTAAGCAAAGGACCCGGGCCACTGGTCTCGATTGATGACTATCGACAAATGGGAGAATGCGATAATTTGCATGGATTGCAGGCCATTATAAATTTGCAAACCATAGAACACTAATTGGATTTTATAAGAGTATTGCCATAACCAATCTAGAAAAACTATAGAATAGAATCCAATTTATTAACCTGAGTTCAGAATAAGGATATTTTGAAAATGACAAATATGAATTGAACTCATAATTTAAATCAAAGTATTTTGTCTGTAATGCAAAGGCCTTTGCATTACAGACAAAGTGCTTTGCATAAAATGAAATGCGCTTTGCATGGAAGACATAGCGTTAAAATTTCAAGAAATGGCGTATGTATAAAAGTAAATGCCTTTTGTAAATAAGCAGAAGCGTTTCCGCTGAATGAAAAGGGCTTTGCATAAAATGAAATGCGCTTTGCATGAAAGACATAGCTCTAAAATTTCAAGAAATGGCGTATGTATAAAAGTAAATGCCTTTTGTAAATAAGCAGAAGCGTTTCCGCTGAATGAAAAGGGCTTTGCATATCATACATAACAGAAAACATCTTAATTTAGGTCATCGCATTTTATGCAGAAGGCTTTGCATCACATGCAGAAGGCTTTGTATTACATGAAATAGGCATTTATAGTTGTACATGGTGCATTTCATTAATGCTTTTCGCCTATGTTTGAATTATTTTGAGCAAACACAACATGCAAAAGGCTTTGCATAAAAATAATTGCCTGAGTTCAGGATAACATTTATAAAGCAATATTTATTCAATAAATCGAAAAAAGTAGCCCCATGTATCATTCAACACACAGGGCTAAAACCATCACACAATTTCACACACAACACTTATCTATTTTACATATAATCTATAGACAATCTCTTTGTTCTAGAAGTAATTATCATTAAACACATTAATAAGTACTGTGACGGATGATCAACACAAACTATTATTTTACAAACTTCACTGCTTTATTATTCACTTTCAAAATGTAAACACCATTCTTTAATGCTCGTGAATATATTCCATTGGCGACTACTTTATCAATTAAACTTCCGTTTAGAGTATAAAGTTCAACATTGGCAACACCATCGAATGTAGCTACAATACCACTACCATTACGAGCAATACGGGTATCATTTTTCACTTCATTGTCAATTCTTGTAACAATAGATGACTGTTCGTGAGCACCCATTTTAGGAATAGAACGTGTAACATTCCAGAAATCAGTGGCAACACTAGTAGATGTACCTACCAATGATGCTGATATCGTATTTGAAGTTAAGTAATTAGCAGCTGTCTTTCCACCAGCACTCAAAAATAATGGATCCACGCTTACACTATTTGCGTCTGGTGATATTGAAATACCTTGCCAAGCTGCTAAATCAACTTTCCCAGATGTATATTTTCCAACGAAATTGTCGGTGGCTGTTGTTACATATAAATCGTTATAATTACAGACCAA
Organism: Bacteroidales bacterium; assembly: GCA_028687995.1. Lineage (GTDB taxonomy): Bacteria > Bacteroidota > Bacteroidia > Bacteroidales > UBA7332 > CAXXIC01. The sequence goes on from JAQTZA010000003.1 coordinate 20,989, forward strand.
AGCACCAGAAACATATGTAGCTATATTGATGGCATAATTTTTTCCTGTTGCACCTCCATTTACACGATTATTGAAGATAATGTTATTATTAATATTCCTTGTATTAGAAGTCGATAGACTATTAATACCAAAACTATTCAAAGTCCCTGTAGTTGGCGTTCCAGTTATATATATAGTATTATGATATAAATTTGTTGGAGTCGTTGATAATACTTCGTTTATTCCAGCTATTGTATTTGCAAAATTATTTCCCAACGAAATAATATTATTTGAACAAGTATTTGTACCGCTTGCTGGCAAATTTATACCATTTAATGCTGTAGCTGTGCTATTTGGTGAAGCTAAATTATATATCAAGTTTGCATTAACGGTATTAGTACCTGCACCTAAATCAATGGCATTTACAACGCCACTGGTTGAGCCTGTGGTCAAACTTCCAATTTCATTATTACTGATAGTATTTGTACCAGTTCCTGTACATACAATTCCTTTCACATTTTGCGAAGCTATAGTTGTTGCTGAATAAATACTATTATCAATCGAACTACTACCAATAATATTATTGCTAATGTTTGTATTTGCTGCTTGTGTACCTCTGTTAATCGCATTAATTGCAACTGCAAATCCAGTACTATTTGCAGTTATTGATCCAATCTTATTATTCAAACAATCAACCGCTGAAGTTGAAGCAATGCTGATACCGGTAACAACACCATTTGCGGCACCATTGGAAGTAGTAATAGAGCCAGTTGTGGTATTGTCACCGATGTAATTACCATCAATGGTTGCGGCACTCGCAAGTCCAACAAGAATGCCTGTCCAAGTACCACCTGTTGAATTTGTCCACGAAAAGTTTTTAATAACATTATTCTTGATTGAACTGGCTGTTCCACCAGTTGAAGCCGAAGCAAAATTTATAGCAATAAAAGCACTTGAGTTATTACCCGATTTAGTCCATGTCCCACTGTTATCAGAAGCACTACCTCCGATTACATTATCAGAAATATCATAATCAGTTCCTTTTTGCACATTTATTATTGAAACTGAAGCGTTACAAGTGGCTGTTCCAGTTTCATAAAACTTATTACCTTTAATAGTCCAGCCAGTATTAAATGAGGTATTTGACAATGTTATTACCTGAGATGCTGCGCCCCAATTTAAACAGTCTTTAAATTCGTTATTCGTTATAATATTACCAGCGTTTGGACTTGCTGTATTACCTAACGAATAAATTGCATTTATCGGTCTTGTTCCATTATTAGTAATTAGATTATTGTCTATTGTATTTAGCCCAAATCCATTAGCAATAGTTGCCACTGCGCCAAATGCGATAATACCTTTATTAACACCTGTACCACCAGTGATTGTGCAATACTTTACCGTGTTACTTTGAGCTGCATGTGTGGCATCACCAGTAAAATTGACTGTAGAATTGGTTGTTCCAGTATTACTTAAAGTCATGCTTCTTGCACCCGCTTGATTTACCCGACCATCAATAGTAACATTATTAGCTCCTGAAAACTGAATCAGAGCATTAGAAGTAACACCTGCAGTTAACGTAACATTATCAACAGTGGGGTAGATAGTCAACGAAGTCCAGTCACCTGCACCAATTACAATACCAGAAGCAGCCTCTGAAGTGCTTGCAGAGATTGCAATGTCGATAGTTTGTCCGGGTTGAGATAAGCCAATTGCAGTAATGGCATCACCTAACGTAGCATAGCTGCCATCTTGAGCGGCCGATCCTGATACTGTTACCTGTGCCGAGAGGTTAAGGGAAAGGAAAACGATTCCCAAACAAAGCATTAAAAATCTAAAAGTTGAAGTTGTTTTCATAATTGTGTAGTTTAGTTAAATGTATTTTATTGAATGTCTATGACAAATTTATAGAATAGAGGAGCTCATAATCAGTAGCTATGTTGAAATAATAGAGACAAATGTTCCAAGCGATTAAAATATGGAGGAAATCGATTGAAGTAGAGACTACAAATAGAGCGTAATGCGTTGTTTTTATTTTTGCTTCCACTCCTCCGTTTTAGAAGCTGAATAATGAGCAATATTGTTTAAGAAAGTGATGCGCTAAAGCACCACTTTCTTGGAAATTGTTTTACCATTCGACTCAATTCTCACCAGGAATATTCCTTTCGTGTTTACCGTTATGGAGTTCACACCTGCTTCGAGGGTCACCTGACTCAATCTCTTTCCTTCGATATTGTATATCGCTGCTTGGGCGCTTTGTGGAAGAGTAGATTTGATCAATATAGATCCATTGGCTGAAGAAATGGATACAAATACTTCCGCTGGAATATTCTTGATAGCATTATCGGCACTAAACTCATGTGCTCCTAAATCGGGCGTAGTTTGACGTACATTTCCATCTATATCTGTATCTACCATCGGTAATGAAATTCCTGCTCTTTTAATGGCGGTTTCAATTCCAGTTTGTATATGCAAATCGGAAGGAGATACAAATGGAGGAAAATCGAGCATCGAATGTTGTTCCGCAGTAGCCATGTAGGTTTTGTAATCATCAATGGTCAAATATTGCGCCTTAGCTGGAAGCGGAATAGACCCAGCTCCGACAGTTGTAGTAGCAGTAGTGTTGTTCGTGATGATGAGTGCAGCGCCTTCGGTAGGTGTTGCGAAATATAAGTTGTGATCCATATTTTCATCGAAAACACGTGTGTCATTCGTCCCAAATTTCGAAAAAGGATAGCATTGAGAATACATTGCATAAGGCAAACCTCCTGTAGATGTATTGACAAAAATATTATTCGCCATTGTTACTCCAATTTGCTGATTGAAGAGAATAATCAATGGAGCCGTTTTATAATCTGTGATTGTACTAGAGCCATTTTGACTTAGATAAACAGAATTGTTCCAAACATAGTAGTTTGGTTTAAAAAGTTCTGCGGTAGTCAATTGAATACCGCTTGTAATATTGGTAGCAGAAGTTCCGGTCGATTTCTCAGCTTTGAGGTTTGAAACCATATTATTATAGATATAAACCTCAGGTGCTAACAAATTAATTCCTGCAATTTTGGTGCTTGTTCCTGCATCTGTCGTCACCATGTTCCTAACAATATTATTATAGCATTTAATAAACCCGGTACAGTTGCTCATGGTGTAAGAAGTCGCTGTCGTAATTCCTTTCATAAATCCGGAATAAGAAGTTTCTACACCCACACCATCCAGTATATTGTTGTAAATCTTCGTGTTTTTGCAAAACTCAATGTGAATACCTCCAGCCTCTAAGCCAAAATTTCCAGTAATCTTATTCCCAAAAATCTCGTTATTTTCATCATTAACAACAGGCGCAACATTCAACGGTGCCTGATCTACCACCTGATTGAAATTCACACCGGCATCCGCATTTTTCAACTCGTTATTCATCACCATATTATTGTTATTGGCTCCAGTTACGTCCGTAGCTGCAGATGCAAATTTTATACAATAAATTCTAGTTTTATTGGCACTTGCCATATCAATGGTGCAATTCTTTACGGTATTGTTTGAGCATCCATTTGTAAATAATCCTCTAAATAAAATTCCATTTTCTAAATAGGTTCCGGGCGCAACGATTCCAGTCGCTCTAAACTCCAAACCATCGATTGTGACATAGTCTGCTCCTAACAGTCCCAGTATTTGATCGGCATTACCTGCATCTTGAAATCCAGTAGTGGCCGGTGATGTAATAATGGGTTTTGCAGTTCCTGTTCCACTTCGTTTGATAATGAGTGGAGATGCTTCAGAGCCAGATTGACGGATATATTTGTAGGTATTATCAAAATCGGTAGCCGATTGAGGGAATGTTTCGTCGTCGTTTAACACTACAGTAAGACCTGAGCCACCCACTCCTTTTGTATTTATATCAAGAATAGCAGCAGGAAGTGAAGAATAGTCTCCTCCGTCGTTTTTAATTGTTTTAACACCGGAAAGATTGTCTGAAACAACAGCATTTTTGCTGACCTCTACCGTAGGTTTTGGTTGTGTACCTCCCGCATTCAAACTATCACAAATAACATCAAGAACAGATCCAACTGTTGCTGTTGGTTTAACGTCAACCACAACCCAGAAAATAGATTCAACTCCTGAAATTGTCTTTGTTGCATTAGTAATATCAACTTTAGCACCCGGATTTAATACCTCACCGTATAAATATGTCAAATCGGGATATATTGGATCTCTGGGACTCGCATAGATGGCTACTCGGGATATCTGACTACTCCCTGTAAGCGTCAGGCTGATTTTGGACAAATTAAGAGCAGGAGCTCCTGACCCTGTTGTCGCAATTGACAATGCCAACATTCTTTGATTAGTTGTTCCTATACCATAAGGTTGATTGTCGACTAATCGAAACTGAGATTGACTTGCACTTGCATATACTACTGCGGCATTTGATTGGAAGCAGAAAGAGCTAAGAAAAGTTACTCCTGCGACAAAGAAGGTTTTAAGTGTTTTCATTATTTCGAAAATTAAGAATAATACAACGATTGATTCAAAAAAGGAAATTAGGTAGCCATTAGTTCATTTTTTAAAATACAAAAACTCTGTGTATTCCACCAAATACACAGAGTTTAAACACACACTACAATACTACCTTTTTCACGTCTAACCCTACTTTTACTATTACCAATCCTTTTGTGGAAACTGCGATTTCTGTTTCGCCATCACTCACTTGTTTCGAGGCTATTTTTTTGCCAACTGCATTATAAACTTCCACTAATTGGCCGTTTGCTCCGACAACTTTAAGAATACCTTTTTGAGAGATCACTTTTATATTCGCTGAATGTAGTTTATCAATCCCGGTTTCATTATTTAATTCACCAACCTCAGCCCAAGTTGTAGCAACACGTAGACCTCCAACTTTGATTTTAGATTTGGTCGTCACATAACTTGTATTGATTTGTTGAAGAAACTGAACTGCACCTACAAGATTGCCTAGCTCTACATTGACATCGGTGACATCATTCTGAATCCAAGTAGGTTCTGTACTACCTAGTGTTGGATTTATTGACATATAAACACGGTCATTTTTATCTCCACTAATAAGAGTATATTTGATTACAACTAGATAAGTGGTATTGAGACTGCGCTCGGTAGCATCCCAAACTGTTTTGGCATTTCCGTTTCTAGTAACACCAAAGACAAATCCATTTCCTGATTTTTTGGTATAAATACGACCTTGAATACCTATCCCCCAATTATTTGATCCAAAACCAAAGAAGCAATCACCTTTCACATCACCGTCTGGTGCTTGTTCTATATTTACCAACATAGAAGCATAAACACTACTATCGGCCGTTGCCATACGACCGCCAACGGGAGATCCGGCACTGTATGCTTCAGTGGTTGTTCCAGGTATATGTGGGAAAAGTTTATATACGTCCTTGTTTAACCCATCAATCTGTATAGATTTACCAACTTTAGTAGATAAATAACCAGGATATTCAAGTGTAGCATCAGCAATGGCTATATCACTGACGGCAGTTGATTTCTCTGTGCCAGTCTGTAGTAAAAAACTTTTCCAACTATTGTTGGTAGCCAGCGGTTGAGCTACAGTATAGTCAAAATTTTCAGTGATTAGAATGGTTGCGGTAGCGTTTGTAGTAAAAAACACCAATACACCAAATACAAGAATTTGCAAAAAAGTAAATTTTCTCATAATTGTAAGATTTTAAAAAGTTAATTATTAGTTAATAAGAATAAGTCGTTTCAAAATAGACTTTAGCCTTTTAAATAATCTCCCATTACAAGAGAAAGCTTTAATATCCAACAGCTATTTGACAACTTAATTTCAATGAACAAAGTTAGACTTCACCCTCAAAAAGATATAGTATAAATGTTCCAGAAATAGAGACATATAAACCGAAATTGAGAATTTGGGCTACTTCGGTCATGGATTGCTACATTTCATTACCTCTTCTTAAAAAAACGTATCTCTGAAGTAATAATCTCACTAATACATCAGTCATTCACAATCAGTTGTCAAATCTTTTCCAATACAATTTCCCTATTTTTCAAATCATTAAATACAAGGATTACATGCTGATGCCAATGTTACTTAGTTGATCACAAAGTTGCGTGTGGATTTGCACACCTTGATGGTTAATATCTGTATGAGAAGCTTTATCAAAATATGATTTCGCACTCTTCAGTTCACCTAATCCAAGATACCCTAATCCAATCACATAGTTGCAATGTATTTTATTTCTGAGAGTCAAATCATCCTCCCAAATCAGCATGTCCGGTAATGAAACTGCAAAATAATCGAGTTTAATTTCCTCCTCCATATGCGCTTTACCGAAAGCAATTAATCTGTCGAATCGTTCTCGAGCCTCTTCCTTTCTACCAAGTTTCAATAAGGCCAACCCTTGATAAAAAATCTTATCCGGTTTTTGATCATTATAAAAGATGGCAGCCGCAGGCTCACTGCTTCCATCTTTTGCAAGTTTCCAGTATTTTTTTGCTTCATCCATTTGCCCTAGCCCCTCATAGGCACATCCCAGCCAATAGTGAAAATCATTTTCCTGAGTTCCGTAGAGTTTACCTTCGCCAAAATTTTGCAGATATTCTAAACACTTATTCAGTAGAGTTACAGCATCAGTATAATTTTGCAAGCTGATGGCTATTTTGGCTAATTCTACATGAGCAATCTGATATTGAGCAGGCACTTTGCCTTCCCCTCCCTCCCAAGGATGAAAGTTATGATTATTAATCAGCTCTATAGCTTTGGCGTAACTACCTATTTGGTTGCATAAAGTAGCATACTCAAGATACACATCATCGCGTTGTTGAACCAAATCGAGATTATTTTCCAAAAATGCCAATCGCTCTTTGTGTGGCCTACAAAGTCGCTTGTATAATTGATCTAACTCCATCAAAATCCGAGCATCAGTTGTATCTAGTGAAAACGCCTTTTCAAGAAATTCGACGGCTATTTTTTTCTGATCAGCTTTATTGAAGTATGCCAAAGATAGATTTCGAAGAACTGTAGGAAATGAATCGTCCAAAATTGCTGATTTCTCCCAACATGCAATGGCTTCTGCGTATTGACGCTTATCATACCACAGATTGCCAAGATAATAAAGTGCTTTTGAATCTGCGTTATTAAATTCGAAAGCACATTGCAATGCTAAAATCGCTTCAAGGCGATTAGGAAAACAATATTCTGGAGCATGCAGCATTGCTATAGAAAATGCTTCTTTACACTCTTTGTGACCCAAATACAAACTCCAACCCATATAGTAATATGTCATCGGCGATGTTTTGCAGACTTGGATACCTACTTCCAATAATTGCACAGCCTCATCATAAAACCCAGAAGCGATATAATCCAATGCTATAATTTCATAATTATGAATCTCTTTACGCATAAAACTGTGCATTTCAGTCAACACTGATTCATTCCTTGTTATAAGATATTTCTCAAAACGACATCCAAAATTGAATAAATCAATCTTCAAGGAATCCTCGATCAGATTTAAGGCTTCCTTTTCATCTCCTATTTTACGAAGAATCGCTGTTTTTAGTGCTCGTGTCTTGTGATTGTGATTGTTGCGGATCAATGATTTGTCAATTTCATACAAAGCAGACTCAAAATTCCCTCTTAGACACGATATTTGAGCGCACCCATAATACCCGGCATCCTGAAGAGCGGCATTCCAACAAGATTTATAGAAAGCATCGTATGCGTTTTTAATCTTTCCCTGAAATTGTAATGCTAGCCCAAGATTGTAATAAGGTTCGCCGTCGTAGGGATTCGGATTCCTTTGCAATTGGGTGTCAATGGCAGTTTGAAAATAGAGCTCAGCTTCAGGAAACTTACCTCGACGAAGCAACCACAATCCCATTGCATTATTATTTCTAATATCAGACGGGTCGCGTCTCAAGGCTTCGAGATAATAGTCGGTTGCATTATAGGTTGCATGACGATATTGCTCTAAATGTAACCCAGTGAGATACAATTGCTCACATGATGTGGTTTCAGTCGGAGAGCTTACCGTCTTTGCTGCATCAGGTATCACTTTTTCAATTTGGTTATCAGATCTTATACCTAATAATTCACGACCATTTTCTGCGTACACCATAAGTTCCAAACTAGTTAGTGGAACGTTGCCTATTTGTATTTCGCATTCAAAAATAGATTCTGGTTTCAAATCCAGCGATTGATCAAAAAAGTCACTCAAGACTACACGAGCATTCTTTTGATGAGAAGTCGCAAAAATTTTGATTATTGCTTTATCTTCAACTTTTTCCATATTCATAAGAATATCGGCCGAAGCATTTTTCACTATTCCCAATTCACGATAGGGAAGAAAATATTGTGTAAATGTTTTCTCTTCGTACGGTTGCAACCATGAAAAATCGGGTTGATTGTCAGTAAAGACACCTGCCATTAGCTCGATATAGGGTCCATCTTCGTCGGTCAGATTTCTGTCCCAAGCCTTTCCAAAATCACCATTTCCCCACGTCCATTGTTTTTTTCCAGGGGATATATGATGATCTGCTACGTGCAATACTCCTGCTTGTGTGTCGTTTTCGTATCCTCCCACAAAATTATATTCAGAGTTGATTGCCATATACGATGTTGGAACAGGTATATTCCTATAGTTTGATATATCAACACCAGCCGAATAATCAATTTTATAGTACGTCCCTGTAGCAATTGGAAATGTTGACACATCTCGTTTGCCATGATCAAAAACGGCATGCACATCTGGTGGAAAAACCGATTGATAAAAATCGTTGACCGCTACAGCCGGATTTGCCCACCAGAGGAATGTCTGGGGAAATGGAGTTGGATTATATAATCTCCCTTTAATTTCGAGATAAGCTTTAGATGGATACAATGTAAAACCTGCCATTCCTTTCTGATGAGACATTTTTTCATACTCATTCACCCAAACCGTAATGCTTCCATCTACGTTGGACTCAATTGTATAATCTACCGGAAGAAAAGTGCTTGGTCGGTGATGCTGTGGCCAATTAAACTCTATTCCACCCGAAATCCAAGGACCAGTCAAGCCAACTAAAGCCGGTTTAATTACATGATTGTAATAAATAAAGTGCCGTTTCTTGAATTTATCGTAAGCCATTTGAACACGTCCTCCAAGCTCAGGAAGTATCATCACTTTGATATACTCATTTTCCAGATAGATTGCGTGATAAACCTTGTCGATCTTTTCATCTTCAATTTTTTCAATCACCGGATACGGATAAACTGCACCACTACTTCCTTGGTAAACTCGTTTTTCAAGAAAAATTGGATTTTTCTCTGGCTTGCCTATTTCATACGTTGGTATAACAACGTCTTCTTCCCATACTTTTACTTTCATCTTCTAATAGCTTTTTTCAATATTTTCAACAAGCGTATTATCGCTATTACGAAATCATTGTCTCAATTTCTTCCAAACTCTGTCCCTTTGTTTCGGGCAATTTTCTGACAATAAACAAAAACCCAAGAATACAAATTCCCGCATACACCCAGAAAGTACCTGCAGCTCCGAATGATTTATTCAGTAATGGAAATGTATAAGTGAGTATGAAACAAGCGATCCATAGTGAGAATGTGGCTAATGCCATAGCTGCACCACGAATTCTATTTGGAAAAATTTCAGCCAAAACAACCCAAACTATTGGCGCCAGCGACATCGCATAAATAGCAATAGCTCCAACTACTAATGATAGCACAGCAACTCCTTTCAGTTGGAAATAAAATGCACTACCAAGCATAATATAGGTTGTTGCTAAACCGATGGATCCGATTAACAGCAATTTTTTTCGTCCCCATCTGTCAACGGTAAACATCGCCACCAATGTGAAAATCAAATTCACGCTACCCGTAATCACAATATTGAATAATGTATCACTTACGCCATATCCAGCGGCACTAAATATTTCATCAGCATAATTGAATACCGTATTGATTCCACACCATTGCTGAAAGACAGCTAATACAATTCCAATGAGTAGTACATTTCGAAATTTGGGATTTATAAGGGATTTGAAGTCTGCTTTTTCACTCGAATCATTTAAAGTCAACTGAATACTTTGCATCTCTTCGCGAGCAAACTCATCTCCACCTATTTTTTTTAATGTTGGGAATGCCTTCTCCTGTTTCCCTGCTTTTATCAACCAACGAGGACTTTCTGGAAGGAAAAAAGCAAGGAGTAAAAATAAAACCGAAGGAATCGCACATGCAAAAAACATCCATCTCCAACCCATTAGTCCATTCCACGAAGTACGAATAAACTCGTCAGTTGCTCCAATGGGTACTTTTTCAGCGATCAGTAGATTGATAATTTGGGCAGCTAAGATGCCAACTACAATAGTCATTTGGTTGAGTGAAACAAAGCGCCCTCGCAAATGGGATGGAGCAACTTCGGCGATATACATTGGAGAGAGTGCAGATGCCAATCCAATTCCCACTCCTCCTATAATTCTAAAAAAAACAAATACATCATAGGTAGGAGCAAATCCTGTTCCCACCGAAGCGACTGTGAAAAGAAATGCAGAAAACACCAATGGCCATTTTCTTCCAAATCTATCACTCACTACGCCTGAAATAACTGCACCTATTACACATCCTATCAAGGCACAACTCATTGCCCATGCTTGTAAATTGGGGATAGATGCAATAGCAAAAAATCGCTCATAAAAGGGTTTTGCACCACCGATTACTACCCAGTCGTAACCGAAAAGCAATCCGCCCAAAGCAGAAATCATAGAGATGCCAAAAATATAGGTTTTATTGAATTTACTCATATTTACTAGATTTTCATTGTCTAACTAACTCATCGGAATTCTAATTCACAGAATGCTCACGTTAGGGGATCAAGGTAAATGTTGCCTTTAATGGAGCTACACTACTGCCGCCAATCCACACATTAAAATCTCCGGATTCAGCTTTTAAAGTCCTATCTAATCCCCAAAACGCTAAATCATTTGCAGAAAGGACAAACTCAATAACTTTACTCTCGTTTGCTTTCAGTAAAACACGCCGAAACCCTTTCAATTCCTTTACTGGTCGGATTATACTACCCACAATATCCTGTACGTATAACTGCGCAACTTCAGTTCCGTCAACATCGCTATTATTTCTCAATGTGGCTCGTATCGTTATCGAGTCACCCATTTTTATTTGCTGCGCCGATAAACTGAGATTGGAATATTCAAATCGACTATATGACAACCCATAGCCAAACGGATACAGGGGCTCATTCCCTGAGTCTAAATAAAATGAAGTATTACCTAATGAATGCTGAATAGCTTCTACAGGTATCTCATTCAACCTCGTTACTCTGCCTATGGCTGGTCGACCGGTATTATTATGATTGTAGTACATCGGTATTTGTCCAACTTCTCTCACAAAAGTTACAGGTAGTTTCCCACTCGGATTCTCCTTCCCAAAAATCAAATCCATAATGGCAGGCCCGCCCATTTTTCCGGGATGAAAGATATATAAGACGGCATCTGCGTTTTTCAAATCTCGTTCTATTGTTAAAGGTCTCCCCGCAATAATAACCAACACTACCGGTTTTCCTACACTTTTTACGGCTTCCAGCAACTCAGATTGTACACCAATAAGATTAATATTAGACAGTGAATGAGCCTCACCCGACAAAATTGATTCCTCACCCAAAAATACGATTGCTACATCAGATTTTTGAGCTGCAATAACAGCTTTACTAAAATGCTCTTTGTTCAGATCTCTTGAAAAAGCCAACGCAGGTTCGTACACATATTGCACATCCGGATAATCAGTTTGCAAAGCTTTCAGAGGAGTAATGGTGTGCGATTTTTCGGCATCCAAAACCCATGTGCCCAATTGGTCGTGAGGAGCATCTGCCAAGGGGCCGATAATTGCTACTTTAAGTCCTTTCTTTAGAGGCAAAGTATTATTATCATTCTTCAGTAATATAGCTGATTGGACAGCTGCTTTTTTGGCCATTAAAAGATGATCAGGAGAATAAAACTCTGATGGAACGTTTTTCTCAGTATAATTTTTATCAAACAAGCCCAATCGGAATTTAATTCTTAAAATATTTCGTACGGCGTCATTTATTACTTTTACCGACACCTTACCTTCTTTCACCAATTGGGGCAAATTCTCCATATAAGTGCCACTTTGCATTTCCATATCAAGGCCTGCATTGGCCGACAACTGTGCCACTTGTTTCCTGTCCTTAGCAAAACCATGTGTTATCATCTCTTCCATTGACCCCCAATCCGAAACTACAAATCCATCAAACTTCCATTCATCTCGCAGAATATTCCGTAATAAATACTTATTTCCTGATGAAGGAATACCATCATTATCATTGAATGAAGTCATTACTGTTGCTGCTCCGACTTTTATTGAGGCTTCAAATGTTGGCAAATAAACGTTTCGCATTAAGTATGGAGGAATATTCGTACTGTTGTAATCGCGGCCCCCCTCGGCAGCACCATAGCCCACAAAATGCTTCACACAAGACGCTATGGAGGTCGGATTTGAAAGGTCATTAGTTTGAAATCCTTTTACCATTGCCGCACCTAAAATACTAGCCAAATAAGTATCTTCACCCAAACTTTCAGCAATTCGTCCCCAACGAGCATCTCTCGAAATATCCAACATCGGTGTGAATGTCCAATTTATTCCTGCTGAACTGGCTTCAATGGCTGCAATTCGAGCTCCTGATTCAACTATGGATGGATTGAACGATGCAGCCTGCCCTAATGGTATAGGAAAAATTGTTTTAAAACCATGAATCACATCACGCCCCATGATTAAAGGTATCCCCAAGCGGCTCTCAGTTTTTGCAATTCTCTGAATTTTATCAATTGCCGTTTTATCGGATATATTAAGTAAAGAACCAATCTGTCCATTTTTCAGCTGGTTAATGAGATTATCATCTAGAGCATTGAAATTTTGTTGATTCATCTGTCCCACTTTCTCCTCGATGGTCATTTGTGAGAGAATTTTCTCAATTTTTTCATCCTCACTCTTTTTGCTTGCGAAAACTGTAAGTGAGATGAACAACACAAAAATTAAAACTGCATTTCTATTTTTCATTCTAATTTACTTTATTAAAGCTTTTATATCGGTTGTGTTTAGAATAATGTTAGGATTGAAATCATTACCATTCATATAATTTAGAATACTTAATTTTAGTTGTTTACTTGCCGGACGATTATTCATATCCTGTGTAAAATCAACAGAGCAAACCATTAACTTTCCATTTCCAACCTTACATTCCCACAAATAAGCAAGTTTATCGTTTACAATATAGGAATCAATTACACCAATCAACGGTTTTATTTCTTTTGGTAAATCATTCATATTCATGGCATAAGCATTCATGGTAATATCCCACCATTGCCAATTGGAGTAAAAATCGGTAGGAAAATCACTGAATACCTGATGTTTCGGATCGCATAAAATTCCCATGGTATGAGCTTTTTGCATCCATTTGTGTATGGAATTCCAGAAGATTGTGGTAAAACAACTTTCACGATATTTCCGTAGTGTATTTTTATCCAATTGCAGCAAAACCTTTTGTCCTTCTGCTAATTTTTGAAATAAAATATCAGTATTCGTACCATTTAGAACCAATACATCTCCTACATTCTCTTTGATTTTTTTAGGATACACCCATATTTCCCATGAGTTTACGAACCCTGTTTTAGGTATTGTCACAGTAAGAGTAACTTTAGACGCTTCTTTAATATTTTTCAGGGCAAAACTTATTGAAGAGAATGCTGTAATTCCTCCTTTTTTTACAGTTAGTTGGTTCAGAACGCCTTTTTTGATTATATTTTGTTGTGAATCGGTTACTGTCCATATTGGTTTTACTGCCAATAAATCATCAAACGTAAAATTTGAAATCTCAACATTTGCCTCAAATTGTTCGTCATTAGTCCATACCCTTTTTTTCATCTTCGCAAGAGGCACTACCGATTGGCAATACTCACTGTGTTTTTGTGGTGTAACCAATCCTTTCGATTCCCAAAAATCGTTCAAAATACCTACAATAGAAATATACTGACCCTGGTAGTCGTGTAAATCGAGTAATTGGAAACCTCCATAGTTCGGAGTTCGGAGTATCGATTCTATTTCTTCTTTATACAAAATGCTTGACAGCATTCCGGATGCTTTTGCAAAATCTTTATTATACGGGAGTAAGCCTCTCTTTTCGATTTGAACTTTTATGCGTTCATAATTTGTATTTCTCAAAACACCTTTTTCATATTTAGGTATTTCATCAAAATCTGGGAACATAGCCCACTGTCCCATTTCGTGGGCAATAATTGGTACATTTATACCTTTTATTTCAGAGGAGAAGGTGGATTGTGTTTCGGGTGAATATAAATTAAAACGACTTGCAGTTACTACATCGCCGCCGCCCCAAGTGATACCAACAATACGTTTATGAAAAGGCCACTCGTTAGTTTTTTCAATACCCCAGGCAGAAATAAAATAATCATCGTTGCGGTTTACTCCCACCGGCTGAGTAGTGCAAGCATATAAATGCCTTTTATCTTTAATTTTTGCTTTGGCTACCAATTTTTCGTTAAGTTCAGTATTGCCCATCACCTCATTGTTAAGTGAAAGCATACAAAAAGATGGGTGGTTACCGTAAGTGTCAAGAATACGGTTGATTTCGGCATAAGGCACACCTGCCAGTTCAGCTTGCAGATACAGACCAACTTCGTCGGCAGCTTCAAAAGCAGCTTCGGGTGGACACCATGTATGATACCGTACATGGTTCAATCCGTACGATTTTATAATTTTCATTATTTCGATCCATTTATCTTTCTTCATATAAGGGTAACCAGTCAAAGGAAATGAACCACAATCAAGTGTTCCTCTCATAAAAACATTATTCCCGTTTATGGTAATATAGCCATCTTTTGTACCAATTTCACGCATACCAAAAGTTGTAATGAAACTGTCGATGGTTTTTCCATCACTTTCCAATTCGCATTTCAATTCATATAGCACCGGAGTAAATTCACTCCACAGTAACACTGGTTTTGGTATTGCAAAATTAGTATTCAGAGAGTCATTGATGTTTATTTCCGTTTTTATCAATTCAAACTTATCCTCCCCTTTTTTCCGAACAGAAAATTTTACTTTTGTGTTTTTCAAACTGCTCCCTAAGACAAAAACAAGTTTTACATCAACGCTTCCGGTTTTTATCTGGGGATACACAAATACATTATCAATTTGAGCTGCGGCATTTTTTGCTATCAGCTCTATTCTACCCACAATTCCATTCCAAGACGATCCGTTGCCACCATAACCATGATGACCAAAGCTTGCATAGCGCATATCATCTTTATTTATTAGAACTGTGAGTAAATGTTCACCGCTTTGTATTGATTTATCAATTGTAATTATATGTGGATAAGCCAAGCCATAATCTTCACCCACTTTTCTATTGTCCCAGAAAACAGTACTTCCCCCCAAAGTTCTCTCCATGAAAAGTGTAACAGTTTTGTTTTTCCAGCTTTCAGGAATAATCACTTTGCGTTGTACCCAAAAAGCCCCATCGTAAGTTCTTAATCGCTCCAACCCGGGTGTATAAATTTGCGATTCTTTCAATACAGCACCGATACCTGCTTCATCGGTTGAACCTGGCAGGTTTATCCAATCGTTTACTGTAAAATCTGCATTTTTAAAATAAATTTGATTCAGCATCGAAACCGACTTATTGGTCGGGAGCTCTTGTTTATACCATCCTTCCGACGCTCCGACTTTTTCCGGCCAATCTTTGTAATTTCCATCGAGTACAATTCTCCATTTACCTGCCAAAGAAATCACGTTCTGCGAACTCATCTCTGAAGAAAGCATAAAAATGAGTGCGAGAAAAAAATAGAATCGAGTTGAAAGAGATTTCATATATTTAGTTTTTGTTTTTTTGAAAAGTGTCATTCGGTTATTTAATCACATATTGGTAAACCCTGACGTAATCGACCAACATCTCTTGGGGGAACATAGAATCGTCTACTCCTTTTATTCCGCCCCAATTGCCTCCAATTGCTAGATTGAGAATTAGATAAAAAGGTTTGTCAAATGGCCAAGTTTCGTCATTTTTTATGTTGGGATTGTAGCTATAAAAGATATTATCTGGAGAATCTATGTAGAAATCTAATTGATTGAATGTCCAATTTACGCCGTATATGTGAAATTTGCAATCGTAATTCGCAATTTTTTTTGTACCTGTATTTACGGTCATTCCAAAACTAGATGGACTATGCAGAGAGGAGTGTATCACGGCGGTATCGAGACCAACGTGTTCCATAATATCAATTTCGCCACATCTAGGCCATCCTATTTGGTCAATATCATGACCTAATAGCCAAATAGCCGGCCATGTACCAACTCCGCTAGGCAGTTTCGCTCTTATTTCGAAGCGACCGTATTTAAACTCTCTTTTCTTACTACTATTGATTCTTCCTGAAGTATATTCCCCTTTTTTATGCTCTTTTCCAATTTTTTTAGCCGTTATTTTCAGCAATCCATCTTCAATAACAATATTTGCTCCATCTGTGTATATTTGCCACTCGTCATTCACAAATACATTGGTTTCAATCCTCCAGTTGCATGTATCAAGGCTTTTACCATCAAATTCGTCCTGCCAAATGAGTTTCTCTACAAATGGAGGATTAATCTCTACTCTTTTGACATTATGGCTTTGGGTTTGAGAGTAGGAGTCAATGCTCACACTAAGAATCGAAAATAAAAGCACGAAATGAGCCAATTTAAAATTCATAAAATATTGATATCTAGTAAATCTATTATTCCAGCATGGTAAAATTAAATAAGAAAGCAAGATTAAAGATAAGAAACAATGAAAAAGAAGTAGGACATCACCTCCCCCTTTTTCATTGTTTTAGTTTTTACCAGTTTGGATTTTGCACAAGACTTGGATTAAGCAGAATCTCTTTCGTAGGTAAAGGTCTCAAATAATGTTTTGCAGGATCGAAAGCTCTTCCTGAAGCACTTTCTGCAACGATAAATCCGTCAGCATCAGTCTTAGTTTGCCAACTTGTTTTTTTATACGGATTCTTGTTTACTCCCGCCACCATGACAGGGTCTATCCATGTAGAATTTTTAATTTTTATCCCTTTAATATCCTGAGGCAATTCTATTTCTGCAGTTTTCCATCTTCTCAAATCGTCGTATCTGAATCCTTCTAACGCAAGTTCAACAGTTCTTTCTCTGCGAATTTCAGTTTTCATATCTAACCCATTGGCGGTAACAAAAGAATTAGTCAGTTTTGTAGGCATGGTTGCTCTTGTTCGCAGAAGATTGATTGATTTGTCTAAGTCTGCATCAGAAATCATACCATTTCTTTCGAAAGTTGCTTCTGCATAGATCAAAAGCATTTCTGCATATCGAATAATATGGTTATCAAACTTAAAATTGGGACTTTCTCCATTGGTATTTGCATATACGTCTTCAGAAATATATTTGTACGGAGTATATCCTGTGTTCGGATTACGTTGAGGGTAAAAGGGCCAACTGGCTACACCGTTTTGATAAAATGATTGAGGAACCACTTTTCCTGGTACGATGATGGTCATTGTCATGCGCGGATCGCGGTTCTGAAATTCTGAGGTAGTTGTACCGTAACCTTGAAACAAAGATGAAGCTGTTGTTGGTAATCCATCGGAACACAAATACATATCAGCCATTTTTTTGGTTGGCAAATAACCCTCCCGCTGTATCAGTGCAGGAAAAGTCTGACCCTCGATGTCTTTTTCATATCGACGATCTAAAATACACTCTTCTGAATCATCACCCTCTTCGATAAATAAATAGCGATAGCTATTGGCTCCTTTTGCATTGTATAGAGTGTATTGACCACTTTCCATTACAGTTTTTGATGCTTGAATAGCGATGTCAAGATAAGCGTTGGCATTGGCATCATTGCGATATTTACCCCAAGTGCCCTCAAATAATGCTACTCTGGCTCTTAGGCCATCTGCCGCACCTTTGGTAATTCTTCCTCGATCTGTAGCTGATAATGCTTTTCTCCCAGGCAAATCAACCGCTGCGTCGGCCAGATCTTTGATAATAAAATCGGCAATCTCTTTTCGACTTGCTCTTGGAGCGTATAGAGCCTCGCTATTAATATCCAGAACTTCCGAGATGAGAGGAACACCACCAAATAATCTCAATAATCTCCAATAGTTATATGCTCTGAAAAATTTCGCTTCGGCGGCATACACTTTGGCACTTTCTGCAATAGCAGGATCTTGAGCCTTCGCAATGATATTATTACACCTGCGAATATAAGTATAGCTATTGTTCCAATCATTATTTGTTTCAGCAGTTTGATACGTACTATTGCTTACCGAATTATTCACATTGTAAGCAATATCTGATTCAGTATCAGCATACCACAATCCATCTAAAGTGTAATACAAATTATTCGCACCCATTTTAAAATCTGCTGCTGTTTTCCAAAATGAAGCATCAGACATTGTATCTTTAGGCGTTAAATCGAGATTTTTGCTACAACTCGTCACAAGAAAAGTCGTGGCTATCAATACATTAACTATATTTTTCATAACAATTATTTTTTAATATTATATTCTAGAATTTGACATCTACACCAAAAGAGATTACCTTACTCATCGGATACATTTGTTCAGACCAAGCAGAATCTTCTGGATCATACGATCCGTTCCATGTTCCACTTGAAAATGTAAACAAATCTTTACCACTCACATACAAGCGTATGCCGTTCATTTTGATTTTCGAGCAGATTGTTTGTGGCAGATTGTAAGCCAAACTTATTTGTTTAATTTTAAGATAGGCCATATTATCGATG
Source organism: Bacteroidales bacterium (assembly GCA_028687995.1). Taxonomy (GTDB): domain Bacteria; phylum Bacteroidota; class Bacteroidia; order Bacteroidales; family UBA7332; genus CAXXIC01. The sequence continues at coordinate 39,816 of JAQTZA010000003.1, forward strand.
CGCATGGCCGATGTTCGCCAGTTCCAGTCTCTTAGACCATCAAATCCTAGACCGCCGGGTATGATACGTGGATATTTTGCATCTGTATTTTCAGGAGTCCAGTTTTTTCCATAGAAATACTCCAACGGTTGATGCCAAACAAAGTAATAAGGTTGCCCAAAATCACCATATTTAATTACATCTTTTTGTCCAACACCTTGTAAAAATACATTCAAATCGAATCCTTTGTAAGATAAACTTATGTTTGATGAGTAGGTATACCGTGGCAAGGTATTTCCTAAATATTTCATATCACCTTTAGTTCCTAATGCAGGATCTCCATAAGCAGTAATTTTTCCGTCACCATCCAAATCTCCATACATTACATCTCCGATTCCTATATTGGAAGGTATGCCACCCAATTTTTTATATTCGGCAAGTTGTTCTGCATTTTGAATAATTCCATCGAATTGATAGCCAAAATACGAGCCCAATGAATAACCCTCTCTTGTCCAAACATAACCTTCATTGTAGCTATCATTACCTTCCAGTTTTATCAGATTATTCCTACTATCGCTTATAGAGGCAGAAACGCTGTATTTGAAGTCGCCAATTTTATCTGCCCAACTGAGTGCTATTTCCCATCCTTTTGTTTCAAGTGTACCCGCATTGCTAGTAGGTGCGTTTCCGCCCAAAGTGGCAGGTCGCTCCACGCCAACCAACATATCGTTATTTCTTTTGATAAAATAATCGAAACTTGATGTCAGTTTTGAATCAAAAAGGCCTAAATCTAAACCAACATTGGATGTTTGAATAGTCTCCCAACTTCTGTCGGAGGATGCAATGCTTGATGTGACCCCTTTTAATCCGACATTGGGTGATCCGAGCGGATATGATCCATACATATTAACTAGTGGAATGTAATCGTAATTACCGAAATTCAATTCTTGATTTCCCGATCTCCCCCATGATCCTCTCAATTTAAGTTTATTGAAAACATTCAGTGATTTGATAAATTTTTCTTCTGATAAATTCCAAGAAGCTGATAATGCAGGAAAAACAGCACTCCAACGCTTACTTGGTGCAAATTTTGAACTTCCGTCCATTCTTGTAGTAAAATCAAGGAACAATTTATTGTTATAAGCATAACTAAACCGCCCAAAATATGAACTCATGGCATTATCTGAAGCGGAGCTCGTGAAGTCTTTTGTATAATCTAATTTTGTTTTGTCCGAAAGATTTAGTGTAAATAGAGTATTGCTAGAGAAATTTCTTCCGGTTGTAGATTGATCAAATCCGTCATACTCTTCGTGTGAAGCACCTGCCATAAGATTTAACTGATGTTTCGTAAACAGTGTTTTTGTATAATCTAAATAGCTGGTTAGCGTTTTATAACTGCTATGAGAGTTGGAATAGACGGCAGAATTGATATCGTTGTATGTGCCCTGCGAACCACCAGTCCAATTGTATGCCTGATAAGTTGGATAATAGCCATTTCCATTCCAGAATCCAAGTTCCACTCCAACTTGTGTCACCAACTTCAACCCTTCCATAATTTTTACGTCAGCTTTGAAATTTGTAGAAAACCTAGAATAATCGGAGACATATTCACCTCCCTCAACTAAATCTTGTACAGGATTACCATATCCCTGATACTTATAGAATTGACCCAACGGGTTGTAAACCGGCAAATAGCTCCAACTCCGAGATAATACCCTAAGTGCCTCACCCAAAGCAGCAGGTTCAGTGGTTACTGCATTCTCGAAAGATGTTCGAGTTTCAAATTTGATGCGATCAAGAATATTGAAGTCGTAATTCAGTCGAAGATTATATCTGTCTGATGAGTTTTTGCCATACTTAAATACACCTCCATTGCTCTCGTACCCTCCAGAAAGAAGATAGCTATTATTATCTCCACCACCGGAAATACTTAAATTATGCATTTGTTGGATACCTGTTCCGTATACCTCTTTATTCCAGTCTGTATTTTGATAAAACCCGGGATAATCTAATAAATAATTCATCCATCCTCCATTTACGTCTGGTTCTGCATTGGCATCAATTTTGTCAAACACAGATTGGTCAATGCCGGGCTGTCCTATGTTTTTCAATCCCTCATTCAACATCTCTGTTAATTGTCGAGTATTAGTCATTTTCTTTAAGAATTGAGGTGTTTTTATTCCATAGTTATACGAGTATGCTACCGTAGGTTTTCCTTTCACTCCCTTTTTTGTAGTGATAATAATTACACCATCAGCGGCACGCGCACCATAAATTGAGGCAGCAGCATCCTTTAAGACCGTAACATCTGCAATATCATTTGGATTAAGAACGTCTATATTTCCAGGGATACCATCCACTAAGACCAAGGGTTTATTTCCATTCACCGAAGAATATCCACGAATTTGCAAAGCAAAACCTTCGCCACCCGGCTTACCACTACTTCTGGTAACTGTTACACCAGATAAAGCACCTTGTAGCGCATCCATCGTGTTTACGATTGGTTTTGACTCAAACATTTTACTGTCAATCTTAGCAATACTTCCGGTAACAGCTCCTTTTAGTCTTGTTCCATAACCAATCACAACTACCTCGTCTAATTCTTTACGATCCTCCAACATCGTTACGTTAATTTTATCCTTGCTCGAGACTGTAATTTTTTGAGTAATCATACCTGCAAAGCTGAATATTAGTTTCTGGGATGATGCTACACTAATCTTAAAACTTCCATCTAAATTACTCACCGTACCAATGGTTGTTCCTTCAACTCGAATATTCACACCAGGCAAAGGCTGCTTAGTAGCATCCTTAACTATTCCACTTACGTTGATCGTTTGAGCCATAATACTATTTGGAATTACGGCTCCAGCAAACAACATAAGTACCAGAACTGTTGCTCTAAATACTGATTTTTTTTGTAGATTCATGATTGTTTTTATTTAAGGTTAAATTTTAAAATAAGAATATAAATATTTTATTTATTGGTCAATTGTTTCAATTATTATTGAAGACTTACTTTAAAAGGGAAAACTTCGGTTGCGGTTCTTCCTTTCGAATCTTTCACTATTACATAAAGTTTATATGCTTTTTCGTCCATATTTTCCGTGAATTTAAGTTTGCACGATGTTGTTGTTTCGTCATATATAATTCCGGGAATATATTTCATTGTGTGGCTGTTGTCAGATGTCAATCCTTCCGTTGAATTATAGGGTTGCACAATATATTCTACATCCATTGCATCTCCCTCCAAATCTAAAATCTGTTGAATATACGAGTTTTCGTTTGAGTTAGTTATTATGGTATTGTACTTATTGTCGCTTCCGTTTAGTTTACTTGATAAAATTGAAGGTGCTCTGTTTGTAGGATACGAACCAGTCCATACTTTTGTTAGCTCATCTAACTGCTCTACTGCATTTCCATTATAAAACAGACTAAACCATGTGGGTCCCCAATCCTGAATATCACCCCACAAAAAAGCATACGAACCAATGCAATACCCTTCGTACCCGCTAATATAAGTATTGTATCTATCTCTGATAATAATGGCTTTCTGTCTGCTGCGATCTTCAATGGGACAACCCCACGGAGTCTTGCCAACTTCCCATTCTCCATTCACGCCCCATTCGGTCACCACATACGGTTTTTTGAGTCGAGATGCTGAAATTTGTGGGTAAATTGCAGGAATTCCGGCATAATAATTGACACCTACAAAATCTATATCTGGAATTAGATCGGCTATTTTATTTGCCAATTTTGTGGTTATTCCTGCTGTTACGATAGAAGTGATATGGTTAGAATCCTCCTGATGAATCATTATCGAAACCTCGTTCATAAACTTGAACATCTCGTCACTTGAATTTTCTCCAACTACCTCATTGCCGATGCCCCAAGCCAGAAGTGCCGGATGATTTCGATATAATCTAACTTTTGAACGTACTTCTTCAAGCTTCGCACTTGTTGCTGACTGATCTGAATAATCGAACCATTCTTCCGGGAGAAACCAAATGCCCTGCATGACGGTAACTCCGTATTTTGAAGCCAAATCAAGCGAGGTCTTTGTTGTGCTGCTAAAATCGTACAGACGAATGGAATTTCCTCCATATTTCTGCATGTTCTTAAACTCAACATCTGTTCCATATCCGGCTGAAGCTCCTTTGATGAAGAATGGCTGTCCTTTTCGCATAATTTGCCATCTCCCATTTTCGCTTTTTACATAAACCGTTCGACCTAAGGTATCAGAGGAATTTTGCGGAATTGTATCTGTGGGAGATTCTACCTTGTCATCAATTATTGACTTTGGTTCGCACCCTGAAAAGAGGAGAAACAACAAGAATACAATCAATCCATTACTAATATGGAGTATGTTTTTCATAAAAAATGGATTTATATTCGATGATAATTATTTCACAACATCTCCTCCACGAATTAAAGGAATAAAACGAGTGATATATTCTAACATATCACTCGTTTTAATTGAACTTACAATCCCTTTATTTTACGGTTATTTTTGATGTGGAACCATCAATTCGAACAATATAAACACCTGATTTCAAATGTTTAGATAAAAAAGTACCCTTTAATTTTGCCGTTTGCAAATTGCGTCCACATGTATCAAATAACTCCACGTTGGATACCACACCATCTACTTTCAAGACTCCTTCATTCACAATAATCCTGTATTTATCCATTTTTGGAGAAACAACACCTAATCCTGTTCCTTTTTCTCTAAATAAGACTTCATCAAATAAGAAATCGAAGCTGAAATTACTACCTGTCTTTATCACAAAATAGTAGTCGTTTGTTTCTGGACAAACAAAATTTTTCACATCACCTGCGGCCGATTGAAAAGTTATATCCTTATGTAGAGGAGTTGCTGCTGGGTTCCACGAACTTAACAAACCAATTTTCCCATCCGTGAAATCAACACTAGTTACTGGCTCTGAAGCACTTAAATACACCTCGACCCATGCCTCTTTACTTTCTTCAGTAATATCTTTGAAAGCAAGGTCGTATTCATACGTTTTATCTGCCTCAAGCGCTACTTTTTGATAAATACAAGCATTAGTAAAACCAGTGGTCGGTTTTGTTCCAACAACTCTAAAACAACCAGCACTACCATATTGAGGAGCTTCAGCAGTATAACCCCATGTAGTGACTGGCGCTGGATTTGCATCTAAGTTGGTTTCTGTCCAAGCTCCCTTTGTTTCCATATTACCATTACCTAATAAACCACCACCGGTAAGTGCCACAACGGTAGACTCGGTTAATGACAATTCGTCTAAAGAGATATCCATTGTAAATGCGCCCCAAAGTCCAACTTTCACTACTAGATAATATGTGCCAGAAGTTGTACATAATATTTTTCGAGAACCAGAAGCACCCATTTCAAAAGTATTATCTTTATCAGCTGGATCTGCTGCAGGCACCCATGAGTTATACTCACATAACCAACCTTCGGTATAGTCAGTTGCACTGGGCTGCGTTTGTCCAAGATAAACTTGAATGCCAGCTTGTTTTAATCCACCTGCATTGTCAATAAATGCTCCATTAAAAGTGTACAATTTTCCAGCCTCTAAAGTCACAGCTTGGTAAATTGCTACTGTTGACGAAGGATCAGCATTACCAGCAGATGTTATTCTCAAACAACCTCCTTGACCATAAGTAGGTGTATAAGTTGTTTCATTCCATGTAAGTACTGGATTCGGAGCTCCTCCATGAAGATTTGTGACTGTCCAGCCAGTAGCTGATTCCATATTGCCATTAACCAACAGTCCACCCCCTGTCAAAGGAGTGAATGCAAAAACTGACGCTGCAACGCATAAAGCAAGAGCAAGAAATAATGTTTTCATAATAATTGATTTTAAAAAATTAATAATGATAATTTGTGAATTTATTTTACAGATAAAACAAGTCAGTAATACATGTTTCTATTCTATGTTTTTGAATGGTAAAAAAGAGTATTGATCGATTAAGAAAGAGCAACTAGTAAACGATGCAAAGTTGAGGATGATTTATGTGGATTACCATAGAATAAATAATTATTTGCATGGATTATTTTACGATAATTATTTATTTTGTAGCTTTACCATTATTTTGAGTAATAAAGAGACAAAATACTACGATGGCAAAATTAAAAAGCGGGTTTCTAGGTGAAAGGGCGATTATAATTCCAACACCAATTATAGAGGACCTAAAAAACGATTCGTTGGGTAGCTTACTGCATATCACTGACATAGGGTACTATCCCAAAGCTGATTTCCATTTTAGGAAAAGAGACAAGGAGGAGGCTAGGCAGTTTATTCTCATCTATTGTGTAGAAGGATTAGGCTGGTTTGAAGTTGACGGAATTCGACACAATGTATCTTCTGATCATTTTTTCATACTGCCTAAAAACAAAGCACATCTCTATGGTAGCAATAAAAAAAAACCTTGGACGATATATTGGATACACTTTGATGGAGAAAAAGCTGATTTTTTCTCCACTGGTTTTGATAAGCCAACACACATTTCCCCGGAAAAAAATTCACGGATTGAGGAACGTCTAAATTTATTCGAAGAGATGTATTCAACCCTCAGAAATGGATATAGTAAAGGAAATTTAGATTATAGTATCTCGAGCCTATTCCATTTCTTGGGGTCTCTAAAGTTCATGGGTGCTTACAGAGATAGCGCATCCTCAAAACAATCTGAACGCGACATCACGGACAATGTTATTCACTTTATGCGCGAAAACATCCATAAGCGACTTTCTCTAAAAGAAATATCAGAATTTTCAGGACTCTCTGTATCTCATTTTTCGTCAATATTCGTAAAGAAGACGGGGTACTCACCTTCGAACTATTATTCTCAACTCAAAATACAGAATGCATGTCATTATCTAGATTTTTCGGATATGAAAATTAGCCAGATTGCATCATTAATAGGCTTTGATGATCCGTTTTATTTCAGCCGAGTCTTCACAAAAACCATGGAAATTTCTCCAACAGAATATAGGAGTAAAAAGAAAGGATGACTTTATAAGCAATTAAAATCTGTGATTTCAAAATCAAAATTCTATATATTAGGAGAAAGTTATTAAACAGTTTGCAAATATATTTATTACTATTCTTTTCTCAGTTATTTCAGTTTCAGAAATAAAATCTTTAAAGCTTCACTTTAAATAGACTCAATATTTGTAATAACCTTTAAATCCATCACATACGATACCTTCAACCACACAACCTTATTGCTCTAAATATTCAATTTCATTTTTGTGATTAGAGAAACGTTCTTTGCCTATAAATTTACAGTAAAGAACTTCTTTGTTGTGTGCATCCATCATCACCAAAACACCCCAATTTCGTCCCCAATAAGTGGCATTCATTGGCAATTCGACAGAGCGTGCTTTTGGAGTTGATTTCGCTGCTTGTTGATTCAATTTTTACTTGTGCTTGATGGTGCTTTTATTGACTTGATATTGATCCGCAAGATCTAAATAGGTCTGCTTTCCAAGTACATATTGTTGTCATAATTGGAATACATCTATTTGATTTTCTCCATGAAAATGACACTTGCAAACATAACATTTATACCTTGAACAACATTCAAAAGACCGTTTTCTTCACTATTGAAGAACCACAATATAAACACTTTTTTCATAACCGTTGATTTGCCTCAAAGGCAATATACATCGTCTTTGTAGAGCTTTGCAGCCTCAATTTTGATCTATAAGAATAATATTTCAAATGAAAGTCTGTTTGTGGTGAAGATTGTTATTTGATTTGGATAGCCAATTGGGGTATTTCAACCATTTGAAATAAAAAATCCTCGATAATCTATTGAATATCGAGGATTAAAAAATTACGATTTGTGGTCCCACTTGGGCTTGAACCAAGGACCCCCTGATTATGAGTCAGATGCTCTAACCAACTGAGCTATAGGACCGAATTCGGTGGTTAATTCCGAAAGCGTTGCAAATGTAGTGCTATTTCTCGAAACTGCAAAACAGTTTTTCCATTTTTGAATGAAAAATCAGCCTGCCCATCCCTCTCTGTCGAGGTTTCGGTAATTGATGGCTTCTCCCACGTGATGAGATTGAACGCATTCGCTTCCCTCTAAATCTGCAATGGTTCGAGACACTTTCAGTATGCGATCGTAAGCTCTGGCTGATAGATTGAGACGATTCATGGCGTTTTTGAGAAGTGCCATTCCTGCATCGTCGGGTAAAGCATACGTGTTGAGCAATTTGGTGCTCATTTGAGCATTGCAATATACGCCATCGTTCTCTTTGAAACGCTCTTCTTGTATGTTGCGCGCATTTATTACCCGTTCACGAATAAGAATGCTCGACTCTGCGGGTCGACTATCGGATATTTTTTCGAAAGGTACGGGTACTATTTCGATATGAATATCGATACGGTCTAGTAGTGGTCCCGATATTCGGTTGAGGTATTTCTGCACCATGCCTTGTCCACACACACAATCTTTCTCAGGGTGATTGTAATAACCACACGGACAAGGATTCATCGATGCTACAAGCATCACACTGGCAGGATATTCCACTGCAAAACGTGCTCGCGAAATACTAATCTTTCGGTCTTCGAGCGGTTGGCGCATTACCTCGAGTACCTGACGATTAAATTCAGGCAATTCGTCGAGAAACAGCACCCCGTTATGTGCCAAAGAGATTTCTCCCGGTTGAGGAAATGAGCCTCCACCGACTAATGCCGCCGAAGAAATCGTGTGATGAGGTGAGCGAAAGGGACGCTGCGACAGCAACGACATATTTTTGTCAATCTTTCCAGCAACAGAGTGTATTTTAGTCGTTTCGAGCGCTTCTGCCAATGAGAGCGGAGGCATAATGGAGGCAAAACGCTTCGCCATCATTGACTTTCCTGCTCCGGGTGGGCCAATCATAATCAGGTTGTGACCACCTGCTGCTGCTACTTCAAGGGCGCGCTTCACGCTTTCTTGTCCTTTCACATCTTCAAAGTCGAGATCGAAATGTGTTTGGTTGGCAAAAAATTCTGCTCGTGTGTCCACAATCGTTGGTTCAAGCTCTTTTTCTCCATTGAAAAATTCAATCACTTCACGAATATTCTCAACACCATACACTTTCAAATTATTGACCACCGCTGCTTCTCGTGCGTTTTGTTTGGGAATTATCAATCCTTCAAACCCATCTTCTCGTGCTTTTATGGCAATGGGTAAAGCTCCTTTTATCGGTTGCAGTGTGCCATCGAGTGAAAGTTCACCCATCATCATATACGATTCGAGTTTCTCTTCAGTCACGGTGCTGTTGGCTGCCAAAATTCCAATAGCAATTGGTAAATCATAAGCAGAGCCCTCTTTGCGGATGTCCGCCGGAGCCATATTGACAACTATTTGCTGCGATGGAAACTTATAGCCATTTACTCTGACTGCTGAAACAATGCGCTCGTGGCTCTCTTTTACGGCGTTGTCTGGCAATCCGACTAAGAAAAACTTAATTCCCTGCGAGCAGTTCACTTCGATGGTGACGACTAGTGCATTCACGCCTTGAACAGCTGCAGCATACGTTTTTACAAGCATTTTAGAGAGTAGTTTATGAATTAGTATTTAGATTCACAAACATAGAAAATAATTTTGTAGTAGAGGTAATTAGTTTTTGAAATAATTATAAAAACTAGAAAATTACTCGTAAACCAAACTGAAAATCTGCGTTTCGTTAAATATTTCGTTAGCAACCTCTAATAGTTGAGAGGTAGTAAGTTTTTCTACCCGCTTGGTTACTTCTTCCAAAGATTCGAAGCGGTTGAAGTGCAAAAATGACTTCCCCATTGCCATTACCAAACTTTCGCGATTGTCTACCGAAATGCCTATCTGTCCGATGAGCTGTTTCTTGGCGGCAGAAAGTTGTAGCTCTGACAATTTCTTCTCGCGAAGGAGTTGGATCTCTTTCTGAATCAAATGAATACATTTCTCTCGATTTTTAGGGTCAGAGCCAAAATAGATGGCTAATATTCCAGTATCAGAGTAAGATGTAAGATTCGATTCCACCGAATAGACATAACCACGCCGTTCCCGAAGTGCCAGATTGAGGCGGCTATTCATGCCTGGTCCTCCAAGTATATTGTTAATCAAGTAGAGTGCTAAACGATTTGGATGATGTAAGTCGTAAGCACGAGCACCTACTATAACGTGCGATTGATATGTATCATGAGATAATCGTAAAGATTGACCAATTGAAATATCAGGTGCGAGTCTGTTTTTTTGTTTTGCAGATGAGGATATGTGGCCTGCAAACTTTTCTACAAGTCGCAAGATTTTGCTAAAATTGGTATTTCCCATCGAGAAGAAAACCATGTTGTCGGGAGTGTAGAATCTCTGTAAAAAGTCCACTCCATGATCGGTTGTGAAGCTCTTGAGATGATCAATCTCTCCCAAAATATTATGTCCCAAAGCATGATTGGCAAAGACCAAATTCTCAAATTCGTCGTAAATCATTTCCGACGGATTGTCTTTGTAAGAGTTAATTTCGTCAAGAATCACCTCAATCTCTTTTTCTATTTCGGATTGTGGAAAACGAGAATGAAACACTAAATCAGAAAGGAGTTCTATCGCTCGCTCTATGTGTACTTCGAGAAAGGTGGCGTGCACGAAAGTCTCCTCTTTCGATGTATAAGCGTTAAGTTCTCCACCCACCACCTCCATTCGGTTGAGGATGTGCCACGAGTTGCGTTTTTTCGTTCCTTTAAAAATCAGATGCTCCACAAAATGAGCCATCCCAAATTCATTGGACTCTTCGTCGCGCGTACCCGCATTCACGGCATAACCACAGTATGCAACTGGTGATTCGGTTGGTAGATGAATAATTCTTAACCCGTTTGAAAGAATATGAGTTTGATATTGGATTGCCATGGTTTACTAAATGAAGTCGCAAAGGTAATCTTTTTAGGAAATGATTCTGGCAGATTCGATTTCTTTACGTCGAAATATATTGAGTTTTTCTTTCTGACAAAATGTCATAAAAACTGACAAAATGTCAGATAACTATCTATTAAATAGCATTCTAAATAACATTCTCTATCATAAACAATTTGGCACAAAGTTTGATTTAGAGTAAATGCTATAGCACTAAAATTAAATTGTTAAACTTTAGAAACGGAGGTAATTATGACACTCATTAAAAGAGAAAACTTTTTTCCTACTTGGACAAATCTATTTGACGATTTCTTAGGAAAAGAGATGGTAGAATGGCCAAATCGCCGTTCAAATTTTGCGAATTATTCAGTGCCATCGGTCAATGTAAAGGAAAATGAGAACAATTTCGAAGTTGAAATGGCAGCTCCAGGCCTTCAAAAGGCAGATTTTAAGATTGATTTGAATCGAAATTTATTAACAATCTCTTCAGAGAAAAAAGAAGAGACCGAAGTGAAAGAAAGCAACTCTTACACAAGAAAAGAGTTTAGTTATCAATCATTTAGTCGCTCTTTTACTCTACCCGAAATTGTTGATAGCGAAGCTATTTCTGCGAAATACGATAACGGAATACTCACCGTTACCATTCCTAAAAAGGAAATCGCCTTACGAAACAATGTCAAGCAAATTGAAATTCAATAAACAAACAGAAAGAGGATAGTCAATCGATTATCCTCTTTCTATTTTATACGAATCATTTTCGTTTAAAATTGATGTAGCGCGATTCGCTGGACACAAAAAATAACAATTGTAGTAAGATTTAATATTCCATGAAAATGAATAATCTAACTAAATATAACTGCATCTACTTTTTTTTAAAATAGTAACATAGATCAAGCTATATTTTTCATCTTGATCCAAATTAGGTCGAATAACAGTAATACTTCCCAATAAAAAAACCCTAACTGATTGAAATCAATTAGGGTTTAGTTGGTAATGTACCCAGAGCCGGGATCGAACCGGCATGGAAGTGAATCCACTGGTGTTTGAGACCAGCGCGTCTACCAATTCCGCCATCTGGGCGTTTTTAACGGTGCAAAGGTAGGATTTTTTTTTATATCTCAAATATAACTACTGGCTTTTTTAGAAATAATCACATTTTTGTAAGATTTTGACATATACATATTATCTTTACATCCCAAAGATAAAACAGAATTAAAATTATCAGCTTTTATGGAAAATAACTATTGCGTAATAATGGGTGGCGGTATTGGTAGCCGTTTTTGGCCAGCAAGTCGCACCAATATGCCAAAGCAATTTTTGGATTTTTTTGGAACTGGTCGTTCATTATTACAAATGACGTATGATCGTTTTGCGAAGATATTACCCAAAGAGAATATCTTAATTGTAACAAATGAGAGTTATGCTGAACTAATAAAAGAGCAACTTCCAGAAATTTCTGATGCTCAAATATTATTTGAACCAGCTCGAAGAAACACTGCACCTTGTATTGCATGGGCATCTTACCATATTCGTGCATTGAATCCCAATGCAAATATTGTAGTAGCACCTTCAGATCATTTGATTATGAAGGAGGATGCTTTTGCTTCGACGATACGTGAAGGTTTGTCATTTGTAAAAAGCAGTAAAGCATTAATGACTTTAGGAATTACACCTAGCAGACCCGAAACAGGCTACGGTTATATACAGATAGGTGAAAGCGTGACTGATTCTATTAAAAAAGTGAAGACTTTTACAGAAAAGCCTAACTTAGAATTGGCAAAAGTTTTTCTTGAAACGGGAGAATTTTTCTGGAATTCAGGTATCTTCTTGTGGAATGTGAATACAATCATTTCAGAATTTGAATCTCAACTGCCTGAGATTGCTGCGATTTTTGAAACAGGAAATGACAAATATACTACGCCACTAGAACAGGCATTTATAAATGCAAATTTCCTTTCGTGTCCAAATATTTCTATCGATTACGGCATTATGGAAAAAGCACATGATGTTTCTGTCTTATGTGCTGAATTTGGATGGTCTGATTTAGGAACATGGGGTTCACTCTATGACATTTCACCAAAAGACGAGCAGCAAAATGTGACGTTGAAATGTGATTCTTTGTTGTATGATTCCGAATCAAATATCGTTGTTTTACCGAAAGGAAAATTGGCAGTTGTACAAGGTTTGAAAGATTACATTATTGTGGAATCTGATAATGTATTGTTGATTTGCCAGAAAGAAGAAGAGCAACGAATTCGTCATTTTGTGACAGACGCTAAAATGAAAATGGGAGAAGATTTTGTTTAGGAATATCATTCAATATAAAGTAAAAAGCGGGGAGAATCATTTAGATTTCACCCCGCTTTTTTGTTAGTTATTTACTGAATTCCATCCTTGAGCTTTAAGTGTGATTTCTGCTCCATCCCGAGTGACAAGGCACGAGCCTAGCGACTCGTTTGTGATGTGTCCAATGACTCGTACACCTTTAATGGCTTCTATATGATCGTGGAGTTCTAATGGAACAGTGAACAAAAGTTCATAATCTTCGCCTCCATTGAGAGCAGCTGTTACCAGATTCATATTAAATTCTTCTGCGAGAATAGCTGTTTGATAATCAATCGGAATGCGTTCTTCGTAAACTCGACAACCCACATTGCTTTGTGTGCAAATATGTAGTAACTCAGACGAAAGACCATCTGAGATATCAATCATTGATGTAGGGAGAATGTTGTTTTCCGCTAAAGCGACAATGATGTCACCACGAGCTTCAGGTTTTAATTGACGTTCGAGCAGATACTCCTTTCCTGCAAAATCAGGATTGAACTCCGAAGCACCTTTGAAAACTGTTTTCTCTCGCTCCAAAAGTTGTAGTCCCATATAGGCAGCACCTAAATCCCCAGTTACGCAAATCAAATCATTCTCTTTGGCTCCGTTTCTATAGACAATCTTTGATTTTTCAGCTTCTCCGATACATGTTATTGAGAGGGTTAGTCCAGTCATTGATGCTGATGTGTCACCACCTATCAAATCAACGTTATATTGCTCACAAGCCAATTGTATGCCCGAGTAGAGAAGTTCTAAATCTTCAACCGAAAATCGTTTTGAAACACCCATCGAAACAGTAAGTTGTCGAGGTTGACCATTCATGGCGAAAATATCGGAGAAATTGACGATCGCTGCCTTATAACCCAAATGTTTCATCGGGACATAAGTTAAATCGAAATGAATTCCTTCGAGCAACAAATCGGTGGTAACAAGTATTTGTTTATCAAGATATTCAAGTACGGCGGCATCGTCCCCTACTCCTTTTTTAGAAGAGTCGTTTTTCAACTCGAATGTCTTGGTAAGATGATTGATTAATTTGAATTCACCTAAAGAAGAGATCTCTGTTCTGTTTTGTTCCATTGGTTAAATTTGTTTGAGCAACTCTTTCATTATCAGCGTCATTTTTGGTTGAGCGCTGTTGGCGGCTTCGAGCACCTCTTCGTGCGAAACCTCCACGGGTTTTCCGTCATACCACATGTCGGTGATAATTGAGACCGCAAAAACCTCCATATCGCCGTGTTTTGCTACAATTACTTCTGGCACAGTTGACATTCCAACAGCGTCACCACCGATGATATGGAAATATTTATATTCTGCTGGTGTTTCGAACGTCGGTCCTTGCGAACCAATGTAAACTCCTTTTTGAACTTTGATATTGTTAGCAGCAGCAATCTCTTCCGCCATTTTCAAAAATTTCTTCGAATAAGTATCGTGCATATCGAGGAAACGAACACCAAGTTCTTTGTAATTTTTGCCACGCAACGGATGCTCTGGAAAAAGGTTGATATGGTCGTTTATCAACATGATATCGCCCACGACGAAATCAGGATTCATACCGCCTGCCGCATTAGATACGAATAGATTGTTGATGCCAATGGCTTTCATAACGCGAACAGGAAATGTCACTTTTTTCATGTCGTAACCTTCGTAGTAGTGGAATCGACCTTGCATCGCTAATATCTCTTTTCCTCCTAATTTTCCGAATATGAGTTTTCCACTGTGTCCTTCTACAGTCGATACAGGGAAATTTGGAATTTGCTCGTAAGGTATCTCTTGTTTATCTTCGATGTGATTCACTAATTCTCCTAATCCAGAACCTAAAATAATAGCGGTTTTGGGAGCTGATTTAACTACGCTCTTCAGATAGTTTGCTGTTTCGTTGATGAGTTCTAACATATTCATAAATTTTTTCGTTGAATTCAATTCGTTTGTTTTCTAAAAATTTTATCTCAATTCGCAGATAGAAAATAGACTTTTTAAGTGATTCACTCAGATATGGAGATTGTTGAAGTCGTACCGCATCTTTTTCGGTGACCAAAATCATCTTTTCAGGTGATTTTATTTGATTGAACGTTTGCTCAATTAAGTCCAAATCTTTCTTTTCGAAATTATGATGATCTGGAAATTTAATCTCTTCGAGTCGATCTACATAATTTAATAAATCTGTGACCAATTTTCGTGTTGAAGCTATTCCAGTGACCAAAAGAACAGTTTCTGTTTTTTTATTGATATCAGATAATCGACGACCAAATGCCAATCCTCCAGCAAAAAGAGGAATCATATCGCCATAATGTATTGAGGAAAAGAAGAGAGACTGGTGTGGTCGTGGCTCTAAGTATTTTGATGTAATGCGAATGTCCATCGGTTTCGTATCCACAGGGCACTTGGTCACAATCATAATGTTTGATCGCTCTTTTGCCCAAAGTGGTTCACGTAATCTTCCTGCCGGCAATAATTTATCTTCGTATATTTTACGATTATAATCCATCAAAAGGATAGATAATCCTGGTTTGACATATCGATGTTGAAAAGCATCATCAAGTATTACCACATCCAGCTTGGGATTCATATCCATCAACGTACGAATGCCAATTCGACGATCTTCACAAACCGCCACCATGATGTTTGAAAATTTTTGTTTAATCTGGAATGGTTCGTCCCCAATTTCTTTTACAAGCGTATCTTTATTGGCTAAAACAAAGCCTTGAGTTTCTCGTTTATAACCACGACTCAAGACTGCTACTGTATATTTTTTATGCAAAATAGAGACCAAATACTCGGTGTGAGGTGTTTTTCCTGTTCCACCAACGGTAAGATTTCCCACACAAATGACAGGAATGTCAAACGATTCGGATTTCAGAATACCCCAATCAAAGAGTTTGTTGCGCACATCGACCACTAACCCAAAAAGAAAGGAAAGTGGGAGGAGTGCGTTATTTATTTTTGGTGATTCTTCGTGCATTTATTTGATTTATTCGATGTTCATCACAAACGGAATACGTGCCTGAACCGGATTTTGATGTTCTAAGTTTTTAAGCGTGATGTAATATTTGAAACTCTCTCCAAAATATAATTTTGCGAGTGCTGTAGAAGTTTCTGCTGATATGTCCTCCATAATTTTCTCATAAAATTCTTTCTTTCGAGGATAATCCTCCACCCGATAATTTTTCAGTTTTGCTTTTTTAACGGCTAATTTAATAGCGGTTTGAATGCCTCCTAGCTTATCGACCAATCCTATTTGAAGAGCTTTTTCTCCAGTCCACACATGACCTTGGGCTACGGTTTCAATTTTCTCTTTGGTCACTTTTCTACCATCGGCACAGCGCGTTACAAACAAATCGTACCCTCTCTCGATAAATGATTGAAACAACATTTTTTCATCCGCTCGCATCGCGTGATTCACGCTGGGCGTATTAGCAAATTTATTAGTAGAGACTTCATCAAACGTAATTCCTAATTTATCAGTAAGTTTACTCACATTAGGTAACATTCCGAAAATTCCGATAGAACCAGTAATGGTAGTGGGTTGTGCTACGATGGCCGTCGCGGGACAAGAGATATAATATCCACCAGAGGCAGCATAATCACCCATCGAAACAATCACAGGTTTTGTTTTATTGATTTCTGCTATTTCGTGCCATATTTGTTCAGAGCCAAATGCGCTTCCACCAGGAGAATTTACTCTCAAAACAACTGCTTTCACAGTAGAGTCTTTTTTGATTTTTGCCAACTCTTTCGATAGTTTCTCGCTGTTGACGCCGTCACTCGATCCATCATCGATACCGCCAGCAGCGTAAACCATGGCTACAATATCATTTGCGTCATTCGATGGTGTTTCTATTTTCTGAATATCAGTCACAGAAACCAATCCATTTTCTTCTTTTTCGATATCAGACTTTGCCATTTTCTGAATGTGACTCCAAAGATCAGAACGATACAGTACTTTATCGGCAAATTTCATTTTAACAATGTTTTCTGTCGATGAAAACATCATTCCTTGGTCGGCATAACTTTTGAGACTATCTACCGAAATCTTTCTTCCATTCGAAACAGAAATTAGAATATGATCCCAAAGCCCATTCATATATTCTGTTACTTGAGCGCGGTTGGCGTCACTCATTTTCTCATTTGTAAAAGGTTCGACAGCCGATTTGTAGGTGCCAACTTTGAAAATCTGCATCTCAATTCCGAGTTTATCGAGTGCATTTTTGAAGAACATCGGTTCACCACCTAATCCCCTGAAATCGATTGTACCTACAGGATTGATGAAAATCGAATCGGCGACGCTTGCCAAGAAATACTCTTTTTGAGAGTACATATTACTGTATGCTGCGATAAATTTTCCTGATTTTTTGAACTCTTTCAGGCGTTCTCTAATCTCTTCGTAAGTGGCAAGTCCAGCATTCGAAAAGTTGAAATCTAAAAAGATACCTTTGATGTCTGCCTGATTTTCGGCTTTGTCGATTGCCGATAAAATATCGTCCAATCCTTGTGCCTGTACTTTGTAGTCAGAAAAAATCTCGCCGAATGGATTTTGTTCCGATCGTTCCACGATTTCACCCTTCAGTTCGATATGAAGAACTGAAGTGGGTTTTAATGTGAAAGTCTTTTCTTCAGTTTGCGAAATAATGGCAATTATAGCAAATAAAGAGAGGCTAAAAATCACAGTAATAGCCATAAAAACGCCCAAAGCGCTAGCAAAAGCAAATTTGAAAAACTGTTTCATACAGTATGTTTTTTTGAAGGGTTGAAGTTAATTCAAAATTTTCAAAGAGAGTTAATTTTTAAAGTGCGAAATCACTTCAAGTGCTTGTTCTGCTATCTTTTTCTTAGCATTGGCCTCTTGATTTAGATTTTTCACCACAGAATGTTCATCAAATTTTCCACGCACGGCATCAAAATCAGCCTTTCGCGTCGCTTCATTTCCATCTATTCCAGAACCTGTTGAGATGATAAATGCAAACTCTTTATGCGCATCATCTGCCAAATTTTGGTAGAATAAATGAATTGATTGTGTATAATTTTGAATAAAGCGGATGAAATCTTGAATGGTAAATTCTTCGATTTTGTGACCAAATCGTTTTTCGAGTTGATTTACAATCCAATTCCATTCGTACTCTTCAAAAAGCTGATGAATTGTATTAAACTCTAAATCTATTTCAGCCACGTCTGATATTACACCCTTTTCAATTCGAGTGATTATTTCCTCTACCTTAAGCTGAGGAGCAATTAAACCAGAAACATCAATCCATTTATCAATTCCTTCTGTCTGTGTTGGCTTAAGAGTTTTGATAAGTTCTTCAAATGTGACCGAACTTGTTGTTGAAATCTTATCTAATAATTTTTCGCCTAAATATTTAGTCAATGTTATTTCATACAATCCGAGTCCTTTTCGCAGCGATGAACCATTGATTTTTACTCCTTGATAATTGTAAATATCCGCTGTTAGACCTTGCTTGTTTTGCAGCGAACGTAGAACCTCAATAGCACGCAGAATTTTCTGAACGGTGTATGGTGTAAAAAGACTAGCATTGATTTTATCGAGTCGATTCGATGTTTTCAAGGTGTCTCGCGTTATCCATTTCTGAGCATCTCTGATAGTGCCAATATTGCGTAGTGTAGCTCCCGGAATTAAGTAAGTCTCTCCAGCATTATCAACTAAATAGGAGAATGGTAGTTCCGAGGTGTCTGCATGACTTTTGTGTCTTCCCATGACCAAAGAGAAAGCTCCCACGCGCGATGGCCAAAGAATATATGAGTCACTGGCGGTCTTACACCCGCGCTCCATTATTCCTTGATGCGATGGCCCAAGTCTGTAAAGATGATTACTTTGATTGGTTCCGCTACCAGCATTCATAAACGAATAATAACCGCCGATAAGCAGTGTTGATTTGTGGTGCGTGACGGTAAAAGGTCCTGCAAATGCTGCACACGCTTCACCGTGTTCACCTTGGCAATAGGTAAAAAACAAGGAATCGACTGCTGAGAAATAGTGCGCTAAATGTACCGCTTGCCCTACGAAACTATTGGTTACCGAAGCTCCAGATTCTACATTTGCACCAGCGGAAATGATGAAATTTTTCGCAATCACACCCTCTCCAACATAGCTCGGAGTTTCGGCGGTGCTATTGATAGATCCGTTTTCTAATCGGGTGACTCCAACCAAAGTAGAAGCATCTCCAAAATGAATATTTTTCAAAGTGCCACAGTTCGAAATGTCACAATCTGAACCAATCGAACCCATATTCGATGATACTTTTTTCGTGAAATCTGCTACCAGTTTCTTGAGTTGATCAATGAGAATTGGTTTGTGTCGATAAAGAGCTTGAAAATAGGCATTCTGTGCGGATAAATTATTGAAAATCGTCACTTCTCTGCCCCCAGTTTCATTCAAAACAGAGACATCCGTTCCATTTCCAAAGGAGCTTGTTCCTTCCACAAAAAGTTCTGAAATATTTCTGATTCTACTATTTTCGCCGATAGAATAGTTGGCTATATAGGCATTTTCAATCAAAATATTATCACTTAGAATGCAATTATGCAAAGTTGAATGAGAAATACCAGCGTGTTTTTGCACGCCGCCAGAAAGAGAAATTGATTTTTCGAACATCCCAAAAACCATTTTTCCAGAAAATGTTGAACTTAGAATGTTATTTGGTGAGAAATTTTCACAAACAGAAATCAACGACCAATCTGTGGATGAACAGCCTTGGAACTCCAGTTGCTTTATTTCTCCTTGTGTGAGGGGTCTGTGTGAATGCATCTTAAAACTAATTTGTGTGTGATGATAGTTTAAAGCTCTTCTTCTGTGTATTTTTGAAATAGAAAATCGTTGTACGGATAGCGATCGATGTGAATCGCTTTCACTCGCTCGTAAAGCATTTCTTTCAGTTCATCGATGTTGATTTTTTCTTTTGCGGAAATAAAGATGCAGTTGTCGTGTAGATTTGCAAACCATGATTTTTGCAATTCATCGAGTGTGATATTTTCACGTTTTATCGGTGTCAAATCATCTTCGTCTTTCTGCACATGCGAAAAAGCATCCACTTTGTTGAAAATTATAATGACAGGCTTTTCGGCTGAAGCACACACGTCGTGCAACGTCTGTTTCACCACCTCCAGTTGCTCTTCGAATGCCGCATGCGAAATGTCTACCACGTGCAGCAGCAAGTCGGCTTCGCGCACCTCGTCGAGTGTCGATTTGAACGACTCCACCAAGTGAGTGGGCAGTTTTCGGATAAAACCAACGGTGTCAGTCAGCAGAAATGGAAGATTATCCACAATCACTTTACGCACCGTGGTGTCGAGCGTAGCAAACAGCTTATTTTCGGCAAAAACCTCCGATTTCGAGAGCAAATTCATCAGCGTAGATTTACCCACGTTGGTGTAGCCAACCAATGCCACGCGCACCATTTTCCCGCGGTTTTTGCGTTGCGTTGCTTTCTGTTTGTCGATCGATTTGAGGTCTTCTTTCAGCTTGGCGATTTTATCGAGAATAATCCGACGGTCGGTCTCAATTTGAGTTTCACCAGGGCCACGCATTCCGATTCCACCTCGCTGACGTTCCAAGTGAGTCCACAGACGAGTAAGACGCGGCAAAAGATATTGGTATTGAGCTAGTTCCACCTGAGTTTTAGCATTAGCAGATTGCGCTCTTTTGGCAAAAATATCGAGAATTAAACTTGTTCTATCTAAGATTTTAACTTGTAGTTCGGCTTCGATGTTTTTTAGCTGCTTGGGCGATAAATCGTCGTCAAAAATCACCAATCCAATCTCATTATCTTCGATGTATGCCTTGATTTCCTGCAACTTACCTGTGCCAACGAAAGTCACAGGATGTGGACAATCCAATCGCTGTGTAAATCGTTTGACCGGTACTGCGCCTGCTGTATCAGCCAAGAAATCGAGTTCATCAAGGTATTCGTTCGATTTCAGTTCGTTTTGTTGTGGGGTAATGAGGCCAACCAAAACCGTTCTCTCGGTCTCATTCTTTGTTATAATAAATTCTTTCATTCAGTGTCAATTCCCTTTATGGGATACAAATATAGTGAAATTGCTTGCAAATGAACCCTTTATAAATCAAAAACTTAAAGGGCACAAAAGGCCTTTCTCCTGAATGATGAAAGACATTTTGGCGTAATAATATTTTTCTTTACGATTAAAACTCCGAAGTGAAGTGGAACCTAATTTTCTTGAAATCGTTTTGCGCCATCATCAGCACATAGCTCGAATCGGCGAGGAATACATCGCGACCCTCTTTGTCTTTTGCCATAAACTGATGTTTCCGTTTCTTGAAATTGTCGAGTTCAGCAGCGTCGTCACTCTCGATCCAGCAGGCTTTGTAGAGGCTGATGGGTTCCCAGCGGCATTGCGCATTGTATTCGTTCAGCAGACGGTATTGAATTACCTCAAATTGGAGCTGACCAACCGTTCCGATAATCTTCCGACCGTTGAATTGGTTCGTAAACAACTGCGCCACGCCTTCGTCCATCAACTGATCGATGCCTTTGTTGAGTTGCTTGGTCTTCATCGGATCGGCGTTGTCGATGTACTTAAACATCTCGGGAGAGAAGCTCGGCAAACCTTTGAAGTGCAGCTCTTCACCACCAGTCAGCGTGTCACCGATTTTGAAGTTGCCGGTGTCGGGCAGACCCACGATATCGCCGGGATAAGCCTCATCCACAATCGATTTCTTTTGTGCCATAAAGGCCGTTGGACTCGAAAAGCGCATCTGTTTGCCGTGCCGAACGTGCTTGTAGTTTTCGTTTCTTACGAATTTTCCCGAACAAACCTTCACAAAAGCGATACAGCTTCGGTGGTTGGGGTCCATGTTGGCGTGAATCTTGAAGATAAAACCCGAAAATTGTTCCTCTTCGGGTTTGACTTCACGCTCGATTGCGTGGATCGGTTGAGGCGACGGTGCAATTTTGCAGAAGCAATCCAACAACTCTTTCACACCGAAATTATTCAATGCAGAACCAAAAAACACAGGCGCTAATTGCCCTTTCAGATAAGTTTCTGTACTAAATTCAGAATAAACGCCTTCAATCAGCTCGATATCAGAACGGAGTTTTTCGGCATCGTCACCGATGTAGTTTTCTAGTTCGGGACTCGAAATATCGCTGAAGTTCACCGACTCGGTCACCACCTGTTTGTTAGGAGTATAAAGGTCGAGTTTTTGTTCGAAAATATTGTAAACGCCTTTGAATCGCTGTCCGATGTTGATTGGCCAACTGAGCGGACGGACCGAAATGTTGAGTTCAGCTTCCACTTCGTCGAGCAGTTCGAATGGGTCTTTCCCTTCGCGGTCCATTTTGTTGATAAAGACAATCACCGGCGTGTGGCGCATACGGCAAACTTCCATCAGTTTACGCGTCTGAGCTTCCACCCCTTTGGCAGCATCCACCACGATGATAACACTATCAACAGCCGTCAGCGTGCGGAAAGTATCTTCTGCAAAATCCTGGTGACCTGGCGTGTCGAGAATGTTTACCTTGCAGCCATTGTATTCGAAAGCCATCACGGAGGTCGCAACCGAAATTCCGCGCTGTTTCTCGATTTCCATCCAGTCGGATGTGGCTGTCTTCTTGATTTTGTTCGATTTCACCGCACCAGCCACGTGAATCGCTCCCCCAAAAAGCAACAGTTTCTCGGTCAGAGTCGTTTTCCCCGCATCGGGGTGACTGATAATGGCGAAGGTTCGCCTTCTTTGTATTTCTTCTTCTAATTCGGTCATAAAAAAGTTGTAAGTCGTAAGTTGTAAGTCGTAAGTTTGCCTGTAACTTCTTTAGCGAAGCGGTAACTTCTTCTAACTCCTTTAACTTCTTAAATTAAAACAGTTTTGCCACGCACTCCGACAAGCTCTCTTCCCAATGTGGAATGGCAATACCGAAGGTGGTTTTTATCTTTTTCTTGTTCAAAACGCTGTAATGCGGGCGTGCCGCAGGCGTTGGATAATCGGTTGTTTCTATTGGTTTCACTTCGCAATGGACGGCTGCCATACGGTGGATTTTCTTCGCGAAATCGTACCAACTACACACGCCTTCGTTGGAGTAGTGATAGATGCCCGAAACCAACTCTTTTTCCTCAGCAAAAGCTGCAATTTTGAGCAATGCTTCTGCTAAATCAGCGGCATAAGTCGGTGTTCCGATTTGGTCGAAAATCACGCCCAGAGAATCGCGCTCATTACCGAGACGAATCATCGTTTTTACGAAATTGTTAGCAAAACTGGAGTACAGCCACGAGGTGCGAACGATAGCAGCATCAGCGCAAACACGCATCAACTCCTGTTCGCCAGCCAATTTCGATTCTCCGTAAACCGATTGCGGGCAAACGGCATCCTCTTCGGTGTATGGTTTAAAGTTCTGTCCGTTAAACACGTAGTCGGTCGAAACGTGAATCACCGCTGCTCCGTGAGCTGTAGCCACTTCGCCGAGATTGCGCACCGCATCGCGATTGATTTTGTAGCACAATTCACTGTCAGTTTCAGCCTTATCGACAGCCGTGTAAGCCGCACAATTGATGATGTAGTTAATCTTGTTTTTCACCACAAAATCATTGATGGCTTCTTTGTTGCAAATGTCGAGTGTATCGGCATCGGTAAAGAAGTAGGCAAACTGTGGAAAGTATTCGGATGCGACTTTCAGTTCGCTACCCAATTGCCCGTAGGCTCCGGTGATAAGGATATTCTTCATAAATTAATTTTATTATTCCGTCAACTAAAGCAGACGGCAATTAAATTATTCGGGGTTCAATTCTGAGTTTATATCTTGAATATGCTTGTCGTTCAGCATTCCCAAAAAAACGGAAATCTGTTTAATCGCATTCATTGTCTCTTCGCTTACGGTTTGACCTTTTAGCCGTAACATCAAAATACCATACAGCGCTGAAAAACAAGTCTCGATTTCACCCTTTTTATCGTCACCCGATTTTGCACGGAGCTCTACAATGTATGGTAATGTTTTGTAATAGGTCGATACATAAAACGGCTCTTTCCCCGACTGAATTAATCGAAGATGCAAATCCGTAAGATCAATAATGACATTTTGATTTAATTGTAAATGACCACTCTCTTGTTTGTCCTCACGCCGCATCATGTCAATCAGACTTTCGTACCAATCGCGAATTTCTTTTTTAACTTCCTCTGGTTGTTCGAATTTGTCAATAATCACAGCCTGAATTCTATCCAATTCAAGGTTGTTCGCTCGAATCAAATCCTCAATCTGCCACATATAGAGCAAATATTCAGCAATGTTCTCTTTCTTTTTTTTATGAGCGATAATCATATTATTCGATTGATTGACAGCAAAATTAGTTCAAAAAACTGTATTCAGAGATAGCAGCATAGAAATCTTTATCCTGCAATCCCAATTGTCGGCAGGCAATGCGTGCTCCGTTCAGATTTTGCAGAAAATACTCATCTTGAATGTTAACTGCAAAATTACCAAAGCGGGTTTTCAATGCTGCTACACCATCCATCGTTTCGATGTCGTGCGATTTGTATGGCATGGAGGTAATGTCTTCACGCAATTTTGAAGTCAAATTTTGAAGTGGCTCGTCACCTTCAAAATAGATGTATTTTCCGTCGCGGTCAATTCCTTCCACCAATTTCTTGAAACTTGTTAGGTAATCGTCGAATGAAGTAAACTCATCACATTGTTCCCAAATAAGATTAGTAAGTAGCACAATTTGGGGGTGGTAGAATCGATGTAACGGTTTTGTTTCCACTGCTGATGTATGAAATTCATCTCCCTCGAGTAATGCAATTCGTGAGTTAAATTTCAGATTAACAGACGATTCTACTCCTTTTATTTCACCCAAGGCTGCATAATCAAACGAAATCTTATTTTTGTTCAATGCATAAATCATCATCGAAAGTATGCTGCTTTTTCCTTTGCTACCACTCACGACGAATCGAACTTTCTCTTTAGTTTCGTGATAAATAAATTCAGGAAACGACATCACTAAAAGTCCGCACTCGTAAGCTTTTGCCAATTCAGAATTTGTTTTATCAATATGTGGGGCCGAAATAACGGTATCAATCCCTTTTTTAATCGTATCAGCATTCCACTCCAATTTTTCGGGCAAGAGGTTGTGTTGGGCCAATAATGTCCGTTGAGGTTCAGGAATTTCGACGTCGGAGCCGCTAACGATATACTCTTTTTTGTGTAAAGCAATCGCCAAGTGGCACATAGTGTAATTCCCGATGGAAATTATGTGAATGCGCTTCATTTATTATTTATTATGGTGAAAAATAGCTGGATTAGCCAGAGTAATTACTAATTTTGGATGCAAATTTACGATTTATAATGCGTTTATACCTCATAAAATCAGGTTTTTTTTCGTGCGAAGGCGGTGCTATGTTTGGTACAGTGCCTCGCCAAAGTTGGGAAAAACGATATCCTGCTATAAATGAACGTTGTCCAATGGCAATGAATTTGGTATTAGTCGAGATAGGTCCTCGGAAAGTAATTCTTGACACTGGAGTCGGATTAAAAAATATTGGGAAACTACGTTCTTACGGATTTCATTCATTGGTTGACATTGCCAAATCTATTGAAGAATTGGGTTTTCATCCTCATGAAATAACAGATGTGGTGCTTTCACATCTTCATTTCGACCACTGTGGTGGTAACACTTATTTTGATGATAACGGAGATATTCAACTCACCTTCCCTCAAGCAACTCATTGGGTAAGTAGAGATCAATGGAAGAATTATAAATCACCAACATTACTTGATGAGGATTCGTACTTAGCCGAGAATATTGACCTAGTAGAAAAGGCAGGTTTGTTGAGAATAATTGATCATGACGAGGAAATTTTCGAGGATTTCAAACTTTTGTTATACAATGGTCATACACCTGGACAGATTGTTTCGGTTTTTAATGTCGATAAAGAGACCTTTTGTTATGCAGGAGATGTAATACCAACTGCAGCGCACCTTTCCCCAACATGGATTTCACCATACGATTTATATCCAGTAGATTCAGTAAAAGAAAAAATTAGACTATTGGAACAGGCTGCATCCAAAAATTGGAATCTCATCACGTATCATGATGTATACAATCCAATTGTGTCTGTAAAGAAAGTGAATGATTTTTATAAAATTAAGCAGGTTTACTGCCTTTAAATGTGAAAAATATATGAATATTCGGCGTAACGGAATAATTCGCTAAAAATTGTATTACCTTTGCCTTCATATTATTATCTAAAAATGAAACGATTATTTATTATAGCGACTTTGTTTGGCGCACTTCTCTTTTCAGAAGGTGTATCTGCACAAAATCAACCCAAAGCACAGGTTGATCGCGAAACTGTAGGTTTCACGGTTCAGGTAAATAATACTCGGGTAGTTGTGCAAAATGTAGCGCCAAGAACTTCGATACAGATTTATAGCATTTTAGGTGTAAAACTGAAAGACTACAAGATGCCTGCAAATGGCGACGATCTTCAGTTTGATTTGCCAAAAGGTTGCTATATTTTAAAAACAGACGAATTTGTTCGTAAAATAGCCATTAAATAAAGTGATACAACCCTATAAATACAAGAACCTCCATCGAAATAATATCGGTGGAGGTTTTTTTATCTTACAAATTTGGAGCAAATAATTCGATTTTCGCTTGTTATTTTTATGATGTAGATTCCAAATGGCAATGGTGAAACATTGATATTCTTTTCGCCTTCACTTTCCAAAAGTAGTTTGCCATTTATATTCATTATCTGAACTGAAGCGTTTTCATTCGTAACATTGACGAAAACTTGTGAAGTTGTAGAAGTTCGTGTGACGGTGAATCCCGTTTGATTTGAATTCGGTTGGTTGATTTCAGCGCTCGTATTGATAACTTCATGTAGCCTCTGCCAAATTTGATTGCATAGCACGGTTGATACTTCTCCAAAGTCGTTTGCTGGATTTCCCATCCGCACCATCACAATTCCTTGACTCGGCGATATACAAACCAACTGACCGTTTTTCCCAATGCCGGCATACATATCTGTCGGTGCATCTGGTGCAAGTGAAGCAGGAAACACCAATTGTGTTGAGGGTAACATATACGACTTTTTGCCGTTCAGCCACCACAAATAGCCATACGATTTGTTGATGTCCTGTGATGGAGTAATCATCTGATTGACATACTCTTTATCGTGCAATATCGTGTCTTTTCCCCAAACAAATCTATTCATTGCCAGCAGTCCGAAACGAGCCATACTGCGTGGTTTGCTGTAGAAAACATTGTCGTAATCGACTGTGAGCCACAATCCAGTAATACCTGTTTTGTAGAGTAGTTTTGATTGGGTATATGTGTTGATATTTTGCTTCGATGCTGTAGTTATCACCTTCTCGAGCATATTGTAGGCGGCATTGTGATATGCCCAGCGAGTTCCCGGTTCTGCCAAATAGTTGAGGCACGACTTGTCGGTGCAATGGTTGTCGGGTACACCGTCATCGAGTCCTGTTGTCATCGTGAGATGATGACGAATGGTGATGTTTTGTTCTTGAGTAGGTGTGCAGTTTGACCATCCTGCGCCAAGGTATTTCGACGATGGGTCAGAGATGGAGAGTAAACCACCCTCTTGTGCCGTACCAACAAGAAACGAAGTCAGCGTTTTTCCTGCCGAAGCCCAATACCAAGCACTGTCTTTGGTGAACGAGCCGAAATATTTTTCCAAAACGATTTTGCCGTCTTTGAGTACGATGAATGCTTTGCTGTTTTGTTGCTCTAGAAAGTCATACAACGGAGCAATTTTTTTGATGTTCCAACCTAATGTTGATGGCGAAATCGTGTCCCAATTTGCTGCATTGCTGATGGGTGGGAAGTAGAGGTTTTGAGCTGACGTATAGAATACCGATAGAAAAAGGGCGACAAAAGCTAATGTTCGCATAAAAAATCGTTTTCTATTTGAGACACGAAAAATCGAAAATGGTTTAGAATTGAATTTTCCAAATGGCCGTTGCTAATCGAGCTAAGTGAACTTGTCTCGATTTTATATTTTGCGAAGTCCAGTGAGGATCATTTATTCTGTTAGTAAGAGCATATTTGCTAGAGGAGTACACCTCTTTTTTCTCGCTAAATGTTTTATCAGCTGCCTCTCTGTTATTCTTAGAAGGTTCAAGTAATGTCAAATTACCAATGAAACATACATTTCTTTCAAATTCTTCTTCCGTGAATTCGCTATTCCAAGTTTCGGGATAACTTTCAGGTAGAATGTGCTCAATCGTACCATTATCTGTTTCATAGTCGTACAAACTTCCATTCTCTTCTTGAGATTCGAGCTTGTATAATGTATATCTTAATAGTTTTTTGTCGGTAGAGTTGTTTGTATTAAACTGCTTTAGCGAAAAATAATTTTTGAAATCATCATCTGGGACATAAAGTGCTTTTAGATCATTTAATACAGACGGAAGGGTAGTGTAAGAGCCGCTGTAAAGATTTATGGCAGATCTACTATAAACCTTTTCCATCTCGTTTGTTTGTAACTTAGCTATAATATTATACCTAAAAGAAAGAGATATAATTGATTGTAGTAACCGTTTGAAATCACTATTGTTTAGTTTTTCAAATGACACCATTGCTAAGGGCTTCCATTGGCTTACCCTAAAAGATTTCAATATTGAAATAGCAGTTCTATTGTCTTTATCCATATTCCAGAGTTCATCATCTGGATTTCCAAGTGCTACATAATTATATGCATAGTATTCCAATTTATCAAGTAAATCAAAAACATCTTGACCTGTCTTTACAAATTGCTTGATCTCCTTGAAGAGGTATTCTTTGGTTATCTGCTTTCTTGTTGCAATCAAAAAATATCTCAAGAAAACGGGAAATTCTTTCAACCCGATAGTATCAATAATTTTCTTCCATTGAGCTTTTACTTGTTTTAAATCTGTTTCACTTTTCGCAACTAAAGAAAAGAGAAAGTTTTTCAACAAATCGGTGGAAGTCAATTCAACTCCTCGGGAATTTAGAGTTTCAAAAACTGTATAAGCATTCAATTCATCCTCTACCGTAATTTGGATAAACATCATTAATTCGCCAGCAATATTATTAAGGAAAGAAGCAAGTTCTCCTCCAGAATTGGCACGAAATTTTTGGTTGATACGTTGTTTAAAGAAGATATACGCATCCCACATAAGCTTCTCCGAATCAGAGAGTTTAGTCACCTTTATCGGTTCTCTAAAACTGACTAATCTTGTTTGAAAAAAACCGTCATTATTTTCATTTAAGAATAATTTACTTGAATAGCTCAATGATGCAGGATCCTTCTGACCAATATATTGACGCATTAAAATATCAACTCTCTCTCTATTTTCTTCAACATCAATTCCGTTATCTGCAAGTTTCTGGATAGCGGCAATAACGGCAAGAGTGATGATTGTAAGAGTCGTAAAACGTTGTTGACCATCGATTATCAAGTACTCTTTTCCTGTTGTGCTTTGGAGTACGACTGATCCCATATAATGCGCTGTAGCTGTTTTCTCAGCAATTTCGATATCATTCCACAAATCTTCCCAGTTATCTTGACCCCAAGAGTAATCTCTTTGGAATTGAGGTACGCGATAAATCTTCCCATTGCCAAGTATACCATTCAGGTTTACAGTTTTCGTGTCAAGTAAATGTCCTGTAGCCATATTTTCGGGTAATATTTTTTGAGATTAAGAGTCAAATATACAAACATTCAGATATAAATCAATTAGCAAGTGGTAATTTCTACAAATTTATTCCTTGCAGAATGACTTTGGTTGCTCCTTTATTTTGGTGAATGTAATCACCAGCGGCTGTGCCATTTTCTTTCAAAAGCGCACTGTTTTCAATCCACTGATTCATCAAAGTAGTAAATTCAGCCAAATCGTTGATGGTAAAACCGCCACGGCAAGCAAGCAACTCGTGTGCTTCGCGAAATTTTGCAAAATTGGGACCAAACACGACTGGAATTCCGTAAACCGCAGCTTCAGTCAGGTTATGAATGCCAACACCGAATCCACCGCCAATGTATGCCACATTTCCATACCGATAGATAGACGAAAGCAATCCGAAACAATCGATAATCAGACAATCGGCTTGTAAAATATTTTCGTTGTTGGCATCGGAATATTTCAGAAATGGACGTTTCAATTTTGAAATGATCGAATCAAGATGCTCTTCGTGGATTTCGTGTGGAGCAATCACCAATTTCAACTCAGGATGCGCATTAAAATAGTCGATGAAAAGATCTTCGTCTTTCGGCCATGAACTTCCTGCTATCAGCGTGAATTCATTAGAAAATTGCTCAAGTAGAGGCAATGTCTTCGCCTGATTCTGAATGTCAGCCACACGATCAAATCGCGTATCGCCACAAATCGTAACATTATTAACGCCAAGTGAAGAGAGCAAATCTGCCGATTTTTGATCTTGTAGAAAAAGATGATTGAAACAGGTCAGCATTTGTCTGTACCATCCGCCATACCATTTAAAAAAGAGTTGTTTTTCGCGGAAAATAGCTGAAATGATATACGTTTCAATGCCTCTTTTCTTCAATCCGTGGAGGTAGTTGTGCCAAAATTCGTATTTAATAAAAATAGCCTTTTTCGGTTGCACCAAGTCGAGAAAGCGGTTCACGTTGGTTCGTGTGTCGGCAGGAAGATAGCAAATAATGTCTGCCCCAGCATAGTTTTTACGTACTTCGTAGCCCGATGGTGAATAGAAGGTGACGACGATTTTGTAGTTTGGATGCCCTTTGCGAATAGCCTCCATCAGTGGACGACCTTGCTCAAACTCCCCGAGCGAAGCGGCATGAAACCATAGGTAATCGGCTTCAGTGTCAATCTTCTCGTTTAAAATCTTAAACGATTCATTCTGTCCATCAATCAGCAATTTCGCTTTCGGATTGAAAAGCGCCACCACCTTGACAATTAGGTAATAAATCCTTATTAGAAAGCTATAAATCATTCAGTTAATAGGTTAATCAGATTTCTATTCGTAGAGTCAACACCTGTTGCCAACTCAACGCGTCGCCATCGAAATGGTGAACAGATGACAATTTGAGTGTTGTGCGTTTTGTTTCGACAATATTCCAGAATAGGTCTGTTTTGCTGTAGCAGTTGCTTCGATAAAAACCATCTCCCCAGTAAACTTTGCTTCCAAAATCGGAATAAAAATTCATCAGATGATCGCCATAATAGAGCGTGCTTTTTATACCCAGTTTTTCGTGGCGAAAATAGACCTCCGCAAATAGGCCTTTCGGCGCTTCGCTACGATTAGTACCACGAATGCGTTCCAAACCTTGCATATAACCAAGTTGAACATACGCCGAATCGCGTTTATGATTTGGTAGGATATTGTAACCACCAAAAAGATGAATCAACGCATTATCTACCAAATGCTGATCGACAGGAGCTTCCCAAGCTCGTGCATAATGAAAATAGGACATTTGATATGCCGCATAGAAACGGTTCATTCTATATTTTCCGCCAGAAAGTATCAAAAATGATTCGCGATCTGTATCTGTTCGATAACCGTTCCAATCAATAGCAATTTCTGCAAAACCTTTGCTCCCTTTTGCTTGCAACAGCATACCGCTCATATTGGGATCGTAGAGTGGAAGTGTGCCTCGAATGAACACCGTAGAATAGCCGCCCAACATCTTTTCTCGAGGAAAAAATCCAGTTGTTCCGCACAAGTTTTTCGAATCGTATTGGTAGTAGATCAACGGATCGGGATCATCTTGAAACGGCTTTTTACCATTTTCAATCATCACGCCGAAACCTCCAACAATCGTTTGCCCTTCACCCACCGAAATGGAGAGTTGAGGTGTAACTCTGGTACCAAAATAGGTTTGAGACTCGTTGTATTTACTGTTGTATTCCCGATTATCAAAAAACGAGAAATAATCGACTCCCCAAATCGGTTTTTGAGCAAAACCTGATAAGGAAAGAAGCAAAAAAGAAGCGAGTAAAATTTTGGTTTTCATGGGTCTGTTATTCGACAAACCTAACAGGTTTTTAAAACCTGTTAGGTTTAATTGATAAACTATTTTATCGTTTCAATTGCGTATTTCAATCGGGCGATAGTCTCTTCTTTACCAATAATAGCAGTGATATCGAACATGTGCGGCCCTTTCGATTCACCCACAATGGCGAGTCGGAAAGCGTTCATGATGTTGCCCAAATGATATTCTTTCTCTGCGATCCAAGCTTTCACGATTTCTTCTGTAGCGTGAGGTGTGACGTCTGAAATTTCGTTCAATACATCGATTAGTTCAATTAGTTGCGCAGGTGTTTCTGCTTTCCATCGTTTCTGAACGGTCTTTTCTTCGTAAGTCGTAGGAGCTACAAAGAAGAAGGACGATTGCGCCCAAAGTTCTTTCACGAAGTTGACACGCTCTTTCACCATTCCGACAATCTGAATGGTTTTTTCTGTAGAAACTGTTACACCATTTTCGATGAGAATGGGAGCAAAAAGTGCGGCAATCTCTTCGTTCGATTTTTGCTGTATGTATTTGTGATTGAACCATTTCCCCTTTTCGAAATCGAATTTCGCACCGCTTTTGCTGCATCGGTCGAGCGAGAAAATCTCTATCAGCTCTTGCATCGAGAAAATCTCTTGCTCCGTGCCAGAGTTCCATCCGAGCAGAGCCAAGAAGTTAACCACAGCATCGGGCAAATAACCCGCTTCGCGATAGCCAGTTGAAATGTTTCCATCTTTTTCTGTCCATTGCAGCGGAAAAACCGGAAAGCCGAGGCGGTCGCCATCGCGTTTGCTCAGTTTTCCGTTACCATCTGGTTTGAGCAGGAGTGGCAAGTGCGCGAATTTAGGCATTGTCGATTCCCATCCGAGATAGCGATAGAGCAACACATGAAGCGGTGCCGATGGCAACCACTCTTCGCCACGAATCACATGGCTAATCTCCATCAAATGATCGTCAACAATGTTGGCCATGTGGTAGGTCGGCAGTTGATCAGCCGATTTAAAGAGCACTTTATCATCGAGAATCGAAGAGTTGATTTTCACCTCGCCACGAATCAAGTCATTGACGATGATGTCGTGCCCGGGTTCGATTTTGATGCGGACAACGTATTGGTTTCCTTCCGAAATTAGGGTATTAACCGTTTCTTTCGGTAATGTCAGAGAGTTCCGCATCAGACTACGAATAGAGGCGTCGTATTGAAAATTTGCGATTTCTGCACGCTTGGCATCAAGTTCGGCAGGGGTGTCGAACGCTATGTAAGCTAGACCTTCTGTTAATAATTGATCGACGTATTGTTTGTATATGGGTTTACGTTCCGATTGACGAATCGTTGCTTTGTTGGTAGTGTAGTCCACACCTTCGTCGAATTGAATGCCGAGCCAGTTGAATGCGTCGATAATGTATTCTTCCGCTCCAGCGACAAAGCGCTGCGAGTCGGTATCTTCGATGCGGAGAATGAAATCACCGCCATGCTTTTTAGCAAAAAGGTAGTTGTAGAGCGCGGTGCGAACGCCGCCAATGTGAAGTGGTCCGGTAGGACTTGGTGCAAAACGTACTCTGACTTTCTGATTTTCCATAAAAATGTGTCAATTTGATGCAAAATTAGTCATTTTTTCGGAGAAGAGGGGTTGTCCCTTTTCAAAGATGTGTAAAATGGTATAATGCGATTAAAATTGTTTAAAAATATTGACGAATTGAAATAACAAATTTTAACAACCGTTCCCTAATTATTAAACTATAAAACTAGAAACTATGAGCCACCACAAAAAAGTTTTTTCAACCATTTCAGCTACCGCTTTTGGTTTGCTGATTTTATTAGGCGTATTTTCATGCCAGAAATCTGATGTGTTAACGACCAATACAACAGTCAACAATTCAAAAGACACCACCCTTACAAGCTCAGCGCCAAAGACGGCAGGCACACTTGCTATAAGCACTTTAACTAGTAACGCTGGTGGCAGTTATGCTCCACGAAACATCGTTGCCATTTGGGTTGAAACAGGTGCAGGAACGTTCGTGAAGTCCTTGATGGTGTTGGCTCAGAGTCGTCGCTCTCATTTAACAAACTGGGGAAGTAAATCAGGAAGCAATACGACCGATGCAATCACTGGAGCTACTCAAAGTAATCACTCCACTCGAAGTTGCAATTGGGATGGAACGAATACCTCTCGAACCGTAGTGCCAGATGGAACGTATCGTGTATGTATGGAATTAACGGACAAAAATGGAACCGGTAATTTTCATACGTTCAATTTTACAAAAGGAATAGTTACCTCAACCCTTACCCCATCAAGCGTCTCCAGTTTTTCTAGTATTTCAATAAAGTGGACACCTAAATAAATTCTATTATTTAGCAGCTAAACGTCGAACGAAAATTGCAAAGAGGCGTTGAAAATTATAACATTTTCAAACCCTCTTCCACGCTTTCTAGAGGCAGATTGCAAACTTTGTTTTCACATACATAAATCAACGTCTTTCCTTCTGCCAATCGGTCTTTTAACATAGGCAAATTTTCGTCTGTTCCACCAGCGAAAATTGCATTTGGATAATACTTCTGTTGCAATTCTAAAGCCGTGTGCAACGCATTTTCACCCAATACTGCCACTTCGAAAGCTGGGTAGGTGAGTTTTCCCATCAATCGCGCCCAGTTGGCATAATACGAACCTTGTTGGATGGCATCTTTTCGAACTTGCGAAAGCATTTTTTTAACCATTTCGGTATATTTTGATTCTTCGAAATAGTGTCCTAACTGATATAGAACGTGTGCCATCACAGAGTTCGAAGCAGGAATCACATTGTCGGACAATTCGTGCTTTCGTGCAATCAAATTCTCAGCCTGGTCTGAAGTGTAGAAAAAGAGATGATTCTCGGCATCGATAAAATGTGCCCAAACATATTCCGTCAGCAAACGGCTTTTGGTGAGCCATTTGAGGTCGAATGTGATTTCATACAACCCGATGAAAGCCTGTGCCAGCAGCGAATAATCCTCCAGAAAAGCTTCGATGGTCACTTTTCCCTCTTTGTACACCCGATAAAGTAAGCCATCTTTTCGTAGCATCTTTTGGTCGATAAAATTCGCTGTGCGAAGTGCTCCGATTCGGTAATTTTCATCACCAATGGCTTTAAAAGCATCAACGTAGGCAGAAAGCATCAGCGCATTCCACGAGGTCAGGATTTTGTCGTCAGTGGTCGGTCGGATACGCTTTTCACGGGCTGAAAGAAGTGTTTTATTTGCCTGTTTCAGAATCAAATTGAACTCATCTAACATCAATCCGTTTTCTTCAGCGAAAGTGGTTTTCTCCGTTGCATAATGAAGAATATTCTTGCCGTGTTCCCAATTTCCATAATCAGAAATTTGGTAGAAACGACCGATTAGCAACGCTGTATCGGGAGAAAGAACCGCATCAAATTCCTGCTTTGTCCACACATAGAATTTTCCCTCTTCGTGTTCGCTGTCGGCATCGATGGAGGCGTAAAAACCACCCGATGAATCCAATAATTCACGTTCGACAAAAGCGATAGTTTGTGCGACGACTTCGGCATAAAGCGGTTTTTTCGTCAATTGATAAGCTTTCACATAAAGGCTAATGAGCTGACCGTTATCGTAAAGCATTTTCTCAAAATGAGGAACTTTCCAAAATTCGTCGGTCGAATAGCGGGCAAAACCACCGCCAATCTGGTCGTTGATTCCGCCTTTAGCAATGGCATCGAGCGCAATGGTAGCAGCATCCAAAGCCAACGGATTTCCTGTCAGCGAGTGATATTGCAGGAAAAACTCCCATCCGACCGGCATCATAAATTTGGGTGCACGGGCATATCCGCCAAGGTCGAAATCAACCGTTTCGACGTGGTTGCTAAACGATTGATCGTATTCGTCGCGCGAAAATGCTTTTTGCTCCGTTATTTTGGAAAGATGGTCGGCTTGAATGCCAGCTGTCAAGGCTTCAGATGCACGCAAAGCACGTTCGTAGTCCGATTTGAAGACATCGCTCAACTGATGGAGTGCATCCATCCACTGATTCGGAGGGAAATAGGTAGCGGCATAATATGGTCGACCATCAGGCAATGCAAATGCATTGAGCGGCCAACCGCCACGACCGCTCACCAGATGGGTCGCATCCATATAGATCTGGTCAATATCGGGTCGCTCCTCACGATCGACTTTGATGCAGACGAAATGTGTGTTCATAAAGTCTGCAATCACTTCGTCGGAAAACGACTCGTGCGCCATCACATGACACCAGTGGCACGCGGCATATCCAACACTTATCAGGAGTGGTTTATTTTCGGTTTTGGCTTTCGTGAGCGCCTCTTCGCCCCATTCGTACCAATCGACGGGGTTTTCTGCGTGCTGACGAAGGTATGGGCTACTCGCCTCGGATAGTCTGTTCATTTTTTTCATTCACTTAAAACAAACTGCCGTGAGAATGGTTTTTACAAAATTGAAACGGCTGAACTTCCCAATTGAAATTCAGCCGTTTATAAGTATAAATTTAAGAAGAATCGGTTAGCCAATAAGTGAAGTGATTTGACTTTCAAGTTTCAACAAATCTTTGGTGAAATTACGAATTCCTTCTGAAAGTTTCTCGGTTGCCATTGCGTCCTCATTCATCATCCAGCGGAATCCTTTTTCATCCAAATTGAGCAATTTTACATCGGAAACTTTCGCTTGTTCAACAATCAATTTTTGCGGAAGCAAACCTTCTTTCTTTTCTAATTCATCGAGTAACGAAGGCGAAATTGTCAATAAGTCACATCCCGACAGTTCGGTGATTTCTCCAATATTACGGAAACTAGCACCCATCACCAACGTGTTGTAATTGAACTTCTTATAATAGTTGTAGATATTTGTAACCGATATCACACCTGGATCTTCTGCGGGTTGAATATCTCCGAGATTACTATTTTTCTTGTGCCAGTCGAGAATGCGACCCACGAATGGAGAAATCAACGTAATGCCTGACTCGGCACATGCCACTGCTTGCGCTAAAGAAAACAGCAAGGTTAAATTACAATGAATTCCTTCTTTTTCGAGAACTTCGGCAGCTCGAATACCTTCCCACGTAGAGGCAATTTTAATAAGTATCCGTTCTTTATCTATTCCTGCATCGCCATAAAATGCTATCAGTTCGCGTGCTTTATTGATAGTGCCTTCTGTATCGAACGACAAACGTGCATCTACTTCAGTGGAGACTCTTCCGGGAACGATTTTAAGGATTTCAAGACCAAAGTTGACAGCCAATTTATCCATGGCAATCTCAACTTGTTTCGACTTTATATTTGATTTGCTTCGAGCAAAATTAATTGCTTCGTCTGTTAAAGATTTGTACTGAGGATTCGTAGAAGCAGCAAAAATCAATGATGGATTTGTAGTTGCATCCTGAGGTTTGTACTTAATCATCGATTCAAAATCACCGGTATCGGCAACTACGACCGTTTGCTGTTTGAGTTGATCTAGTAAGTTCATGATGGGTTTTGGGGTTAGTTTAGATTTTCATTTCTGGTTATTATTGAAACAAAGATTTCTCTCTATTTGTTTCACAGAAAATCAAAGATAACGATAAACTATTGCGCTCTTCCACTATTTGAGTTAAATTTAACTTCGTCAAAAAATATTGCTTCAAATTAGATTTATTCTTCGGCAATAAACCCGATTCTTTTTCGGGGTTTGGAATTGATTCTTTTATGGATATGTAATTCGGCCAACGATTGATTTATCAGCTCGATCTGTATGCGGGTATCTTCGTTGATGTCGTTGTAGTCAGTAAAAACCTCTTCGATGTACTCTTTCAACTCTTTTATTTCTGCCTGTATTTCGGCAATTCCATCTGTCGGTTTGCTAATGAGCGATTGCCTGATAGCAACGAATGCTCGCATAATACCCATATTTACCTGAATCGCTGTTTTGGAGTTTAACACACTGCTCAGCATGGCAACTCCTAGTTCAGTAAAAGCAAAGGGTTTATACCTTAATCCCATATTTATAGAATTGGATATCACAATTTGTGATTTCCAAAGTTGAAATTCCAAATCATTCAGTTGAAACATAAAGTCATCCGGAAATCTTTCGATATTACGCTTAACAGCCTGATTTAAAACACGAGTCTCTACACCATAAATCTCTGCTAAATCGCGGTCTATCATTACCCGTTGATCCCGAATTTGATATATCTTACTATGAATGAGTTGAAGTTCCATTAAATTTCAGTTTTCTATCTTTTTTTTTCAAATATATAAAATACTTAGATTAAGGTTACAAAAAAATGACATTTCGGAAGTGAAACAGCCATTCATTACTCTAAAAATCCCTATAGAAAATACTTATTTGCTTCGAAGAGTCAATCTAAATATAGGACACCAATTATCAACCCTCTGCAAATTTCCCTCACAATCTATTTTAATCTTATCACCCTGGCTGTCTCGCAAATTGCCTCCTGAATAGTTACCTCCTATAGCATAAGTAAGATCCATATTTATTGGATCTTCCAAACAAAATATCTCCAATGATTCTCCATTTATGATAGTCACGCTTGATATCATTTGCAATAAATCATTCTTCAAGATTGAGAATCCATAATTCGATGGCGAAACTTGATAACGGATATTCACCGTTTCATCAAAAACTAGTGGTTTTACTGGAACATTCATTTTAAGCTTTACTACCCAAAAGCTATCTCTTTTTTCGATTTCAAATGAATCAGGAAATATGGGTTTCATTTTCTTTTTATCAATTAAAGCTCTTTTGGCGACTACACCCATCATTGCTCCCATCACACGTGTACTATTGCTATCAATATGATACTGATCAGAATATAAGAATTGATACATTGCTGATCCAAAATGCACATTCGGATTATCTATAGATAATTTAAGTTGCGCCAAAGCTCTTCCATTAGTTCCTCCTTCAGTTGGAGAATATGATGCAATCTGATAATTAATAAATTGCACATCGTTCGCTTGACCTGTAATGTTTTTAATATCTTTATTCAACGTTGTGAATAATGTATTTAATTTATCGTAGAACTGAGTTTCGGTATCCATTTTTTCATCACCAGCTTCCCCTTGGATATAACATAGAACTGGGACATTAAAAGATGAACCTTCCTCACTTGCGAATTTCTTGGCATATCGGACAGACTCCAATAACCGTTTATAATAATTATAAATTCCTGTAATTGTATCTGACAATTGCCAATATGTTAAACCTCCAGCTCCAGGAGCATTTATAATACAAGTATATTTCTGATTTTCATAGGCTAGACCATCTTCATCATTCATAAGAGATTTAAGCATTTTCACCAACCCTTTCCCTTGAGTTTCAATACCTGTTTGTGGAATTGGAATGAATGATTTACCATAATACCCTTCACGCAAAACCGTCGTAGTTCCATTGTGATTGGCATAAGGCAAATAATTGGTTAAAATGCCTCCTTGAAAAGTCTTTGTATCATATAAATCCAACGGGTTTATGTAAAATGTACCCATAACAGACAAACTCTGTCCATATATGATAATCTGATTGTAATTAGTAATAGAATTACCCATTGGTTTAGAAAAGAAAATAGTATCGATATCCTTAGTCATAATTCTCGCTATTTCACCTGATTTTAAGAAAACAGTCATTACTTTTTCTGTGCTCATACTGGATAGACACAAAAGGAGGAAGAGTAGCGTATTTATTGAAAATTTCATGAATTATCTGTATATTAAATTTAGAATTTCAATGTCCTATTTTTTATAGAACCGCACCTTCATTTCGGATTCGAAAATCTTGCCAGAATTATATAAAATATTTGGATAAATTGAGGTTTGTCGATAATATTTAGCATCATTTCCTCTATACATAATTCTAAAATATGCATTATAATCATCATTTTTGTCAAGAAGCCGAGATGTGACAAAAACACTGAGATTGGTCTTTGTATTATAGCCTCTTTGCACTCTATTAGCAGGTGA
Source organism: Bacteroidales bacterium (assembly GCA_028687995.1). Lineage (GTDB taxonomy): Bacteria > Bacteroidota > Bacteroidia > Bacteroidales > UBA7332 > CAXXIC01. Next base: position 79,900 of record JAQTZA010000003.1, read on the forward strand.
CGTTGATGTGAAATAGTTAAAATTTGCATCTTTCATTAATTGATATTGCATATTATCATCTGAACAATATTGTGCAGCATCAACTCCTACGCAACAAATCCCTGAATAGATTAATAAATTTTGATTAGAAACTAAACTTACTTTGTTTTTAGTATAGTATCCGCTTTCACCAAATACAGTACATTTCTCATGATTTGCAAAAATCGGGTGGTCTTTATTATATTCTATATAATTATTGATAACCCAATAACCATCCTTCGCTGAAACTGAGAAATCAGATAAATTATTTACAGCAGCATAACCATTGATAGAATATGCATCAAGGCCTGTATCAATACCATCAATTGCAAATGTATGTTGCGAAGTGATGCTTAAAATACCAGATACACTCTCTATCGAATTTTTAGTTAGTTTTTCCACATACCTAGCTGTTTCATGTAATGTAGATTTTATTACATACGAAAAAGAATCACATTGCAGAAACGAATCTCTTGGAATTGATACCGCCTGTCCATTAGCTAAAAAAGTAATATTATCAACAATCTGTTCATCTCCATGAATACCGCCTGTTGCATCCGCCTTTCCACCTACTTGTAATACTTGTTCACTTTCAAACTCAGTCATTAATATTTCAGGTTCATCTACAAATACTCCCGAAATAAATTTACTCAATTTACAGCCTTTAATTCGCCAATAATTTACAAAAACGATATCTGTGTTATTAAACTCGTGAACTAGTTGATAATGCTGATAATAAAGGTCTTTCATTTTTACATAGACATGTATAATTTCCGAGGTTCCTATAGGCATCCCATTAACTACACTTTTTACATAGACTTTTGCTAAATCAGTCGTATCTATAATTTCTGAATATCCTTTATTTACATTAACAGAGTTGATGTTTCTATATAAATTATAAAATGAGGAAATTTCTCCAGATGCCCTTATTTTTAGATAATCAACATCATATTTACTACCATCGGAATAATTTAACTCTCCATTGGCGCACAATCTTCTTATTTCAAAATTATCAGTTTGAGTAGAGGATCCCACGATCTTGTTATTAATGAATAAATCGTACCCAGTTTCCGTTTTGAGTAATTTATAAATATTATAGCCAGACCGTATAAGACTTGGAACAGCGAAATAGGTGTACACATTACTAGCCTTAGTACGAAGCATCATTTGCGTATCGTTATACCATCCAAATCTAACATTTCCAACTGGAGATGCAAGCATTGTGTATAATTCACTGATTGTAGTAGATAATGCTTTCGCTCTGAGTTCAAAAAAATCACCGGTAGTAGAAAGGGTTTTATTGATAACTGTATATGAAAGCTTCGAATCTGTGTTGTATACGCTCGAAAATAAAGAAACACTATCTTCAGACAAAAAGAGTATACTATCAATATTATTTACTGAGATGTTTGCCTTTTTTCCTGATTTATGAAGTATTGACATCGTGCGTTGTGCCTTCAAATCAACTGTATACGATAAAATTACTAAAAAGAAAAACAAAATATTTATCGTACTGCATATATATTTTCTCATATTTTTTGAAATTTTGCAATGTATTTTTTGGTATTGGTACTAATAATACATACATAGTTACCTTTATGAATTGTAGAAATATTTATATTTACATCTAATCCATTAAATATAGTTTGATTCTGAGAAACTAACTCCCCATTAATAGAAAAAATAAGTATATCAATTTTGCTTTGTTCGGATTGATCTATATGTATATTAAGAACATCAGAAGCAGGGATAGGATAAAGTTTTACAATATTTGATTTTATATACAAATTATCAATATTTGTGAAGGTATCTCCTTCTTCAAAATCAATATATTGTATATCCGACAATAGAAGTTGAAGCTGAATTCCGATCATATCTGTTACTACTAAATAATCCTCTAGAAAAGTAATTTTTGAAATATTTGAGACATTAAATGTGGTCTCCAATCCGTCATTTTGATTAAATATGATATTTTGACAGAAACATTGAAAATGGAAACAAAAAAACAAAGTAGAAATTACAACTTTTATTTTCATTAAGTAGCATTATTATATTATTTCTTATTTAGCAAATTACGATATATTTCTATATTTTTGAAAATATCTACAAAATTAGACAATATTTTCTACATAAATGTGATGTTTTTTGATAAAGTAAATAATAATATCTTGTTATCGAATGCCTAGATAAAAAAATAGCTACTTCTTATGGAAGTAGCTATTGGATTAGAGTAAAATATTTAATTCGTCAGAAATACCTCTTTTTCATCCAGAATGCCACATTGACGAGGGCAATCATCACTGGCACTTCTACCAATGGACCAATAACGGCAGCAAAAGCTTCACCCGAATTGATCCCAAAAATGGCAATGGCGACAGCAATGGCGAGTTCGAAATTGTTGCTCGCAGCTGTAAAAGACAGCGTGGTCGCCTGTTCGTAAGTTGCTCCCGCCTTTTTACTCATATAAAATGAAAGCAAAAACATCACAGCAAAATAGATGGTGAGCGGAATCGCGATGCGCACCACATCCATCGGAATTTTCACGATATACTCACCTTTGAGCGAAAACATCACCACGATGGTAAAGAGCAATGCGACTAACGTCAACGGACTGATTTTGGGGACAAATTTGGTTTCGTACCACGTTTTATTTTTCACACGAATGAGAATTACCCGTGTCAGGAATCCGACAATGAATGGAATTCCGAGATAGACGAACACGCTTTTGGCAATTGCACCCATCGTGATCTGCGACACGCTATCGTTCACCGGAAGGCCAAACCAACCCGGCAGAATCGCAATAAACACATAAGCGTAAACCGAAAACAGCAGCACCTGAAAAATGGAGTTGAACGCTACCAATCCAGCCGCATATTGGCGGTCGCCCTTTGCAAGGTCGTTCCACACAATCACCATGGCAATGCATCGCGCCAACCCGATCAGAATGACGCCATACATATAGTCGATGTTGAATTGCAAAAACACGATTGCCAGCAAGAACATCAAAATTGGCCCGATCACCCAGTTTTGAACGAGCGAAAGCCCGAGAATCTTTTTGTTTTTGAACACATCGCCCAACTCTTCGTAGCGAACTTTCGCCAGCGGTGGATACATCATCACAATCAGTCCGATTGCAATCGGAATGTTGGTGGTTCCAACCGAAAATTGGTTCCAAAACTCAGCCACAGATGGACTCAACCATCCCGCGAAAACGCCAATAGCCATTGCCAGAAATATCCACAGCGTGAGGTATCGGTCGAGAAACTTTAGTCGTTTATTCATGTTTAACTTATTTTTCAGCTGAAACAGTGACACTGAAAATGCCCGTTTCGCCACTTTTGTAATCTGCAATCTCGCTTTCCGAAAGATAATCTTGCAAGATTTCGACCGGAATATCAATCGCCTTTTGCTTGTGAACAGTGATGTTTTGGAAACCTTGCCCTTTGATAATGCCGAGGTATTGCTCAATGTCAATCGCGCCAGAGACACAACCGGCATACATTTCGGCATCTTTTTGCAATTTCTCAGGCAATGCACCTTTCAAGACCACATCCGACACGCAGAAATGACCATCCGTCTTCAACACTCGTCGCATTTGCGCAAAGGCTTTCTCCTTGTCGGGCACCAAATTGAGCACGCAATTCGACACAATTACGTCGAACGAATCGCTCGGCAATGGCATCTCTTCGATGTCGCCTTTCACAAACTCCACATTGGTGAAGCCTAGTTTAGCGCGATTTCGCTCCGCTTTTTCAAGCATTGCATCAGTGAAGTCAAGACCCGTTACTTTTCCTGTTTCGCCAACGATGGCTCGCGCCACGAAGCAATCATTTCCCGCACCGCTACCCAAATCGAGCACGTGGTCGCCTGCTTTGATACTGGCAAATTGCGTAGGAATGCCGCAACCCAAACCGAGGTCGGCATCGGCATTGTAGCCTTGTTCTTGGTCGTAGCTCTCTGCGAATACGGAGTAATCGACCGTCGAGCAACAACCAGTTGCGCCACAACACGAGCTTTCGTTCTGAATTTTCGATTGATTGGCTATTTCGCCGTATTTCTCCTGAACTATAAATTTGAGATCTTCTGCTTTCATCTTTTCGTGGCTATTTTATATTTTCCACATAAAACTTATAGAATCCCTCTTTGATTTCGTCGCGAACGCGGATAAATTCGCTCCAGATGAATTCATCAGAACCAACAGCGTGAGATGGATCATCGAAGCCGATGTGCAGACGGTGTTTTACTTTGCCAATAAATGCGGGGCAGGCTTCGTTTGCACCACCACAAACGGTGATCACGTAATCCCACTCCTCACCGAGGTATTTGCTCACAGAATCAGAGGTGTGACCACTGATATCGATGCCCGCTTCGGCCATTGCTTTCACGGCTTTTTGGTTGAGTTTGCCACTTGCCTCTGTTCCTGCTGAGCAAACGGTAATGTTTTGGTCGAACGATTGTAGAAAACCGTGTGCCATTTGGCTGCGGCAACTATTGCCAGTACAAAGAATTAGAACTTTCATTTTTTTATAATTTGAAGATTTGAAGATTATTTTAGCAATCGCAAGCGATTTTACCGATTTCTATTTTGTCGAAAAACAGATTGAATTGAGCCTTGAATTTCGCAATTTCAGTATCGCAGAGGCAATAGTTGATTTTTAATCCGTCGATTTCACCTTTGATGAGTCCTGCATCGCGCAACTCTTTCAAATGTTGAGAAACGGTGGTGCGACTCAACGGTATATAATCGGTGATATCGCCTGAAATGCAGGTTTTTGCTTCAGCCAGATATTGGAGAATGGCCAATCGTGCAGGATGCGAAATCACTTTTGCAAAAATGGCTAGCTCCTGAAGTTCTTCATCGAAATTTTCTGCTTTTTTCATCGCCTTATGTTTTATGTCGCAAACATACGACATAATTGAATATGAGAAAATTATTTAGTATTAAATTTTTGTTACAATCGAAATAAATATCATAGTATCCAATTAAACATATACCCCACAATCAAAATTCCCGCTGTCACAATTCCCACAAATGTGAGGATTAACGGCAGTTTCAATACCTTTTTCAAGATAATTATTTCGGGTAAAGAAAGCCCGATAACAGCCATCATAAATGCTAAAGCTGTGCCCAACGATGCGCCTTTCTCAATTAATACCGACACAATCGGAATGATCCCTGCGGCATTAGAATAGAGCGGAACGCCAATCAGCACCGAAAGCGGAACGCTGTACCAAGCCGACTTACCCATCAATGCTGCCATAAACTCTTCGGGTACAAATCCGTGCGCACCGGCTCCCACCGCTATACCGATGGCAACATAGATCCACACTTTTCCCACAATCTCTTTCACGGCATCGTAGCCAAACTGAATGCGATCGGCAAATGTTATTTCTTCATTCATGATTCCGTCGTTCCCCAATTTGGTGGCATAAACCCAATCTTGCACCCAATGTTCGAGTTTCAGTTTGCCGATCACCCAACCTACGATAATGGCAATCGTGAGTCCGGTCAGTACATAAATCAAAGCGACTTTCCACCCAAACATCCCAAAAAGCAAAATTACCGCCACTTCATTTATCATAGGGGCAGCAATCAGAAACGAAAACGTAACTCCCAATGGCACACCCGATTCTACAAATCCCAAAAACAACGGGATGGCAGAGCAGGAGCAAAACGGCGTGACTATGCCCAGCATCGCAGCCATTATATTCCCCATAAAAGTCGATTTACCCTCCAGCATTTTGCGCGTCCTTTCAGGCGAAAAGTATGAGCGGATAATCCCTACAAAAAAGATGATCAGCGCCAATAGCATCAATACTTTGGGCAGTTCGAAAACGAAAAACCGCAAGGCCTCGGTCAGGTGTGCACCTTTTTCCATTTTCAAGACAGAATCTACCAACCAATCGGTCAGCGGTTGCAATGAAGTATAGGTCAAATACCAAATGGGCAACATCACCAGTGGAACAAGAATTTTTTTATTTACTACCATAATTTCAAATTTTATATTCGTATAATTACGAACAAAATGACGAAATTTTTTACAAGAAAACTCTAAAAATATAATACACGCCTACCGCAATGAAAAGCACCGCAATAAAGCGACGAAACCAGATCTCGAACGTACGAATTTTGTGATAAACGCCGCCAATACTCGAAACGGCATACGCCAAAATCCACGATAAAAGAATCACTGGTATGCCGGTTGCCAAAGCAAAGACAAACGGAAGGTAAAGACCCGTGGCACTGGTAATTGTCATCGGAATTAACATTCCAAAATACAACACACCGCTATACGGACAAAACGCCAATGCAAACACCATCCCCAACAACAAGGCATCCACGTATCCCCAGCGGGTTTTGGCTTCCATTTTGGCATTCAACTTATCGAAACCCGGAAATCTGATTTTGAGAATATCGAGCATAAAGAGTCCAATCACAATGAGTAACGGACCGAGAATTCGCTCGCCATATTGCTGCAAAAACCCTGCAAATTTAAACTGATCTGCTCCCAAGAAAATGATCAACGCAATCGCGGTATAGCTAATCGCACGCCCCAGCGTGTAGAGCAATCCATTCACAAACACACGATGCCGATTGTCTAAATCCTTGCTGATAAAGCCAACTGCAGTAATATTGGTAGCCAACGGACACGGACTGATAGCCGTCATCAGCCCCAGCACCAACGCAGACAACCACGGCATTTGGCTGCTTTCTAATATTGAATTAAAAAAGTCCATAGTTAATAAATCACGTTAGATTTGTCACAAAGAAAGATTCTATTCCCATCTATTTGGCAGAGGGGTCAGGGGAGAGGTTTATTTCAACAGCTCATCCACTTTCGCCTTTATCACCGCCTTAAACTTGGCGGGATTGGCACGCGCGTACATAAATCCTTCGTTGGTGATATTCACCTGTTTTGTTCCTTTTACAATCAGTAATGCCTGAGTCGAAACATCCAATTTCTTGGCCAACGCTTCATTGGAAGCCTCATCCAAATTGAGTGATTGAAACGAAACTTTGTTGCCATACAACTCAGCCAAATCCTTTTTTGCTTCGGCTTCCACCGCTTTGCAAGTCACGCATCGTGCTGAGAAATGAGAGTAATACACTTGTACAATCGGAGTTGAGGTCGCAGGTACTGTTTTCTTTGTTTGAGCCAAAGTTGCCATTGAAGACAATACGAAAATTGCCACTATTAACCTGAATTTTGCTATCATAACAACTTATTTATTATTGGTTTAATAAAATTTCTTGCAGTTGAGGTATTGTTGGGATTTTCCCTTTCAACACCACTTTTTCGTCGATAACCAGAGCTGGCGTAGTCATTACGCCATAACCCATTATGGCAACGATATCTTCTACTTTTTCGACTTCTGCCACAATGCCTAATTCAGCAATCGTTTCGCGTGTCATTTTTTCGAGTGTCTTACACTTCGAGCAACCTGTTCCCAATACTTTGATTTTCATAATTATTTGGATTTAACTTTATTCGTTGTTCGCGAAATAACGAACATTAGTGTCAAAAATTTTTTATTTGGAAAGAAATGCCAGAAACAACGTTTGAGCTTCCGCCCAATTCTCTTTATTCAAGCAATATTTTACTTTCGGTGTTTCGATTTCACCTTGTATCAGTCCGGCATCTTTCAACTCTTTGAGGTGCTGCGACAAAGTAGATTTGGCTATTGGCAGAATATCGCTCAAGTCGCCACTGTAGCAACAAGCTTGCTTCGAGAGCATTTCGAGTACGAAAATACGCACCGGATGACCCATCGCTTTGGCATAGCGAGCCATCTTCGTTTGTTCGTCTGAAATAACTTTTCGTGGAGCGATCTTCATTGTTCGTAATTTTGCGAACAAAGATAATGGAAAATCTGATTTCAATCTATTTTTACGGAGAAAAAAGTTTATTTTTTATCCAATTGCCCAAAAACTTTCTTCAATAATGCATTCACCCTCGCCGATGGATTGTCACGAATCTGTTTTTCTTCGTTTGCAAGCGAAAGAAACATTCCATCCAAAGCACGTTCGGTAACGTAACCCGACAGGTTGGAATTAACAGGTTTGAGACTGGCAGTTTGCCCGATGATGGAGTTCGCCACTTTGTTGTAAGCCGTAGTCAGCGTGCTCCACGATTGCGTTGTAGAGATGTTCCCGATTAGCTTTTTATCGAGCGAGGCTGCGATTTTGGGTTGAAATGCTGCCGTCAGTTGACTGTATGTATTTTGTTTGAGGTAAGTCGTTGCTGCATTTTTGTTGCCGAAAAGAATACCCGTTGCATCAGCTATGGTCATATTGCGAATGGCATTCACAAAAATCGGTTTCGCTTCCACTGCGGCATCTTCGGCAGCACGATTAAGACGAAGGACTACATCGTTGAGCATTTTTTCACCACCGGGCACATATTTGATATTATCCACAATCATTTTTGCATCATTCGGCAAAAAAATCTTCAATGCTTGATTAGAATAATATCCATTTTGCTTATTAAGGGCAGTAACTGTATTGGCAATACCCACAGAAAGTGCTTCTTTCAATCCGGATGCATTTTCATTGGTAGGAGAAAGTGTAGAATTGGTGGTTATCATCTGATTGGCAATCTGTTGCAATTCAGAACAAGAAGTTAAAGCCAGAGTTATAAATGCTAAAAATACTAATTTACGATTCATGCTTGTCTATTTTAGAATTGCAAATATACGGTTTATCCAACAAAAACGGGCTGTTCGATGCAATTGCGAACAGCCCGTTTTACCAATCTTAGAAATATTTTTACTTCAATCCACGGTTTTTCAACAAAGCATTCGGATTGGGCTCTGCCAGACGGAATTGTTTGTAGAGTTTCATCGGATCTTCGCTACCTCCTTTTTCGAGAATATTCTGGCGATAACGAGTTGCTACTTGCTGATCGAAAATATTACCCGCTTCTTCATACGCATTAAAGGCGTCTGCATCAAGCACTTCTGCCCACAAATAGCTGTAATAACCTGCTGAATAGCCGTCACCATCGAAAATATGTTTAAAATAGGTCGATCTGTAACGAGGTACAATTTCAGAAATCAATCCGATTTCATTCATTGCATCGGTTTCGAATTTACGAATATCGAGGTTATCAGCATTTTGCAGCGAGTGATATTTCATGTCGAGAATGGCCGCGGCCAGCAATTCGGTAGTCATAAATCCCTGATTAAATTTTGATGCATTTTCCATCTTCTGAATAAGTGAATCAGGAATCAACTCTCCTGTTTGATAATGACGAGCATACATCTTGAGCACCTCCGGATGAGTCGCCCAATGTTCCATCAGTTGGGACGGAAGCTCAACGAAATCGCGTGCAACACTGGTTCCGGAAACCCGTGGATACGAACATTTGGTCAGCATCCCGTGCATGGCGTGACCAAACTCATGAAACAGCGTTTCCACTTCATCCAACGTCAACAAAGAGGGTGAATCTGCCGTTGGTTTGGTGAGATTGCCCACGTTCACAATCACCGGACGAACCTCTTTTCCATTGTGGACATATTGATCGCGGAAATTACTCATCCACGCACCCTGACGTTTGCCCGGGCGTGGGAAATAATCGGTGTAAAGTACTCCTAAAAATGATCCATCGGCATCCTTCACTTCGAATGCTTTCACATCGGGATGATAAACCGGTGCATTTTTTATTTCGGTAAACGAGATCCCATAGAGTTTATTCGCCACCATGAAAACACCGTTCAACACATTCTCCAGTTTGAAATAGGGTTTCAAGGCATCTTCGTCGAAATTGTATTTTGCTTTGCGCACCTTTTCGGTATAATACCACCAATCCCACGATTGCAGTTTGAAGCTGTTTCCTTCACTGTCGGATAGTTTTTGCATATCGGCCAACTCCTCTTTGGCACGCTGCAAGGCCGGAGTCCAAATTCCGTTCAAAAGCGCCATCACTCTTTCGGGCGTTTTCGCCATTTTATTATCCAACGTGAAATCGGCAAACGATTTAAAGCCTAACAAATTTGCTTTTTCAAGACGAAGTTTAATGATTTTAGCATCAATAGCTTTGTTATCGAACTCGTTGTCGTTATCACCACGATTGATATAACCTTTGTAAAGTTTTTCTCTTAATTGACGGTTATCTGCATATTGAAGAAAAGGTAACATACTCGGTTTTTGGACGGTGAATACCCATTTCGCTTTCGATTTATGTTGTTTAGCTTCTTCTGCCGCTGCGGTTTTTACAGATTCAGGGAGACCACTCAAATCAGCTTCGTTATTGACTTCAATGATGAAAGAATTCGTCTCTTTCAACAGATTATTGCCAAATTTGAGCGATAAATTCGCCAATTCTTTGTTGATAGCACGCATCCGCTCTTTTTGAGTTTCGTTGAGCAATGCTCCCGAACGAACGAAGTCTTTGTAATATTCGTCGAGTACACGTTTTTGCTCGGTCGTCAAATTCTCTTTGTCTTGATTGTCGTGTACCCCTTTTATGCGGGAAAATAATTTTTCATTTAACGCAATATTATCGCCATGCTCGGTAATGATTGGAGTAATTTTCTCCGAAATTTTCTGCAACTCTTCGTTGGTTTCTGATTCGGTGATATTGAAGAAAACTTGAGACACTTTTTTTAGTGTTTCTCCACTAAAATCGAGCGCTTCAATTGTGTTTTTGAAAGTCGGCGCCTGAGGATTATTCACTATGGCATCAATTTCACGATTGTGCAATTTCATGCCTTCCTCAAAGGCTGGTAGATAATCTTTATTTTGAATTTTGTCGAACGGAGGCACTCCAAAAGGAGTGGTGTAAGTGGTTAAAAACGGATTAGTTTCGGTTCTTTTTTTTGTAGCGCAGGAGCTAATCATAATCAATAAGATTGATAATAATGCAAATGGATAACTTCTCATAATGTCTGATTTTTTTTATTTATGCAAATAAAAGACGGAAAAATCATTGAAACGTAACATAGCAGCTAATCGGAAAGTGATCGGAAAGACGAATGCGATCTACTTTGCAATTATAAGCTTTGATGGAAGGTGAGTGCAGAATGTTGTCTATGCGGAAATAAAACCGGTTTTCGTTGTACGAAATACCCGGTCCAAAACCAGTATCCACAAAAGCATCATCTAAATTCTTACTAACAGTATGGTAAGCATACGAAATCGGGCTATCATTGAAATCACCAACCACAATCAAATCGTGCTGGCATTTTTTAATCTCTTCAGCCACAACTTGTGCTTGTTTTGCCCGATACTTGAATGCCTGATCCATTTTTCGAATAACAATATCATTGAAATCCTCTAAATGGTTCGGATTAAAATCCTTGAACACCTTTTTGTAAACACCAATATCATCGCTTGTAAATTTGTTCGATTCAAGATGATTATTGATCAAATCAATTTTTCTATCCCCAATTTTGATACAATAATAGGCAGATCCGTTATACTTACTTTTAAAATTTAATTTGTGAGAAGATAATATTGGATATTTCGAAAAACAGGCTAATCCTTCTGCATGCCAATTGTTTGCGCTTGAAATCGTAAATTTAAAATATGGGTATTTTTCAAATGCCTTTAAGATTGTTTTTCTGTCGAGATATCCCTCATTTTTACTCCATCCAAACTCTTGCAAACAGACTATATCGGCATCTTGATCCAAAATATATTGTATGGTGGGATTTGGAGTATCCTCAGTATGACTCACATAGTTGAAAGCTCTTACATTGTAAGACAAAATTTTGATGGCTCCTACCGGCACTTCCTTGGTTTGTTTATGGATAGGAAAATAGACTGATATTTGATGCCAACTAATGATTAATCCTAAAACAGAGAGCAAAACATATTTCCTCAATCGTATGATCCAATAAAAAAGAAAAACGAGATTAAAAATGAAAATAACAGGAAATGCCAACCCAAAATAGGGGAAAAACATCCCCTTTTCTGGCGAAATACGATCAGAAAATGTAGAAAACATGAGTGCTAAAAAAACAGCCACATTTCCGATTAAAATAACAGCGTGAAAAAGCTGATTTACACCGAGGTATCTCTTAATATTAAATCTATTTTTTGCTTGCATCGAACAAAAATTTCTTTTCTTCTGCGGTTAAACTGGAATATCCAGATTTTTTCAACTTTTCTAAAATAGAATCCAAATTCTTAGATTCTTCATTTCTACGACCTCGATATTCCATATCGCTCTCCGCTTTTCGATATTTCACCTTCATTCTGGGTTGTGGCTTACTCAGCGAGATAATTTTATCCATAAATTGGTTGAATCCTTTTGTAATATCTGTTCCACTTTTCAATGCTACTATAAAAATATAACCCATCAAAGCACCGCCCAAATGAGCCACATGACCACCAGCGTTGCCAGATGTCACACTCAACAAATCTATCAAAATGGTAACACCGGCAATATATTTCAACTTGACCTCTCCGATAAACAGAAGTCGAACAGTATAATCTGGAATCTGAATAGCTATTGCACATACAATAGCTAAAATAGAAGCAGAAGCACCTATTAATACACCTTGTTGACCAATAAAAAAAGGAATAAAATTATAACATACTATATACAACAAAGCTCCCGAAAATCCACCAAAGAAATAAAGTGCCACTAGTTGTTTCTGCGTGAATTGTTGCAAAAATAACATTCCAAACCAATACATCCACATCATATTGAAGATAATGTGCAAGAAATCTCGGTGTAGAAACATATACGAAAGCAATGTCCAAGGACGCATCAACACCTCCATCGGATTCGACGAAAGATTAAGATACGGAGTAATAGTGAGCCACTCAATTTTGAATAATTGACCAAATACTTCGATCAGACCTACGACCACAAAGACAACGACGTTGACGATAATCAAACGTTTCAACGCATTTCCTTCTGCAAAATGTTGCTTCAAATCAGTAAAAAAATCGGCCATTTTGTCTATCTATTTTCTTCCAGTAAAGAATTAAGAAAAATCCGAAGAGCATTCCTCCCAAGTGAGCGAAATGCGCTATATTATCTCCGGTAAAACGACTCACACCATAAAACAACTCCGACACACCATAGAAAATCACAAAATATTTGGCCTTAATAGGTATCGGAATAAACATCATATATATAGGTGCGTTCGGGTATAACATTCCGAATGCTAACAAAATCCCAAATACCGCACCCGATGCACCTACCGTAATCATACCATTAACCTCTTCAGTTGAAACAAACCACGTCAATTCTTGAATCAATGCTGCACCTATACCAGTTACCGTATAGAAAATCAAGAAACGTTTTGCTCCCCATGTGGTCTCAATCGTGCGACCAAACATATAAACAGCAAACATGTTAAAAAATACGTGATAAATGCTGGTTGTATCATGCAAAAACATATATGTAACCAACTGCACCGGGTTGAAGTCACTCGCTTGAAAATAGTGCAAGCCTAGCAGATTTACCAAATCAAAATTGATATTAAAGCTTTTGCTCATGATGCTTGGCAAGGTAATGCTTGCGAGCCAAAACAACAGATTGATGATAATAATATTCTTTGTTACAGGCGGAATTCCACTAATTATACCTCTATTCGAACGGAACATAATCTAATTTTTTTTATGCAAATGTACTCTTTTTAGCTAATTTCGAGATGAAATATAGGTTGAAAGAGCCTATAAACAGGGAAATTATGGTATTTTTACAAATTATTTGTATTTATTTGATGTAAATGAAAAATAAATTATATATTTGCAAAGCTCAAAATTAATTCCTTAACTCTAATTAATAGTATTTTTATGAACAAGTCAGAACTTATTGATGCAATGGCTGCAGCTGCTGGCCTATCAAAAGCGGATTCAAAAAAAGCATTAGATGCTTTTACTTCTGTTGTAGCAGGAGAGTTGAAAAAAGATGGTAAAGTTGCCTTAGTTGGCTTTGGAACTTTCTCTGTTGTTGCTAAAAGCGCAAGAACAGGAATCAATCCTGCAACTAAACAACCTATTCAAATTGCTGCTAAAAAAGTAGCAAAATTCAAACCAGGTGCAGATCTTGGATTGTAATTGAAACTATCAACAGTATAAGAATAAGAGGTGTAATCTTTCGATTTACACCTCTTATTTTTTTACCCAAATTTTAAAGTATTATCTTTGCCAGCAAATATGCCAATTATTAAAATATGCCAATGTGCTAATTCACAACACATCGGAATTTCCATTGGCAAATTGACAAATTAGAAATTGGCACATTAATCATTATGACTTTAGAGCAAAAACTTTCCCAATCGGCAATCGAAGCCATTCGCGCACTCTATGGTGAAACGGTAAACGAGTCGCTAACTCAACTTCAGAAAACAAAAAAAGAGTTCGAAGGACACCTCACGCTAGTGGTTTTCCCTTTCCTCAAAATATCGCGTAAAAATCCGGAGCAAACTGCCCAAGAAATCGGTCAGAAACTGATTGAAATAGAGCCCGCAATTGCTTCGTTCAACGTCATAAAAGGATTTCTCAACCTGGTGATAGACACGAAAGTGTGGATTGCGATGTTGCAACAGATTTCCGAAAACGGAACATTCGGCATCAAAACCCCAACCAACGATTCGAAGTTGGTGATGATCGAATATTCGTCGCCCAACACCAACAAACCGCTTCACCTCGGACACGTGCGCAACAATCTGCTCGGTTTCAGTCTGGCGGAAATCATGAAAGCCAACGGCTACAATGTGGTGAAAACCAACATTGTAAACGACCGTGGCATCCACATCTGTAAATCGATGCTGGCGTGGCAAAAATGGGGAAATGGCGAAACCCCAGAATCGTCAGGACTAAAAGGCGACCACTTGGTGGGAAAATATTACGTTGTTTTCGACAAAGAATACAAAGCGCAAATCAAAGCACTGATGGAGCAAGGGCAAACCGAAGAGGTCGCCAAAAAGAACGCTCCATTGATTCTCGAAGCACAAGCCATGCTCCTGAAATGGGAAGCTGGCGACGATGAAGTTGTGGCTTTGTGGAAAATGATGAACACGTGGGTCTATGCCGGATTCGACGTGACCTACAAAAAAATGGGTGTTGATTTCGACAAAATATATTACGAATCAGAAACATACCTCGAAGGAAAAGGCAAAGTGCTCGAAGGTTTAGAAAACGGCGTTTTGTTTCAAAAAGAGGATTCATCTGTTTGGGCAGACTTAACTCCCAATGGATTGGATGAAAAATTGTTGTTGCGTGGCGATGGCACTTCAGTCTATATGACCCAAGATATTGGCACTGCCAAATTGCGTTTCGACGACTACCCTATCGACAAGATGATTTACGTAGTGGGCAACGAGCAAAACTACCATTTTCAGGTTTTGGCTTTGCTGCTCGACAAACTTGGCTTTAGCTGGGGAAAAGACCTCGTGCACTTCTCTTACGGAATGGTAGAGCTGCCCGAAGGCAAGATGAAATCGCGTGAAGGAACCGTAGTAGATGCCGACGATTTGGTGGAAGAAATGGTAGCCACCGCTCGCGAAACGTCGCAAGAACTCGGCAAACTCGACGGCTGCACCGAAGAGGAGGCCGAAGCAATCGCCACCACCGTTGGTCTCGGCGCATTGAAATACTTCATCCTGAAAGTCGATCCACGAAAAAATATGACCTTCAATCCGAAAGAGTCCATAGACTTCAACGGAAACACAGGGCCGTTTATCCAATATACTCACGCTCGTATCCGTTCGGTGCTGCGCAAAGCGGTGGACAACGGCATCGCTATCGATGGTGCGATAGCTACAGATTTGCAATTAGCCGAAAAAGAACAAAACATGGTGCAATTGGTCGCCAATTTTGAATCGGTAGTAGAAGAAGCCGGCAACACCTACAGTCCTGCCGTTATCGCAAACTACATCTACGAATTGGTGAAGGAATACAACCAGTTTTACCACGATTTCTACATTATTCGCGAGGAGAATGAGGCGTTGCGCCATTTCCGTCTCGTGTTGTCGAAAAGCGTGGCACAAGTGATCAAATCGGGAATGAAACTGCTCGGCATCGAGGTGCCTGAGAGAATGTAGAGCTTTAACCGCAGAGGACGCAAAGAATCCGCAGAGGAACGCAAAGTTTTCACACAAAAAATGAAAAAAGCAATCGTCATAGGTGCCACATCGGGAATTGGTCGTGGGGTGGCAAAGCTGCTCGCGACCAACGACTATCGGGTGGGCATCACCGGAAGACGGGAACAACTGTTGTTAGAACTAAAAGCAGAAAATCCCGATGCGTTTGTCGTTCAAGTATTCGACCTAAAAAACGTAAACGACATTCCGCAACACCTTGACGCATTAACTCAAAAGCTCGGCGGATTGGATTTGCTGCTCATCAACTCTGGCACGGGGCATCGAAATCCGACGCTCGATTTCTCCATCGAAGAGCCTGCCATACTGACCAACGTGCACGGTTTCACCGCCGCTGCCGATTGGGGATTCAACTACTTCGAAAAACAAGGCAAAGGCCACTTAGCTGTGGTAAGTTCCATCGCCGGCATTCGTGGAAACCGCTATGCACCAGCTTATGGAGCATCGAAAGCCTACCAAATGAGCTACATGGCCTCGCTCCGCCACAAAGCCGATAACCTTAAACTCGACATCGCCCTCACCGACATTCGCCCCGGATTTGTGGATACCGCCATGGCGCAGGGCGACGGCATCTTTTGGGTAGCGCCGGTCGAAAAAGCTGCTGGGCAAATCGTTTCTGCACTCCAAAAACGCAGAAAAATTGTGTACATTACAAAACGTTGGAGAATTATTGCTTTCCTGATGCCTCTTATTCCGGGGTGGATTTATAAGAGGATATAATTAAGAAGCTTATTCAATTATTTTTATTTTTCAAACATTCGTCCACTCTCCAAAAATAGTCTTGTATTCTATTAATTATTAGATTTTTATCTGATTTGTGTTATTTTTTTACGAATGTCTTATGTAATGTATAGACGAATGTTTTATATTTGTGATTACGTATATAACGCGTTGGGTACAATTTAATATTGTCATAAATGATAACAAAAGAATTCATAGAAGAATATTCTCTGTTCAGGAAATTTAAACCTGAAAAAATTGATGCTTTACTAAGCAATTGGAAAATAATTCCAATCAATATGTCTTGTAATGTATGTATGTCTATGCAGACATTTAACATGACAAATCAATATTACAATGATATTGGGCTAAATAGCAATAATAGTGCCAGAAATCGAGTTTTAGATTTAAGATTTTTGTGTCAATCTTGCAAAAGTTTTGAAAGACGTTTTTTTGTTCATGTCAATAAAGAATTAGACACAATTTATAAAGTGGGGCAATATCCAGAATGGGAAATTAAAATGGATAAGAATTTGGAGAATACCCTTGATAAGCATTCAGCAACATTTAGAAAAGGATTAGTTTGTGAATCACAAGGTTATGGAATTGGTGCGTTTTCTTATTACAGAAGAATAACCGAAGAAATAATAGATGAACTATTAGATTCAATTGTTGATTTAATTGAAGAAGAGCACAAAGCAGAATATAAAGTAGCTTTAGAAAAAACTAAAAAGACAAGAGTTACTCAAGAAAAAATTGACCTCGTTAAAGATCTTTTACCAACTATACTAAAGCCGAACGGAATGAACCCCCTTGGAGTTTTGCATAGTGAACTAAGTGAAGGATTACATGCTGCAACTGACGAAGCTTGTTTAGATAATGCCAATCACATAAAGAGTATTCTAACTTATCTTATTAATCAAATAATTCAAAGTAAAGAATCTGCAAAGACATTTACTTCAAGTATGAAATCCCTATTGGACAAAAAAGCAGGAAAATAAACTTGGCATAAAACAGGTTTTGAGTTGGGTTCTTCTTCTCGTGAGTTTAAACTTGCGATTACTTTCCACTTCTTTGCGCAAGTTTAGCGGAGCGTAATTCGTGCCTTTTATTAAGACAGTACCTGCGATAATGGAGGAAATTTT
The DNA here is from genome assembly GCA_028687995.1 of Bacteroidales bacterium. Classification (GTDB taxonomy): domain Bacteria; phylum Bacteroidota; class Bacteroidia; order Bacteroidales; family UBA7332; genus CAXXIC01. Next base: position 97,845 of record JAQTZA010000003.1, read on the forward strand.
ACCCAAATTGAAAATATCCACGACCTAACATCCTCCAAACACAAACGCCACAGTATTCACCTAAAGGGTTATGATTATTCGCACGAAGGATTGTATTTTATCACCATTTTTTGCTTTTCAAAATATTCTACTGACTATGATACTATCATTTGATACTATCATGGGTGATTTTATAAATAAAACCGCCTATCGTATCTCGGAAAAACAATTAAATGAGCGCATTACCTAAGACTGATTTTCGATTATTCACTTTTTTATTAGTCCCTGAATCAAAAATTTCGTCAAATAAAAATATCTTTGCTTTTGGAATGTTTACTCGTTTACTTGTCAACACGTTTACTTAACAAAAAAAAACTACAACTTATGGATCAAAAAAGCATAGACGCCCTCGTACAGTTTCAGGTGAATGAAATCACCGAAAGCATAGTGTATCGGAACCTCGCCAAATTGGAGAAAAATCCTGAAAACAGGAAGGTTCTCAACTACATCGCCGATGAAGAGTTGAAGCACTACTCGATTCTGAAGAAATTCACCAATCAGTCGCCTAAAGCAGACATGGCGAAAGTTTGGCGTTTCACACAGATTTCGAGAATCTTTGGTGTCACCTTCGGCATCAAACTGATGGAGCGCGGCGAAGTACATGCGCAGGGCAGCTATGGCAGCTTTGGCGACTATCCGGAATTGATGCAAATTGCCAACGAAGAGGGCGACCACGAAAAAGAACTCATCGGCATGATCGACGAAGAGCGCCTCAACTACATGGGTTCGGTGGTGTTGGGATTGAACGATGCATTGGTAGAACTGACCGGAGCATTGGCGGGCTTTACGTTGGCGCTCAACAATCCGCACCTGATTGCGCTCACGGGCAGCATCACCGGAATCGCAGCGGCACTATCGATGGCATCGTCGGAATACCTATCCACCAAATCGGAAGGCGGCGACAAGAGCGCCATCAAAGCCTCGGTTTATACGGGAACGGCGTATCTGATTACGGTAATATTGCTGATTCTTCCTTTTCTGCTTTTATCGAATATTTTCCTGTCGCTCGGTATCACGATTTCTACTGCGTTAGTGATCATTGCCGTGTTCAATTACTACTATTCTGTGGCAAAAGACGAAAGCTTTAAGCATCGCTTCTTCGAAATGGCAGCTCTGAGTACAAGCGTGGCAGCCATCAGCTTCCTGATTGGTTACCTGCTGAATAAGTTTACGGGAATAGGCTTGTAGAAAAATCATACAAACATAAAAGGCGACCGTTTTCATAATAGAAGATGGTCGCCTTTTCAATATGATTTCATTTCTAAAGAATCCGTTTTGCAGAACCAATTCCAAATTTAAAACTGATTGAAATATTATGCGTCAAACCATTCATTCCTACATAAGGGGCTGAAAACGCGATGGGTTGAACAGTATATCTAATATTTAAAGAAGAAAAATTCGACATTGGCTTTTGGTATAAGTCATTGTAATAAAACATATTCGCAAATTCCCACCCAAAATCAATTCCTAAAACTGGAGAGGCTTTTGATATTATCTCAATGTTTTTTAAATCAACATTTTTGTCTTGGTCGTTTTGATAAGGTGAAATCATCAACCACCCAACACCAACGATTGGAGATACGCTTATTTTCTTAGATGGCATAAATTTATAGCCAAGACTTACTTCTGGCAACATCAATTGAGCGCGCTCAGAATTTTGCCACGTATAACCCTTGTAATCAATATCTTTTTTTAATCCACTAAACACAAATGCAGCTCTTGTGTTGAGTTGGAAGCTATTATATCCCCATATAAATCCAAGCCCAAAAGTACCACCGCTGCTTAGAGATTCATTTGTTCGTCCAGTTAGGATAGATGCGCCTGAGTAGATCTCCATACCCATTGAAAATCCTGCTGGCTTATATTCAAAGCGTATATTTCGCTTGATATAATCGTTATACGAACTTTTCGGATAGTTGTTTATGAATTTTGTTGATTGACTATTTATCTCATCGTAATATTTACTTCTTGGAGAAGTTGAAGCATAAACATCAAGAATAAGAAGGAACAGACTTCTGTCTTCGTCCGATATTGAACTACAATTTTCGATTTCTTCTGTAACTTCCTTTTTTTGATCTATAATTTTCTGGTAGATAATCTGATGCAATTGATCATCTTTGGGTTGCACTCTACGATTCAGTTTTACTAGAGTAGTTGAGTCCATCATCTGAACATCTCGACTAATTGATTTGTAATCTTTTAGTAAAATAGAGAGAAGCCATTTTTCCGCAGGATATAGCGTTACATAATAGGTTTCATCAATACTACTGTTGAATTCTTGCAAAAGAGTTTTTGCTTGAGCAGTGTCATTCGCTACGATTTTATCTATTAATAAATTTCTGTATTTGTAGATAATATCAGATTTCGTCTCCTGAGCATTCAACTTTTCGAAGTTTTGTGCTTTGATATGAGAAGAAAGGGCTAAAAAAGCTAATGCAATAATTGAAAAATATCGTTTCATATTCGATAAAGTTTAGTTTACAAAGATAATTACAACTTCCTTTTAATAGTCCAATTTATTAAAAAAAACCGTTCCATATTTTGATAGCGACTAATCTCTTAGTCAGCTAATTTAGCACAAAGGTATTCGCGGTTGAGGCGAGCGATGTTGCTGATAGAGAAGACAACTCCTTTTTTAATATTGAGCTAATGCGTCTGATAATCTCTTTTTTATTTCAGCAACCAACGATGGCGGTTCAATGACTCTAACTTCTGATCCGTGCGAGAGAATTTCAAGAATAAAATCGTAGGTTATAAAAACGCGAAGTTTTACACAAAATTCATTTTCATTTTCTGAAATAATTTGCTGGCTTTTATGAAGAGGGAGAGATTTAATAAATTTGCCTTTTAGAGGTGTAAAAGATAGAATCACATTTTCGGGATTTCTGTCCGTCGGTCTAATAATACCGAAACAATCGCTAAGTTGATTAGAGAAATTGATGATTTGATTTGTTGTGAATCCAAGTCTCAGTATTTCCAGTGTGCTGATTCTGCCTAATGCAAATGTCTTTGCCATATTCGCATTTTGCTCAAACATAAGTAAATACCACCTATTTTTAAACTCTTTGAGTGCATAAGGTTCGCCCAATCGCGTACTTATATGCTCATTGTCGAATTTTCGGTACTCGAATTTGATTTGCTTACGATTCTTTATAGCATGGATGATACCAAAAAGATGCTCAGTGCCTTTGGGTCTCCTGTTTTCATGAAAAACAAAGGAAGACAAATCTGAAGCTATATTCATCGAATTAAACAGATCGAAAGCTTCGAGCATTGGTTGAAAATTCAAGTTGTCAATTTCATCTTCAATATAATAGCCTGAATTTTGACGAGAATACTCAATCGAAATTCCAAATAGATTTCGAATCTCCCGAATATCACGTTTTAGTGTTCTCTCTGAGAAACCCATCGAAAGCGTATCATCTTGAAGAGATAGTGAGATTATCTTTTGTTCGATATGTTCACGAATCTCTTTTAAAGATACATATTTGCCTTTTCTTATCTTCTCGATGATAATGAAATAGCGTGTTAGAAATCCTTTTTTTGACATAAAAAAAACGGCATTTTAGAATGGAATTTCATCCGATGACTTGAAAATGTATATTTCTTTAGGACGTTCATTTAAGATCAATATAGACATTGATATATAATACTGTAAATCTTTCCATCCTTTTAAACCATCAGGCCATTCATCTTCAAGAGTTATATCGCCAAGATAAATAACATATTCATTTTTATCGACACATAAATTGTTTGTAATCTTGGTCCTATCGATCGATTGAAGTTCTAGACCCATTTGCCCCACCTTATAACCGTTATTTTTTTTGTCAATTGACTTTTTTGATTCTATATATACAACAGATTTATTATCAATAATTATTGTATCAATAAATTTGTCTTTGGCATAGGGTATATTCTGTAGACAAATAGCTTTAGGCCAAAATGTTAAGTAGAAATGAGTCAATAGGCAAGTTTGATTTAAATCAATTAATTCAACTTTTTCTGTTTTTTTGTAAAATTTCTGATACTTTACATTGGCTTGAAAAAGAGCATGATAAACATTATCAATAATATCCATAATATATTCAATTATTTAGTTGATGTATATTGTTTTGTTATCACAATCAAAATCCCAATGAATTATGTAGATTAATTTCGTCAATTCCTATTTGACAAATCACTTTTGTTTTCAGAGTATATTCAATATTTTCTATAAGTAAGCATGTTACTTTTCAAGAAAAGACTTTATCAAACGTCCATAAAATTCTTGTAATGTTTCATTGGATTGATGTTGATTCATCTCTTTAAAAACATTCTGCGATTTGGCAGCTGCCCGATAATTAAAAAACAGCAAACTAGAAAAGCTTTTTTGGACATAAGATATTTGTATAAGAATCACTTTTAATTTTAAAAAGTGAATAGGCGATATTGTATTTCTTAATCGCGTTTTCGGTAGGATTATTTATTTTTTCAAATGAGAATATCCCACTTTTTATTTCTTCTATCTCTGAATAATGAAGTTCGGGATTTCTCTCTATCTGAGGATAGATTACTTCTAAAAAATAATTTTCCACCCATTTATTTATTACATTTTTTTTGTATTTTCCTTCATCCCAAATATCAGTAATGTACAAAATATACTCATCTTTTTCGCAACACAAGCCCTTAGTTATTTCTTGCCTATAAGAATGGATAAGAAGTCTTCCTAAATCATCTGCAATTTCTTTTTCTTTAGGATTTCCTGAAATTCTTTTTGCTTCAATATAAATAACTGAATTGCCATCAATAATTAAAGTATCAATATGTTCTTTTTTACCGAATGGAACCTCCTGCCAACAAATGGCTTCTGGACGAAGTTTCAAATAATTGTGCGTAAAAAAGAAAGTTTGATTTCTTTCGGTAAAACCATTGCGTCCATGAGCTGGATAGATATTTTGGAAAACACGCTCATAGTCGATTCTTTTTCCTTTAAATGCCTCTTCAACTTTAGCTTCAATTGTCAATTCTTTGTTTTGTTCCATAGTTTATTTTAGTTAGTTACATACTAACCTCAAAGTTAAAAACATTTTCGAGGTTGCCCAATTATACACAAACAACCTCGAAAGTTTCACCCTATTTCAACTTTTCGATGTTAAAATAACTTAAACCAATAGAGATTCCTTTAATTTCAATACCCAATTGATTTTTGAACGCTTCCAAAATTGTTTTGGTTTGAGGTTTGTCTGTGGCTTGTTCAACCACTTGAACACTCATTCTTTTTGCAATTTTGCCACCAATGTTTTGTTTTGCAGTCACTCTAAATGCGTACGCCATAATTTAAAATTTTGTTTGTTAAACATTCATTCCCCAGGGTTTGGTTTTCCTGTCTGTTTGCAAATTTATACGCTCATAATGCCAAACAATGTCCTTGTAGATTTTATTTTTCACAACTTTACTCACACAAAAAAAACCGCCCCACACGACGTGCAGAACGGTTTCATTATCGAATTGCGACTAAATTCTTAGTCAGCTAATTTAGCGCAAAGGTATTCGCGGTTCAGGCGAGCGATGTTGCTGATAGAGATGTTTTTTGGACACTCTGCTTCGCAAGCACCGGTGTTGGTACAGTTACCGAAGCCTAGTTCGTCCATAGCCGCTACCATCGCTTTTGCACGACGAGCACCTTCTACACGACCTTGTGGCAACAAGGCAAACTGGCTCACTTTCGCCGAAACGAACAACATAGCCGAAGCATTTTTACAAGCAGCTACACATGCTCCACAACCAATACAAGACGCCGAATCCATTGCTTCGTCAGCATCCACTTTCGAGATAGGAATTGCGTTAGCATCAGGGATACCACCTGTGTTTACAGACACGTAACCACCCGCTTGCATAATTTTGTCGAATGCTGTACGATCTACCATCAAGTCGCGGATTACAGGGAATCCTGCTGAACGCCAAGGCTCGATAGTGATAGTTTCGCCATCTTTGAACTTACGCATGTGCAACTGACAAGTCGTTACATCTTCGTCGGGTCCGTGTGGATGACCGTTGATGTAGAGCGAACACATACCGCAGATACCTTCGCGGCAGTCGTGGTCGAATACAACAGGCTCTTGACCTTTATTTACCAACTCTTCGTTGAGCATGTCCAACATTTCGAGAAATGAACTGTCGGTAGAAACACCGCTCAATGGGTAGGTCTCGAATTTCCCTTTTTCTTTCGGACCTCTCTGACGCCAAACTTTCAGCGTTATATTGATTATTTTTTCCATTTTATTACGCTTTGTAGTTACGTTGTTGAACCTTAATCGCTTCGTAAACCAATTCTTCTTTCAATAATTCAGGCTCTTTGCCTTCGCCATTGAATTTCCAGCATCCGACGTACGAGAATTTATCATCCTGACGGAGCGCTTCGCCCTCTTCAGTTTGGTACTCTTCGCGGAAGTGACCACCACACGATTCCTCGCGGTGAAGTGCATCTGTTGCCATCAAGTATCCGATTTCGATAAAGTCTGCTACACGAAGTGCTTTTTCAAGCTCGATGTTCAAATCGTCTCCCGAACCTGGAATGCGTACATTTGACCAGAACTCTTTTTTCACCTCTTTGATTTTCGCAATCGCAGTTTCGAGGCCGGCTTTGTTGCGACCCATTCCTACGAAATCCCACATTACAAGACCCAATTGTTTGTGCAACGAGTCAACCGAGCGGGTTCCTTTGATGCTCATCAATTTAGCGATGCGATCTTTGATCTCTTTCTCTGCTGTTTCGAATTCTGGCAACGAAGTGCTGAAACGAGGCACAGTGATTTGATCTGCCAAGTAGTTTTGGATAGTGTATGGCAATACGAAATATCCGTCAGCCAAACCTTGCATCAAGGCAGATGCTCCAAGACGGTTTGCGCCGTGATCTGAGAAGTTAGCTTCTCCGATAGCGAACAATCCTGGGATTGAAGTTTGGAGTTCGTAATCTACCCAAACACCACCCATTGTGTAGTGGATGGCAGGGTAAATCATCATCGGAGTTGCGTACGGATTATCGTCAACGATTTTTTCATACATTTGGAAAAGGTTACCGTAGCGAGCCTCAACCGTTTTTTGACCTAAACGCTCAATAGCAGCAGAAAAATCGAGGTAAACAGCCAAACCAGTTGCGCCAACACCAAATCCAGCATCGCAACGCTCTTTCGCAGCACGCGAAGCTACGTCACGCGGCACAAGGTTACCGAAAGCTGGGTAACGACGCTCCAAATAGTAATCGCGTTCGTCTTCTTTCAGATCGGTTGGTTTCTTTTTGCCTGCGCGAATCGCCTCAGCATCCTCTTTTTTCTTGGGTACCCAGATGCGACCATCGTTACGCAACGACTCTGACATCAACGTCAGTTTCGATTGGTTTTCGCCGTGAACTGGAATACAAGTTGGGTGAATTTGCGCGTAGCAAGGATTTGCAAAGTAAGCTCCTTTTTTGTACGCCTGAATGGCAGCTGAACCGTTCGATCCCATTGCATTCGTAGAAAGGAAGAATGCGTTTCCGTAACCACCCGTAGCGATGACTACAGCGTGAGCAGCGAAACGTTCGATTTTACCAGTTACGAGGTTGCGGGCAATGATACCACGAGCGCGACCGTCAACGATTACCACGTCGAGCATTTCGTAGCGGGTGTATAATTTCACAGCACCTTTGCCTACTTGGCGACTCAAAGCTGAGTATGCGCCAAGCAACAACTGCTGACCTGTTTGTCCTTTAGCATAAAAAGTACGCGAAACTTGTGCTCCACCGAACGAACGGTTGTCGAGCAAACCACCGTATTCGCGAGCGAAAGGCACACCTTGCGCCACACATTGGTCGATGATGCTACCAGATACTTCTGCCAAACGGTGAACGTTGGCCTCGCGAGCACGGTAGTCACCCCCTTTGATGGTGTCGTAGAACAAGCGATAAACGCTATCGCCGTCGTTTTGGTAGTTTTTCGATGCATTGATACCCCCTTGTGCAGCAATTGAGTGCGCACGACGTGGAGAATCCTGAATACAGAAGTTCAATACATTGAAACCAAGCTCTCCGAGAGAAGCTGCAGCTGAACCTCCTGCCAAACCTGTTCCGACCACGATTACATCAAGTCGGCGTTTGTTTGAGGGGTTCACTAATTTCTGGTGTGATTTGTAATAACTCCACTTCTCAGCCAATGGCCCTTGTGGAATTTTAGAATCTATCTTTGTCATAAGAAATAATTTACGATTGAATGAATAAATCAGTTAGCACAACTACAGTGACATCATATAAAAATAGACTGTCACCAAAGCAAATCCCAAGAAAATGATGGTTGAGAATACGTTTGCAATTACTTTCAAACGCGACAACCAAATCTTGTTGCTAAAACCGATAGTCTGAAATGCACTCCAGAAACCGTGAGTCAAGTGAAACCAAATAGCAGCAAACCAAACGAGGTACAAACCACTGAAAACAGGACTTGCGAACAACTCTTTGATCAAATCAGCACCAGAAGCAGTAGCACCGCCAGCCAACTCTGCATACATCATTTTGTACCAGAAGTGATACAAGTGAAGCGCTAAGAATCCAACAACGATAAGACCCAAAACAAACATGTTTTTAGATGCCCATTTTACTTCCTTCGGTGCGTCAGTGTAAGCGTAAGCCTGATTTCCACGTGCTTTCTGATTTTGAAGTGTCAAAATCGTTGCATAAATGATGTGCACAAAGAAACCAGCAGCCAATACCAGTGTTCCCACCAATGCATACCAGTTTACACCCAAAAATTCACAAACCATATCGTACGCATCTGTCGAAAAGACAGCCACGATGTTCATGGACATGTGAAACAACAAAAACAGAATAAGGAAAAGACCTGACACACTCATTATCAGCTTTCTCCCGATTGATGATTTAAGAATCCACATAAAATTAAATTTAGATTATTTGATGATTATTTGATTTTCAAAATTAATTCGATCTATTAAGGACGCAAAAATAATGCTTTAAAACATATTTTCGACTAATTAAGGAAATAATTCTTTAATAAGCGGAGAGATTTATATCGAGTATAAATAATGTTTTTCAGAACGAACAACAAAAATAGTAGAAGATTAGGTATAATCCATATAAAATATGACAGAAATGTCAATGTTTTTGTTCACATCCTTTTTTACACTTAATAAAAAGGGCGTTTCATTGATAATTGTTGATTAAATTAGTACCATTTTCTAATTTAGCATCCTAATTCTTGAATCTAACCAAACACAATATATTAAATGAACGGTGCTAAATTATATTTCGGGACGATATTCATTTTTTTTTCTTCACTACTATTTTCTCAAACAGTTTCAAAAACTGTAAATGTGGTCACTGCTGGCACATTGAGTAATCTTATAACAAGTACAGAAACTGGTACAGTTATAAATCTCACACTCTCGGGCAATATAGATGCGCGAGATTTTGTCTTTATGCGCGACAAAATAACCCATCTTTCTGTTTTGGATCTCAGTTCTGTCAGCGTAAAATCTTATACTGGAGTGGATGGCACATATTCGGGAATTTCAATCTCTTATCCAGCTAATGAAATACCACTATGCGCTTTCTACAATGCAAATACATACACCTACGAAGGAACATTGACGAGTATAAAGTTACCTACGACCATCACGTCAATAGGTGGTTCTGCCTTCTATTATTGTTATAATTTATCTGGTACATTTACCATTCCGACTAATGTGAAATCGATAGGAGATTATGCACTTTATGGCTGTTCTCAACTTTCAGCATTCCTTGTAGAGAGTGCAAACACCAGATATTCTTCCACAAATGGGATGCTTTTCAATAAAAAACAAGATACTCTTTTTGTATGTCCCAGTGCAAAAACTGGGGCAATTACCATTCCATCAACCGTAGTGTGTATCGCAAACTCCGCATTCGAAAGTTGCAGTGGACTTACAGGAACACTGACTCTTCCGTCAACAATCAAATCAATAGGTAGTTATGCTTTTTACTCTTGTAGTGGATTCACGGGCACTCTAACAATTCCTAGTACTATCAGTTACATTGGCGATGGCGCTTTCTACGGCTGTAGTGGTATCACGGGTTCAATTTCTATTCCAAAAACAGTTGGCTATTTAGGGTCTTATGCGTTTTTTCAATGCAACAGCGTAAGGTCCTTCGTGGTAGATGCTTCAAATCCATATTATGCATCCAATAATGATGTTTTATTCAATAAATCACAAGACACGTTGTATATTTGTCCACCTGCCAAAACAGGGGTTTACACAATGCCTACAACGGTAAAAGGGATTGGCACTTATGCATTTTATAATTGTAGTAATCTGACAGGAGGACTCGCCATCCCTAAATCTGTTGGTCATATTGGCAGCTATGCCTTCTATGGAACGAATCAAATTACCTCCTTTGATGTAGATCCACTTAATGCTAAGTTTTTGTCTAATTCAGGGGTGCTATTCACAAAAAAACAAGACTCACTTTTAGTCTGTCCGGCAGGGAAAACAGGGAGTTATTCAATACCAAACACAGTAAAAGCGATTGGTGCTTCCGCCTTCTACAATTGCTCAAATTTGACTGGTAGCATTACAATACCTTCGTCAGTAAATTACATTGGAAATTACGCTTTCTACGGATGTAATCAGCTCTCTGCGTATGTAGTTGATCCATCTAATCTATATTTTTCTTCGACAGATGGCGTTTTATTTAATAAAGCACAGGATTCTCTTTGGATATGTCCCGCCGCAAAATCTGGCAGCTACAATGTTCCAACAAGCGTGAAGCACATTGGAACTTATGCATTTTATTATTGCAAAGGATTGACTGGTACTATTTATCTTCCAGCCTCCTTGACAACCATAGGCGATTATGCATTTTATGGTTGTAGTAATTTATCGGCATTTGATGTGAATTCATCAAATAAAGTTTATTCTTCTATAGATGGAGTATTATTGAATCAAGTTCAAGATTCCCTATTTATCTGTCCTGTGGGCAAAAGTGGGATATATAAAATTCCTGAATCTATTAAAGCAATTGATTATTCTGCATTTGACCAATGTATTGGACTTACGAGCATTGTTTTCCCATCAGAATTAACATCCATTGGATCATCTGCATTTTATTATTGCACAGGTTTAACGGAACTAACATTACCTAAAAGTACTACAACTATTGGTAGCGGAGCATTTTATGGGTGCAGTAATCTCAAGCAATTTGGCATCCAAAATCCAAATCCACCAGTTGTTGATGGCTACACTTTTGCGTATGTGGATCAAACAACTTGTCAACTACTGGTGCCTGTTGGAGCACTGGCTGAATACACAAAATCGTTGTATTGGAAAAACTTTACGCTTGCTTCAGAAAGTACTTTCTCAGCGATACTCAAGCCATCAATAGATAGATTAAAAGTCTATTCTAATGGAAAAGAAATTACGGTAGAAGGTATTAACTCGGGTGAAAAGGTTGAATTGTATAACTACAGCGGCCAGAAAATAAAAACTGAAATATCGACTTCGAATAGAGTCAATATTTCAGTCCAAAAAGGCGTTCCGTATCTTATAAAAACAAAAGATAAGAGTGCGAAAATTATTCTGTGATTAGAATCTTTGAGTCAAATTGAGAAATATTCGTTGAGTATTATTTCCGCCTTCAAAAGTTGCTTCAAAATCAGAAGAGAGAGAAAGTTTCTTCGCAATTCTCCATGTTAGACTTAATTCACCAATATTCTGGAGCAATGTACTCGTCGAATTATTGAATTGGTAATTGACCATTCGATATTCAACATCTCCATAAATTATACCTGGTATAATGTCTCTTGAAAAGGATGCGCCATAAACCATACCATTAGTATAGTTAGAACGAAGCAAGGTAGCATTCAGCATGGCAGAAACGTTGAGAAATGGCACTTGCGGAAAGCTAAGGTAACTATTGGCATTAATCGCTGGTTTTGGATCAGACTTCTGATATCGATAACCAGCCGAACCACCCCACGACATAAATTTAAATGGCCTGTAGTTAAATTGGAAACGCCAACCTTGTCGTGTCTCCTTATCTAAAATGCTATCAATCTGATTTTTGAATGTTTCGTAATAATAAATATTTTTACGGGCATCGTAGGAAAGAAACAAAGAGAGCGGTCTCCAAGGTCTGTAACGCAATGATAAATAGGTGCTGGTCAAATCAAAAATGGTGGTTGGTTGCAAGTTATTCATCGTGTAGAAATCAAACTCGGCAGAGCCAAAAAAATCAAGGTTTTTCAGCAACGAATTACTGTGCTGGAAATAACCAAATCGTCTATCTGTTTTTAAATTATTAGTTTGATTGAAAAGAGCAAAAGAAGTCTGCATATAGCCATTTTCCTTTTGAACATTATGACTCACAAAAGCTCCCACTTGCAACAAATGCGGATTAAAGCTATAATCGTAATAATCGGGGCGAAAACCGACAACTCCACCATACGTAAAATTCTTAATCCGTTTCTCATACTGCAAACCATCTACTGCACCAATATTTGCCATATTGACATTGATTCTTCGACCCAACGAAACGGTAGATGTCGAGTCAATGTCATATTTGACAGCCAAACTGTAAACCTTCAAATATTTGCTAATATTGCTGCCTATATAAGAGAGTTCATTCGACAAATGAGTTAGTGAAATATAACTCTCCGCTGAGAATTTTGAATTTTTTATATGATCGGCATTCAGTGACAAATTATAGCGGTATCGTTGATTAGATTTGACGTTCGAAAAATTACTATAGGAAGAAACAGAAAAGCGACCATCAAAACGAGATTTCAGTTTTTTATCATTTACTGTCGCAGTTATGGATTTAATAGCTTGGTCATTTGCATTAACTGATTCGTTGGATTTTACTGGATGCAATAGATCGATATTTTCATGATTCTTCGGCTTAATATTTGCGATAATCTCGTTCGATAAAGCCAATTTAACTCCGCCTAATGATATTCCGACACAAGAAATCGAAGATATATTTTTCACAAGTATGGAAGGGGTAAGTTTTCCTTTTGAAATGGCAAACAAAGTATCACCGATGGCAATGCCTTCAGTATTGTCAAATTTCACATACACATTCTGTGTGCTGATGTAAGAGATTTTACCCCTTAACATATTATTTTCCACCTGACTGTATAAAACAGATGTAAAAATGAAGGATAAAATTATTGCTAAAAATATTCTCATATTCTAATAAGTTGATGATATGTAATCTAACGAAATATATTGATCGATTATTTCAAATCTATTTGATTGACTAAAAATCAAAATTATGGCATTTTCTACAATTTGGCTTATACGTAACATCATTATTATGACACTCTAAACAAGCTACGTTTTTATGTTCCCCTGAATCATGCCATGGTTTGTGATTTTTAAATTTAATTATATTCCAGCCTAAATAGGTGTGGCATTCACTACACTCATGGTTAAGATAAGCTGACGTGTGAGCTGGAAATTTTGCTTCAGCTTTATACGAACTATGACAAGATGAGCACTCGCGAGATAATGTATTAGAATATCCATTCCAATGACAATCTACACAAGACAGTCCATCGTGTCCTCCTTTTAACGGGAAAAATCCATGTTCAAAACCTTTCCCTGTATATGACCAACTACGACCCACCATATTGTGGCAATGATAACAATCAGTTTTAGAGCCAACGGTAGGTAATTCACTATGAGGAATTCGATCGGTAGAACCAGGAATAATAATAGTTGCTGCATCATATTGTGTTTTATGACAAGCCACACATTCTGAGTTGAGATTATCAAACCGAAGCAGTGAAGCTGATTTATGACAGTTGTTACAATCGGCGGTGGCATGATCTCCAACAAGGGCAAAACCTTGCTCTTGGTGAAGTTGTTTCACGTTTTTTACAATCCATGAATCGGGCGTATGGCATCGATTACAATCGTTCCCTACTGTACCTTGGTGCATATCCTTGTGACAGGAAGCACACTCTGTTCTAGCCTCCGAAAAAACAAGGGACGTGTGACAACTACGACAATCAGTCATATTATGTTGGCCTCTCAGCGGAAAATGCGTTTTATTGTGATTGAAAGTAGCATTCTTTTTATATGTCCAACTATTGGGACTGTGACAAACACTACATTCAATTTTTAGGCTCTTGCCATGCGGAGATTCTGCCGTTATCGAAAATGCACTTTGTAAAAACACTATACAGATTATCAATTTTCTCATTTCTCAACTTTTCTCAATCAATATCAGATGTTCCTGTGGCAGGAATAACAACTTGTCCCATTATATACATAACCCGAAACACCACTATGATCTTTATCTACTGATGCTTTATTACTATGCTCATGACAAACAATACAAGTAAACGATCCAAAATTACCAGAAGAAGTATGGCACTCACTACACAACGACCAACGACCTTTATGTTTTCCACTATAAATTCTAAAATATTGACTATCGTGATTGAAGGTTGATGGTGTCCAACCATTCACAGTATGACAAGTCTCGCATGTAGTCGGGAATTTAGAGGCAACGTGATTTGCAGCACGGTTATAATCTGTCATGTGACAACTTGAACACGCAGTCGAGATTCCCTTATAACCCTGTGAATGACAGCTAATGCAATCAACTCCAATATGACGTCCAGTAAGTGGGAACGTAGTTGCTGTATTATGATTAAATGTAGAGGGAGACCAAGCCGTTTCACTGTGACAGGTTTGACACTCTTTGGCAAACTTAGCATTTACGTGATTTGGATTTGTGGCAGCATTATAATTTGCTAAGTGACAAGAAACACAATCTTTCGCTGTTCCGACAAAACCACCAGCATGACAACCAATACAATCGACCGTCGTGTGACTTCCTTTCAATGGGAACGAAGTAGAGGTATTATGATTAAAGGTTGATGGTTTCCATGCTGTTTCAGTATGGCAAGTTTGGCATTCTGTCGAAAACTTAGCTGCCGCGTGAGCAGGACTAATCGTTGAATTATATTTATCTAAATGGCAACTTACACATGTAGATTGAGTACCTGCAAATACGCCCCCTTTGTGACAACTGATGCAATCTACTCCTTTATGGCTTCCATTCAACTTAAATGAGGTATTTACATCGTGATTGAATGTTGATGGCTGCCAAGCGCTTTCGGTATGACAAGTCTGACACTCTGTTGAGAATTTTGCCGCACTATGACTTGGATTAACGGTGGCATCAAAGTTTGACTTGTGACAACTAACACATGTAGATGGAGTTCCAGCAAATACGCCCCCTTTGTGACAGCTGATACAATCTACTCCTTTATGACTACCATTCAACTTAAATGAGGTGTTCACATCGTGATTGAAACTTGATGGCTTCCAAGAACTCTCGTTGTGGCAACTTTGGCAATCTGTTGAAAATTTTGCCGCCACATGATTAGGGTTCACCGTAGCATCGTAATTCGATTTATGACAACTTACACAAGCAGTTGGTGTGCCTATATAACCAGCTGAATGACATTGCTTACAGTCCAATGACGAGTGGCTGCCTTTCAATGGAAAACCAGTAGTGCTATGATCGAATGTGGAACCTTGCCAACTATTTTCGCTGTGACACAATTTGCAATCTTTCGGGAATTTTGAGGCAATGTGCGATGGATTGGTCGTAGCATTGTATTTGTCCAAATGGCAATCGACACACTCTTTCGAAGTTCCAACAAAACCCTTGGAGTGACAACTGTTGCAATCAAGACCTATGTGCCCACCTTTTAGAGGAAATGTTGTAGCTGTGCTATGATTAAACGTTGAGGGTTTCCATCCATTTTCCGTATGACAGGTTAAACATTCGGTTGAAAATTTTGCAAGTGTGTGTGACGGATTGGTGGTTGCATTAAAGTTCGTTTGATGACAACTTACACACTCTTTAGATGTTCCAACAAAACCTTGTCCATGACAACTTATACAATCAACACCCACGTGTGCTCCTTTTATTGGGAATGTAGTCGATACATTATGATTAAAAGTAGAGGGCTTCCACGAAATATCGGTATGGCAAGTTTGGCAGTCGGTTGAAAATTTCGCGGCAGCATGAGCAGGAGCAGTTGTGGCATTATAATCTTTTTGGTGACAGCTAACACAAGCAGTCGATGTTCCTTTATATCCGGAAGCGTGACAACTAATACAATCAACCCCAAAGTGAGCATTTTTTAAAGGGAAACCAGTGTTTACATTGTGGTCGAAGGTAGCGTTTTTCCAGCTTTTATCTGTATGGCATTCCGTGCAATTTTGAGGAAATTTTCCTTGCACGTGTGAAGGATTGGTTGTAGCTTGATAATCTTTCAAGTGGCAGCTTACACATTCTGTTCCCATAGGGTCGAAGCGAAGTAGTGATGATGACTTATGACATTGATAGCAATCAACTTTTGCATGACTTCCATCCAGTGGAAAACGGGTTTGACGGTGAAGTTGGGTGATATTTGAAACTACCCATGTTTGAGGAGTATGACAACGAGCACAATCATTACCTACAGTTTGTTGATGAACATCGGTATGGCAAGAATTACAATCCATCTTTGCATTTGAGAAAACCAAATCTACGTGGCATTTGCGACAATCTATCATCTTGTGTTGACCTACAAGTTGAAATCCAGTTTGAGAATGATCAAAAGCGCTTCCTTTCGAATTAAACGCCCAACTGTTCGGGGTATGGCACACCTCGCACTTTATACTTAATCGAGGCCCGTGTGGAGACTGAGAAAGTACATTCAAAGAGACAAATAAAATGGCTACTAAGAATGACAGCTTGAACATTCGATATTATTGAACTTATATTGGATATATTTCCCTTTTTGATCTGTTGCCGGTTTATGACATTCGATGCATTTTACATTTTTGTGTTCGCCTTCGAGTAAGAATCGAGACGTGTTGTGGTCGAATTTTGAATCTTCCCACTTATCGAAATTATGACAACGCGTACAGTCCGTTTTCCCGTTCTCTGCGAATTGATTTCGGTGCGAATCTTTGTGACAGGCTGAGCAATCCATTGCCAATCCTTTAAACTTTTGCACTTTAATACCCTTATCATTTTTCGCATAATGACAGGCAGAACAGGACTCTTTTGCGTGTACACCTTCGAGTTTGAAGTTGGTCTTATTGTGATCGAATTTCACCTCTTTCCAACTATTTACTGTGTGGCAAACGGTACAATTCTCACCAGCAAAATATTTGTCTTGAATAAAGCCTTTGTGTTCGTTTTTATGACAATCGACGCACTTAGTTCCCATGTTTTTGAAGCTCCATTTATCCTCTTTTTTGTGGCAAGCGATACATGCAGTAGCCATGTGAGCACCTTCGAGTTTGAATTTGGTTTTATTATGGCTTTCTATCGTATAATTAGTCTCTTTGAAACTATCGTTAGTGTGGCATTGATTACAATCTGGCGAAATACCATTCTTCGCAAATTCACCTTTGTGATAATCTGTATGACAATCCGAACAACGATTATGCTTCAATGGATCAGTCATTTTTCCACTTTTGTGGCATTTTTTGCAATCAACCGTGTTATGCGCCCCAATTAATTTAAAATTAGTTTTGTCGTGATCAAAAGTTTTTTCATTTTTAATGATATGAAACGACTCTTCTGTATGACACTTCTTACAGTCTTGTCCGAATTTATTCTCATGCACATCTTTGTGGCAATCCACACAACTTGCAAACTTTAAACCTTTGAATCGTTGAGCAGGTTTGCCGTCAATGATTTCCGTTTTGTGGCATTTTACACAGTCGGTTGTTTTGTGTTTTCCAAGCAGAGGGAATTTTGTCTTATTGTGGTCAAAACCGACCACTTTTGGATTTTTGAACGATTCAAAACCATGGCATGTGGCACATTTATTCGATAATTTTCCCTGATGATAATCGGCATGACAAGAGAGGCACTCTTGTTTTAACCCTAAAAATGTATTTAGATTTTTCTTCAGTTTTGGGTCCGAAATAAATTCAGCTTTGTGACACGCTTTGCAATCTTTTTTGGCATGAACACCGGATAATTTAAATCCAGTTAAGTTATGGTCAAATTTCTTTTGATCAAATTTCACAATTTGAAAATTGCGACCGTGGTGTTCGTTGTGACAAGTGAAACAATCTTTAGAGCCAACTTCCGAAGATGCGTGAAATCCTTTTTTCGCGACAATTTGTGCCTTTATCTCTTTATGGCACGCCAAACATTTTTCGCGTGTCACTTTGTTTCCTACCGTGTGACATTTCGTACAATTACTCACACCCTCAAGGTCAGCATGTCCTTTGCTCAATTCACCTGGAGAGATTTGCGCAAATGCAAAATTCCCTAACAGGAAAGCAAAAATTGTGGTAAAAAGAATTCTTTTAATCAGCATAATGACTATCTTATATCATAGCAACGTAAGCTTTTTTGATTGTCAAAAAAACTAAAGGTCGTGTTTCAAAAAAGCCTCACCTCGTTTGGTTGAAACCTCAATTCCTATTTTTTTGAGGAATTGTGTTGGAAGTTCTCCTCCTGCAAAAATATAAACCATATCGTTTTCCCATTTATGAATCTCATCAGATTCTCCCTCTTTGTATGCTACAAAATCAGGTTCAATGGAAACAAGATTGGTATTAAATTTTACATCAATTAATCCACGTTGAATGGCTTCATTTATTTTTTCCGCATTTTTTGGTTTGATGCGGCTAAAAGCACTGCTACGATAAGAAAGTGTCACTTTGTTTTGGTCTGCTAAAAGCAATGCAGACTCAATTGCTGAATCACCACCACCTACGACCAATATTTTTTTATTCGAAATTAATTCAGGCTCAAGAAGTCGATAGGCTACTTTCTCAGAATCTTCGCCTATAACACCCAATTTGCGAGGAGTTCCACGTCTTCCAATTGTCAACAAAACGCTGCTAGCTGTTATTTTCTCGCCTTGAGATGTTGTAACATAAAAAATATCGCCATCGGGCAAAATCTCTTCCACTTTTGAGTTTTCTTGAATTTTAATATCGTGCTTCGAAAGCACTTCGTGCCAAATATCAAGCAACTGAGTTTTGGTAGTCTCTCTAAATTTCACCTTACCATACAGCGGTAAATTCATGGGTGCTGTCATCACGATTTTAGATCTCGGAAAAGTAAAAACAGTTCCACCTAATGTATCTTGTTCCAATGTTAAAACCGTCAATCCGAATTTTTTGGCTGCCAATGAAGCCGAGATACCAGCTGGACCAGCACCTACAACAATTAAATCGTATTTGGCATTTGCACTTTTCTTGATGGTTTTCGAAATATTCTCAACCGCCTCAAAGCCTTGCGTAACGGCATTTTTAATCAATCCCATTCCACCTAATTCTCCTGCAATATAGACTCCAGGCACATTCGTTTCGAAACTTGGCGTTACGTGAGGTAAATCTACACCACGTTTTTCGGTGCCAATCCACAAAGAGATTGCTTCCATAGGACAAGCACGAAAACATGCTCCATGGCCAATGCAATGCGATGCATTGATAGTGGTAGCACGTCCATTTCTTATTCCAAGGATATCTTTTTCGGGACATGCGGTAATACAAGCTCCACTTTTAATACAGCGATTAGGATCAACCACTGGATACAACGAAACTGGTTCATGAATTCCATCAACCTTTGCTTGATTGATTTTTTCATCAACTTCATTCGATTCACGCTTTTGTTTACGCAAGTAAAAAAAGATTACTCCCACAACTAACAAAAGAGCAAAGCCATAAATCCCAATTTCTTCAAAAAGTATTTCCATAATCTAGAAAATCCATTTATAGCCCAAAGTGAGGGTTACTACAACATGTATTACCATGATAATAAGCATAATAAGCGCAAATGGTAAATGCGCTACATGCCAATATCGAAAAATATTTTGCATGGTAGCTAATCTCTCAATGCGCTTCGCCAATCGATTTTGATTTTTGATTAATCGTTTTACTTGTTTCAATTCGCTCGATGACACATTCTTTGATTTCAGAATATTCGAAATTTCAGAAGACTTTACATCTTTAAATGCCTCGATATCAATATTGTATTTGTTTTTCAAAACCAATACAAACTCATCTTGCATTCCTTCCAATTCTTGTAAACTCAACTCTCTACCTTCGATAGATCGCGGTATTTGAAGATAGATAAAACGACCAATCACACCACTAGCCCAAACCACCACCATACTCCAAAAACTGACCGATACAATTCCGCCAAATTTGAATGATGTATGATAAAGTATAAGTACTGGACCAAGAGTGCACATAAAAATATGAAACTCAAGCCAATGTTTTAGTAATCCGAGTCGAGAAAGTGATCTCATATATTTTCTGGCCATATACGAGAAAAGGCCAATGATAATCATCAGTGTACCGACAATTCCTAATCCATGGCCCAATAAACCACTGGGTTTGAACATGGCATAATTCGGATGAAAAAATCGCTCCTCAATAGGTGTATTAAAATAGGAATAGCCCCAATAACCAATGATAACAATGGCTGCGAGAACTACGATTGTATAAAATGAAAGAAGTAATCTGTGTGTTATGCGAGTCATTACAAAATCAATTTTGAATTGATTAACTGAAACCAATATGCTAATAAATGAAAACTTAATGCAACAAATATATAAATTTTCTTGTTTTCAATGCTACTAATCCGATAATATATGAGTGAAATAGAGCAATTTATAATACTTCTGAATTAAATATTCAATTTAAATAAAATGATAAATAGTTCTATTTTTTGAAAGTTCCATATTTCTTCTCTGCGAAAAAGGCAAGAATCAGAATAGCCACTACAGCCAAAATCACAAAAAAGAGTGAATCAGGCAGGGGTGGAGGTGTACCCTTTCCATACGAATGCATTCCGGCCAGATAATAATTCACGCCCAAGAAAGTCATAATGATAGAACTAAATGCCACAACTGATAATGCACTCAATGTGAATGGATTATTAGCTTTTGGTATCATCCGAACGTGAAGAACTACGGCATAAACCAATATGCTAACCAATGCCCAAGTCTCTTTGGCATCCCATCCCCAATATCTACCCCACGATTCGTTCGCCCAAACGCCTCCAAGAAAATTCCCAACTGTTAGCATGAAGAGACCGACAATCAATCCCATCTCTATGATATAACTAATCTCTTTTATCATATCTGATAATCGGTCTGATTTATATTTTGAACGGGCAATCATCAATACAAGATTCACCAACCCAAGAATCATCCCCATAGCGAAAAATCCATAACTGGAACTGATTACTGCTACGTGCACCACCAACCAATACGATTTAAGCACAGGAACGAGGTTTGTGATTTCGGGATTCATCCAACTCATACCCGCTACACCCAAAGCGATGGATGACAATAATGCAGTTACTGAAAATGCCAAAGGTGATTTTCGTGCAAATAGGATACCAGCTAAACTGGATGCCCATCCTACGAAGACCATACTTTCGTATCCATTACTCCAAGGCGCATGACCAGAAATTATCCATCTCAATCCCAAACCGAAAGTAAAGACAGCAAACAACAGTGCCAAAGGATATATGGCCAACGTTAATCCTCGTTCTAAACGACGACTGTATTTGAAAATATTAAACAGATGTAGTCCCAAAAGGATAGCTCCTATTAAACCATAAATCATTGCCAAATTGCCAAAAAGATTCCATTCGTTATAAGCAATTTCGAGATTTATATTCGATTCGGAAGGCAATGCTGATCCACCATTTTTTGTTTGAAAGCTTTTGATTTGAGTTAAAGCCTCATTGGCATTGCTCCAGTTTCCGGTTTTCATTGCTTGATTCACTGCATCGAAATAGCTTTGTTGCAACATTTCGGGAGAATCTGGCGAAAGAGTAAGTGCTGAAAGAGGAGTAGTCGCCATTCCAGTCATTGCTCCCATACCCGCTGATGCAGCGCCTCTGGTGCATGGACCCATAGCAGGATCTGGTGTTGGCATTGCACCCATGCCTTGATGCGGATTGGGTTTTGACGCATCGGGTGCAGTCATCGCTGGCGCTGCCTCATCAGCTCCTTCGTCATCCATTGGAGGCATTTCGCCGGTCAAATGACTCTCTTCGGCAGGAGTACTTGCAACTGCGCCTGTACCTTTTTCTGCACAATATGGACATCCGTTAGCCGAACCCGTAGCAGACATACCATGCATACTTTTGGCACTTGTCCATTTTCCGTTCGTCATTCCTTGTGTTGGAAAAAATGCAAGCATTGTACCATCAAAAATCTGATTTAGAATATTGAAACGCTCATCAACATAAACAATCTCTTTCTCGTACGTATTTCGTTTCGATTGATCTTTGATATACGCTTTATCAACCAAGTCTTTCAATTTGTAAGCTCCTGTTTGAGAATCAAACATTTGATTATAAGAAACATATCCATTGATTGCGCCCAACTCAGAAGCTAATTGATCGTGAGAGACCTTGATGATGCGTTCGTTTTTCCAAGCAGATGGATTGGTAATCATTCCCAAAAACACCTCCGTTGGAGTGCGTTTGTTGAAATCGGTGTGTTTGTATATTTTTCTCAAAATATCAGAAGCAAAAGTATTCACTGGTTCAATACGACCTTGTGCTCCATCTTGAATAAGTAAACTGCTGAAGGCTTTTAGATGATCCTCTTTTTTAATCCCGATTTCAGGAGAAGCGTACATCGAACCAAATGCGAATAGCAATGCAATTATAGTTGCAGCTTTTCTTTTTTGTTGCATTTTATTGGTCATTTCCATCAAAGCAAAGAATCTGCTTTTTTTGCTAAATAGAGTCATTACCATTCCGATTAACATCATCAAATATCCTAAATAGGTAACCATTGTTCCCCAATAATCGTGATTCACAGAAAGGATTGTACCTTGCTCATCTTGATCATAAGAGGATTGGAAAAAGCGATAACCTCTGTAGTTCAATATATTATTCATAAAAATACGATACGGACGTTCGCTTTTCATTTCGGTATCTTTGAGCGTAATTTCACTGGCATAAGAAGATGGACTCATGGAACCTTGATAACGATCGAGCTGGAAAGCACGAAGTGTAATGCTAAAAGGCAATTTATACATCAATTTACCATAAGAAACAGAAACTTTCACGCCATTGACATCACACGTGGAGGGTTGAGGAAATTCACTTTCTGATTTTACCACATTCACTTTCTTATCAATATTTCCATCACTAATGCGCATCATCAACGCATCACTCCCTTGATTCATCTCTTCTCCCATTCCTGCATTTTCCATCGGAGTCACTTGGGTCAACGTCTTCGCCGCTTTGGGAAGAAAGCCCTTTATCATAAAAACTAGTTTATCAGCGCGATATACCGTATTCTCAACTCCAAGGCATAAATCACCAGGTGTTATGGCAATTGCATTAGCTCGATCAATCATCCCCGAAGCCATCGTCCCAGTTTTAGTTATAGTCAAATGAGACTTGAAATAGAGTTGATTATCGATGACAGAGAAAATAATATCGGCAAAATCTTTGGGACCTTCAAAACCAAAAGATACATCACCAGCAAAGGCCTTTTCATCTCCAAATAGCGTAAGATCCATGCTTTGAGACGCACCACTCATAATAAAAATGGCCGCAGCGGGAACTCCAGCATTGTCGGCTTGAATCATCTCTTGCGCATTGGGAACAAATAATTCATTATCCACTGTTACCTTTTTCCCTCCCACCTCTAGCGTTTCGGAAAAGGTATTGTCGTGTGATGCTGAGAAATCAACTTCTGTCGATTTTTCAACTGTCTGACCATTGTATTCGGCAGTAATATTTAATGCAGTCTTTTCAGTCATAATTTGACTACTCGTTTCTCCTTGGCGGATGTGCATTACGCCTTCGAACCCGAAATAGCGAGTAATAGCAGAACCAATCAAAATACAGATGAATGCAGCATGAAAAAGTAGAACCGCCCATTTTTTGCGCTCAACCAATTTGTTTTTGACCATGACTGCTATCAAATTAACAATCAACAAAATCAACAGAAGTACAAACCAATTGGCATTATAAACAAGCGCTTTAGCGGCAGGCGTTCCACTCGCATTCTCCACAAACGTAGCATATCCTATCGCTATAGCGAAAATTGATAGAAGAACAACAGTTGTTCGTATTGAAAATAAAATATTGATTACTTTTTTCATTCTGGAATTTTCTATTTAGAAAAGGATTAATGATTAAAATGAGTCAATTATTGTAGAAATCGAGTCACTATATTGCTAAACGCAAAAATAGCATTTTTAATACGACCCTTTAGCACCTTTTAAGCTAAAAAAACGAAAAAGAGACCTCGCAGAAAAGTGATAATTACTAAAAAAAAGATGCTATTTTGAAATGGATTCTTCAAAATAGCATCTTTTGGTAAAATGTGCGTTTGACTTATCTAGCTACGAATCTTTTTGTTTCGATTAAGCCTTTATTGTCGTTAAACTTAACAACATAAACTCCTTTAGAAAGATTATTCAACACAATTGACGATGAACCATCAGCCATTTTTTGCTCCGATACTTTATACCCTTTTAAGTCAAATATAGTAGCTGTTACTCCACTATGCATTTGAGCATCATACTTCACGCTCAATATTTTAGCGGATGGTTGATAATAAATATCATACACTAAATCTGCATTCGCCTCATTGATAGGAGTTTGTGCCGAAATAGTAGTAGAATAACTTACGCCTTTGAAATAGGTAGCATCAGCAATCGAACCAGTACTAGCTTGTCCTATTGTAAATGGACATTGTGTATATTTCGAAGCAGTAGCAAGCGGCTCTTCGGTAAATTCTACATTCACGAAATAGTTACCATCTGGCACAACTGCTTTGCTCACATTCGTACAATTCCAAGAATAAGTGGCAGGAATAGCAGGGTGAGCAGAAGAAGCTCCAGTAGTTGCATCAGTTATATTTTTAGCAGAAGAAGCAACCCACTTTACTAAGTCAGCTGAATACTTGTGATTTGAAGATGCATAAATGGTTTTCACAAAAGTATTGTTCGAGTTTGTAATCCAAATTGCCAAAATACGAGTATTAGTGCTATATTTAGCTGTTTGTACTTTGAATGTTAACACTTGCGAGAACGAGAGAGTTGTAGCCGCAAAAAGGAAGAGGCTAAAAAGTAAAGCTTTTAGTTTCATAGATAGTGTTTTTTTAATAAATATAGTAATGTGCAAAATTATAAAAAATAACTTCAAAAAGAATAAAATTTCCCATAAATAGGGAATATCGAATCAATTTGTAATCATTTAAAATAGTTGATTTATCCTATACCTAACAAATAGGCCATTCACCCTACTCTTCAGTATGATGATTTAATGTTTTTTGACACTTTCGCACAAAATAAAAAAATATTAATTTACTAATCTCATGGATTCTTATCCATACTTTTGCAAAAAAACTAACACAATGAAATTTTTAGACGAATTACCTTTTAAGCCAGTCATTATTGAGAGTATCCGAAACTACAACAAAGACCTGTTTTTCAAAGATTTGATGTCGGGTATCATTGTCGGGATCGTGGCATTGCCTTTAGCCATTGCTTTTGGTATTGCTTCTGGCGTAACACCAGAGAAAGGCATTACGACTGCTATCATTGCCGGATTTCTTGCTTCATTTTTAGGTGGTTGCAAGGTTCAGATTAGTGGGCCAACGGGTGCATTTATCGTTATAGTTTATGGTATTGTCGAGCAATTTGGTGTAGAAGGGTTGGCTATTGCCACTTTTATGGCAGGAATTATTCTGATTCTGATGGGAGTTTTCAAAATTGGCACGATTATTCGATTTATCCCCTATCCCATCATTGTAGGATTTACCTCTGGGATAGCGCTCACGATTTTCACTACTCAAATAAAAGATCTCTTTGGTCTGCAAATTGACAAAGTACCGGCTTCATTTATCGAAAAATGGTTGGTGTATGGTCATTATTTTTCCAGTATGAATTTATGGACATTCGGCGTAGGGGTTTTCACAATCGCTTTGATTATTTTTATTCCTAAGATTTCGCCTAAAATACCTAGTTCGCTGATTGCCATTGTGGTGATGACTGTAGTGGTATTGATTTTGAAAAATAATTTCGGGATTTCTGCGATTGAAACCATTGGCGATCGGTTTCAAATCAGAGCGCAACTACCTCAAGCTCAACAACTCGGATTTACCTTCGACAAAATAAGTCTTTTGCTTTCTGCCGCCATCACAATTGCTATTTTGGGCTCTATTGAATCACTTCTTTCTGCCACGGTGGCCGATGGTGTGACGGGAGATAAACACGACTCAAACACTGAACTAATCGGGCAAGGTGTGGCAAATGTTGTGGTTCCATTTTTTGGCGGAATTCCAGCTACGGGAGCCATTGCTCGCACCATGACCAACATCAATAATGGTGGTAAAACGCCTATTTCAGGTATTATTCACGCAGGAGTCTTGTTGCTTATTCTTCTGTTTTTAGGAGATTTATCGAAGCACATTCCGATGGCTTGCCTTGCCGGAATTTTGATCGTTGTAGCATATAACATGAGCGAGTGGAGAAATTTCAGAGCGCTGCTCAAAAATCAAAGAGCGGATGTGGCTGTGCTATTGACCACTTTTCTGTTGACCGTCATTTTCGACTTGACGATTGCCATTGAAATCGGATTGTTATTGGCAGTTATCCTATTTATCCGCCGAATTGGAGAAACGAGCGGTATATCGGTATTGTCGGAAATAGTTGACCCGATGACAGAATACGACCCAACACTTGACATCAAAAACATCGCCATTCCAGAAGGTGCAGAGGTGTATGAGATTGATGGCCCATTCTTTTTTGGTGTTGCCAACGCATTCGAAGAGCAGATGAAAATCATGGGCGACAAACCCAAAGTACGAATTATCCGGATGCGGAAAGTGCCATTTATTGACTCCACAGGATTGCACAATCTAGAGGCATTTATCAAAAATTCTCAGCTCGAGAAAATTCATATCATCCTATCCGGTGTGAATAATACGGTGAGAAATACACTCGAAAAATCAAATGTTGACAAACTCATTGGTCACGAGAATATCTGTCCAACAATACATATCGCTATTGCAAATGCAAATGAATATCTTGAACAATTGAAGCTCAATAAGCATTCATAAAAAAGACCATTTTCCATGAAAAAATACTCACTTCTTTTTCTCTTTCTCATCTCTTTTTTTGTTGGAAAAGCTCAATACATGCCCGATGAATTGGGGAAATCGTTTGTAAAACAAACCATCGTAATGCCGGATGATTACGAAGGTAAAGTAGTTTGCACATTGGTAAAGCAGATTAGTGATTTGAAGTCAGATAAAGCCGTTTTGTATGTTCATGGCTACAACGACTACTTCTATCAGGCAGAAATGGCGAACAGATTCACCAAAGCGGGATATCGGTTTTACGCGCTCGATTTGCGCAAATATGGACGCTCGCTGCTCTCCAACCAAGTGGCAACCAATGCCAAAGATATGAACGAATATTTCGCCGATATCGACACCGCAAATGCCATCATTCGCCATGAAGGAGCGAAGAAAATCATTTTAATTGGTCACTCCATGGGCGGACTTACTACTTCTATTTATGCCGATGCGAAAGGTCAAAGCCTAAAATTCGATGCAATGATTCTGAACTCTCCTTTTTTCGATTTCAACGAGAACTGGTTCAACGAAAACGTAGCTGTTCCTGCCGTTTCATCACTAGGGAAATTACTGCCCAATATGATTATTAAAGCAGGCACTTCGACCGCTTATGGCGAAAGTCTGCATCAGAAATATCACGGAGAGTGGAGTTACGATTTGAATAAAAAGCTTTTGGCATCGGGAGATAAACATTGGTGCTGGATACGCGCTATTCAGCACGCTCAACTAAAAGTAAAACACGGACTCAATATTCAATGTCCGATTTTATCGCTCTCTTCCGACAAGTCGATTCGGGGAGAAACATGGAACAACGATTTTCAAACGGCGGATGCCGTACTCGATGTGAAGGACATTCAACTCTATTCTAAAAATTTAGGAAAACGAACCACTATCGCCATCATTCCGGGTGCCATGCACGATGTGATTCTCTCCAAACAGAATGTCAGAGACGCTGCCTATCGCGAAATGTTTGATTGGTTAGCTTCGAAAGGATTATAAAAAATGAGCCTCAAAACAATTCGTTCAGAGGCTCACAATCTTTATTTCGTCAATTCAAAATGGCTTCGTAATCGAATGTCTTGCGACGAAGAACCAATCATTACATCAAACATTCCGGGTTCAGGTCTCCATTCGAGATTGGCGTTATAAAACGATAACTTCTCTTTGTTAATCGCAAAACGAACGGCTTTGCTTTCGCCAGCAAGCAGCGATATTTTCTGAAATCCTTTCAACTCCTTCACCGGTCTGACCAACGATGCTACTCTGTCTCGTAGATACAACTGAACGACCTCCTCGCCTTTCCGCTCGCCAACATTGGTAACGACCACCGATACTTCAATTCGCCCATCTTCATTCATTGTAGAGTCGCTAAGTATCAATTCGGAGTAAGCAAATTTAGTGTAACTCAACCCAAAACCAAACGGATATTTGGGACGTTTCGACAGATCAATGTAGCCTGAGCGATAATAAATTTCTGTTGCATCATCTTTGGCAGGACGACCAGTATTCATATAATTGTAATAAACTGGAATCTGTCCTTCCGATTGTGGGAAAGTCATCGGCAATTTAGCGGATGGGTTGTAATCACCAAACAAAACATCGGCGATAGCATTTCCCGCTTCACTACCCAGCCACCAAGTATAAAGTATTGCATTTGCATGATCAGCAGTCCAGTTAAAAACCAACGGACGACCGGCACTTATCAACACAACAACTGGTTTTCCGGTTGCGCAAATGGCCTTCACAAGCTCTTCTTGCACACCGGGTAGATGTATATTCGAACGACTTTTGGCTTCGCCACTCATATCTCGTTTTTCGCCAATAGACAAAACGACTACATCGGCCTTTTTGGCCATTTCAATGGCTTCTGCAAATCCAGTTCGAGTAGTATCCAATACTTCGCATCCTTTTGCATACAATAGATTTCCTTTGCCAACTCTGCCTTCAAGGGCTTCGAAAGGTGTCACCACATCACTATTATCGTCCCATCTAACGTTCCAAAATCCAAGCATATCCTCTTTCGATTTTGCCAAAGGCCCAATCAAAGCAATCTTTTGATGAATGTTGAGTGGCAAAAGTTCGTTTTCATTTTTAAGTAAAACAATACTTTTCTTGGCCATATCGCGGGCTGCGGTTCGATGCAACGGGTTCGATAACTCTTGCTTTTCACGTTTCTCGTTACTGAATCGATACGGATCTTCGAACAAACCCAATTCGAATTTTTTACGCAGAATACGCCTAACTGCTTCATCCACCACACGAACATCCACTTTGCCGTCTGTCACCAATTTGGCAAGATTTTTGGTATAACAGCGACTCTCCATATCCATATCACTTCCTGCCGTGCTCGCAGCGAAAGCAGCTTCTTGATCATCAGCCACAAATCCATGTTGCACCATTTCACCAATCGATCCCCAGTCGCTCACCACAAATCCTTGAAAATTCCATTTCCCTTTTAAAATATCTCGTTGCAAGTACGAACTGCCCGAGGCAGGCACTCCATTCAAATCGTTGAAACTATTCATAAACGTTGCTGCACCGGCATCCACAGCGGCTTTAAATGGCGGCAAGTAAACCTCCCAAAGCGTGCGCAAACTCATATCCACAGAATTGTAATCTCTACCACCAATGGCTGCTCCATAAGCTGCAAAGTGCTTGGCGCAAGCCATCACCGCATTGGTATTTCCTAAATTATCACCTTGAAAACCTTTCACTCGTGCTTTTGCCACGGCGCAACCTAAATAGGTGTCTTCTCCGGCTCCTTCCATCACACGCCCCCAGCGAGGGTCACGAGCAATATCTACCATGGGCGCAAAAGTCCAATGAACACCAGCCGATGAAGCCTCAATGGCAGCAATTCTTGCACCCATCTGAATAGCATCCATATCCCAACTGGCTACTTCTGCCAGTGGAATTGGAAAGGTGGTTTTGTAACCATGAATTACGTCTAATCCGAAAAGTAATGGGATTTTTAAACGAGATTGCATCGCAATTTTTTGCATCGCTTTCGTTTTTTCCACCCCTTTTACATTGAGGAGTGAACCCACTTTCCCATCTTTGATTTCCTGCATTTTATTTCCTCCAAGAGAAACAGGTCCTGTTGCCCACGAACTCGCATATTGATTCATCTGTCCGATTTTTTCGTCCAATGTCATCAATGCCATAAGTGAATCGATTCGTTGTTCAATGCTTTTAGGAGAAATAGGTTTTGCTGCACGTATTAACGGAGATGATGCGCAAAAAGCAAAAACGAGAAGTAATACTACGAAGTTGATAGAGCGGTTGTTCATATTGTTTACGATTACCAGTTTTTATTTGTTAGTAAACCAATGTTTGCATTGCGTGAGCTGGAATAGTTATTTCCGCTTGTTTATTGCCAACAAAAAGTTTGTAATGGATGCTTTCATTGCCTTTGTTTAAAACGATTGTAGCCGCCTTCCCATCTTTATTGATGAACGAAGTACACATGATTGAACTTCTGCTCGGCACTGCGCTCACTCGTTTGGCATTGGGTTGCACAAACTTCGAGAAATGACCGATGTAGTAATACGAAGGGGTGTAAATCAATTCACCATTTTTTGTATCAGCATGAATGGGTGAAAAACAGAAATTACCCACATGATTAGGTCCGCCATTTTCATCCAACAGTATATTCCAATCTGTCCAACCAACAATGCCATTATTGAAGTCATTAATCATCGAAACACCGTATCGCTCGGCATTAGGCCAATACTGATAACGAGCAGTATCAAACTTCTCAACGCATCCTTCGGTAAAAAATAATTTCTTAGTCGGATAGGATTCTGCCACCGCTTTCACATTGTTGAACATCATTTCGCCTCCCGACCAGTTTTCGTACCAATGAAATCCAACACCCCACGCATATTTTGCCGCTTCCGGATCGTCAAAAATGGTATTCGCACGCTCAGTCAGCAAATCGCGGTTGTGATCCCAGACAATGATTTTCACATTCGACAAACCCGCTTTTGCCATAGTAGGACCGAGGTAATTTTTCAAGAAATCGCGCTCTTCTGAGGCTGTATAAATACACGATTCCCATTTTTGTGTTGCCATCGGTTCATTTTGAACGGTTAAGCCCCACATCAGAATTCCCTCTTTTTGATAAGACTTCACAAATTTAGTATAATAGTTTGCCCACGATTGGTAAAATTCAGGTAACAGTTTGCCTCCACGAAGCATATTGTTATTACTTTTCATAAAGGCTGGAGGACTCCACGGACTAGCGTATAATACGAATGGTGCTCCAGCTTTTTCCATAGCCTGTTTGATAAGAGGTATCCGGAATTGTTTGTCGTGCGATACACTAAAGGTTGACAACGTTTTATCCCCTTCCGCCACATACGTGTAACTTCCACTACTAAAATCAGAACTGTGAATCGTTGTTCGAGCCAACGTGTAACCAATTCCTTTCGTTTTACTATAATAAGCTTCCAAAAACTCTTGTTGTTTTTCCTTGGGTAATTTGGCAAAAACCTCTGCACTAGCATCCGTAATAGCGCCACCTATTCCTACAACTGTTTGAAAAGTTTTCTTCGGATTCACAAAAACAGAAACCTCCGTTTCCAACGGTTGCACAACTGGTTTAAATGATACCGTTTCTGTCAAAGTCAGCTTCGAATTTGTGTTTTCAGCGGTCGTGTATACGGCGATTGATTGCCCGCTATTTGGGTGCATTATTTTTTGTTGTGCAGTAGAACTCAGGGTACACAACAAAGCAATAGAAAGGTTTGTGAGTGTAGTTTTCATGATGTTTCAAGATTATAGATTCTAGTTTACAAAATTGCTATTTATTTCTCTATTTTGACTATTAATATTTTATAAAACGGCCGTATCTCAAACCTGATTCGCTCTCAAGTTTCACGATATAAACTCCATTAATAAGATTAGAAATATTGATTGTTTTATTATTCTGCATTTGATTTTGTCGAAAGACTTCTTTTCCATTCATGTTATAAATTTTGATTGTACCAGCTGAATCGTCCCCTTTTATAGAGATAAAATCATTTGCAAGCGTTGGATAAATCGTCACTCCTTGCTTAATTATTTTTGAAATGGCAGATGTATTTTCATTCCACACAAAAGTAACAGCCGATGAACCTGGAATCATATAATTAAATGACAGTGTTCCGTTTATTACTTTCAAAATCTGACTGTTACCACTGTTATTGTAAGCCAAAACGGCTGTAGAGCCATCGAGATTTTTAAATGCCGAAACATTGACGGTAGATCGAGAGCTTACAGAACCAATTCTGAGAGAACCCGGTTTCACAAATTTTGAAATTTGACCGATAATGTAATAGGAAACGTTGCGAGTAAATGAAGTACTATTATTTACCGTAATTGCGCCCAAACAGGTAGTGCAACCGCCCGATGTATGGGGTCCCATATTCATGTTGTTTGCTAAATTCCACTCCACAATTGCTTTTGCCCAGTTATTTGCGGCTCCTGTAATTACATTCTGAAGATGCCAACCCAAATCGCCTGAAAAACTTCCTCCAGAACCTGTATATTGTTCCGTAAAATAGACATTCTTGTTCGTTGCATTTTTCACTACTGTCAATGCGGAAATATCACCGGCATAAAGATGAAAAGCAGAACCATCAACATACGAACTGTTATTGCATACATCAATGGGATAGGCTGTATTATCACAATTATGGTCGTAAGCGATTATTTTCACATTTGAATATCCAGCTGCCGCCATCGCAGGCCCAAGATTGTTATTGATAAAATTCTTTTGTTCGGTAGAAGACATTCCCATACTCGGGTCATTACCTGTATGGAGGGGTTCATTTTGAGGTGTAATCGCCCATATTGATATTCCTTCGGCCTTCATCGCATCGAAATATTTCACAAAATAGTTGGCATACGCCTGATAATAAGTTGAAATTAGGTATCCTCCCATCCATGCCTGATTGGTTTTCATCCAACGAGGAGCAGTCCATGGCGTGGCCAAAATCTTGATATCCGGATTGATCGCCAAAGCCTTTTTGAGAATAGGAAGAAGGCATGTTTTATCCAAGCCATTGAGTGAAAAATTGGAAATATTGGTATCGCTAAAAATATCGTTGTAGGTATAATCGGCCGAGCTTAAATCGGATGCGCCAATACTGATTCTTAATACAGAGATACCAAGGCCAGACGTTTTGTCAAACAGTTCATTCATCAAAGCATCCTGCTGCTGGGCAGACAATGCACTAATAACTTCTGCACTTCCTTCGGTAAGACAAAATCCAAAACCATCCATGGCTTGGTAGGTCAGCGTAGAATCTATAGTGATGTTGGTACTTGCTGAGGCGCTATTTGACGAAAATACAATTTGAGTTTGTGGTTGCAGCAAAGAGGTTTTGTTTCCTGTTGTTAACCAAGGTGTAACTACTTGAGAAATAGATGATATAGAAAAGAGAAACAGACATAATCCTAAATGGAGAATTCTGTTTTGAATCAAGTTATTCATGAGATAAACGAAGAATTTCAAATGTGTGTGTGATTCAAAAAGAAAGGGTGTCGAAGGGAATTTCCTTCAGACACCCTTTCAAGGAGTTTATGATTCTAAGAATCAAATGGCATTATTTAATAACCAATTTTCTAGTTAAGTTGTCAACACGAACGATGTAAACACCAGATTTGATAACTTTAGAAGTAAAGCTAGAAACGTTAGATGCTGATTCCATTACACGTCCTTGTAGGTCGAATATAGAAACTTCACTGAAACGACCAGAAACTGTCACTTTGTTATCTTTAGACGTTACAAGTGCGTTGTCTGCAGTAATAGGATTGATACCATTTGCAAGGTTTTTCCATCCGATAACGGTGATAGCTGTAGTAGCATCAGCTGGATAATTAGCTACGCGATTAGCGCGTTCTTTACCTAAATCATCAACTTCTGGGTGACTCCAATCTGGACGGTTATAAAGTCTGTATTCCATTGACAATACATCTTTTACAACAAATGTAAATGTACCATCATTGTTTTTTACACCTTTTTGTGCTTTATCCATGTTCCATCCAAATACACTACCTTGAATCCAACAAGTATCGGTTCCAGCAGGTACTGTTGCAGTAATAGTTACTGTACCAATTTTAGAAGGATCATAAATTTTATTGAAAGCAGAAACTACTTCAGCTACAGCGTCTTGAGTTGCTGGGAAGATAAAGTTGTTTGCATCTGTTTGTTGGTAATCCCATGCTGGACCAGCAACAAATTTGTACTGCAATTTGTGAGCATCAGCTGTCCAAATTTTCTTTTCAAAGATTTTTCCATCTACAGTACTACTAATCATATCCATCATAGTTGAATCAGTTGGAAGAGCCCAATTACAGAAGTTACCTACAATATAAACTTGTTTTACAGAATCTGGAACCAAAACATCGATAGTTACAAATTTAGGAAGAGGTAATTGATCCACCCATACTAACGCCCATTTTGCAACAACGTCAGCAGCAGTCCAGTCACGATCTGGAATTTCAGCACCTGTAGCATCTTTTTCTACATACGCCCAGTCGCCACCACCACTCAAATATTTGTATTTGATAGTTGCTTGAGTTACTGTTTTGTCTGTAAAATCTGCTTCAGCAACGGTGAGTTCATAATGAGTTGCATCTACTTTATTCAATTTGTGTTTGTTGTTGTCCCAACCACAAAAGTTACCTACTACCCAACAAGCATTTGTACCTTCTGGTACAGTTACTTTGAAATCAACTGCCTTTGCACTTTGTGCAACGACAAACATGCTCAAAAGAGCGATTGCGAAATTGAAAAACTTTCTCATAATTGATAAATTTAAAGGATTAATAATATAAAACAAAAATAAAAATAAAATTTTAAAAGAACAACTAAAATCAGTAAAAAAATATGATCAAAAACAAAAGTACAAATGGACTATTTTATGGTATAATAGAAAGCAAATATGCTAATTAATCATATCAATACCAAACATAAAAGCGATGAAATGTAGAATAACATGGATGAAATGCATCTACAAAAAGTTTCAACTCATTTTCACATCATTTATGTTAATACGCAAATTTCAATATCATATTTCAATTTATTTTTTCCAACGATATGAAGCGACACTTTTGGCTGGAATTGTGAAAGCAAAAGAGTGTGTTGCATCTGCCAATGTAATTTTTAACGAACTATTTGTGTCGTTTTGCATAACCAATCCATACGTTCCATCGGTGTTCTCAACAGCGGTATAATACAACCCCGATGTTTGAAATCCTGTTGTCCCGATTCGCTTTGCCCCAGGTGAAATTGCTTTTGACAAATGACCGATAAGATAGAAATGAGATTTGCGATCTAATGTCGCATAGTCCTTTGTGCTGATATCGACAGCACCATAACAAGTTGTGCAGCCACCCGGTCTATTGGGAGCACGATTTTCATCCAACATATAGTTCCAAACGATAACGGCCTTGCAATAATTATTCAGACTTCCAATCCCAATCTCTTTCATGCTCCACATTAACTCAGTCAAATCACCACTAGCAGGATAATTCCATGTGCCAATTGACATTTCTGTGAAATATAAGTTTTTGCTTGGAAAGGCATTATGCACATTCATCATTTCACTCTTGTCACCTCCATAAGCATGATACGCAGCGCCATCAACGTATTGGGCTGCTACTGGATCTGAATAAATTTTTACCGGATAATTCAACTGGTCTGATATATTATCATAATTATAATTGTGATCAAACACAACGATTTTAGTAGTCAATCCTGCCTCAGAAAATTTAGGACCTAATGCATTTTTTACAAATGCAGCCTGTTCTTGCCACGACATATAGAGTGAAACAGAGTTACCGCGATTTAAAGGTTCATTTTGAATCGTTAAAGCATCAATTTTAAAACCTTCGGCACCCATTGCTTGCACAAATTTTACGAAATAAGTCGCGTAATCGAGATAATAATCTGGATTTAGTTGCCCGCTTGTCCATGAGTTAAAGGGCTTTTTATCTGTTAAATTATTGACTTTCATCCAACGAGGACACGTCCAAGGTGAAGCCAAAATTTTTACATTTGGATTAATAGCCAAGATTTCTTTCAGAATGGGGAACAAATCTCTTTTGTCTAAATCGTGAATCGCAAAATTCTCTATCCCTGGTGTATCGCAGCAAGTATATTCATCCAATGAGAAATCGGAACAACCAATGGAAATCCTGATGTAGCTATATCCCATTCCACTCACTGGATCAAAAGTCTCTTTCAAAAGCTTTGTCCGATTCGCTTGAGACATTTTCAATAAATTGTAACATGATGAACCTGTGATGGCCGCTCCAAAACCGTCAATTTGCTGAAATACTTGGTTTGGATTCATGGTAATAGTTGTCTCAACTGCCATATTAGGCTTCGTGCTAAAAGCGAGCGGAACACTATCAAATCGCATAGATCCATTCGCCATAGTAACAAATACATCTACGTCCTTCTTGAATTTTGTTACCACAGGAGTGGATATATCACTTTCTGTCTGGCAAGAGGCAAAAGCAATATTGAAAAATAATACAGAAATAAAAAGGGAAATAATTTTATTCATTGTGGTTGAATATTTCGTTTGGAGGTATTACCCTCCAAACGATCTGTTTTTATTTTATTTTTTCGGCTGTGAAGGTCTTATTGTTTTCGTTGACTGTAAATCGATAAACACCATCGACAGCTGACTCTCCCAACAATTTCACATTACCTTTCACATCAGCTGGCCCTAAAAATGGAGGTGTTAATGTGTAGGTATCCACCCATAACTCGTGACCATCCCACCATCCACGTTTGTGGAAGAATTTGAAATCACATTTTCCATAGATATTGCCATCAGTATTAGGCGCGTTCTTGCAATACATAGTCACTTGATAGATTCCCTCTGCAATTTTACGAGTTCCATAATAGTCAAGTGGACTATTCCAATTCCAACTTGAAGTTGTAACAAATGGTGATTGTGGTCTTCCATAACCCGTACCACAAACCCAAACTGCTTCTGGATAAAGGGCATCTGGAAGTGGTTCAATATAGAGATACCCTGTTGGTACGTAATAATAAGCTTTATACACTCCTGTTTTTCCAAGGAATTTTGCTGTATTTGCGCCCGTAACTTCAAAATAATCGGGAGAAATATTGTTATCCAAATTCGTTATTCCTGTAAAAGTAACCTCAACATTTTCTCCAAAGTAGATCGTTGCACCGCGAAAATCTTTGCTTGTATTCAACGTTGCAGGGTTTGGTGCAAGATCAGCAATCACATCCAAAGTTTTTACCGGTTCGAGTAATTTCCCACCTACTTTCGCAGTGAACTGCAATGCATTGAATTGATATATAGAGATTCCGACCAACGTACCATCAAAGGCAGCAATGGATTCTCCAGTTTGATCTATAAGACCTATACCTGTTCCAACTTTTCCAAAAACCAATCCTGTCCAATCAACGCGTTTGAATTTGTCAATTTTTGTAGCAAGTTTGTATTTAAAATTTGTGCTATACGTTAATCCTGTTGCCTTATACAGCAAACTATCAGCGTTTACTAACGTCAATTTGGCAGCTGTGCCAGAGCCTAGATCTGGTACAATATACAAATCTGTAATCACTGGACGTTTTGCAATAGTGGTGCTCACGATAGAGTCTTTTTCGATTCCAGATACGTTAGTAGAAGTAATATACACCTTTATTGGCTCATTATCAGGGCGGTTTGGTACAAAAGGCACGCCATACGTTCTATTTACGCTTGATTTGTTTCCAGCGGTTCTGATTTTCTCAGAAACAACCACTTCATTGTTTACCACCACACGAACCAACAAGGTAGAAAGTGGTGCAATTTTGTCCGATACGGCAATTTTCAAATGTATTGAATCGCCGTACGTAATCTGACTTTCAGTCACCGTCGCTGTATCGATTTTTGGAGTTGATGTCGCATATCGTACTACCACATCTTCATTGGTACATGCCCAGAAGATTGCTGATACGAACATCAAAAACAAGAGCTTCATACTATTTTTCATAATTCTATTTCTTTAAAGTTTTTGATCTACTCAGATTAATATCCAGGGTTTTGAGTCATCGACGGATTGATGTCGATTTGAGCCTGAGGCAAAGGAAGAAGTGTCATTGCAGGAGTGATATTATCCTGAGGTAATCTTCCGCTATCTCTGCTATTGAGCGTATTCATTATTGCGAATACTTTTCCCGTACGAACTAAATCAAACCAACGTTGTCCTTCGAAAGCCAATTCCAAACGTCTTTCGTTTAATACTGCATTTGCCATTAAATCTTTATTGGATGTAATGTTTGAAGCAAGATTTGGTAATTTTGCACGAGTTCTGATTTGATTAACCAATGTAGCCGCTTCAGCTAAATTGTTTTGCTCAACCTGAGCTTCTGCCTTTAATAATAGCAAATCAGCCAATCGTAATTTGATGATACTATTAAATTTAGATCTAAATTTATACAAGTGAGGGTACGATTTCGATGGGTAATGATTGCTCCAAGTAACCTCGGCAAAAATCATTGTTTGAGCTTTACGCACCGCATCTCCAGCATCGTCAAAAGCCTTAATTAGATCGCGAGTTGGTGTACACCATTTTGCCCAATCGTATTTGCTTGCTGGATCAGACACATCCACCCCATATAACCATGTTAACCAGTTACCACCTCCTGCAAAAGGAATTTCGAAAATGGATTCACTCGAGAAGCGCATTTTCATATCCGTTTTGGCAGAATTAACGTCGAATAAGTCAGCATAATTGGGCACCAATGATACATCTTTCTCAACCTCGTTGCAATATTGGACTACCTTGGCATAATCACGTACTGGTTTTTCAGCATAAATTTTTGCCAACATCGCATTAGCTACAGTTCTAGAGAATACAAATTTATTAGCGCTATTCATGGCAGGTGCACCACCGGGCTCTAATGCGGTATTCAAATCTTTGATGATTTGTGTATAAACCAACGCCGAAGAATCACGTTTTGGATAATAAAGCGGATAAACCTCTTTCACATTTGCGGCTGTGATTGCTGGTGGTTCTGTAATTACCAAAGGAACATTGCCCCAAAGACGCACCATATCGAAATAAAACATTGAGCGAAGAATCAATGCTTCTGCTTTCCACTGTTTGCGCTCTGCGGCAGTCAGCGTAGCGTCGGGGACTGAATCAATATTACAAATCACACTGTTGGTAGCACCAATCATACGATAGTAATATCCCCAGTCGCGATTGATATTTTTGTTGATCCCGTCTTGTTTTTGTTGCTCTAATTGAGTCAACTCTGCATCGGTAGCACCACGATAAGAGTTATCTGCATGTGTATCAGTATAAATCAAATAATCCAACTGCAATTCGATGTACACCCCTTTCATTTGGTTATACATAGCATCGTACTGCGTTTTCATCTCTTCTTTTGTCTTAAATTTGACAGTTGACCCAGTGCTAGTCTTTCCGCCTAGTGTTACTTCACTAAAGTCTGAAATTGGATTTCTCTCCAACGAACATGCTGCGAAATATACAATTACGGCAAGGAGCGAACCTATTTTAAATATTGTTTTCATAATTTATATCTCCTCTTTTAAAATTCTACATTTAATCCAAAAACAAAGCTGCGAGATTGAGGGTACGTACCCCAGTCGATGCCTTGCGTAGTAGCACTTCCACCATATTGATTTACCTCAGGGTCAAAACCTCTATATTTGGTAAGCGTCCAAAGATTTTGAGCAGTGAAATAGGGTTGTAGTCTCGAAATAGAGGCTTTTTTCAACAACCGACTCGATAAATTATACGAAAGTGTCAGTGTTTTCAATCTCAAAAAGCTTCCATCTTCCACAAAACGGGTAGAGGCTTTCAAATTGTCTTTCTGAGAGGTAGCACGTGGCATATAGGTAACCATACCTGGGCGCTCCCATCTGTCTAACACTCGAATTGATTGATTTTTAGCATCATACATCCCTTCTGTCTCCATACGAGACGCATTGTAAATGTCGTTACCATACGAACCTTGGAAGAATACATTCAAACTCAACCCTTTGTAGGAGAAATTATTGGTTAATCCAAATGTAAAATCAGGATTCGGATTACCAATATATGTTTTGTCGCTCAACGAAATTTTACCATCTCCATTCACATCTTTATATTTCAAGTCTCCAGTTTCTGGATCAACTCCTTCCGATACGTATCCCCAAAATCTACTCAATGGTTGACCTGGTGTCATGCGAATAATTGTTTCACTTGTTGCTTCAGAAGTTTGTCCATAGAAATAAATTTGTTGTAGATTGAATTTCTCCACTTTATTTCTGTTAAATGAAATATTAAAATCGGTATCCCATTTGAATTTACGTGTCATATTTTTAGTACTCAGGGCTATCTCTAAACCTCTATTACTCATTTCACCTTCATTTCTAGTTAAAGACGTAATGGAAGATGTCGACGGTAATGGCACATTTATCAAAAGGTTTGTAGTGTACTTGTAGTACGCATCAAAAGTCAAATTCACCCTATTTTTTAAGATTGATAAATCTAATCCTAAATTGGTTTGAGTCGTAGTTTCCCAAGTCAAATCTGAATTCTTCATATTCGCTACAGTCAATGCGGGAACAGCATTTGTGTTTCCTGTTTCCCACCAATTAATTCGACTGATGTTATACATTTGAAGATATGAGTAATCACCAATTCCAGATTCATTACCAGTT
Organism: Bacteroidales bacterium; assembly: GCA_028687995.1. GTDB lineage: Bacteria > Bacteroidota > Bacteroidia > Bacteroidales > UBA7332 > CAXXIC01. The sequence continues at coordinate 138,691 of JAQTZA010000003.1, forward strand.
TGGCCCCATCCTCCACGAACTTTCAAATCGTCGAGCCACTCAATTCCTTTCATGAAATTCTCGGACGACATTCTCCATGCAGCTGAAGCTGAAGGGAAATATCCCCAACGATGCGCAGGATCGAGTTTTGATGAACCATCCGCTCTAAAATTGACAGTCATTAAATATTTACTATCGTAGTTGTAGGCTGCACGACCAATATAAGACATCATCGAACGAGCTGTGGCAGATGTCCCACCCCATGGGTCAATTTTATTGGCGGCATTCAACGTCTTGATGTCAGAACTGTAGTAGTGTGAACCCGACATGTAGATTTGGTCCCAATTTGCAGTAGTATTTGAGGTACCTCCCATCAAGCTAACAGAATGCTTTTCGAATAATTTGTCGTAAGTCAAAATATTATCCACTACCATAGTGGTACTCAACGAGCGATTATCAGAAGCAGCTCCATATTGTGAACGACCATAAGATGTCTTCACTGGATCAAGAAAACTTGAAGAATGATAATAGACACGGTCCAAAGAGGCAGAACTTCTCAGTTTTAATTCAGGTGCAAAAGTGATTTCGCCACTCACACTACCCACTAATCGGTTCGTGTTTGCCATATTATCTTCCGAGCGAGACATGTTTTCAATCGGGTGAGTAACCTGAGCTCCATAAAAATTATTGTAATATTGTTTTGGATTAGCAGGATCCCAAATTGGAGCGTAAGTCGGTGTATTAATAACAGATAAAATTACTCCTGCACGGTTTGAACCTGTACCCGAAATGATTCCATTATTTGTATAATCAGAATATGCTAAGTTGGTACCCAGTTTGAACCAACTACGAATTTGATTCTCCAAATTTGCTCTGAAGTTGTAGCGTTTATAGTAGGCAACAGGTATTACACCTTTTTCATTGATAACACCTGCTGATACAAAATATTTTAATTTGTCCGTAGCATTCGACAATGAGAATTGATAATTCTGAGAAACTCCTGTACGGTAAGTCTCTTTAAACCAGTCGGTCTTATCTGTTAAACCATCAGGAATGGTAGCAGCTCCAATTTCATCCATCAGCGCTTTGTATTGAGCGACATTCAACGATTTCATTTGACGAGCTACTTGCGTAACTCCGGTGAAAGCGCTAAATGATAATTTTGCTTCGCCTTTTGACCCTGATTTAGTAGTAATCAAAACAACGCCATTAGCTCCTTTCGAACCATAAATGGCCGCTGAAGAGGCGTCTTTCAACACTTGCATACTCTCAATATCATTCGGAGAGAGAAAGTTGATTTCGCTCATAGGCACACCATCCACAACATAAAGTGGATCGTTACTTGCTCCGATAGAGGTATTACCACGAACACGAACTACCATTCCAGCACCTGGCTCTCCACTTGGCTGAATAACACTTACACCAGCAGCTTTACCCTGAATGGCAGCAGCTGCAGAAATAATAGGTCTTTCGTTGATGTCTTTTGTAGAAACAATCGCTACTGAGGTTGTCACATCTTTGCGTTTTACACTACCATAACCAACAACGACTACTTCATCAAGTAGTTTGGTGTCTTCCACTAATTTGATCGAGAAATTGGTCGATTTTTTGACGTTTATTTGTTGTGCCAAATAGCCAATATATGAAACTACCAATGTAGAATTATCAGCCGCATCGAGTTTAAATCGACCATCTATATCAGTAATTGTTCCATTGATGGTTCCTTTTACCATCACATTGGCGCCAATAATTGGTTCTCCCTTTTCGTCAGTGACGACCCCAGTGACGCCTTTTCCCTTTTTTGATTCAGGAGCGGGTGCAGTTTTTGAGGGAGTTAAAACAATCAAATTGTTCTCTTTTTTCTCCCATGCTACGCCACTGCCTTCAAACAGTAATTGTAACGTCTCATCAATGGATTGATTGGTTACATTCAAAGTGGCTGTTTTGTTGAGAGCAGTAAAGCCGTCGTTGTAGAAAAATTTGTAATTAGACGATTTTTCAATCTCTTTGAGAATCTGGCGTATAGGTTGATTTTCAACTTTCACAGTTACCTGAGCGATGAGGCTCAACGTAGTAAAAAAAATCAAAACTACTAGCCAAGCGAAGCGCATTGCTCTACTTTTTGGGTAGTTGTACTCGTTTTTCATTGTGTTTTCATATTATGGTTAATAACTGAAGAAAATAATAAGTCCATTCCGCTGAGTGAACTTTTGATACCAAGTAGGATTCTTGATTTTTTAGAAATCAATAACGTCCTTTCAATAAGATTTCAGGTTGTGTTTTTCATGTAAAAAATTGATTATAGCGTGTGTGTGATTCGTGTAAACTTACTGACCAGTTATCCGTCTGTAATATGGCATGGTCGCTCTATTCTCCTTCAGATAAATAACAGAATCTTTGATACTGTATGTGAATGGGGATGTCATAGAGAAAATCTGCAATAGACTCTCTAAGCTTGTGTTTTTAATTGTTCCAGTAAAGCGGTATTTCTTGAGTGAATTGGATTCGAAAGCAAAATGAATATTATAGTTTCGCTCAAGAGCGATGGCTATGTTTTCGAAAGATTCAGATTCGAATACCATTTGATTATTCATCCAACTGGTATAAAGATTGGGATTTTCAACCTCTGTTTTTTGCATGCTGCGTACCGATTTATCGTACACCACGCATTGATTGGGAATTAATCTTATTTTGTTGCGTTCATCTCCGACCTCAACCTTACCTCTCACCAAAACTGCAGTGATCAATTTTTCTTCGGGATAAGCTTTCACGTCAAATGCTGTACCGAGTGCTTCTACTGAGAATTCTCCACTTTGCACCACAAAAGGTGCTCTTTTGTTTTTAGCAACATCAAAAAATGCTTCGCCTTCAAGTTTCACAATTCTTTCTTTTTGATTGAATCGTTTTCCGTAGGTAATCCTCGACCCCGAATTCATCCAAACGCTACTACCATCAGGTAATATCACTTTTGCTTTTTGCCCCTTTTCTACAGCAACACTCATATCTTTTACCTGATTTTGAGTTTCAGAATGATACAAAAGGTATGCTGAAAGAGATGTTGTTAATAATAGAAGAACTGAAGCAGCAATTGAAATCCAATGTTTGCGGATAGAGAAGGTTCTAGGAGATGTTTCTTGTTTAATCTTTTCGAAAATCCGTTTCTGAACAACAGAATTCATAGAATCAGAAGCGCTCTCCCAATTTTCTGTCATCCATTCGTTTTCGAAATCGTTATTTTTTAACTGGCCAAGCAAATGACGCACGTCTTGTGTGGCTGCTTTTCCATCCAAAAACTGATTGAGTAAATCTATGTTTTTATTGCTTTTCATTTATCTATTCTTAATTCAATTGATGGAAGTAATAAGTTTTAGTGCGAAATTTGCTTGAGGTTAAAACTAAAAAATCATAGTGTGTACAGATTACACATTTGCGAACGATCATTCCGTTACGCTATAATTAATTATTAACTTTATTTAACAAATAGTCGAGGAAAGCAGTAAGATGGTAATCAGCTTATAGTAGGGCATCAGGTTCTTTCGCATAAACTGAGTTGCTTTCGTAAGCTGCGATTCTACTGTATTTTCAGAGATTTGAAGCATTTCTGCAATCTCTCTATTTGGTAGGTGTTTGATTCGACTGAGAATATATACTTTGCGTCGAGCAGGAGGGAGTTGCTCTATCAAGGTATTAATTTGTTCTTCGAGCATTTTAAATTCGACCTCTTGCTCCACCGAATTTTCGAGTTCAGAGGCGTGTTCCATAACATAATCATGGTACAAGAATCCTTGAAGACGACTTTTAAGCACATTGAGGTAGAGGTTTTTCCCGACAGTGAAAACAAAAGAGCTGAACGAGCCTTCGGTGTCAATGTGTTGTCTTATTTCCCAGATTTTGATAAAGACATTCTGAACAATCTCTTCGGCAACGTAAAAATCACCTTTCGAAATGCTAAGAATATAGTTGTAGAGTTTACCGCTGTATTTGCTGTAAAGAATTTCAAAACAAGCAGCATCGCCTTTTTTGAGTCGCTCCAAAAGAATTCTATCGTTTATTATTTCACTCTTCATGGCGTTGGTGTCTTTCAAACGAAGATTTTGCAGTCAGGTTAAATGATTGAATTATCAATCCGTAATCGCTATGCTTAGCAAATATAGCTTCTAATAATTAGAATCTAAACAATTAATGAGGCTATTTCCATTACACAAATCAAAATATTTAACCAACGTTAACTAATATTCAACCAAACTACATTTTCCAACGCATCAAAAAATAGAGGTCACTCTTCGAATGACCCTTTATTTCTTCTAGTCCGCTGCTGATTATTTCTCGATTGGAGTAGTTAGTCTCAGCATATTTCAACCAAAACGAAAGTTTAGAATTTAAATCATATTTCAGATTAATCGAATATCGATAGCCCTTACCCGAGAAGGAGGGAAAAGAGAATACATAGAGTACATTTTTCTCAGACGAATAGATGACGTTGTCATAACTTTGGGTATCAAATAGTAGAATTTGAGCGTCAAACTCAAGAGGCAACTTCGTGAATGATTTCGAGATACTTTGGGACAAAGCAAATCCATCAGTTCCGTTTTTTCGCTCTTCGTTGTACACGTTATAGTCAATGCCTGTTCGGAATGAAATTCTATCACCTGTCGAAAAATCGCATTGATACCGAAATCGCTGTAAATCGTATTTGCCAACGACATATACAATTGCATCAGGGTCGGTCAAATTCTTCTCTTTCTGCTTCACTTTGTATCGAAAATACATTTTCAACCACTCTTTGGGATAAAAATCGAGCTGCGACATCACATCGTACCCATCGGATGGTGCATCCACACCATATTTCAACCAAGGGAAACGAAAGGCATCAGCATAACCCGACAATCGCCAATAACGATACGGATTCCATTGAATGCCCCAATAAACACCTTGTTCGTTTTCCGTTCGGCTCGATTCGGCAAAAGAGGCACTGTAATACGCCTGATACGATTTGGAATAACTGCGTTGTAACAATGTAGTTTTGAATGTAGAAGAGACATTTACCGACAATCCATTGAGCGATGCCAATGCCCCATTCACACTCATTGCCGTCTCTCCAAACGCAAAAAACCGACGCCAACGGTATTGATAATCGATGCTTACATTCCAATTGTCTCTCCCCCGAAAACTAAAATAATTATCTTTTCTTATCTCTGGCTTGAGTGGTTTGTCGAATGCATAGTAAACAGCTGTTGCACCCAACTTCAAGGCTCCAAATCTGTGTTGCCAATTTGTTCCGGCGAGATACATCATCACTCCATTTCGTTGTTTCAAATCGTTTTCGGTATTAAAGTAAGCATCCGTTTTGATGCTCGAGAGCACACTGTCGTTGATCGAAGCAGCAGCATTTTTGGCAGACACAAAAAACGAAAAGAGGTGTTTTCGATAGCCCAAAGTGATGGCAGCTCCTTGTAGATAATTGATCTCGTCGGTAGAGAAATGCCGAGAAACTCCTTCGGCACGAGTTGCCACGTTTGAGGCCAGAATACTTTTACTCATCGCAAAATTGGTATTCATTGCCAGTCCTTGACCAAAAGCCAGCTTATATCTTCCCAATGCTAACCGTTTCACAATACCGACATCTTTCATTAAAAAATGGAACGAGAAAAATCCGTCTTTGATACGCTCACCTGCATCTTTTTCAGCCACAAAACCAAACTGAATTTTGTTTCCAGCATTGAAATCGTATTTGAAAAATGAGTATGGGGCTGTACCCAAATATCGACTATCTGCACTATCCACTTTCGGACTAAACCCTACTTTTTCATTCAAATTAGAATCAAATCGAAAATAAGTTGTCTGTTTGGCTTTTCGAAACAATTTCTGCCAAGCTATTTTCTGTTCGCTAACTGGCGGTTCACCTAAATAGACAAAAGGCAACAGCATTTCAATGGTTTTCATATCTAAGTCTTTCACCAATTTCAGCTCGAAAATCGATTTCATTGGACCATTTACATAGAGATAAGCTTGAATATTTTCAATCTGCTCTTCTGAAAGAAATGGGAGTCGTTCGAGTTGATTTCGATCTATTTGATTGATGTTAAATGGATTTTCGTGTATTTGCGAAAGCTCTTCGTACAGATTGTTTATATTCTGTTCATTACTTGTTGATTCAGCAATTTCATTTACAAAATCTGACCAACTATTGTCTTTATTATCAACTATTTGTGAGAAGATATTTGAAAAGATAAGTAAGAGTAGAAAAGTTATCAATAGCCTGTTCATAACTTTCAGATCAGAATTTATATTTCATCGAAAATTGAGTGTTAAAACCCAAAATCAAATGGTAAATAGATGCCACATCGAATACAAAATGCCCCGTAGAATATCCAATCCCAAACGTCGGTCGATAGGGATTCGTCAACAAACCTATGCGTAACGCCACTTCTTCGAGCGACAGGTATTCACATCCTATTTTCAGCAATGGATCATTCAAATTATCTTTTTCAATTTCTGCCACGAGCATCAAGTCCTTTCCTTGTCGATAATTAGCTCCAAGATGAAGTATAAGCGGCATTTCAAAATCTCCTCTGGCAGTGCTGTATTTGGTTCGCAGTAGATGATCGACACTCATTCCGATGGTCAACTTAGGCAATACTTCAGCCAAAAAACCAATATCTCCACTAAGTACCGACTTCCTATCCTCGTATTCCGACATCATCAGCGATAGGTAATTGATGCGCACTCCGAGCGCCAATCTCGACGACAATTTTCTTGAAAAATATCCTGAAATAGTTGTTTCATTATACTTTTCGTAACCAAATCGAGAAAGCGAAACACCGAGATCCAACATCCGATTTGCATAAAACAGTTGTGCTGAAACCGTCGAAAGCTCTTTTACACCAAATGGATTTGCATAATGAATCGCCAAGCTACTCTCGCGATGCAGACTGTTCGATGACGGATTTTCGGGTGACGACAACGAAACAGATGCATCTCCTAAAGCGGATGAACGTGCATCGCTGATGTGATTATTTTCAGATCCAACTCCAAACGTTGGAAAAATCAATCCAAAAATAACAGTGAATAGTTTTATATTTTTGATAGTATTCTTCATTTTGCAAAAATATAAAAAGATTTAATCCCTGCAAGCTTTATTCACTCTTCTGTGAATTAAAATCAAAAAAAGTACAGCTTCGAGCGAAATGATATACATTTGCAGCATGATAAAACGACTATCCATCACACTTCTCGTCTTATGTGCTTTTTTCATTGAATCGAAAGCACAGCAAGATTACGAACCGCTGCCCGATAATATGCAACGGTGCGAAGTAAGAAATGGAGATACGTTGATTTTAGTACGGCTTCGGGATGTGCTGGTATATTCTCCGTTGAAATGGCCCAACAAGAAACAGCAAGAGGCATATTGGCGATTGGTGCGGGATGTAAAAAAGACACTTCCAATGGCAAAATTAGTCTATGCAACACTGACAGAAACTTATGAATACATGGAGACACTACCCGACCAAAAAGCGAAAGACAAACATCTTCGCCGTATGGAAAAGGAGTTGATGAAGAAATATTATCCTGTGCTGAAAACCTACACGTACTCGCAGGGAAAACTGCTCCTTAGATTGATAGATCGGGAGTGTAATCAAAACTCCTATACATTGATCAAATCCTTCTTAGGAAGTTTCACCGCTGGATTTTGGCAAACCTTCGGCTCTGTCTTTGGTGTTTCACTCAAGGTAGAATGGGATCCGCAAGGCAAAGATAAATTGACCGAACGAGTAGTGCAAATGGTGGAAGCTGGCGTACTTTGATCTTTATCTTCTGACTATTTTCTTCACAAATACACCATCTGCAGATTTCAATCGCAAGATATAAATTCCTTTGGGCTGATTGGCCAATGACAATGCGACACTGTTGTCAAAAGGTGTGAGTTGCATCATCGTTCTTCCCTGCATATCTAATACTGCAAGCTGCTCGATTTCCCGACCATAACTTATTTTAAAGAGACCGTTCGTATTTAAAACAGGTGCAACAATTGGATCGCTATTGATTCTTGTAGATTTTATACCCAAACCTAATCCGCAAGATTTATTTGTTGGATTAAAATAGACCAATTCTCCATTTTTGTGATAGCACAATAAATCCGTTCCTGAGTCCATTAAATAAGGAGAGTTATAGACCAACCCTTGAGTGCTTCCAACTCCTTCAATCCAATCATTATAGGTATAATAACTTTTACCATCGCTGTTATAAAGGCCGATATATAATCTTTTTCGAAACTGTCCGTTCAATGGAATGGTATCGACTTTTATAATTGAATATTTCACATAAGAGCCATCAACTATTACAGAAATAGTATCGGACTGCTTCAGTGAAAAATCATACAATAGTTGTTCACTATTTTCATTTTTAAATCGGAAATACCATTTCGAATTCTCTTCTCTGATTCCAAATTTGTAACTCGCTTTTGCAGCGATATACATTGTATCGATGGTTGAATAAACCGACTTGTACAGTTTCGAATCTATCAACGTGTCCCCTTTTAATGTCAAATTTTCTACACCAGTAATTGCTCCCCAATTTATCGAAGCCACATTCCACGAATCTGTTGTACCCAAAACTGGAGCTTCCGCATCAGGAACACGCACATCATAGGGAGTATCTTCTGCCACACATCCCACCGAATCGACAACTCTGAGCGTGTATCTTTGATTTCCAATTACACGACATTTAGTCGAAAGTGTATTTGGTGAGCTGAGACCAACAGTGGGCGACCAAGAATAGGAGCGATAAGGTTCAATCCCTTCACCAATATTGGAGTAATTTAACTCTATTTCATCGCCCATTCTTTGGGAGAGAGAAAAATAACTTGCGGATAGAATAAATCCCGAGAATCGCACATTGATAGTATCTCTCGCTATTTGCTGATTAGCATCTTTTACTTCTACTACAAACGGTTGCCAAATTTTATTTGGAAACGAGCTTTTAAAAACAGGAACCGAAGCGGTGGAATCTACCAATACATCTTTGGCATATTCATAGAATTTACCTCCAAGATGATATTTCGTCGTCCATTTATAGGTGTAAGGCGCAGTTCCATTTTCGATTTTGAGATTAGTACCCAAAATTACCGTGCCTTTTGAGACGCAAGATTCACAAAATGTTGTGTCATTCCCTGCAAAAACACGCAGTTGTGCAGAAACAGCGATAGGAATCAGCAAAAAGATAGAAAAGAGGAGCTTTTTCATACATCTCAAATTTAACTATTGAAATTACTTATACAAATATAAGTAATTAATAGTATAAAAAAAATAAAGACGATGAATAAAATTTTCAAAAATAATTAGAAGATGATATTTTCGGGCAATATCGTATTATTATCCTCCAAACCAAGCATTGCATTGATGATGGTTACAGAAGTGCAATTTTGGAGGTCAGCTGGTGTTAAATCGCGTTCTACAATTTTGCCCTCATCGAGTAGCTGTTGCCTTTGCGTGCCTTTAAGCAGACAATTCTTTGGAGTATAAAGAACCCCATTTATCGAAACCACTACATTGCCGTAACTAATATCTGAAAGTAACCCATTTTTCACAATCAAAATCTCGTCAGCAATTCCTTTCTGAGCAACCAATGCATTTAAATCTGAACGGTCGAGTCGTTTGTTGGAATAATCAATCTGATTGTCGTAAACCAATTTAAGCGAATTGATTTTTCGTGGCGTATAGTGTTCAAACGTGATTTCGTGGATATGAACATCGTAAATAATGCGGCATTTGACCACACCTTCTCTGAATTCGTCGGGAATGAGTAGGTTGTCAAACTCAAGATGAATTTCCTTGCCGAAAACTGCCAACGAGCTTTCGGCTGCACGACGCTGATGATATGCAGCATTCATCGGCAGACCATCTACGATGCGAATGGTTTCAAGCAAAAGGGACATAGACTTTATCGATTAGTTCTTGATATTCACTTTCGGCATTGCTACGAGAGGTGATTCCACCACCACTACGAAACTGTTTTTTGCCTTCACACTCCTCAATGTAGCGAATGATCACTGCACTGTCGAGGTTCTTGCCATCAAATATACCGAAAATTCCGGTATAAAAGCCGCGATTATCCATTTCGGCACGACGGATAATATTGAGGGTCGAATCTTTGGGTGCTCCCGATATTGAGCCTGCGGGCAGCATCGAAAAGAGCATTTCGCCAAGTGTACATCGAAAGCCCTCAGCCAACTGCCCCACAATCTCGGAACTGACCTGAAGAAGGCTTTTGCCGTTTGTCTCCACACGTTCCACATATCTGAATCGCTTCACTTCGACCTGCTCCGCCACGCGGCTGAGGTCGTTCCGAATCAAATCAACGATAGTATAATGCTCGGCTTTTTCTTTCGCATCTTCCAAAATCAATTTTTCAGCATTTGGTATCGAGGCATCAATCGTGCCTTTCATTGGGTAAGAGTAGATGGTGTTACCAACTATTTTCACAAAACTTTCGGGCGAAAAACAGACAAATTTATTGGAAATAAGCAAGCGATATGGCGCTTTGCTGCGCATAAAAATCTCTTGTAATGTTAAGTCGGTTTCGATTCGCGTTGGAAAAGTCAGATTCACCAAAAAAGAGTCGCCACGACGAATGGCACGCTGCACCAAGTCGAACGATTTTTTGTACTGTTCAAACGGTATAGGATGTTTCTCGAAGCGAAACGGGCGATTATCGGTCATCCCGTTAGGTATATGCTGATAGAATGGAGTTGAAAAGTAGAACTCATTCGATGGATGCTTCAACGGAAGAAATATCGACTCTTCTCCAGAAAAATCAATTACAAAAAGAAACGGCGTTCCGTCTCTTCCAGCCTCATTCATTAGTCGAATCATCTCTTGGCGACCCATATTTTGCTTATTTTTGAATACAAAGAAACAAAATTAGCCGATAACAAACGAAAAACAGCCTATTATTGCGAAAAATTTGCAATCCGCTATTGTGCAACTCAAAAATTGACCTTATCTTTGCAACCGCAAACAAAAAATGGTACCATAGCTCAGTTGGTAGAGCAAAGGACTGAAAATCCTTGTGTCCCCGGTTCGATTCCTGGTGGTACCACAAAAAGAGAAGCTTCAAACGAGGTTTCTCTTTTTTGTTTTTACTTCTCTTTTAACTCTTCGTACCATTTTTGCAAAACAAAGAATGAACGCTTCTTTTCGCCTTTCTCAGAGAGAAGACCTTTTCGATTATAATCGTCTTGAATGCCTGATAATTGACGACGCGGCGAACGAAAATCTTTCAGAATCCAGGGTGTAGTTCCCGCTAAGGAAGGAATTCTCTTCAACATATTGATACTGCGGATATATAGATCTTCTTGATAATCTTCGGTAAATCGATCCGTTTTTCCTCCACGTAAGTTATACAGTGCTCCACCTCCAAATTCACTGATAATTACAGGCTTTGTTGCCGAAAACACCCAATTTACACTATCGCATTTTGCAGGGAGCCCATCATACCATCCCACATACTGGTTAAAACTGATAATATCCAACACATTACCCAATTCATCATCTACAGTCATCAAGCCAGGCTTTATCTCCTCTTTTTCCATTGCTGCACCAATGAGACGAACAGAATCCATCGAACGTGCTTTTGCCGCAAGTTTAGTCAGGAAATTTAATCGCTCGGTGCTTCGAGGGGTTTCATTGGCAATCGACCAAATAATAATATTCGCTCTATTTTTATCCCGAGTAATCATGTCGGATAATTGATTTTCTGCATTCAGGTATGTGGCAGGATTTGACCATTGAATTGTCCAATAAACAGGTATTTCGGACCAAACCATCAACCCCATCCGCTCTGCAATTCGCACCATTTGTTCGTTGTGCGGATAGTGAGCCAGTCGAACAAAATTACAACCTAATTCCTTTGCCCAAGTGAGTAATTGCAAATCATCTTCGATTGTACAAGCTCTACCTTTACCAAAAGGCGCCTCTTCATGAATACTGATACCTCGACAAAAAATCGGTTTTCCGTTTAGCAATATTTGTGTTCCTTTCGTCGCGATAGTTCTAAATCCTATTTCATCGACAACGGCTTCATCAGTGGTATAAATTTTGACGGTATAGAGTTTGGGATTCTCCGGAGTCCAAAGTTTGGGCTTGAGAACAGACTCAAAACGAGCTACTCCAGATGAATCTGGATGAAGTTGCTGCTTAAATTTTAGCTCGGGTATTTCGACTGTGATTATTTTATTTTTGGAAGAATTTCCATCCAATTGTGCCCAACCTACGACTTTATTCGTTTCTCCTTTTTTTAGCTGGATATAATAATCGCGTACATACGTTTTGGGAGTCTCCACGATGCAAACATTTCTGGTAATTCCTCCATAATTCCACCAATCTGAATTAAGTGTAGGAACTCCGTCAATACGTCTTTTGTTATCCACTTTCACAACTACCGAGTTTTCTCCTTTTTTTAGCAATCCTGTTACTTCGAAATTAAATGGCGTAAATCCACCTTCATGTTTTCCAATTTCTTTACCGTTTACAAATACAATTGCTTCATAATTAACCGCTCCAAAATAGAGAAATTGACGAGTTTCTGGTTTTATTTGATAATCAAAACGTTTGCGATACCAAACCGTTCCTTCGTAATAGTAAAACTCGGCTCGTTGGGTATTCCAGTCGCCTGGCACCATAAGCGATTTATCGGTTGAGAAGTTATATTCTTGCAAAATACTCTTATCTACGACATCCTTATCGGCGCCATACCCTGAGTTCAAAGGTTGTCGGCGATAGTCGTAATATCCATTTTCAAAAGGATCGATTATCGATTTCCATTCACCATCCAGAGAGAATGTATGACGACCTTCAATATTGATAATTTGAGGAGTAACTTGGGCGAAAATAAATCCGCTAAAACATTGTAAAAGAAGAAACAAAAATGTTTTCATAAGATTGATCTATGTGGGTGTGTTGATGCAAATGTACACTTTTCTCTCTTATAATATGATTGACTTTCGAGAAGCAAACGACAATTTTTAAAGTTGAATAGTTATAAATTGATTTTTTTATTCTGATTGCACTCTAAAAATCACTATTTTTGTTTTTCAAACCAACGCTATGAATTTCATTGACTGGATAATATTTGCAATAATTACCCTTGGCGTGGTCAAAGGGCTAACCGACGGACTTGTCCGCCAGCTAGTTTCGCTTGCTGGCATCATTATCGGTTCTTGGGTTGCTATTCATTACGCTGATTTTACCGCAAAATTTTTATTAACCATCTACGATTTCCCTATTTATATTTGGAAGCCTTTGTCATTTTTTCTCCCTTTCATTATCGTCATTATTTTGGCAAATCTGCTGGCCACTATTTTTCAAAAAGTGTTATCTGGCATTGGATTAGGACCTCTGAACCACGTTGCGGGAGCTGTGTTTGGTGGGATAAAATTTGTACTTATCATTAGTATTGCACTAAACTTGTTTCAACAATTGGATAATAAGAACTCGATTATAAAATCTTCAACTAAAGAGAATTCAATCACTTTTTACCCAGTCTTAAAAATTTCACCTGCCATTTTCCCTTACCTCCAAAACTATTTTCATCAAGAAAAAGAGATTGAAATAAAAGATAAAAAAGAGGTCGTGGGGTGAACTAATCTGCTAAAAAATAGTTTATATGTTGTGCAACAGCATTTCTAAATTCGCTTTTGCAAATTAGTTTAAGAATCTAAATTTATGCAAGAAGAAAAAGATATACTCGACGAGGTAACAACCGGCGATTACAAATATGGATTTGTTACCGACATAGACACGGAAATTATTCCGATTGGTCTGAACGAAGATGTGGTGCGCCTCATCTCTTCGAAAAAAAATGAGCCGCAATGGCTGCTCGATTTCCGCCTAAAAGCTTTCAGATATTGGGTGACACTACCAATGCCAGAGTGGGCGCATCTTCAAATTCCTGAAATTGATTATCAATCAATCAGTTACTACGCTGCTCCTCGTAAAAAAGAGGGACCAAAAAGCCTCGACGAAGTAGATCCAGAATTATTGAAAACATTCGACAAATTAGGCATTTCATTGGTTGAGCAAATGGCACTTTCGGGCATGGCGGTTGATGCTGTGATGGATAGCGTATCTGTAAAAACTACTTTCAAGGAAAAATTGGCCGAAATGGGCGTGATTTTCTGCTCCTTTAGCGAAGCGGTTCACGATTATCCAGATTTGGTGCAAAAATACCTCGCTTCGGTGGTTCCTTACCGCGACAATTTCTACGCAGCATTAAATTCGGCTGTGTTCAGCGACGGATCGTTTGTTTATATTCCGAAAGGCGTTCGTTGCCCGATGGAGCTTTCCACATATTTTCGTATCAATGCTGCCAACACAGGTCAGTTTGAACGCACATTGATTGTGGCTGACGACGATGCTTACGTGAGCTACCTCGAAGGCTGCACCGCGCCGATGCGCGACGAAAATCAGCTTCACGCTGCAATTGTAGAAATCATTGCACACGACCGTGCCGAAATCAAATATTCAACCGTACAAAACTGGTATCCAGGCGACAAAGACGGCAAAGGCGGGATTTATAATTTCGTGACAAAACGTGGAATTTGCAAAGGCGATAGTTCCAAAATCTCGTGGACACAGGTTGAAACCGGATCGGCTGTGACGTGGAAATACCCAAGTTGCATTCTTCAAGGCGATAACTCTGTAGGCGAATTTTATTCGGTAGCTGTCACCAACAATCATCAGCAAGCCGACACCGGTACGAAGATGATTCACTTGGGTAAAAACACCAAAAGTACCATCGTGTCGAAAGGTATTTCGGCAGGATTTAGTCAAAATAGCTACCGTGGATTGGTGAGAATTACCAAAAACGCTGAAAATGCCCGCAATCACTCACAATGCGACAGTCTTTTGCTGAGCGATAAGTGTGGAGCGCATACGTTTCCATACATGGAAATCAACAACGAAACAGCGATTGTGGAGCACGAAGCGACCACCTCTAAAATCAGTGAAGACCAAATTTTCTACTGCAACCAACGTGGAATTTCCACCGAAGATGCAGTTGGGTTGATCGTGAACGGATACGCGAAAGAGGTAATGAACAAGCTGCCAATGGAATTTGCGGTCGAAGCTCAAAAATTGCTTGCAATTAGTCTCGAAGGGTCTGTTGGATAATACCTCAGAGTCAATCATATTATTCATATAAATAGAATTTTAAAATGCTTCTTTCAAATATCACTAAGGTGAATGAAGAGGCGAAAATTTAATCTTATGTTAGAAATAAAAAACTTACACGCCAACGTAAATGGCAAAGAGATATTAAGAGGAATAAACCTCACTGTTCGTCCGGGCGAAGTACACGCCATTATGGGTCCTAACGGCTCTGGAAAGAGTACTTTATCTTCAGTTCTTGCAGGAAATCCTGTATTTGAAGTCACTGAAGGAGAAGTGACATTCGAAGGAAAAAACCTGCTCGATCTTGCTCCTGAAGAGCGTTCTTGCGAAGGTATTTTCCTCAGTTTCCAATACCCTGTAGAAATTCCGGGAGTGAGCATGGTCAACTTTATGCGTACTGCCATCAACGAACACCGCAAATACAAAAAACAGGAGCCAATTTCAGCATCTGATTTTCTGAAACTGATGCGCGAAAAACGCGAAGTGGTGGAGTTGGACAACAAACTGGCGAGCCGTTCGGTGAACGAAGGTTTCTCTGGTGGTGAGAAAAAGCGCAACGAGATTTTCCAAATGGCAATGCTTGAGCCGAAATTGGCGATTCTTGATGAAACCGATTCAGGACTTGATATTGATGCGTTGCGTATTGTTGCAAACGGTGTAAACAAGCTGAAAAGCGAACACAACGCGACTTTGGTTATCACGCACTACCAACGTCTGCTCGACTACATCAAACCAGAATTTGTGCATGTGCTCTACAAAGGCAAAATCGTAAAATCGGCTGGTCCTGAATTGGCTCTCGAACTCGAAGAAAAAGGTTACGATTGGATCAAAAAAGAGTTAGGAGAATAGCCTCCCCTCCCGATAGCTATCGGGACTCCTCCAAAAGAGGGGGATAAGACAAAAACAACTCAATAAGATTCTTAATTTATAAGAAAAGAGTATTATCAATATGATTATAGAACAACAATATATAGACCTCTACAACCAAGCTAAAGGGATGATTAACCGTCATTCGTCGGACGTGCTGAATGCACCCCGCGAACAGGCGTTTGCTGACTTCCAAAAGAATGGTTTCCCGACCAAAAAGTCGGAAGAGTACAAATACACCGATGTTTCAGAATTTTTCAATCTCGATTATGGGTTCAACCTCAATCGACTTGCGGTGCCTGTAGATCCATACGAAGTTTTCAAATGCGACGTTCCGAATCTGAGCTCGTTGCTTTACTTCTTGGTAAACGACAGCTATTTTGCAAAACCAGGTGTCGGAAAGAGTTTACCTGCATCCGTTTTCGTTGGCAGTTTGAAAGATTTCAGCGAGAAACATCCCGATTTAGCTGCTAAGCATTATGGCAAATTAGCCAAAACTGAAAACGACGGAATTGTTGCTTTCAACACTGTTTTCGCGCAAGATGGATTCGTGATTTACATTCCAAAAGGAGTCACCATCGAGAAGCCAATTCAATTGGTGAATATTTTCCGAGGCGATGTGGATATGATGTCGAATAGACGGCTGCTTATTATTGTGGAAGAAAATGCAGAGGCTAAATTGCTTTCGTGCGATCATACCATCGATGAAGGCAGAAAATTTCTTTCGACTCAAGTGACCGAAATATTCGTTGGCAAAGATGCTCGATTCGATTTCTACGAAATGGAAGAAAACGGTGTCGATACCTGTCGTGTGGCCTCTACTTTTGTTTCGCAAGAAGCCAATTCGAATGCGGTTGTAAACAGCATCACACTTCATAACGGTCGCACCCGAAACAATTATGAAGTGACACTAAACGGACAACATGCCGAAACTCATTTGGGCGGAATGGCAATCGTAGATAAAACGCAGTCTGTTGATAATCATACGTTTATAGATCACGCAGTGCCTCATTGCACCAGCCACGAAATGTTCAAATATGTGCTCGACGAGAAATCGATAGGCGCATTTACTGGACGAATTTTGGTGCGTAAAGATGCTCAGAAAACAGAGGCTTATCAAACGAACAAAAATATCTGTACGACTGCCGATGCAAAAATGTACACCAAACCGCAGCTCGAAATCTACGCGGATGATGTGAAGTGTAGCCACGGTGCCACCATTGGTCAGATTGACGAAAATGCGTTGTTCTACCTTCGTGCTCGCGGCATTTCGGAGAAAGAGGCTCGTATGTTGCTCAAATTTGCCTTTATGGCCGATGTGATTGATAACATTCGGATGGATGCGTTCAAAGACCGACTAAAGCTGTTGGTTGAGAAACGTTTCCGCAACGAATTGGCGAAATGTGCCGGCTGTAGTGGTTGCTAAAAAGCCCCACCCTGCCTCCCCAAAGGGGAGGAGAAAAGAAAAAATCACTTTTTCTGGTGAGGAAAATAAATAATAATCATTCTTAAAAGTCCCTCTTTGGGGGATTCGGGGGCTATGAATATTCAACAAATAAGAAACGACTTCCCAATCCTTTCGCGTAAAATCTACGGAAAGGATTTGGTTTATCTTGATAACGGTGCCACGACTCAAAAACCACGTTCTGTGGTGGAGAAAATCGAAAAAGGTTACTACAACGTGAATGCAAACATTCACCGTGGAGTGCACTTCCTGAGCCAGGCTGCCACAGAAGCTCACGAAGAGGCTCGAAAGACAGTTCAAGGCTTTATCAACGCCAAAGAGTCGAGCGAAATCATCTTTACGCGCGGCACTACCGAAGCAATCAACTTGGTGGCTTCTTCTTATGGCGAACTGCTGTCGGCAGGCGACGAAATCATCGTATCGGTGATGGAGCACCACTCCAACATTGTGCCGTGGCAACTGCTCGAAACGCGCAAAGGCATCAAACTTCGCGTGATTCCGATGAACGACAAAGGCGAGTTGCTGCTCGACGAATATCAAAAACTGTTTACCGAAAAGACAAAATTGGTCTCTGTGATGCACGTTTCGAACGTGATGGGAACGATCAATCCGGTGAAAGAGATTATCGACTTTGCTCATTCCAAAGGCGTTCCGGTATTGATTGACGGCGCACAAGCAGTTCCTCACCTCACGGTGGATGTACAAGCGTTGGATGCTGATTTCTACGCATTTTCGGCGCACAAGATTTATGGCCCAAACGGCATCGGCGTGCTTTATGGGAAATCGGAATGGCTGAATAAAATCCCGCCCTACCAAGGTGGTGGCGAGATGATTGCCACTGTTACTTTCGAGAAAACGACCTTCAACGAATTGCCATTCAAATTCGAGGCGGGAACGCCTGATTACATCGGTTCGACTGGTTTAGCAGCTGCGATTGATTACGTTTCAGCCATCGGCATGGATAAAATTGCTGCATGGGAAGATGAACTTCTTCATTACGCCACAGCCGAACTTTTGAAAATCGACGGGTTGCGCATTCTCGGAACTGCCGACCACAAAGGAGCGGTGATTTCGTTCCTCGTGGGCGATATTCATCCTTACGACATGGGCATGTTGCTCGATAAACTCGGCATTGCGGTGCGCACCGGTCACCATTGCGCTCAACCGCTGATGAAACGCCTCGGCGTGGAAGGTACGGTTCGGGCTTCGTTTTCGTTCTACAACACCAAAGAGGAGGTCGATGTGCTGGTTGCAGCCGTGAAAAGGGTTTCCGCGATGTTTTGATATTATAGGTTGCTCATAAATAGTTCTGTGACATTTTAAAGATTGATGACACGAATGAAAACACTATATAAAATATTAATACTTGCTGTTATTGACTTTGGACTTATTAGGCTATGGGTGTACCAAATGGATCCAGACCCAAGTGTTTCAATAGGAATTATTCTTCTAGTCCCTTTTGTTTTTGTTCTTAATCTCATAATTGCTGGATTGCTTTTTTATGCGAAAAAGAAGGAGTATTCAAAGGTATTTCTTGTAAATTCTGTGATAGCATCAGTTATATTGTTTTACTTATTTGCAAAAGGAATTGACAGACACCAAAACAAAAGGTTAGAAGAATGGACATTTCAGAAAGCCGACACCACTTTTTCATTGATTAGACGGAAAGAAACAAACGAATTTAGTATAACATATAGCTTAAATCCAGGATCTTCTTGGGGCTTCTTGTACGGACATTGCGAGAATAAAAACGAAAAATGGGTTTTAAAAGCAGATTCTATAACAATGGAAATAGATAATGACTACTTGATTGGTTTTAGAAATCAGACTGATCCGATAAAAATGAAAAAAATTGAAAGATAAAAAACTCCACATAACTACACCTAGCTAAAAGTGGAAGTTGAGTTTTTAAATCAAGCTTTGTGCTTCTATAAAAGTTAGCCCTTGCTTGACAGAGTGTCAAGTAATTCGAAATTGTCCTCCTCGGATTGTTTCAATCCGTTAGCCGATGTGCCAATATTTGGAATTCTCCCGAAATATTGGCACATTTGTATTTTAGAATATTTGCATCAATCTGAAATGAACATAGACGAAGCGTATTACTCTGCCGTTGACCTGCTGAAAACACTGATTTCGATTCCATCGTTGAGTCGCGAAGAGGAGAAAGCCGCTGAGGCGTTCCGACAATTCCTGACCGATCATCACGTTGAATACCAGACGTTGGGCAACAACACGTGGTGCTCGGCTTTTCCATTCGATGAATCGAAACCAACCATATTGCTCAACTCTCATATCGATACGATAAAAGCGGTTTCGGGCTGGCAACGCGATGCGTTTACGCCATCCGAAGAAGATGGAAAACTCTACGGATTGGGTAGTAACGATGCTGGTGGACCGTTGGTTTCGCTACTGCACACTTTCCTCGTTTTGCGCGAAAAACCTCAGGCCTACAACCTCCTTTTTCTTGCTTCGTGCGAAGAAGAAGTTTCGGGGAAAAACGGCGCCGAACTAGCAGTTACTCATTTACCCAAAATAGACTTTGGCATTGTAGGTGAACCAACCAAAATGAATGCCGCCATTGCCGAAAAAGGATTGATGGTGCTCGATTGTGTGGTTCATGGCAAATCGGGACACGCGGCTCGCGAAGAGGGCGTTAATGCGATTTACGAAGCAATTCCAATCATCGAGAAGTTCAAAAGCTATCAGTTTCCCAAACGCTCAGAACTACTCGGGCCAGTCAAAATGACCGTCAGCGTGATTCATGCCGGATTGCAGCACAACATTGTGCCCGACAAATGCGAATTTACGGTCGATGTGCGCACCAACGAGTGCTACAGCAACGAAGAGGTATTTGAAATTCTGAAATCGGAAATGGCATGCGACATTACACCCCGCTCTTTCCGCCTCAACTCGTCGAATATCAACCCCAATCATCCGTTTGTGCAACGCGCTGTAACGCTTGGCAAAACGATTTACGGTTCGCCAACGATGTCTGATCAGACGTTTATGCACTTCCCAACAGTGAAGATGGGACCTGGAGATTCTGCCCGCTCACACACGGCTGACGAATATATTTTCTTAGCCGAAATACGCGAAGCGATAGAAATCTACGTTAAACTATTGGACGGTTTAAAATTGTAAGAACACAATGGTAGAAATTCGGAACAAAGAACAATATTTTGACCTACTCAAGGAGTTCGACTACATTCCTTATACTCAAACCGAGTCTTGGTATAAACTCTATTCCGCCAGAAAACCTATCCACACTCGATTTTTTGTAGATAATCTTGAGCAACCCGAAATCGCTTTCTTCGGGTATCAAAAACGATTCTTGGGCTTCAAAATGTTTTTTATCGAAGGAGAAAGTTTCAAACACCTTCCAGTAGATGGGAAAAAACTCAAATCTTTGTTTGAAGATTTACAATCAGTAGGATTTGACGTGATTGAAATGGACTCAAGCTTACCTTACGATCCGCAATACGAAATTGGGATGCGAAGGGCAGGATTTCTTCGTCCAGTTGGGCTTTTCTCATCTTCCTTTAGTTCGCTCGTCAATACCAATGCTCCGAATGATTTTGACAGAAATTGGAAACAAAATCTTAAAAAGGCTGAAAAGGTCAATTTAAGATATGAATTTTCTGAAACCATCGACAAAGATCAAATCACCGAATTTTATGCGATGTATCAAGAGATGCTCGATCGAAAAAGAGTGAGTGATTCTACAAAATTCGTTCAATTCTTGGAACTTATCGATCAACCAGGTTTTGGCTTTTGTTCGGTAAAGAATGATGAAGATAAAATTATTTGTGCTGTTATTTTTTACCATTACAACGGTGAAGGTGTTGATTTATATCGAGTAACTTCACTAGAAGCCAGATCAAATGGAGCTTCCTTTTTTATATACAAACATCTATTTTCTTCTTTGGCAGAGTTTGGATTAAGCTCTTATGATATGGGTAGGCTTACTCCTTCAATACATTCCAAAGACGCCATTTTTACGTTCAAATCGGGCGCTGGAGGTGTTTTTATTATCTACAACGGGGAGTGGGCATGGTATAAAAGACCACTGTATAGACCGCTGATGTATTTAGTTAAACGGTTTTTAATGAAACGAATCGAAGTCTGATGAATATTCTTCATCTATCTCATAATCAAATTGATAAAAAACGATGGGACAATACCATCGAATCCTCATCGAATAGTCTCATTTACGGATACTCGTGGTATCTCGACTCGCTATCGCCCAATTGGGAGGCATTTATTCTTGGCGATTATGAAATAATCATGCCCATTCCAGTGAAAAGAAAATGGGGTTTAAAATTTGTTTTGACTCCATATTTTGTTCAAAAAATAAGAATATTCTCAGCAAAATCAATCACCTCTGAAATAGCAAAACTCTTTCTTGAAAAACTTGCAAAAAAATTTCATTACGTCGATTTATCAATTGCACTTGATGAGAAAAATGATTTACCCTCGAATTTCAAAGTAACGTCTCGCACCAACTTCACACTCGATATCTCAAAATCATACCAAGAAATATCAGCAAATTTTAGCAAAGATGCCAAACGAAGTCTTGCGAAAAACAGAGGAATATCATTCCTCGTTAACGAAAACATTGAGCAAGTAATTACCAATTATTTAGCCTGTTATGGCAAATTATCGAGAATAAATGATTCTCAATTCAATTCATTTAGAAAGGTCATTTCGACAGCACAAAAACGAAATCAGCTGATTTGTGCCACTGTGCTGCAAGACGATGAGCAAATTGCTTCGGGACTCTTCTTTACCGAAAATAGAACAGCGTACTATGTTTTGGGAGCTCCTACTGAAAGAGGGAAAAAATTGAATGCTACCCATTTCTTAATCGATGGATTCATCAAAACTTTTGCTGACAAACTACAGAATTTGGATTTTGAAGGATCGGATATTCAATCGGTTGCCTATTTTTACCAAAAATGGGGAAGCGAGAAAGAGGAGTATTATAGAATAGAAAGCTCCAATAACAAGATAATCGCACTAATTTTCAGCCTCAGAAATTATTTCCGAGCTAAAACTTCTTCGTAAACATCTATGATTTGAGTGATAATCACATCTTTGTGCGCAATTTGTTTAACGTGTTGTGATATTTTCTCCTCATCATACGAATTGCGCTCTGTTGTCATCTTCACCATGTTTTTTGCAAAAACTTCAGCATCTTCTATAGCGACCCGATGTCCACAAAACGAAGGTATCATAAACTCAGGAACGACCTCTGTGCAAATAATTGGCAATCCAGTACTCATCGCCTCCAACGCTGCGATAGATTGCGACTCAACTCTGCTCGAAAGCAAAAATGCATCTGCGGCCCACAATAGTTCACGCACCTCTTCTCTATAAATTTCGCCTGTAAAAGTTATCTTATCTGCATTCGCACACGATTTTAGCATTTTCTGGAATATTGGATTCTCGAAATTCTCACCCGCGATAGTTAATCTAACATCCCTATTTTGAGCGCAAAACAAATCAAAAGATTTCAATAAAATATCATATCCCTTTTCTGGATAATATCCATTCACGCAAACAAAATGAAATGCTCCCGATTTGGGATCTCTTTTCCGATAGTAGAAAAAATCGGTATCAACTATATTCGGAATGGCTTTCCAATTGGTTTGAGGAGCAAATTGTGAAATTTTTCGCATCAATTGCTCAGAAACAGGCACAATGCAATCTGCTTTTTGATACGCCTTTTCAAAATATGAAGTTTTCCATTCTGGAAATTGACTTTTCGCAAATTCAGATTGCAATGCCATAATACCAAGATGTTCGGTAATAATATAGG
This sequence comes from Bacteroidales bacterium, assembly GCA_028687995.1. Taxonomy (GTDB): domain Bacteria; phylum Bacteroidota; class Bacteroidia; order Bacteroidales; family UBA7332; genus CAXXIC01. The sequence goes on from JAQTZA010000003.1 coordinate 161,987, forward strand.
GTATTCCATATTTTTCTTTGATCAGTGCAGCGGCATAACCTCCCCACATGGCGCTGTGTACATGAATTAAATCAGGCTTCCCATGTTCATAAATATAAGATTCAAAGAGATTCAAAGTACCATTCACCCAACGAGTAAGATTCAGTTTTTCACTTTTTGGCAAAAATCGAGTGTAGTATCGAAAGGTCAATAATCCATCTTCATCGCCACAAAACCGGCTCCAAGGCATCAAAAAATAATCTAGTCCACTTTGTGTAAGCGATACAGATAGATTAGACAGCACATGAACTTCAATACCTTTTTCTTGGAGAAACTGAGCTTGTTCTTTTATAAAATAAGCCCCTGCTGGGAGATACCACGATGGGAGAATCAATATTTTCATGTGTTATTTATTAATTTAATAGTTCACATAGCTTGTCCCGACTTGGCGGGAGAACTCGCATAAACATCTCATTGTGAGTCAAAATTTGTTTGGCGTACTCGTTTCATCTACGATTATATATACTTTTTTTTGATGCTTTTTTTTGGTTTCTCTTTTTGAGTAATTTGACTAAAAAACGTTTCGTCAAAACCAGTTCCTTCAAAATTCTATAAAAAATAAAGAGTAGTTTCTGAGGAACCGCATTATACAATCTCAGTTTGCGCAACTTCGATTTATGAATTTGGGTAAAGTTATATCGTTGCGCAGTCTGTTTCGCCATTTCACGACTACCATAAATCGTTTCGAGAAACCCGCGATGGATGGCCAAATCAGCAATAAACTCATTTTTGTAATAATTTCCCTCTTCGAGCATATCATAGAAATGATCCGGATCTCGCACTTTTAATCTATTTTCGAGGTTGAGTTCGTCAAAAAAATACCAAGTCAACGGTCTGTCGGTGTAGCAGACTTTGTAATTTGCGGCAATTTTAGTCCACATCACAAAGTCTTCTTCACCAGTTTTCACATTCGTGTCGAAACCTCCAATTTTCTGAAAAACTTGTTTGGGAACAACGATAGATGATGAATGAACGATATCGTTATCGACCGCTATTTTGAAGAAATCGTCGACCACGCCTTTCGAAATATTCGAATAACTGAGCTCCTTTTTTTTATGCTTGTAATAATTGATTCTTTTACTACTATACCATCCACAATCTGGATAGCTATCAATCAAATTTTTCATCTCCAAAAGAAAATCTGGCTCCCACCGATCATCGGCATCTAACAATGCAATATAGTCGGATTTCGCCTCCAAAATACCTCTATTTCGAGCTGCAGATACACCTTGATTCTCTTGATGAATTAATCGAATACGTTTATCCTTATAATGCGAAACAATTTTCGGGCCATTATCTGTCGAACCATCATCCACAACTAACAATTCAAAATAACGGTAAGTCTGAAAAACCACGCTATCAATGGCTCTTGAAATAAATTTTTCTTTTTGATAAAGAGGTATAACTACTGAAAAAAACGGATGTTCCATTCTTATGAATTCTTTATAATACCAAATTTGCTACCAATAATTTGTAAAATATTTACTCCCATTTTTATCTTCAATGTGCGATCCACCCAGTAGAGGTAAGCTAGCAATAAAATTGCAGACGAAGAAATTCCTAAAGATGAAGGCAAAGTGGTAATGAGTAATGTAAATCCAACTAAAAAAAAGAGTATAGTAATGCTGAGACTTTTCATCAATTGCGAAAATCGAAATCCAGTGATTTCCCGAACCGATATAATCCTAATGACAAAAAAGATGGAATAAGCTACAAAATAACTAACCGCTAATCCATTCATTCCCCAAACCTTAGTCAGTAGAAAAATCACCCCCAATTCAAATAACAAATAGATGCTTTGCTGTTTCATGAAAAGCGTATTTTTGCCTTTCGCCGTGATTGTGAAGCCCAAAGGCCACTCCAAAACCCTCAAAAATACGGCAATTATTTGCCATCTCAAAATGGTTGTACCTGCTACAAACTGTTCGGAATAAAATATTCTTAATAAAATAGGAGCAAAGATAAAAGTGGCAAACACGCCAATAGAAGCAACAAGTACGCCAAATTCCATTTGCTCATTCACTTTACGGTTGACAAGCGCATTATCGGTGTGTACTTCCATCAATCTAGGAAGAAAATCTGCTCCCATGGCATTCAAAATAGTCTGGATATACAACGTGGAAAGCACTACGCAAGCCTGATAAACTCCCAGCACTTCAAAACTAAACTGCTCCTTCAAATAGAGTCGAGTCACATACACCAAACATGCCCCAATCACACCAGGTATAGCAAAACTCAACCCAACTTGCATAATTCCACGATAGTGGTATTTGAATGTCGTCCAATTAACACGAAGGCTGCGATAACCTACCTTTCGAACATAATAATAAGATATTATACAATTGAACAAAGAGACCGCTAGAATACTGATTTCGATGCCACTTTTGCCTGCAAAATAGATAATGGGTAACGCCACAAAAACACCTCCTACACCAGCCATTACCTGCGAAATTGCCATTTGCTTCAAACGACGCACTCCATTCAAAATTGAAATCTGAATGTTGTAAATATTTCCGAAAATAACGGCAAATGAGAGAATTCGGATTCCGTTAACTTGGTCAAGTGAATTAAACTGAAATTGACTGATTTCTGATGCAAAAATCACCATTATCAAACAAGCCAACGACGATGCCATAATCATCCAAAAACGAAGCACGAAAATCAGCTCTTCCACCGCTTTTTTGTTTTCTAAAGCAATCTCGCGTGAAAGTTCTTTCACTCCGCCAATGCCTGCTCCGAACTGTGAGGTTGAGCTTGCAAAGTCGACTAACCCATTGTAAAGACTCAATATACCAAATCCAGAAGAGCCCAGTATCATTGCAATTGCTTTGGTACGGATGATTCCCAATGAGATCCCAATCAACTGGACAAGTCCAATTAGTCCGGTCGTGTTCAGAATAGAATTGTAACTATTATCTTCGTTCGGTTTTGCCATTTATTTATAAGCAAAAAACTTATTTTTGACTTGGGAATAGTAGCTCAATCATCAATTGAGCATTCACTTTGTTTGAAAATTGATGATTCAAAATATCAGATCTCTCCTTTACCGATTGTTTATCAAACGGTTGGTTCATCAAGTTCTTGATTGTATCCTTAAACTCAGAAGGCAAATGACATACATGACACAAACTATCCAATCCTGATCCTTGCACCATCTCTGGCGAAACCACCACATGTCGACCAGCATACAATGAGTAAAGCAATTTCAGTTTCAGCCCCGTGGGTTGAAAAGTAGGCAACAGATTAATTTGCGCATTTGCAATCAAACCCTCCATCTCTTCGTCCGATGGATTGGCTATAATCTTGCTATTGGGCAGTTTTTCAACCATAGAATAGAGCTCTGCTGGCGGATTCTTTCCCACAACATAAAGGGGAATATTCAACCCTGGCATAATCTCTTTCAGAATGAAAATCACTGCATCTAGATTTTCAGCCACTTCCAAATTTCCATGATACAGGATGTAATCGCCTTTTCCTGATTTACAATTCACATTACTAAACGGATGAAAGGCGCCGACCCATTTTGTATTTTCATTTAGTAATTTAAAATGAGACTCGTCTGTTTGAGAGATGGATGCTATCGCATTTGATTTCGTAAGTATGTGCTCGTATCGTTTCAACTTCTTTGCTTCAAGTAGGAAATAGAATTTACGATGCATTTCCTTTTCTCGACTCGCCAGCATCGTGTAATAAACATGCTCCACGTTGTGCGCGCGAACTACCTTTTGGCGGTGTTGCAGCTCATCATGTGCAAGAAAATAGGTGCAATGCAAACCATCAAACAAAATAGGATAGTCGTCGAGTAATAGATTCTTCAGCAATTCCTTCGATTTTCGGGTATTCACAATGTATGGTAAAAACGAAAACTGATGCAAAATTCCCAATGGACGAGGATAATAAAATACCTTTTCGCAATATGGCTCTAAAAAACCACGACTGGCTTGATGGTATTCGAACAGATGAAGAGTTATTCCGATTCCAGCCTCGTGAAGTGCCTTTATTTTGTAGAAAACATCAATAACTCCGCCATAATTGGGTGGATACGGATTGGCGAAAGAGATGATGTGTATCTGTTTTTGCATGGTCAACAGCTGATATTTTGCATTACAACAGTCTAAAATTTGATTGTAAAGTCAAAGATATAACGATTAATCCAATTAAATCTTATATCGGTTCCAATAATCTAAAATACCGACCATTCAAAGGAATGATTAAAGAACGAAAAATCCCCACCAATATATTATATTATATTGATGAGGATTATATATTGAAAATTGAGAATTCTATTCTACTGTAACTGATTTCGCAAGGTTGCGAGGTTGATCTACATCACGTCCTTTACTTACGGCAATGTGATACGCTAGAAGTTGCAACGGAATTGAGGTCAACAAAGCATCGAGGCACTCTAAGGTTGGAGGCACTGCGATGTAATAATCTGCTAGATTTTTCACGGTTTCGTCTCCGTCAGTAACGATAGCGATTACCTTTCCACCTCGTGCCTTTACCTCTTGAATATTGCTGATTACTTTATCGTACATCCCATTTTGTGTGGCAATTACGACAACAGGCATTTCATTATCAATCAATGCGATAGGACCATGTTTCATCTCAGCAGCTGGATAACCTTCAGCATGAATATAGGAGATTTCTTTCAACTTTAATGCACCCTCTAAAGCAGATGGGTAGTTGTAACCACGACCCAAATAGATGAAGTTTTTAGCATACGTAAATATGCGAGAGAAACGTCTGATGTCATCGTTTTGAGTAAGAATTCGTCCAATTTTAGCCGGAATTTCACCCAACTCTTTCACAGTTTCGAGGAATTTCTCTTCCGTGATAGAGCCTTTTTCTTTCGCAATTGTCAAAGCCAACATTGTCAGTACAGTAACTTGACCAGTAAATGCTTTGGTTGAAGCTACACCGATTTCAGGACCTACGTGAATATATGAACCGGAATGCGTGGTACGAGGAATAGACGACCCAACGGCATTACAAATTCCATAAATAAATGCACCTTGACTTTTGGCCAATTCAATGGCAGCTAACGTATCTGCAGTTTCTCCCGATTGAGAGAGTGCAATCACCACATCATCTGAATAAATTACTGGTTTTCTATAGCGGAATTCCGATGCATATTCTACTTCCACAGGTATACGACACAAATCTTCGATCAAATGTTCTCCAATCAAGCCGGCATGCCACGATGTGCCACACGCCACGATGATGATACGACGTGCATTGAGAAATTTCTCCTTATTATCAATCACACCCGATAAAGAGACACTTGTTCCTTCTACATTAATACGACCACGTGTACAGTCAATAATGGTCTTAGGTTGTTCGAAAATTTCTTTGATCATAAAGTGGTCGTAGCCTCCCTTTTCCAATTGAGCTAAGTTCAACTCCAAGCTATGAATCGCATGTGTTTTCTGCACATTTTTAAGATCGACGACCTTCAACTCTTCACCTCGACGTAATATTGCTATCTCTTCATCTTCAAGATAAACCACTTTGTTGGTGTACTCTACAATCGGAGTAGCGTCTGAGGCTAAGAAAAACTCATTTTCACCAATTCCTACAACCAACGGACTACTTTTGCGTGCTGCAATAATCTGGTCTGGATTTCCCTTCTCAATAACGGCTATGGCATAAGCTCCAACTACTTCATTCAATGCAATTTGCACTGCTTCAAACAAATCACAATTATTGGTATTTTTGATGTATTCTATCAATTGAATCAATACTTCAGTGTCTGTGCTGCTCGAGAAGGTAAATCCTTTTTCGATCAACATGGCTTTCAAAACACTGTAGTTTTCGATAATACCGTTGTGAATAAGCGCCAGATTTTCTGACTGTGAGTAGTGTGGGTGAGCATTTACGTTGTTCGGCTCACCGTGAGTTGCCCAACGTGTATGAGCGATACCTATTGTGCCAGAGACATCTTTTGATATTGCAAACTCTTCAAGTTCAGCAACTTTGCCTTTTGCTTTATAAACATTCAGATTTTTGGCAGCATTCACCAAAGCAACACCAGCACTATCGTAACCTCTATATTCGAGACGGTGTAATCCTTTAATCAAAATTGGATACGCTTCGCGATCTCCTAAATATCCTACAATTCCACACATATTTGTTTACGTTAAATTTTGTCGCAAAGTTAATCGAATTTCGATATTTGATGTATTAATGCGCAAAAAACCTTATTTAATTGGTAATAATCTTTTGTTTTTGACAAATCGACGGAGACATTTTTGTTATTTAACTCGAAACGAATGCAAAAGATTCGCATCTGAATTTCCACCAACAAACACCGTAAATTTGCCGGCATCAGCATTCTGTGTTCCATCTGCATGTGTGTAAATCAAATCAACAGATGGTTTTAGGGTGAATGTGACCACTTTCGATTCACCAGCATTGAGCTGAATTTTTTGAAACCCTTTCAACTCACGAACTGGACGAGTTAACTGCCCGATATCATCTTTCAAATAAAGTTGTACAACCTCTTGTCCTGCAATTTTCCCGCTATTTTTCACTTTCACTTGAATAGTGATTTCATCATTCAACCCAATTTCAGGATGAGAAACTGATAATTCACTATATTCGAAAGTCGTGTAACTCAAACCAAATCCGAATGGGAAAAGTGGTGTGAACGGGATATCCAAATAGCGCGACGAGTAACGTACTTTAGCATCAGACGGACGACCAGTCGATTTCGCTGCATAGAAGATTGGAACTTGTCCGACACAGCGTGGGAAAGTCACTGGCAATTTGCCCGAAGGATTGTATTTCCCTAAAAGCACATCTGCAATAGCATCTCCGGCAATCGTGCCCGGCTGCCACGCTTCAAGGATCGCATCGCAATAGTTCATTTCCTCTTCCAAAGCTAAAGGGCGACCATTCATCAACACCAAAATCACTGGTTTTTTCGTTGCATAAAGGGCTTTCAACAATGCCGTCTGAACTCCCGGCAGATTGATATTCCCCCGACTAGCAGCTTCCCCAGCCATATCGCCTTTTTCGCCCAAAACAACCACAATTACATCGCTCTTTTTAGCCAAAGCAATGGCTTTGTTAAACATTGAGGTTCGTTTTGTATCAATATCGCAACCTTGCGCATATTCGACTTGCGCAGATGTGCCCAATTGCTTTTTCAGACCTTGTAGCAACGTAACCACATCGCTAGTATCGCCCTGTGCAATCCACGTGCCGAGCATATCAGCCTGATTATCGGCCAATGGACCAATCAATGCAATTTTACGAATATCGCTTTTTATTGGCAATGTCTGCTTGTCGTTTTTGAGAAGCACCATCGATTCACGAGCGATCTCTCTGGCTGTGGTCAGATTATTCGCAGTCATCAACTCGTTGGTCTTCGAGTTGCAATATTTAAACGGATCAGCAAAAAGTCCCATTCTATATTTAATGGTCAGAATCCGTCGGACTGCTTCGTCAATTTTTTCAATATCGATACTTTTTGATTTAAGTTGATTTTCTACATATTTCGCCTTGTAAATCCCAGATTCCATATCCATGCTGACGCCTGCTTGAATGGCAAGTTGTGCGCACTGCTCTTCGTTTTCGGCGATGCCGTGATTCATAAATTCGCGAATTGTGGCAAAATCAGTCACTACAAATCCCTTATATTTCCACTGCTTTTGAAGAATATCGGTGAGCAACTCTCTGTTTGCCGAGCAGGGCATTCCGTTAATTTCGTTGAAAGCCGACATAAACGAAGCCACCTGCGCATCGGCAGCAGCTTTGTGTGGCGCGAGATAGACGTCGTTCAGCTCTTGCAGCGACATGATGACCGTGTTATAGTCCTTTCCGCCGATTGGTGCGCCATAAGCCGCAAAATGCTTTGCGCAGGCTGCCACATTGTTGCGTTCAGAAAGATTTTCGCCTTGATAGCCTTTTATCATTTCAACAGCCACTTTACTCGTCAGAAAAGGATCTTCGCCTGCACCTTCCGATACACGACCCCAACGAGCATCGCGCGCAATGTCGATCATCGGGCCAAAAAACCAGTTGATTCCTCTTGACGAAGCTTCTGTGGCTGCCACTTGAGCCGATTTTCGGATTAAGTCGAGGTTGAACGAAGCTGCTTGCGCCAACGGTATTGGGAAAATGGTTTTGTAACCGTGAATGACATCGTAGCCAAACAACATTGGGATTTTCAAGCGAGATTGCATCGCCAATTCTTGCAAATAGCGGATGCTATCGGGCGTGATGGAGGCAAATATTGCACCGCAACGCCCCTCTTTTATCTCTTGTTTGTAACTCGGATTGAACACGGGTACCAACGGATCTTCGCCACTCGAATAGAGCGTCATTTGCCCCAGTTTCTCCTCTAAAGTCATTTGAGAAAGCAGGTTTTCGATCAAATTATTGTCGGCTGCCGAAGCATTTTTCAATCCGAAAACGAATAAAATAGTCGCTACGATGAAAAGTCTGATGGATTGTTGTTTCATATTAGTTGTCAATATATTTGAAAATGAATTGATATTCTAAAAATTTGCCAAACAGAATATTAGTTTGGCACTATATCAAAATGGGTATACAAGGAAGTGATAGGTATGTGATTATATCACTCTTATCGCTACCGCGGGTTTTACTTTTTTTGGCGCAAAAAAAGTAAACAAAAAAACATTGTCGAAATAACTCGCTCAATCGTCCATACAACGAACTACAATTAAATTAGCAGTTGTAGTTGGACTCTCTCACTCTACAAGATTTCGACGTCTGGTATTTGTGTTTGTCCCCACTGGGACTAGCGAATAAGCACTTCTTAAAATTTGCAATCTTTATTTTCATATTAGTTACAATCATCCAGATAGTTTCAAAATCCACTCTAAACTTTATTTTTGTAATTTCAAAATTTGTTTCCCTCCAATCAGAGGTGTTTCTTGACCGTTCCAGAGGAATTTTCCTGTTTTGGCTTGCGGTAATGTAATTTCGACTGTGACGGTTTGTTTGGTTTTGTCTTTCGTCAGTTTCACCATAATTACTCCATCTTTACAAGGCATTTTGGCATCAATAGAATTCAGCATTCCCATATTTGGAGCAATTACAATGCCATTGAATCCGGGTTTAGTCGGTTGAATGCCCGCTACAATTTTGAGCAAATGGTACACCGGACTCGCGCTCCAAGCGTGGCATTCAGAGCGTGGATTAATGTCCGTTTCGGCAAAGGTGGTCAAACCGTTGCGCATCATATTTTTCCAATTGTCCAGTAACGAAAGGTATTCGTTGCCTTTGCCCGATTTCAAAAGAGCTTCGAAAAGATAAAACTTAAAGTAGATGGTTGTCTGAATCAGACTTTTATCCGATAAGATTTTTGTCATCACCGCAGCTTGTTTGTCTGCCGGAATGGCATCGGTCAGAATCGCCAATATGTTGCAATGCTGCGAATAGATTTTCTGTTCGGGTGTTTCTGCAATCAATCCGTTTTTTGCGTTCAAACAGCGTTTTACCACCGCAGCTTTCACTTTTTGGGCTAATAATTGAGCTTTGTTGCTCTTTTCGGTGTCACCCAAATAGTTGTAAATTTCAGCTGCGCGCTGCAATGCCATCACATATTGCAGATTTATGGTGGCAGAATAACCGTTATCGGCTCCGGGAGGAATTCCGTTAGGGAAGCCAGCAGCCCAATCGGTGAAATTCCACCAGTCGAGGTTGGTGAGCATTCCTGTCGAATCGACTTTTTTGCTAAACCACGAAAGAACTGTTTCCACGCCATCAAGCCGTTGACGAATAAACTCCTTGTCACCATCGATAATCATAAAGTCGTGAATCATGCTAATCCAAAGCAACGAATAGGGTGGAATAACTTGAACAATGTAGCTCGGATAGCGGCTTTGAGTCAGGCCATTAGGCAAACGGGAATCATCGAATGAAACCATTGCTTTACGCACTAAACGTTTATCACTTGACATCGAATAAGCAATAAGCGCCTCTATTCTGGTGTCGCCAATGTATTGCAATTGCTCGTAATAGGGATCCATAAAGTCGTCGAAAGCAGAATTTTGAAGGGTGCGCCAAGAGTTTTCCCAGGTTTTATTCACTGTATCGTTGTCGCATTTGAAAGAGGCCTCTTGCTCAAACGGATAGGCAGTGTTTATGGCAAAAAAATTGTCCAGACGTAGCGGATCGTCTTTTGTTTCGATATCCAGTTGGATAAAGCGAAAGGTGCGCATGGCGGTTGAAACAAAGCTTCTATAGTCAAAACCATCTGGATAGACTTTGTCGTAATAACCTTGTATCTGTTTGCCTGCCAGTTCGTTTCTGTTTCCTTTTAGCCACGCAGAGTCAAACAGTGCTTCGGCGTAAGTGATTTTTAGGCTTGCGTTTTTTCCTTTCGAAAAAATGAGTTCGGGAAAGCCAGTCGTATGAGTTTCATTATCAATCAGAATACGTTTGATGGAATGAGCAGGAATCGTTAGGTTATGAATGGATTTCAGAGGGATTGGCTGCTTGTTTTCGAAATTATAGAACTTGCTGAACGACAGTTTTTTTTCTGCTAAATAAGGAATTGAGCGAGGTACTAAGAACCAGGTGCTACCATACAGAAATCCCCGACCGGCAGCAAATTCAACGGTTGCCAATTTAGGCTTTAGCCAGTTTTCGTCGTTAAAATTAGGCGTTTCCCATCCCCACGGAAATTTATTGGCGAATAGAACATCGCAAGGTCCGGCGGCATAATAGCCTCGCATCGAATCGCTCACAAAAGGCATTACGCCACGTCCGTCATTTTTGATGACTTTCCAGCCAGGTTTGCCGGTATTGAGGTCGTTTTTACCTAAAGAGGCATCAAATTGACAAATGAAAGCGGTTTGAAAGGTTTGCTGCAACGCTTTGCGATACTCGCCAAAGTTGATTACTTCGGCGGCTATCGTGTTTTTCCCGGCGTTCAAAAAAGGGGCAATATCTCGTGTTTCGTAGCGATAATGATTGATGTCGCCCGTTTCGGGACCGAACCCAACGTATTGTCCATTCACATACAAACGATATTTATTATCCGCAGAAATGTAAATCGTGAATTTTTTCGGAACGGAAGTCAAATCGAACGAACGACGAAACAGAAATGCGCCAAAATCGAGCGTTGAAGCCGTTGGGTGAGTTATCCACTGTGCCGACCAAGAGTGTTTGAGCGTGGAAAAATCTTTGCCTTCTTCGTTGATTATTGCTTTCGATTCTTGTGCAGAAATAGAGAATTGAAACAAAAAAAACAGGACTAAAATAAAGGTGTGTTTCATTAGATTCAAAATAAAAATTGAACCAAATAGCGGCTACTTGATTCAATTTATTTGGATGAAATATTTTTAGAATTTGATGGGAATACTTGTCACCATTACATTATCGATGTAGAGATACGAATCGTTTCTTGGCGCCCAATCGGGAGTTGCACCACCATGGAATGTCGAGAAATAGAATGAATCAATCAACCCTTTGTTGCCGACGCGGAGTCGGAAGTTGGTCTTTTCGGCAACCTTCACGCCATCTACCCAAGCTGTGATAATAGCATTTGTTTTATCAGCATCGTTCAATTTGATATGTTGAGTCAAGCGATACCATCTGTTTCGTTCAAATTTAACATTGAAATAGATAGGTTCTCCATAAGTTTCGGCCATATCGACGTAATAGAGATAGATATCGGGCATGGTATTTGTCCACATATAGCGGGCACTCCAGCCATCTCCTTCGGTGGGATTTACGCCACCGGTATATTTCTCTCCGCCACTGGTCAACCCTGGGAGTTTTCCACCCAAATTGAAGTCGAAATTGGCATCGAATTTTAGGTAATAATCGAGATAATACTCTTTACTGCCTGTCAAAGTGCGGACAAACTGAATTCCTCCTTGTTGAGGTCCAACAGAACCTTTAGGATAAAATACCTGTAGCACTTTGCCTCTTTGTGGATCATCCACAATGGCACCACGACCATCTGTCGTTACCCATTTTATATTTTTAAAATCAGTTTCCACCTCGGCATTTCCATAATTACCGACTGACCGTTTATCAAAACTCACGTACATCAGCGTATCCGTAGGAGGTGCCGTTGTGGGTCTAAATAAGATATCGTCATCATTTTGTGCACATGCAAGCAGTGTGAACATCATGGATAATAGTGCGAAATGGATTCTTTTGCTCATAATACTTCGTTTTAAAATAAATCAATACAGAGCCTTTCGCAAGGCCCTGTATTGAACACACAACTTGATTAACTACTTCACTAAAACTGATCTTGAAGTCTCTTTACCACTATTGGATAACTTAACAATGTAAGCACCTGGGTTTAATTTTTTGGTGGAAATGAAATTAGATGATGTCAATATTTCAGACGAAATTTTGGCTCCCGTAACCGAATAAACTGCCAATGTAGCATTTTCTAAAGCTGCATCCACTTTTGCATTAACTCGCCCTGTGCGATCTGCATAAATCGTAATACCATTCGATTGATCTACTTTGCTTATAGCATCTGGCAAACCGAAAATGAATGTCAAACGTGGGTAATATGTGGCGTTGTCACCAGGAGCAACAGCATAACGTTGCCAATTGGTCGTAGGCGTAACATTATCCATGCTCAAGCGCAAAAAAGCATATTTATTGACAGCTCCATTTCCATATTGTTGTTTCAAGAAGTTTACTAATTGCGTATTAGCACCTTCGTTCGTTGTTTGTGTCGATGTTATTGGATTGCCAAATGTGATGGCAGCATTATCCAAAAAATTATCCATAATACCCCAATCAGAACCATTTCCAACATTAGGTCCAGCTACGAATGCTCCAGAAAAATAATCACTGGCTAGAGCAACATCTGTAGCACGAAAATCAATTCCATACAGGTCACCATTAAATGAAACCCATTGATCTTTGCGAAGCACAGTAGCTGTAAATGCAGCACCTACCAAAGACATTCCAGCTGGAATTGCAGGCATTTTAAAATTCATTACAATACTATTCAAATTGACAGCAGGAGGAGCGATATTGCTAATAAGCAACATATCCAAAGCTGGTTCAACTTTACCTGCTTGATCAACATAAGCATCAAAATAATCAGGTTTTACTTCTACAGTTTGAGCTTTTACAGCATTAAAACCTGCGAAAAGAAGCATCGCGACAAAGAAAAGTTTAATTGTTTTCATACGTTTTGTTTTTAATATTTATACTAGAGAATTTATAATCTGATAATTTGTTGTGTTGTACTCCATCGTTTGGTTGAGCATTTTACAATATAAATTTGGCGTGAAAAAGCTGAAAGATCCAGTTGTATTGTTTTTTGATTATTAATAATTCTATTGTTGACCAATAATCCTTTTGTATCATAAATTTCAACTGAAATTGGCTCATCTACAAAATAATCTGGAAAATCAATTTGCAAGAAAGAGCCCAAGAGTGGATTCGGGTAAATACGAGGTTTCACCGATTGATTCACCAAACTTATAGGCGAAAGTGTATCATTTTGAAGTTGAATGAATAGGGTTGGATATCTGTTATTATCAGAGGTTTTGGCAGCTCCGTCAGATGTCGTAAACATAGTTCGTGCAAATTTGGTCTGTGCAACATCGCTGGTACTCAATCGCAAGAAGATATATTTTCCTGCATTACCATCGGTGTAGGCATTTTGAATATTCTTAGACAATTCAGAAATTCCAGTTGCAGTCGTCTTCACCACTCCAATAGCGGTCGTCTTCGATGCAAAATTTTCCTGAATTGGTGTTCCGTTAGTTGCGTCAAATGCTCCAGCATATCCGTCAGCCAAAATAACCGCATCGCTGCTTCTCGGGGTAAGTGCAAAAAGATTGATTACACCTGTTATGCTCGCTGGTGTGTTAAAGCCTTCGAGATAGACTTGAAATGAAGCCTCTTTCACCATTTTCCCTTGTGGTATAACTGGCAATTGGAATGGAAATACAGCTGAAAGTTGTTTGTCTAATTCATAACCTCCACCAGCAATCACATTGTCTCTGGTATTCGGATCAACAAATGTATGTATTGGGAAATAGGCTCCGGCATCAGCTTTTGTAGCAATCAGTGTGAATGTATTTACATCAGGACTGATCGTAAGAATGAAACTTTTAGAAATCGTACTTACGCCGTTATTTGCCAAAACTGTGATTGTATATTTACCTAAGTTCTCTTTTGCTGGAGCAACCGTAAATTTACCTGTGTATTGACCCGTTGTAGAAAACGTAACAAAACTAGGTAATGTTCCAGACGTAAAGGTCAAAGGCTGATTTTGAGTTGTGTGAGCCTCAACTATAATATCCTTCGGCTCGTTCACATTCACCTCTGTATCAGGTATTGGATTGAAAACGGCAGGGTCATTATCCAAAACGCCAGTAACAAGCACCTCTCCTCTATCGGGAACTGCATCGACGAGCAAATATTTTCCTCCAGCAAAATCGATTAATTTGGTTGCAACTGATTGACCATTTTGTACCGCTGTAGCGGTAGCCCAATCGTTGCCAACTCTAATTTTTACAGTTAATGGGAAATAGAACAAATCGTCATTCATATCGTCTGTCACAGTGAATTTCACTTGAGTAGAGCTTACCACAGATGAAGTCAAATGATGTGTGTCGCGCGATTGAGCGTATTGTGCTACGGGTGTAAATCCACCGACCCAAAGACTATCTTCTCTTGCTTTCAAATATTGCAAAAGTCCCTCTGCCTTTGTTTTAGCATCTGCTGTGCCAAGCGCATGAAAGTGTGTACTTCCCCAGCCACGATAATAGGTTACATTGTACAATTTTGCTCCTTTATCGAGTAAAGGATCGATGTATGTTGGCAATGCGGCAACAACCGCGGGACTAGAAACACTGTTCACATTCAGATAATTGACTTTATCAACTTGATTCAATACGCCATAAGTTCCACGCATTGCAATAAACTGCGTACGACCATAATTTGCATTTCCCTCGCCATAAGGCCAAGCATAGGTAAGTGCTTGATTGCCGTAAGAGTCGAGTTCAGCATCAATTTTCTGACGTGTCGATTTTAGTCGAGTAACGTATCTCAGTGAGTCTGGATTTGGGGGCGTGGTGGGTGTGTTATACCAGTTACGATCGTCGTGTCCTCCAATGCAGTGACCCTGTTTTATAGCTGTCAGGTATTTGTTCCAATCCTTCACATTCGGATTAGTAGCCACCACATCGAAATCTGGCCATGTCTGTCCATCTGTAATCAGAAACCATGTGACTGGCAATTTGTAATTGGCTAACGTAGTTTTCCAATAATCCACTTCTGTTTCGATATTATCGTCAATTGAGATTGTGAACGCCGCTACTTTGTCGTCTTTCCATAGGCAAACCGAAGCATCACCAAATTTAGATCCCCATTGTTTATTGATATTGGCAATACGTGGCGTAACCGCTGGATCAAGGTTAGTCAAACCTGTTGCACCTTTTAATTCTTTCAGATAGGTTGGTGCATCGGTCGAAACCACAATATCGTCGAAATAGGTTTTGCAATCTACAGAAGGAGCCCAAGAAGCATCGTTACCACCAAAGAATGTGGAGAAATAGAACGAATCTATCAATCCATTTGGTGCGATTCTCAACCTGAAATTTGTCTTTTCAATCACTAATCGGCCATTCATCCAGACACGAATAACAGCGTTATTCATGTTTTCATCATTGACGATGATTTCTTGGGTCATTCTATACCATCTGTCCTTTTCGAATACTTGATTTGTCGGAATATTATCGCCAAACGAAGACGATTGGTCGATGTAGTAAAGGTAGAGAATCGAGTTGTTTGTGGACCACATGTAGCGTGCACTCCAACCTTGTCCATTTGTTGGCACTACTCCGCCAGTATAGTCACCACCGCCACTGGTCAGCCCAGGGAGCTTACCTCCAAGATTAAACTCGAAACCTTTGTCAAATTTCACGAAATAATCAAGAAAGTAGTGCTTTGCAGGAGTCATTCTTGCAATAAATTGAGACCCTGAAGCAAAAGGGCCAAACTGTGATTTTGGGTAATTAATAGCGAGAACTTTACCTCGTTGTGGGTCTTCGGTAATTGAGGCATTGTTATTCATCGTTGACCAAGTGACCAGTGGACATAGATCCGAGATATTTTGGTCCGTAAATTGACCAATTGCTTGATCTTTAAATTGGATCTGCATAATCTTCTCAGCGAAAGACAACTGGCTGATTGAAAACAATATAGAGAATAATAAGACTACTTTTTTCATCTGTTTGTAATTTTGATTTTTATGGTCAGATGGAACTCGCATATAAATATTCCATTGTGAGTCAAAGTTGTTTTGTCGTGCTCGTTTCATGTGTGTATTTTCTAAATTTATTACCAAATATTAAAACTGATTAATTCTTCTGCTTCCTCACCAAAAGAATAACTTGCCAAATAATAACCAGATGCAAGTTTATATTGATTATTCATTCTCACTTCAACCAATGCATTCGATACATATTCGTAACAATTTGTTCCATCGGCTTTTTTTATTACTATTTTCAACGGTTTGTTCTCCTTATTATTGGCAATAGAAATTTGATATTCGCCCAAATGTGATGGAGACGGATAGAGATATACAGTAGGTTTCTGCGTTGTTTCAATACCTTTTTGTTCGACCTGCGCCAGTTGCAAATTCATCTGTGGACGAAGATCAACTTTTTCGGCATTTGCACTTGAAATCTGCCAACGAGAATATTTGGCAATATTTGCCCGACTGTGGCTTAACCTTAAAAAGAAGTGATCGCCGGCCTTGTAACCTGCATCGTACAACGAATTCATAAAATCAGCCAAATTGAAATTGCCCATTTGGGTTGTATGTTTTTTTCCTTTCGATGTAGAACCACCAAACAATGCGGGTTGAATTAACCTAGCGGTAAATGACTTCCCGCTCTCACCTTCGTAGTAGTCGGCTAATGTGATTTCGTTGCCATCGCGGGGTAATAAACCGTACAAATCGACATTGCAAAGCGGTGCATTTTGCACATCTTCCACATTGAGCGAAAACGTAGCATTTGTAATTTTAAGATTGTTGGTTTTTGCAGGCAGAATAAAGGGAATAATTGCATTGCCATTGTAGGTATCTCCTACTCCCCCTATGCGAATTGATTTTTGACCATTCCAATCTTTTTGCCCATTTGAGCGCAATTCTACATCAGAATTTTGTCCCATCAACTGAACATTTCGCTCAGTAATAGCCGATTTGCTGAACTCAAAAGCACCTACATTGGCCATATTATCGACTTTTCGACGAGCATTTTCTGCATCCAGATCGGGAGTGACACCCACCAAAGATGTATTTACAAACATGGCATTCGCTTTGAGTCTAAAGTCGAGAAACTCCCAATTGTAGAATGTTTCATCCAAATCTTCGTAGGTTGATCCAACAACTGCGTTATTATCTATCAGACCAATCTCGCCTTTGAATTTGGTGTCGGTAACCAAATTGTTGCACACGCGGTTGCCTTTCACTTCGGGAATCGAGTTTTCGATCCAGATACGTGCGGGACCCATTGGCTGCATGAAGTCTTTCCGTTTTTCTTCTGGATAGATGGTTTTCAGAAAAGGATCGACAACCGTATTATTGACAATCGAACTGTTATTTACATTAAACAATGTGATTCCGTGCCAATGATCTGTCACTACCAGATTGTTTTCGAAAGTGCACATATCGAGAATATTATCGAACGACACAATTCCCATCATCGCACCGATGAATTTACGTTTATAATTGGTATAATCGTAAATAATATTTCCTCGTAAAGTATTGTTCTTGATAATATTTGGAGTCCCTTTCTTCTCTCCATTTCTATTTAAGAAAACAAAAGCCGAATTTGAATAATTTCCCAAAACCACCGCATTTTTGAGCAGATTATGTTCGAAAACACAATCGTTACCAGCTGTTTGAATGGCACTTTCGGTGAAGAAATTGACGGAATTATAAGCAAACTGGGTTTGCTCCGAACGATTGATGATGCCTGTTCGCACATTTTTGATGCGGTTGAATTGTATCTTATGACGTTTCCCGTCGATGACGAATCCATTTTGAGCATTTTTCATCCAATTCTCTGAATTCCAGACATCAGAGTTGGCGATGGATTGAACGGAGCAATACATGATTTGTATCAACATCGACTGTTTCGACACGTCGACCAACCGACCGGATTGTGTTCCTTCAATCGTAACACCGTTGATGCGCCAACGCGATGCCAGAGCTTCTTCTCCAATAGATAGTGATTGCAAAATCGGTAATTGATTTTCGGCTGGTTTTATGGTCACATAGCTCTCATTTTCACCCACAATTTTCACACTACCGTGGTTACCCGATAACAGATAAATATTGTCACCACCGACAAACGACTTTTTCTGTTCAAACACCTCTTGCAATGATTTCCAAGGATGCTCGATTGTGCCGTCATTACTGATTCTTCCTTTTTGAGGATCGCAGTAATAGTCGGTCGCAGAAAGCCGAAAAACCATTGCTAAAAAGATGAATATGTAGGTTATTCTTTTCATCAAAATACTAACTTATTTTGGACCAAAAGTAATTTCAATTGCAGGAGGTGTCAATGTTTCTGCACTCGAGAAGTTTAATCGAATCCAATTGTCTAAATCTGAACGGTTGGGATTGACTCGAAGGAAAAAATATTTAGCTCCTGAAGGCACATTTGCCAAAAGGTTATTGATAAATGTTGTGAGATTGACTGAACCCGTTGCATCCGATTTCATTACACCAATTGGACCTACACTTACCTGATTGTTCACCACAAATCCACTTTGAATAAGCGACACGCCTACTGTCGGATCAGTTGCCGCAGCCATATAGTAATCTGAATTCAGAATAGCAGCGCTTGCTCTTGCGGGCAAAGCATACAAATCGTAACGAACATTTTTCCAAGCATTATTCAATTCCACATTCACAGAAAAAGAGGCGTTTGTCACTTTCATTCCGGCTTCGAGGGTCGGGATATCAAATGGAATAATAGCTGTACTGTGTGCAAAAACTGTGGCACTACCAGGAAGTGGACCTTTGCCAATCACCAAAGTAGATGGAGTAGTACTTGGAGCAATTGCTTGTACAGATTGGTCGTACACCACACCATCAGCCACATTGGCATTGAGTGTAATTTTATTTGTTTTTTCTACTATTTCCACATTGAAAGATAATGCACTTGTTTCCATCGAGTTTGTTGCTTCTACTGTCACTTTATGCACTCCGATATCGCATCCACCACAGTTGGCATAAGGAGCAAAACGGATAGTGGCCGTGTTGTTCCCATTGTCGGTTAAAGTGGCAAACCGAGGCATATCAGTGCCCACAATTTTCACAACTCCACCGAGTGGATCTGTCACTTTTACGATTTGTGTAAAAACCATTCCCTCTTCTTTTTTCAAATCGACAACTTTATCGATGAGAGGAGATTTATTTTGAGAAATGGTAGTAATGCTTTTATTTTTCACACTTATCGTACCATTTCCGCGTATAGTGCCATCACTAAAAATAGCCCACGAAGTGAGTTTATTTGCTAAAACTCTGAATGGATAATTAGTGGCTAAAGCTACATAACTGCCATTTTGCTGAACAAAAACAGAGTATTGTTGGCTAACTACATTTACAGAAACTTTGAAATTGTAGTCTTGCAGTGCTCCATAAGTAATCTGAGCATCCGCACTATACGATCCACTACCTTTTCCGTCACCTTTGAATACATCAATTGTGCCTGGATTTGAGTTCATATTGAATCGGATAAGACATGAAAGATTGGCATAAGTCGTCGTGTTCCCTTGACCTAATCCAACTACTGAATTTAATTGATCGCCAGTGGTTGAAACAGTGAAATATGTATCGAAGACGCCTGTTTGAGGTTCTACAAATGTACTCTCCGTCCATTTACCATATTGCGCTGACTCTAAGCCAGAAATAACACCATTAAATTTAAACAGAATCGTATCTGAAAAACCATTGGTGCGTGTAGCTATAAACCGAATATTCTTTTGTTCTATTTTAAGTGGTTTGTATGCATATCGAAGACCAGTCTTCAAAAGACTATCCTTCGAATCGATCCATTTACATTGAGTCTCTTTTGCTGGTGATACTTGCAAATCAATCACCGTAGAATCGCCCACTTCACATATATAACCTTGTGCGCCCAACAAAGAAACGGTAGAGCCCGAACCCTTTAAATAAATTATTATTTCATTCTCTTTTAAAGTTGGATTACTATACTCTTTGTTACAAGAGATTAGCAATATGAGACTCGATAAGATCCAAACTATTCTTTTCATCTGTTTATAATTTATTTTTTATGGTCAGATGGAACTACCACATAAACATTGCTTTGTGTGTCAATATTTATGTGTAGTGTTCGTTTCATCTGTATTTCTTGGTTTACTTATTTTTTTCAACACCCCGATTAACATCTCCATCCCACCAAACTGGTGCTCCCCAAAAGTTTATTCCGTTACTTAAATGAGGAGATACATGGGCATTGTTGTAATTAATTTCAGTCAATGGATATGGCATTCTTCTTGGAATTAAACCATTCAGTTGTGGGTCAGTTTTGGCATGAGCCGCTGGTTTGAGTATTGGATAACCTGATCGTCTCCAGTTCGCATTAGCTTCAATTCCGTTGAAGAAATTGCAAACATAATGTTGCATATTAATGATTTTGAGTTTATCAGGATCGCTGTTCCAATTGTTTGTGATGTAGGTATTTACATTCACAGTAGATGGTGCCGTCGCGCCCAGAATATTTACTAATTGTGAAATGTCGGCATTAACTGCCTTAGTGAAATGAGATTCAGCACTCAATGCATCCAAATTCCATCCACGAACAGCAGCTTCGGCAAGCCACAATTCAACTTCAGAATATGGTAAATAAATTGCGCTCAAATCAAATTTCGTTAATTCTCTTCTGATTTGTAAACATTTAAAAATCTTATCGATTTGAATCTGCTTACCGTCTTTATCTACATAGAACGTGGTGTAATTAATACCCGATGACGAGAAATCTTCGAATAGAAAACTAGCACGTGGCTGTCCTTTCAATGGACCATATTTCGTCTCATATTCATTCGTTACATCCACACTTGTTTCCGTTGTTGATTTCGAGTCTACCCTAGTCAATGATGTCCCTTTCACAGGACCATAAATTCCAAACATCATTTTGAAACGAGGATCGTTATTGTCACGCAGATAATCAGTATATGTGGCACAGCCAAAGATTATTTCTTCAGAAAAACGCATGATTTGTGAGAAACTATTTCCACGAATTTCGGGCATTCCTGTTTGGCTAATATCGTAACTGCCGTGTTGTACATAAGCCGATTCAGTGTATGCACTCATCACACCACCTTGCACTGCTATTGTCGCTTGCTCTTTTGCTTTTGTTTCGTTTACATTCACTAAACGCATCGCTAATCGGAGACGTAATGAGTTGGCGAATTTTTTCCATTTCGCCACATCTCCTTGATAAATCAAATCACCAACAAGCTGTTTGTTAGCATCTAACAAGAGTACCGCTTTATCGAGCTGAACGAAAAAGTCATTGTAAATTGCCTCTTGAGAATCATACTTAGGGAAGAAATTTCGTCCCTCGTAACCATCCACAGCTTCGAAATAAGGAATATCGCCATACGTATCGGTCAATTGAGAGAATAAAAGTACTTTCATAATAGAACCCACTGCTGTATAATTCTCAAAGCCAGTCGTTTTCTCTGACTTCTTGATCGCAATCTGGAGATTGTTTATCATTTGATAATAGCTTTTCCACATATACTCCACATAGCTATAATCCAATTCATAAACCTGACCACGGGAAATAGTCCAACCATCGGCAATCATTTGCGTCACACCCATGTGAAAATAAGCTGTCGATCTCCACTGAGTTTCTCTCTCACCGGTAAGTCTCAACTCCACAGCACTAATTAATGATGGTACGTCTGGGGTAACTGTCGTGGCAGGATCAGTATTCAAATCCTGAAAATTGCTACATGAAACTCCAAAAATTACGATGAGCAGTAGTAAGTATTTGCTAAATATGTTCTTCATTTTTATCTAATATTTCTTGTGTACTGAACTCTGGAATTAAAACTTCATATTCACATTAAGGCCAAAGCTGCTACGTTGAGGTAGTGAACCATATTCGTATCCTTGTCCGTTGCTGACGCTGTAGGTTGATTCAGGATCAATATTTGGAACATGCGAGAATACATATAGATTTCGAGCAGTCAATGAGATAGAAGCATTTTTAATCCATTTGGTTTTCTTCATTAGTTTTTCAGAAAATGCGTAGGAAAAAGAGACTTCTCTCAATTTCACATAAGAAGCGTCGTACACAAACGGAGTCAAAACACTTGTATTTGCCACATTACCCCAATAATCTTTTGGGTTTACAAACACATCATTTGGTTTATATTGCTTCGTGCCATCAGCATTTTCACCCACATAAATAACACCATCAGCTAGATATCCTCCTGTTGCCACCCAATTCGCACTTGTCACCTTGGCAGCAATGCGTTTTTCTTCGGATGCTGCCCACTCTTCACGACCCTGTATGGTATTGATTTCTGCACCATATTGATAGAGCTTCATATTAGTCATGGATAACAGTTTTGCGCCCCATTTAAAATCGAATAAAACTCGTAGCGAAAGACCTTTGTAGGTGAAGGTATTGGTAAGACCACCTGTAATTTTGTATTGTCCATTGCCTAACACCTTTTGCTCGTCAGAACGCTGAGGCAGGCCGCTACTACTCAACAAGACTTCTCCTTTTTCGTTTCTTTTGAAATCGTAACCAACAATATCACCATAGGAACCGCCTTCGTTTGCTTTGATGTAAGAATTAATCCACGAAGCTCGAGCAATTTCCTGCTCTTTCACATTGTCGTATAATCTCACAATCTTATTGACATTTTGTGCACCGTTTAATTTCACATACCATGCAAATTCTTTGGTTTGAACCGGTGTGATATTCAAAGCCAACTCTATTCCATGATTGTTAATTTCCCCAGCATTGATATAAGCATAATCGAATGCACTCGCCGAAGAAATGGGCAATTTAATGATTTCATCAAAAATGGTTTGATTGTAATACGATGCATCAATACCCAATCGCCAATTAAATAACTTAAAATCGACACCAGCTTCAAATCCCTTATTTCGAGAAGGCTTAAGCTCCGAATTGGGCAATATCACAGAAGATTCTGTAGATAAAAATGCACTTTGAAAAACGTATGGATAATTTAGAAACGATCGAGTTAAATTATAAGGATTGGTATCTCCACCTACTTCGGCATACGATACCCTAATTTTTCCGAAAGAAAGAATTTTAGATTTCAATTTTGGGAATGCATCCAAAAGACTGAATGCACTTGCCACAGATGGGTAGAAATAGGAGTTATTCTTCGTTGGCAATGTTGAAGACCAGTCGTTGCGAGCAGTCAAATCAAGAAACAAGTAGTTTTTGTAACCCACATTTGCAAAAGCATACAGTGAATTGATTTGCTTACGCGGATTCGAAAACAGAACTGTATATTCAGAATAGTTATTGATGGCAATTCTGCTTCTTTCCACTTGACCTTTACCCAACATATCATCGGTAGAAGTACTGCTACTCATGATATTACCACCAATATTGGAAGAGACGAACCACGCTTCAGATAGCTGTTTCTTAGCAGTCAACAAGAATTCAGAATTCATTTCACTTGTGTTCGAGAAAAGTCGTCTCATCTCACCCGATTCTGCTAAAGGTGTCGTTTTAGGACTGTAGCTATAGTAGTCGTAATTATAAGAATCAATTCCAGATTTCAATTTTAAATTCAGCCACTTCGCAATCTCATAGTTGAGAGAGACTGATCCCAAAATCCGATTTTTCTTCGAATTATTTTTCATCTCGTACAACACATAATAGGGGTTGAGAATACGTGTTTGAGAATTCCAATATTGATAATTCCCAAGAGCATTCACACGACTATCTGCCAACCAAGATTGGTCGATATTATTCGGCAAGCCTAGCAATGCAAGCGCAGTATTCGCACCAGAATATCCCAAAAATGGACGATTATTTACATCTTCGATTGAATAGTTGACTTTTGCATCCAACGTCAAATTCTTCCACATCCGCATAAATCCATTCACATTGAATGTATTACGATGCAGATTACTATTGGGAACGATATCGGTCATCTTATTATCCGCAGCCGAAAAGTGGAAATTGGTCAACTCATTACCACCAGAAAACGAAACCGTATTCTGAATGTTAGAACCCGTTTGAAAAAAGCTCAACATATTGTTGTTTTTCAACCCATAATCTCTTTGTTTTCCATCAAACGAAATAAACTGCAACTCAGGATTGAGTTTATCACCCCAGCTCCACATATAGGTAGCATCGACCAAATCTTTCGGAGGAGAACCAATTCCTTGTCCATAAGTGTGTTGAATATCACCATATTGCCCAACCACCTTATCGAAAGACATGTTTGAATTAAACTCTGCGCTGAAATTATTGTTGGACGATTTATTCCATTTTTTTGTGGTAATCAAGATGACACCATTACCTGCTCTTGATCCATAAAGTGCAGCTGCGGCAGGGCCTTTCAGTACCGACATCGATTCGATATCATCTGGATTGATGGAAGAAATTCCATCACCCATATCCTGACCACCCCACTCGTCAGCCTCCCCTAAATTTGAGTTATCAATAGGCACACCATCCACCACATAAAGCGGTTGGCTGCTACCCGATATTTTTGAATTTCCTCGAATCAACACCTTTGACGAACCACCAACACCAGTATTGGATTGCATAATATCAACACCAGCCACTTTGCCCGAAAGAGAGTTGACGGCATTGATGCTTTTTACCTCTAGGATATCTTTCCCAGAGACTTTAGAAACTGAATAACCTAATGATTTTTCTTCACGACTTATACCCAATGCTGTTACGACCACTTCACTCAGATTCTTTGTGTCTTGCAAAAGGGTAATTTTGAAATTTGATTTATCTTCTGCGCTAATCTCCTGTGTGACGTAT
Source organism: Bacteroidales bacterium (assembly GCA_028687995.1). GTDB lineage: Bacteria > Bacteroidota > Bacteroidia > Bacteroidales > UBA7332 > CAXXIC01. The sequence continues at coordinate 187,033 of JAQTZA010000003.1, forward strand.
CCTAAGTATGAAACTGCAACTTTGGAAGTGGCAGGAACTTCTAATTTGAATTTTCCATCAATATCAGAAATTGTGCCAATCGCTGTTCCTTTCACGAGTATATTTACACCCATTAGAGGTTCGCCTAGATCATCTAACACAACACCTGATAGAACGCGTTTTTTGGATAAATTTTGTTTTCGAATGACAACATTATTTCCAGTGATTGTATATTCTAGCTTTGAACCAATTAATACACTATCCATCAGTTGATTAATAGTCCAATTCTTTGCTTCTACATCAATTTTATTGTCATCGTATTTTTTTAAATCTGCATACGAAAAACGATATATTGACTGCTTCTCAACTTGATCAAACAAGTTTGTTAAGGAGACTTGATGTAGCGAAATAGTAATTCTATTTTTCGTTTGTGCTGTCGATAATTGCACAGCTGCAATGAATAAGAAGAGAACAAGGATTCTAAGAAAAGCGTTCGCTCTTCTCTGATAGGTTTGTTGTTTCATTGTGTTTTTGATAAGGCTTAAGGTTGTATCAACTTATTTATTTCTAGCGCTCAACGTGATTGATTTGTTTATTTTTTTGAATTCAATTGGATACAGTTGTGTCAGAACTTTTAAAACATCATCAACACTTCCGTTTTCAAATCTACCAGTAAAAATTTCGCTATTAATACTTTTATTAGATTTTGGATAATCAATATTTACTCCATAAAATCGCTCTATCCGAGCCAAAACCAGTTTGAGCGGCTCTCTCCGAAAGATCAACTCTCCTCTCATCCATGCAGTTTCAATATTTGTATCCGATTTGGTTACTCCAAATTCTGAAGTTGCATTATTAGAGATGTATTTCTCGTTTGGTTTTAATATAACAGGATTGCTATCTCCTTCCTTTTTAACCACTTTCACTTTGCCCGAAAGAAGTGTTACCTCAAATGTCTGTTCGTTTTGATAACTGAATACATTAAAACGGGTACCCATCACCTCAATATCTTGATGTTTTGTTTTTACAACAAACTTGTCTGTTTTACTTTTTCTAATATCAAAGAAAGCTTCTCCATCCAACTCAACACTACGGTTTTTCTGATTAAAATTAGAAGAGTAAGTAAGTTTGGAAGCTGAATTTAGCTGAACCATTGACCCATCTGGCAATTCAATCATCGCTCTTTCCCCAGTTTTGGTTACAATAGAAATATTCTTTCCTTGAGGAGTGATGATGTTCGTCCAATCAAACAGATAATTGGATGCTACAAATAGCAGAAAAACAGCAGCGACTTTCCAAGCGATACTGATGCTTCTTCTAAAATTAAAACGTCTGACCGTAGAAACTTTAATTTTTTGATCAATCGCCAGTTTTACATCTTGCAATTGTGTCTCAAATTCATTTGGGCTACTTTCATATTCATTCCAAATCTGTGACAAGGCACTATAAGCCTCTTCATCTTGGATTTTTAATAAAGATTCGTTGAGATTTTTCACATCATCAACATTTGCCTCTTTGTTAAAAATTTTATTCAGTAATATTGTTATTTTCTCTTTCATCTTGTTCGATCTTATCATCAATTGTAATACACTAAAGGAGGTAAATCATCACACTATAAATTTATGTTGTTAAACATATTTAGCAACATTATATAAAAATTAAACACTGCTATTTTATTCAGATTTTCTTTCAAAATTCGCAAAGCTATGGATAGTTGATTGCTAACAGATTGTTCTGTAATTGATAATTTTTCGGAAATCTCATGTATTGAAAAACCATCCTCTTTGCTTAATCTAAATATTTCGAGTTGTCGTGGAGATAATTTAGACTTGGCAGCTCTCAAATTCTTAACAAAGTCATCGTAATCTATTTTCGTTTCGGTCGCATTTTCTGAGAGGGAAGCTGTATCTGCAAATTCAATATAATCGATAAATTGTTTATTGCCTGTTTGATTCCTTATCTCATTTAAAAGCTTATTTCTAGCTATCATAAATAGAAATGATTGGAAAGAGAGATCTGGATTTAAGTCGGCTCGTTTTTCCCAAACTTTAATAAAGGTCTCCTGCACTATCTCTTTTGAAGTAGTGTGAGAGCGGATTAATCCAAATATGAATCCATAAAGTTTTGGGAAATACCGATGGTAAAGAATGGTGAAGTCATCATAAGATCCTTCTTTTAATCTCTGTACGTTGTGCGTGTCTTCCATGGCTGTTTAATCAACATTTTAAATTCGCGAAATACGGAATCAAAAATTCTCATAATGAAATACACTTCAATCACGATAATCTAACATTTCAGAATATATGTTTTACAACATAATAATTTCATTGTTAGAAATATACTCTTTCCGTGTAATAAGATAGTGTAATTCCAATTCTTTGAGAATTTGAATTATAAAGATAATACATCAACTATTTAATTAATCATTTAAACCAAACATCATGAAAAAAAATGTATTCTTTCTTTCTCTTGTCATGTTTGCCGGACTTTCTATATGGCAAGCAAATGCACAAATCAGTGCGACATCAACAGGTGGTGGTTCTGGATCTTACTCCACTCTAAAAGCCGCTTTTGACGACGTAAACGCTGGAGTTTTAACAGGGGACGTAACACTGCAAGTGACTGCAAGTACTTCTGAAACAGCAACAGCTTCACTAAGTGCAAGCGGCACAGGAGCTGCAAGCTACACCTCGGTTGTGATTTATCCTACATCAGCCGACCTTTCAATTCTAGCAGACGGAACACTTCCAGCATCTTCACATTTAATAGTATTGGATGGTGCAGACAATGTCACTATCGATGGACGAGTGAATCAATCTGGAGCAAGAGATAACGCTCATAGCTTGACTATTGCATCAACATCACTTACTGCTGCTACAATTGTTTTACAATCTGACGCATCTACGAATACAATTAAAAATTGTATTCTAAAAGGAAATGCCACTTCGTCAAAAGGAATTGTTTGGATTGCTTCGAGCGCGACATTGGGCAACAACAGTAATTTAATTGATAATAACCTGATAACCAATAATGGCACTCGCCCTTTATATGCCTTCTATGCCAGCAACAATACACTAACCGCCCCAAATACAAACAATACAATTAGAAACAACGACTTCCAAGATTGCCTACCTTATGGAGCTGGCTGTATGGTCATTTTTGTAGCAGGGCATGCATCAAGCGTGATTTCTACTGGCTGGACTATTTCGGGAAATAGCTTCTACGAGACTGCCACTTATACTACAACAAATGGTGCTTCTGCAGCAATAAACTTTATCAATTTTGGGACAAGTGGTACTACATCTACTGGAGATGGTAATGTAATCAGCGGTAATTATTTTGGTGGTACAGCTACACATTGTGGAGGCGGTACTTTTACCAAGACAAGTAGTACTTCTTTTGCAAATAACTTTTCCGGAATAAATGTCTACTCAATAACTGGAACAACTACGAGCATTCAAAACAATACATTTCAAAAAATAAGTTGGACAAACAACACTGGAAGCTCAAACTGGAGAGCAATTGATGTGTATGGTACAGGTAGCTTCAATATTGGAACTGAAACTGGAAATACAATCGGAGACAACACAACTACAGGTTCTATCGTTTTTGTGACCAACGTCAGTACTGCTGTGAATGCAAGTGTTTTTCCTATTCAAATTGGCAATACAGGAACAACAGTCTGTAAAAACAATAAAATTGGATCAATCACAGCATCCAATACCATTGCCGCGGCAACGAATGTGTCTCCTATTGCAGCAATCACAAAAGCTAGTGGTGCGGGTATTGTCGAAATTAGCAACAATATGATTGGAAGTTTAAGCACAGCGAATAGCATCTCTTCAGCTTTATCAACATCCGGAAGCGAAACTACAGGAATAAAATGCTACAGTAGTGTAACCGGTAACAAAATTGAAAACAATACCATTGCCAACTTATCTTCTGGTGGAAGCACTGGTTTAATAAATGGAATTATGACTGGAAATACTGGTACAACAACCGTCAATGCCAACTTAATTCATAGTCTTTTTTCTTCTTCAAATAGTAACGGTGCTCAAGTAACAGGAATTTATTTGAACACAACTACGAACACTGTTTGCACAAATAACATCATTGCCTTGAGTGCAATTGAGAATGGAACTGCTCAAACTCAAGTGTGTGGATTTCAAGAACAATCATCTGCAGCTGCGACTAAGCTATATCATAACACGGTTTATATCTACGGCACTGTTGATGCAGGAACTAGAAGATCTGCTTGTTATTACTCAGTGGCAACTGGAGCAACAAGCAATAGAGACATTCGCAATAATATTTTTATGAATGCGCGAACAGGTGGTGGATCACATAGCGCAATCAATTTTGCGACTACAGCAAATGGAACAATTTTATCAAATTACAATGATATATATTCTGCTACCGCAAGCTCAATATGCGTTTACAATAGCGGTGGAAAAACCTTGGCTCAGTGGCAAGCTTTGGCTTTGCCAGTGACAGGTGGATCAACTTATGCACCTGATGCAAATAGTATTAGTCAAGATCCCGTATTCTACAATGCAGGTGGAACAACAGCTTTATCATATTCGGTAGTTCCTTCTCTTACAGGTACTCCTATCGCAACAGTTCCTACAGATTTTTCTGGCGTAACAAGATCAGGATCTACACCAAGTATGGGTGCATTTGAGAATAATTCAATCATTACAAAATTGAATGATATCAACGAAAATAACACTCGCATCATTCGTAATAGCGATGGTATCGTTGTTAATTTCGATGGACGTGCTTCAATAGAGCTCTATTCAATGAGTGGGAAATTAATTGAAAGAACGAATGCCGTTGGAAGTTACAACCGCAAATTAGAAAGTGGTGCTTATATCATTCGCGTGAACGGTAAATCTAGTAAGTTTATCAAATAAGATTATAGCAAATTTTAGAAAAATGAACAACTCTCTTTCTTACAGAAAAAGTGGTTGTTCATTTTTCTAATCTAAAAATAGACTGATGAAGAGTCTTCAGTTTCTGATCACAAGTATTTTCATACCTAAGAAACACCAATCAAAATTCAATAACATACACACACTGATTCAACTACAATTAATTTTTTGATTATAACCTTAACATTAATCACCTAAAAAATTGTATGATGAAAAACACAAAATTCTTGACCGTCTTCTTTTTTTTGAGCTTTACCTTTCTTTCTAGTAAAGCAACAAACTACTATTCCGATCCAGTATCGGGCAGCATGTCAAATCCAGGTACATCGGCAAGCCCATGGGCTAGTCTGAAGAGCATTTTCGATGTTAATAAAACATTCACCGCTGGTGATACCATTTTTCTGAGAACGGGTAATCATGGATACGCTGTAGTAAAAGGTTCAAATACAAACTTTGTGGTCATCACACCTGAGGCAGGACAATCTCCGACTTTCACAAGAATACGGGTTGGAAATGGTGTAACTGCTGCCAATTATTGGAAATTGCACAAGCTGTATGTCGAAAGTGAAGCCTCTGGATTTCCCTATTCACTCATTGAAATTTATGCACCATCTACACACGTGACCATTAGCAATTGCACCGTAAAATCGAGTGCTAATACTGCCGCTTGGACACGTGACGATTGGCGAACCCGATGCAACGACGGCATTTCGACCAGAGCGAATCTGAATGCATATCACATTTTAGAAGACAACATCATTCAGAATACCAATCTCGGATTGCAGATTACATCTTCAAATACCATAGTCAGAAGAAATAAAGTGCAATATTTTACGCACGACGCCAGCAGAATAATGGCAAGCAACATCCTTTTCGAGAAAAATCAGATTATGGATTTAATCAAAGTGATGCTCTACACCGAAAACCATGATGACTTACTTCAAGCCTACACAACCGCTGGAGGAGGTGCTGGTATTGACACACTCAAAAACGATACCATCAGAGGCAATATATTTATCACCACAACCGATACTACTCGCGCTTTTAGAGGTTACACCCAGGGAATTGCATGCTTCGATGGCCCGTTGGTGAACTGGTCGGTAGAAAACAACATCGTGATGACCGACCATTGGCACGGAATTTCGCTTTATGGTGCTACAAATTGCAGAATAGTCAATAACACAGTGCTGGATCCTTATGCTAAAACATTTGTCGATCCATACGATAACAATTCACCGAATCAAGGGCCAGCTTGGATAAGTATCGACGAAAAGTCGTCGGCAATTCCAAGCACAAATAATTACATTGCAAATAACTTGGTAGCAAACAGTGTGTTGTTAGGCTCACCTTCAATGGCAACCACTTCAAATAATATCATTGTTGGTGCAATCTCCAACTACAGCAACTATTTTGCAAATGTTTCTGATTTAGGGCAATTGCTAAATTTCGATTTACACCTTAAAACAGGATGCTCTGCTCTCGAAGCTGGAACAGCCATCAGCGGTTTGTCGAAAGATTACGACGACATCGCTAGACCAAAAGGTGACGCATTCGACGTTGGTGCTTACGAATACATTTATCCGGAAATCTCAGCATCAGGCACTACTGGCAGTGGCAATTACTCTACGCTGAAAGCTGCTTTCGACGACATAAACAAGGGGATTCTTACAGGATCTATCACACTCAAAGTAAATGTTTCGACCATCGAAACGGCTACAGCCCTTCTGAAAGCAAGTGGTACGACCACTGATGGAGGAACATCTAGTTACACATCTGTGAAAATTTATCCTGCTTTTTCGAATCTTTCTATCAAAGGAGACATTCCATCAGGAAGTTTGATTGACCTGCAAGGAGCAACTCATGTAACGATTGATGGAAGACAATACAGTGGTGCGAATCCTATAAACAACAACAAATCACTCACGATAGAAAATAGTGGTAATACTGCAGCAATTGCGGTCAATTTGAGTAGCCATGCAGAGTATGATGTGGTGAAATATTGCACAATAAAAGGTTACTCTGCATCAGCTTTGGGTGTAGTCAATTTCCAAACGCCAACAACTTCAGGAAATGGAAATAGTCACAACAAAATTTGTGACAATACAATCACTGGAAACACATCAGGAAAACCATATTACGGGGTTATTTCTACAGGATTTTCGGGCTATCCGAGCATTGCGGACACAATCAGCAATAACGATTTTTCGCAGTCGTTTCAAGAAGGTGTTCCTTCTTCGGCTCTTTGTCTTTCGGGTGCATTCAACAACAGTTGGGTTATTTCTGGTAACAGTATTTTCGACACAAGTTCGTCTATTGTTCCCTCAGCAGCCTCGGCGTATTATCCAATCAATATTTTGGGAGGCAATGGCTACACAATTACCGATAATTACATCGGCGGACAAGCTACTCAATGTGGCGGTAGCTCATTAAACAAAACGAATGCCGACAATAATATTTTTGCAGGAATTTATATAAAAACGGCATCGTCTGGTGCAGCATCGAGCATTCAAAACAACACAATCAAAAACATCTCCTGGTCAAATAACGGTATTGGCAACTGGTACGGTATTTGGATTGATGGTGGTTCGGTAACGGATTTCAACATTGGAAACACAACTGGCAATACAGTTGGTTCTGATACAGGACCGGGATCCATCAATTACACAGCAGCAACAAGTGGAACAGGCAATCTCTTTGGTATATACATCGGAACATCTGGTGCCACAAATTGCCAAAATAACAAGATTGGTTCGATTACAGGATCAAACAGCTCAACTGGATTGGTATATATCTATTCGCTTTACAAATCGGGAACGGCTGGTGCAACCACCATTAGTGGAAATACTATTGGAAGCACCTCTACTGCCAATAGTATAAATTCGACCAGTGCAGTGGCTTCTCAAAACGTGTTTGGAATATATTGTGCTGGCACTTCTGCCTCAAATGCAATTAGCAACAACACCATTGCAAACCTCGCAAACAGCACTACTACTGGCGCGATTTATGGCATATACCTCTCTGGCGTAGGAACGACTACATTGAACGCAAATCTGATTCATACATTATCGATGTCATCCAACCTCACAACCGGTTTAATTACAGGTATTCTGCTAGGATCTTCGGTTAGTTCGACTTGCTCAAACAACATTATTCTGCTTGGAGGAAATAATCCTGCAACAATCTATGGATTCAACGAATCTGCCTCAGCTAAAGCGAATAATTTGTATCACAATACAGTCTATATCGACGGTGCTCCAACCTCCAAATCGTTGAAATCGTATTGCCTTTATAGCGCAGGAACGGGATCAACAAATGCACGTAATTTCCTAAACAATATTCTGTACAACAACAGAGTAAATGCAGGGGCTACAGGCAATAACTATGCGATTGGATTGGCGACTTATGGTTCGGGAACATTGGTGAGCAACTACAACGATTTGTATGTAGCAAATGCAACAAACAACTACGTTAGCATTTACAACACTTCCAATAAGAAAACACTGGCAAACTGGCAAACAACACTAATCAATGGTGGATATTTGGACCTTAATAGCCTAAACATTAACCCATCTTTTGCTAGTGCGGGCGGTAAATTGGCTTCAAACTACATTCCATCGGCAGGTTCGTTGGCTGCAGGTGCTACAGGCACAGGCATTACCGTCGATTACGGAGTTGGTACAAGAAGTTCAACAGTTCCATCTATCGGGGCTTTCGAATTGGGATCGACTTACAACAAAGTCGTTCGCCGTCAACAACCTGAAATGCCAACAACCGTGACTTTCACTAAAACAGGAGTTGAAGCCAATTTTAGCGAACCAAGTATCGTAGAAATCTATTCCATTCGCGGAGAATTGATTGAAAGAACAAGTTTGGTAAAAACTTATTCACGAACTCTATTGCAAGGAATCTACATCCTACGCATCAATGGAAAAGCAACTAAATTCAAAATATAAAAATTAATTCCAACCGTCAATAATCGGTGTCAGATCTGATTATTGACGGTTTTTTTACAAAAAGACCAAAGATTTTGATTCCGAAAAAAAACACACAAATAAAATTTTAAAATATACAATTAACACCATAAGAATGATGAAAATTTGGTCACACAAGAAATCGCTATTTCTATTACTAATTATGTTTGGTTTGTTTGCGAAAACAAGCCGCGCAACAAACTATTACTCCGATCCAACTGCCACTGGAAAAATGACAAATACAGGCACTGCTGCAAGTCCATGGGGTAGCTTGAGTGCTATTTTTGCAGCAGGCAAAACTTTTATAGCAGGCGATACGATATTTCTAAAAACTGGTAATCACGGTTACGCAGTAGTGAAAGGATCAAATACAGGCTTTGTAGTAATTACACCCGCCTCGGGTCAAAATCCGATTCTAACTCGATTAAGAGTTGGCAATGGCACAAATCAGACGGATTATTGGAAAATTTACAAGTTAAACATTCAATCTATATCGACTACAGTTGGCTCAACAATAGGTGTCCCACTTGTCGAAATTTATGGGCTTAGCTCGCACGTCACCATCAGTGGATGCGCAATTTCGTCCACATCAAATACAACGACTTGGAACCGAGCTGAATGGAGAGATAGCTGCAATAGCGGACTTTCTACGCGAGCCAATCTGAATGCGAACCACATCATTGAAAATAATACGATTACCAATGTGGCATTTGGCATTCAAATATCATCCTCAAAAACAATCGTTAGAGGCAATACTGTTCAAAACTTCACACACGATGCCAGCAGAGTACTGGGTAGTAATATCATCTTTGAAAAAAATAAACTGTTTGATTTAATCAAGGTAATGGCATACTCCGAAAACCACGACGATTTGTTTCAGGCTTTTACCACAGCAACACCGAATATAGGAATTGACACGCTTAAAAATGATACAATTCGACAAAATATTTTCATAAATACGACTGATACTACTCGCAACTTTCGTGGTTCTGCACAAGGAATTGGCTGTTTTGACGGACCTCTAGTGAATTGGTCTGTAGAAAATAATATTGTGTTAACCGACAATTGGCATGGAATAACGCTTAATAGTGCCACAAACTGTCAGATAATAAACAACACTGTTTTAGATCCTTACCTCTATACCCCTGTCGATTCAGTCGATCAGAATGCGACCAGTGTAGGTCCCACGTGGATAAGTATTTCCGAAAAATCTGGAATCATAAGTTCCAATAATGTTGTAAAAAATAATTTGGTGGCAAATACCGTGACAATTGGATCCCCAACGATGGGAACAGCATCAAACAACATCATAGTCGGAGCAATATCCAATTACAGCACCTATTTCAAAGACGCATCAAATTTAGAACTGCCTGGCAATTTTGATTTACACCTCAACACAGGTTGCGCCGCCGTCGATGCGGGCGTTGCCGTCACTTCTCCAACAAGCGATTTCGACGACATTCCCCGACCTCAAGGAGCAGCATATGACATCGGTGCTTACGAATACAAAAATGCAGAGTTAGCTGCCACATCATCGGGTGGTGGTAGCGGTACGTATGGCACACTAAAAGCCGTTTTCGACGATATAAATAACGGAAAATTGACAGGAAATATCACTGTTCAGGTGAAAGCCTCAACCATAGAAACTGCTTCGGCAGTACTGAAAGCCAGTGGAACGACAACTGCTGGCGGAACATCCAGCTACACGTCTGTGAAAATATTTCCTACTTCAGCCAATCTTTCGATAAGCGGGAACATCGCCTCCGGAAACTTAATCGATTTGCAAGGAGCCGATCACATAACAATCGACGGACGAATGTACGTTGGCGGAATTCCGAGCTCCGATTCAAAATCGCTGACTATCGAAAATAGCGCAGCCACAGCGGCCGTTGCCATTAATCTGGGAATTCACGCTGAATACAATTCTGTGAAATTCTGCACCATCAAAGGATATTCTGCAACTTCAAAAGGAGTGATAAATTTTCAGGCACCATCCACTGTCGGAAATGGAAATAGCCACAACTCAATCAGCGACAATACCATCACCGGAAATTCGACAGGGAAACCCTATTATGGAATCGTTTCCACAGGATTTGCAGGTTCACCTAGTACTGCCGACACCATTCAATCGAATGAATTTCCTCAAATCCTGCAGGCTGGAGTTCCATCATCGGCTATTTGCTTATCAGGGGCATCTAACGACAGTTGGAAAATCTCGGGAAATAGCATCTACGACACCTCTTCGTCGTTCGCTCCAACAAGTACTTCTGCCTATTACGCTATCAATATTTTGGGTGGTTTTGGATACGAAATTACTGACAACTACATCGGTGGACAAACCGCACAATGCGGAGGAAATCCATTGACCAAAACGAATGTAAATAACAATGTTTTTGCAGGGATCTATTTAAAAACGGCTGTTGCAGGAGCCGTATCGTCAATTCAAAACAACACCATTCAAAATTTTCTTTGGAAAAACAGTGGTACTGGTCAATGGTACGGAATTATGATTGATGCCGGATCAGTTACCGATTTTAATATTGGAAACGTGAGTGGAAATACAATCGGCGACAACTCAACCACAGGCTCAATCAACTATACAGCAGGTGCTACAGGCGGAAATCTGTATGGAATCTATATTGCCACAACTGGAACGACATCTTGTCAAAACAATAAAATCGGATCACTGTTAGGCAATAATAGTAAATCAGGAACTGGAGGAACAACCGCCGTAACTGCCATCTACAAATCAGCAACAGGTGGAACAACGAACATCAGCAATAACACGATTGGAAGCCCAACAACAGCTAATTGCATTCTTACCACAAAGGCCATTGCTTCTCAAAATATTTATGGAATCAACTGTGCAGGAACTGCAACCACAAATGTAATCAACAACAACGTCATTGCGAATTTGAAAGATAGCACGACAACCGGTACAATATATGGCATTTCGTTGACTGGTGGCAAGACTACTGTAAATGGGAATCTAATTCACAGTCTCTTCTCCACGGCGGCTTCTACAGGAGCTATCACAACAGGCATTTCACTCGGAGCAACAGTGAGCACAACCTGCAGCAACAACATTATTCTTTTAGGTGGAAACAACGCTGCAACCATTTATGGATTTAACGAAGCTGCAACCGCAGTAGCCAACAATATTTATTTCAACACAGTCTATATTGATGGTGCACCAACGTTGAAAACACTGAAATCGTATGGCCTTTACAGTGCTGGAACCGGAGCGACAAATGCCAGAAACTTTAGAAATAACATCTTCTTCAACAACCGGATTAATGCCGGAGCAACCGGAAATAATTATGCAATAGGTCTTGCTACTTACGGCACTGGAACGTTGGTTTGCAACTACAACGACCTGTTTGTTTCCGCTGCAACGAACAATTATGTTGGGATATACAATACTACAAATAAGAAAGCATTAATTGACTGGCAATCTACCGTCATTACTGGTGTTACGCTTGATGCTAATAGTAAAGGAGATGATCCTATTTTCGACAATGCTGGAGGCAAATTAGCAATTGATTATATTACTGCTACTTCATCGATTGTATCAGGAGCTACAAATTCAGGCATTTCAACTGACTTTGAGGGTATTTCGAGGAGTAATATTGCTCCAATAATGGGAGCTCTCGAAACCAGATCGCTAACAACTAATCTCAATGCTGAAAAACACCTTGAACCGAGTTTTAGAATCACAGAAAATGGCATTACCGCTGTTTTTAACGACCCGACTCTAGTGGAACTTTACACAATAGATGGTCTAAAAATAGATCTAATAAAAACCACAGGAACATATTCCAGAAATCTGAAAAATGGAATTTACATAATTAGAATAAATGGAAATGCAACTAAATTCATTAAATAGAAAATTACAAAAAATGAAAAAATTAATCAGTTTGCTCATCATCGCATCGACAACATTCTCCATATACGCGCAAGATTGCACTCCAGACGCTAACGGCAATGTCACGTGCAACGACTTTAATGCCAATGCAATGCTGAACATCGATTTACGCATAGAAAACAAACACAACGCAAGTGCGAATATGCCGATTTTTACAACCCAAAACCATTATGGCGGAAAATATGTACGCAATACCAATTGTTGGGCATATAACCTTGATTTGACCTGTGCCAGTCCGTGGAATTCGAAAGGAATCAATCTTCGGGCAGGGACGTTGATTACCCCTCGTCACGCCATCTTGGCGGCACATTACAATATTCAAACCGGAGATTCTATTCGTTTTATTACAAAAGATAATCAGATTGTGCGTCGGAAAGTAATTGCCTTCTCGGTAAATACAGATTACAACATTACCTTTCCTGATATCGAAGTGGTAACATTGGATTATGATGTACCACCAACCATCTCCCCCTGCCAGTTGTTACCTTCGAATGCGAAAGATTATCTTGCTAATGACGGAGCAGGATTACCTGGATTCTTTTTGGATCAAGATGAAAAAGCGATAGTGGCAGATGTGAAATATTTGGGATTGAAACAGAGTGAAAATTTTGAATTTCAGGTACCAACAAAGGCTAATCGCGTTTCACTCTACGAACCAGTTGCTATGGGCGATAGCGGAGATCCAGTTTTTGTGGTATTGAATGGAAATCCAGTTTTAGTTGGTGTAATTACCTCTTATGGACCCTGGGGATATTCATTGAATTATTTCTCTAACCTTCCTTCTGGAAATGCACAACCATACCAACGAATAGACGATTTGATAAAAGCTACTGATCTGAAAGCAGGCATAAATACTGGCTACAAAGTTTCTTTCTTCGATTTTTCAGCCACAGCAATACCAACTGCAAAAGAGAATAAAGATCGAATTTTTGTACTAAATCGAGAACTAAACGTAAATTTGTCATCTGAAAATCAAGCTCAGATAATCGTTACAGATTTTACTGGAAGGCGTATATTGAATAAAATCTATAACAGTAAATTATCCAACTACACGCTACCAACTTCAGGGATTTACATCGTAACAATCATAAAAGAAAAGACAAAAGAATCGTATAAAGTAATCGCAAAATGAAAAAACTAAGTGTTTTTGTTTTCCTAATGCCGCTATTTGTTTCAGCTCAAACCCACTATTGGAACGAGAAAACACAACTAATTCCCTGGCGTTTACCCTTGGTATCTGACAGCAAAAACATCGAATACATCGACCTCGATAAAGACGGCGATCCCGACATTCTGAAAACCACTATTTTGGATGGCATTCCGATTATGTGGATCGACGACGACGACGATATGAAATACGGTGATTTGGAAGGAGATCAAGACAACGATTGCCTTTTAGTGGATAAAAATCGCGATGGGAAATTTGCCGGACCAATGGATTTAAGCATCGACTGGACTGACACAAACGGCGACGGAATTGCCGATGTTCAATTGTTGGTCATCAACGGAGATATCAACACGCGCAGTTTCTTCGATTGGAAATCAGACGTCATGTATATGATTGATTTTGGAGAAAAAGACGGAATACACAATTTTATCAATTGGAACGATTTGGTAATGGGAGGTTGGGAACACAGCGGCTACTCTAATTTCTATACCGATTATCACGGGAATACCCTTTTCCTGAAAATGAGCGCATCTTCATTTAGAATCAACGACTTGCGCTACAGTTGGGAAAACCCATTTATTTTCTACGATGAAGACAATGATGGATTGTCGGAGATGGCAATCCGATTGGTCGATATGCCAATTTTCAGGCCTTCTAAAGATTACGTTGGAAAGGTAAATTATCCGTATGGAATGACCGACACTCAAAAGAATAATCCAAAGATGGATTCGCTTTTCAAAGGTGTGGATTCGGAACGCGACATACAATTCTCTAAACAGATAAGTTGGGTGAGCATTGCTTGGGATTTGGATAACGACAACGGACAAAGCAACGAATTTGACTTCGATATGAGTCTCTGCTTCTCCGGCGAAGGTTTTAATTATGCCGATCAAGTCCACACATTCAAAAATATGAAAGGACTCGCTGCTGCCGACTCACTACTCTACGACTCGCGTTGGCGACACAACGACCAACTGATTTATACCGATCAGAAGAGTGCTTATCCCTCTATTTTCAAAAAAGGCAAATGGAACTCTTGCTGGATGACTTTCGACGAAGACGACGACTGCAACCGTTGGGAGCGCGTCGAACTCTATGAACCCAAAAATTTATGGAAAATAGGTCGTTCCTCTGGTGGATTAGATAATAACAATCAAGCCGATGCCATAGGCGATCGTGGCGAATTTGACGCAGATAATTCAGGGAAAGGAAGGTTGTACATCGCACCATTTGACGGACGAATCCACTTATTAGGTGCCGAATGGGGAACTTGGCGAATCGATATGAGTGCGGCTTGTTTCCAAGGATATGGTGGTTTGTATGCACCAGCAACTTCGTTTGAGCGACTGACCAAAAATCCCGAACGCTGCGCCACCATTCGTTACTCTGATACCAACAAAAACGGGTTTATCGATTGCATCGAATATGATTTAGATGGTGATACGATTTTCGAAGATAAGGTTTCGTTAATGGAGTTGGGCATCGACGACAAAGCATCCATCATCGAGACCGGAAATATGAATTACCGCTCGATGAACAAGCTTTTCAGCAAACTCACCAATGAAATGTGGATGAGAGCCGAAAAGGTCGTAAAAATTGCAGAAAAACAAGGTATAAGTTCCTCGTGGTACGCCTTTTGGAAACAGCCTCGCACGATCAATGAGCACTACCAATATGCTTATTGGTTGACATTCTACCTCTACAAAGATATGTGCCACAAAGCGTTGTTAAGTGGAGATAAGTCGCTTAAAATAAAACTCGACAAGGCATACTATTCGGGCGATTGGGGGACATTTCACAACTGATTATTATGTACAAAATCGAACTCGGACAAACTGGCGAATACATCAGCACCATCGGACTTGGCACAATGTATTTTGGATCGAAAATTGATGAGCAACGCTCGTTTGAACTATTAGACAAATACACTAAATATGGCGGCTCGTTGTTCGATTCTGCTAATAAATATGCAAGTTGGATTCCGGGATGTAAGGGCGGAGAAAGCGAACAATTACTTGGCAAATGGATTAAAGAACGTGCAAACAGGCAACAGATTTTCGTCACTTCGAAAGTCGGGTTTCCGTATGGTGAAATCCCTAAATCGCTCAAGAAGGAGATTATCATTTCGGAATGCGAGAAGAGTCTTAAAAGATTAGACATCGAAACAATTGACCTCTATTTTGCCCATTCTTTCGATAATGAAACTCCAATAGAAGAGTCTATGGAAGCATTCTTTCTCCTCAAAAAAGAGGGGAAAATCAGATTTGCTGGAGCGAGCAATTTCTACAGTTGGCAGCTACAAAAAGCAAATTTAGCCGCGAAAAATCAAGATTGGGAAGGTTTTTCGGCTCTACAACAAAGACACACTTATCTTGAACCGACTCTTCGCGTTGATTTTGGTACTCAAGTGATATTAACTCCTGAAATGGAACAATTTTGCAACGAAGAACAAACAACTATTATGGCATACTCACCTCTTTTAGGAGGGGCATACTCGAAGAGCTTTTCATCGCTTCCTATACAATATCAGCATCCACTTTCAGTTCAAATGTTCTCAGTACTTAAAAATGTGGCAGACGAACTCCAAGTTTCACAAAATGCAGTGGTTTTGGCATGGATGATGCAAAACACTCCGACCATAATACCTCTGATTAGCACCAGTTCAATCGCACAGCTTGAGGAAAACCTTAAGGTGCTATCTGTTACTCTTTCTAAAAATCAACTGGATCAATTAAATCAAAACAGAGAACAGATTGTCCCTGTTTTTAGCTAAAAACACGATTTTTCATCTTCTGATACCACGTCTTTTGACTATCCAAAATAGATAGATCTTTGTTCTTCAACCACTCTTCGATTGGCATTGAAAAACCTTTTTTGCCCATTTCAAAGATCTTCTCAGGAAGAATTTGCTGCACATATTTTCTGAAAACAGGTTTCAAATGAAGATTCAAATCATGGAAAATATCTGCTTGATTAAAGTACTTCTCTATAAAAAGATGATCTAAAAAGGGGAAACGCATCTCGATGGATTGCTTCATCGATGGCTGATCGCTCCGAAAGGTATGATGAGAAGAGATGTAATAGAAAATTTCAAGGTATGAAACTCTTTTCAGCAAGGGTAATTCACGAAATTCCGCGAATTGATGAAGAACCTGACTTTGGATATATTCTATCGGATGAATTGGAATTTCTTCTCCTTTTTCCTTCAAAAAACCACGAATCTCCTCCCACGAAAACAGTCTCCGACTCAACATTGGAAATGATTCTACGCCAAATCGGTTGAGCTCCCGAAATTTAGATTGATATTTTTTTGGCAATAAAAAAACAGGTACAAAAGAAAAAAATGATTGATATTTCTGAATCTTAGCAACTGTTCTAAAATAGGAATATCCGCCAAAAATTTCATCTGGTCCTAATGCATTATAAAGCACTTTTATCCCCATCTCTTTTGCCTTTTCACTTAAAAATAGTGCCGCTTCAGGCGAAGAGTTTGGTTCTTCTTCAGCCGTCAAAAATTGCTCCAACACTTCGGATGAAGGATGAGAAGGTATTTCTAAAAAATGAATTTTCAATCCTACATTTCGAGCATTTTCTGCTGCGTATTCTCGCTCATCTGTAGAGTGACTTTCGGCGAAAATATTAAGGCATTTCATCTTCGGGTCGAATTGGCTAAAATAATAGGCTAATGTGCCACTATCCATTCCACCACTCAACATCATTGCTTTTTCGACATCTCCCGTTTGATGCAGGCGACAAATCTCTTTCAAATCAGCATCAAATTCAGAAAACTGAATCTCTCTTTTTGATGGAGAATAGGTAAGATGCCAATATGATTTTGTGATGATCTTTTTTTCACTTAACGAGAACTCCAACGTGTGAGCGGCTTGTAACGAATGGATATTTTTGAAGATTGTCAACGGAGCTGGGCAAGTTGTCAGATACATCGAATAGGCTAATCCTTGATAATTTGTCTCTTTTGCAACCAATCCTGTAGCGAAAATACCTTTCATTTCAGATGAAAAAATAAAAACATCGTCAACAAAGGCATAATAAAATGGTTTCATGCCCAATCGATCGCGCCACGCCTTGAGGCGTTTACTTTTTGCATCGTACAGCACAATGGAGAACATTCCTCGCAAATGATGCACAAATTCGTCTCCTAGTTTCAGATAGAGCCGAAACGCAACCTCACTGTCTGTGTCTGAAATAAACAGTTCTTCGCTCAAAAACTGGGTTCGCAATTCAACATAATTATAGATTTCACCATTCAACATGAACGAAATTTGTCGCTCAGAATCGCAAAAAGGCTGCATGCCATGTTCCGACAAATCAACAATAGAGAGTCGGTTAAATCCGAAGAAAAATGGAGAAACAATATTTGAAACTGAAGGATATTTTTGTTGTGTGGTCGCGTTCGAAATAGCGCAGGAATGGAAACTGGATTCTCCTGTAAAAATCAACGTATCATCAGGGCCCCGATGTTTAATAGAGGTGACACTTTTGACAATCAATTCAGAATCGACCGAGTTATCCGAAATTATTCCGCTAAATCCACACATTATCTGTCTTTTTGAATTGGGATATTATTCAAACATTTTCTTGTTGCAAATATACCAAAATTACCCAATCTGACTTTATAAAATTTATTCATTGACAAAACGCTGGATTTATTTATCTTTGCTCATCAAATATTATCGTTAAAATCCAACACAAACGAATCTGACGTACAAGGATGCTTTTTAACTCGATCAACTTTATATTCTTTTTCTTCGCGGTCGTTTTCATTTACTTTGCATTGCCTCATCGATTTCGGTGGTTGCTCCTGCTTCTGAGTAGCTGCTATTTCTACATGGCTTTCGTACCTGTTTATATTTTGATTCTTGGTTTTACGATTGTGATTGACTATTTCGCTGGTATTTTTCTGGAATCGGCTGAAGGCCGAAAACGAAAACTATATTTAATTATCAGTCTTTGTGCCAATATCGGCGTACTTTCCATTTTCAAATATTTCAATTTCCTAAATGATAATTTCACTGCATTATTGGACAGTTTTAGTCAGAATAATCCGATTCCAAATCTCTCCATTTTGCTTCCTATTGGACTTTCTTTCCATACGTTTCAGGCAATGAGCTACACCATCGAAGTCTATCGCGGGAAACAAAAAGCGGAACGCCATTTTGGTATTTATGCGCTCTATGTGATGTTTTTCCCTCAATTGGTGGCTGGTCCAATCGAGCGCCCGATGAACCTATTACCTCAGTTTTATAAAGAACACGATTTTGACTCCAATCGTATCATTGCTGGACTAAAATTAATGGTGTGGGGATTCTTCAAAAAACTGGTAATTGCTGATAGATTAGCCATTTATGTAAATACGGTTTACGATAATCCGGCG
Organism: Bacteroidales bacterium; assembly: GCA_028687995.1. Lineage (GTDB taxonomy): Bacteria > Bacteroidota > Bacteroidia > Bacteroidales > UBA7332 > CAXXIC01. The sequence continues at coordinate 206,402 of JAQTZA010000003.1, forward strand.
GGTCATACTGGATTGACATTGATTCTCGCAACCACCTTTTTTGCTTTTCAGATCTACTGCGATTTCTCTGGATATACCGATATCGCCATTGGAGCCGCTAAAGTGTTAGGTTTCGATTTGATGAAAAACTTCAACCACCCTTATCTCTCACGCACAGTTGCAGAGTTTTGGAAACGGTGGCACATCTCTCTCTCCACATGGTTCAAAGATTACCTCTATATTCCGCTCGGAGGAAATCGAGTTTCAACAATCAGACTATTTCTCAATTTACTTATTGTATTCTTAATCAGCGGATTGTGGCACGGGGCAAACTGGACGTATGTAATTTGGGGTGGCTTAAACGGAATCTATTTGATTTTTGCAATGCTCACAGGAAAAATCCGAAGCAATATTTCTGTTAAGCTTGGATTTCATAAAATCCCTCATATTTATCACGCATTTCAAATTCTTAGTACGTTTGTTTTGATTTGCATTTCATGGGTTTTCTTTCGGGCAAAAAATGTTAGCGATGCCTTTGTGGCACTCAAAAATATGAGTCATTTCGACGGTCCAATTTTTTATGATCGTGCTGATTTTTCCTCCGTCGCTTTTGCTCTAATGGGACTATTCTTTCTCATAATGGTGGAAGCTAAAAGAGAATACTATCCTTTACGATTTAATCTACTTAGCCACCAAAATCGATGGATTCAAAACATTTCGTATGCTTTGCTCATTCTTGGTATCGTTCTTTTTGGTGTATTCGATGGTGGTCAATTTATCTATTTTCAGTTTTGATAATGATGGAAAATACTAAGATAGGAAAATCAAAATTCAACAAATATCGTCCATTCTTCGTCAAAGGATTCTATTTTATTCTGATACTTTTTGTGTTGGATTTTGCTATTGGTTCTTTATTTCGACACTTTTTCGACCAACAAAAATATGGGAGATTGTACCGTGCTGGTTATGTGATGAATGATACAAAAGCTGATATCTTAATTCTAGGTTCATCCAGAGCAATCCATCACTATATTCCTTCAATTTTTGAAAATCGACTTCAAAAAAGCTGCTATAACGGGGGAAGTGTCGCGCAATACTTAGTATTTAACTACATCCAATTTAGTGGTGCAATAAAACGATATTCTCCAAAAATAGTCATCCTTGATTTAATTCCTAGCGAATTCATCTATAGATCTGACGAATATGCAAGGCTTTCCTTGCTCTTGCCTTACTACAAAGATCATCCCGAAATTCGCTCCGTTTTAGAAAAAAGAAGTTCGTTCGAAAAATACAAATTCTACTCTGCCTGCTATCCATTTAATTCACTACTAGTTTTGATTACGGCAGGCAATTTAGATGCTTTTGGGAAATCTCGACCAACTGACAATGGTTATTCTCCGCTTATTGGTCAGTGGAAAGAGCCAATTAAGAATTTCAAATCAGAAAATTTGCCGATTGATTCTTTCAAGATTGAACTTTTACAAAAAATAATTGCACAATGTAAAACTTCACAAACAAAATTGATTCTTGTCTGCTCTCCAATTTGGGAATCAAATGTGGAAGTAGATTCATCGATGCAGATTTTAAAATCAATCGCAATAAAACAGAATATTTCCTACTATAATTTTTCTGAAGATACTACATTTACCAACCACATCTCGTTATTTTATGACCAGGGTCATCTCAACGAGAATGGGGCGATACGCTTCACCAACAAACTGATTGATAAACTAGAACAAGAAACCATCATCCAATAAAAAAGCGGATAATTAACTCTTGAGAGTCAACTATCCGCTTGATTTATAAGTAAATTGCTTTTACAAAGCGTTTTCTTTAATCAAGTATTCTGCAATCTGAACAGCATTCAACGCAGCCCCTTTTTTGATTTGATCGCTTACACTCCAAAAACTTAATCCGTTTTCATTGGTCAAATCTTTACGGATACGACCTACATATACTGGGTCAACTCCCGCCAAAAACAATGGCATCGGATAGGCTTTCTTTTCTGGTTCGTCCATCAAAACAACACCTTCTGCTTTTGCGAATGCTTCACGTGCCTCAGCAACAGAAATAGGTCTTTCAGTTTCTATCCAAATCGATTCTGAGTGAGCACGCATAACGGGAACACGCACGCAAGTTGCACTTACTTTAATATCGGAGTGCATAATTTTACGTGTTTCATGATACATTTTCATCTCCTCTTTGGTATATCCGTTTTCAGTGAAAACATCTACCTGAGGAATCACGTTGTACGCCAACTGATATGCAAATTTCTCAACGGTTGGCTCATCGCCACGTCCCAATTCTGCATATTGCTCTACTAATTCGTCCATAGCTGCCGCACCTGCTCCGCTTGCTGCTTGGTAAGTAGAAACATGCACGGATTTGATATGTGTTAAATCTTCAATCGCCTTCAATGCCACTACCATTTGAATGGTGGTACAGTTTGGATTTGCAATAATGCCACGCGGACGTGATTTTGCATCTTCCCCATTCACTTCAGGAACAACCAAAGGAATATCATTTTCCATACGGAAAGCGCTAGAGTTATCAATCATAACTGCGCCATATTTTGTGATGGTTTCGGCAAACTCTTTTGAAGTGCCGGCTCCTGCCGATGTGAAAGCTATGTCAATTCCCTTGAAGTCGTCGTTGTGCTGAAGAAGTTTTACCTCGAGTTGCTTACCTCCGAATGTGTACTTGGCTCCAGCGCTTCGAGCAGAACCGAATAATACTAACTCATCCATAGGAAAATCTCTCTCTTCGAGTACACGTAGAAACTCTTGTCCTACGGCACCACTTGCACCTACAATAGCTACTTTCATTTAATTTAAAAATTAATTTATGACTTCAACCTGTTTATTATTCCCAAAATTCAACTATTTTTGCTTTTCAGAGAATAGCTAAAACACCGATATAAAGGAAATTGAGTGCAAAAATACAACAAATTAGAGAAAAAATCTGCCAACCATGAGAAATTTTGTTATACTTATTGCACTTACGTGCTCTATTTCACTCTACGCCCAATGGAATGAAGACTTTAACGACGGTGATTTATCTCAAAATCCAACATGGAGTGGAAATAGAGATTTGTTTACAATAAACAGTTCACTACAGTTACAACTGAACGCATCATCTGCTGGAAATGCTTATTTATCGACCAATCATCCGTTTTACAAAGGTAACATTTGGAGTTGTTGGCTAAAATTGGGATTCACTCCATCTTCAGCAAGTTTTGCCCGAATCTATCTTTCAGCAGACAATGAAAATCTGACCACTGCTCAATCGGCCTATTATATTTTAGCCGGCGGTACTTCAAAACGAATCAGTCTTTTCAAAAAAAGCATTAGTGGTACGAACGAAGTGATAGTGGGGCCAGATAATGAGTTAAGCTCCGGAGTATCGGCAGACATTAAAGTTGAATTATCACACGACCATATTTGGCGACTTTTTGTAAAATACAGCACCAACGTTGATTATGTTTTGAAAGGTGAATATAAAGATCCGTCACTTTTGAATGGGAATTATTTAGGCCTCAATTGCGCCTATGCCACAAGCTACAGCAAATCAATCTATTTCGATAATTTTCGAGTAGATTCAATCCCTGAATTTGACACGACTCCCCCTCAAGTTTCAAATCTTAACGTGATAAATTCTCACACTATTAATTTACAATTTTCAGAATCTTGTGATTTTAGTATTGCCCAATTCTCTATCAATCAAGAGAATAATTCAATAACAAAAACAATCTCAACAGATGAGAAATCAATTGAACTAAGCTCATCCATTCCATTTACCGAAGGAAATCAATATATCGTAACGATTACAGGGGTGAAAGATAAAGCGGGAAACGAAGCTCTAACGGCAACCTTGCCATTTACCTACTGGAGCATTTTGGGCAATGCAAAAATAGGCGATGTGGTTATCAGCGAAATTATGGCAAACCCCTCCAGTTCCAGTGGCTTACCAGATGCTGAATACGTCGAGATACACAACAACTCTTCATCGAGGGTGAATCTTTCGCAATGGAAGTTTTATTATGGCGATAAGGAATATTCTATTCCCGATTACTGGCTGTTACCCGACAGTTTTGTGGTGATTGCAAACCCGACGGCGATTGCAAAAATGGCTACAAATATTCCGAAATTAGCAGTAACGTCATTTCCAGTATTAGCTAACAGCGGGAAATTACTCTATCTCGAAAGTCCTGAAGGCGAATTAATATCATTTGCTAATTATACCGACCAATGGTACAACGATGATTTCAAAGCTGGCGGTGGCTTTTCACTCGAATGCATCGATCTGAATAATATCAGCGGAGGAAAAACAAATTGGTCAGCGACAAAAAACAGCTTAGGCGGTACTCCCGGAAAGCAAAATAGCATTACAGCATCTAATCCTGACTATCAAATACCAACTCTACTTCAATCGTCTTTGATAAGTTCCGACACGATACGGTTAACCTTTAGTGAAGTGATGAATAAGCTTGATTTGGTGGATTTGGCCCATTATGCCACCTCTTCTGATTTTCAAATTAAAAATGCAATAGCCTTAAATCCTCTACCAACATCGGTTACTTTGATTCTGAATAAATCCATAGAACAAGGTGATATTCTGAAAATTGAATTGACAAACCTACATTCTATCTCAGGAATTTTAATAGAAAATATTGATCCTATACGATTGGCTATTTCAGAGCAGGCCGCTCCGCAAGATGTTGTGATCAACGAAATTCTCTTCAATCCAAGACCAAATGGAGGGGATTATGTAGAAATTTTGAACCGCTCTCAAAACATAATAGACTTGTCAAAACTCTATTTATCCTCGAAAAAATCAGATGGATCTTTTCAAACCGGAGTTAAATTGGCTGATACTTCAACTCCATTTTTTCCTAACGAAATTCTTGTTTTTACTACCGACAAATCAAATATTATCAATGAATACCCTACCTCGATCGATAAAAACGTCGTTCAGCTCTCGTCTCTTCCTTCGATGCCCGATACGGAAGGAAATATCCAACTCATTAATTCATCGGCAGAGGTTATCGATGGACTTTCATACAGTGAAAAGATGCATCACCCATTCGTGAAAAATCCCGAAGGTGTTTCTTTAGAACGACTTAACTCTGAACAACCGACATCTGACTCGAATAATTGGCAATCAGCCTCAAGCGAGGCTGGCTGGGGAACTCCCGGCAGAGAAAATTCTCAGCAATCAAAAGAGAGTAATGAATCGAAAGAATTTTGGCTAGAGAACGAAACCGTAACACCTGATAACAATGGACAGGACGACCAACTTCGGATTCACTATTCACTCTCAGAAAGTGGTTATACAGCTAACATTCGCGTCTATTCACCTTCCGGGAAATTGATTTCAGCAATTGTTTCAAATTCAATTTTGAGCTCAGAAGGATTGATTGCTTGGTCGGCAACTGATACGACAGGCAGACTGCTAAACCCAGGGCTTTATCTGCTTTTCATCGAATATTATAGATTTAATAAATCACCGACTCGGATAAAATTACCAATTGTTATAGGAAATTAGCCATTAAAGTAATGGAATTGAACCATCTATCAGTCTGTATGCACAAAATTATTGCTACTTTTGTCGGTTAGAATTAAATTTTCTGATCATTGTTCCGTTTATATGCATAAGATCGTTTTTGCCACCAATAACAGCAATAAATTAGAGGAAGTTTCTCAAATTCTGAAAGATAAAGTTGAAATTTTATCGTTGAAAGATATAGGATGTTTCGATGATATACCTGAAACAGCCGATACATTGGAAGGAAACGCACTCATTAAAGCACGATATATAAAAGAAAATTTCGGATTAGACTGCTTTGCTGATGATTCCGGACTTGAAATTGAAGCGTTGAATTCTGCTCCGGGAGTTTTTTCGGCTCGATATGCCGGAGAGCAGAAGAATCACAACGATAATATGCAAAAAGTGCTATCGGAATTAAATGGAATCAACAATCGTAAAGCTCAATTTCGAACAGTAATTGCAGTAGTAGAAGGAGACAAAGAATTGCTTTTTGAAGGAAAAATTGAAGGAGCGATTATCAAAGAAAAACGAGGAAATGGTGGTTTTGGATACGATCCAATTTTTACACCCGATGGTTTTGAACAGACATTTGCAGAATTAGGTTCTGAAATAAAAAACAAAATTAGTCATCGCGCTAAAGCGGTGCAAAAATTAATTGAATATTTACAAGCCGAATAAAAGGTTTACCGAAATAAAATAATTGAATATGCACTTTTTTAAACAAGTTATACTCTTTCTTTTCCTTACTATATCGCTTAGCTCGTATTCTCAAATTCCGGTTGGTTCTTGGCGCACTCATTTAACTTATGCTTCAGTTACACAGGTGGCAGAAACTCCCGAAAAAGTATATGGCATATCTGATGGCGCGCTTTTTTCTTACACCAAAGAGGATAATAATGTAGATGTTTACACCAAAATTGACGGGCTGAGTGACAACAAGATTTCGCTAATTTCTTATAGTGTGGAGAATAAACTCTTGTTTATTATTTATGACAATGCAAATATCGATCTCTTGACCGATGATGGCAAGATTTTCAATTTACCTGACATTAAAAGTAAAAATGCGGCTCTAAACAAAACGATAAATGGAGTGACTTTTATCGGCTCAAATGCCTATTTATCTACTGGATATGGAATTTCGATTATTAATTTAATAAAACACGAAATAGCGGATACCTATCTTCTTAATAAAAAAACGTACTCTTCTATCTTATTTGAAAATAAGCTATATGCAGCTACCGAAAGTGGAATCATGGTTGCCAACGCTTCATCAAATTTAGTAGATCCAGGGAACTGGACACTCGCTTTAAAATTTGTCGCTCATCAATTGGTTGTCTTTAAAAATCAACTCATTGGATTGAATTATGAAGAAGGACTTGCGACAATCTCTGGCAATACTTACAATATTTTTTATCCGAGTAATGTCCTTTCTGGGTTAGTTGTATCTAATGATATGATGGTTGCCTACGGTCAATGGCAAGTTTCGTATTTCACCTCAACGTCAGAAGAAAAATCTATATCTGTTACTGATCTATTTGGGATATCTGCATTATCTGCCAATCAAACTACGTGGCTGGCGAATGGCTCAAACGGTATTACGAAAATTACAAAAACAGCAGATGGTTTTGAAAAGGTGGATGTAGGAATTAGACCGGATGGACCTCTAGCCAACAGTCCGTACAAATTACGTTTTAGTAAAAATAAATTGATGATAGTCGGTGGTGGTGCATGGGATGATCGATTTGACACTAAAGGGCTAATGATGTTTTTCGAGAATAATAAGTGGAGCTTTCAAAAAGTGGACACTATTATAATGGATAATGTAGCTCGTGATTTCGTAGATATTGTAGAAGATCCTCGAGAAGTTGGTCATTATTTTGTATCGTCTTATGGAGAAGGCCTTTACGAATTCAGAAATCAAAGACTCGTAAAAAAACATGACCACACAAACAGTATCATCGAAACGCACGAGTTAGTTAAAGGGGCCGACCATTATGACCGCGTATATGCGCTTCTATACGATAAAGACAACAATCTCTTTGTGTCGAATATGCACACGGCAAAAACATTTAAAGTCCTCACAAAAGATGGACAGTGGATTGCTTTAAATTATGCACCGATTGCAAACAAAGAGACGGTTTTTGAAATTATTCAGAACAAACGAGGTGTTTATTGGTCCTTAAATTCTACAGGTGGAACGGGATTATTCGTATTCGATACAAAAGGAACACTCGCTAATCAAGCCGACGATCAATACAAATTTCTGACAGAAATAAATTATTTAGATAATCTTGAAACGAAATCTATCTCTCCCGAAATTTTCTTCTGCTTAGCAGAAGACAAGAATGGAGCTATTTGGGTAGGGACAGATATGGGACCAATAGTTTTTAACAGCCCATCTAAAGTTTTCACCGACAATTTCCTTGGATCTCGCATAAAAGTACCTCGAAACGATGGTACACAACTTGCCGATTATCTACTTGAAGGAGAAAAGATTAGAGTAATATGTGTGGATGGTGGAAATAGAAAATGGATCGGAACTGAGGAAAACGGTGTGTATTTAGTGAGTGAAAACGGGCAAGAGACTCTTTTTCACTTTACATCTGACAACAGCCCATTACTATCAAACAAAGTATTATCCATAGCTATTCATCCACTTACCGGAGAGGTTTTTATAGGCACTGACAAAGGGTTGGTCTCTTACCGAAGTGATGCCATTGAAGGAAAAAAAAGCTATTCGAATGTGTATGCATTTCCTAATCCAGTACAACCCAACTATGAAGGGTTGATTACAATAACTGGATTGATTGCCAATTCTACGGTTCGAATCACAGACATTACAGGAAATTCCATTTTTGAAGGTCAATCTGAAGGAGGTCAAATATCATGGAACGGACGGAATCGAAAAGGAGAACATTTGGCAAGTGGCGTTTACTTAGTCTATTCTGCAATAAGCGAGGCTCTTGACGGTGTTGTTACAAAAATTCTGATTATAAAATAATGACCTAATTTATTAAAAAATAGCTACTTTTGTCCATTCGACTTTACTGAAATCTCAATTAATATCTATTTCAAACAATTATATGAAAAAAACAATCCTCCTTCTTCTATCTTATATCTCACTCACTGTTTCGGCACAATTACCTAGCGGAACTTGGAGAACTCATCTTTCGTACTCATCTGTAACACAAGTTGCAGAAACTCCAACAAAAGTATTTGGTTTGGCAGATGGCGCGCTGTTTGCATACAATAAAGCGACTCAAAATATAAATTTATATAGCAAGGTCGATGGTTTGAGCGATAATAAAGTAACACTCATTGCGTACAGCTCAACGAATAGCACACTGATGATTGTTTATGACAATTCCAATATCGATTTGTTGACTGAAGATGGGCATATATACAATATTCCTGACATAAAAGACAATCAAAAGCCGTTTAACAAGACTATCAATAAAGTAAATTTTGAAGGCTCAATCGCTTATGTTGGAACGTATTATGGCATAACGACAATTAATCTAACGACTCGTTTAGCTGAAAATACATATCTATTAAAAAAGAAAGTGCTCTCAACAGCCACATTCAATGGAAATATTTATGCAGCTACCGATCAAGGTATTGTTTCTGCCTCTTTGTCGTCAAATCTTGCGGATAATAACAATTGGACGTTAATTAATGCCTTAAAAGCGACAGATTTAGCGGTATTCCAAAACACCTTGGTTGGAGTTGTTACTAGTAGCGGACTCTACTCTATTACTCCTAGCAGCTATCAATTATTGAAAACAAACACAGCATTTACAAATCTTTTTGTTGTAAACAACGTATTGATTGTATTTGGACTCAAACAGTTAAGTTATTTTACCTCTCTTGCTCAAGAAACTATTGTTTCAGGAACAACCTATTATGGACTTTCAGCGCTTGATCCCACTATAACGACATGGCACGCAGCAGGAACAGCAGGGATTAATCGTATTGATAAATCGGGTAGTAGCTATACAAAAGTGACGCTTGGTTACAAACCGACGGGTCCAATGGCAAATAATCCATACCGCATGAAATTTAGCGGTAATAAACTAATGGTCGTTGGAGGTGGAGCATATTATGATCGATACAAAACACCTGGTCAGATGATGTTTTTCAATAATGAGCAATGGAGTTTTCAAAAAGTAGATACAATTCTAGCTCAAGGAGCAACCGCACGAGATTTTATGAATATCGTAGAAGATCCTCGCGAAACGAACCATTACTTTGTCTCATCATATGGAGAGGGAGTCTATGAGTTTAGAAATCAAAAATTGGTAAAAATACACGATCATTTTAATAGCTCTATCCAAGCACACGCATTAGTGGGAACTGCTTCACATTACGATCGTACATTTGGTCTTTGTTATGATAAAGATACAAATCTGTATGTGACCAATATGCATGTCAGCAATGCAGTGAAAGTATTCTCAAAAAATGGTACATGGACATCGCTGAACTATCCTTTGATTGCGAATAAAGAGTTACTGTTCGAAATTGGACAAACAAAAAAAGGGTTATTTTGGGTGATAAGTGTAGAGGTGGAAACTGGTGTATTTTTCTTCGACACCAAGGGTACATTGACTAACCAAAGTGACGACCAATCGAAGTTTTTTTCAACAATCGATTATCTCGAAAACGGTGAACAAAAATCTTTAAAACCTGCCAACTTCCTCTGTCTTGCAGAAGACAAAAAGGGTGAATTGTGGGTAGGGACAGACAAAGGACCTGTAATCTTCAAGAATCCTTCTCAAATTTTCGATGCAAATTATATGGAATCTCGTATAAAATTGCCTGCCACAGCCGCTTCCCCGATTACTGGATATCTTTTAGAAGGCGATAATGTAACCTCTATAGCTGTGGACGCAAATAACAGAAAATGGCTAGGAACGGATGCTAATGGTGTATATTTCGTAAGCGAAGATGGTCTTCAAACTATTTTTCACTACTCTACAGACAACAGTCCATTGCCATCTAATAAAATTCTTTCGATCGCCATTCATCCTACAACTGGAGAAGTATTCATTGGAACAGACAAAGGGCTTGTTTCTTATACAAATGAAGCTTTAACAAGTCAAAAGAAATTTACAGAAGTATATGCAACTCCCAATCCAGTAAGACCAGAATACGACGGATCGATCACAATATCAGGATTAAAGCTCAATTCATCTGTCAAAATTACAGACGCTAGTGGGAAGACCGTTTTCGAAGGCACTTCTACCGAAACTCAGATTGTTTGGGATGGATTAGATAAATCCGGTAATCGCGTAGATACAGGAGTCTATTCTGTCTATGCCTCAACAAGCGATTCCTTAGAGTCGTTTGTCACTCAAATTGTTGTTGTAAAATAGCTCAACTATATTGTGGGGAGATAGAGTTTTCAGATTTTATCTCCTCATAATTTATCTCGTTCTTTATCATCGAAAACTAGAAAATGTTTCGCAGAAATTATAAAATTTCCCCTTAAAATCCAACCTATGGCCACCCTGTTTTCAAACATTATACCTCAGCAAGCTGAGAAGTATGGCGATAAAATTGCGTACCGACTCAAAGACGAACACACCAATCAATGGATTCCTACATCTTGGAATCAATTCTCAAAAAAAGTAGTGTTGCTGGCCAAAGCTCTTGAAAAATTAGGAGTAAAAGTGCAAGACAATGTGGCTATTTGCTCTCAAAATAAGCCCGAAATTCTTATTTCAGAATATGCGCTGTATACGATTAGAGCTGTTTCTGTACCACTTTATGCTACTAGTTCTACGACTCAGATAGAATATATTCTAACAGATGCTGAAATCTCTTTTATCTTGGTTGGAGAACAAGAGCAGTATGATGTGGTGTTTCCTCTCCTTTCAAGCAATAAATTCCTAAAACAGATAGTTATTTTTGACCAAAACGTCAAAGTTGATTCAGAAGACAAGAACTCCTTGTATTTTGAAGACTTGTTGCAAATGGGAGAGACAGCTGATAATAATTCTGAAATTAACAAACGAACAGCAGAATCAAACGAAGAGGATCTTGCCACTCTGATCTACACCTCTGGAACAACTGGCGTACCGAAAGGAGTGATGTTGACTCATAGCAATTTTACAGAAGCAGTTCGCATTCACGAAATACGCCTTGATGACGTAACAGATAAAGATGTATCGATCAGTTTTCTGCCTATGTCGCACATTTTTGAGAAAATGTGGTGCTACTACTGCCTTATCAGAGGAGTCAGAATCGAATTCAATCTTCGTCCGATGGAGATTCAAAAAACATTACAAGAAATCAGACCAACTCTGATGTGCAGTGTGCCTCGCTTATGGGAAAAAATATACGCTGGAGTAGAGGAGAAAATGGAAAAATCAGGTGCGGTTAGTCGTTTCATTATGAAACAAGCGATCAAAACTGGAAAAATCAGAAACCTGAATTACATAAGATTAGAAAAACGTCCTCCTTTTTTGGTGGAGGCACGCTATAAACTTTTCGAAAAACTCGTTTTCACCAAACTTAAAAAAGCAATTGGTATCGAAAACGGAAATTTTTTCCCCGTTGCAGGAGCTCCTTTAGCAGATCATTTGAATGAATTTTTCCATGCGTGTGGTATCGAAATCCGTTATGGATATGGCTTAACAGAAACTACAGCATCTGTCTCTACCTATTTCAAAACCGGCTACGTAATTGGCTCTGTTGGTGTTGAAATGCCTGGATTAGAAGTAAAAATAGGTGAAGACAACGAAATCTTGGTGAAAGGCAAAACCATTATGAAAGGGTATTACAAAAAACCAGTAGAAACAGCCGAAGTAATGACTGCTGACGGATGGTTCAAAACGGGCGATGCTGGCACCCTTTCTGAGAATGGAGTGCTAACAATGACCGAACGCATTAAAGATTTAATTAAAACATCGAACGGGAAATATGTGGCACCACAAGCGTTGGAGTTGAAAATTGGCGAAGATAAATTTATCGATCAAATTGCGATTATTGGCGATGAGAAGAAATTCATTACCGCACTTATTATACCTGCTTACGAAGCCCTGAAAGAGTATGCTGCTACCAAACAAATTCAGTTTCGAAACATGGAAGAGTTGATCAAACACAGCGCAATTCACGATATGATTGTGCAACGAATCAATGCCCGCCAAAAGGATTTTGCGACCTACGAACAGGTGAAAAAATTCACACTATTACCTTATCCATTTACGCTTGAAGGTGGCGAACTCACCAACACATTAAAGTTGAAACGAAAAATGATTTTACAAAAATACAACGCCCAAATAGAGGAGATGTATCGGTAAATCAGTTTAATAATCCAAATACGAATAAAATTACAAATGATTACATCAGATCAACTACGTGAAGTAGTGGAGCGCGAGCAAGCGCTGAGGGGGTACCTTTGACATCGATACGAAGCTTATCCAAATAGAAGAAGAGGAACTAAGAACCCATGCACCCAATTTTTGGGACGATGCCAAAACGGCTGAAGTGCAAATGCGGAAAATCAGAGAGCTGAAATTCTGGGTGAATGGGTATAATGAGGTAAAATCAGCTGTCGATGAGTTACAACTCGCCTTCGAGTACGTGAAGGAGGAGATTGTGACCGAAGAAGAGGTGGATGATGCATATTCCAAATTGCTGGAAACGCTCGAAAATCTTGAGTTGAAAAATATGCTCCGCAACGAGGAAGATCACCTCGGAGCCGTCATCAAAATTGTAGCTGGAGCTGGTGGCACAGAGAGTCAAGATTGGGCATCGATGCTCTATCGGATGTATCAACGTTATTGCGATAGCCAAGGCTACAAAACCGAAATCACCAACTGGCAAGACGGTGACGAAGCTGGCATAAAAACCGTAACCATGCAAGTAGAAGGCAACATGGCGTATGGCTATTTAAAATGCGAAAACGGCGTGCACCGCTTAGTGCGCGTGTCTCCATTCAATGCTCAAGGCAAGCGAATGACATCGTTTACATCGGTGTTTGTGATTCCACTCATCGACGATTCTATAGAAATAGACATCAATCCGGCCGATGTCACCTGGGATACATTCCGCTCTGGTGGAGCTGGCGGACAGAATGTAAACAAGGTGGAAACAGGGGTGCGCCTGCGCTACAAATACAAAGACGAGGAGACGGGCGAAGTCAAAGAGATTGCCATCGAAAATACGGAAAGTCGCTCGCAATTTGGCAACAAAGACAACGCCATGCGTTTGTTGAAATCGCAACTCTACGAAATGGAGCTCGAAAAACGCCGTGCAGCAACCGCGAAAGTGGAAGCCGGAAAGAAGAAAATCGAGTGGGGATCGCAAATTCGAAGTTATGTTTTTGACGATCGACGCGTAAAAGATCACCGAACAGACTATCAAACATCAAACGTGCAAGCTGTGATGGATGGCGATTTAGACGGCTTCATCAAAGCCTATCTGATGGAATTCGGCGGTGAAGAAAAATAGAATCAGAAAATGGATAGTTCACATTGAGCTGTCCATTTTTATTTGATAAGTTTTTGGTCAAGGCGGATTTTGTTAATCCGCCTTTTCTCTACTATAGGAATCGAAGATCAGCGGAGTTAATTTGCAATTCCGACAATAAGAAATACATTTGTTGACGGATCACAGTTCTTGATAATAGAAATAAGCGGGATAGCATATCCAGCTAACGGTCATCGAAATTCTACGGTATATCCGATGTGAGGAGATGCTTTTTTAATTCCCAGAAGGAATAACAGAATCTTTCAAGCATCTCACACAATAATAAGAATATTTATAGTTAATTATATTACTTTGTCCATCATAAAATAATCTCGAGTCATCACTGACTATTGAAAAAATAAGACCTCCCAAAAACGTATCATAAGCTGAAAATTCCTTATCTTCTGAACGAGTCCATATAGAAAATACAGAATTTGGATTAATGTAAGAAGAATATATAGAGAATAATGGACTTGGCATTGCCGAGAATCCAGTTTTGTCATTTGCTCTTGTCGGGTTTGTATAGGGTGCCCTTGGCGAAAGAACAGCTTCATAAGAAGGATATTGAACACCATAATACTCTTTATAGCTAGGCCAATCTCTTGAGGCTAAATCGAGAGAGACGTAACCACTGTAAACATCAGGGCCTCCCCAGCTCACACCTGTATGATCAGTAAGCCATCTATCTAAAATATGAAATTCATCAATGCTTGGAACATGCCATCCTCTTGGGCAAATATTTCTACCGTGGTTACTTAGAGAGTCTACTGCATACCAATTATACATTGCACCATATTGTTTAAAGTAGAGATATTTATCATTTAGATACCAAGTAAAAGATGGTCTACGTAATGAATCATGAAGTGATGTTAATTTTAAATTATGGTCAATTTCATTAAGTGAATCTGTAACAACTTGAGTTCTTTCAATCGGCACATTTTTGTTCCACCATTCTTCGTCTGGCCAGTCTATACTTGGAGGAGTTGGCATTTTCTGTCCAGCATATTCTATCGCGGATCCATCATTATATCTAGTTGTCTTAAGGTTTTCCTTCATCCAAATTTGATCACCAATTTTGACTTCTGTGTATTCGTTCCCATCAATATCCTTAAAATCATATTTAGGAATTTTACTTTCTATCTCTGTTACTCTTGCAACGATTGCTTCTAATGATTTATTAACAGCCAACAATGAATCAAGAGTTTTTTGAGTGACAGCATCCTTGATTCCAAAACCCTCAACAGTTGATGGTTTATTTTGAATTGCATCGAAATTAATCCATTTCACCGTTTCCGCTGTTTGTGCTGTTTCCGCTGTTTGTGCATTAAAAGCAAAAGGGACGGAGACTAATTGATTCGTTGATTTTAAAGTATAATTTTGACCCCCATTTATATCTATTTCTGACTGTAGAAAGAGTGTTCCTGTCGACCAAGGAACTTCAGCTAAAGTTCTCGTGCTTAGTGGTGTTCCTCCTCCGATAAACAACGAAAGTATACCATTTTCATTTGTAGAAATTAAATGTTTTTCTGAAAATATTATATCTCCTGTTTGAATATTGTTCAATATACTAATTCGAACGCCGATAGATTTATTCCTAATTAATTCCCCCGAAAAATCACGAATAACAGCTTGATAACTAATTTTAGAAGGAACTTCTGAAAATCCAACAGAAAGTAGGGTTAAAAAGTAGACAAAAAAATAAAATCTCTTCATAAAGCTCATTATTTTATGATTTTATATATAATTGTTTTTTTTAATTCTGTATTTAATATATTGATAACAAAATATCTATCTGACAAATTCTTCATCGAAATAATGGTTAGTTTGTCACCTAATTTCCTTTCTAAAAGAATATTTCCATTAGAATTAAATAGCTGTAATATTTCTCCTTTGCTTTCAATATCAAACTTCTCAACAATTAACTGATCAGTGAGTTTATCATGGAAAACTCTAATTTTATACTGATTTTGTTTTTTTTCATCTACCGTTGTTAAAATTATTGTTTCATAAACTTGTATTATACCTTCAGTTAGTCTACCATCAAGGGAGTCAGAATTTTGAATAGCAACTTGGCCAACGGAAAAACTTACTGATGCAGATGAATTTGATAAATCACCTCCAGATGTAGAAATAACATATTGTGCTAAGCCAGTAGAGAAAAAACTTAAAATTAGCACAAAAAGTAATAAAAAAAATTTCATGTGTTGTTTTTTACAAAATTAATATTTCTACACTAAAATACAACTATATTTTTAATATTTAACCCCTAGTGCAATTATATACACATGATTTCATCATCAACACGGATATGAAGCAGTAGAATAAGATGTTGGTTGGCGGGAGATCTGTGCTCTCGCCTTTTGAATACTATAGGAATCGAAGATCAGCGGAGTTAATTTGCAATTCCGACAATAAGAAATACATTTGTAGTCGGGATAATAAATGAATAGATTGAAACGGAATATAACACTAACCCCGACGAAGGCAACTATGAATAAAAATATATTTGTAATAATCTCACTTACTATTTCTACAATTTTATTTAGTTGTCAAGAGAAAACGGTTTATCCAGAAGTAACTCAATTGAAAATTTGCAATCGGAGTTTTATTGATGCATCTCGAGAAGTTTTAAATTCAGCTGAGATTCATAATAAATCACTAGATTCTGTTTCAGAAAAATACAATGAAGAAATATATAATCTTTTTGTTGTAGATGTTTTTAAACAAACGATTGAAGAAAAGACAGACACTTTTTTTCAATTCACAATGATTAATAAAGCAGATTTGAATGCAGAGAATAAATATTACGGTTATTTTATGCTATCTGATAAGCCATTCTTTATTAATTCGGAATTAGAAAATAGTTTACTTAATTTAATGTTTGAAAAGCTTCCATTTAAAACTAGATTTCGATATCTACACTATATCAAAAATCAAAAGAAAAGTAAATCAAATACGGTAACACCTTTGGTGGATGCAAAATATAGAACGTATCAATATGTAAATGGTAAGTTGATATTTTTTAGAGAAATGTATTAAATCTTCGAGCCACTGTGAGTTAAAAAAATGAACGATAAATCGCCAGTTCCCACAGATATGAAGCCTTAGAATATCGATATTGGACAAGGCGAATTTTGTTAATACTCGCATTTTTTATGCAAAAAAAGCGACCTATTTGTTTCTTTAGCGAAATTCTCCCCTTTACAAACTAGTCCGATAGCTTTTCAGTTCTTTCTTAAACTTGTCCGATTTGTTTTGTGCAAACTCATCTAACTTCGCCCAAAAGCGTGGGCTGTGATTCATCTCAAGTGTGTGCGTTAGTTCGTGCAGCAGCACATAATCAATCAAATGCGAAGGTAAAAGCATCAGATAAAAGGAGAGATTAATGCTTTTCCGACCACTGCAACTTCCCCATCGTGTTTTGCTGGAATTAATTTTCACTTCTGAGAATTTCAATCCTTTTTGATCGGCTAACATTTTTAGTCGTTCGGGCAGATGCATTTTTGCGTCCGATCGAAGATAACGCTCAATGCCTTTGATTATCATTTCACGCACGGAAGCTCTGTTAAAGTCAGTTTGCATCGGACATGCGATGTAGAGAACTCCCTCTTTACGGGAGAAATAGAAATCGGCACGATCGGTTCTCAGAATTTTTACTCGAAAACGGTTGGTTTGAAGCTCGGTATTCTCATCAAAGATGGTAGCCGGTTTCGCTTTTGTCTGTTTAAGCTTTAAGGTAGGGCGGTGATTTTCTAAAATCCGCTGAAACTCTTTTTGAGTACAATGTGCAGGCACCGTTATTTTCAACTCATTGGGTGTTAAACGAAAGATAACACTCCTTGCTTTGGGGTTTATTTTGATAGTAATGGTGCCAAAATCAACATCAGAAAAAGAGCTATTTCCCATACTCGCAACTTGTTTTCGCAAAGTTATAAAAAGAAATTACCGACACAAGATGCTAATGTGATAGCAAAGATGGATTTTACGTGCTATATTTGAACTTTAACCAAAATATTCACTATTTTTAGCGGTTAATTCACAAAATCTGTTTCGTATGATTAGTCTGAAAACGCCTAAAGAAGTGCACGAGCACTACTACTCTTTCAAAAGTTATGAAGAGATTCCCAACGAGGTTTTTGATAGAATAAAGGCAGGGTTTGAGTCGCAAAACAGAGAAAATCCACTCATTTCTGTCAATATAATTGCGTGGAACGAAGAAGAAAGCATCCTAAACAACCTATCGTCGTTGAGCAAAATCAAAGCGCCATTCCCCATCGAATATGTATTTGTGGATAACAATTCGAAAGATCACACGAGCGATATTATTCGTCGGTGTGGCATCACACCCATTCTAGAAACACAACAAGGATATGGTTTTGCGCGGCAGGCAGCGATGAATAATTCGAAAGGGAAATATATTCTCACAGGAGATTCCGACACAATCTATTTGCCCAAATGGCCAGAAAAAATGGTTGCACCGCTACTCGCGGGCAAAGCAATCGCCACATTTGGCAGATACGCATTCCTGCCACGAAATGGCGTCGATCGCTCAGAGTATATTCTGTATGAGTTTTTTAGAAACGTACTTCATAAAATCCGTAGTTTCAATCGTCCAGAATTAATTGTAGGCGGTGTAAACTTCTGTTTTCCAAGAGAATTGGCGCTCACCATCGGTTTTATAAAAACAGACGATCGAATGGAAGATGGACAGATGGCGCTACAAATGAAACTGCGCGGCAAACTGAAACGCATCACGCATCCGCAAACCATCGCTTGGACGATTCCTCGTCGGGTGCAAGAAAGTGGATCGCAACTGTCGGCTGTGTGGCTTCGACTTAAAAAAGAGGCTCGCCAATTTCATCTTTACTTCACCCGAAAACCACTGAAATAGCCTCAACACTCCATGGCAAAAAAGCAATTAGCGATTAATATGACCGCCAATTTTGTGGCATTTCTTGTCCAATTTGGTATCAATTTCTTCTTTACGCCGTATCTGATAAATACAGTAGGCAAAGAGGCTTATAGCTTTTTCCCATTGGCAAGCAGTTTTATTGGTTACGCTGGTATCATCACCGTGGCACTCAACTCGATGGCAAGCCGATTTATCACCATCCGCATTCAACAAAACGATACCGAGGGCGCTAATATCTACATGAATTCGGTGCTGTATGGCAACACCATCATGGCTGTCGCGCTGACCATCCCTTCTATCTTCATTTTGCTCTTTCTGAATAATATCCTGAATATCCCGGCTGCCATTTTTGGCGACATACAGTGGCTTTTCGGGTTGGTTATGCTCAGCATGATTCTCAATATTCAGCTTTCGGTATTCGGCGTGGCAACGTATGCGACCAATCGGCTCGATCTCTCTTCGCTGCGAAATGCCGAATCGAATATTCTGCGTGTGATTTTGCTCGTGTTGCTGTTCTACTTCTTTCGCCCGTCGGTAGCATATATCGGAATTGCGAACTTGATTGTGGCAGCATTTATTCTGATGACGAACGTATATTACACCAAAAAGCTGCTGCCTCAAATCACGTTCGATCGTAAATTCTTCAGGATTGAAGCGATTAAAGAGCTACTCGGCGCTGGGGTGTGGAACTCCATCAACCAACTCAGCATCGTGCTGATGTCGAATCTCGATCTGCTCATCGCCAATATCTACCTGGGAGCATCGATGACTGGAGAGCTCGCAATTGTGAAAACGGTACCGATTTTTATCAACACCATCATCATCACGCTGGTTACGGTATTTGCACCAGAATTCACCATACTTTATGCCAAAAACAAGACCGAAGAGTTGATTCAAAGCATCAAAACATCCCTCAAATTTATGAGTTCGCTGATGACTCTACCTATCGGATTTTTGCTGATAATGGGGTCAGATTTCTTCACTCTATGGGTTCCGGGACAAGACTCTTCGATGCTTTTTATCTTGTCGAATCTGACACTTGTGCCATTGATTGTTTCCACGAGTATCGAAACGCTTTTTCATGTCTTTAGCGTGACAAATAAGCTAAAAACACCGTCTATCGTTTTTGTGTTATCGGGCGTAGTCAATGTGATTCTCGTCATTGGTTTATTGAAGTACACAAACATTGGTGTTTACGCCATTCCAATTGTGGGAATGGTTTCGGCAGTACTTCAGCACTCGATTTTCACACCAGTTTATGCGGCAAAATCACTCAATGTAAATCCATTTACATTCCATTTTGCCATTGTACGCGGGTTGCTCAACTGCGGAATTATGATGCTCGTCACCTATCTGTTGAGCAAAGTCATTTTCCAACACGATTGGAAATCGTTCATCATTCTTGCCTTCGTCAGTTCTGTTATCACACTGATTATCAATATGCTCATTTTCTTTAGTCGAGAAGAAAAAATCACTTTTGCGAGAAAACTGAAGCTCATTAAAAAAGTAGAATTATAACACTATGAAGCCGCTAATCAGCATTATTGTACCGATCTACAACGTCGAAGCTTACCTCGAACGGTGTGTTGTTTCAATTCAAAACCAGACTTACCCAAATATTGAGATTATTTTGGTGGACGATGGTTCGCCCGACAACTGTGGGAAACTGTGTGATGAGATGGCGGCAAAAGACGAACGGATAAAGGTAATTCACAAACCAAACGGAGGGCTTTCTGATGCGCGAAATGCAGGAATTGATTTAGCGAAAGGCGATTACTTATCGTTTGTAGATAGCGACGACTACATCAATCCGCTGATGTTGGAAATTTTGCATCAAAATATGGTCGATGCTAAAGCCGACCTATCGTGTTGCGACATCAAAAATGCCTATACGACCGAAGCCGAATATTTCGATTTCGACAACAAAGTGAAACTATACACCAATATCGAAGCGTTGGAGATGCTTTTCACCTACTATTGCCAGGTTTTTGTGATGGTGTGCAACAAACTCTATCGCAAAGAAGCGTTCACTGAATTTCGCTTTGCAAAAGGCAAAATTCACGAAGATGAGTTCCTAACATACAAGATTCTGCACCATTCCCCAAAAATTGTGTTTAGCGACGCTCGACTTTATTACTACTATCAGTCGCCCAACAGTATTATGCGATCGGCGTTTTCAGAGAAACGATTGCAATACGCCGAAGCGATGGAGGAACGACTTGCCTATTTCGAAACTGAAAATCTATCGAAATTCTATGACCTTACCTTACAAAAATTCGGCATCTGGTCGCTTTTCTTTTATTATCTAAATCGTGCTTCGATGTCGAAAGAGACTCGGCAAAAAATGCTCACAATCATTCACAAAAATTGCGATTCAATACTTCAAAAAAAAATAGCCAAAAAGGGAAGTAAACTGGCATTTACGATGGCAAGAAAATGTCCATTTTTATTGGGATTTTTTGCGCATCAAAGTGTCTTTGGGCTAAATATTGTTTCTCGATTTAGCCAAATTCTATTCGACAATAAAGGAGAGTAATCTACCGAAGGAATTTGCCAACTGGCTTTTCGATAAACTTGAAATGAAGCATGCTAAATCCAATCAAGACAGCAATGACGGGTAATGGGAAGAGGTAGGCGTATTCGCCCCACGATGCTGCGTAACGGTTGATTAAAACGACACCAATGTTTTCGTGAATCAGATACAACGAATAAGAAGCGGCGCCTATATTTGTGAATAACCTCATATTCAAGAACTCCAACTTCTCTTCATAGAGAATCAACGCAAAAAAGGCAATCACCATCAAAACAATGGTCACTCGTTCTTCCCAAATATGACTCGAGAGAAATTGAACACAAATCAGCCCCACTAAACCAATCGTTACGTATCTTGAAAATCCTTTGGAATAGATTTTATAGAACAAAACACCCATCAAAAACCAATTGATAAACGTGGTGATACTGAAGACCTGAAACACCCAGAATTCAAGTTTTGTCAGCAAATCTGGTGTAGCGGTAATGTGTAGGAAATTGCTTCCATACTTCACATTAAAAAGCAATTTAAATGCAAAGAAGAGGGTCAATGATAAGATATAGAAATTGCGGACAAAATGTTTCTTGTTGAGAAAAAAAACTATACTTACCAGAAAATAGAACTGCACCTCGGCCCAAAGCGACCAATAACTGCCATTCACATAGTCCCCCTGAATCGAGAAGTTTTTTAACAAAACATTGAGTAAATCTGGGCTCAAAAAAGTAATACTGTAGAAAAAACTGGTAAAACTTTGACCTTTAGGGAAAATTTGATTCGTATCGACCAAACTACAAACTAAAAGTGTAATCAATGAGCAAGTAATCATTGCTGGAAGGAGGCGAATCATCCGTTTTTTCCAAAAAACATGGAGTTTATCCGTTCCTTCAAGCGTAAATGCAATCACAAAACCTGATATAATAAAAAAGAATTCTACACCTAAATCTCCGTGGCTAAATAAGTTGAAAGTCGGTTTATAGGGGTAGAAACTAATGTCGTTATGAGGTGGAGCCCAACGGTGAAAATAGTGATAAAACATCACACCGATGATTGCAAAAAACCGGAATGAATCCAATACTTTTATCCGACCTGCATTACGCTCCATTTTTCTTATATTTGATACAATTGAGACCTAAACGAAGTCTTTGAAATATTCGATTGTTTTCTTCAAACCCTCTTCCAATTGCACTTTAGGCTCCCAATCCAATTTCGATTTAGCTAAATCGATGTTCGGTTGACGTTGTTTCGGATCGTCCTGTGGTAGTGGTTCAAAAACCAATTCCGATTTTGAATTGGTCAGCTCTATCACTTTTTGAGCCAATTCTAACATCGTAAATTCATTTGGATTTCCAAGATTTACCGGACCGATAAAATCTTCGTCAGTCGCCATCGTGCGGATCATACCCTCAATCAAATCATCGCAATACTGGAAGCTGCGTGTTTGCTCGCCATTTCCATAAATGGTAATATTTTCGCCTCGTAAAGCCTGCATGATAAAATTTGACACCACACGACCATCATTTGGGTTCATTCTTGGGCCGTAGGTGTTGAAGATGCGGATTATCTTTATCTTCACATTGTTCTGTCTGTGGTAGTCCATAAAAAGCGTCTCAGCACAACGTTTCCCTTCGTCGTAGCACGAACGTATGCCATTTGGGTTCACATTTCCCCAATAAGACTCTGGCTGAGGATGGATATTTGGATCACCATACACTTCACTGGTTGATGCTTGAAGTATTTTTGCACCCACACGTTTGGCTAAACCCAACATGTTAATCGCTCCCATGACCGACGTTTTGATTGTCTTAATCGGATTGTGTTGATAATGAATGGGTGATGCAGGACAAGCCAAGTTGAAAATCTGATCTACTTCGGCATAAAATGGGGTAATCACATCGTGACGAACCAATTCAAAATACGGATTGTCCAAAAGGTGCACCACGTTTTGCTTTGCGCCTGTGAAATAATTATCTACACAAATCACATCGTGACCATCTTTCAATAAACGATCGCACAAATGCGAACCCAAAAAACCTGCACCGCCGGTTACTAAAACTCGTTGTTTTCTCATATAATTAGATTATTATTTCAAATAATTTATGCTCTCTTGGCTCTTTCCCAAGCACCATTGGTTCTCTTTTTTCTTAAATAAGCAACTCCTTTATAGACACAAATGTTCATGAAAATAAAATAGTATGGAATAAAGAGTAATTTGAATCTGATTTTGCGTTGCTCCAGCAATTTACCAGCATGTCCAGCAACATAAAAGAGAATTTGTAGAATGAAGATGATAATATAAAGCAAATTTGACGGCTCAAGCGCTATTAAAAACACATTCAACGGCAACAAAAGAAACAACAGCAAAGGTGTCAATGTCCACCTCAACACACGGTGTGAGATGTATTGAAAACTCACCGTCCCGTATTTGAATACATTCAACAAAGCTCGAAGGCGCCAAACCGACTGCAATCCGCCTGCTGCAATGCGTACTTTTCTTTTTTCTTCTTCCACCATTTCGGCAGATGAAGTCTCTTCCGCGTAGGCATCAGGTGTATAAGCCGTTTTGTAGCCTCTCATCACAATGCGAAGTGAAAGAATAAAGTCGTCTAAAAGCGTATCTTTTGGCATCTCTTCGAACAAATGTGTGCGAATAGCGAACAACTCTCCGGCAGCACCGACCACACTACACAGCTCGTCGTCCCACGTTTTGAGTTTCGATTCGTATTTCCAATAAAAGCCTTCTCCGCTTGAGACCGCTTTGTCTTTTTCTTGTTGCATCACACGTTTTTCTCCTGCCACACAACCCACTTTCTGATCAGCAAATCGATTCACAATATTGATAACTGAATCGGCATTTAGAAACGTATTCGCATCGGTAAAAACGATCAATGGTGTATTCACAAAAGTCACGCCACGCGTCATTGCGGCCGTTTTACCCAAGCGCTCAGGGCGGAAGTGAACGGTCACATCAGAATATGATTTGAGTTTTTCGTTGGTACTGTCGGTCGTGCCATCTGTCACCCAGAATATTTTCAGTTTATCTTTGGGATAATTGAGTGCTCGGCAATTCTCCATTTTTCCTTCAATCACACTCTCTTCATTCCAAGCCGTGATAAAAAGGGTCACTTCGGGTAGTTCATCAAAAGCAGGAGCCTTCTTTTTCCCCACAAAAAGTCTTTTGATGCGAACGAGCACATAAAGCAAAAGTCCATAACCCAAGTAGGTATAGAAGACAATGAATGCGGAAATCCAAAAAAACCATTCCAAAAATTGTGTCATATATTATCAGTTTTTAGATTCTCATTTTGCTGATCGCACCCACTCATTTTTATCGAAATCGTACTCTTTTAATGGTTTTGCAGGAGTTCCACCCCATACAGAATACGAAGGAATTGATTTGGTAACGACACTTCCACCCGCCACTACACTGTGTTTCCCGATGGTAACTCCAGCAGTTATCACACTGTTTGCACCAATCCACACATTGTCTTCGATGGTAATTTGTGCCACACTGACGCCTTGCGAATGAATCGTTTTGGTGACATCTTCAAAATTGTGATTTAATCCGGAAACGGTGATATTTTGTGCCAACATGACATCGTTTCCAATCGTGACAGGACCAATAACGGTGCAACCAATGCCAATCCGGCTATTTGCACCAATGATTAAATCACCAACACCATTATTTACCGTGGTAAAGTCCTCAATATAAGAGTGCTTTCCCAATTCAAATTTATTAAACGGAAACAAATCGAGACGGGCAGACCAGCGAATAACGCCTTTGCGTTTCTGAACAAGGGGATTCACAAACCAACGCACCCAAAAACGAGGACGCGCGCTATAAGGCGAAACAATCAAGTAAAGAATGAATTTTTTCAATCCTTCGTTTGATTTTAATTTCTCTTTTAATCCACTCATCTTATGTTTTATTTCACCAACGATTGATAAATCTTGAGTACATCCTCTGCTGTCTTTCTCCACGAAAAGAGTTTAACGCGCTCTAATCCATACGCGCGCTGCTTTTGAGCTAATGCCGGATCATTTTCCAAATCAAGTATTTTTTGCAAAATATCTGCTTCGTTAAAGGGATCAATCAACAAGGCTCCTTCTCCTGCTATTTCGGGCATGGCTGATGTATTTCCAGTGATAATAGGGACTTCGCAAGCCATCGATTCCAAAATCGGAATACCAAAACTCTCCCTCAACGATGGATAGAGAAATATATCGGCCATCGAGTATATCGCAGGTAAATCTAAGTTTGAAACATACCCAAGGAAAACAATTTTCTTTCTAAACTCTTCGTCTTTCCAGACCTCAAAATCCGAAATAAACTCCTCTTTCAAATCCGCAATGACTAAAAATGCTGGATTCGGTGTTTGGTTTACATAAGAGTAATAAGCCTGTAATACGCGCTGAGTGTTCTTTTTGGGATCTGTATTACCCAAGAAAAAGAAATAACGAGCCGGCAGGTTGTATTTACGACTAACCGCCTGATCAAATTCCCGATGAATAAAATGACTACTGTAACCGTTGTAAACAGCTGTCAATTTTTCTGCTGGTAGATGTAACGCTTCAGTTATTCTTTTTTGCTCAAATTTTGAAACAGTAATGATTTTCGCTGCTTTTTTCAAAACTGGAGGAACGACCAATTTGCGATAATATTTCCCAAATTTCTGATAAAGAGACTTGTTTTTCGCGCCTTCCTCATGTCCTTTTTCCAAGAAAATAATATCGTGAAGTGTGATTACCAATTTTGCATTGACAAAGAGAGGAGCCGTATTACTCGTACAATGAAGGATGTCGGGATTCCACTGATTTACAGCTCGTGGCAGTGCCCACTGTTCCCACATTGGATATCCGCCAAAAGAAGGAAGTTCAATGATTTTAAAGTTTGGCGTTTCTGTCAAACATTTATCCGAATCAGGTTTTATATATATACGATATTCATTTACTGTATCTATTTTTTGCAACTCTCGAATCATTTCAAGAGCGACAAAATCCATCCCGTGTTTCTTCGGTCGGAAAATTCGTTGTGCTTCAATGGCAATTTTCATACAATATGAATATTAATAACCTATTTATCAATCGTTCCGTGGGGAGTATGGATAAAATGTTTGCCGGCTCCTTTCAGTTTAAAAAGGTTAGCAAACATCAACAGAAATACATAAGGGATAGATGATATTGCTTTTACGAGTTCGAAAGTATAAAGACGTTTAGGAACAGAGATGCCTAAAATTGTGAAGAATATCACAAATAATATCCACCACTTCAAGCTAAGTTCTGGCGCAAACAGGGTAGTTACTGCTGTCAAGATGAATAATACACCAATCAGCAATATGCGTGGGGGAAACGCCATTTGTATTACTTTATCACAGAAATCAATATTCTTAATTCGAATAGCATAGGTGAATTCCGGGAGAAATCGAGTTAAAATTTCCAACTGCGCCGAAAGCCAACGTTTACGTTGATTTGCAAAATCAGCTGGTCGCTGTATTTTTTCATCTAACACTTCGGCGTGGTGTAAATAATGAATTTTAAATCTGTCTAAAAGTACCACATGCTCCAACTCTTTATCTTCACCACCAATGGATTTGATGTTATTGATAAGGGTTTTGTAATGTTCAAATTCGAAAGCCATGCCTGACCCAATCAAAGCAGCCGACATACCTACATTGTAATGACCTTTTCTGAAGATCGAATTATTAATCTCTTCGCTAACTGCATCCAAAATAGCAAATTTTGTATTTGTGTTTTTGGCCGATCGATGTGTTTGAACAATCTGATAGCCAGCCTCAAAAGCAGCATTGACCTTTTGCAAATAGAGTTTTTCGATTACATTATCAGCATCCAATACGATTGCAATATCATAGCCTGAAAGTTGCTGCAGGGCGAAATCCAACGACTTAGCTTTCGTACTTTGGTCCAGTACAGCTCTGAATAGTTTAATAGGTAATTTTAAAAGACGAAGATTAGTCTCTTCTTTCATTTTATCTGAAATCACAACGATGTCAAATTTGTCTCTCGGATAATCCTGATCCAAACAAGATTGTACACTCTCCTCTATCACTCCGTCTTCTTTGTAAGCGGGGAGCAGAATAACAAATTTACGAGCATTTTGGAGAGAAGGAGCCGGCTCCTTTTTTCTGAAAACAGATGCTACTGCAAAAAATCCCAGATAAGAAACTGGAATCCAATAAAGCAGGTATAAAATTAAATCAATGATGTGCATATTTTTAATGTTTAGGTGGTACCATGTGGTGTGTGAATAAATTTTTTATTCGCATTTCTCAATTTAAACATATTCATTAGCACGATGATGAATATTTGAGGTAATGTGAAAAGTGCCTTGAATAGTTTAAAAGTGACCATTTTACGTGGTATTGCCACAAACAACGAAAGCAGTAAAGTTATCAATAATAATTGCCATTTAAATCCTATCGCTTCATCAATACACGTAAAAACAGCTGTAGATAAAATTACTCCTCCCAAAATTAAAATCCGAGGCAAAAGCAACATTTGATATACTTTGTCACAAAAATCAAGATTCCTCTGCCTAACGCCGAGTCGAAACAATGGTACAAAACGGGCTAAATGCTCTATTTGCGCTGCCATCCATCTGCGACGTTGTTGCGTAAAGTCATCTTTCCGCTGGATTTTCTCATCCAAAACAATTGCATGATGCAGGTAATGAATCTTTACCTTATTCATCAAATAAATATGCTCCAATTCCTTATCAAATCCACCTACAACATCTACGTTTGACATGATGGATTTGAATTGGCTAAATTTGAAAGCCATTCCCGAGCCAATAAGTGCTGACGATAATCCAAGATTATAATGTCCTTTTCTGAAAATAGAGTTATTTATCTCTTCACTCATTGCGTCCAATACTGCAATGCTGTTGTTCTGATTTTTTGCAGTTCTATGTCCTTGCACAATTGTTGCACCACGATTAAACATTACATTGAATTTCGAAAGGAAATCCGGTTCCATAATATTATCGGCATCCAATACCAATGCAACATCGTATCCCGAGTAGTCCTTTAATGCTTTGTTTAACGCCTTTGCTTTTGTCCGTTTTTTTAGAATAACATTTTTTATTTTAATAGGTAATAGAGCCAATTTTTCCATTGTTTCATCACCCATTCCTTCTGCAATTACGAGAACATCAAACTTTTCTTTTGGATAATTTTGAAACAAACACGCTTCTACACAACCCAAAATAACACCGTCTTCTTTGTAGGCTGGTATTAAAATCAAAAACGAATGAGGGTTTTCACTTGACGCTTGAGGCTCAGCCTTCGGCCACATCGATCCAATCGCAAAAAAAGCCAAATAGGCTACAGGAAATCCAAAAATCACAAACAACAAAACATCAATCACACTTATCACCATAGTTCATTATCATTTTCATTCCATCTATAAATCCTTTTATTGTCGCACTACACAAATCGAATCGCTTTTGAAGCAAGCTTTGAAAACAATTCTTAGTCAAAGATATTAATAATTGATAAACAATAGCAATCGGAATAGCAATACCTTTTAAATTTCTTTTGACGAAAAATAATCTATTCCGAGTCAAATAATATTGCTTCAAAGCACTCATTCTGCCGGTTGCGGCACTCTCTTTGTGGAAAATATATGCCATCGGTTCGTACCAAATCGTAAACCCGACTTCTTTTATTCGTTCACTCCAATCCAACTCTTCATAATAGAGAAAATAACACTCCGGCATTTCTCCAGCTTTTTCTATTACTCGTTTATGAGTCATCATTGCTGCACCCATCGCATAAGGTGTTGTATGAGCAATTTGGTATTGGCCTTCGTCTTTCTGGTTAAACCCTATCATGGCATTCCGCAATGTAATGGAATGCAGCTCCGTATAGCCTGCAAACTGAATAGTGTCCGGAGCATATTCAAACATGATTTTAGGACACACCATGCCGATGTCGGACGTACTGTTCAATCGCTCAATCAATGGGATCCATATTTGTTCGGTAAGCGTCGTATCGTTGTTCAAAAAAAATAGATAGTCTCCTTTTGCCACTCTTATTCCTAAATTATTGCCACCCGAAAATCCAAGATTTTCGTTGCTTCTAATAGCCGTTATTTTGGGATATTTCTCTGCAATCCATTTAGATTCATCTTCCTTCGATCCATTATCAACAACAATTATCTCTCCGTCAAAACCGACTCGATACAACGAATCAATCAATTCGCATGTGATTGCAAATCCATTGTAATTAACGGTAATGATCGAGATATTTTCCATTCAAACTAACTCAAAAAATCTTTTTTATTTTTTCCAAAATATTTCCAATCTTCTTCAAATAACGCGCTGATTCTCCAATGGGTTTATGGTTACGCCAAGCTGTCTGGCCAAGGTATTGATTAAAAATAGTCAAATATGAAGGCACGTTGTCGTATGTTTTGTAAATTGGTTTTCGTCCGATAAAGTGAATCAAAAATGGGTCTTCTATATCGTAACATGCAAAATGGTTCCACTTCGAATCCAACTCCACCCACTTATTTGCCAAAACCACATTCAATCCGTATTGATCGGGGTAATTAACAAATTTCTGATTATCATTAATGCATTCAACAGTACGTTCAGCAATTTTCAGATCTCTCCATTTTTTTGCATCCATCAGCAACAATCCGGAATTGAAATAATGTGTTTCGCCAACTATTCCTAATTCTTTGTGATTTTTGACTCCTCCCCAAGAATTATCGAATGTCAAAATACGAGGATCTTGTACTGCAGCGAGAATATTTTCACCTAAATCAATCGAAAACAGTTTTGCGATGTCGTGTCTGACAATCATATCCACATCAAGATACAACACCTTTTCTACCTCCTTTGGAATAAAACTCGGAATAAACAGCCTCAGGTAAATGGTCAAAGGATAGGTGCTTTTATCTAAAGGAAGAGAGATTCCCTTGGGTATAATTTCATCTACCGATTTGAAAATCAACGTTGTAATATTCTTATCAATAGATTGTTCAAGTTTGACTTTTACCGATGATTTTATATGATCATCAATCACATATACATTAATCTTTTGATCCTTCGTTACCGAATCTTCAATCGATTTGATAAGCGGTGCAAGCAAAATTGTATAATGACTATCTGTTGCAACAACAATTGTGAATGGAGTCATATTGATATATTAAGATATTAATTACCAAAGAATTATAGAAAATAAATTATTGCTTTATTGACTTCACACAAATATAAATATAAGTTGTGAAAAATTACAAAGATTCATCAAAAAAAGACTAATCTTGAATCAACAATTCTTTTCTAGCATTTTCCTCATCAATTTCCCGCTGAAACAATGGTGCCATAAATATAAAAGAGAGACTCATATAGGTAATAAGACTCGTTGGTAGTTGTCCTAAAACGGTATTACCATAAGAGGCTCCAATTATGCCAATATAGCCACACAATAATGCAGTTATTTTAAAGGACAATTCCCGATCTTTAATTCTAAAGAAGACAATCCAAATACCTCTCAACAAGCAGTACACCAAAATAGATATATGCAGCATCAATCCGACTTCTCCTTGCTCAACCCAAATGGCAACAAACCAAGAATCTGTAGGAATTTGAGCAGACAACAGATAAGGCGTATATTGTTGACCAAAAGAACCTGTTGTTCCTATTCCACACCCAAAAGGTTTATTCGCCATATACGTTTTCAACCTTTCTTGATTAACCAATCGTGTTTGCAATGAGGCGTCGTTGGTATCGAAAGAGGATCGCATTCGCCTTATTTGATCATTTCCATTACCAATCGATGTGAATTTAAAAAATATAAACATCAACATCAACAGGAATAATCCGACAGTCATCAGTTTCCAATTTTTCGACAATATGATAAATAACATGAACCCAGCTGCCGGAACGGCCATTGCTCCTCGTGTGCCAGAAATCGACATTCCGTAGAAACACAACAAAGCAACAATTCCATAATATAATTTGGATCGCATTTCTTTTTTCCCAAGAGCAACAATAAAGAAAACAACGCCGCTATGTCCCATGGTTGCACCAAACTGACCAGCATCCGTATAAAACGAGAAAACCCGCAATCCCGACCAAATAATGTGAGTTAATGCACCTCCCGTATCAAGCCAACGCTGCTCAGCAAAATCCATCCCTATATAAAGTTGTTGCAATCCTTTGAGAACTCCCAAAATGCTGAATATCGACCATAGTCGAATAATCATATTTAGGTCACGGTATTTATTGAAAATAACAAACGTTACCGGTATTGTCAAAAAGAAATAGAGAGAAAATCCTCTCATGGCATACACCCAAGCAATGCGACTCTCTACAATTGGATTGAGTAATTCGAACAAGGCGTATAAATACCAAATAAGAGCAACCAACGACAAATCGTTGATCATTCGTGAAAATCCCACATCATTCTTGTAACTCTTAAACAAAAGAGCAACATATGTTAGAACTAATAACCCATCTATACCGAGCCCCAATGGCGCGGGGAAATAGCGAGTTATTCCCATTGCAAAGTAATTGTAATAAAAAAGAGTGATGAATGCAAATCTTGGATTTGAGAAGAGAAAAGAAACAAACAAGATCGCAATAGGACCTCCAGCAAGCAGTACACCAGTGGACATTTCGGCATCTTTGAGCAAATAGACATAAATAGCAACTAATATCAGAATTGCCAATTTGACGATTGCCTTATCCCAAAGCTGATTCGTCTTTCCATTACGCAAACCCGATGTACTTTCAGTCATATTTGCTTGAAGACTATTATCTGGGGATTTTAGAATTTTTGTTTCGCACTAAACTCCATATGCATTATCCTTATAAGCAAATTACCCAATTTAGATCTCTTTACAGGGAAATTTGCCCACTGAGTCTGCAACATGCTAAGGCCGACCCCATTGAGTAGTATAATTGGTTGTTGACCGGTTTGTTCAATCAATAGTTTGACAATTCTATTATCAACCGTTTTCCATCCTCTATTGGCTCTGCAAACTAAAACATTAAGTGAGTTATCACTTACTTGGTTATTATCGAAATATTTGTCGCTTATTTCTGGCAAATCCTTTACAAGAATTTTCTTTGAAAGGTCCGTACCATTCTGTTCGTCCAGTTGAGCAAATGCTGTTTCAAGTTTATCTTTTATAAAACTTTTCCCTTCTCCGCTATACAAACTCAATAAATTAATTTGAACGGCATCTTTATGGTCTTTCATTACCCTGAGTGTTTCCAATGCTAAATAATGAGCCGCTACAGTCTCCAGATTTTCAACTTTAGGTTTTTTTTCATTTAAAATCAGTGGATACACAAAACCAACTTTTAACCCAGAAAGTCTTTCTGTGCGAGTAACATTATTAATGGTTGTATCCAAAAACTCAATAAGAATGATAAGAACAAGAATCAATAAGAAAACAGCTAAAAATGCAATTACAGCCTTCGTACTTGCCTTGTCAGGAAGTGTAGAAAATGGGAAACTAGGAGAATCTAATATAGTAATCGACCCAGCAGATAACTTCTCACTCTTCTCTTTAAGTTTTGCTGAATGCAAACCGTTCAAAACAGTCAAGTATTGTTCTTCTGTAGCGCCAATTTCACGCTCCTGTTTTTTCACATTGGCTCCCACTGGTGAGTATTCATCGAAAAGCTGATTAACCTCTTCGGTTCTTTTTTCAAGAATAGGAAGTTGTGCTTTTGCTTGATCATAAGCTATCACATTGGTTAGCCATTCCGACAAAATACTTTGTACTGTAATGCCTTCTGATGTGTTTTGCATTAAATATACCGAATCAATTGCTGCTCGAAGCTGCGATTTGAGATTGCCCAATTTGCCAGTATTTGAAATAATAGGGGCGACACCATCCTCTTCTGTGGAAGTTGGCGTTGTTTTTGAGTAAAATGTTTGCGCTGCAGCTTCTGCACTAATTTTGGAAATCTGATTGCGAATAAACAAAATCTGATCAGACTTCAATCTCAATCTATTTTGAAGCGTTAACCGCTTTTCCAATTCACTAATTGACTTTCGAGTCCCTTCAATAGCCATTTCTAGAACGTCGATTCTATCCTCTATTCCGAATTTTTGAGATACAATAAGTTTACTCTGCTCTTCATAGTTTACTATGTTATTTTGCTGACTATAAACAAGCAGACTATTCTCACGCTCTTCGAGCAGTTTCATCAAATCAGCCTTCTCTTGCTCAAAGTACTTAATCACTTCATTCGACTGACCTGTTTTCAAATCTTGAAAGTTCTGTTTGGTGGCATCAAATAAGATAAGCAGTGCTTGATAGCAAATACCTGGATCGTCGGCCTTGTACGAAACTTCAACTAAGTCGCTGCGATCTAAACGTGAAAGGGAGACGGACGATAATGCGGCTATGCAATACGGGTTTGCACTTTTGTACAATAAATTATAGAGAAAATTATCTTCACTTTTCTTGAGATACTGATAGAAATTAGCAAAGGTTTCTTCTTCCGATTTTTTATTTATTAGTTTCTTCAAATCAACGGGGGCATTGCTCATAAGAAACTGATAATGAACTTTATTCATAAATTTCTCGTTCTTTTCGCCAAACATCATTGCTCGTACAATGATTCTCAATCCGACATCTTCAAGATTTTTTTGCGACTTAAGCACATTAATCAAATTATCGTAGGCTATCAACGCTTGGGAATAATCGACAGAACCTTGAACATCTAAGCTAACGCCTGATGTCAAAGCAGTATAAATTGTCATCGACGATTGATATGTTTTGGGTTGCTTGCGAGTAAAAAAGTAAATTGCAACAGCCGCAATGATTGGTAAAATCACCAACCACATCCATCGTCTAATCAATAACTTCAAAAAATAAGTTATGTTCATTCTTCTGGTGTTTGATTATTATTCTCTCTAAAATCCATTCCAGATAACTGTTCGAAATAGAAAACGCCCAATTTACAATTTCTTTTCAACGATTCGTAAGCAACCAAAGCACTACTATATTGCTGACGAGCCACAATTAATTTATCTATTCCAATCAGTCCTTGTCGATACTCTTTCTCCGAAATAACAATTTGAGCATTACTCATCTCCATAATTAAGCTATTCTCTTTGAAAGCATTTAGATTCATCTCGAGCTGTGTGTATTGCTCAAACAGTTTATACTTGAGTTCTTGAAGTGAGTTATCTAGCTCATACTGAGTTTGATCTACTTTCGATTTAGCCATTTTCACTCGAGTCTTATAATTAAAAATCGAGCTAAGGTTTAATCCAATGCCAAATCCTGCACCATAAGTACTCGATTGCTGATTCGAAACATTGAGAGCGGATGTAGTTGCTGCAGCGGAAGAGGAGGAAATCATGGCTCCATTGCCATAGCTGTAAGCAGAATTTAATGAAAAATAGTTCATCCAATCTTTCTTTACCATACCCAGATTCAGATTCGACTCGAAAACGACTTGTTTCAGTTTCAAAATCTGTGGAGAACGACTAACGATTGAATCGTATATCGCTGAAAAAGGAGGTAGTACAGGGAAGTTGTATTGGGCTGTATTATAGATAGAATCTATGCTCGCATCTTGAGCAGATAGACCCATTATTCTGATAAAAAAAATAAATAAAATAAAATAACGAACCTTCTTCATTTGAGCTATTGTACTTAAATTGGAGAAATTCACAACCGAATAAAGACTTTAAACATCTTCTTTCTGTATCATTGCTGGAATGGTTTTGAGAATGATTTTAAGATCTCCCCAAAACGTATAGTTTCGTGCGTATTGTACATCCAATAATTTGCGTTCTTCTGGCGACATTCTTGAGTTTTGACCTCTTTTTTCTACTTGCCACAATCCGGTAAGTCCTGCTGGAGCTAGAAAACGTTCAAGATAATTATCCGTTGTAAGCAGCTCAGCTTCATAGAGCGGCAAAGGTCTGTTTCCAACAATCGACATCTCGCCCTTTAACACATTGAATAGTTGAGGAAGCTCATCTACACTCAATTTGCGAATAATTCTTCCCACTTTCGTAACTCGGGGATCATTCTGTAGTTTTACAAAAGCCTTTGTTTGAACAGCTCTTTTTCCTTCAATATACGAAGCTTCATCTACAGTGCTATCATCCGAATAAAGAATTGAATTCGCTTGTGTAGTGTCATCCACTTTGAGTTTAAAAACCTCGCTTTCATCAATCACATACTGATTCAAATTCGATAACTCTTTTAATCTTGAATCGGCATCAATATACATCGATCTAAATTTATAGAAGCCAAAAACCTTATACCCCGTTCCGACACGTTTCGATTTATAGATAGGTTTTCCCTTACTTTCTATACGAATCGCCAATGGAACAAGTATCCAAACTGGAATCAGACAAACAATGGCTACGCTTACAAATACCAAATCGAAAGCCCTTTTCCACAAAGGCATCTCATATTCATATACATTCTTGTTGATTTCTCGTGAAATAATGGCAATCTCTGAACCATGTTTTTGAAGAAATTTTATTCTCGACATCAACACTTCTTTCGATTCTAGTGGGTTTATGATGTCATTGATCCCAAAAGATAAATATTTACGACCCTCTTCTGGCGTAATTTTATCCTTTAACAAAATCAAAAAACAGGTGGAAGAGACCTGTTTGCGAATGTGACTAATCCAATGCTTA
The DNA here is from genome assembly GCA_028687995.1 of Bacteroidales bacterium. GTDB lineage: Bacteria > Bacteroidota > Bacteroidia > Bacteroidales > UBA7332 > CAXXIC01. The sequence goes on from JAQTZA010000003.1 coordinate 242,490, forward strand.
TCACTTTCAGAATCAGTAGGTTCAATAAACACGAAGGAGACATCTCTAATTTCTGACAACTTCAGTATCGCTTGCACTGAATTTTCAAAAGTAGTAATGTCTTCTTCAATCGATAAAGACTTTATTGCCTCTATCCAAGTGGGTTGTTTACTTATACAAACAATTTTCTTTGTTATGATTTGATCCATTTTGCAATTCTTACTTTCAACTCTTCTGGGTTAAATGGCTTCAAAATAAAATCTGCAGCTCCCATTTCTAGCAATTTAATTTGATCAACACGACTCTCTACACTTGATAAGACAAAAACTGGAATTGAAGAGAATAGTACACTCGATTTCAGTTGTGAAAGAAACTCAAATCCTGAAATTTCAGGCATATTGATGTCGGTAATGATAAGATTTGGCAAATTCCCTTTTTGCAGATAGGCCATTGCAGCAATCACATTTTCAAAATAGACAGTATCATAACTGCCTTTCAAATACATACTGATGACTTTTGCAATTTCAGGTCTGTCATCGACCAACATTATCAACGGCTTCATACTTTATCAACGTATAGGTTTTGGAAACTTTGGTTAGAATCTCAAAAAAAATTACCTCATCAGAATTGGAGAATAATAATTCCACAAATTTACACATATTCCAATTTTAAAGAAATTTTAAATGTTAAAATATTTAATATTGGTAAAATGAATGGTAAATATTAGGCAAATATATAACATTATCTGATTACTCAATGAAACAGAACTTAATAGTTCATCCAAAAAAATGAGTATTTTTGCAAATGAATAAGAATAGACTCAACATTGATTGAAATGGATATAAAAACGACCTTCTCAAATGTATTGTCGGCAAGTAAAAGATTAATACTACTCACTGATGATCAAATAAATGAAATACTGCTTGCTGTTGCCGATGCAGCTGCGGAGCAATCTGACTATATTCTTGTCGAAAATGCAAAAGATTTGGCGCGAATGGACAAAACCGATCCGAAATACGACCGACTGCTTCTTACTGAAAAACGAATCAATGAAATTGCTTCTGATATGCGAAACGTTGCCACACTCACTTCTCCTCTCGGTCGGTTGTTGAGCGAAAACACCTTGCCAAATGGTTTGAAAATATCGAAAGTGAGCGTTCCGTTTGGTGTGATTGGCATCATCTACGAAGCCCGTCCAAACGTCAGTTTCGACGTGTTCTCACTCTGTCTGAAGTCGGGCAATGCCTGCATTTTGAAAGGCAGCACCGATGCGTTCGACTCCAACTCGGCTATTCTGAAAGTCATCCACTCAGTATTGGATAAACTAAACATCAGTCGAGATATTGTGGCTCTACTTCCGCCTGACCGCGAAGCCACTACTGCTTTGTTGAATGCAGTTGGACTCGTTGATCTTATTATTCCACGAGGAAGTCAAGGGCTGATTAATTTCGTGCGCGATAATTCCAAAATTCCTGTCATAGAGACTGGTGCTGGCATCTGCCACACCTATTTCGATGAATTTGGCGATACAGCCAAAGGTGCTGCGGTAGTCAACAATGCCAAAACGCGTCGCGTGAGCGTTTGCAACTCGCTCGATTGCCTGATTATTCACGACAAACGCCTCAACGACCTGCCTGCCATTTGCCAAAAGTTGGCAGAAAGCAATGTCATCATCTACGCAGACGAAAAGGCATTTGAGCAGTTAAATGGAAATTACCCTTCAACTCTGCTTGAAAAGGCAACAGATGAAAGTTTCGGCATTGAGTTTCTGGATTATAAAATGGCTATAAAAACGGTTACTTCGGTAGAGGAAGCGGTAGAACACATCACCGATCATTCGTCGAAACACAGCGAAGCCATCATTAGCGAAAACGAAGCTAACCTTTCCTATTTTGAGAAAGTGGTAGATGCTGCTTGCGTCTATGCAAATGCTTCAACGGCTTTCACCGATGGCGGACAGTTTGGTTTCGGAGCAGAGATAGGTATCAGCACCCAAAAGCTACACGCCCGCGGACCAATGGCGCTCAACGAACTCACCAGCTACAAATACATCGTTCGTGGTGAAGGTCAAATTAGATAGGCCTCCCCAACCCCTCCCAAAGAGGGGCTTTCTACATACTATTCAATTAGAATTCAAAGTACAAATCTTTAGATTTCCCCCTTTGGGGGATTAAAAGGGGGCTCAATATGATAAGCTATTTCACCGAAAACGTAAAAACACCCGCCATCAAAAAGAAGGCAGTGACTGAATGGATCAAAAAGGTGGCAGAAACGCACGGAAAGCGCGTGGGAGAAGTGAGCTATATCTTTTGTGACGATGCTAAAATTCTGGAAGTGAATAACCAATACCTGCAACACGACTATTATACAGACATCATTACATTCGACTACACCGAAGGAAAACGCATCGCAGGCGATATCTTTATCAGCCTCGATACGGTGGAAAGTAACTCCGAGCAATTCGCCACCGACTACCTCGAAGAGTTGCATCGCATTATTATTCACGGCATTCTGCACCTGTGCGGACACGACGACAAATCGGACGAAGCCCGCGCCAATATGACACGATTGGAAGATGATGCGTTGAAGATAAGGTAGCTATACATAAAAATTACCAAAAACAAATCCGATGTAATTTAATTATTGCATCGGATTTGTTTTATCTAAAAATTAAAATCACTTAAACCAACAAAACCATTAATAGGCTGTTGTATATAAACCACTATCTTTGCAAAAAATTTCTTAATAATGGATTTCAAATACGACGTAATTGTAATAGGCGCAGGTCATGCTGGTTGCGAAGCAGCATCGGCGGCAGCAAATCTCGGCTCAAAGACCGTACTTATTACGATGGATATGAATAAAATTGCACAAATGAGTTGCAACCCTGCCGTGGGAGGCATCGCCAAAGGACAAATTGTCCGCGAAATCGATGCACTCGGCGGACAAATGGGAATCGTGACCGACAAAACTGCCATACAATTCCGAATGCTTAACCGTTCCAAAGGTCCTGCCATGTGGAGCCCACGAGCACAAAGCGATCGAATGCGCTTCAGCGAACTTTGGCGATTGAAATTAGAGAACACCGACAACCTCGACATCTGGCAAGATTCGGTCGTTCAACTCGTGATTAACGACAACACCGTCGAAGGCGTTGTCACAGGTCTCGGGGTAACTTTCCGTGCCAAAACGGTGGTGATGACCAACGGCACTTTCCTCAATGGCTTGATGCACATTGGCAAAACACAGTTGCGCGGTGGTCGCGTCTCTGAACCGGCATCTTACGGCATCACTGAGCAATTGATCGGCACAGGTATTCGCACCGACCGGATGAAAACTGGCACTCCTGTCAGAATTGACGGCCGAAGCGTAGATTTCTCACTCACCGAAGAACAAAAAGGCGAGATAGATTTCCACAAATTCTCGTACCTCGACCATGCTCCCAAAACATTGAAGCAACTAAGTTGCTGGACCCTCTATACCAACGAAGAGGCGCATAATGTGTTGCGCAATGGATTATCAGATTCTCCCCTTTACAACGGACAAATTCAGAGCATCGGTCCGCGCTACTGCCCGAGCATCGAAACCAAGATTGTGACTTTTGCAGATAAGCTCGAACATCAACTCTTTCTCGAACCCGAAGGTGAGAACACGCAAGAGTATTACCTGAACGGCTTCTCTTCGTCTCTCCCACTCGAGGTGCAACTCAATGCGTTGAAGAAAATTCCTGCATTCAGAAATATCCGCATCTATCGTCCGGGTTACGCCATAGAATACGACTTCTTCGATCCCACTCAGCTCAAGCATACCCTCGAAACAAAGGCAATCAAAAACCTCTTTTTTGCGGGACAAATTAACGGAACGACAGGCTACGAAGAGGCGGCAGGCCAAGGCATCATGGCCGGCATCAACGCACACATCAATTGCCACGGCGGCGAATCATTTATTTTAAACCGCAACGAAGCCTATATTGGCGTATTGATCGACGATCTTGTAACCAAAGGAGTCGATGAGCCTTACCGCATGTTTACCTCTCGTGCCGAATACCGAATTCTGCTTCGCCAAGACGATGCAGATGCTCGTCTTACACCCAAGGGCAAAAAACTAGGTTTAGCTCGATCTGAACGGACGAATCTATTGAAGGAAAAATACGAAGAGATAGACCGACTATTAAATTTCGCTCGAAACTACTCCATAAAGCCAGCTTTCATCAACGAAGGCCTCGAAAAACTAGGTACAACAGCACTCAAGCACGGATGCAAATTAATCGACTTAATCGCACGTCCTCAGGTTACAATAGAGAATATTGCCGAACTTATTCCTGCATTCAAAGAGGAGATAGAAAAAACAGCATCACGCAAAGAAGAAATTCTCGAAGCAGTAGAGATTCAAATCAAGTATAGCGGGTACATCGAACGGGAACGCATTATTGCGGACAAAATCAATCGCCTAGAAAATATCCATATCAAAGGTCGATTCGATTACAACTCCATTCCGTCACTTTCGACAGAAGCTCGCCAGAAGTTGACCAAGATAGATCCTGAAACCATTGCTCAAGCTGGTCGCATACCAGGCATTTCACCTAGCGACATCAATATCCTACTGGTTTTGATGGGAAGATAAAAAAAACACACAACAAATAAACCGCGCCCACAAACAGGGCTTTACAGAGGTAAAACAAAGCGTTGTTTCACGTGAAACATTAAGAGAAAAGTATGAAAATTAAAAAGGGAAATCTGGTAGATATTGTCAATGACAAAATCTACCCTGCTGTGCTATACATTGAAAATGGCACAATCACAAAAATCGAAGAGAGTAAAGAACACTTCTCTTCCTATCTTCTACCAGGGATAATCGATTCTCACATCCACATCGAGAGCACACTCTTGACCCCAGAACACTATGCAAAGGAAGCTGTTCGTCATGGTGTCATTGGCGCAGTAGCCGATCCTCACGAAATCGCCAATGTATTAGGCATCGATGGTGTTGACTTTATGATCAGCAACGGAAAACGCACACCATTCTACTTCTGCTTTGGAGCTCCTTCTTGCGTGCCATCTACACCTCTTGAACCAGCAGGCGCAGAACTTGGCAGCAATGAGATCGAACAGCTTTTGAGTCGCGACGACATCCACTTCTTAGCCGAAATGATGAACTATCCAGGCGTCATATCTGAAGACAAAGAGGTAACAAGCAAATTAAAAAGCGCAAAGAAACACGGCAAACCAGTGGATGGACATGCGCCTATGCTCAATTCTGCTGATGTGGCTATTTATGCAAAAGCAGGAATAAGCACCGACCACGAATGCACAACAATCGAAGAGGCCATCGAAAAAATTGATCTTGGAATGAAAGTTTTGATTCGCGAAGGGAGTGCAGCTCGCAACTTCGACACCCTACACCCGCTTATTGCTTCTCACCCCAAACAGGTGATGTTTTGTTGCGACGATATGCCAGCCGAAACCCTTCTCGAAGGCTACCTTCATGGCTCGCTCAAAAAAGCAATAAACCTCGGATACAATCTATTCGACGTGTTAAGAGCGGCATCCTACAACGTAGCACAACACTACAACATTCCTGTAGGAATGATTCAAAAAGGAGATAGTGCAGACTTTATCGAGGTCAACAATCTGCAAGATCTTGAGATTATTGAAACAACCATCAAAGGAGAACAGGTTTATGAAAGAAACACGGCTCCTACCCCAATCAATACCACGGTAAAGACCATCAACAGATTCGATTGCGAACCAATCACACTCAACGACATTCGGGTAAAACCAACAGGTAAGAGAATCAAAGTGATTGACTGTGTTTGCGGCGATCTTTTAACAGAAACTCATCTTACCGAACCCAAAATTACAGAAGAGAACATCATCAGCAATCCAGACGAAGATATACTGAAACTGGTTGCAATAAACAGGTATTGCCCAAAGGAAATCGGTGTAGGATTTATTCGTGGAATTGGAATCAAATCTGGTGCGATGGCTACAAGTATTTCGCACGACAACCACAACCTCGTAGTGGTTGGCGCCTCTGACGAAGAGATTGTGAAAGCGACAAACATCTTGATAGAAAACAAAGGGGGAATGGTAGTTACTAACGGCGATAAAACTGAAATTTTGAGTCTCGAAATCGCTGGGCTAATGACACACCGATCAGCAAATGATGTTGCACATATTCAAGAAAAAATCAAAGAGTTAGTCTTCGAAATGGGCTCAGAACTGGAAGATCCATTTCTCACCCTATCGTTTATGAGTCTTATTGTCATTCCTAAAATCAAACTCTCGTCCAAAGGTTTATTCGACGTCGAAAAGTTTGAATTTACCTCACTATTTGAGAAATAAGGAATCAAACTTATTCACCAATTTCGAAGCATTGCAAGGGTAAAAGAATCAATTCTTTGCTTATCTTTGTGATGCTTCGAACATTTATACCAAGCCATAATAGAGAAACAAACGTGGACAACAGAGAGGAAAAACTCAAAAACATAGTCAGTAGCCTTCCTGATTCGCCGGGAGTTTATCAATATTTCGACGAAAACGACACCATCATCTATGTTGGTAAGGCGAAGAATCTAAAGCGTCGAGTAGCCTCTTACTTCAACAAAAACCACGACTCTCCCAAAACAAGGATTCTAGTCGGCAAAATTCAAAATATTCACTACATCGTTGTCAACAGCGAAGAAGACGCACTACACCTCGAGAATAGTTTGATCAAAAAACTTCAGCCGCGATACAACGTGATGCTGAAAGACGACAAAACATACCCTTGGATTTGCATCACCAACGAGCCCTTTCCGCGCATATTCCAAACCCGCAATGTGATTCGAAATGGCTACCTCTATTTTGGCCCCTACTCCAACGTCTATCTGGTGCGCACGATGCTCGAGTTTATTCGCAAAATCTACCCGATTCGCTCCTGCAAACTTCTACTTTTACCAGAAAGCATTCGTCAGAATAAGTTCAAAGTCTGTCTCGAATACCACATCAAAAACTGTCGTGGAGGATGCGAAGGATATGAAACTGAAGCAGAATATGCAGTACACATTGCTGCCGCAAAACGTATTCTAAAAGGTGAAATTGATGTAATCAAAGACGACCTCTCCACGCAGATGAAGGAAGCTGCGGCCAAACTCGAATTTGAAGAAGCTCATCGAATCAAAGAAAAACTGCAACTCATTGATAGCTATCAATCTAAATCAGTAATTGTTAGCCCAACGATTCAGGACACAGATATATTTTCGTGCATTGAAGAAGATAATATGCTGTTTGTGAACTATTTACACGTTACAAATGGCTCAATCAATCAGGCATACACCTTCGAAATGAAGAAAAAGCTCGACGAACCCAAAGAAGAGCTTCTCGGCCTTGCTATCGTAGAGATGCGCGAACGATTCAAAAGCTTTGCTAAAGAGATTATTCTCCCATTCTACCCCGATGTTGAATTTCAGAATATTCTTTTCACCATTCCACAGCGCGGTGACAAGAAAAAATTGCTTGAACTATCGGAACAAAACGTACGACAATACAAGGCCGACCGAATGAAACAGGCCGAAAAACTGAATCCAGAGCAGCGGACAGTTCGTATTCTTTCGACCATGCAAAAAGACCTTCGCCTGCACTCTATGCCTATGCACATTGAGTGTTTCGATAACTCAAATATTCAGGGAACATCGCCTGTGGCAGCTTGTGTGGTATTCAAAAAAGCCAAACCAGCCAAGAAGGATTACCGACATTTTAACGTGAAAACAGTGGAAGGGCCAGACGATTTTGCCTCTATGCGTGAAATTGTCTATCGGCGCTACAGCAGAATGATAGAAGAGAATACCCAACTCCCCGACCTCATTGTGATTGATGGTGGGAAAGGTCAGTTGCATGCCGCCTGCGAATCACTTCACGAACTGAATATATACGGTAAAATCCCCATTATCGGTATAGCCAAACGGCTCGAAGAGATCTATTATCCCGACGATTCGGTACCGCTTTACCTCGACAAAAATTCCGAAAGCTTGAAGCTAATACAACAGTTGCGTGATGAAGCTCACCGCTTTGGAATCACCTTCCATCGCCTTAAACGCAGCAAAAATCAAGTTGTATCAGAACTTGACTCAGTCGTTGGGATTGGAGATAAAACAAAAACAACGCTCCTATCACATTTTAAAAGCTTAAAACGCATCAAGGGTGCAACATTGGACGAGCTAATCTTAATAATAGGAAAAAACAGAGCAGAAAAGCTTTTTACGCAAATTCACAAATAATACAACTTAATTAATTAATTTTGTAAAATGAAGATTGTCATTCAGCGTGTAGCAAACGCATCGGTTACTATCGACAATGCGCTATTTTCTTACATTCAAAACGGATTGCTCATTTTAGTAGGAATTGAAGATAGCGATACAGACGAAGACATCGAATGGATCACAAAAAAAGCGGCTAATTTGCGCATTTTCAACGATGAAAACGGAGTGATGAATCGCTCGCTGATTGACATAAACGGAGAGGTTTTGGTTGTAAGTCAATTTACACTTCACGCTTCTACCAAAAAGGGAAACAGACCCTCGTACATCAAGGCATCAAAGCCCGACTTTGCAATTCCAATGTATGAAAAGTTCTGTGATGAAATGGGTCTATCCGTAGGCAAGGAGGTAAAACGTGGCGTATTCGGTGCCGATATGAAAGTTCAACTTCTCAACGATGGCCCAGTCACGATTCTGATAGACTCGAAAAATAAAGAATAAAAGAAAACAGATCGATATGACAATTACTGAAGCACAAAACGAAGTTGATAACTGGATAAAAACGTATGGTGTTCGATATTTCAACGAGTTGACCAACATGGTATTGCTGCAAGAAGAGGTGGGCGAATTAGCCAAAATAATTGCTCGAACCTACGGTGAGCAAAACTGTAAAGAGAGTGACAAAAACTTCGATATGGCTGACGAAATGGGCGATATTCTCTTTGTGCTCATCTGCTTAGCAAACCAAACGGGAATCAACCTCGAAGAGGCATTTGCAAAAAATATCCAGAAAAAAATAAACCGCGACAAAGACAGACATATAAACAATCCTAAACTAAAATAAGATGAACAAGTACATCGAAACGCTTAGCCAATACAACACCAATTTGGACGATGCTAAGGTGAAACATGCCGTAGAGACTATTCTTCAGAAGAATTTCGAAGAAAATTGCAACAAACAAGTCTATCAACAACTGTTGAATTTTATTGATTTAACGTCGTTGAACAACACCGACAACACAAAACAGATCATCGAATTCACCGAAAAGGTCAACAAATTCGATCAAGAGTACCCACAATTGAAGAATGTAGCTGCAATTTGCGTCTATCCCAACTTTGCAGGCGTTGTCAGAAGCCATTTAGAGGTCGATAGCGTCAACATTGCCGTTGTAGCTGGCGGTTTTCCCTTCTCGCAAACATTCACCGAAATAAAGGTCGCAGAAACATCATTAGCGGTAATTGATGGTGCAGACGAAGTCGATATTGTGATTAATTTAGGCAACTTTCTATCGGGTGAATTTGAGGAGATGACGGACGAAATTTCGGAAATCAAAGACAGCTGTCGTGAAGCGCATCTGAAAGTAATCCTCGAAAGCGGACAATTGAAAACTGCTTCAAACATTAAAAAAGCCTCTATCCTATCCATTTATGCTGGTGCAGATTTCATCAAAACATCCACTGGCAAAGTAGAGCCTGCTGCTACACTCGAAGCGGCGTATGTGATGTGCGAAGCCATCAAAGAGTACTACGACAAAACGGGTAATATGATTGGGTTTAAGCCCGCAGGAGGAATTGTAACCACAGCCGATGCCGTAAAATATTACACAATCGTAAAAGCGGTTCTTGGAGATAAATGGTTGGATAACAAATACTTCCGACTTGGAGCAAGTCGCTTGGCAAACAATCTCTTAAGCGAGATTATTGGCGAAGAGATTAAATTCTTCTAAGCAAAAAAATGGCTGGCAAGTTTAAATTTGTCAGCCATTTTTCTATAAATTTCGATCGATTATATAGTCCAAAATCAACATCAGTGACCGCTTAGCATCCGATTCTGGAATCTCTTTTAGGTACGAAACAGCCTCATCCTGCATGGTCAACATCTTCTGTTTCGAATACTCAATACCACCATTGTCTTTGGCGAATTGCAACAAAATTTCGATGTTTTCTGCCGTATAATCTTTTCCATTGATGATCGACATCATATCCTCTTTTTGTTGCGGTGAGCAATTATTCAACGCATAAATAAGTGGTAACGTAATTTTTCCTTCACGAATGTCATTTCCAGTTGGTTTTCCCACATCGGTCGAGGGATAATAGTCGAAAATATCGTCGCGAATCTGGAAAATCAATCCCAAAATATGAGCAAATTTCTCTAAGTCAGATAGGTGCTTTGGCGACGCGTCCACCGAAAGTGCTCCAATTCGGAAGCAAGTTACAAACAAAGCAGCTGTCTTTTTGTAGATAATCTGCATGTAGTTTTCTTCTGAAATAACCACATTATTGGCAGAATTCAACTGATGAATCTCTCCATCTACGAGAATAGCTGAAAAGGCAGATATCGCCTTAATAATCTGTAAATTATCTGTTCCTGAGGCCTTTATCAACGTGTTTGAGAGGAAGAAATCACCCAACAAAACAGCCAATTTACTGCTAAATTTAGCATTCACAGTAGCAATTCCACGGCGCAAATTAGTCTCGTCCAACACATCGTCGTGAAGCAAAGTAGCATCGTGAAGTAACTCCAGCGAAACAGCTGAATCAAGTGTAGCCGCATTGACAGATCCCGCAGTGCATTTGGCAGCGAGCAACACCAATATTGGTCGTAAATTTTTTCCCTTTTTTTGCAGAAAGTGATCAACAGCCGCTTCAATCAACTTGTTTTCTGAACGCAACGCCTCTCTGAAAATAATTTCATAGCTGTTCAGTTCCTCTTTGACGGGTAGTTTTATCTCGGTTAATAGGTCCATACGGGATAATTAAGGAGCAAAAATAGTAAAATTTTTCTATCTTTACAGATAAATACAGATATAATGGAAGCCGAAAAAAAACTCTTTTTACTCGATGCGTACGCTCTTATATACCGTGCATACTACGCTTTTATCAAAAACCCTCGAATAAATTCTAAAGGTCAAAATACTTCTGCCGTTTTTGGGTTTGTAAATACACTCGAAGAGGTGCTTCGACGCGAAAATCCGACACATATAGCAGTGGCTTTCGATCCTAGCGGTCCAACTTTCCGTCACGAAATGTACGAAAAATACAAAGGTCAGCGCGAAGAAACGCCTGAAGACATCAAAAAAGCGGTGCCAATTATTAAAGAGGTAATCAAAGCCTATAACATTCCCATTCTGGAATATCCAGGTTTTGAAGCGGACGATGTGGTGGGAACATTTGCCAAAATAGCTGAAACAAAGGGTTTTACAACCTTCATGATGACTCCTGATAAAGATTATGCACAACTCGTCACAGAGAAAACGTTCATATTGAAGCCAAAATCTGTAGGCAATGAGTTCGAAAAGTTGGGTATTGAAGAGGTTAAGCAAAAATTTGAAATAAATTCAACGGCTCAAGTGATTGACTTGTTGGGATTGATGGGCGACTCGGCAGATAACATTCCTGGTTGTCCAGGCGTGGGTGAAAAAACTGCGGTCAAACTGTTGGCTGAATTTCATTCGATTGACAATTTGCTTGAAAACACACATCAGCTGAAAGGAGCTCTCAAAGATAAAGTTGAAAACAACAAAGATTTGATTTTGCTCTCGCGAATTTTGGCTACCATCAAAACCGACATCGATGTAGAATTTGACGAAGAGGCTCTTTTGTTAACAGAAGTGAACGAAGAAAAATTGAGTAGCCTTTTCGAAGATCTGGAATTCAAAAATCTGCGCAACCGTGTTTTGAAAACAAAAGAGGCGCCAACTCAAGAGAAAAAACCTTCGGCTCAAGGCTCTTTATTCGATTTATTTGAGGACAATCCTACAGAAGAAAAAAAATATTCAACTCTCAGCGACTTAAATTCGACGCCTCACAACTATTATCTGCTTGATAATGAGGAAAAAATAACCGATTTTGTGGCTAAAATTTCTGCATGCGATTTTGCAGCATTTGACACAGAAACTACGGGTGTTGACCCAATTACGGCAGAATTGGTCGGTTTATCCTTTTCGATGACCGAAGGAGAGGCTTTTTACATTCCTCTCCCACCCGAGCGTGAAAATGTAATTCCAATTTTAGAAAAACTCAAACCGTTCTATGAAAATGAGAAAATTCTGAAAATTGGTCAGAACATCAAATACGACTACATCGTACTCAAAAATTACGGTATCGAAGTAAAAGGCAAATTTTTCGATACCATGGTTGCGCACTACCTCCTTCAACCGGAAGTGAGACACAACATGGATTTTTTGGCTGAAATCTATTTGCAATACAAAACCATCCACATCGATGAGCTGATTGGCGCAAAAGGAAAAAATCAAAAATCAATGCGCGATCTTTCTCCAGAACAAGTTTATGAATATGCTTGCGAAGATGCCGATGTCACTTTGAAGTTGAAAAACATATTCGAAAAAGAGTTGGAGAAAAACGGATTGACAACTCTCTTTTACGAAACAGAAATGCCCCTCGTTTTGGTTTTGGCGGACATGGAATTGAATGGAATTCGTCTAGATGGCGATGCTTTGAAAGAGTCATCAATACACATCACAGAAAGACTTATAGGTATTGAAAAAGAAATTTTTGAACTGGCTGGAAATTCTTTCAACATCAATTCGGCTCAACAAGTTGGTGAAGTGCTTTTCGACCGATTGAAAATCATTGAGAAGGCTAAAAAGACCAAAACGGGTCAATATTCTACTTCTGAAGAGGTGCTCGAAGGATTGAAAGGAAAACACCCGATCGTAGAAAAAATATTGGAATATCGCGGGTTGAAAAAATTACTCAGTACATACATCAACGCACTTCCAGACCTTATAAATCCAAAGACAGGGAAAATTCATTCCTCTTTTAATCAGACAGTTGCAGCAACTGGTCGTTTAAGTTCTACCAATCCAAACTTGCAAAATATACCCGTTCGTGACGAGGATGGAAAAGAGATTCGACGCTCTTTCGCTCCTGAAAAAGGCTGTATTTTCTTCTCTGCCGACTACTCTCAAATTGAGTTGCGCATCATGGCACACTTGAGCCAAGATAAAAATATGATCGACGCGTTCAATTCGGATATGGATATACACACGGCGACTTCTGCTAAAATTTACAAAGTTGCACCCGAAGAGGTAACCAAAGATATGCGTCGAAAAGCCAAAACAGCCAATTTTGGTATTATTTATGGCATATCTGTATTTGGTCTATCCGAAAGATTGACAATTCCTCGTGCAGAAGCTAAAGAGCTGATTGAAGGCTACTTCGAAACCTATTCTGATGTGAAAAAATACATGGATGCCTCGATCGAAATGGCAAAAAAGAATGGATATGTCACCACAATTTTAAAACGTAAACGTGTTCTACCTGATATAAATTCAGGCAATTCAATTGTGCGTGGATATGCCGAGCGAAATGCCATCAATGCTCCTATTCAAGGTAGTGCAGCCGACATCATAAAAATTGCTATGGTGAATATTCACAAGCGCTTCAAAGACGAAAATATTCAATCAAAAATGATTCTTCAAGTTCACGATGAGTTGAATTTCAGCGTTTTAGAGAGTGAATTAGACAAGGTGAAAAAGATAGTGGTAGAAGAGATGGAAGGCGCTTATCCCCTATCCGTTCCATTGAAAGCGGATTGCGGAATTGGCGCAAACTGGCTCGAAGCTCATTGATAAATTAGGGGACAAGCGACATCCCTGTCGCTTGAAATAAGAATTAAGCTACTTCTAGTCGCTTTAAAACCATCAAATCAAGCAGCTAAAAATTGAAAATAGACGAAGTCAAACCGTTTATCCCTTCAATTCAAGCGACAAGGATGTCGCTTGTCCCTTTCCCTATGGTACAAAAATTTTTATGGAAAAGAAAGAGTTTCACCGAGCCAATCTTCCTCACTATCAACAGCCGGGGCAAGCCTATTTTGTAACTTGGAATCTATACGATGCTATACCAGCAAAAGCACTGCAAGATTATACTCAAAAATTAAAGTTATTGCGAAGCAATATTGATTTTGCCATTCATTCAAATCGACCGCATGAACAAATTTCTGAGCTTAGATTTGAATACAATATTCTTCGCAAAAAGATGATGAAAGCCTTTGAAGATCTACTTCATCTCGAAAACAAAAGTGTTATAAATCTCTCAAAACCTCACAATACACAAATAGTTATAAACGCTCTAAGATATTGGGAAGACAAACGACTATATAATTATACTATATGTGTGATGCCCAACCACGTACATTGGGTATTTAAGCTGTTAAAGGAAAATGAAAACGGCAAACCAGTATGGTTAGACGACGTTTTGAAATCAGTAAAACAATACTCCGCAACTCAGATAAACAAACAGGAAAAACGCGCAGGAATGCTTTGGCATAAAGAAAGCTGGGACACAACCATCAGAGACGATCGCCATCTTTACGAAGCAATAGAATACACTCGCAACAATCCAGTAACAGCGGGGCTGGTTACCCACTGGAGCGATTGGTTAGGTACGATTATTTTTGAGTAAATGTAAAGGAACAAGCGACATCCCTGTCGCTTTATTTTTTTTCAAGCTGTTTCCAGAGTACAAGCAAGGGACAAGCGGTTTCTCAACCGCTATATTACAATTTTTCAAGCGACAGGGATGTCGCTTGTCCCATACTAGTACATTTAAATCAAAAAGCTGATAAATAAAGGTTTATATCGTTTGCTTTCAAATTGAAATGCTCTGCAATGGGTGAATTTACTAATTTTCCATTGAAGAGATAAACTCCGTGGCGGAAACCAATATCGTTTTTAATTTTATCCGTTATTCCACCCAACTCTCCAATATTTAATATCATTGGAACAAGAATATTACTCATTGCAATAGATACAGTCCGAGCAACTCGAGAACTGATATTTGGAACACAATGATGAAGCACGCCATATTTTTCGTAAATAGATCCGTTAGCTTCAAAATCGCAATACGATGTTTCGAAACATCCTCCCTGATCCACGCTTAAATCGATGATTACAGCTCCCTTTTTCATCTCCTTAATAAACGATTCGGGAACCATATAATGACGATTTCCGTTGATATATCGAAGCGAACCAATCACCACATCGGCCGTTTTGAGTACTGTATTCAACACATTTGGATGGAGATTTGAGGTGTAAAGTGTTCGTCCCAACTCATTTTGAATTTCGCGCAATTTATAAATATCGTCGTCGAAAACCTTCACAAATGCTCCCAATGCCAGTGCAGCACGAGCAGCAATGGTGCCAGCCACACCAGCACCCAAAATAACGACCTCTGTGGGCGAAACGCCTGGCAATCCACCGAGTAATATACCTTTACCCCCATTCGTATTGCTAAGCAGCTCTGACGCAATTTGTATAGCTGCTGATCCCTCAATTTCGCACAACGAATTTACAATTGGAAAGTTTCCTCTACTGTCGGCTATTAATTCATAAGCAATTGCATTTATCTTTTTCTTTATCAGTTTAGGAATGCTTTTTGGAGGATAATTAGCTAATTGAAGCAATGAAAAAATGGTAGCATTTTCTTTTAAAAAATCTACTTCTGTAGGTGTGGGAGGCATTATTTTCAACACAATATCTGCTTGGAAAACCTCTTTTTTATTTTCTACTACGGTAGCTCCGTTTTGTAAAAATTTATAATCTGTATAATTGATTCCCAATCCTGCATCCGTTTCCAATAAAACCGTATGACCATTATCGGTTAATATTTTTACAGCTTCGGGAGTTAAAGCTAAGCGTTTTTCTATCAATTGTTTCTCTAATGGTAAACCTATCACCAATTGATTTTTATCATGTTCTAATTTACAAAGGCACTCTTTTGGAAACAGAGCCACTTCACTCTCCGAAATTTTCATAGTAGTTCCTTTTTATTTATAAACAATTGAAATATAATAAATTACAAATTATTACAAACCATTTTTAGCTGAAATTTCAAGCATTCTATGAATGGATTTTACAGCTTTTAGTCGTATATTTTCTTCTACTTGCACTTGTGGTAATTCGTATTTGAGACAATTATAGAGTTTTTCTAATGTGTTTAATCTCATAAAATTACATTCGTTACAAGCACATGTACTATCTCTTGGCGGAGCCGGAATAAATAATTTGGTTGGGCTTTTTCTCTTCATTTCGTGTATGATTCCCGATTCCGTTGCTACTATAAATTCTTTGTTTTCTGAATTGGCTGAATAATTAAGCAAAGCAGCAGTTGATCCAATAAAATCTGCCATTTGTAAAACCACTTTTTTACATTCTGGATGGGCTAATACTTTAGCTTCTGGATGTTTCTTTTTCAACTCTATTATTTTCTCTACCGAAAACTCTTCATGTACATGACAAGCTCCATCCCAAAGCACCATTTTGCGACCCGTCACGCTATTTATATAATTTCCTAAGTTACGGTCAGGGCCGAATATAATTTTTTCATCTGCGGGCAAGCTATCAATGATTATTTTAGCATTGGTAGAGGTTACTACTACATCCGTGACAGCTTTTACAGCAGCTGATGTATTTACATAAGAAACAACAGTATATCCGGGATGAAGTTTTATAAATTCTTCAAATTTATCGGCTGGGCAACTATCCGCTAACGAACAACCAGCATTCATGTCTGGAATAAGCACTTTCTTTTGCGGTGAGAGTATTTTAGCCGTCTCTCCCATAAAGTGAACACCACACAACACGATAATATCAGCATCGGTCTTGGTAGCCCATTGTGCAAGTGCTAAACTATCGCCTACAAAATCGGCTATATCTTGAATTTCGTCACGCTGATAGTAATGTGCCAAAATGATGGCATTTTTCTCTTTTTTCAACTTCGCTATTTCAGCGGGAAGATTTATTCCTTCTCCAACAGGGATATTCACATATCCTTTTGAAATATCAACTGCCATACTATATTTATTTAATAATAGATTTAAAAATAGAAAAGATGAATATGATAATAGCCTGTTGATATTGTTGATAAATAAAAATGTAAATATTTGAAAAGTCAGTTATGAATAGACTTTATACCTTATCAACATGTTTTAGTATGTCAAATAATTTGATTTTCTTTGCTTTATAATCTTATCAACAGGTTGTTTATAAACTGCAAAATTAAAACTTTCGTTTGGTTTGACTATTGAAAAACTATAAAAATAGAGTTTAAAAGAAAAAAGAAAAAAAGTAGAAAGAAATTTGGATGCTTATTTATGAATTTCTCTTACAAATTGTTTTGAATAATTGATTAGTAAATTTTCATTTTCTATCATTTTTTATCCAATAGTTTTCAACAGGTTTTCACCTCTTCAAATAAGCTTTTAAAATTAAAATTTGCAGGTACAATTATAAAGATACAGGTAAAATGAAAAAATTAAAAATTACGGAGCTTCAAAGGTTGTCGAAAGAGCAATTTCAAAAGGTTGAAAAGATACCCTTAGTGGTAGTGTTAGACGAAGTTAGGAGCTTGAATAATGTTGGTAGTATATTCAGAACTTCTGACGCATTCTTAGTAGAGAAGATCTATCTCTGTGGAATAACGGCTACTCCACCCCACCCCGAAATACACAAAACTGCGCTTGGCGCAGAAGAAACGGTTGACTGGATCTATTTTGAACATACGTTGGATGCTATTAAAAAACTCAAAAAAGAAGGGTATTTTGTCTATTCCATTGAGCAGGTGCACCACAGCACAATGCTAAACGAACTGTCGTTGGATAAATCAAAAAAATATGCAGTTGTTTTTGGTAACGAAGTAAAAGGTGTGCAGCAAGAGGTGGTTAATCATTCGGATGGCTGCATAGAAATACCTCAATTTGGCACCAAACATTCACTTAATGTATCAGTTACAGCCGGAATTGTTATATGGGATTTGTTTAAGAGGTTGAAGTGATAAATTTTAATTTTCACTCAAATGTTATTGGTAATTTAAATTTAGTTCTAACTGCTTTTCCTCGTTGAAAAGCGGGTATCCAGTCAGGTAGTAATTTCAAAACTCTCACAGCTTCTTCTTCACAACCATAGCCAAGCGACTTTATAATTTTAAAATTTGAAGTAGATCCGTCTTCTGTAATTGTAAATTCAACAATTACTTGTCCTTTTATATTATTTTTTAGAGCCTCGTTTGGATACTGAATGTATGCACTAATGAATTGTCCCAAGGCTTGCATGCCATTTGGAAAATAAGGCTTTTCTTCAACCACTGTTAATACATCTTCTTTATTATTTAATGAAAGAGATTTTGAAATTAACGAATAAATATAAGGATAGTCACTCTTCCTAATGTATTGACTAACATTGAAGTTTTCTTTTCTCAACAAACAAATTTCAAGTGAGTCGATAGTCTTATTTGGTTTAATCTTCTTACCGCTAAAGTCAATCAATAGGGGTTTCTTCGTACTTATTACCCATTTTCCTGATTTTAAATCATTTAAATATTGACCCTTAATTTTTAACCCTCCATTTTGATAGGTAACTTTTATCACACCATCTTTGTATCCTTTTAAGTCATAGTTTAATGTTTCCATCATTGTGTCGTTCATCCAAAAATCATTTACTTCTCCAATGAATTTATTTAAAACTGTGTCCACTTTTGCAACTCGATAATGTGTAGCAAGGTCTCTCATCGTGATATCACCATTGTCGTCATAATAGATTGTCACTTGAGAGTAAGTCAGTGTTGAAAAGAATAATAGTGTTGCAATGATTGTTATTTGTCTCATATTTTGTATTATTTATCTGATCATGTTGTAGCGCATTTATTTTAAATTCAGATTAATAATAGTAAGTTTTCCTAAAATAATTGATAGTTCAGACCTTTTTTCATTGTCCTTTAGTCCAAAAATTGGAACTAGTTTCTCAATTAAATCGTCATCACTGTCTTGAGATATAATCAATTGAAAATTAATTTTTTCAATATTTTGATACTCTTGATGGTATGAGGTAGTCATATAGTGTCTAATTATTTCTAATCTCCAATTTTCTTCCATCTGTCCTAATTCCTCAATTATTATGAGTATGCTATGTGTTTTTTCAGTCCAATTTAAATGAAAGTCCCAAACTTGATTCCTTGTCCATTTATTAGGATTTTGCTCTTTCCAATTCGTTGGAATAAAAGGAAACAATTTTCTTACTTGCTCAATATATTTATCAAAAGTCTGAATGTTTGGTTGAAATCTATAGATAATCTTGTTGGTATCTTTCACCAATTCATTTATATATTTATGTCTATCGTTGAAATTTTCACCAATAATCAGTAAATGCTTATTGTTTAAATCCTTAATCATTCGATTTTTAACTATATGTTAGTTTTTTTGTTAATTACTGCTAACGTTGTGTTTACGCAACTGCAAATATAAAACATTCGTAAACGCAATACCTAAAATACTGAAAATATTTTAATAAGTAAGCTCTTCTCGTGAACTGTTAAATGGTTTTAGCTTCAACTTATATTGAATTCGTAATCATCCCCATAGTTTAGAAAAGAAATAAGTTTTTTTGACGACTATGAATTCTTCCTATTCGGCTGAAATTTATTACCTTTGCAACGTTTTTTTAACGATTTCTGACCCGACTTATGGAAGCAACCGTACAGCAATTTGAACATGTGATATCAATCTGCCGCTCACTTTTCAATAAGAAAATGAGAGATTATGGCAGATCGTGGCGAATTATGCGTCCGGAGTCTGTCACCGATCAGATTTTCATCAAAGCCAACCGCATTCGCAGCATCGAAATCAAAGGAATGTCGCAGATCGAAGACGATATTCGCTCCGAATACATCGGCATTGTCAACTACGGAATCATTGGCATCATTCAGTTGGAGTTGGGCTATGGCGAAAACGAAGATGTATCTGACGACGAGGCGCTTGCCCTCTACGACAAATACATGACCATCACCAAAGAGTTGATGTATAAGAAAAATCACGACTACGACGAAGCGTGGCGTAGCATGCGCATCACCTCTTACACCGATTTGATTTTGATGAAAATCAACCGCACAAAACAGATTGAAAACAACAAAGGTCAAACAATTGTATCGGAAGGCATCGATGCCAACTACATGGATATGATCAACTATTCGTTGTTTGCATTGATAAAAATTGAATTTCCCGAAAATTAACAAACATGCAACTGCTAAAAACCTCACTGATTTGGATTAGTCGCTTGTTGATTGGATTTACATTTATCTTCTCAGGATTTGTAAAATCGATTGACCCTGTTGGCACTTCCATCAAATTTGGTGACTATTTTGCAGCCATGCACCTCGAATATTTGGGTCCTTATGCCTTGATGTTTGCCTTTTTGCTCTCAGCCGTTGAATTTCTGTTGGGTGTCAACATACTTCTTTCGCTGAGTCCTCGCCAATCGTCGTATTACGTGCTTTTGATGATGGCGTTGATGACCCCGCTCACGCTCTATTTGGCACTTGCCAATCCAGTGAGCGATTGTGGCTGCTTTGGCGATGCGCTCAAACTCACCAATTGGGAAACATTCTCTAAAAACGTTGTGCTATTGGCAGCTGCTGTGTTTTATTTCATTCAACGAAAAAATATACCACACCTTTATCACCACAAAATTCATTGGTTGCCTTCTATTTTGGCATTTGTATTTAGCCTTTTTGTATCGTACGAAAACTACAGTCACCTGCCGCACATCGATTTCATGCCGTATAAAATTGGTACAAACATCAACGAAGGAATGAAAATTCCAGAAGGAGCACCAACCGATAAATACGAGACAACATTCATTTATCAAAAAGGGAATGAGAAAAAGGAGTTTACCCTTCAGAATTACCCTGCTAACGACCCATCTTGGATCTTTGTGGAGCAAAAATCGGTATTGATTTCGAAAGGATACGAACCTCCGATTCACGATTTCACCATCACGATGCGCGAAACTGGAGAGGAAATCACCGATATTGTGTTACAAGACACTTCGTTCACATTTCTGCTAATTGCCCCCAAATTGAATAAAGCATCGGATGCTCACATCGATCAAATAAACGATCTGTACGATTTTGCCAAAGAGAATAATTATCCATTCTATGCGCTGACAGCTTCTACTGATGATGAGATAAACGACTGGATCAACGGAACAGCTTCCGATTATCCTTTTTGTTTCACAGACGAAACAACGTTGAAAACCATCATTCGTGCCAATCCTGGTTTGGTATTATTGAAAAACGGCGTTGTTGTTGGTAAGTGGAATTCGGTAGATATACCCAATGAGCAAGAGATGAATATTTATCTCCAAAAAGTAGATTTAAAATCGATTGCTAACGATCTCAAGCACGAGCGAAATGCGATGTGGACGATTTTTATCGCCATTGTTTTGTCGTTAGGTTTTTTACTTCTATTGGAAAAAGTAACCCTATTTGTATTAAAATTTCTGAGAAAATATAGATCAGAAGAAAATAAAACTATCACAAACAATTAAATTATTATGAGAAAAAAGATTGTAGCCGGAAACTGGAAAATGAACAAAACCTTGCAAGAAGGTTTGGAATTGGCAAAAGAATTGGATGCTGCTTTGGCAGGAAAAGCAATTAACTGCGATGTCGTAATTGGTACCCCATTTATTCACCTTGCAAGTGTTGCTTCAGCTATCGACACAACCAAAATTGGTGTTGCTTCACAAAACTGCGCTGATAAAGTATCAGGTGCTTACACCGGAGAAATTTCTGCCTCAATGGTTGCTTCTACAGGTGCAAAATATGTAATCTTGGGTCACTCTGAGCGTCGTGCATATTATGGCGAAACAACTGCTATTTTGAAAGAAAAAACAGAATTGGTGTTGGCAAATGGCTTGACCCCAATTTTCTGTATCGGAGAGGTGCTCGAAGAGAGAGAAGCAGGCATTCAAAATCAAATCGTGAAAAATCAAATCGAAGAGTCGTTATTTGGACTTTCTGCAGAAGATTTTGGTAAAATAGTGTTGGCTTACGAACCCGTTTGGGCAATCGGAACAGGTAAAACTGCTACTGCTGCACAAGCACAAGAGATTCACGAATACATCCGCAGCGTAGTTGCTGGCAAATACGGTAAAGAAGTTGCTGATAACTGTTCAATCCTTTACGGAGGCAGCTGCAACGGCGCAAATGCAAAAGAGTTATTCGCTAATCCAGATGTGGATGGTGGTTTGATCGGTGGTGCTGCATTGACAGTAGCCGCATTTATGCCAATCATCGAAGCTTGGGGATAATTATTCCAAAAACAAGGAACACGGAGTTGAGGTTGAACTGACCGACTCCGCGTTTTGTTTCTACTACAAAATATCGCTTCCCATTGATCTGAAATCAATAAGTTATTATTATGAAGAAAATATTGACGATCCTATTTTTAGCTTTGCAAATGGGAGTGTTTGCAAATACGTTGGTTTCAGATTCAGCCACCACCATTGTGCAATCGCTCGAAAATGAAGAGATTGGCAAAGGAAAGGTGAAAATTTATCAAGATTCCCGAATCGAAAATTTGTTAGGTCGACGCAAGGAGGTATCGGATGCTACACAAAACTTCACTATTGGTAAAGGTTTTCGAGTGCAGATTTTCTCTGGAAATAATCAAAAAACGGCCAAAAAAGAGGCGTTCGACCGAGATGCTATTATCAAACGCGATATGCCAGATTTAGAAACCTACATCACCTTCAAATCTCCTTTTTGGAGATTGCGAGCAGGTAATTTCCGCACGTATGAAGAGGCTTATTTAATCCTTCGAAAAATAAAAGAGCTTTTTCCTCAATATGGAAAAGAGACTTACATCATAAAAGAAGATATCAAGCTTTACCATTAATTTTATCCCGCAACAGATGGATTATCATCAAAATACATTTCCGGTAGATGAAAAAGTAAGCGAAGAGATTGCGCTTCATTATCAGAAAATTCTACAACTATTGGGCGAAGATGCACAACGAGAAGGGTTGACAAAAACCCCAGAGCGTGTAGCTAAATCCCTTCAATTTCTGACACAAGGTTATCACACCGATCCAAAAGAGATCATCAAAAGCGCGATGTTTCAAGAAGATTATCGTCAAATGGTAATCGTAAAAGACATAGACCTATTTTCGATGTGCGAGCACCACATGTTGCCATTCTTCGGCAAAGCGCATGTTGCCTACATTCCTAATCACTATATTACCGGATTGAGCAAAATCGCCCGAGTGGTGGATGTTTTTTCGCGTCGATTGCAAATTCAGGAGCGACTCACTACTCAAATAAAAGAGTGTATTCAAGAGACGCTCAATCCGTTAGGAGTAATGGTTGTTATCGAAGCGACTCACATGTGCATGCAGATGCGTGGTGTTCAGAAGCAGAATTCAATCACGACAACATCTGATTTTACAGGAATTTTTCAACAAGCTAAAACACGAGAAGAGTTTATATCCCTTATTCGTTCCAGTAAATAGAACTTTATTTTATGCGTTTATCACTAAAATGATGAACGCATTTTATTTATAAAATATAAACATTACTTTTGTTTTTCTGTTTATAACACTATAACAATTTAATTTTTAATAAAATGAAAAAACGAATTTACATTGCACTCGCTTCTTCAGCGATGTTGTTGGCTTCATTTACGGCTTCTGCGCAAGAAGATATTTCGCAAATATTCAAAGCAGGAATTAACGATGTTGGCTATTTGGCTCAAGAATACATGAAGCCTGCAGGTGCTGGCTTTGCTGCTGGATTGGGTGCAAATTGGTATAATACCGCTGCAACGCACAGTGTGCTTGGTTTTGATTTGACATTTGGGACGAGTGTTGCGTTTGTTCCTACTTCAAATCAGTCGTTTAGTCTTTCTGGATTAACAAATTTAACACCTAATGCAGGCGTAACAACTGCACCAACATTTGGAGGTAGTGGAGATGGAGTTCTTTTGAAATTAGTGCAACCAGCAACAATTATGGGTGTTCCTAATCCAAAAGCTGGTCAGGTTATCACACAATTCACTACTCCAGGTGGAATTTCAAAATACATTCCTTCTGCCAATGTTCAACTTTGCCTTGGTTTACCTTTGGGAACAGACGTTACGGTTAGATATACACCAGATGTGACGGTGAAAGGGATGAATGCTGGTCTTTGGGGCGTTGGTATCAAACACAATGTAAAACAATGGATTCCGGTTGTTAATCTTTTGCCTTTTGATGCTTCTGTTATGGTTGCATATACCAAATTCAAACTAAACTATGCATTTGAATCGCAGTTGGACTATACTGCATTGGTAAACGACCCCAACACAATAAAAGCACCTGCTCAAAACTTGAGTGCTGGTCAAGGATTCACGATGGAAGCAGATGCTTTGATGGCTAATTTTATTGTTTCTAAAAGCTTGTTGTTTTTCACGCCTTATGTGGGTGTGGGTGTAACTCGTACTAATTTCAATCTCTCATTTGATGGAGTTTATCCATTGTTGGGTGCGCCGATTACTACGCCTGGAGCAGACTTCGGAAAATTTACCGTTGATTATTATCCAAATGCTACTACAGCTTTACCAAAAGTGACCTACAGTGAAGTAATGCCCGGGGCTACCGTAGGTTTCAGGTTGAAACTATTTTTTATTACCGCTCTTCATGCACAATACACTTTCCAAAAATATCCAACCGCATCTGTCGGTTTTGGAATTAATTTCAGATAAATTCAGTTTATTAAATAGAGTAGGGGTAATGCCATTTTGGTTTTACCCCTTTTTTATTATCAGTCAAATGATTAACAATTTTGACTGTTGTTAAAATTAAGAATCAATCAATTAAAAACATTAAAATCAACATGTTTCCTTTTGCTATTATATCTTACCATTCACTATCTAAAAGTGAGTCAATCAACTAATTAAAGGAAAAAATGCAATTTTCAATTGGCGAAATCGGTCGAAAATGCGTATCTTTGCTCGATTTTTTAAATAACAGAGTAAGTTTATACATAGATGCGTAAAGAAAAGCCTGTTTCGCTTGTATTAGAGAATGGAGTAGTCTTCCACGGTAAATCATTTGGGTACGAAAAACCCGTTGCCGGAGAAGTTGTTTTTAACACAGCCATGGTGGGATATCCCGAAAGCTTAACCGACCCCTCTTATTCGGGTCAGATTTTGGTTTCGACATTCCCGTTAGTTGGCAATTACGGAGTTCCGGAAGGAAAAATAGTTGACGGCTTATCCGCTTTCTTTGAATCAGAAAAAATTCAGGTAAGCGGATTTATTATATCAGATTACTCACACGAATACAGCCACTGGAATGCCTCGAAAAGCCTGAGTGAATGGCTAATCGAAAACAAAATTCCAGGAATCTACGGTATCGACACCCGCGAACTCACCAAAACTATTCGCGAAAAGGGAGTTATGTTGGGCAAAATCGTCTTCGAAGACGAGAATGAAATTGAATTCCACAATCCTGACGACGAAAATCAAATTGCAAAAGTGAGCTGCACCGAGGTGATCACCTACGGAAACGGCAGCAAAAAAGTGGTTTTGGTCGATTGCGGCGTCAAACAAAATATCATCCGTTGCCTCCAAAAACGTGACACGACAGTGATTCGCGTACCATGGGATTACGACTTTAACCAATTGGAATTCGATGGTCTTTTCATCTCAAATGGTCCAGGAAATCCTGACTATTGCGAAACGACCGTGCAGAATATCCGCAAATTTATGGAAACGGGCAAACCGATTTTCGGAATTTGCATGGGTAATCAACTCCTCTCGAAAGCGGGTGGAGCGAAGACCTACAAACTGAAATATGGTCACCGCAGCCACAATCAGCCTGTGCAATTGGCTGGCACGCAACGCGCATTTATCACTTCTCAAAATCACGGTTTTGCCGTTGATAATAATACTCTGAGCGCCGATTGGGAACCGCTGTTCGTAAATATGAACGACGGAACCAATGAAGGTATTCGCCACAAAACGAATCCCTGGTTCTCAGCACAATTCCACCCCGAAGCTGCTTCGGGACCCACCGATACAGAATTCCTTTTCGACGTATTCATCAAAACAATGGATAGCTTCAAAAAGCCAATCGTAACGATGATCGAAGACGAAATGGATGCTCGTTTGGTGTATAAACAAGAATACAAAGGCGTTGAAAAAGGCGAAATTAAGAAAGTGCTTGTACTTGGTTCGGGTGCACTGAAAATTGGTGAAGCGGGTGAATTCGACTACTCAGGCTCTCAAGCGTTGAAAGCGTTGAAAGAGGAGGGAATCGAAACCGTGCTTATCAACCCAAACATCGCTACCGTTCAAACATCGGAAGGCATTGCAGACAAAGTTTACTTCCTGCCTGTCACACCCGATTTTGTGGAGCGTGTAATCGAAAAAGAGCGCCCAGATGGTGTATTCCTTTCATTCGGTGGACAAACTGCACTGAACTGCGGTGTAGCACTTTACAGAGATAAGATTTTTGAAAAATATGGTGTTCGAGTTCTCGGAACGCCAGTTCAGTCGATTATCGACACCGAAGACCGCGAGATTTTCAACCAAAAATTGTCAGAAATTGACGTCAAATACATCAAAAGTGAAGCCGTTACCAATTTCGAAGATGCAAAACGTGCTGCAAACGAACTCGGCTATCCGGTGATTGTGCGTGCGGCTTACGCACTCGGCGGACTAGGTTCTGGGTTCTGCGATAACGACGCTGAACTCGAAACGTTGGTCGAAAAAGCTTTTGCTTATTCAAATCAGGTTTTGGTCGAAAAATCGCTGAAAGGCTGGAAAGAGATTGAGTACGAGGTAGTTCGCGACCGTTACGACAATTGTATCACGGTTTGTAATATGGAAAACTTCGACCCGCTAGGAATTCACACTGGCGAAAGTATCGTAGTTGCCCCATCACAAACGCTGACCAACAGCGAATACCATAAACTGCGTGAACTCGCTATCCGCATTATCCGCCACATCGGCATTGTGGGCGAATGTAACGTTCAATACGCGTTCGACACCGAATCGGAAGATTACCGCGTAATCGAGGTAAATGCTCGTTTGAGCCGCTCTTCAGCATTAGCATCAAAAGCGACTGGTTATCCGTTGGCATTCGTGGCTGCTAAACTTGGTTTGGGCTACGGACTTCCAGAATTGAAAAACTCAGTAACCAAAAATACATCGGCATTCTTCGAACCTGCACTCGACTACATCGTATGCAAAATTCCACGTTGGGATTTGGGTAAATTCCAAGGCGTGAGTCGCCAATTGGGATCGAGTATGAAGTCGGTAGGGGAAATTATGGCTATCGGACGCACATTCGAAGAAGTTATCCAGAAAGGAATCCGAATGATTGGCCTCGGAATGCACGGTTTCGTTGCGAACAAAGAGCTATTTGTCAATGATTTAGACAAAGCGCTGAACGAGCCAACTGACCACCGCATTTTCTACTTGGCGCAAGCTTTAGAAAGTGGCTACACGGTAGATCGCCTACACGAACTGACCAAAATTGACCGCTGGTTCCTCCACAAATTGGACCGCATCAAACAAATCGAGAAAGAATTGGCTGGCGTTAGTTCGCTCGAAACACTTTCTGACGAATTACTGAAAGTAGCAAAAATAGCCGGCTTCTCCGATTTTCAGGTGACTCGTCTCGTGACCAAATGCCACAATGACGATATCGACGACCAAATAAAATTAACTCGTGCACACCGCAAAAGCCGCGGAATTGTTCCGGTAGTGAAGCAAATCGACACGCTGGCAGCGGAATATCCTGCACAAACCAACTACTTATACCTCACTTATAGTGGAATAACGGGCGATATGAAATACCTCGGCGACCACCGCTCTGTGGTGGTTTTAGGCTCTGGAGCATACCGCATCGGCTCGTCTGTTGAGTTCGACTGGTGTGGTGTAAATGCGTTGATGACCATCCGCAAAGAGGGTTATCGTTCGGTAATGATCAACTACAATCCCGAGACGGTTTCGACCGACTACGATATGTGCGACCGTCTCTATTTCGACGAGTTGAGCTTCGAGCGCGTGATGGACATCCTCGAACTGGAAAATCCAATGGGAACGATCGTTTCTACCGGAGGTCAGATTCCGAATAACTTAGCCATAAAATTGGCGGATGCCAATGTCACCATACTTGGTACACAAGCCGTGGATATTGACCGCGCCGAAGATCGCCACAAATTCTCATCAATGCTCGACGATTTGGGCATCGACCAGCCACGCTGGAAAGAATTGACCACGTTCGACGACGTTAACGACTTCGTGAAGGAGGTTGGATTCCCTGTATTGGTACGTCCTTCGTACGTGCTATCTGGTGCAGCGATGAACGTTTGCCACGACTCTACACAGCTCGAAAACTTCCTGAAACTGGCTACCGAAGTGTCGAAAAAACATCCAGTAGTGGTATCAGAATTCCTCGAGCGCTGCAAAGAGATCGAAATCGACGCCGTGGCAAAAGATGGTGAAATCATGGTGTATGCCATTTCGGAGCACGTAGAGTTTGCAGGAGTACACTCCGGTGATGCGACCACGCAATTCCCTCCGCAAAAGATTTATGTGGAAACCATTCGCCGAATCAAGAAAATCGCGAGCGAAATTGCAAAATCACTCAATATTTCAGGGCCTTTCAACATCCAGTTCCTGGCGAAAGACAACTATATCAAGGTGATCGAATGTAACTTGCGCTCATCGCGTTCGTTCCCATTCGTGTCTAAAGTGCTGAAACTGAACTTCATCGAATTGGCAACCAAAGTCATGCTCGGCTTGCCGGTAGAGAAACCCGAGAAATCGGCTTTCGATCTTGATTATGTCGGTATCAAAGCGTCGCAATTCTCTTTCCACCGTCTGCAATTGGCCGACCCTGTATTGGGCGTAGATATGGCTTCTACGGGCGAGGTAGGATGTATTGGCGATGATTTCTCAGAAGCCATCCTCAAATCGTTGCTTTCGGTCGGTTTCCGCATTCCGAAAAAACGCATTCTGATTTCGTCGGGTGAACCAAAATCGAAAGTGGAATTGCTCGAAGCAACTCGCACGCTTCAGAAGAAAGGTTACGAATTGTACGCTACACGCGGTACGCAGCGTTTCCTCAACGAAAATGGAGTGGAGGCAACAGCAGTCCAATGGCCAGACGAAGAGGGCGATTTCAACGTTAAAACAATGTTGTCGAACAAACAATTCGACTTGGTGATCAACATCCCTAAAAACACCACTGCGCGAGAGTTGCGAAACGACTATGCTATCCGACGTGGTGCCATCGATTTCAACATTCCATTGTTTACCAACGCTCGCTTAGCATCGGCATTTATCACGGCATTCTGCACCAAGAGCATGGAAGATATCCAAATCAAGAGCTGGGACGAATACAAGTAATTTGTATTTTCACTACATATCCAAAGCCTGAAGCAAATTGTTTCAGGTTTTTTTTTGTTGAAAAATTAATTCAAAATACTTTTAAAATATTCATTGAGTATGGTTTTATCTAATACTTTTCAATATATTTGTGATTGAAATAGTCTTTTATTAAGTCTAATTTCATTCACTTTACACTGAACCCCAAAAATTAATTTACTGACCCAAAATTCAATGTCTATGAAAAAACTTCTACTCCTTTTGATTTTTCCATTCTGCATTTCACAAATCAATGCAGGCGCCTATCAGGAAATGCTTAAGCCTGGTAATAAATGGAATGTTTTGTTTTTTGAAATCCCAATGTGTGGGGGAGGTGGATTTGTATATACAACAACACTTGAGTTAACAGGTGATACAGTGATAGAGTCCAAATCCTATAAAAAGATGCGTGGAGTTTTGCTAACCGAGGATTGGACTAAGATGCAATACCGGGATACAATTTGTGCTGCCAGCTTAAGAGAAGATGTGCAAGAGCAGAAGGTTTATGTTCGTTATCCAGGAAAAGATGAAGAGTTACTCTATAATTTTAATGTAAAAGTAGGTGACACGGTCAAAGTTATGAGTGATTATACGTATGTGTACGGGTTGTTAGATAAGACCATTAGATTTGTTTCCGAAATAGATTCGTTCACGTTTGCTGGAATTAAAGGGAGAAAAATAACCATTTCAGATTCTCTTTTCTACCAAAGAGTTGATCCACAGACCAAAGATACGACCATCTATAAATATGGTTACCCTATAGATACTTTGTATGAAGGGATGGGTATGTTGTCAGGTCCAATAGAACTTTCAACTTCAAACATCGCGTATCATCGTGTTCGCACTAAAATAAAACAATGTGGACAATCTAGCATTAGAAATATAGGTTATGGGTATTCATTACAGTGCTTTTGGAATGGATATGATAGGTTGTATCACAATCCAAATTCGGAACTTACAGAATGTGAATACGCTTATACTGTTGGAATAAAAGATCAATTCATCGAAGGTCTTTCTGTTTACCCTAATCCAACAAAAGGTGTGGTCGAAATAAAGTCAGAGTCAGGGATTGAATGGTCAGAGCTGTTTGATTCAATAGGGAATCGAATAATGTCAACTACAGAAACGACACTCGATTTATCGTTGCTGCCAAGAGGAATCTATTTTATAAAAGTAAGCACACTTTCAGGAATTACAAAAACGGTGAAATTTGTAAAGCAGTGAGAGTTTTGCGAAGAATTCAAAGTAATTTCGGGAAAGCCACGTCCCAAGGGACAAGCGACTTCCAGTCGCTTTAATAAAAACATCAAGCGACAAGGGTGTCGCATGTCCCTTTTCTCAAACAAAAAACCGGCTCTGCAACTACTGCAAAGCCGGTTTTTTGTTGGAGGTTAATCATCCAAGAGTGGAGCTGGAGGGAGTCGAAACTTAGTCCAATCAACATTAAATATCAATACTTTATACCTGTTAAATCTGAATGTCCACCTAGCTCTCCACCTTGAAAAGGATCTAAAAATGTGGAATTTTCATGTGTCAAAGATACAAAAAATATACGACATTTTGATGTTAGTAGGCTGTTTTTTAGTGTAGTTTGAGTATATTATTTAGGGAGATAACTAACTTTTGATATGCTTTATATATTAGTTATCCGAAAATGAGAGGATGTACTTGTTCGGCTTTTAGTCCTGTGTATTGGCAGAACTCATCAATGCTGACGAGTTGATGATCTTCTTTTTGATAGTGCTGCTTAATCTGCGTTAGCAGAGTTCTTCCATAACGTTCGCTTTTGCCGGTTATTCGTTGTACATCCTTGGGATATATGCAAATTCGTTTTGCTTCCATCAGACGGCTCTTAATGTGGCAAATTTACAATTATTTATTTGATATTTCTGCCGTTGTCGGAAAAAATGGCTGAATTGACTATTAATGGAAGTACACAGATTCCAGATAGTAGCTTCGTGCTATACATTTGTTGCAATAATTTTAAATTTTTGAATTATGGCACAACAAAAAAGTATTTTGAAACTAAAAGGAACCATCGGTGGAATTACCTTCTACAAATCGAAAGATGGTTATCTGGCCCGGGAAAAGGGCGGAGTGGATGCTTCCCGAATTGCCAATGATCCGGGATTTGCCCGTACACGTGAAAACGGCGCTGAGTTTTCCAACGCAGCTTCTGCAGGAAAACTATTGCGCGATGCCGTTCGTGTGTTGGGTAAGGATGCATCTGATGGACGTGTAACAGCCCGTTTGACTCAAGTCATGGCGCAAATTAAGAACATGGATGAAGCGAACGCCAGGGGCGAGCGACATGTTGGTGAAGGTATGGCCAAAGATGAAGCTAAAGCGCTTTTGAATGGTTTTAACTTCAATGAAAATGCAGTTTTGGGAGCTGTGTTGTATACACCTTTTTCGGTGGATGCAGCAACAGGCGAAATCAAAATTGTAGCTTTGAATCCGCAAAATGACATTAGTTTACCCAGCGGTGCATCTCATGTTGTTTTGAAAAGCGGATTTGCAAGTATCAATTTCCTGACTGGTGAGTCGGAAATGACTGTTTCCGATCCTGTTCGCATTGCTACGAATGCAGCTGCGCAAGCTGTTTCGTTGAAACCGGCAACTGCTCCGGCAATTGAAGGGACTCATTTTTATCTGCTTTCGATTGACTTTGTTCAATCAGTGAACAATGCAGATTATTCTTTGAATAACAACTCGTATAACGTGTTGGCTATTGTTGGTATTGAATAATCATAAAACCAATTGTTTATGAATACAGATAAGAATGCAACCGCAACCGATCCGAACAGCATGAGTGTTGTGGAACGTGTCAAAGCTCCGACTCCTACGTTTTTTAAAACGTTGCGGACAATCGGTTTAGCTTTAGCGGCCGTTGGTGGGGCTATTTTAGCGGCTCCAGTTGCTGTACCAGCTGCACTGGTAAGTATTGCCGGCTACGTTGCATTGGCTGGTGGAGTAATGACGGCAGTCAGTCAAACAGCTGTAGATACGAACACTAAAAACGTTCAGTAATGGAACTTCCTGAAACTAACCACGACGGGCAGGTATATGCCGGAACTTGCGGAGGCATGTTTCTTTCTATCTTCAGCAATGTGTTTGTTGAAGATTTGGTAAGAACGGTGATTCTGGCCGTCGTTGGTGCTGTTGTAAGCTTTGGAGTTTCGCTAGTATTGAAAAGGCTTATTAAAAGAAAAAAGCCCCCAATGGGGAACTAATATATATTTAAATCTACTGTTTTTATGGTGTGGTAACCTTTTCAGTAGTTCAGCCTCCCGGCGGGGAGGCTTTTTTTATGCCCAGGCTTTACATGTATTTGTAGAAAAGCATTTGCTTTGCATCCTGAACGAGTTTCAGATTTTGTCTGAACTTCTTTTCCATATCCTCCAAACTACGGAGAGCTGCCACGGCTTTTTCAAATTGAATTGGATTGGCTTCCACTTTTTCCAACCCATCAGAAAGGCATTCCTTTACATCCCGAATCACAATAAATGGAATAACTGACCCCCGCAAAAATGGATAAAAGGCTTTAGACTGCCAAAGGCTGTACAATAGCCAGTAAACCTGCTCTTTGTCTTCGTTGTTTGAGAATTGAATTACAAAGCAATTCGGACAAGGTGAAACAAGCGGTTTTCCGCTGTTATTTCCTTTGTTTAGGATATAGAAATGAGGTTTGTCATTCTCTAATTTCTGATTGTAAGACTTCAAAATAAAGGTACACATAAGCCAAACGATTAAAGGGTGAATACAAGAGCTACTGCCCCTGCAAATAATTTTTACCCCCAGAAAAGAGAAAGAAAAAAAGAAGAAAAAAAAGGATATACTCCTCAAACAGCCAGAGAAGCGGCGGCTGTCAAGGTTTTTTGTCAGAATACTACCCGAAGTGAAACGAGGTGTGGAGATTGTGACAAAAACCCGAAGGGCTTGACCTTTACTGACGGTAAGCGAAACGGCTATCTTTGTATATTCAT
Organism: Bacteroidales bacterium; assembly: GCA_028687995.1. GTDB lineage: Bacteria > Bacteroidota > Bacteroidia > Bacteroidales > UBA7332 > CAXXIC01. Next base: position 275,905 of record JAQTZA010000003.1, read on the forward strand.
TTTTTTTTGGCGGAAAACGTATTATGCTTTCTTACTGTATTGTTTTATATTGTGTTGAATTTAAACTACCTGATTAATCTTATATTAACTGCATTGATTTACATTAGATTGATTTGTATTATATTCTGCCCTAAGGGCATAGAAACTGCAATTCAAAAAATATTTGGGGTGGGTGGTCGGGGGTTGGCGTGGGAGAAGCAGGTTTAAACCGAATTTCTTGGTAAAAACAGCCTTGAGCCAGCGTTGATAGCAAGGCTTAAATGCGAGAGTAGAGAAACGGAACGAAGTATTAAGCCTGTGCGTTGTGTGCGAGCCGCTGCGAGTGGAGCGAATGCCCCAGACACAGGAAGCGCGGAGCGCGGTGGCTGGGTGCTGCCGGCAGCCAGTTTGGCGCATTTTTTTGCTCGAACGTTAGCGTTGGAAAAGGCAAGGGCTGGAAGTAATGAGTGAATGTAGTGGATTGAAGCGAATGAACGATAAGGGGTTTATGTGTGCGGTGGTGAAGCTTTGTTGAGTGAAACGGAACAATGCTGCAACCACAAGGAAATTAGCGTGGGGAAAGACATAGACCCCTGAAAGTGAAAGTAGCGGAATGGAACGGAATGAGCGAATGAATGACAGCTCTTGCGTGGGGTTGGCGTTGCGGTGTGAGTGAGGGAGTGTAGAGAATTAAATGAACGAAAAGACTGAACGAACACGGCAATTAGCCAACATGAAAAGTGAGCTGCAAAAAATGTGACAAACTGTAACAGCATGAGCGACCGCAGGCGAGCAAAACTCTAAATGGTGGCTGACCCCTACCAAAAAATATTATGAGCGTAAGCGAATACCTTAATGGGGTTTTAGGGGGCAGGTGCAACCATGACTGAGGAATGACAGAACGTGGTGAGCAAAACAAGCTAACACGCCATGACGAGCACCTACCGGAGCGCAGGAGTGAGTGTGGAAGCGGTAGCCACAAGGGCAGACGAAAAAATACTAGCTGAAGCGTAGCGAGGTCTGGAGATTTTTTTCAGGCTGCTTGTTTACCCTTGGGGCTATGTTTTTGTGAACAAAGTGGCGGAATGACGAAGACCTAACTCACCGATACGAATTTTACTTCCTCCAGTTTTGACAGACTGTTTTCAATCTTAGTTGCACAAGACGCACAATCTAAATTGTTTAGTTTATATTTTTTCATGTCTAATTTGTATTTAGTTTTAGATCAGAATAAACCATAAATAGGTTTTGACTGCACAAAAGTACTGAAAAAGAGAGTGTAACTAAGTTGCAAAGTTTGTCGTTGCAGTGTTTTTGATTCGTTTTTAGAAGACAGCTCAATTAAATGAGCTGTCTTTTCTTTGAATTAACTTTTTAATCTTCAGTTTCCAGTCCTGTTCTTACGCGAATGACCTTTTGTATGTCTGAAACATAAATAAGTCCATCACCGGGGTTGCCGGTTCGTCCTTTTAGGGAGATAATATTTACAATCTCATCGACATCTTTATCATTGCACACAATTTCAATTTTGGCTACTTTGCTATCTGTTATAGAAAAATGGGCTGAAAGTGTAGAGTCCTCACTTTTAAATTTCCCTGTTCCTTCAGCTAAAGAAACTGTTGTGTTGGGATAGCCAGCCTGTAGTAATTGATTCAAAATATCATTTACTTTAAATGGCTTTACAAATGCTTTTATTTCTTTCATAATTTTAATCGTTTTATTTTCAATTAATTAACAGCTCATTTCTCCTGCATTTTTCTTTGCCGAAAGCAAATTGTATGCCCCTTTAATAACGACTTTTGCTTCTTTAAAGTTGAAGCCTTCAGGCAAAACGATTTCTGTAAATCCGTCATCTGAAACGCCTTTCTGTATTTGAATCATCCGGTATTCTGTAAAAGGTTTTCCGCTCTCTACCTTGTTCTTTTCAAATACAAAAATATAGTCTTTGTCGTCGAAACTGACAATGGACGCAGAAGGTACAGAGGATACCTGACCACTCTTAGCTTGAATATGAGCATTAACATACATACCCGGTAGCATGTTTTTACAATGACCTATAACATTCGCATATACTTTGTAAGTCTTATCATTATTTATAGACTTTCCAGTTTGATAAACTACTGCTTCATGCTGTTCAGTTTCATTGTTGATATAAAAGCGAATTTTTTCACCGTTAGATACTTTATCAGCATCTTTTTCAAATAATGTGAGTTCAAGAAATAGTTTGTCGCTGTTTACAATTTCGAACAATACATCGGAAGCCGAAACAGATTTGCCAATACTCACATTTACAGCCTTGACATACCCCGTAATAGGCGAAACCAATG
>JAQTZA010000025.1 GCA_028687995.1 Bacteroidales bacterium
AATAAAATGTCTGTTTTAAACGCTGTCAGAGCTAAGCTTGTTTATCGAATGTTTGCGGTAATCAGAAATAATAAATTTTATGAACAAAATTATCTCAATTCTCTTGCGTAAACCATAAGAATACGGAACACCATTTGTAAATGTCCCCGACCGTCGAGATGCGACCATTTATCAAGTGAATATGCGTGTTTTCAGTGCAACTGGCAACTTTGCTGGTGTACGCGCCCGACTTGATTCCATTCACTTGTTGGGTGCAAACATTGTCTATCTGATGCCCATTTTTCCTGTTGGGAAAGTCAATTCTGTTAACTCGCCCTATTGTGTAAGCAATTACAATACAATAAATCCAGAGTTTGGCACTTTGACTGACCTTCGCACCTTGGTGGATGAAGCCCATAGCAAAAATATGGCGGTCATCCTCGATTGGGTTGCCAACCACACGGCTTGGGACAATCCGTGGATTGTACTTCACAAAAATTGGTATTTGCAAAACTCGTCAGGGAGCATTGTTAGTCCACCCAGCACCGGTTGGAACGATGTGGCTCAACTCAATTTCAACAATGCAGATATGCGGTTAGAGATGATAAAATCGATGAAAAACTGGGTGTACAATGCCAATATCGACGGATTTAGGTGTGATTTTGCTGATGGACCTCCCGTTGATTTTTGGAAGCAAGCCATTGATTCGCTGAGAAACATCAAAACGCACAAACTTTTGATGTTAGCTGAAGGAAAACGCAGACAGAATTTTGATGTCGGATTCGATTTCAATTTCGGGTTCTCTTTTTTCGATGCACTGAAGGGAATATTTGCAAGCAGTAATCCAGCTCTGAATATCGACAATCTGAATCTAAGCGAATATTCCGGAGCTCTCTCCACGCAGCAAATCGTGCGCTACACCACCAATCACGATGTGAATGGGTCCGACGGCACACCACTCGATCTGTTCGGAGGTAAAGAAGGATCCATGTCTGCATTCGTTGTAGTTGCCTTGATGAAAAGTGTTCCCATGATTTATGGCGGACAAGAAGTTGGTTTGCCATACAAACTCCCATTCCCATTTACAGGGAAGAAAATCGATTGGAGTTTAAACCCCGACATAACAGCAGAATACAAGAGAATTATATCAGTTAGAAATAAATACAACGCTATCAGACGAGGCACATCGACATCGTATAGCACTTCCGACATTTGTGCATTTACCAAAGAAAGCGTGACAGAAAAACTGTTCATTGTCTGCAACTTACGGAGTAGTCAAAAAACATTCACTCTTCCTTCATCCCTGACAAATAGCAATTGGACGAATGAAATGACGAACTCGACGCTCAACTTAACATCTTCGATCACTTTGCCCCCATTCGGCTATTTGATCCTTAAGAAGCAGTAAAGAGACGTTTTTTTCAACTAGTAAAGCCTTCATTCAGTAAACGAATGGAGGCTTTAATTATATTTAACTATCACCATATTTTTCATATAAACATATATTTATATATTTGCAGCATAATTCAAAAATTGACTATGGAAATTTGCTTGAACAAAGAAGAAATGGAATATGTGGCCTACATTCTGAAGGCACTTTCGAATGCAAACCGCTTGATGATTTTAGCAGTATTGGCAAAAAATCATGAAATGAATGTATCTGATATCTGCGAAAAATTGGAATGTACTCAACCGCTTATTTCTCATCACTTAACAGATATGCAATCAAAAGGAATTTTAAAAATGCGTCGCGAAGGTAGAAACATCATCTATTCTCTTGAAAATCAACGGGTAATTGATATTATTCATTGCGTTGCAGATTGTAAAAAATAAAAAATTTACTCATTAACATAAATACAAGTTTATACATACATATCATATGAGCGATAACTTAAAAAAACAACTGCGCTGGATATTGGCTATAGTTGGAGCCATCGGTGGATTACTTTATTGGAAGTTTGTTGGATGCACCACTGGACATTGTCCCATACAACAAAACTGGTTTTTATCGCTTCTTTGGGGCGGTTCACTTGGATATCTCATAGGAGATATGTTTAAGAAAAAGCAGACCTCTCCTACCATAGAAAATAAAGACGAGGCAAATAAAGAATAAATGATCAACAAATAAAAAAAGCAGAAGGAGAATAAAAATATGAACAACTTTGCAGAAATCATAAATTCATCAAAACCAGTATTGGTCGATTTTTCAGCCGAATGGTGTGGGCCGTGCAAAATGATGAAACCCATTTTGGAAGAATTAAAGAAAATGGTGGGTGATACCGCTCAAATTCTAAAGGTAGATGTGGATCAAAACCCAAGTGTGTCGAGAACTTACCAAATACAATCGGTACCAACGTTGATACTTTTCAAAGAGGGCAAACCAGTATATCGTCAATCGGGAGTGATGCAAGCCACTCAACTAAAGGCGTTAATCGAGAAGTTTAGTTAATATTCAGCAAAAAAAGGCAGTCTGTTATCTATCTATAAACAATCACACAAGTTTAGATGTTAAAAGGTTAAATTCAAAAAAAATAGACTCATGAAAAAATTATTGTTCGCATTACTGACTGTGATACTTTTCACACAATGTAGTAAGGCCGGAAACAAAGAGAGTGCCAAAGGAGAAACAAATGCAGTAGCTAAATCGAATGTACAACATATCACTCGTGCTGAGTTTTTGAAAAATGTGTTCGATTATCAGAAAGATTCGAAAGAGGTCAATTACTTGGGTAGTCGTCCAGCAGTAGTCGATTTCTACGCAACTTGGTGCGGCCCTTGCAAGCAAATTTCCCCTCTATTGGAGCAATTGGCAGGCGAATACAATGGTAAATTTGTGTTATATAAAATTGACACCGACAAAGAGCAACAATTGGCATCCGAGTTGGGAATTCAAGCTCTTCCTACATTGGTATTTTTCCCAATGAAAGGAAAACCAATTATGATTCAAGGATTTAGACCAAAGGAGGAATTAAAGAAAATCATAGATACACAACTTTTGAAATAATAGAAATATAAGATGGGGCAGCGATGTTCCATCTTTTTTATACATAAACAAATTATGACAGATAATTTCGCCGCCAAAGCTGCCGATTGGGATAACAATAACCCACGCATGATAATGATTCAGAAATTCATTTCTGAAATCGAGTCAAGAGGAACGATTAACAACGAAACCCATTTGCTCGATTTTGGCTGTGGCACAGGCCTAGTTGGTCTACATTTTGTAGATAAAGTGGCAGAATTGACTTTGGTGGATAACTCTCCCGCCATGATTGAGGTGCTTCGTCAAAAGATTGCTGAAAACGGTTATACAAATACCCAAGTTGTAGAAGGAACCATTGAAGATTCACTGAAGAGTGAGAGTGAAACGCTGATAGTGGCTTCGATGTCGGTACATCACGTTGACGATATTCCACATCTGATAAATCATTTTCACAAAAGATTAGTGAAAAATGGCAAAGTCATTATTAGTGATTTATACAAAGAAGATGGTAGCTTTCATTTCCCCGATGTAGTGCCACAAAATGGATTTGATATGGACATACTCCAATCACAATTCCAAGCAGCTGACTTCACAGTTGAACACATCAGCAACTATCACACCATGAATCGTGAAATTTCGACTGGCGAGAAGAGATCGTTTCCTTTATTCGTATTAGTAGCTCGGAAGAATTGAATTATCTTTCCGACACGATTTCATCCAACGTGAAGTTGAAGAAGCGATTAAAAGGCTGAACCAATTGCATCAGTCGAGCCACCTCGTCCAATGCATTGTCTTGAAAGAAAAGATCGTCACCGACAAGGGTATCAACGCAGTAGTTTTTAGGTTTCAACCAATCACCATGTTCCCAATCTTTGGGAAATCCTGCGGGTACATTTTTCAATTTATCACCAATCAACTCTTTGTAATGGGCAGAAAATTCTGGATTATTCATAATTTCTGAAAACTCATCTACGTTCTCGTAAACGCTTTTGCGTAGAGCTTTCAGCACATTGGGTTCGGGACACCATACTCCACCGGCAATCATTGATTCACCAGGTTGTACGTGGATGTAATATCCACCTCGTGCACTTTTCCGTCCACCAGCCGATGCAATATAGGCAGAATAATATGCTTTGTAGGGCGTTTTATCTCCCGAAAAACGAGTATCACGATAAATTCGAAAGATGCAATCTTTTGCATTGACGCCCTTTACCTCTTCATCAAATTGCCCAATTTTTTCAATCAGTTTTTCGACAAACGATTCAAATATTTTACGTGTTCGTTCGTATTCCGATTTGTGTTCGGCAAACCATTCTCTTTCGTTGTGGTTGCTCAAGTCAATCAGAAACGGAAAGATCTCTTTCAAATTCATACTCGTCCATTTTTATTTGTTAGAAAAGTAAAACACAATAGCGGTTGTTTCAGTTCAAGCAGTTTACAAAAAAGACTCTAAAGCGAAATGAATGGGAGAGTTTAGTGTGAAAGTTTTACCACTATATTACCCTTTTCGCTACCGCGGGTTTTACTTTTTTAGCACGAAAAAAGAAAAAAAATTAGCCGTGCTCCCATTTCTTAAAAGGTATGCACGGCTAATTTGTGAAAGGTGAATATTTAATTTTTATTTTTCAGCAAGTGAATTCTGTCTTTTCAAACTCACCACTGCATTATCTTGCGTAGCAATTTGCTCTAAGAAATCACGAAAATCTCTATATGCTTCTGGAGGAAATACTCCTTTGTAAAGTTCAAAAGAGCGGATATAGGTCAACGTGCTACCTTTTTGTGTGGTTTTGGCAGTAAACTTCCCAAACTGCGTTGTGATTTCTGAATCTTCAGGCATTCCCAGCACGGCTAAATTCTTTGGTAATTGATAAATGACGGTGTCCACTTCGAGGAAAGCCCGACGAATCGACATCTCTGATTTTCGATTGCGTACTTTATCAGGAATGGAAGTAAGTTTGTTTAGAAAATTAACTGGCAATAATACGTTATCGCCCATGTGGTGCATGTAGTTAGCGAAGGAAATATTCAATGTTTCGTCGATAGAGGGTGTTTTGCTTCTGTTTTCTTTCAGATTAAAGTTATCCAACGTAAAAGAGGGTAACGAAATGCTTTCGGTCACCTTCTTTCGTTTATCTACGTCATCGAGATAGAGCAAATATGACTCGTCATCGTAACTCAAACCAATGTATTTGGTGCTAACAACTGCGTTTCCCTCGGTTTCGTTCGCTAAATCTACTCGTGATGTGCGGGTCGTACAATTCTCTGAAGCAGGATAAACGCGGGTATGCACCAATTTGCTGTTTTCACCATCCACAATCAACACATCGCGATCGTCGGTAAAATCACCATTAAACCCACATGGTTTTCGTTGACTGGTACACTCCAACCACACTGTGTCAGATTTTAACGGAACGCACACAAAAACGTGATTAAATTGACTAGAACTAAAAGAGCTATCAATGAGTTTACTTGTTCCTCCAGCATTGACCAATGTATAAAAGGAATTAATGCCTATTGATGAGAGTAATGTTTTGGTGTAATTAGATAACGCTTTACAATCGCCATACGAAAGCCTATCAACGGTTGCAGCATCAAAAGGTTGCCATCCACCAATACCAATGGCTATGTTGACATAGCGCGTTTTGTTTTGCATAAATTCATAAACCACCTTAACCTTTTCAAAATCATTTTTGCAAGTATCTGTCATCTCTTTCAACTTGACTATCGTCTCCGCTGGCAAAACATCCTTTTTATCTAATAATGAATTTGCCCAAACTCCTAAATCTTTCCAATTTTCGCTAGAGCCATTCGTATCAAACATTTGAAAGTTATTTGATGCTATTAGAACATAAGGAAAATGATAAATTTGAGAAGAAGACATTGGTTCATAAATGGTTGCTTTCAAGTTCGTAATCACCCAACGATAGTTCTCTTTGTCTTTCTGAATCGTTTTCTCAACCGTTTTTGGTAAATTATACTCCTTAAATCGAAATGAGTAACCGATAGGCGTTTTCAGATTAAATACAGAGTTTTCATAAGATGTATTCACAGTATAATTTGACCACGAAGGAAGAAAAAGTGTCTGTTTGTATTCCATTTCATAATTGTATTCAACGGTGAATGGGTAAGTTCTCACATCTGGATTAATCAGTTTGACGCGTTGATCGCTGTATAATGAAAATCCCTCGATAGCACTTCTATCTAATATTTCATCAGACCCTAAACTCTTAATTGACTCTCCATTCTCATTATAAACTCTACCTTTAAGGCTTGTAATTCTGGTATTGCTATCGTACTGTTGCTGAAAAATGCAATTCTGCAATCCGTTTTCATTGAGAATGGTGATGACTTCGGTCACTTTCATCACCGCCGATTTTTCGGAGCGAATCTCCAACTCTTGTTGTTGGAGTCGGTACACGGTATGTGCATTCTCCTTTAATTCAGCAGGTATGGCATTTACTGGATACTTCAGCTCCTTAGCGAAGATAGAAGTACACAAAACCAGAAATGCTATAAACACATTTTTTCTACGCATACACTATACTTTCTTAATAACCAACATTTCAGATTGTTTCTTCACCAATTGGTCAAAGAATATCTTCAAATTATCGTATTCGTTCTGCAAAAAGACTGGCTTGTTGATGTTTAATTTGAAAACAACCTGAACGATTCCATTATCCACCACCGATTGCATTACCAACGATCCAGCATTCTCAGGTAACGTTATTTTTGCATTCTGTGGCAATTGCTCCACTTCATAACCTTCTGGCAATTTCAATCGAAGCACTTGCGTAGTCTCCTTCGCAATGGTGAAATCTACAGGATATTCACGTTTTTGAAGCTTAAACGGGTTCTCTGTCCATTTGTCGAAAAGTACTGGTTCGATAAAAAGTTGATTATTGGTTTTGGTAACTCGATTCTTCAAGATTACATTGAAATTCTCTTTCAATGGCTTAATCAAACTATCTAAATTGGTTAACTTGTAATCTTCGATAGATAATCCCAACGAAGCGCTTTCAAGCGATTTCAGGTATTCATCTTGACTATTAAATGACTTATATTCAATACGTTGATCTAAAGCGGCATAATCAAAGAATGAGCGACTCCAATTGCCTTTCATCGTTCCATCGGCTTTTAATTCCAAATCAAGTAATTCTGACGTTTTGTTTTTAACTGTAGGTGTAATGTCTGTCCAAGTATATGTATCGTCTTTCACGACCAGACCTCTACCGTTTATCACACGTTCAGGTAACATATTTATTGGTAAATTCTCTTCGGTAGCATCTAATAGAAATGTTTGCTCACCGATGGTCGCCTGCACAATCACATAATTTAATTTGCTGAGACTCACCGAATAAAGTGGAAGAACTCCGTGATCTCTGGTACTCAATACCACAGGATTGGCATCGATTCCCAATTTACGGAGGAACAATGTGAGAATCAGATTAATATCTGCTGAGTTTCCTACTTTTTCGTTGTATGCTGTGCTCAACATACGATTTGAAATCCAAAGTGATTCGTGTTTGTTCCATTTAATCTTTTTCACTTCGTTATAAGCCATCACCAACCGACCCTCAGGAGTTGATTCCGTTTTTTTGATTTGATGAACAAGATCACTCCCGAAAAATCCAAGCGAGTTCAAGTTCTGACCAAAATCTTCATCTTTTCGCAATGTTGTCACTACAGCTTCCCACGTGGTGGCATACTCTTTATAATAACGACCAGGGACGTGTATCATCGAGATCTCAATATCAAATTGAGTCAAGTAATTTTCAGCATTATTGATGTATGATTCTGATTTAAAAGCTGGAACATCTTTCGTCACCCAACGATCATCAGAGGATTCAGCAATAGGCACATAACCAGAATAATTTTTGCGAAACGATAAATAACTGTTAGGTTCGATAATCAACTCGCTCCATCGCACTGGGATTTTCTCTTGAAATCTCCAATATGAAGGTAATCCTTGATAATAAACTTCAAAATCGATAACAGAACCTGCTTTCACATTCGGCATAGATACCCGTACATTGTATCTGTTTTTGGATACTTTTTCAATGAATTTAGACTCTTTTTGAAGTTTCGAAACCACAATCTTGCCATTTTCAATATTGATTGTTTGACCTTTTACTTGTGCATCCTCTGCACCTGGCACAACAAAATCGCCCCACGATTTGCCTTCATCCTTTAGTATCTTTATTCTTCTTTGATGCACGAATTGGAAGTTTTGCGAATCAAAATAGCCGTAATTACACAAAACGACTGCACTGGCTGTCGTATCCAAAGGATAAGTTGTCATTTCAATATCCGCTTTATCAACCTTGCCATATTTCATTGGCTCCTTTGCAGCATAAACTGATGTAAAAAGAACAAGTGCAATACTTGCTAAAAAAATTCTCATTGTTGTGGTTTTTGATTTCATACATTCACTGGGTTTATGTTGTTTAATATTTTGTAATCATTTGTATAAATTTTGAAAAGCAAAAATAGAACAAATATTAAAACTACAAAAATATTTCTTTATAAATTACCAACAAATATACTAAATGGGCATTCTCTTGCACAAAATGTCACTTTTTGGACAAAATAAAAGAATGAAACAATAACGAACAATAGGTAATTAACTACTAATATGAGTTCGGTATAATTAACTAACTGTATTCTAATTCCCACTAAATCATCCAAATGGAAGGATTATGTGATTCTTAACTAAAGCTTTAAAACAGATTGTAAGACTTGGCTAGTGGGACGGCTTCAACCAAGCTCTCATAAAAGTCATCTCCTTGGAGAAAGGATTTAACGGTCAAAGACCAAAGTGAGTTTGTGGGAGAGCGGTTTGCATAATATGCAAAAAGCTTCATCATCTCATTTGCCAAAAGCAAACGAAACAATGAAGCCTCTCAAATAAAAGCTGTAAGACACAGCCCTATTTTTTCTAATTTCTACTGTTTTGAAATCAATTTACCTGATTGAACAATTTTGTTGTTGTTTATCACTTTATAAATGTAGATTCCCGATTTGAAAGCTCTTGTATCGAGCGAAGTCGTTTGAGCAGACAAGGTAGTGTTCATTATCTCTTTACCCAAAATATCAAAAATCTGCAAATTATAATTCATTTCATTATCGACGCCGTTTACGACTACCATTGTATTAGCATTGATCGGATTGGGCGCAATAGTCACTGCTGGCAAATTTTCTTGCAAGGTAGTAATAGCTGTTGGACTACAAACAATAGGCATAGTGGAAGTAATAGTTGCGGAGGTTAAAGCACCAGATGTTGTGAGTGCACGACCATTCAATGTTACACCAGTGCTGATTGCTCCCAAAGCACCATTATTGCAAATAATCGTTCCACAGAAAACCGAATAATCATTGATGCTAACAGCACCTTCAATTTTCCAATAGACATTTTTCGCTTGTGCACCATTGATCAATAGGACTTTAGAATAAGTACTCGTTGTCAAAGCACCATTGATTTTAATTACAAACACAGCGTCAGGATTACCTTGCGCATTGAGGTACAATGAATCGGTGAAAACGGCAGCGGCTTTCATAATATAGGTGTGCGGAGTAAGAACCAAATTGCGGCCAAATTGTGCTGGATACAACAACTCAATATCATCCGGTAAAACATTCAGATAATTATACACGGTTAATAAATCGGCTGCACAAGTCGCTGTAATCACACCGGGAATTGGGTGAACAGTTCCACTCACCAACAATGGATCGAAACCAGTTGTTAAACCGACGTTTGTACCCACACTACCATTGATCGTTGAAACTCCTGTATTTGTAACAGGGCCATCGGACGAGAACAGAGTAAAACAGGCTGTACTTTTAAGATCGGGTGCTGTAGGGCCTGTTAGATAAGGACTACCACAACCGGTAGGTGTATAAACCAATGCACCGTCAACGGTGATTGCTCCTGCGGTCGAAAGTGCTCTGCCTTCGATTGTATCGCGCGTTGTAATGCTAATAGCTGCATTGTTGGCAATAATAGTACCTTTCATGAAAGTACCGGGAGCCAAACTAACCATTCCTTCCACTTTCCAAAAAACATTACACGACAAAGCTCCATTTTTTAAGTGAATCTTCGACTCGGCATTGGCAGAGAAAGTTCCAGCAATTTGAAAAATAAATTTTGCATTTGGATCACCCAATGCATCTAAAGTCAGTCCCAAATTCAAAGTAGATGCCCCAGTAATAGCATATATACCAGGCGTCAAAGTAGCGCCATTCCCCATCAAAGGAGCAGGAAAATAAGTTGGAATAGCAGCATTTAATTGATTGTATGCAATTAATAGATCGGCAGCACATTGTGCACTGGCTCCATCGTTATCGTGCATCACACCGTTTACGTTGCCAAAACCAGTGCTAGAACCATTGTTTGTTCCTACATTTCCAGTAAGTTGAGAAATTCCCGTATTGCTTACCGCACCATTTGTAGAAAACAGTGAAAAATTTGCAGCAGTACCTAAATCAATTGATTGTCCGAAAATTGCATTCGGTATTAAGAACAGTAAAACTGTTGTTAATGTAACAAGTAGTTTTGTTTTCATTTTGACTAATTTATTTATGTCAGAAAACTATTTTCCCAACGATACAAAGATAAATGGAGATACCATCGCATCTGTTACACAATTTAAGTAAAGAGTTACATGATTCACACTAAAGTCTAGTCAAAATGGATTAAAAAAAGGGAGTCTAAAAAATAGTTGTTTTATAAAATGTAGATATTTAAGAACAAGAGTATAACAATACTCTTTAGGCAAAAGGATTACATTATTTTTGAATTGATAAATCTAACGCTTCAATGCAAACTCAACTCTCTTGGAGTCCCGATAGCTATCGGCAGAGGGAGGTCGCACTATTCTTCATACACACCGACCTTCCTTTATCCCTCCAAAGGAGGGACTTTAGATACTACAGCTGATAATCTTAATGTACGCTTCTATGCAAACTCCCCTCCTTTGGAGGGGCAGGGGGAGGTCGCACAATCTTCAGACACACCGACCTCCCTAAATCCCTCCAAAGGTGGGACTTCAGATTCTACAGTTTGAAAATCTTATTAATCGGCTCAATGCAAACTCCCCTCCCTTGGAGGGGCAGGGGGAGGTCACTCAATATATTACACACCGACCTCCCTAAATCCCTCCAAAGGAGAGACTTTAGATTCTACAGAAATCTTATTGTTCGATTCTATGCAAACTCCCCTCCTTTGGAGGGGCAGGGGGAGGTCGCACTATTCTTCAGACACACCGACCTCCCTATATCCCTCCAAAGGAGGGACTTCAGATTCTTCAGTTTGAAAATATTAATGTTTGATTCAATGCAAACTCCCCCCCACTGTCACAAATCTTTGACTTCCCGCTACTCGGGACAAGTAGTGCCTTTTATTAAAGCAGCACCGTTTCTCGGTATCCTAGATTTTCTACTGCTTTAGAAATTGCAAATTTCTCTTTTTACTTCGCAAATATACAGTTTCAAATACACATTCAGAGTAGCGGAACTATACAAACTCATAGGGTGTGAAGTTTATAACTTCAAAAACAGTCACAGATCTAAGAAGCCGAGAAGCGGTACTGTTTAAACAAAAAAGCACGACTTGTCCCGAGTAGCGGGAAGTTACGCTTCGCAAAACTTGTGCTAGAAGGGGACTGGTCTTCATACTCGGTTTTGTAGACCGCACGAAGTCCTATGTATTAGGGACAACTTTCTTGTTTCTATTTTGTCAACAGTTTATATATGTTTCCTTTTTTGTCAATCAAGACATGTTTTTTGTCCTTAGTCCAAACTTCACAATACTGTTTTTGAAAGTCGCGTACTTTTGTGAACTTTGGTTCAATCACAATTTTTCCAGTTTTATCGATAAATCCCCAGAGTCCTCCAGTCCAAATTGTGTGTTCTTCGTCTAGTCGTTCTAAATGTCCACCCACACAGAAAGCTGCTAAACCACTACTGAATGGAAAGGCAAATTCAAAGGTTTGTTTTGTTATTTTCTCCCCTTTCATGTTTGCAAATCCAATTTGTTTATTTTCTTGATATCTGAAAAGTCCTTCAACAACATAGTCAGAACCATTGTCGTAAATAAATGGTGTTAGAATTTCCTTTCCTTGTCGGTCAATTACAATCCAGTTGAATTTCTTGGTCACAAATGCAATGTGGTACATTGTGTCAGTTTGCACGTATTCGTATTTTGGACTTAAAACCACTTGTCCTTTTCTTGTCTTGAAGCCCCACAATTCTTTTCCTCCAACCTTGTCTTTAAATGCAAGCAAGTAGTCAGAACTCTTTTTTTGTCCAAAAGAAGTCAGGCAAAAAAGAAGTATAACAATAGTCGTAATATATTTTTTATTCTTCATTTTCTTTTTTATAATTATCTCCCACTGTCGCAAGTCTGTGACTTCCCGCTACTCGGGACAAGTTGTGACTTTTATTCAAGCAGCACCGCTTCTCGGTATCCTAGATTTTCTACTGCTTAAGAAATTGCAAATTTCTCTTTTTGCTTCGCAAATATACAGTTTCAAATATACATTCTGAGTAGCGGAACTGTACAAACCAAAAGGCGTGAAGTTAACAACTTCAAAAACAGTCACAGATCTAAGAAGCCGAGAAGCGGTACTGTTTAAATAAAAAGCACTACTTGTCCCGAGTAGCGGGGAGTTACGCTTTGCTAAACTTGCGCTAGAAGGCGTAATATAAAACATCTAACTAATAGAATTACTGAATTACAATATTACTTTAAATGTTCTACCCGCCGTTTTTACCAAATAGACATCATCGTATTTTGTTGTAATGACGATACGTTCGCCTACAGATTTTTGGGAATATAATTGCTTACCATTTATGCTAAATAATGATACCAACTGCCCTTGAGATGTGCCATCTATAATGATTTTGTTTACATAAGAGTAAACTCTTATGTTGTTATTGAAACTTGGAAAACTAATTGAAGTGTCAAAGTCTTTTTCGTTAACGAAGACGAACTGACTCCAGTAATTAGCAGTTTGATAACTAAGACTTGAGCCCGTAGGAACATCTAAAGCACATGATTCCTTATTTACACCATTAAAAGTATTGGTATAGATGGTAGGCGGAATAGAGCGAGGGACGGAAATTTTGGTTAAGCCCACACAACCATTAAAAGCATTATCGGCAACGGTTGTAGTGGTGGTTTTACTGAAATAAAGTTCAGTGAGCTTGCTGCAACCACTGAAAGCTGAAGCGGCAATGCTGGTAACCGAAAGAGGAATGGTCAAAACACCAGTAAACCCAGAGCAACCCGAGAAAGCAGACGCAGTAACTGTAGTGATGGTATTTGGCAAGGTGAGAGTGCCAGTAAAGCCGAAGCAACCAGAGAATGCAGAAGTGGCAATGGATGTAATAGTGTTTGGCAAAGTAAGAGTGCCTGTAAAACCTGAGCAACCAGAGAATGCTGATGAGAGTACAGTAGTGATGGTACTTGGCAGTGTGAGAGAGCCAGTAAAGCCAGAGCAACCTGAGAATGCCGATGAGCCAATGGTTTTAACACCCTCAGTTATGGTAAGGTTATTTTTAAAACCTTTACAATTTTGAAAAGCAGAGATACCAATAGAGGTAACACTAGCAGGAATTAGCAAAGAACCAGATAAGTTAGTACATCCATTAAAGGCATTATCACCAATAGTTGTTACTACTGAGCCAATAGAAAGAGAAGTGAAGCCAGAGCAAGTTGAGAAAGCGGAAGAGCCAATAGAAGTAATACTATTAGGAATGATGAGAGAGCCAGTAAAGCTAGAGCAACCTGAGAATGCAGAAGAACCAATGGTTTTAACACCTTCATTTATGGTAAGGCTATTTTTAAAACCTATACAATTTTGAAAAGCAGAGATGCCAATAGAAGTTACACTAGCAGGGATTAGTAAAGCACCCGATAGTTTGGTACATCCATTAAAAGCATTATCACCAATAGAGCTTACACCAGACTCAATCGAAAGCGAGGTGAAGCCGGAGCAACCAGAGAAAACAGATGTGCCAATAACTGTAATAGCACTAGGAATAGTGAGGCTACCAGATAATGATTTGCAATTCTGAAAAGCATATTTACCAATAGAAGTAACAGCAGCAGGGAGTGGGATGGCACTTTCCAAAGAAGTACAACCATCGAAGGCATAATCACCAAACGAAGCAATGGTGGTGGGAAGAATGATGGAAGTAAGGGTTGATTTGCTCTGAAAAGCATTGGCGGGGATAGCATTTCCAACAACTGCGACACCAGATATATCGATGAAAGTCAATGAGGTCATATTTGTTTTCATTTGTGATATGTCCACATTATTGAGATTGCCCGTAACGGTGAGGTGGGTGATTGACGAAAGGGGGCTGTAACCTTCGGTAATGAGGCTAGCAGCTAAACTGCCGGCAGAAGGGTTGTTGAAAGTTACGCGTTTTTCGGTAACGATATTGAAACTAGACCATCCAGTAGCAGTTTTGTAGGTAACACCTGCTGTTGATGGAACACAAACAATAATGGGGCTAACACCACCAAAAGAACTCGCACCAAGGATGGGTGGCGTAGGGTTTAAGCAATTGATGAGGGTGATGCCCGAACAACCAATAAAAGATCGAACACCTATTGAAGTAAGGGCGGCAGGGAGGGTGAGGGAGGTGATGCTGGTGCAATCACCAAAAGCATAAGTACCTATTGAGGTGAGGTTGTTGGGGAGAGGGAGGGAGCCAGTAATGCCAGAACAACCATTAAACGATTGAGCACCTATTGAGGTGAGGGAAGCGGGAAAAACGAGGGACGTGATGCCAGTGCATTTACCAAAAGCAAAATCGCCTATTGTGGTGAGGTTGGTGGGGAGGGTTAGGGAGGTGATTTCGGCGCAATTATAAAAAGCAGAAGTGCCTATTGAAGTGACAGAATTTGGAACAATATATGCGCCTTTCTTTCCAGGTGGATATAAGATTATTGATGTTTGGTTTTTGTTAAATATAACTCCATATAGCGAGGAGAAGTTTAAATTCGATTCTGCTACAATAAATTCAGTGAGAGCAGTGCAACCATAAAAAGCATTAGAGCTTATTGAAGTGAGGCT
Organism: Bacteroidales bacterium; assembly: GCA_028687995.1. Lineage (GTDB taxonomy): Bacteria > Bacteroidota > Bacteroidia > Bacteroidales > UBA7332 > CAXXIC01. The sequence goes on from JAQTZA010000025.1 coordinate 15,043, forward strand.
ATCGGGGAGGGTGAAAGAGGTGATGCCAGAGCAATTATAAAAAGCTTGCGAGCCTATTGAACTAAGGGAACTTGGAAGGTTGATGGAGCCTGAAATGCCAGAGCAACCGTAAAAAGCATTAGAGCCTATGGAGGTGAGGGTAGCGGGAAAGGCGAATGAAGTGATGCCTGAGCAACCATAAAAGGCATTGGAGCCTATAGATGTTAGGTTGGTGGGGAGAGTGATAGATTTAAGGGTGGTTTTAGCTCCAAAATTGGAGTTGTAAAAAGAATTGCTTGGCAATTCGTTGTCGAAATAGGTGATGGAGGTAGTGGTGTAGCCTTTGATATTTACTGCACTTATGTCCAATACAGCGAGTAATGGCATGTTATCACGCATTGTAATGATATCACGGGCGTCAATATTCCCTGTTACGGTGAGATTGGTTACTGTGCTTAAATATGCACTTGCTAATGTGGATAAAGTACCTCGTGTGGTTACATTAACGGTTTGAGTAACTTGCGCTGATGCCATAAGGATAAACAGTGCGAAAATCGTAAAAGATAAAATTTTTTTCATTGGGTGTTTTTTGTGTTAAACGTTAATTATAATATGTAAATATCAAAATATACTAATTAATTATATTAATCTGTTATACTTTATCGCGCTGTCTTTCTTTTTTTTCTTTGCATGTTTGGTAACGAACGAGGCGTGTGCAAGCGGTTAGGCATTCAACCATACTCATGTCAATTTCGCTGTTAAAGTGTAAACATGATAAATTATTGAAACTTAATTCTGCCAGTCATTTATTCTTTGCATGGATTGGTTTTATTTTCTTATTTATGCTATTAATATGTCCAGAAGTTCTTTTAAAAGTGCTCCAAGAAATATGCAAATCCCAATAAACCACCAGTATTGTTTTAATAATTCAATCTTTTTAATCTTAAATTCAAGTTCTCTTATTTTTGATTCCTTGTCACGTATAGTTTTCGAGAATTCAAGATTTTCATTCTGTAACTCAAGATTTTTTAGTTGTATTTTTTTAAATTCACTTTCTTCGTTTTCTTTTTTTAATCTATCATTTTCAATTAATTCTAAATATGCAGACAATGAACCATAATTATCAATTTTTGATTTTATTTCTGGTATTATTCTGTATAGACGTGAATTACCTGTTCTTTCAATGTATTTATTTTCATACAATTTTTCAAAATGTCTTTGAGCATTATTATCTATTTTAATATCAGATTTTTTATTGTAAAATAACTTTATATCATCTATATTAAATCCTCTTGAAATATCAGAATTTAAGATTCCTAGAACATATTCGAGATAGTCCAAATAATCAACTTTCAAATTCATTTTATCATTCATTTTAAATTAAATAAGCCTATCAGTGTTGGGTCAACTGTTAAATATGAATATGTCACATATCGCTAATTTGCAAGAGTTTAAGTCTAAACAGTCATAAATAGGATTAATAGAAGAGAATATTAATATTGGTATAGGCGTTTAGACCGCCCATTAATTTCTATAATTGCTACTTTTGTAGCATGAATCAAAGAAATCAATTTACTGGCGTGAATTCAATCAAATTTCACAATACATTTTCAACGGACGATG
>JAQTZA010000026.1 GCA_028687995.1 Bacteroidales bacterium
AAATGTTTATCTTTGTTCATAGTTGTACGTTTTTGGTGTGGTAACTTCAAATATACAACTTTGGAGCCGATTGCTAAAATTGGCTCCTTTTTTATTTTATCTGCAAACTTTTATCGGACAACAATAATTCAGAATCTTAGTCTAACTTGTGAATCACGAGACCAGAACGGAGTTTAGGCTCGAACCAGGTCGTTTTGGGAGGCATGATGTTGTCGGTGTCGGAAATGTCGATCAGTTGCTTCATCGACACGGCATAAAGCGCAATAGCTGCTTTCATCTCGCCACTATCGACACGGCGTTGCAACTCGCCCAATCCACGGATACCACCCACGAAATCGACACGTTTCGACGAACGAAGATCGTCGATGCCAAGAATGTCGCGCAGAATTAAATCGGATGAGATCGTGACATCCAACACACCGATTGGATCGTTGTCATTGTATGTTCCTGCCTTCGCCGTGAGCGAATACCAGTTGCCACCCACATAAAGTGCGAAGTTGTGCAACGCATTCGGATGATATATCGCGGTACCTTTTTCTTCTACAACAAAATTTTCAGCCACTTTTGTCAGAAATTCAGCTTCCGAAAGTCCGTTTAAATCTGTCGCCACACGGTTGTAGTCGATGATTTTCAGTTGGCTATCGGGGAAACAAACAGCAAGGAAGTAGTTGTATTCCTCGTCGCCTGTATGATTGGGGTTTTGCAGTGCTTTCTCTGCACCGACCAATGCAGCCGCTGCTGTGCGGTGGTGTCCATCAGCAATGTAGAGGTATGGGATGGCTGCAAAAAGCTCCGTAATGCGGGCAATCGTAGCATCGTTGTCGATCAACCAAAAGTGGTGACCAAACCCATCGGGTGCCACAAAATCGTAAACAGCAGGTTTAGCAACTGCTTCTTTCACGATTTCGTCTAATTCCGCTTGGTAAGGAAATGCGAAGAAAACCGGCTCGATGTTGGCGTTGTTCACGCGAACGTGCTTCATGCGGTCTTCCTCTTTGTCGCGACGGGTCAATTCGTGCTTTTTGATTTTGCCGGTGAGGTAATCTTCTACGTTGGCACACACCACGAGTCCGTACTGGGTGCGTCCGTCCATCGTTTGAGCATAGACGTAGTACATCTCTTTTTCGTCTTGCACCAACCATCCTTTATCTTGGAAAAGGTTGAAGTTTTCGACTGCTTTTTGATAGACCTCTTCGATGTGCTCGTCTGTTCCAACCGGGAAATCAATCTCTGGTTTGATGATGTGATAGAGCGATTTTTCATTTCCGGCTGCTTCTGCGCGGGCTTCTTCCGAGTTGAGTACGTCGTAAGGGCGCGATGCTACCTCCTCCACCTTATCCTGTGGAGGTCGGATGCCTTTGAACGGTTTGATTTTTGCCATTAATATTTATTTTTTGGGGATTGTCTTCTGGTTCAGGGCGCAAAAGTACGAAATAATGAGGAAAAACACTAAATTTGATAAATGTTGTTCGAATACAAGAATTCCTCCAAACATTTTATTAAAGATAATCTAAAAATAATTCAACATAATATTAAATGTGATAAAACACCTAAATAATGACAACCGCAATCAAATCAATTTTACATTTTATTCTGACTTTAGTAGTAAATTTAGCAGTAATCTATCTAACTTTTTTAGGATTGAATTCTTTGACTTTTTTATTGATGTTTGGTATTCTCGAGAATCAAATTGTGGCAAGTTTCACCACCATTTTAACAGTCAGTTTGACTTGTATTATTTCAATAAAACTTTTGAATTTTTTGAAAGAAAAAGCTGAATTAGACCCTGAGAATTACAAAAGAAAAAACTACGAAAAGATAAAGAAACTCAACATTATCTTATCAATTTCTTTTATGTTGATTACTTGGCTAATTCTTTTATGTTGATTACTTGGCTAATTCTTTTATGTTGATTACTTGGCTAATTCCTCTTTTTATTTGATTATCCCTTTGGTGGGATTAAGGGAGGTTACACCTTTCGGCAGTAAAATAGCAACAGACAAGAATAAAATGAAATCTCTCACTAGAAATCTGGTTTCTTTCAACAGCTATATTGCATTTTCTCTACCCTAATTGTCGTATTATTACCAATCTCCGTCGTTTTAGTTGGTATTCGATTGAAAATAAATGCGTTATTAATGCGAATCAGTAGTTGAAATTCTACAAATTCAAGTTTTTTAAAATGTTGGTAATTAGCGAATTATTTGTTATGAATATTTGCTCAAATCACTGAAAATCATCAACTTAGAAGAATAAAACCACTCATTTTCCTAACTATGATTCCAGAGATAAAGAGCTAAAACTGATCAAAATCTATATGTATATCTGCGACCTATACGAGTATGAACTCAAATATAGTTGTCAGCGATTCAGCAACAATTCGAATCCTGAATTTACTGATCAAGAAATCTTGACCATCTACCTCTTTACAGGCTCGTGTCAGAATTATTATCAGATTAAAGACATTCATTCCTTTACAGACGAATACATGCGCTCTTGGTTTCCTAAACTGCCTTCCTATCAGACATTTAGCTATAGATTAAATCTACTCTCTGAGGTTTTTCGAAATCTTGGTGAAAATTTAATTTCTTCTTTTAGACCATTGGATTGTGATTTAGGCATAAGTCTTACTGATTCTTTACCAATTATTACTTCTGCTGGTAGAAACAGAACAGGCAAAGTTGCTCAACAAATCACAGACAAAGGGTTCTGCTCAACCAAAAATATGTATTATTTTGGTATAAAACTGCACGCTTTGGCTTTCCATCGAAAGGGAACTATTCCTTTTCCTGAGAAACTAATCTTTACTCCTGCTGGCGAAAACGATTTGGTCGTTTCAAAGCAGTTCTGGGGCGAAACACTAACCAATAGAACTGTTTTTGCCGATAAAGCATACTCCGATAAAGAATTCTTTAATGAAGCCGAAGCTGCTCGTAATCTAAAAATTCATACCCCTGTAAAAGCCGTAAAAGGTGAATCAGAGCTGATTAGACAACGAGAAAAAACCTATGATGAACTCTATTCGACAGCTGTTTCTAAAGTAAGACAACCTATTGAATCATTCTTCAATTAGCTAAATGAAAAAACAAAAATTCAAAGAGCAATGAAAGTCAGATCTCAATCTGGACTCCTAATTCACACGATGGGCAAAATTGCTATCGCTTTTATTTCTCTTATATTTTGACTACTGATTCGCATTAATAATAAAAATCATTTTAGGTGATTTTGGATTTGAATATGAAATCGTGGATAATGGGAAAATTGCAATAGAAAAATTGCAAACCAATACCTACGATATTATCTTGATGGATTTGCAGATGCCCGTAATGAATGGATTTGAGGCAACAGAATACATCCGTAAAACAATGAAATCTAAAATTCCAATAATCGCATTAACAGCGGATGTGACGGCTACGGATGTTTCCAAATGCAAATCATTAGGAATAGATGATTACATTTCAAAACCTATTGACGAAAAATTATTATACGCTACCATTGTGGCGTTAATAAAAAAGCAACTATAACTTTTGAAGAAAAAGCGTTCGTTCTTCGTTGTCTGCAAAAACAGTAGCGTAGTCGTTCAGCATCCTGTTCGAGCTAAAAAAATATGTCATGCAAAAAGCCAGACTTAGATCTGGCTTTTTCTATTCTATCAAATGATTTGGAATTATTTCTTGCAATACAACCACGCCTCATTAAATTCTTGGCGGTCATAACGAATAGAGTGCAAATATTTTTCAGCAGCCGCTTTGTCAGAAAACGAGCGAAGTGTAGTGCGCATTAACGTACCCAATTTTTCCACCTTTACCTGTTGAATACCAGCCGTTGTCAGTTGATCAAGATGTCTATTTGCCGATTTTTCGGATTGAAATGAGCCTAAAACAACAAAATATTTATCTTCAGTAGAAGTTGTAGCAGCCACAACCGAGACTGGAGCATCCGCAATATTTTTGGATTCAATATTTGCAGTAACAGAATCTTTCTTAATAGTAGAATCAGCAACCACTGTTGATAATTGAATCGATTTCAGCAACTCAGTTTGGTTAATAATGCTAGCTGCATCCATTTTGCGAGAGACATCACTCACTGGAGTAGAAATAATCCACAACAAGAAAACGGCAGCGACCGATGCGACTGCACGCAATGCTTTTCGTTTGCTAAATCTGATTTGAATAATATCATTATTCTTCTCTTCCGAAACAACAATTGCCTCTTCTCTCTTCTCTAATTCACTTAATTTCAACAACTTTACTGTTGAAAATCCAAAGTTGTGAATGTTTGTTCCAGTCAACGAATCGAAAACAAGGTTTTGAGATTCATCGAATGAGAAAATTCCAACTTTACCAAAATTGACTCTTGATTTATAAGACAATTCAGAAGAAAACAACTCTAAATCATTCTGAACCAATCGACGAGCATCGTTGTATGAAACTCCTGCCACTTTTGAAATAGTCGTTAATAACAACCCATCGTCGTGCAAAAGGCCAGCATTAAAACATATCTCTTGACTAGGTGCAGTGACCACATTTTCAATAAATTGCGATGCAATAGGCTGAATCACAAAACCACCAAAACCAGGAACAATTACACAATCGTTCTCAGTCAGTAAGTATTCGATATAAGCTGTAATGACTTTCATTCCTGCAAAGATAATTTTTTCTATAGAAAGGAGAACATATTCGAGCATAAACTTATTCACAAAAGGTTGTTGAAAAGTTTTTTGTTAGACTTTTTTGTGAACTCTCTATACCAAAGACATTCTAAATTTTGTACTTTTGCAATCACAAATCAGAAAATCCAAAAGACCGATGATAGATAAGATTAAATCGTTGCTCGAAGAGATCGAAATACTGAAAGCTGCGAGTATAGAAGAGTTGGAAGCTCATCGCATCAAATATTTGAGCAAAAAAGGGGAAGTAACTAACCTGTTCAACGATTTCAGAAACGTGCCCAACGAACAAAAGCGTGAAGTGGGACAGCTGCTCAACAAACTTAAAGATGCTGCTCAAGATAAAATAAACAGCATAAAAGAGTATTTCGAAAACCAAAATACGGGTGCAAACGAAGAAGATTTGACTCGCACGGCTTATCCTATTGGATTAGGCACTCGCCATCCGCTTTCGATTGTAAAAAATGAAATCATTGATATTTTTGCGCGTCTCGGCTTCACGATTGCCGAAGGACCTGAGATTGAAGACGATTGGCACGTATTTTCCTCGTTGAATTTTGCTGACGACCATCCGGCTCGCGATATGCAGGATACTTTCTTTATTCAGAGTAGTCCTGAGATCTTGCTTCGCACGCATACCTCTTCGGTGCAAACCCGTGTGATGGAAAAATCACAACCACCAATTCGCATCATCTGCCCAGGTCGAGTCTATCGCAACGAAGCCATTTCGTATCGTGCACACTGCTTTTTTCATCAGGTAGAGGCACTTTATGTGGATAAAAACGTTTCATTTGCCGACCTGAAACAAGCTCTGCTCTACTTTTCGAAAGAGATGTTTGGAGTGGATACCAAGATTCGTCTGCGTCCCTCCTATTTTCCATTCACTGAGCCGAGTGCCGAAATGGATATTTCGTGTAACTTGTGCGGTGGCAAAGGTTGTCAGTTTTGCAAACACACAGGTTGGGTAGAGATTCTCGGTTGCGGCATGGTGGATCCCAACGTGCTCGAAGCGTGTGGAATCGACAGTAAAGTCTATACTGGATATGCTCTCGGAATGGGAATCGAACGCATTACCAATCTAAAATATCAAGTAAAAGATTTGCGTATGTTTTCAGAAAACGATGCACGATTCTTAAAACAATTCGAAGCAGCCAAATAAATTCATTTACCATTTAATCATTTACCATTTACAATTGCGCTACTATACCCGATGTAGTAAATTGTAAATTGCAAAATTGTAAATCCAAAAGCTATGCTAAACTACATCACATGGACCGCTGATCCAGCTATCATCACCATTTTGGGAAGAGAGATTCGTTGGTACGGATTGATGTTTGCCATTGGTTTTTGGGTGGGTTTCAAAATTGTAGAGAAGATGTTTCTTCGAGAAAAAATCGATCTAAAATGGCTCGACAGTCTGTTTCTATATGTAATGGCTGGCACAGTGATTGGCGCACGGTTGGGTCATTGTCTTTTCTATGGTTGGGATTACTATTCAGCACATCCGATTGAAATTTTCAAGATTTGGGAAGGTGGATTGGCTAGCCATGGTGGAGCTATGGGTATTATTATTGCCATATACATCTATTCGAAAAAAGTAACTCATAAGAGCATGCTCTTCACTTTTGATAGATTAGTCGTTCCAGTTGCATTAGTGGCGGCTCTCATTCGCATTGGAAATCTTTTCAATCACGAAATCTACGGTCATCCAACAGATTTGCCCTGGGCTTTTCGATATATAAGCAATCTACATGCGTGGAAACAAGGTGCGGAACCTATTTTCACAGCACCATCGCACCCAACACAACTCTACGAAGCAACGACCTATCTGCTTGTTTTTGGGCTATTGATGTTTCTTTATTTCAAAAAACAGGCGTGGAAAAGAGAGGGACTTATTTTTGGTATCTTTCTGAATGGAATCTTCCTAACTCGTTTTTTTATCGAGTTTATAAAAAATAATCAAGAAGATTTCGAAGCAAATATGGTGATTAATATGGGACAAATCCTAAGTTTGCCTTTCATTGCTGTTGGCATTTGGCTGATTGTTAGAGCATTGAAAGCTCCCAAATCGAAATAATAAACTATCCAATCTCCACTCTTGCCCGATAGTGGCTACTCTTTGAAATAGGTGACAATGAAAGATATCCTTGTTGGATTCGTCCGTTTTCAAGACGCAATGGATTTGATATTTTGCGCAGAACGTGATCAGCTAAGAGTTCGCCGATCTGAGGATAATGATCAATAAAGAACCTCCCCTTACACTGTTCATCGACAAAACGATCGAAGAAAATTCGAGCGACCATTCCCATCGTCATGCGAAGGTTGATTTCAACACACGGATGTACCATAAATCTATTATCTTGTTGATATACAAACATATCTACACCCAAATAACCTGAATATTTAGGAGCAATTTTCTGCTCAATAAATATTTTCATTCTACTCTGAATGCTCAATAAAACTTCTGTCGAAATCCATTCGCGAGTCAGTGTTTCAAAAATGGCGTCATCACTTGCAAGCTCGTTGCTTTTGTAAACACCACGCTCAGTTTGAAAAAGAGAATATCCTGCAAATGTAACTTTTCCTCCCTTGCATAAAAATTCCATGGCAAAATCCTGCACTTTGTCATAAATCTTCTCAGCAACTACTGCATCTTGCTTTTCTATAATATTTCGAATCCAACCAAGAATACTATCGGAAATGGATCCATTTACCCAACAAAGCCCTTTCCCACTACTCGACCACGGTGCTTTGAAAACTATCAATGAATGTTGTTTGACAAACTCTTCTACATTTTCAGTCTCAAAAAGGGTTGCTGGCTGAGGAATCAGTTCTTTAATCGAAACATCTTCTTGCAAAAAATGCATCGCTCGAATAGCAGTTTCGCGGTGAGAAAGTTGTCGTATTTCAAACAATTGAGCAATGGAAGGAAGTCGTTGCTCATCAACGTTTCGCAATAAAAGATTCTTACGAACAGCAGCATTCCAACCCCACGGATAAACGGAAGAAATTACCGATAAATCAGGATTGGATGAAACGGTTAGATTTAATAATTGTGGAAAAATTTGCCTCATCTCGACCATCCAATCCCGATATGGCATTGCTCCCAACACCGCACTATTCGCTTCAGCATACCACATCGGGAAGCAGGCCAAATCCTTCGCAAATGTACGAGCTGATTGCGGAGAATTAAAATTCTCATCGCCATTAGCCAACGCCAAATCGTGATCGGGATTGAATATGTAGAGATTAACGGACATTACATTCTATTTTTCAGCTACTTCACCTTTCACCATCACCAACATCATTTTAAATCGTTCGGTAGCAAAAAGCGCATGAGGCACATTGGCTGGCATCGTAATAGCCTCGCCTTCAATCAACTCAAAAGGATCACCGCCTATAGTGATACGTGCTGTGCCATCGAGCACCACGACCATCGCATCGAACGGTGCAGTGTGTTCGCTCAAACCTTCGCCTTTGTCGAATGCAAAAAAGGTCACATTTCCACCTTTTTGTTTGATGGATTGCTTACTGACCACTGCACCTTCAGCATACGAAACGGTCTCTTTTACACTGAATTTCTTGGGTGCTACATACATTTTGAATTCCATAATGTGATTCTTTATATTGTTTATTCAACAAAGGTAGAGTCAATTTAGTAGAAAGATTGTAACATATATCACAACTGTGACCTAGATGCAATGAATGAAAAATTTAACGCTCTAGAGCCTATCTCCTATTTTTCAACCAAAGCTGGAAGGAGTTGACACTATTTTGCCAAACAATATAAGCACCTGGGCCGATGGAAGAGATAGGATCAAGATACGATTGTGCCATCCAGATAGCAAGCACTGTATTCTTCTGCCCCAAGCCTTGTCCGCCGGCAATGGTGTTATCAAACTTTGAGCCAACCTTGCGCCCCAAGAGGAATTGCGTAATACAAACCACCAACGCCAATCCGGCGATGATGAGTTCAATTTTAAGGTCGGTATGTAAATGTGCCTTGAGAAACAAAATTGTCTTTGCCAACACAATGACCAACGCCACGGCCCACAGATAGAAAGATAAATTGTGTATAGATTCTATTTTCGCATGCACTTTGGGTGTGACTTTTTTCACAATGTATGCCAACAATATTGGCAATGCCAACATCGGAAAGACTTCGCTCAGAATACTAATCAGCGTTTGGAAAAAGGATAATTCGTTGTGATTGCCGATAAACGAGAAGATGATGGGCGAAAAAACTGCCACCACGATATTACTCAACAAGGTAAAAGCGGTGAGACTTGCCAAATTACCGCCCAACAAACCAGTAATCACCACGGCAGCTGTTGCGGTAGGTGCCAATACACAAATCATGGTGCCTTGCGCCACCACCGGATTGTAGAGGTAGAGCAATCCATAGACTAATAAGCTACCAAACAGCTGAATAGCCACCAAATAGACATGAAAACGAGTGAAACGAATTTGATCGAACGGCATCTTGCAATAGGTGACAAAGAGCATCGAAAAGAGCAAATAAGGTATAATTCCCGCGAATTGCGAAAAGAAATTGGAGAAGAGAATCCCCAACGTCATGGCAATGGGCAACATATAGGCTTTTAAGATTCGAAGCATCGCTTGTTTTTTCGAAATTACGCTGCAAAGGTATGCAAAATGAGGGAGAAAATTCTGCAAGCGGCTATTTACCCTTGACATACTTGACTGATTTAAGAGATTTCAACAGGAGAGAATATGTCTTGAACATTAATTTCTTTATCTCGTCAAATGGGATTAGTAATTCATACCAAAAATAGAGAAGTACTTGCCTGAAGTTTTGAGCGAAGAAGAGGTAACTGCTATACTGAAAGCCATAACAAATATTAAACATAAAGCACTCATAATGACAATCTATTCTGGTGGACTTCGTATTAGTGAACTTATTAATCTAAGAGTAAAAGACATAGATAGCAACCGTATGCAGATAAGAGTAGAACAATCTAAAGGTAAAAAAGACCGCTATACGTTGTTGAGTCAAAAAACTTTATTAATTTTACGACAGTATTTTAAGAAATTCAAACCAAAGGAGTGGTTGTTTGAAGGCGAAGGAGGTGGGCTGTATGCTGATAGTAGTATATACAGCATTTTTAAAAAAGCCATAGGTTCAGCAAACATCAAGAAAAAGGTGTCAATACACAGCCTGCGTCATAGTTTTACTACTCACCTATTAGAAAATGGAACAGATTTACGCTATATACAATCTCTGCTTGGACATTCGAGTAGTACAACAACAGCCCCGATAGCTATCGGGGATACACATATTACAAATAATGGATTTGATCAAATAATTAATCCGTTGGATAAATTAGAGCTATAAAAACATTGCAATACAAAATTTAACTTATCAAGTATGCGCCATAACCCGAATTGCTCAATTAGACATAAAAATTTGAATATCAAATACTTATGGTTTTTACTAATACTGATATATGCGCCACACTATGGCGCATACAGGAATTGAGTGGCGTATACACAGATGTTAGGCACAAGTTTAATTTAAAAACATGGTAGACAATAAACCACTAGAAGAACAGGCCGAAAATTACATAAAATCACAACTATTAAGATTTGGATTTAATGTAGCAAAGCCTTCTTTTGACAAAAAGGGAAGCGATTTGATAATTCTTGATAATGTCGAAAGACAAAATGCGAGAATATTTAAAATTCAAAGTAAAGGGAGAACAATTAGTGATAAGTCGACCAATATTAAGATTCCAATATCATACGTTGAAAACGAATTTATACTGTTCATTTACACAATTGATGAAGAAAGGAATGAATCATGTTTTATATTTTTTTCTAATGACATTAAACTTTGGAAGAAAAACGGAAATGATTATATATTGTCATTTAACAAAAAGAAAATATCAACCGAGTACTTTACAAATAAACTATTCAATCAAAATTTGGCCACACAAATAAAAACAGTTTTATCGAAAGCTGAAATTAAAAAATACACTTCGGTAATTATTGACGGTATATTTTTAGAAAAGGCAATCATAAAAACGATTCAGACATATCAAGAACTATGGCCTGATAAGATATTCGTCAAACCAGATTTAAGTTCAATCATCGAAAATATACTCAATCGATATGACCGTCACAAATCTGAAAAGAAAGGGATTAATTGCTATTTATTGCTAAGTGAATCATTTGGTCTTGAGAGTATTATAAACATAGGTTCGTCAAGTTTTAACACAGAAGATGGGAATCAAGTTCGGATATTCGTTAATAAAACTGACGAAATGATTGCATTTGAAGTACTTGAACAACTGAAACGCTTAATTAACAACGATAACATCATTTTGGTCGCAGATGATATAATTTATGAAGATGAATTGAATAAACTTAAAGATAAAGGTGTTGAAATAATCCTCGTCAAGTTAAATGAAAATGATGGTAGCAATATGTTTGTTCAATTCATGTGGGGTGATATGATGTATCCAATTGGAACTGCAATTGGATTAGAAGGATATGAATTATAAAAACTGAAATTTAACGATAAAACTAAAAATTTTAAAATAGTCAATATGGACAGGAAAGATTTTTTTTACGCAAATGGGAAAGAACAAATTGGACCAATCTCCTTCGAAGAATTGAAAAAACTCAATCTGGATGGCAACACATTAATATGGTATGATGAACTTAATGAATGGACGAAAATAAATAGTATACCGGAAATATACGATATGCTAGAAAAGAAAAAAAGTCCTCCGCCGTTACCAAACAAAGAAGAGAATATTAATAAAACTGATATTTCAGGAGAAGTTAAACTAATAAAAGAGAAAAATAAAATCTTAGAACCAATTAAGCCGACTCAAAAAATTCTTCAACGACTCTTGATTTGGACTGGTATTAACATTTTGGCATTAATTACATCATATGCAGAGATTCCTTTTTTTAGCAATAATTCTCCAAAAACTGATGAATTTTGGCCATTTGTTAGTATAATCCAACACAGAAGATTTTTGCGATGGGGATTGCCAGATGAATGTTGGGATTTTAATGGACTATTCTATAGTTATGATTGGACTGAATTTCTTGTATACGTGGGAGGTGCATATCTTATTTTCATTATCATCAGGTTATCAAACAAAGATGAACTAAAAACAAGTGCCTAATCGAGTAGACTGCCCCACCACTTTTCAGTAGTGGGGAGAGCCTCTCACACCACCGTACGTCCCGCCTTTGCGGGATAGGCGGTTCGTTAAGAAAAGGAACAGTTTCGCCACAGGTCAAGTGTTTGATTTGTGGCATTTTCGTAAATGTCGAGCATCGATTGATAAACTCGCTTTCGCAAACGTGAAAGCGTGATGGTCGTTCGTAGAATAGGACTTTACTCATTGAAAATTTATTTTTTGGTATTCGTGATACGCTTCGCTTAATTGAGCCACGGCCTTTGCTTCCACGCGAGTTTTACTCAAATGTATTCCATATTACTCCACCTCAAAATCACTCTAAAAAAAGTTTTTTTGAAATTATTTCTCAAAATTGTTGCACAAGTAGAAATATAGCATTTACTTTGCAATTCAAAGTACTTTTCAATTATGGAAAATAAAGAAGCATTAGACACACTAAAGGAGATCAGAGAGATGATGAATAAATCATCCAAATGCCTTACATTGAGTGGAATATCGGGTGTATTCATCGGCATATATGCGCTGATTGGTGCCGGAATCATCAAATATGTCATTAGTAGTAATGTTGTAGTTGATGAAAATTTGCGTAATCAATACATTGGCGGTATTGCGTTAGGAGTTTTGGTACTTGCCATCGTCACAGCCGAAATACTCTCTGAGCGGAAAGCCAGAAAAATAGGTGAAACCATCTTCAATGCGACAGCAAAAAAACTGCACGGGGCTATGTTCATCAATTTACTACCAGGTGGTGTACTCTCTATAGCTATGGGCTTGAGCGGACATTCTCAATACATCACCTCGGTAATGTTGCTCTTCTACGGACTCTCCCTCATCAGTGCTTCAAAATATACGTTTCGCGATATACTATATTTGGGCTATGCAATGTTAGGATTGGGCTTTATCAATAGCTTTGTCACCGAATATAGCCTCATCATCTGGTCATTCGGATTCGGCATCTTACACATCATCTACGGACTGGTGATGTATGTGAAATACGAAAAAAAATAGAGATGCAAAACTCCATTCAACATATCAACAAAGCATTCGAAAGCAAAGTGAGATTGGGCATTATGTCCACGCTGATGGTGAACGAGAAAGCCGATTTCAACTCACTTAAGGAGTGGCTCGGACTCACCGATGGCAATCTATCGAGTCACGTCAAAGGACTTGAAGAGATGGGCTATATCGACGTTCAGAAGCAGTTCGTTGGCAGAAAACCTTACACCTCCTATCACATCACCGATGCAGGTAAAATAGCTTTTACTGAACACATTAACGCCCTCGAGGCGTTGATAAAATCTATGACATAAAATTTTTTATTCATTTACTTTGAATTTCAAAGTTCTTTTAAAACAAAAAAAACATTATGAAAAAATTGAAATTAGTGATCGGATTATTGGCAGGAGCAGAAATTTACTGTTACCTGATGTGGTATCAAACCTTAGGCATCAATGCACTTATATTTGCATTATTGTTGATTGGTGCGGTGTTTGGGTATAAAAAAGAACTTAGAGAGGACAAGAAGCTGAAAATTTTGGCTATCTGCTTCTTCGCAAGTGCATTAGGCGTTGCTTTGAACGGCAACATATTTAGTGAAACGATCTATTACCTCTCTCTTCTCACATTCCTTAGCTTTGTACAATTACCTAGACTTAGAGCCATTTGCGTGGCAGGTTTTTCTTTTCAAATAAACTTTTTCATGGGTATTGGACACAGTTTCAAACTTATAAAAGAGGCAATAGAAGAACTCTTTCTATCGGGTAAAAATGGTGAACGAAAAAGAAGTACCTTGATAAAAACGGTCAGAATCACTACGATTATTGCCTTATTTACAATCTTTCTGTTGATCTTTGCTTCAGCCAATCCCCAATTTGGAAAAATGTGCAATACTATCTTAACTCCAATAGGCGATTTTCTCGAACAAGTATTCAAGGAATTCAAGGTGTTCGACATTGTACAATACCTCTTCGTTTTCTATTTTCTTTCGCTGTTTTTCGTCAAATTCAAAGACAATCTAATTTCGAAATGGGAGACCCTTTTAGCAGAAAACTTCAATAGACAGAGAAAACAAACAGATAGTCCACATTTAAAATTAAATCTGAAGGACGAATACAAAACCGCAAAATGGAGTATCATTGTTCTCAACGGATTGCTTTTAGCGGTCAATTTAACAGATATTTTCTCCGTGTGGTTGGGTTTTGTACCTGACACTCCATCTCAATTATCGACATTTGTTCATTCTGGCACAAACGGATTGATATTGAGCGTTGTATTGTCAATTTTAATCCTTCTCATCGTCTTTCGGGATAATCTAAATCTCTATCCTAACAAGAACCAACTACAAAAAATGGCGAATGTGTGGATTTTGCAAAACCTCTTTTTACTGCTCTCTGTCGGGCTTCGCAATATTCACTACATATTGGAATGCGGATTGACATACAGACGGATTGGTGTATTTATGTTTCTGATGGCGACCATGATCTTACTCTACTTCTTGTATGAAAAAATTAGAGATAAAAAGACCATTTTCTACTATCTAAAACAAACCAACTGGAGCGTGATGATCATGTTAGTTATTTGTAGTCTTGTTAATTGGGATTTTGTAATTGGTTCTTACAATTATTACCACAACAAAACAGATATAAACTACACCAAATATCTCCTTTCAAATCAAGCAAACATTTATGTCCCAAAAAATCAAAGAGATGAAGCTTGCGACTTCTATATCAATAAAGTACAGAAAAGACAATGGCAATCATTCTCATGGTTTGATTATTGGGCTGTAAATCAATTAACTAAGTAAAATTTATGATTGTGAGTCGAAAAAAATTAATAATTCGCAAACTTTAGCGGCTTGTTCATTGAAAAATATTTGTAAAAACAATTTGCATAATCTCATTGTTATAAATAAATAACTGATAATACTAAAGACTTTAACAATGAGTAGCAACAGCTTTACATCCGTTTCCACAGCTGAATTTGAGCAACTGATTCAACAACCAGAAATGCAATTGGTGGACGTTCGAACAACCGAAGAGTATATCAACGGACACATACCAGGAGCAGTCAATATGAATGTGACTGACCCAACGGGTTTCTTTTCGGAGCAAATTATAACATTAGATAAACTAAAACCAGTAGCCATCTATTGTAGGAGTGGTGTTCGCAGCAAATTAGCAGCAAAAGAGATGGTTTCTATCGGGTTACAAGTTTTCGAACTTGGTGGTGGAATCATAGATTGGTTAAGCCACGGAAAACCTGTAGATGACATAGAAGAAGAATAAGTTCGAATTAGATTCAAAAAAAAACATTTTTGAAGGAAGTTTCTCAAATTGAGATGCTTCCTTTTTTTTATTGATAGCGCACCATACTTGAATATGTAGAATTCACAGTTAGTGTCAAAATTGCATATTTGAACTATGAGAATAATAATATTCATTCAGTTTTGCTCAATCTGTGATACTTTTCAAAACAAATTATATATATTTGTATTAGTTGCATTTTCTACTAAAAATTCAATTACACTTGAACCGAATTTTATAAACAAATATAATCTTCGTATGTTTTAATTGATATAGGGTTCTGTAATTATCTTAATACCACACACAATGGAAACACATCACACACACTTGAATTCCCAATCGATTCCTGAAAAGAATTTTACATCGGTAAGTGCTGATGAATTTGATGAATTGATTCATCAATCAAACACGCTGATGATTGATATTCGCACACCTGAAGAGTTTGTGTATGGTCATATCACTGGGGCACTGAATGTGACATTAACCGATCCGACAGATAGTTTTGAAGAGAAAATCACCATTCTAAACAAATCTAAAAAGGTAGCACTTTATGGTAGAAGTGGCGTGCGAAGCAAGATTGCTGCTCAACTGTTGGCTTCTGCTGGATTTGAGGTATTGGAGCTTGATGGCGGAATATTTGATTGGCTTGCGAATGGCAAACCTATTGAAGAATTGGAAGAATAAGAAAAATATACAAAATAAAAAAAGCACCTTTTTGATCTGCCCCCAAAAAGTTGGACGGATTAATAAAAAGAGATTAATTGGACTGAGTTCGGTATGATACCGGGCTTAGTCCTTTTAGTTTAGCTTTGATTCTACTGTTGTTATAGTAATAAATGTAGCTATTGAGTTCTGTTTCAAAGTGTTCAATACAA
>JAQTZA010000004.1 GCA_028687995.1 Bacteroidales bacterium
CTTTTGTCCAAATTAAGCAAAAATCCAATTTTAAAACGCCTGAGAATTTAATATCTGAAAATATTCTCATTTCTTGTCAAAAAAAGAGACTGAACTCAAATTTTATTTTGAGACAGCCTCTTTTTTTTTTGCGGAGAGAGAGGGATTCAAACCCCCGGTACCTTGCAGTACGGCGGTTTTCAAGACCGCTGCAATCGATCACTCTGCCATCTCTCCAAAGTTGATCTTTAATCCTTTTATTCAAAGGCGTTGCAAAGGTAGGCCTTTTTCGGAATTCTGCAAATGTTTTGGCGAAAAAATTGCATCAATGAAAATGAAATTTTACTTTTACACCTTTAATAATTCTCTAAAAGAAAATATAATGAAACGTATTATCTATATTCTATTGTTATCTCTCTCTTTCTCAACGGTATATTCGGTTGAGTCACAAAATGGTAATAAAACAGAAATCAAACACCTCACTACAAATGACTTTCTGAAAGAAATAAATAATTTTAAATCCAGTAATAAATGGCAATTCTTAGGAGACAAACCAGTCATTATTGATTTTTATGCAACTTGGTGTGGACCTTGTCGCAAATTATCACCTATTCTTTCAGAAATAGCACAGTCACACCCTGAAATTACAGTTTATAAAGTAAACGTGGATGAAGAACCTGAACTTGCGCAGTTTTTTTCAATTACCTCAATTCCCCTCGTTGTCTATATTCCGATGAAAGGAAAACCATTTAAAGAAGCTGGTCTTGTAGCAAAAGAAGATGTAGAGCAAAATATTATCAACATATTCAAAACCAAATAGAGTGATTTCGTATCGTACTGCATCACATGCAGATATTCCAAATATAGTAGAATTAGCGAATATAATTTGGCATTTACATTATCCCACGATAATAAGTGTTACCCAAATTGACTATATGTTGTCTCAACAATATAACGAGAAAGCTATTGCTAAAAGCATGCAAAAAAACGATCTTTGGCTCATTGTTGAAGATGAAAATTGTCCAATTGGATTTATGGCATGTGCTCAACTCTCCAATTCTGTATGCAAATTGGAGAAAATATATGTACATCCTAATTATCAAAAATTGGGAATCGGAAGGAATGCGATACAACGCGCAATTGAATTTACCAAGTCAACGGGTGCAACCGAATTAATTCTAAATGTGAATAGAAAGAATACTAATTCGATTCAAGCTTATCTAGCTTATGGATTTAGAATCATAAAAGAAGAGAACAATTACATTGGTCAATATTTGCTCGATGACTATGTCATGAGTCTATCAGTTTAATTAATGTTCAAAAACAACTTCTTTAAAATAATAAAACCTCTCATCTCCATTTTGCGTTACAATGCACAGTCTTCCATCGTCATACACATGTGTGATTTTACCCGTAAAACGCCCCCCTTCATCTGAATAAACAAAAAAACCATCTGCACGATACAAATTTCGCTCATATTCCTTTCGCAGCTCACTCTTCTTCCCTTGTACTAGGTTGATGTAGATTACCAGAACTTCGTTTAAAATCTCACTCAATAACAATTCTAAATCAACTCTTCGTTCTAAAATCATTGCCAGAGAAACTGGATTAGGAGCATCGCTAACAAAAGTTGTCTGATTTACATTCAAGCCAATACCAATTACTGAAACATCGATATTATTCCCCATAAGGCTATTCTCAATCAAAATGCCAGCAATCTTTTTATCTTTCCAATAAATATCATTTGGCCACTTAATGGAGATCTCTGAGGTGTATGTATCTAAGACTCTCTTAATTGCGACAGAAACCAACTGTGATAATAGAAACTGATCGGTGGCAGGTAGAAATTCGGGGTAAAGTGCAAAACTAAAGGTCAAATTTTGATTCGGCTCAGATTCCCAGCTATTTCCAATCTGTCCTCGACCACTAGACTGAAACCGAGCTCTTATACATACGCCTTCATCACACTCTTTTTTTGCAATTAATTCCTGCAAATATTGATTTGTAGAAGGCAACTCTTCAAACGTAATAACTCTCATATTGAAATACTAATATTTTTAATATATCTTTTGTAGAAAAGATCTAACACTCTCAACACCAACACAAAACTTGTTTTTTACATCGAAATAACCAACACAAAAAACAGAAAATCATCCAATTAATATTTCAATTTTCACTCCTCGATTATAAGAATAACAAATGTATGAAAAATTTATTTCGGTTTTGATTGCAAAATCACAAAATAAACATACTTTTGTGATAAATAATTATGTTATTTAACACCGAATATGGCTGATAAAGAACAAATATCTTACAAACTAGCAGACATCATACCAAATCTGTTTACGATCTTAACAGAAGATCAAAAAAAATTGGTAGAACAAACTCACCAGATTCAGCATTTCAAGAAAAATGAGATTGTATATTGCGAAGGAGATATTCCTAAGTCGATGATGTGCCTTATTAAAGGGAAAATTAAGATTTTTAAGGATGGAATAGGTGGTCGTTCGCAAATCATTAGAATGCTCAAACCAGTTGAATATTTCGCTTACAGGGCCTATTTTGCAAACGAACCCTATGTTACTGCTGCAACGGCTTTCGAATCGACTACAATTTGTTTGATACCAATGGAAGTCATTGATAATCTGATTCGAATCAACAACGATTTGGCCTATTTCTTTGTTAAAGAATTGTCTATTGATCTAGGTATTGCAGACGGCCGTACAGTTAGTTTGACACAAAAACATATTCGTGGAAGATTAGCAGAAGCCATTCTATTTTTACTCGAAAACTACGGGATGGAAGAAGACAACGTTACGTTAAACATCTATTTATCTCGCGAAGATTTGGCAAGTTTATCAAATATGACAACTTCAAATGCCATTCGCACACTCTCCATTTTCGCTTCTGAGGGGATCATTTCGGTAGATGGTAGAAGAATCAAGATTCTTGACGACGAAAGATTACGGAGAATCAGTAAGCACGGGTAATTGGGTAATCAAATTTACATATAATAAAAGAGAGGAAACGTGTTCGTTTCCTCTCTTTTATTATAATCCAAGTGCTATTTGTTTATTAATTAATGGATTTGCGTACATCTCCAAAATTTTCGTTTTCAGGAAATCTGTATCTTTATTCGGAATATCAATTTTATTTAATTGCTTAGCCAAATATTCTTCGAAAATTTTCTTTTCATCAACAGAATAAGATTTGGAAAATCTATTATTTCCTTCTAACAAATCTAAAGCAACATAATTGCCCGGGAAAATTTTGTAGCAAGAGTGAATCTCGTTATCAATAGCCTTGACCACAATTTGCAACAAATCCGTTTTGCATTGTTCATCGCAGGTTTTTGCGATCTTCTTATTCAATTGAGTACCTACTTGAAAATGAATTCTACCTTTATTACCAAAGATGCCTGTCTCCATGTTTAGTAAATCCTCTATTTGAGACTTTTTATATTCTGGGTTATCTCTCTTTAGTTGAAACTCCTTAGCTTTAAGATAATCACACGGATCATATTCATACGAAAGCGAAAGCGGAACAATATTCAGACTACGGATATTATTTAGAAAATCGCGTTCGCCACCCATACTCAACATCTTAATCAAGCTTTCTTGAGTCTGATCGTTCGAGTCTTTTGCTCTTCCTTCTCGTTGAGCAATCCATACCATTTCCTTTTTCTCATTAATGGTATGGTGGATATAGGCTGACAATTTTTGCGAAGAAGTCAACATTTGTCGAACAGAAAGACTTCGTTTTACTATGAAACTTTTATTGATACGAACAAGATTTTCGATCCAAGGAAATACTAATAAATTGTCGCCTATGGCTATTTCACATCCTCTAAATCCATATTTAAGAAGCATAACACTTAGAATGGCAGAATCGAGTATAATATCTCTGTGATTAGAAATAAAAGTACAACTGCCAACATGCTTCAAATCTTCAAACCCTCCACCTTCGACACCAGCCGACGAATGATTCACCAATTTCCACACCATTGGCGCAGACATTTTGGTTTGAAATTCATCTTTTGTAGTTAGCTTCTTTAGGTTTTCAAATAATTCATCTAGATTAGCCTCTGGCAACACATGCTTTACAGCTTTCACAAAACGTTCTTCCTTTAAAAGCTCAAGTATAATGGAAGGAACTTCTTCGTCATGGAACGGCCGAATATCTTCAAAATCGTGACTCATAATTCATTTTCAATTATATCTGTCATTACCTCTTTTATATTTAACCCCGCAGCTTTCACTTGTTGTGGGATAAAACTAGTTTGTGTCATGCCTGGCGTTGTATTTACTTCAAGCAAATATACGCCATCTTCTGCGATTATGTAATCGGCACGAATAATACCTTTACAATCCAACAAATCATATATTTCAGATGTCGTTTTCTGAATGGAAGCGGTTAATTCTTGAGAAATACGGGCAGGAGTAATCTCTTCTGCCATTGTAGAATTATATTTGGCTTCAAAATCGAAAAATTCATTTTTGCTAATAACTTCGGTGATTGGAAAAACAACAGATTTCTCTTTTGTCTTATAACATCCACAAGTTACTTCAGTGCCAGAAATAAAAGATTCAATAATCACCTCTTTGCCTTCAATAAAAGCATTATCGATAGCGGTTTGCATCTTTGAAACCTCTTTCACCTTCGACACTCCAAAGCTAGAACCGCCAACGTTTGATTTCACAAAACAGGGCAATCCCACTTCAGCAACAATATCTTCAACGGATTTAGTATGGTTGTGTCGTAACAAGACAGATTTAGCAACCTTAATACCAAAACCACTCAAATAGCGATTGCAAACATATTTATTGAAAGTGATAGCTGCAGCCAATACGCCACAACTCGAATAGGGAATATTAATCAAGTCAAAATAACCTTGTAGAATACCATTTTCACCAGGCGTACCGTGTATGGTGATATAGGCAAAATCAAATTTCACGTGAGCATCGTCATTTTCGAAGCTAAAATCATTTCGGTTAATCGACGATTTTGTACCATCACTTAAATTAACCAACCATTGATTATCACGAATGGTAACCACATAAATGTTGTACTTCTCAGAATCAATAAACGAACTCAATCCTTGAGCACTTCGCATCGAAACGACCCATTCAGAAGAGTCTCCTCCGGCAACGATTGCAATGTTTTTTTTCATATTAGTTCTCTATTTGAAATATAATTTCTCCATCGTTCAACCAACATCTGCATATCGGTTGGGATTTCTGAATCAAAATACATCTCTTCACCGGTTCGTGGGTGAATAAAACCCAACGTTTTGGCATGTAATGCCTGACGTGGGCAAACGGCGAAACAGTTTTGTACAAACTGCTTATACTTACTAAAATGTGTTCCTTTAAGCACCTCATCACCGCCATAACGTGAATCGTTGAACAATGTGTGCCCTATGTGTTTCATGTGAACTCTGATTTGATGTGTACGCCCCGTCTCGAGCCTACACTCCACCAAAGTTACATATCCTAACTTTTCTAATACAGTATAATGTGTGACGGCAGGTTTTCCAAATTCGCCTTCTGGAAAAACAGTCATTTCCAGTCGATTTTTTAGGCTACGACCAATGTGTCCTTCAACGGTACCTTCTTCGTTAGACAACGTTCCCCAAACCAATGCAACGTACCTTCTTTTGGTTGTTTTATTAAAAAACTGTTCACTTAATTTGGTTTTTGCCTCTTCTGTTTTAGCAATGACAACCAAGCCAGATGTATCTTTATCGATACGGTGAACCAATCCCAATCGTGGATCGTCGGCATTAAACGAAGGGTCGTTTCTGAAATGATATGCCAATCCATTCACTAATGTACCAGTATAATTTCCATGACCTGGATGAACGACTAATCCTGGTGGTTTATTTACAACCAGCAAATCGACATCTTCATAAATTATATTTAAAGATAAATCTTCAGGTATAATTTCGATTTCCCGACGAGGTCTCTCCATGACCACCGTTACGACATCTAACGGTTTTACTTTATAATTTGATTTTACAGATTTTCCATTTGCAAGTATGCAGCCAGCCTCTGCGGCATTTTGAATTCTATTTCGAGTGCCATTTTCCATTCTACCAACAAGAAACTTATCCACACGCATCGGTGTCTGTCCCTTATCTGCAATGTAACGAAAATGTTCAAACATCTCTGTTTCAACAACCAAATCAGAATCTTCTCCTAATTCTTCAATATCTTCAACAAGATCTTCCATTAAAACCACGATTCTTCTGCATTGTCAACTTTCTCAACATTCTGAGTAGAATCAGAATTTGTTGAACCCATTCCATCGCCAATGTTTAGGATGAGCTTCGATCCCATTGGCAATTTTTGCCCAGGCATCACTTTTTGTTTATTGTATATAATATCGACGACCAAATCTTTGTACTCTGACGAAACCTCAACGATTTCAGCCACTTCAAATCCCACAGCCGTAAGTGTCGCTTCCGCTTGACGCGAAGACTGGTCACGCACGTCTGGCACTTGAACCTTTTTGGTCGTCAACCCATTAATCGATAAGAAAACGATGCGACCCTCTTTTACATTTGATTCGGGAGCGGGTATTTGTTCCACAATTGCACCAGGCGCTTTGCCTTTTACAAAAACTGAATCAACAATCTCAAACCGTAAATTTTTGTTTTTTAAAATAAGAGATGCATTCTCTACCGAAAGACCGCGTAGGTCTGGCACTGTGATTGACTCGTTGTGTAGTGTGTAGATATTGAGCCAAATCAATAAAGCAATTACCAAAGTCAACCCTATTCCGATTGCCCAAAGTATATTTTTCACATAAAAATTTTGCAATAATTTATGTAGGGTTTGTTTTACCTCCATCCTATAATGATAGTTTTGCTTTAACTAGCGAATTTACACAATATTTTGAAATAGATTTGCTTTTCTTTCAATTCATAAAAATAAAAAGAACGACAAATATAATTCATATAGTACAATATTGGATAAATTCAATTCTAATATGATAAAAACCTAAAATTGATTGTAAGGTACAGATACAAAAAAAGTAAAGACTCTCTCGTGGAAAATCTCTACTTCTTAAGTAAAATATCTTCTAAATTACTGATTATCCTTTGTATTCGTCAGACACAGTCAATTTAGATCTTCCTTTGGCACGACGAGCGGCCAATACTCTGCGTCCGTTTGCAGATGACATTCTGGTACGGAAACCGTGTTTGTTTTTTCTTTTTCTGTTCGAAGGTTGGAATGTTCTTTTCATCAGTTCATTTTTTTTCTTGTATGGTTAAATGAAACCCGCGTTTCACTGCCAAATATTATTATTGTTATTGTTTCTTCAAATGGGACGGCAAAAATACCCACTTTTTTTTTATTTACAAAGCATTATACGTTTTTTGGCGTAATCTTTTTTATTTTTTGGGCTTTTTGCATTACTTTTGCCCCCAATTCAGCCTAATCTTAGATTTTAATACACAATTAAATCTTGTCTTGATCGACTAAAAACACATTTTGGCTCAATAAAAAAGAGAAAACAAATAATCAGAAAACAAATATTTTATGGCTTCTACATCAGATTTTAGAAACGGAATGTGCATCGAGTACAACAATGGACTCTATTTTATCGTTGAATTTCTTCACGTTAAACCAGGCAAAGGCCCAGCGTTTGTTCGTACTAAGCTTAAAAATGTGCAGACTGGGCGCGTAATTGACAACACATTTAACTCAGGAGTAAGAGTGAATGAAGTGCGTATCGAAAGACGCCCTTACCAATTCTTATACAAAGACGAGATGGGATATAACTTCATGAACAATGAAACTTACGAACAGGTTTCATTGGCTGAAGAATTGATAAACGGCGTAAAGTTTTTGAAAGAAGGCGAAACAGTAGAAGTCGTTACACATGCTGATAATGAGACTATTTTATACGCTGACGTTGCATTGCAAGTTGTATTAGAAATCACCTATACCGAGCCCGGCATGAAGGGTGACACAGCAACCAATACCTTAAAACCAGCCACTGTAGAAACTGGAGCCACTGTCCGCGTTCCTCTTTTCATCGAAACTGGAGAAAAAATCAAAATCGACAGTCGCGACGGTTCATATTTAGAAAGAGCCAAATAATCGATTCCTAAAAAACTTCCTTGCTGGTTAACCAGCAAGGAAGAAAATATAATAATTACAGATTCCTATAATTATTCTCTGCTTATACAGGATCCCTTCATTTTATTTACAATCCGTAAAACGGATCAAAACCTCCACATTTTATTTCATTGTCTGTATCAAACTATCGATACTCATGTTCTTTTTATTCAACGTATTTTCATCAATCGGATAATAAGGATCAGTATGTCCATCTTTATAAAATTGATACGAATCGATTCTCATACCAATGTATGTGCGTAATTTCGTATTCCTAACTCTTACCTCCAGTGGCAAATCCAACTTCTGAATGGAATCTAATAATACATTGCATTTCGACCATCGATCAAGTCCTTTATCTAAATTTTTAACAATAGTCAACGAGTCTTGATTTTGGGAGCGATAAACCTCTAACGCTTCATTTTCTAGCCTAATAAACTCATTCATATAGACTTCGTATTTCGCAAAATCCTTTGGAAATTTCTGAAAGGCGAATGATAATCCTGCAAAAATGAGAAGAGATGAAATAGTGAGCGTCAAAACCTTAAACTTCATGTTTGTCACCATTTTTAGAGAATAATAAGCGCCATAACCCAGCGCTATTCCGCTGATTAATCCACCAATGTGAGCCGCATTATCAGTATTTCCCTTCATTCCATAAACTAAGTTATAAAACACGAAAATACCGATACTAGTCAAGAAAACTTTTCTAGCCGTTTTGTCAATTAAGTTGGTGGTCAACATCGCCAAAAATAGACCATACATCCCAAAAATCGCACCCGATGCTCCCACGCAAACATTCATATCATGCCAAAAGAGACTTGTGGTACTTGCTACCAATCCTGTCAAGACATAAAAAGCAGCAAATCGCATGCGGCCAATGAGCGGTTCTAGTAAAACACCAATATAAAGCAGCGCATACATATTCATAAACAGATGTATGAATCCAGCATGAATAAAGGTACTGGTAAAAATCCGCCACCACTGACCACCATCCACCGTCAACGGTTTGAAGTTTGCGCCCCATTCGATCAAAATCTGATTATCCGGAATAAAAAAGCCAGCACCGTTTATCAACATCAACAGAAACACCAGAATATTGATATTCATCAGAATTGGCGTAACATAAAACCCCTCCTTTGGCACAAAAATGGAAAAGAAATCCATTACTTTTTCCTTAGTGGTTTGTGGGGGCTGACTCAGTAAATCGGTCTCCTCTTCTACTTCGATAGTTGGAGCTAATTCCGCATATTTTTCATCGACTTGCTCTATGGGCGTTCGTTCAACTAAGTATTCTAGTTTTGCAATAAATCTGGCTGTATTTTTCTTATTTCTGCCCAAATCAAACAGTTCGGTACCGAGACTGACGCTTTTGACTTGCACAACTTGGTTCACAACTTTTACCGTTATCTCATAATTTGAAGAAAACATCGAACTAGAGGTGTATGCAATTAAACCGCTAGAAGAAATATAACTAATTTTCCAGCCAAAATCATTGATAGTTTCGGAACTTAAAGTAAGAAGCTGTTGTTGAGTCATTCCTTCGAATGATTTTTCTTGTTGAAATTTTGGAGTTAAACCGAATGCCATAGTTATAAATATTAGTCGTTTTTATCTTTCTCACAAAAGTAAATAAATTAATAACACACCATAATAACTTTGAAAAAATGAAGGAAGAATCATCAAAAGTTAAAGAAGATTTGAAAAGGTTATCACAATTTAAAACGTGAATTTAATTAAATTTTTATCTATATTTGCATAAAATATAAAAACTATGAATTTCGACATCACGATTATCGGCTACATAGCAGGCTTCTGCACAGCCCTTGCACAGTTTCCTCAAGCATACAAAGTGATAAAAACGGGAGAAACTGCTGGCATCTCTATTACGATGTATTCTATTATGACTTTGGGTATTTTCTTCTGGTTTCTCTACGGAGTTGTGATACCTGATATGCCTATGATTTTGGCAAACGGAATTTGTCTGTTGCCATCGCTCTATACGTTATACAAAACTATAATGAATTCAAGAAAAGAGGCGGTCTAAGCAAATATTATAGCAAAAAAATAGGGCAAATCTCCATCGAGGTCCGCCCTATTTCACATCTATAAACATTTTCTATTTTGTAGGAATATTCTCCAACACATACACCAGATAATCCCAGTATTTCTGAACTGAAGGTATATTCACTTTCTCATCGGGAGAATGAGGGAAACGAATAGTAGGGCCAAACGAAATCATATCCATACCCGGACAAGCTGCACCGATGATGCCACACTCTAAACCGGCGTGAATCACATTCACTTTCGGTTGTACACCAAACAAGTTTTGATATCCCGTTTGCATCACCGCTAAAATCGGCGACTCCATATTTGGCTGCCAGCCAGGATAAGAACCACTCAATTCAACTTTAGCACCGGCCAACGCAAATACGCTTTCGAGAGAAGAAGCCAACGACTCTTTCATTGTTTCTGCCGAGCTGCGAATCAGAATCTGAACCTTCGCCTCTCCCGCAATTGTTTGCACAATCGCCAGATTTGATGAAGTTTCCACCACGCCGGGTAGTGAAGTTATCATACGTGCAACGCCATTACGAGCTCCTTCAATGGCATTAATCAAATCATCTTGAATCTCTTCGGGAATCAATGTCGAAGGCAATTCAGTCTCTTCCACTTTAAAGCTCAAGGTCGGCTCTTGCTCACTGTGCTCCCGTCTGAAAATCTCTTCGATTTCGACTACCGCCTCTATAAAATCGTTTTTCAATTGATGCGGAATGGTCACCACCGCAAACGCCTCACGAGGAATCGCATTACGCAATGTACCCCCCGAAACCCAAGCCAGACGTGCTTCAAACTCTGCTACGGCAATTTTCAAAAAGCGGAAAAGTAATTTATTGGCATTACCTCGTCCCAAGTGAATATCAACACCCGAATGACCACCTTTCAATCCAGTCAGATTGAGCTTCATAGCAATGTCTCCTTCAGGAATTCCTACCACATCTTTGTATCTGAATGTGGCTGTTAGATCAATTCCACCAGCGCAACCGACAAAGAGTTCGCCTTCATCTTCCGAGTCTGTATTTACAAGAATATCAGCAGTTAATGCCCCGGGCTTCAATCCAAATGCACCAAACATACCAGTCTCTTCATCAGAAGTAATAAGTGCTTCGAGTGGCCCGTGTTTGAGGGTTTTTGATTGCATGACCGCCAAAATAGAAGACAAACCGATGCCATTATCGGAACCTAATGTCGTATTGGTAGCCTTCACCCAATCACCATCTACATACACTTTCAAAGGGTCTTTGGTGAAATCGTGCACTGTGTCAGAATTTTTTTGTGGCACCATATCAAGGTGTGCCTGCAGAACTACCTTCTTAAGATTCTCAAGTCCGGGAGTTGCCGGTTTCTTCATGATAACGTTACCCGCTTCATCTACATAAGTCTCCAAACCAAGATTTTTTCCAAAATCGAATACATATTTGGTAATTTGCTCTAGGTGATGCGATGGTCGTGGAATTTGTGTAATGTCGTTGAAAATTGTCCACAATTCGGTGGGATTTAAATCTGCTACTCTCATATCTCTCTGTTTAAATTCTATACTATTTTAATTTTAGGGATGCTAATATACACATTTTAGGTTACCAATCTATCTTTTTCAGATGTTCCCGTCACAAAAAATGCAAAAACGCCTACCGCAGCATTCTCTAACACCTGAAGTGTGTGCACAATCAATGCAAATGCAGCCGCTTCTGTTGCTCCAATTCCGTAAAAAACAAGGGTAGAAATCACCATCAAATGCCATGGGCCAATTCCGCCTTGCACCGGAAGTCCAAAAGCAATCGTTCCCATCACAAACACAGACATACAGATGCTCAGCCCAAGATTTTCCGTGAAATTAAAGGCAAAAAAACAGACATATAATTGAGCGAAATAGGCAGTCCACAACAAAGCTGTCCAAAAGAGAAACTCTCTTTTGTGAGGCAAAACAATCAACGTTTTCACGCCTATCCACATTTCGTGCATCAACGATTTTAGTTTAATCATCCACTTCGAATGTTCGATTTTTCTATAAAAATAGGTAACGGCCACAAATGCAATTGCCGAACCAAGATAGAGCACATTCACATCTAATTTGAAAGGAATATGAACGGGAATAGCGATGTGATTTTCGATAAAATCAGCAAATACCAAAGGCATTGTAAAAAAGCCGACACATATCATAAGTCCAACAATAGCAACATCCACCAATCGCTCTGAAAGCATTGTACCCAATACTTTAGTGATGGGTAAATCCTCTTTTTTAGCTACGTACACACAGCGCCATACCTCTCCTAATCTTGGGAAAACCAGATTCGCACCATAGTTTATAAACACTGCATTTGTAAGCGTATAGATAGTAGGTTTCACCCCTAACAATCTTACCAACATACGCCAACGAATGGCTCTCAATACATGACTAATTATTCCGATAACGGCTGAAACCAGTAGCCATGAAAATGAGACACCATCTTCCAGAATTATTAAAATTTTACTGAAATCCATCTTGCGATAAACCCACCAAAAGATGACCACACCCAATGCGAGTGGCAAAACTATGCGTAATATCTCTTTTAATTGTTTCATGATTCTATCAACAAATGCCGAATATATGCGGTTTGTAATATTATTTTGTGTTATTTTGCAAAGTTAATATTTCGGGTGGAATCACCTCATTCGAAATCATAAAAGATTGAAACAACCAAATGAATGTATAACGTCCGCCCAAAAAAGTTTTTAGGTCAGCATTTTCTGAAAGATTTATCCATTGCTGATCGCATTGCCGAGACTCTCTCCGAATTCAAACAATATCCCACTTTAGAAATTGGACCAGGAATGGGTGTTCTTACGAACTTCCTATTAGCCCGTGAACATGACCTCACCGTCGTAGAAATTGACCGCGAATCGGTACCATATCTTCAGGAACATTTTCCACAATTGGATGGTAAAATTATTGAAGCTGATTTCCTGAAAATGGATTTGGATAAACTTTTCGAAGGTCCGTTTTGCATTATCGGAAACTATCCTTACAATATTTCGAGTCAAATATTCTTCAAAGTCATCGACTACAAAGACAAAATACCTTGCTGCAGTGGGATGATTCAAAAAGAGGTAGCCGAACGAATGGCTGCCGGACCAGGAAGCAAGACCTATGGCATTCTCAGCGTACTGATGCAAGCGTGGTACAACATCGAATATCTTTTCACTGTTTCGGAACATGTGTTCGATCCACCACCTAAAGTAAAATCGGCTGTTATCAGAATGACTCGCAACGAAGTCACCCATTTGGAGTGCGACGAGAAACTATTCAAAACTGTCGTAAAAACAGCCTTTAATCAACGCCGTAAAACGATGCGCAACTCGCTAAAACCGCTATTGGGGAAAGATTGTGAAATCTATCCTTTGCCCATTTTCGACTTACGACCAGAACAGCTTTCTGTCGCTCAATTCATCGACTTAACGATAATGATAGACAAAGAGTTGAAATCCAGAACATAATTTAAATCTTAACCCGCTGCAAATCGTAAAAAAACGAAGAAACAGCAGCAAGTTAAGTTTTTTTTACTTTATTTTGTATTCACTTATTTTATTGCATTTACAAAAATTATTATCACATGAAAGAGGAAATTATCGAGAAGCTAAAACAGCTAATCGAACTACCGGTGGAGGAGGCGAAAGACTCTGTGGAAGAACTGAAACAATCGTTTTACAAACTGCGCAAGCAAGAAGTTGAAGAAGCGCGCAAACTTTTTGTAGAAGGAGGTGGAGTGGAAGAAGAATTTACGGCTCCAGCAGACGAAACCGAAGAGATTATCAAAACCCTTTTATCCTCTTTCAAAGAGAAAAAAGCCAGCGCTATTGCTGAACAACAAAAGCTTCGGGAGAAAAACCTAAAAGAAAAACTGCAAATTATTGAGGAGATCAAAGCTCTTTGTGAAAAGGCAGACGAAGTAGGAAAACGCTACCCTGAATTTCAACAACTACAACAACGATTCAAAGAGATAATACTGATTCCGCAAACTCAAGTGAACGAGGTTTGGAAAAACTACCAACTTCAGGTAGAAAATTTCTACGAATTGCTAAAGATAAATAAAGAACTTCGCGACTACGATTTCAAGAAAAACTTCGAGCATAAACATGCACTGTGTGAAGTGGCAGAAAAGTTGGCAGTTGAAAAAGATATTATTTCGGCTTTCCATCAATTGCAAAAACTGCACGACGAATGGCGCGAAATAGGCCCTGTATCGAAAGAGCACCGAGACGAATTGTGGAACCGTTTCAAGGATGCATCAACTGTAATCAACAAAGCGCACCAACAGCACTTCGATGTGCTGCGCGAAAAAGAGCAAGTGAATGAGCAAGAGAAAACGGCTCTTTGCGAATGGGTGGATGCCATTGTTCTCGAGGAGTTGACCTCATTTACCAAATGGGAAGATAAGACAAAAGAGCTACTTGAGGTTCAAGAAAAGTGGAAACAGGTCGGTTTTGCGCCAAAAAAGGTGAACAGCGAACTGTTTGATCGCTTCCGCAAAGGGTGCAACCGCTTTTTTGATGCTAAATCAGACTATTTCAAAGTAGTAAAAGACGAGATGAATCTCAATCTCGAGAAGAAAAAAGCACTTTGCGAGAAAGCCGAAGCCTTGAAAGAGAGTAACGACTGGAAAAAAGCTTCTGATGCTTTGGTCGAAATTCAAAAAGAGTGGAAGACCATCGGTCCCGTTTCAAAAAAACATTCAGATCTCATCTGGAAACGTTTCATCGCAGCTTGCGACTTTTTCTTTGAGCAAAAAAACAAACACTTCTCTGCCAGTAAAGTATCCGAACAAGAGAATTTGAGCAAGAAAAAAGAGCTAATTGCCAAACTCGATGCCATCGATGAAAAAATGGAGAGTGGCGAAGCATCGAAACTGGTGCGCGAATTGATGAACGAATTCAATGCTTTAGGTCATGTTCCATTCAAAGAGAAAGATAAAATATATACTGCGTTTCATGAGGCGGTCGATAAACAATTTGCCCGATTGAATATGCAAGAATCGAAAAATCGCATTCAATCTTTCAAATCAAACATCAGCAACATCGCAGATAATGAGAACGCACAATCAAAACTCTATCGCGAACGCGACAAACTGGTGCGCACTTACGAAAGCATCAAATCGGAACTCAAGACATACGAAAATAACATTGGATTTTTCACATCGTCCTCTAAATCAGGTGGCGGAATGCTTAAAGAGATGGAGAAAAAGATACAAAAACTAAAAGACGATATGGAAGTAATTGCCGAGAAAGTGGCAATCATCGATCAAAGTATGAAGTAATATACTAAAAAATATCAGGTAATCTAACAGCCGTAAAGATCGATATCTTTGCGGCTGCTTGATTTATAAGAATCCTCTCAGCACATCCTCCCTTTATAATCTTCGTAGCCAAACTCGCGGTAAATCAGCAACTCGTTTTTCATCGTCCACAGTGCCAGTGCTGGGTGTGGAATGCCGTTGAACATATTGGTTTTCACCACGGTATAATGAATCATATCTTCGAAAATCAGTTTTTCACCAATCTGTAGCTCGTGGTCGAACGACCAATCACCCATAAAATCACCACTCAAACAGGAGTTACCACCCAATCTGTACGTTGGTTTGCCTTCAATCGGGTCAGTTGCGTTGCGAATCGCCGGTTTATAGGGCATTTCGAGGCAGTCGGGCATGTGGCAGGTAAAAGACACATCGAGAATGGCGGTCTTCACACGGCTGTTTTCTACAATATCGACTATCGATGCCACGAGCGAACCGGTTTGCCACAAGAAAGCACTGCCCGGTTCAAGAATCAGCTTTAGGTTTGGATATCTCGCATTGAAGGATTTGAGCAGCATCACCAAATGCTCGGTGTTGTAGCCTTTTTTTGTCATCAGATGCCCGCCACCCATGTTTAGCCACTTCAATCTAGGCAAGTATTTTCCAAACTTTTGCTCCACTTGCACCAGCGTTTTTTCTAAATCGAACGAAGTCGATTCGCACAACGTATGGAAATGAAATCCTTCAATTCCTTCCGGCAGTTCATCGGGCAAATAAGCCGCTGCCACACCCAAACGTGAACCCGGTGCACAAGGATTGTACAGATCTGTCTCCACCGATGAATATTCAGGATTGATACGCACTCCGCAAGACACGTTGCCTTTCGCTAACGGATAGAATCGTTCGAACTGCGCCAACGAATTGAAGGTGATGTGCGAACTATATTTCATGATGGTTGGGAAATCTTTCTCGGTATAAGCCGGCGAGAACGTGTGCGCCTTGCTGCCCATCTCCTCAAAAGCCAATTGTGCCTCCAGCGGTGAACTTGCAGTAGAATACGGAATATATTCGCGAATAATCGGGAACGCTTTCCACATCGCAAAAGCTTTGAAAGCTAGAATAATATCGACTCCCGCAGCATCTTTCACTCCTTTGA
The DNA here is from genome assembly GCA_028687995.1 of Bacteroidales bacterium. GTDB lineage: Bacteria > Bacteroidota > Bacteroidia > Bacteroidales > UBA7332 > CAXXIC01. Next base: position 16,590 of record JAQTZA010000004.1, read on the forward strand.
TTAAAGTGAGATTCTTGCGCAAAAGCTCCTCTTCGAGCACATAGCACGGCGATGGTATTTGGTTGATGTCTATCATTGAAAAAGTTATATGTTATTTCAATTTATTGAACTTTTAAGCCCCTCCTTCCCGCAAGCGGGACAAGTCTCCGGGCTTTGGGAGGTTTAATTCTCTATTATAAATTTGGCATATTTAAGCAACAATGTCCGTTCACCGGAGTGGTCGAACTGCACTTTTATTTTAGCTTCGTCGCCATTGCCTTCCTGGGATAAAACAGTTCCGTTGCCAAATCGTTCGTGGCGAATAGAAGTTCCATCACTGATTTCAGATACTGAGTGCGTCGAGAAATTTCCTCCCGACGTATTCGCAGCAGCTGTTGGAGCAGGTCTTGACGGCGTATTCGCAAACGGATTGACAGGTTTCGACGAAGCATTAAACGATTGAGTTGCAGGTTTCGATTGAAACGAAGTTGCTCGCTCACCAAACGCTGAACGATTGAAACTTTGCGCTCGCTCTTTCACCTGATCCACCAATCTGTTCTCAGATGGCAAATCTATAAACCGCGAATCTATATCATTCAGAAAGCGACTCGGAGAGCTCATGTCGGTTTTCCCATTGCGAAAACGTGATTTGGCAAATGTCAATACACAATTCACTCCGGCACGGGTGATGGCGACATAAAACAGACGTCGTTCTTCTTCAAGACTTCGCTCGCTCTCTTTCGCCCATTGGCTCGGGAAAAGATCTTCTTCGAGACCCACCACAAATACATTATTAAATTCCAATCCTTTTGCTGCGTGTATCGTCATCATCGTTACGCGCTCCTGATCTTCATCATTGCCCGTGTCTTGATCAGTCGCCAACGAAATATCGGCTAAGAAATGAACCAAACCGATCTCGTCACTTCCCTCTTCCTGTTTGTTTTCGCAAAATTCGTGAATTCCACTCAACAACTCCTGTATATTCTCCTGTTTACTCAGATTTTCGGGGGTGCGGTCGGCATACATTTCGGTCATCAAGCCCGATTTTTTGATCACCGATTCCGCTAATTGATAAGCGGTCGATTTTGGTAATTCTTCGATGTAACTCTCCATCAATTCGCGAAATCCAGTCAGTTTCTTTGCCGTTCCCGAATTTACGGGCAATGCAAAACGCAATGGATCTTGCAGCACACTCCAAAGACTCACATTATTCAGATTGGCGCACTCCTTCAACTTATTAATAGTCGTGTCACCGATGCCGCGTGCCGGTCGGTTGATGATTCGTTTAATAGCCTCTTCGTCGTTTGGATTGATAATCACGCGAAAATAAGCCACCACATCTTTGATTTCAGCCCGTTGATAGAACGACAACCCACCATAAATCCGATAAGGAATATTTCGCTTACGCAACGCCTCTTCCATAATCCGCGACTGCGCATTGGTGCGATAAAGTATTGCAAATTGATTATACGAATCGTGATGGCGCATCCTCAAATCCGTAATTTTACTAGCCACCAGATACCCCTCCTCAAAATCGGAATAGGCGCTGATAGCTTGTATTTTTTCACCTTTCTCTTTCTCTGAAAAAACATTTTTCGGAATCTGCTCTTTGTTTTTCTTAATCAAACTATTGGCTGCATCCACTATATTCTGAGTAGAGCGGTAGTTTTGCTCCAGTTTAAAAATCTGACATCCGGGGAAATTTTTCTTAAAACCAAGAATATTGTCAATATTCGCCCCACGGAACGAGTAGATGCTCTGCGCATCGTCGCCCACTGCACAAACCAATCCATGACCGCCCGAAAGCTGCTTCACAATCAAGTGTTGCGCAAAATTGGTATCCTGATACTCATCCACCAAAATAAATCGAAATTGAGCTCTGTACTTCTCTAACACATTGGGGAAATCACGAAACAAGATATTTGTATTCAGCAGCAAATCATCAAAATCCATTGCATCTGCCTGCTTGCAGCGAGTGGCATATCGTTTGTAAATATCGCGCACCAATGGAATCTTGGCAAACATATCGCTCTCCACCAAATCTTTATTAGCAGCATACATTCCGGGGGTAACCAAGCTATTCTTTGCACTCGAAATCCGACCTTGCACCGTAGAGGCTTTATAGATTTTCTCATCTAATTTCAGCTCTTTGATGATGTCTTTGATCAAACTTCTGGAATCGGCCGAATCGTAAATCGTAAAATTCGAAGAGTAGCCCAAAGCAGTAGCCTCGCGACGTAAAATTTTAGAAAAGATCGAGTGAAACGTACCCATCCACAAACGGGAAGCTTCGCGCGGGCCAACAATTTTCCCAATGCGATCTTTCATTTCTCGCGCCGCTTTATTGGTAAATGTGAGCGACATGATGGTGTAGGCAGGAAAGCCGTTTTGCAACAGCCAGGCTATTTTATAGGTCAACACGCGCGTCTTGCCCGATCCGGCACCGGCTATCACTAGGGATGCCGAGTCGTTGTGCAACACAGCCCGTTTCTGACTTTCGTTTAATTCATTTATGAAATCAACCACGTTTGATTATTTTTTGACAAAAATAGCGAATTTATTCGGGCAGCGCTGAACACTCCCTTTGCTTTTTTGTTTAATAATTGAATTCAGGAACATTTGAGACAATGATTTGTTTCTGTTTTTGCCCTATAATGTTTATGTTTAACAGATCTAAATAATTAAAATTATGAAATTTGAATTGCCACAATTACCTTACGCAGCTGACGCATTAGAACCAGTAATCAGCGCTAAAACAATTGAATTCCACTACGGAAAACATCATCAAGCTTATGTAACCAACTTAAACAATTTGGTTCCGGGCACAAAATTCGAAAACGCTGATTTGGAAACGATTATCAAAGAATCTGATGGTCCAATTTTCAACAATGCAGCTCAAATTTGGAATCACACATTCTATTTCACATCTTTCTCTCCAAACGGTGGAGGTGCTCCTTCTGGCGCATTGGCCGATGCGATTAATGCAGCTTTTGGCTCTTTCGACAACTTCAAAAAAGAGTTCACTGCAGCTGCAGTAACACTTTTCGGAGCAGGTTGGGCATGGTTGGTTCAAAACAAAGATGGCAACCTCGAAATCGTAAAAGAAATAAATGCTGGCAACCCAATGACTAAAGGATTGAAACCAATCCTTACTTTCGATGTTTGGGAACATGCTTATTATATTGATTATCAAAATCGTCGTCCAGATCATATCTCAGCTTTATGGGATAAAATTGACTGGAGTGTCGTTGGTGCTCGTTTCTGAATGTAAGCCTTTCAGAAAGTTAAGCCAAAAAGTTAAATTATTAGTTTTTATCAATGAATGAATCAAAACCCTGTCGAAAGATGGGGTTTTGTGATTTTAATAGATAGCGATACCATCAAATAATGCTTTCATAAAAGAGAAATATATTTAATTTTGCATCAATCAATTCAAATTTACGAATGAATTTCACTGCCATAGATTTCGAAACAGCAAATAACAATCCAGCAAGCGCCTGTGCCATTGGCATTGTGGTGGTAGAGAATGGGGAAATCGTGCACGAAATTTCGTATCTTATCAAACCCTACACCGATTGGTTTTCAAAATACAATATTGCGGTGCACGGAATCACGCCACAAGATGTACGCAATGCGCCTCGATTCGAAGATATTTGGCACAAAATTGCACCTTTTATAGAAAATGCTGAGGTTATCGTAGCTCACAATGCAGGATTCGACATGAATGTGCTTCGTCGTTGTCTTGCATTCGCAGATATTGCCTGTAGGTTACCTCAATCGGCTTGCACAGTTCAATTAGCTCGTAAAGAATTGCCTCACCTTCACAACCACCAGCTCAATACGGTAGCCGATTATTTAGATATTCCGCTCAATCATCACGAAGCATTGAGCGACGCTCGTGCAGCGGCATTGATTATGCTCGAATTATTCCCTGGAATCAGGTAGAATTTTAAACATAATTTATACCTTTGAGGTCTAATAAATAAATTAGAAGAGAGTTACAAATCTCTAGTTATATATTTTATCATTTTAACAGAATTATGAAACGAGCACATCAAACAATCCCGATAGCTATCGGGAGACACACAGGGAAATGTTTATGTGCGAGCCTGCCTGACGGCAGATAGGCTCCATTTGAAAAGTAAAATTAAAACTATAAACAGATGAAAATAGCAATTATAGGTGGCGGAAATATGGGTGGAGCGATTGCCCGTGGATTGACTCAAGGAACGCTTGTAGCACCTAGTAATATTCGCGTTTCGGATTTGAATGAAACTGTGTTGGCCGATTTGAAAAAATTCAACGAAGCCATAAACACAACCACCAACAATATCAGTGCAATATCTGGTGCGGAGATTGTCATAATCGCCGTAAAACCTTGGTTGGTTGAGACAGTTGCGAATCAGATTAAAAACGACCTCAACTATTCGAAGCAAACTATTGTTTCCATTGCTGCAGGCATTTCATTTGAGCACCTAAACGCTTTGCTTGCAAAAGAAGATTCGCTGCCAGTTCTTTTTCGTGTCATCCCAAATACTGCGATTGCTATTCTCGAAAGCATGACTATTATTGCTTCGAGTAATGCTTCTAAGGATCAAGAGAAAGTGATTAAAACCATTTTTGATGAATTAGGCAAATCTATTATTGTAGAGGAGCGATTGATGGCAGCTGGCACCTCGTTGGCATCGTGCGGAACAGCTTTTGCACTGCGCTATGTGCGTGCGGCTATGGAAGGTGGCGTAGAGTTAGGCTTTTATCCTGATGCTGCTAAAGAGATTGTGGCTCAAACAGTAAAGGGTGCCGTGGAACTTTTGTTGACAAATGGCACGCATCCAGAATCTGAAATCGACAAAGTGACCACGCCTGGTGGTATCACCATCAAAGGGCTAAACGAAATGGAACACGCCGGATTTACATCGGCGGTGATTCGTGGATTGAAAGCGAGTACAACGAAATAGAGATTTTATTGCAAAAATTATAGGCAAAGGGTGCAGAGAATTTGAATATTCTTTGCGCTCTTTGTTTTTACTATAACTTACAATTCTAAATGAAAGGATAATCCGGTAGTGTTATAATCGAGTAATGCAGGTGATATTTTCCATTGATTATGCCTTTTTGGCAAGATTGCTTGCTCTCCCATAATGGCTTTGCGACGTTCGGTTTGAATGACTTTATACCGCCCCTGTTTCACAATCATGTTTCCGAAAGCATATCCCAATCCAATGGCTAATGGATAGTCACTCGCCCAATGTACACCGTTGTTTATCATCTGAAAACCACACAAAGCCATCAGTGTGTATCCTACTGGTTTTATCCACTTCTTTTCGGGATAATTTTTGGCTATCACAGTGGTAGTCATCATTGCGGTGATAAGGTGTCCCGATGGATAAGCATCGTAGGTTGGCACCGAACTAGCATATTGTTTAATACTGCCTAATGGATCTCGCAAATTAATCCATCGCCATTTTCCGTTCGGAAAGCCCAGCGAACGTCTTTCGGGAGTTTCACGCATAGTGATGTGTTTCAGAATCTGTACTGTTGCACCTACCGCCACCATTCCTTCAGCCAATTCGGAGGCCGTGCGTATGGCTCGCACATCTTTTGTGATTAAACCATACGTCCAGATTCCTCCGGCAATTCCCATTTCAGTAATTCCATCACCAATGTAGTATAATCCAGAAGACAAATCTGTCGGAATATTAAATGCAAATGCTCGATTGCCTGTTAGGTTGATGGTGTTGTTATCTGGAGATAAACCAATGTGATCACAAAAACGACGGACACCGTCATAGATTTTGCCATCATAAGCTATCAATAAAGCTGTGGACGCCGCAATCCCCAACGCTGGCACAATGGTCTCCTTTTCCCACAATTGCTTTGGCATTTTGTAAATATCAACAAAACCTTTGGGCACAAAACTAAAGAGTTTCGGTCGGCTATAGACGTATTGTGTGCTATCGTTGATTGTGTAAAGATGTGTGCTATCAAATGATAAACTATCAGCTAACACTTGTTGGTCAATCATTTTTTCATCCTGAGAATAGAGATTCTCGATGAGAAGAATTGCGAATAAAAAAAGTAATAATTGCTTCATTTAGACTATTCTGTTATCTATTTTATCATTATTCCTGTCACACATCTCCCCGATTTTAATCCTAAACGACGAGCTGAAAAATAGGTCTCATGATATGTGTAGGTACAAACATTCGAAGACTCGATATTGTTTGGCAAAACTCCATTCTCACGCAATATGAGTCGATTGGCTTTCCATAAATCAATATGCGGTTTTGCGAAACCATGCACAATCGCATCCGATAATCTACAATTCTCGAACTCTTTCGCTACCTCCTCGCCTACTTCATAAACATCTGGACCAATGGATGGACCAATTATAGCAAGAATATCAGATGAATTTGACCCAAAACGAGCGCACATTTTTTGCACTGTTTTACCAGCTATGCTTTTCACAGTACCTCGCCAACCTGCATGAATGGACGCTACCACGCCCTGAATTGGGTCATACAGCAAGATTGGAACACAATCAGCAGTTGTTACACCAATACACACCTGAGATGAAGCAGTTATTATGGCATCAACTCCATGCATCAATTCATTTTGTTTAACAAAATCTAGCTTCAAAAATGGCTCGTCTATGACTAGGATTTTATCTTCGTGAGTTTGATATGGAGCAAAAAAACGATCAGGAGTAATCCCAACCGTTTGGCAAAGTCGGAGACGATTTTCGGCAACCGCCGCAGGATCATCTCCGCAATATGTACTTAGATTAAGAGAGTCATAATTTGCACTACCAACACCACCCAATCGGGTAGAACTAAAATGCTCTATTTCTTGAAATTGGGCTAACGAATGATATTTCAGTAACTCAATCTTCATCAATCCAATCAAATTCATCGTCTTCCTCGTATTCTACTTTTTCCTCAAAATCCTCATCCCACTCTTCAGTAGTCTCCGTTTTTCGTCGAATTTCAAGATTCCGATGTTTTACCTCGGTCACTTTGTTACTCTCTTTATGCAGTTCTGCCCAAATCAAATCTTTGAGTTCCATGATACCTTGTCCTACTACAGACGAGATGAAAACGCACGGAATATCAGGCAAATCTTTTTTCATTTCATCCATCAACTCTTCGTCGAGCATATCTGATTTTGAAATGGCGAGAATGCGCTGCTTATCCATCAATTCGGGGTTGTATTGACTCAATTCGTTGAGTAACACTTTATATTCTTTGTGAATATCATCACTATCTGCAGGTACCAAAAACAGAAGTAAAGAGTTTCGTTCAATATGTCTGAGAAATCTCAGTCCTAACCCTTTTCCCTCGGAAGCACCTTCAATAATTCCCGGAATATCTGCCATCACAAACGAAAGTTCGTTTCGATAAGCCACAATACCCAAATTAGGCTGTAACGTGGTGAATGGATAATCTGCTACTTTTGGTTTTGCAGCCGACACTGAAGATAACAAAGTCGATTTTCCAGCATTCGGAAAGCCTACCAAACCAACATCAGCTAACAATTTCAATTCGAGAATCACAGCACGCTCAATAGCGGGTTCGCCCGGTTGTGCAAATCGTGGAGTCTGATTGGTAGATGAACGAAAATGCCAATTGCCTTGACCACCTCTTCCGCCTTTGATCAACGTAACCAACTGACCATCATTCATCACATCGCAAAGAAATTCGCCTGTTTCGGCATCATAAGCAACCGTTCCGCAAGGCACATCAATTATAATATCGGTACCATCTTTGCCAGTGCAAAGGTCACCACTTCCAGAGCCACCATCGCCTGCAAAAATATGTCGCTTGTATTTTAGGTGCATCAATGTCCAGTGATTCAGATTCCCCCGGAGCGTAATATTTCCGCCACGACCACCATCGCCCCCATCAGGACCACCTTTTTGTGTCCAGTTGTCACGGTGCAGATGTCTCGATCCGGCTCCGCCTTTTCCTGAACGACAATAAATCTTTGCGTAATCGACAAAATTTGAATCCATAATTTAAAATTGCGAGTGATAAGTATAAATTCACTTATCAAAAAAAACAGGAAGCAACATCGGAAGACGTATCAGTTTCCGACAAGGCTTCCTGAATAAAAATATTATTACAATGCTTCGATGATAGCAGAAATTTGTCCAGAAATATGGTCAATTGTTCCAATCCCATCAATTCCATGAAATATACCTACCTGTTTGTAAAACCCAATTAATGGCTCTGTTTGATTGCGGTAAACCGTCAATCGTTTCTGTATAGTTTCGAGGTTATCGTCTGTTCTACCAGACACTTCTCCTCTTTTCAATAGTCTGTTTACTAGCTCATTTTCGTCCACCGTAAGAGCAATTACTGCGGCAATATCGTTATCATTTTTTTGGAGCATTTCAGAAAGCGCTTCTGCTTGTGGAAGTGTACGCGGAAAGCCATCAAAAATAAATCCTTTCGCTTCTGGTTGATCACTCATCACTTTCAGAAGAATGTCAATCATCAATTCATCGGGAATTAATTGCCCCTTCGAAATAATCTCTTCAGCTTTCTTACCAAGTTCTGTTTGATTTTTGATTTTCTCACGCAAAACATCCCCTGTCGAAATATGAAACAACCCATATTTCTCACTCAACAAATCACTTTGAGTGCCTTTCCCCGATCCGGGAGCCCCAAAAATTACTAAATTCAACATGATATGGTCCTTTAACAAATTACATAAATATCGTTCAGATTTCGACCGTTTCCGTCGTAATCGAGACCATATCCAACAATGAAATCGTTTGGAATCTCGAATGCAACATAATCGAGCGATACTTCACACTCCACAGCATCAGGCTTGTAAAGTAAAACGGCTGTTCTGATCGACTCTGGTTTGAAAGCATTCAACGATTCGTATAAACCGACCAATGTGCGTCCAGTATCTACAATATCCTCAATCAAAACCACAGTACGACCTTCAATGTCATCCACCAATCCAAGTATCTCCTTTGTAACGCCTGTGGAGCTTGTGCCGTGGTACGATTTCAAACGAATAAATGAGACTTCGCAATCGATAGTCACTTTTTTCATCAAATCGGACGCAAACATAAACGCTCCATTGAGCACACATACGAAAAGAGGATTTTTACCAGCTAAATCACGATTAATGCGTTGTGCTAATTCGTCGATTTTAGCTAAAATCTGCTTTTCTGAAAGATAGGGTTTAAAGACTTTGTCTTTAACTTGAACGGTTGCCATACTATTTGCCATACTTAATGTTCCAACTGGAGAGATATTGCCTTTGCAATTTATATAAGTGTGCAAAAATACACAATTATCCGTAAAGTTTTTATACAAATTTGAATTCTGGACAAAATAAATGGTAATATCATCATTAATTAATGATGATATTTTTTCTTTATTCAATTGATTTATAACGAATCACATTTGCTAATTGTCTTTCTATATGAATATTGATAACCAAATGAATTTCAGCCAAATATTAAATAAATCCAATTCAAGCACGATTATGTCAGAAGTCAAATAGATTCTACAGAAATTATTATATTTTTACAATCAAATATTAAGAAATCATAACTAACAGCCGCTTTCTATCAGTAAGTTACTGCTCCAATTGATATTCAAATTAAAAAAATGAAAAGGATACACTACAATGAATAATTCTCCATTCAGATTCACTCTCTTGATTCTACTATTTGCGTTCTCCATCTCCAATCTTTTGGCGGGAGTTCCTTCTGGCTATTATTATTTCGCCAAAAACAAAAAGAAAGCAGAACTCAAAACAGCACTTCACAACTACTCGGAAGCGATGCACTTGTTCGATTATGGTGGTGGAGCAGGTTTCACTTGGGAAGGCTTTTTCTATACTGACCAAAATGCGGATGGATCTGTGATTGATATGTACTCCGATTCGGTGCGCTATTTCAAGGGATACAGTGCGGTGGATGGGATGCACATTGAGCATTCGTTTCCAAAAAGTTGGTGGGGTGCTTACAACAACAATGCTTACAAAGATCTGTTTCACCTCTATCCAGCAGATGGCGTGACTAACTCCACCAAAAATAATCTTCCATTAGGTGAAGTAACCGGCACTCCAGCGTTGGATAATGGTGTAAGCAAGGTGGGCAAAAATGGGTTCGAAAGTGAATATACTGACAACTGCTTTGAACCGGCAGATGAGTTTAAGGGAGATTTTGCTCGCTCCTACTTCTATATTGCCACGGTGTACGAAAATTTTGCGCCGCTATGGAGTTCGCCGATGCTAAACAACAACACTTATCCTGTTTGGAAACCTTGGGCATTGGATTTACTCATGAAATGGCATCACCAAGATCCAGTAAGCGCAAAAGAGTTAGCGCGTATCGAAAAAGTATATGCTATTCAGGGCAATCGAAATCCTTTTATTGATTACCCCGATTTGGCAGACTACATTTGGGGAAAAGACACAACGAAAGTTTTTCCATTTCCAGAAGAGACAGAGCCGTTTCTAATCACTCCGCGACGAGGAATTTCCATCAATTTTGGTGTCATCCTGCAAAATGACTCTCGCACACAAACAATCCATATCCAAGGCGCTAACATCGGTTCGGATCTGTTATTCAGCCTCAAAAACAAAAGCACATCGCTCTCTTTATCTGCTCATACCATCACATCGCAAAATGCGCTCGACGGATACGATTTATCTATTATTTTTGCGCCAAAAACTTCGGGAACAGTTCTCGACACACTAGTAATACAAGGTGGTGGATTGGCTGAAAAGATGCAAATCCCCATAAAAGCGCTGGCTTCTACTGATTTCATCACCATTGAACCTACCAATATTTCACCAGTAGGCGGAAACTTAGAGTGGATATCTGATCCTTTGGCTACAGATTATAAATTAAGTCTCTATCAGGGAGATCAGCAAGCTGGAGAACTTTTCATCGCCAGTTATGTAGAAGGAAGTAGTTGGAACAAAGCGATTGAGATTTACAATGGCACTGGAAAAACGGTCGATTTATCGAAATATTCACTTCAAAAACAGTCGAATGGAGCCGGCCCATTTATCTCTAATCTGAAACTTTCGGGATCGCTGGCTAACAACAAAAGTTTCGTAATTGTACACAAAAGCTGTTCGAATGCTGATCTGTTGAGCAAAGCGCAATTACTAACCGACTCACTATTGAGTTTCAACGGAAATGATGCCGTCGCATTGTTAAGAAGCGGAGTGATCATCGACATGGTGGGCGAAGCGGATGCAGGCGCTGACGTAACTTGGGGTTTAGACCTTACACTACAACGCAAAGCAGGCGTGACTCATCCGCTTTCGAAATACAACGCCAAAGAGTGGGATGTTTTGCCAATAGATGCGTATCCGACTTTGGGAAATCACTTAATTACGTTAGCTCCTTCCTCTAAATATTTATTGCAAAACAGTTTAACGGGGAAAATTACTTCGTATCCGGTCAATAATCTTTTACCCGAAAACACCTACACCTATCGCGTGGAATCGGTTCGAAGCAATGGAAATGTGGTGGCTCTCAACACCATGCAACTCCACACATCGGCATTGGAAACACCCGAAATCATGCAAGCGAGCGAAATCACCGACAAGCAATTTACCGCTAATTGGGAAGAGACACTCTATGCAACAGGCTATTTGCTCAATGTATTCAAAATGAGTGGGCAAGCAGATACTACCGAAATAGAGGAATTTTCAATGGTGGGTGCCACAGGGAAACCACTACCTTCAGGTTGGGCAGGAACGGCATCAGGAAACTACACTACAACCACAAGTGCTGGCAAAAATACACCATCCATCGGATTCAAAACCGTAGGAGAAACTTTACAAACCAAAACCTATCCACAAGCAGTGTCGAATCTGACGTTTATGTATCGTTTTGCATCAGCATCCGTCGGTTCATCTGTCATTTTGGATGGTTTTAGTAATGGTAAATGGGTGCGTATTGATAGCATTCCGTATAAAAATACCACCAAAACGAATCCAAACTATCCATTCAGTAAAGCGCAAGCATTCAATCAATTTCAATTTACATACAAAAAAGCGGGTTCAGGCAATCTTTCACTCGACGATGTGCAAGCTACTTATGGAAATCAGGATACCACATACATAGAAAAGGATAAAGCAACGTCGGGTAGCTCAGTTGTTATCTCTAATCTGAATGAGAATAGCACCTATTTTTATCAAGTGAGAGCGACGTTGGGAAGTGCAAAATCGAATCCTTCAGAACTAATGATGGTGCACACGCCTTTGAGTAATGCGATTCATACATCTCACACATATTCAACAAAAGTAACTGCAAACAGCGAGCGTATCGCTATCCTGGGTTTATCGGGTGATGAAATTATCAGCATCTATACGACAACTGGATCTCTATTGCATCAAGTGAGGGCTAATGATTCAAGGATGGAGATTTCGATTCGTAGAAATGGCATATTCTTAGTGAGAGTTGAGCGCAAAGAAAATATGCAGATGTTTAAAGTGGTGAAATAAAGAGACACGCAAGTAATAAAAGAAGGTTCAACGGAAATCCGTTGAACCTTCTTTTTGTTGTAGAATATTCTCCCGAGGTCAGTTTACGATTCTACATTTTCTAGATCATTCTCCCGTGGTCGGTTGAAGGTTCTAGATTTTCTAGATTGTTCTCCCAAGGTCAGTTGAAGATTCTAGATTTTCTAGATTGTTCTCCCAAGGTCGTTTGGAGGTTCTACGTTTTCTAGAAGGTTCTCCTGTTGTAGTTTAAACGTTTTATCGTTTCGGTAACTGGAACCCAGTGACAAAACCGGTTTGCTTGGAAGGAGTATTGACCATCCAGTTTGAGAAGACATTGACATAGTTCCAAAAAGAGATAATGAGCTCATCTGCAATATCGAGTTCGAGAATGGCTTGTCGGTAGCATTCGAGCCAGGTGATGCGACCTTCGGGGGTGATGGCAAACGGTTGATGACGGTTAGAGAGCATCGGACGGCCACGGTTTTGATTGAAATGTTGGGGACCGCCACAAATCTGAATCACGAAATCGGAAGATCGTAACTTGGCATGCTCCAACTCCTCAGGATCAGTCGGAAAAAGGTGTTTAATATCGCTTTGTACCAGCAGATCATAGTGTTTGCTGACCAATTTTCGAGCACCCTCTTCGCCAATGGCTTGAAGAAATTCGGGTACAGGAAGTACAGCTTGTGGGCGTTCGCCAAAGGCGTAGGAATTTATTTTCAGTTCCATTGTTTACTTGTTTTGGTCTGTAAAACAAGTAAAGGGGGGGGATTGTTTAGGTTTCGGTACGGCAATCTCTAATTCTTCCATGGAATAACAAATTCTTCTATGGAATATATATACGCCTTCGGCGGGACTTACTTTTTTTCACGCAAAAAAAAGTAAGCAAAAAATGCTTCATCGAAAAAAACTCGCTCGCTCGTCCATACAACATTTGCTTACTTTGCTTGAAGTCGTGAATGGACTACTCACTTCCGCTTCTCGGAATCTAGGATCTACAGCTTTTCGATAGTCTGGTATTTATGTTTGTCCCCGCTGGGACTAACGATCTATTTGTTGTGGCAATATTAAAGCTGCTTTAAAAAAAATATTAATTTATCATCAGTTTCAAACTAATGATAAAAAATTTCTTACTCTTTAATCCACAACTTCAGATTTCGGTGAGAAAGCTTGATTCCTTTCAGATTCAGGAAGATTTGCTGCTCGTATTTCTGAGAAACCACAAAATGCGAATGCTCGTCATCGACCACTATGCCGCTGATATTGGCAGCATCCATTCCAGCCTCTTCCACCAGATATTCTTTTAGGCTCTTATCGTCGAAGCCTTGCACATAGCCCATATTGAGGTAAATGGTAATCGATGGACTCGGTTGTTTATCGACTTTCACAGACACGTGTAACTCCGAAAATTGAATATCTAACTTCTCTTCCAGCTGTTTAATCTCTCGCATCTCCTCTTGTCGGACGAAACAGATTGAATCTCCCGTTTGTCCGGCACGAGCGGTGCGACCGCTGCGGTGAGTATATTGTTCCGGTTTTTCAGGCAAATCGTAATGCACAATGTAATCGAGATCTTTCACATCGAGACCACGCGCGGCAATATCAGTGGCGACCAGCAGATTAATCCGGTTTTTCTTGAACCCACGCATCACCTTTTCGCGCATCTCTTGGTTTAGATTTCCGTGAATGGCATCGGCAGTGACGGCAAAACCCGCCAACTGTTTCGCCAATCGCTTGGCATCGAGTTTCGTTTGGCAGAATACGATTCCGCGCTGTTCTTTTCGCTCCAGAAGATACGATTTTAGCACCTCCAATTTCTGACCTTTGGGATAAATTGTAAAGTGATGTGTGATGTTTTCATTGACCTTTTCGCTCGCATTGATGCGGATTTCCACAAAATCGGATTGCAAATAGTCGTGGATCAACTGCTTCACATCCGCTGGCATCGTAGCCGTAAAAAGCAGTTTTCGAATCTGTTTCGGACATTGCTCCAACACTCGGTCTATTTCGTCTTTGAAACCCATGTTGATCATCTCGTCAGCCTCGTCCATCACCACGTAGCGAAGATGTGCTAAAGTCAGCGCATTCCGTTCGAGCAAATCAAGCAAGCGACCGGGAGTGGCCACCACCACGTGTGTCGAACGTTTCAGTTTAGCCATCTGCTCCGCAATCGGCGAACCACCATACACCGCTTCGGTAAAAACCCGCGGCATAAATTTCGAGAATAGAAAGAATTCGCGTGCCACCTGTTGCCCCAACTCTCGTGTTGGCACAAGCACTAATGCTTGAATATGAGAAGATTTCAGATCGATATTTTGTAGAATAGGCAAACAAAATGCAGCAGTTTTCCCAGTTCCCGTTTGAGCAATGGCCACTAAATCGCGGTTGTTTTGAAGAATATGCGGAATCGCTTTGGTTTGAATATCGGTGGGTCGAGTAATTTTATTGGCTTCGAGCGCTCGAACAATCGGCTCATCTATTCCTAATTGGGAGAATGTCATTTTGAATACCTGTTTAATTTATAAATCCTCATTTTGAGCATTTTGCGTCAAAGGTATTCATTTTTCGGGGGAGTAGGAAATGAATCGGATATTCAGACACAAAAACGGGGCAGATTGCTCCGCCCCATTTCACTCAATTTACACTTAACCCTCAACCAAAAATTACTATTCTTTGACGATTCTCGCAACTCTGCTGTGCCCGTTTGTCTCTTTTACGGTCAGCAGATATACTCCTTTATCAACAGTGCTCAAATCAATTTTATTGTCGGAAATTGAATTTCTTCTTACTACTTTTCCCGACAGATCGGTGATGAGGTATGACTCAAATTCTGCTCCAGAAAGTTTCACTTCATTACGACACGGATTTGGATATGTCTTTAATTGATTATCAGAGAAAGTCTTGTCAATGCCGGAAGTGAGATCACCGTATCTGTAAATATCCGACATGCCGTAAATATAGACGTTCGAATTTGCAACCATCATACTGGTTACAGACATCATCAGGCTGGCGGGCATTAGTAGTGAAAAGGTCAAGCCATCGTCGGTGCTTTTGTAGGTTGAGCCGAGTATCGTGTATGCAATCACCTCATTCCCTGAATATAACATCGATTTGGTGTTGGCCGGAATGGTTGAATTAATCTGTTGCCACGTCACTCCATTATCGGTCGATCTGCAGACGATTGAAGGGGAGGAATAGTAAAAAGCCAGTAGCGTACCATCGGTCGATTTGCTGATGCAACTGTAAGGTAGCTTCAAATTCGATGGCAGAGTGGCGTTTGTCCACGATTCACAATCGTCGGTGCTATAGGCAATGCCACCATTGTGAGTAGTTACCACATTCCCATTATTTGCAAAAACATACGTAATAAACATCCCACCAATATTATTGCTCGCTACCCACGACACGCCTTTGTCCGTAGAATAATAGTATTGAGAACTTGCCTCCATATACCATTTGCCACTTTTAGCGCGGACAATGGGTGTTTGTGCTGATAATGTTTCGTTTTGAATGGTAAAAGTTGCCCCGAAATCGGTTGACTTTTTCAGGTTCTTCATGGCTAAATCATGAATATACAAAACATCATCTTCCCAAAACATAACTTGTCCTCCAATATTTCTTACGGTCGGATTTACCTGCCAGGTAGCCCCATAGTCGTGCGATGTGGTGTAACTTGCAATTCCCTTCATATCTGAACTGTAGGAACTCAAATTCTTGCCATTATCGGAAACGGCAAGATTTGCGTACGTTTCGTAACTGCTTTTTGGAGGATTTAGGCTTGTCCATTGGGCATTCGCCGGATAACTTGCGAACAGCATCGCTGATAAAAATAGGAAGTAGATTTTTTTCATCTTAAAGTTTTTAAGTGGTAATTATTTTACTTGATAAGTCCCGCCGAATCGAGCGTAATCGCATAGATATAGGTTAGTCGATACATCTCCAACGCACTGAACAGCGATTTCTCGGTAAAGCCATCCTTTATCCAGAAGTAATACCGAAACTCGATTTTGGATTTCTCCGGGATATAGCCGGCTTTGACGAAATTAGTTTTCGAATTGATGTCCGATACCAGATTCTTGGCTTTGATGGAATCAGTTCCTTCCACAAAATCATTGCTATTATTCATCATAATATAGTCTTTTTCGCTGCTGATATCGAGGTACATAGATATGGGATAAGCACCCCCGGTTTTCACCAAAAGGTACGAGTCGTGTTTTTCAAGAACCGCAATTCCTTGGTTTTTGCACAGTGTTTCCAACAGATCGGGAGTCATGTTTTCCGATTGAACGACTGCTTGAGCAAAGGAGAATAGCGGAAGAATGCTTAAGAGGCAAATGAATGCGAGTTTTGATGTTGTTGTCTTCATAATGGTTGTTTTAGAGTGTGAATCACTGTGCCAATGATGCGATGATTATTTAAACCCTGGCCCAAGATTGAGTCCTACAGAAAGTCCGAGACGCATAATGAGACCGAAATAATTCTTTTTACGATTGGCGATAATCGGATTATTGATGGTGTAGCCTGTGAGATCGTTTGCGTTACCTCTATCGAACGTACTGTAGTTTGCGCCAACGCCAGCATAAAAATCGATTCCGAATACTTTATTCAACCCCATTACACCAAAGTTCAACATCCCGATGTATTGTTTCACAGTGGGCGCAAACATTTGATACGAAAAAGCTTTCGTCGAATTGTCGGTTAACATCACCGAATAGGGTTCAAACTTCTTATCGCAGTATCCGGCAATAATCCCCCAATAACCGTGTGAACTTTTCGTAAAGAATTTGGGTTGAATGTGAGCGTAATACCCATTCCACTTAGAGATATCGCTACTACTTGCATTTATACTGCGAGTATTCAGATCGTAGGTATTCTCCCTTTTTCTATTGATATTCAGATAGGATACCTCCAATGCAAATCGACGGTACGTGACGTTGACAACACCGCCATAATTATGATTCAGCGCAGAGATGGCGTAGATGCCGGAATACAGATTGATATTGTTTTTCTCTCTGAGGGCTCTTCTGCGAGCCTCTTTCTCTTGACGGATTCGTTCGTCGAGACACAATTTCGCCTTTGTTTGCCACACGGCCTCTTTTTGCGGCTGACTCCAGAAGTTGTATAAGTGAGCAATCTCGCTACATTTTTCACAATCGTTACCCGCCGAATTGAGCGCAGCCATCTGATTGACAGATTTTACACCGACGGCGAAGGCTTTTGTTTTGTCCTTCTCCAGCATCGATTTTGCGTAGTTTTGAGCATCATTGGCAAACGTGACGGCGGATAAATCAGTGAGTGGCACACTGTTCGAGTTCAAATTGGTATCGTCATACAATCTCGTATAAACCAAATCGAAAAGCGACAACACGCGTTTGTCTTGGGTTAATTGATCAGCGGCAAGGGATGCCACAATGGCGCATCGAGAAAGGATTTGCGGAGTGGCAGTGGTTTTCTTACCCTCGTCCAATATGCGCTGAATGGGGTCGTAGTCGGTGCTGTATTTCTGTTCGTCTGCCTCTTTTCGAAAAGAAGAAGGCAAGAGCAAATAATTACGGTATAGCTCGCAAAGATTGTTGGCGTAATGCTCGTCGGTGTCTGTTACTACATTTGCACCTCTTAACGAGATCAGATTCAAATATGCATAGTACTTGTAGTCTGCAGAAGCTACACCTGTCTGAATGCAGTTAGAAAAGGCGTCGTAGGCCTCTTTGTATTTCTTAAAATCGTAGCACGCTAAGCCTTTCGCATAATAGTAATCGGACTGCAATTTGAGGAATGAGTTCCAAGTGAGCGAGTATGATTTATCAGAATAACTATATGTCAATGGAAAATCAGATTCGATGTAGAGCGCAAAAGTCGCCTCTAAAGGCTTGAGTGCCTTGTATGCCAATTCTACATTCTTCCGTTTACGTAGCACGTTGGCGTAAAAGACAAAGTCGTTGGCTACAAAATAAAGTGCAGAAAGATACTCTTGATGCGTGCCATTCTTTTTCACCAGATCCAGCATATCCTGACACTCGCCCAACAGGTTATCGATTTTGGCAAACGTCGCCTCGTCGTACGTTTTATTCCCGGATACTATTTTCTCAATCGCTTCAGATTTCGTTCGGATGCTGGTAATGTTATCTCCTTCGTTTTGCGAAAAAAGTGTCGTTGACATTGTCAAACAGAGACATATTACGAACGTGATTTTTGTAGATTTCTTCATCATTCTTTGCTTTTAAGTAATGTATTTACTTTGCCCCTAAATCCCCTGAAGGGGACTTTTATATTCTACTGTAAAAATTTGTTTATCAATGATTGACTTTTCAAAATATCACCTCATCAAAAAGTCCCCTTCAGGGGATTTAGGGGCTATTGAAAACAACATTATATTTGTCTCATTTCTTATTGTGCTGGTCGATAGTTTATTTGCATTGCCCAAGTAAATGGATTGTAGTTGAATTCGCCTTCATAGCCCGGGCAACAATCGGGATCGCTATCTGTCCATACCAGGTATTTCCCGCTTATGGAGTTGCTGAATTTGGTGACGAAAAATATGGCTCTACGAGCAGCAACTGTTGTCTTTTCGTAAAATCTCAACTCAATCTTTTCCGTCATTTTTGCTCTCAGGTTGTCATTCTCAATGTAGT
The DNA here is from genome assembly GCA_028687995.1 of Bacteroidales bacterium. GTDB lineage: Bacteria > Bacteroidota > Bacteroidia > Bacteroidales > UBA7332 > CAXXIC01. The sequence continues at coordinate 35,690 of JAQTZA010000004.1, forward strand.
CGTTCCCATCTGAATAGATCAATTTCAGAAAATCGGAACCTTGCTCGTTGCTGCCTGAGCAGGCGTCGCCGGCAGGGAAATGGAGCAACAAATCCTTGTGTCCGTCGTTGTTGGCATCTACTACAATCGACCCAATCTCGTTTTGGGGAAGACCATAAAATCCTTCCGGATTTTTGGCTGCCCATTTCATCTCTTCTTCTTCGCAGGGAGTGCCTATTTCGCCGTTCAGCAACAGTTGTTTTTTCCATTTTTCCATCTCGGTTTTCACCCGCAGACTACTCATCTCGTCTGCTTTTTGATGACAAGCGATAAGGAAAACCAGGGAAAAGAGAAGAATGAGCTGTTTCATTGTTTTTGCCAAAAATATTTTTTGAAACCGAGAAGATCCACCAAGGATCAAGTTTCCACTTTTTTCCTTAGTAGATTCAATCAACCCCCACACAATTGAATAACTTCTTTTTACAATTGCAGCACCAATCCAAACTGGCAAAACTCGAATCCATAGCCAATTTGTGCATAGCCACCCAAGTGTTTAGTGTACATATAGTTTGCACCTACGTGCAGGCCGAGCATGGGTACATAGTCTACATTCGACTCGTCGATAATCACGGCATTCGGGTTCTTTACATTCGTGTTTTCGGTGCTCTCCATCGTATAAATCGAATTATACAGACTGCCCTTGATGTAGGGTGTAAGTTTGCCTTGCATCAATGGCTCCGATAGAGGAAGATATTTGATACCAATGTTGAAATTTGTAAAGTGCAACTTGGCATCCAGCAGTCTATCGTAGTTAAGCACCGAACTGGTATAAGTCACGCTTTCGAGCTCGATGTCCCACTCCGTGTGTTTGAATCTACCCACGTTTGCCCCCACTGAGAAATAGACCGGACTTGCCTTGAAGTTGTATCTGGCCACATTGCCATCCATCGTGACATTCTTTCCTGCATAGGCACCTCCATTCACGCGATGAAGTCCCTCACCACCGAATCCGGTACCGATTTGAAAGCCCAACACGCCTGGCTTGTAAGCGAAAATGCTGTTGAAAATCAAGAGCATCAATAAAACGAGTATAATTCTGAATTTTGTCATAATCTTAAGTTGTTTAGTTTGTAAATATTATTCGTAATAGATCACATTCGTGACCGCCGGAGCATATTTCATATACGACGGATCAATTGTCGTTTGTATTATAGTTCAAATGCAAGTCCAATTCCAGTTCTGAAAACCTCGATGGACGAAGTGGTGTGTAAAGAGTTCGTCCAGCTATATTTCCGCCATCCAATGTCGATTATCATAGCCATTTTATTGCCCATCGGAATTCGTGGCATTATTCCGCAACCTAAGAATGTAGGAGTTCGAGAAACATTCGGAAGTGGAGGTTCGACCAATGTAGCGCTACTGCTTCCCAGTTCGAGATACAACCCATCGACAATATAATCCATCATTCCACTGAAATTAATGGGATTAAATGACACATCTGAAATTTTATGAATATTCAAAGGTTTGAGCCGCACTCCATGCGATATTATTTTGGCATCAAGACCGTCGGTCGAAAAGTCATTGGATCCGAAATTGGCGGTTTCGTATGCCAGAAGCACCGATGCATTGAGCGAAAACGGGCTGTTCTGTCCATATCCGATCTGGGCAAAAGAGAGACTTCCTTCCCAATATGCTTTTATCGGATCGCCGGGAGAATAAAAGTTTGCCAGCTCATTTTTGGGCGTTGGAAAAGTTAGATCGCCCAGTAAAGCGAAGTTTTGGAGTCCTAAACGAACTTGCGATTGCGCCGAAATCGAATAGAGAACCGCCAAGAAAAGAAGCAATTTATAGGAGAATCTGTGTATGTTTTCTTTGCCCATAATGAGTGAATATTTATTGACTCCAAAAGTAAGCACAGATAGCGCTTAGAAAAATACGATGAAATACGTATTTTAGAGAAGGAAAACTGTCGGAACGAGTGAATCATTCCGACAGACTTTTTATTCTTTGACAAACCGAGCTATATCTACACCTTTATTGTGATAAGCTTTTACGAGATAAACTCCTCGTTTTAGACTATTCACATCGATAGTTTTCTCTCCACTATAAGAACGGTAAATGAGAGCTCCCGATACAGAAATAATCTCCACTTGATCAATCGGATTATCAGATTTTAGTTGAATAAAATGGGCTGCAGGATTAGGATAAATTTTGAGATAACGCGTTTGAAGCACATCATTCACTCCCTGACTGATATCGGCACATAGATCCAGCGCAAAAAGCGAGGTCATTGGGAGATTATATAGACCCAGAATTGAATCTGCGGCTATGAAATAGATTTTATTATTCACGTTTATCAATCCTCTTGGCATCGATTGAAGATCTGCCTTGGGCATCACATCGAATTTATAGAAATTGTTTGGTGTGCCATCCGACAAATAAAGTTCGTTATCGCTTGGCGATGTGACAACACCTATGCCCGGCACAGCAAGTTTGCCACCACACGTTACGCCGTCTACCAGTTTTAATCCGTAATCCTTGAGACTCGATGCACCAGGATTGAAATCTTTTAGAAGAAACAGGTCGGTAGCAGATGCTACCCAAGTCTCCTTGCCTTCAGTTTTGGTAGTCAGTTCAAGATAAATTTTGTCACTCGCCACCTGTTTTATACCAGCGTATGTGTATTTTTCAGTGCCGTTTTCGATGCCTTTCACCAATCGAAATCCTTGTGATGAGCCTTCCCAAAGGTATGCACCAGTTGCCCCAGAAAACGTACACGTGGAACATGAATAGGACAGAGAATAGTCGCCATTCGAGAAGAAATAGAGCTTGCCGTCCACTTCACCCAGGTAGTCGGGAGCTTTTACTCCTACTCCAGCTTCGAAAACTTGTTGCGAACTATTTGTTTGCGCATCGTATTTGGTTAGCAATGTTCTTTGATAGCTCGATTTAGAGCCATTCACAACCATCGTGGTATCCTTCAACGACCAATAGAGCAGTCCATTATTTAACGGAATAATAGGAGCAATTGGATTCCAATAATCTACACGATCAGAGATCACGGACAAATCTCCAGTAGCCAGATCGACCTTCGACAGAGCAAGTTTCGTACTGTTGTCATCGATGTTGTAGGTGATATAGAGGTTCTGTCCGTCTGTCTCAGTTTTGAAATAGTCTTTGTAAACCGTACCAACCGTCTTGAGCACCTTCTTTGAATTATCAGCAAGGCTAATTTCAGTCAAATCGGTGGTGAGAATGTATGCCTTTCCATTCATATATGCAAACGATGGTGGATTGACCAACGTTTTAGTCAATTGATGAACGAGTTTCGAAGAGCTTGCTGTACCCGATGTAACATAATAATAGACATTGCTACCTTCTACCAAAGAAAACATCGCCATATTTCCATAGACTTTCACTGCCACATCGCTGGCTTTGCTATATGTTTTGCACAATATAGTACACATTTCGGTGAGCGATCCATCCACTTCCACTTTCACCAACTTCCCACTTGCAAGGAGCATGTACGACGCATCGGTAGTGGAAAATGTTTTAAATGGCGCTGGTGGAGAATCGAGATAACCCCAAGACTTTAGTCGCGAAATAGATTGAGCCGAAATGGAAAATCCAACAACGCTCAAAAGAAGAATCATTAAAGATATTTTTTTCATAAATAGGTAGTTTAAAATAAAATACAGTTGTCAACAAACTTAAATTGGGTGAAAAAATGACCGTTCCAGCCCCATTTCGTTGTATAGTGCAAAAGTAGAAACTGAATGTAGGGGATGAAATACGAAGAAATACGTATTTTTTTTGTTAGATAAGTCGATTGGTCTTTGCCTTTTGAATGGCTTCCAATTTGTTGCATACTTGCAACTTGGTGTAGATATTTTCGATGTGTTTACGAACTGTTCCTTGCGAGATGATAAGGTTTTGGGCAATCTGCTCGTATTTTAATCCTGTGCTAAGTTGTTCGAGAACTTCAATTTCTCGAGAAGTCAGAGTTGTAATTTTTGAATCGGGTTGATACATAAAGTCAACTGGCTCGCGAAACATACGTAATGTTTTCAGAGCAATAGACGGTGTCATACTAGCGCCACCATTCAGGGTTTCGTGGATGCTTCGATACAGGTCATCTGGAGAAGTTTCTTTGAGGAGATAACCATCGGCACCTGCTTTAATGGCTCTGAATATGTTTTCGTCATTATCGAAAACGGTGAGCATCACGATTTTGATGTGCGGATATTTGATTTTCACTTCTGCAGTGGCTGCAATACCATCCATTTTCGGCATCTCAATATCCATCAGAATGAGGTCGATATTGTGATTTAGCATCAATTTTGAGAGTAAATCTACACCATCTTGCGATATAAATCGGCACACCACATCATCAAAAAAAGACAATTTTTCGGCAACGATTTGCTGCATTCTTACATTATCATCTGCGATGGCAAGTCTAATCATATCTTTTCTCCTCGTTTCTCAATTAATTTATTTTCGAGCAAAAAAATCAGAGTAGTTCCCTCGTTCTCTTTCGACTCGATGCGAAACTGTCCACCAATCTCATCCATTCGTTTGGTCATATTGTTCAATCCATTTCCTCTGACGACGGCGGAAGTGTCAAATCCTTTTCCATTATCTGAAACAACAATTTCGATCGAATGGTTTATTTCTTGAATTTGGACTTGTACAGTCGAAGGATTGGCATATTTGAGAGAGTTATTCAATGCTTCTTGTATCGACCGATAGATATTGATACCCGCAATATTGGTTAATTCTTTTGGCAGAAGTTCCTCGTCCATATCAAACGAAATCTCTATCTCAGGTTTTGCAAACTGAATCTTTTCGATCGAATTGAGAATTCGAACACGCACATCTTCAAAAAATATCTGATCTGAATTGATTGCCCAAATAGTATCCCTCAGCTCCGAAATCGTTTCACTCGTGAAATCACCAATCTTGGTCAACGAATCGGGCAACTCGCTCTTTTCGTTTCGAAACTTGTATTTCAAATTTTGGATAGATGAAATAATGTAAGTGAGTTGCGACCCAATGTTATCGTGTAAATCTCTCGATATGGTGAGTCGCTGCTCCTGGAGTTTGTTGCGGGTTTCACTTTTGGCGATATCCGATTTAAGTTGAAACTCGTGCTTCTGTTGCCGGTTTTTCTCTTTTTGTTGCCGATAAATCAGGAATCCGATGAGTGCAACCAAAATCAACAAACTAAAGATGGTGAAAATAATGTAGTTTTTTTGTCGCGCTTCAATCTCTTTTTGGAGTAGCAGCTTTTCCTTTTTGGCTGTTTGATACTTGGTTTCCAACTCTGCTGTCTGTTTGATTACAGATGTTTCTAAAATAAGAGAGTTGATTCCTACTAATTTGTTGACATAAATATTGACACTATCGAGCTTGTTTAGTTTACTATAAATCTCAATCAAGGCCTTGTAGTTTTTTTGCAACTTTTCTTTCAATCCCTCTTTGGTGTAGGTTTTTTCGACCCCTAATAGCAGATTTCGTGCTTCGACATATCTCTTTGAATCTGCATAATCTTTAGCGAGATTCAAGTCAAAATTCGCCTTATCAAGATTCGAGTTCAATGCCTCTCGTGCATTTCTTGATTTTGCGAATAGCAATTTCGCCTCTTGTGATTTTCGTTGCTCGATCTTGATAGAGGCGATGTTGTTGTACCCACTTGCAATGCCTTTCTTGTCTCCCACGGCAGTGCAAGCCTTCAAGCTTTTTTGGTACATCCGCAAAGCATTGGTGGTATCGCTCATTTGTAGATAGACATTGCCTAGATTGATACACGAAATACACAGTCCATCTTTTTGGTCATTTTGATCCTGATATTGTATCACTTCCGAAAGGTATTTCAACGCTTTGGGATAGTTTTTAACTTTCAATAAAATCAGACCAATAGTCCCCTTGATGGTATTGCAGTTTTTTAGGTCGTTGATACTTTCGAAATAGCGCAATGCCTCCAACGATGAGTTCATTGCTTTTCCGTAGTCGCCACTTCTTTCGTATATATTGGCAAGATTATTGCTTATTTTGGCCAATCCTTTGTTGTCCTTTCTAGCCTTTCTGATTTTATAAGCCGCAAGATAATGCTCTTGCGAGCTTTTCAAATCTCCTTTTCTGAAATAAACTGCTCCAATATCGCTATATACTTGTGCAATCAATGTAGAATCTCCTAGTTTGAGAGATTCTTGCAGTGCATTTGTGCCATAGTGAAGTGCCGAATCGACCGAAACGGTAGAATAATACCACGTTAAATCAGAATAAATAGTGGCTTTTTTTTGAGCGCTCGGATTACTTCTCAGATCACTCTTCAAGTTTGAAATTATTGTATTTACATCTTGAGAATATGCTGAGAAAAAGGGAATAGAAAAAATGAGAAAAAATGACAATCTTCTCATAAAATGATTTAATCCAATATTAATAAATGTGATAAGAATTGTGTGTTGCATGTGGCAAACTTCTCCTACAAAGATAAAATAAAAACATGAATGTAAAAGTAAAAAGCCTTCTATTATTCGTTATTTTTGGAGATTAAAATCCACTATTTAGATTGTGGTATTATTTAAAATATATACCTTTATACTTTCAAAACATTGTACCGCTTGGTGCACAAGATCAATCATCATGAAGATATTTTCGGTCAAAATTATTTTTCTTTGCTTATTTATTCTTTTTATTCGAACTATTAAAGCTGAAGACGACGTAATAGTTTTAAAAACAATTCAAGCTTCTGACAATGTCTCTATCGATTCTGTTTTTCTCGTCAACAAGTCTAATCAGACCACAACTAACCTTGGTGGATTATCGCAAAGCAACTCGCTATACAAGATAAATCTAACGCAAGGTACCGTACAAATTGCGACTAATATTTCAGAAACGCATGTAATTGATAATTTCATCATCCGACAATCTAAAGCAGGATTTGAATTATTATCAAACACTGAGCAAGTAGGTTCTATTATGCTTTCTGCTTATGGAATTGATGGAAAAGCTATTTTCTCCAAAAGAATTCCACAACTTACTGGAATGAATTCCACACCATTTATGCTGCCTACAAACGGACTATTTCTAGTGAAAGTAAAAGGGAGCTATAGTAGCAAAACTTTTAAAATTGTTTCGGATCACTCAAACTCAAAAATCACAAGCTATCAATCTTCGAATACAAAACTTCGCAGCACGCTTAATTCATTCTTATATTCTACGAACGACAGCATTCAGATAACAGTCAAAAAAGGAGATTTAATCTCCCCTTTTTGGATGGGTAGACCACAAAACAATGATACCATTTCGATGATATTGCCAACAAATGACAATCTTTTTTCTCAACCCGAAATCATCACCCAGCTTTCGGCTGTCAACCCAACAGGATATGTGCCTCTTGCTGCAAGAATTCAGTTAACAACAACTGTTCCTACTAGAGCTGAAATTAAAGTATTTGGGATAAATGGTGTAAGATCTGATGTTGTCAAACGTTTCGATGAGCTATCCACAACCCACAATTTACCCGTTTTAGGATTATACGGCGCCTATTCAAACATTGTTCAACTCACACTGTTCGATAGTTCAAATCAAATCATAGGTAGCAGTGCCATTACGATGCAGACAAACCCGCTAAGTATTGAACTGCCCACTGTTGCTATCGATACAACAACTAATCAAAAGAAATCGGGTATGACATTGGTGAGTTATCGGGCGTTTTTATACAATACAGCCAATAAACCCTTCATTTTCGATGAATATGGCGACATTAGATGGTATTTGGATTATGGCTCAAACCCAACAATTATAAAATTGCTCTACGATGTGGGTATAGAACGACTTCAAAACGGTAATTTCTATTTTGGTCATTCGGGAACAAATACTATCTACGAAATCAATATGTTGGGTGAAATATTGAATAGTTGGCCAATTTCTGGATATCGATTTCATCATCAAGCACTCGAAAAACCAAATGGAAATTTTCTTGTAAATGTGGATAAAAATGGACTAAGCACCGTTGAAGATCACATGATTGAAATTGATAGAAACACGAAACAGATCGTCAATATTTGGGATTTGCGGCAGTCACTTCAATACAATCGTCGGACATTGACAAATCTGAACGACGACTGGATTCATACCAATGCAGTTGAATACGATCCAACAGATAGCACAATTATTGTATCAGGTAGAACTCAGGGTGTTGTAAAACTGGATGCTCAGAATAATGTCAAATGGTTATTGGCTCCACATAAAGGTTGGGGAATAGCTGGCAATGGCGTTGATTTGACGACAAAACTGCTACAACCGATAGACAGCAACGACCAACCCATTTTAGACACAGCAGTGATAAATGGATATACCAATCATCCTGATTTTGAGTGGAATTGGTGTCAACACGCTATCAAACGTCAACCGAATGGCAATTTCACCATTTTTGATAATGGCGATGTTCGAAATTTCACTACACAAGGTCCATACAGTCGTGCCGTTGAATACAAAATTGATACCATGAATATGACTGTGAAGCAAATATGGCAATACGGCAAGGAGCGAGGAGCCGAAACTTATTCACGCATTGTTTCTGATGTCGATTTTCTGAATGATGTCAATCATGTCATCTTCTCCCCAGGCGCTATAGTCAATCCAAGGCCTTATGGTAAAATTATTGAGATAGATTATGCCACCAAAAATGTGCTTTTTGAAGCGACGATCCATCCGCCAAAAGCCTATAATGGTGTGCTCACTTTTCATCGAATTGAAAGATTAAATCTATATCCTTATTAAGAATCTGGCCAAATTTTCTCTTACTTTTTTGATCGATTTCACATAATAATTGACCATTATAGACTTTATCATCAAATGTATATGCAGCCATTGCAGTTTTTTTCATAACTTGCAGCCTGAAATAAATCATCTGTTATTTTTTATTTTTTTCGTTTTTCTATTATGAAAGAGGATAATTTCAATTTTCAATGGACCGATGTGGGTGACATCGCTTTGGGACGCCCAACTATGGGTAACACCACCTACGTTTCCGTTTATCGAATGCTTCAATTCTCAGTCAGAAGTGCAATGGCTCAGGAAATTGGAGGCATTGCAGCACAGCGCGTATTCTACAATGCTGGCAAAATGGCTGGTCGTGAGCTTTGCAACAATATGCTCAACAAGGACTTGGATGCATGTCAATTCTTCTCGCAACTATCTACTGTTTTGGAGGATTTCAATATTGGAATTCTGAAAACAGAAAAAATGGACGACGAGAAACTGAACTACACCGTTACACTGGAAGAAGACCTAGATTGTTCTGGATTACCTGACACACAAGAGACCGTCTGTGGTTGGGATGAAGGATTCATCGCTGGAATATTACAAGAATACATGGGGGTTGATTTCCTCGTGAAAGAGATAGATTGTTGGTCGCAAGGTCAAAAGCTTTGTCGATTCGAAATCAAAAAAGCATAACAACAATTAGTTGACTTTTTTCAATCAGAACATGGGAATCCGGTGAGAAACCGGAGCTGTACCCGCAGCTGTGAGCTTCAAGTATAACTTTTGATAATTTGTCACTGTTTCAATGTGGAAATGGGAAGACATCAAAAGTGAAGCAAGCCAGAAAACCTATCGATTGAACAGATGTCGCATTTAAACTTTCGGGATAAAAGTTTAGACGATGATAGGACAATATCAAAGAGCCCAATTTAGGGCGCTCCTCTCCTCCTCTTTTATTACGAAAGTACTTTATATCAAACGTAATAAATAGAGTTTTGACTTACTCCAATTTTCTGATTCAAATACAGCGATTTCGCTTTCGAGGCATCGTACTGATTGCTTTGACGGTGATTCTGTTCTTGGCTAATTTAGCATTTGGATCAGTCAGCATTCCGTTAGAAAAAATCTTATCCGTCTTGGTCGGGAACTCCATCGATCAATCAAGTTGGCAACATATCATTTTAGAATCGAGACTACCTCAAGCCGTCACTGCCGTACTCACAGGAGCTGCATTGGCAATATGCGGATTACTACTCCAGACGCTGTTTCAAAATCCATTAGCGGATCCATCTATTTTAGGAATAAGCGCAGGCGCCAATCTCGGTGTGGCAGCTGTGGTATTTTTTTCAGGCGGCACACTTGTGCATCTATCCGGATTAGGCATTAGTGGTCATTTGGCAATAGTTGGCAGTGCGTTTATTGGCGCCATCGCAGTATTGAATGTGATTCTCTATATGGCAAGAAGGCTACACAGCAACTTGATGCTGCTCATTGTTGGCATTATGGTCAGTTATTTAGTCTCTTCGCTTATCACATTTATCAATTTCTACTCCTCGGCCGAAAATGCCTTTCTATTTATGTTGTGGGGAATGGGAGATTTTTCTGGCGTTACCGCATCGCAACTTCCTACTTACGCTATATTAATTTTCATAGGCTTAGGAGCAGCCATTCTTCAGGTTAAACCGCTCAACGCTTTGCTAATGGGTGAACGTTACGCTATCAATCTTGGGGTACGCATCAAACAAACAAGACTCATTCTTTTAATCATCGCTGGTTTATTGACCGCAGTAACGACTGCTTTTTGTGGGCCCATTTCATTTATCGGACTAGCTGTCCCGCACATTGCACGGCTAATTTTGGGAACTGGGAATCATAAAAAATTGCTTCCCTTTAGTTTACTATTAGGCGGAGCTGTCGCATTACTTTGTAATTTACTCACAAATCTACCAGGTCATGCTGGTATTGCTCCTTTGAACGCTATCACACCAATTTTGGGCGCTCCAGTTGTTTTGTATGTATTGCTAGCAAGAAAGAGAATTATTAACTGAACTAATTAATCAAAAAAATCCGCTAAATCATATATGCCACTTCTCGAACTAAAAAACTTAAGCATCGGATATGTCGATTGTCGTCCACACAAAGTGGTGCACGAGTCGATTAATTTGCTGTTGGGAAGAGGTGAGCTCACTTGTCTATTGGGAACAAACGGAGCGGGAAAATCGACATTACTCAAAACATTGGGCGGATTTCAACAACCGTTGGGGGGTGAAATATTTCTTGAAGGGAAAGAACTTCACCTTTATGCCAGAAAAGAGTTAGCACAGAAGTTAGGAGTCGTTCTCACAGATCGAGTTGCAACGGGAAATCTAACAGTTTATGAATTAGTTTCGTTTGGAAGATACATTTATACAGGTTTTTTTGGTCAACTTTCGAAAGAAGATCACCGAATGGTAAAGGAGGCACTTGCATGCGTGGGAATTGAAACATTTGCCCATCGTAATCTGCTCGAGCTGAGTGATGGAGAGCGACAAAAGGTGATGATTGCTAAGTCTATTGCACAAGAAACGCCTCTGATTATTTTGGACGAACCAACCGCTTTTCTTGATTTATCGAGTAGAGTAGAAATTATGCTTTTGCTTCGGAAACTGGCTTCCGAACAAGGGAAAACGGTACTTCTCTCAACTCACGACCTTGACCTTGCCCTTCAATTAGCAGATAAAATATGGTTGATGGCAAAAAATCGAGAAATTGCGAGTGGAATTCCCGAAGACTTGGCTTTATCAGGTCATTTTAATTCGTTTTTTGACAAAGAGAGTCTTTCGTTCGATATTCAAAACGGCACCTTCAAAATCAGTAATCAATCTTTTAAATCGGTCTCAATATCGGCAAAAGAACCTGTTCGCATTTGGCTTGAAAAGGCATTAATCCGAAACGGATATGAGATTTCAAACAGTCAAACTTCAATTCATATTGAAGCCAACCATATTGGATTTATAATTACTGCTAACAAGATATCTACGCATGTCAAAACTTTAGAAGAGGTATTAAATCAACTTAAATCAAATGGTTTATAAGGAATTTTGTAAATTCTTCAATAGTTTGTCCTATTTTTGACAAAAAAATAAACAGTTGGCACAATTTCAAAAAATTCTACTCCTTTTTATTCTTCAAATCCTGTTTATAGCATCAGCTATGGCTGAAAACATGAACGAGGAAATAGCCTTTAAACCGGGTGAAAAGCTAACCTACAAAGCATTTTACAATTGGGGGGTTATTTGGGTATATGCTGCTGACGTGAATTTCGAAATTAGCCAAAAATATTTTGCCAGTAAAAGTGCAATTTGTTTCGAAACGAAAGCAAACAGCATTCCTCGCTACGATTGGTTTTTCAAAGTGCGCGACACATTCAAATCGTATGTAACGGTAGAAAATCTACAACCATTATGGGCTGAGCGGAACACCTCTGAAGGTCGGGTAAAAATATACGAATCGTATGCCTTTCCCGTCGGTAATAATAAAATATATTCTACTATTCAAGGTACAAATAAACCCTTAAAGCGAGACACCATCGATGCCAAACAAACCGCTTTTGATGTCCTATCGGCAGTGTATGGTTGTCGCAATCTCGATTTTGAGCGATGTAAGGTCAACGACAAAATTCCAGTCAGAATAGTGTTGGACAATCAAATCCACTCACTTTTCATTCGTTATCTCGGTCGTCAAGTGGTCATTGATAAAAAACAACAATCGTTTCGATGTTTCAAATTCTCGTCCTTTATGGTGGCAGGTACTGCGTTTAAAGGTGGTGAAGATGTGAGTGTATATGTGACCGACGATCAAAATCGCATTCCTATTCTGGTAGAAGCAAAAGTCTTAATTGGTTCAGTAAAAGCATACCTCGATTCTTATGAAGGATTGAAATATCCGATGAAATCGCTCATCAAATAAATTTGGAACAACAGCTTCCAAGATTCTTCCTTTACAAAGCGCTTTTTCATAAAAAATGCGCTTTTTTCATTCTAAAAAAGTGAAAGAAAAAACGGCATATCTTTTACAAAAATGCTCTTAAATTGTATCAAAACAACTAAGCTGAAAACCAAACAAAGCTACACCTATATTTTTCTGTTTTTTTGATTCTTATTCGTACTTTTCCTCTAACTTTTGCCAACCTTAAATCAAATAATGTTATGGAAAAAGTGAATAAAGCCGAAGTAATAGAGTGGGCGAAACAATTTCTAGCTCAATCAGAAAACGAAATCACCAAAGAGGAGCGCAAAGAGCAAAAGAAATATGCTATTTTGGTGCAACGACCAAATGACAAAATGCTGCTTTCGAAGATGCTCGACGAATCTTCTCAAATCAGAAACAACGCCAAACTGGCTCGTCGTATAAAAATTATTATTGAGCGATATGGCGTCCCTCAATTTCTCAACACGACCGACACCTTTATGCTTCGCCTGTTTGCCTCATTCGGCTATTTATTCGATTTTATTGCCGTTCCCATCTTCAAAAAAAGACTTCGTTCAGACACATCGCGTGTGATTATCAACGAAAAACCATCGTTACTCAATCGTCACCTGAATGATAGAAAAAAAGATCATATCGGACAAAATGTGAATCTATTAGGCGAAGTTGTGCTTGGCAATGGAGAAGCCGCCAATCGTTATTACCATTATCTCGAAGCTCTCAAAGACCCGCGCATCAACTACATTTCCATCAAAATATCGGGCATCTATGCACAGATAAATCCACTCAATTATGCGCAAAACAAAATTGATTTGTGCGAACGTTTAGCTCGAATCTATCAACAAGCCATCGATTATCCGTACCTTGAAGAAAGTGGAGAACCGAAGAGCAAATTTGTCAATCTCGATATGGAGGAATACAAAGATGCCGAGCTGACAATGGATGTATTTATGACGGTTTTATCGATGCCACAATTCAAAAAATTTCAAGCAGGCATTGTGGTGCAAGCTTATCTACCCGATGCTGTACATTTTCAAACTGAATTACTTGAATTTGCAAAAAAACGCTTTGCTGAAGGTGGTTCGCCACTAAAAATGCGATTGGTTAAAGGCGCTAATCTACAAATGGAGAGCATCGTCTCTTCGCTGAAAGGATGGGAAAATCCGATTTACGAAACCAAAGTGGAGGTAGATGCAAACTATCTACACATTCTCGACGAAGCACTAAAACCCGAGAATGCGAAGGTGATGCACATTGGGGTAGCTTCGCATAACTTCTTTAGTTTGGGATATGCCTTTTTACTAAGCCAGAAAAATGGAGTGGAAGAGTTTGTGACTTTCGAAATGCTCGAAGGCATGGCGAATCACCTCACTCGAGCCATGCGCGCATTGGGCAAACAAATAATTCTCTACACTCCAGTGGTCAAAGACGAACATTTCTTGAATGCCGTTTCATATCTCGTGCGCCGCTTGGACGAAAATACGGGAAAAGACAACTTCCTGAGCTATTCGTTTAATCTGCGTTACGACAGCAAAGAGTGGAATTTTCTGAAAGAGCAATTCGAAAAAGCGGTTTCGATGAAAGACGCCATCGATACTACCCCACGTCGTACACAAAATAGAAAAACTTATTCCACCGTCATTTCAAATCTGGAGGAATTTAAAAGTGAATCCGATACCAATTTCGATTTAACGCCGAACCGTCTTTGGGCAGAAGAGATTCGTAAAAATTGGAAGAAAAGTCCAAACGATGAACCATTCCAAATACCCATTCAAGTTGGGGAAAATGAGTTCACCTCCGAAAAGAAAGTATCCTACATCGATCACAGTCAAAAAGAGAAAGTGACCGTTTGCGAAGCCAGTTTATCGAATCTCGAGCAAGTAAAATCCATGATTGAAATTGCCGAGAACGATGCCTCCAATTGGCGAAAAACTTCGTTGGAAGATCGCAATAAAATATTGCATCAAGTGGCAGAAAATTTATCCTCTTCACGAGGCGATTTAATCGGTTGCATGTCCGCCATTACAGGAAAAACATTTGGAGAAGGCGATGTAGAGGTTTCCGAAGCCATCGACTTCTGTAGATATTATCCCATTTCGATGAAACGTTTTGAGCAATTAAATACCGTTTCGATGACGCCCAAGGGAGTTGTGTTGGTCATCCCACCGTGGAATTTTCCTCTTGCTATTCCTGTCGGTGGTGTAGCAGCCGCTCTCACGGGAGGAAACACCGTAATTCTGAAACCAGCCACAGTTGCTCTGCCCGTTGCATGGGCTTTTGCCAAATGTTTCTGGGATGCTGGTGTTCCCAAAGATGCCTTACAAGTAGTCTGCACCGACGGTCGCGAACCACTGAATTATCTTACAGCGCATTCGGCAATCAAACACATTATTCTCACGGGTGGAACAGATACTGCTTTCCGTCTGCTTGAGAATAATCCAACTTGTCCGCTCTCGGCCGAAACGGGTGGCAAGAATGCAATTATACTCACAGCCAGTGGCGACCGAGATCATGCGATTCAGAACATCGTCACATCAGCATTCAGTAATGCCGGTCAGAAATGTTCTGCTTGCTCCCTTCTTTTGCTCGAAAAAGAGGTTTTCAACGACCCAGATTTCAAAACCAAACTGACCGATGCCGTAAAAAGCATGCAAGTGGGTGGCGCATGGAATGGTGGAACAGTAGTCGGGCCAATGATTACTGCCGAAAACGACAAATTACTTCACGCAATTAATCATTTGGAAGAAGGCGAATCGTGGTTGGTCGCTCCCGAATTTGTAGATGAACAACACTTTATCCTCAAACCATGCGTGAAATGGGGAGTAAAACCAACTAGTTACACCTTCCAAACAGAACTCTTCGCACCACTTCTCTCTGTCGTTTGCATAGACGATTTGAAACAAGGCATTGAGTTCGTCAACCGTTCTGAATACGGCTTAACGTCTGGATTACAAAGCCTCGACGAAGCCGAACAAGAGCTTTGGAAAAACAGCATCGAAGCGGGAAATCTATATATCAATCGCGGAATCACTGGGGCCATTGTGAGCCGACAACCGTTCGGCGGCATGAAACGTTCAGCCTTTGGTGGCGGTATCAAAGCCGGTGGGCCAAACTACGTCTCTTGTTTTGTCAACATTGAAGAAAATCAAAAAATGATATCCGAAAAATCTTCGAACAAAGAGTTTGAACTATTCAATTCACTGCTCGACGAAAAAGAACAAATTCGTTTTCAAACCGCTGTGGCGAGTTACCAAAAAGCATACGAAGAAGAGTTTTCTCAAGAGCGAGACATTCATCATTTGATGGGAGAGCAGAATATTTTCCGCTATTTACCGCTGCGAAACATCGTTTTACGTGTGAATGAAAACGACTCTGTTTGTGATATTCTCATGATTCTGGCAGCTTCAACGATTGCCAAAACGCCGATCTCTTTGAGCTTGAGCAAAGAAGATCAGAAACTTTCTGCATTGCGAAAATGTTCGAAATCGGATTGCTCAATTTATGTACAAACCGAAAAAGCATTTCTTGTGGAGATGGAAAATTTTGATCGCATTAGAACTTGTACTTCAAAACTTTCGGACAAAATGTATCACGAAGCAGCTCGTTTGGGAAAATACATTGCAACTGCCAAACCGCTCACCGAAGGGCGATTGGAACTGCTTCATTATCTGAAAGAACAAAGCGTTACGTTCGAATATCATCGCTATGGTAGCATAACTGAAAAATTGGAATAGAGCCCCCAACCCCCAAAGCGGACTATTAAATCCTATTCATAAAATAAATCCATTTTGTTCTCACTTCAAATCCCTCCCTTTTAAGAGGGATTTGAAGTGAGATGTTTTTCGTCTATAATTGCTACATTTGTGGTCAGGAACAGATTTATCACCCATGACCAATTATTCAAAAACGAAAGAGTTTATTCGTCAACACGCCGATGCCGATGTGAAAAAGCTTGCACTACAAGCAGGGAAATTCCCCGACATTGATATGCCGTTTGTAATTCGACAGATTGCCGGCAGAAAGGCAATTGCGGATAAAATTCCTTCATGGTTCGCTGTCGAAGATTTACTTTTTCCTCATCATTTATCGTTGGAGCAGTGCTCGTCAGAAGCCACAGCACGCTACAAGGCATCGTTAGTTGGTGGAGATTCGTTGATTGACCTAACGGGTGGATTTGGCATCGATTGCGCATTTATGGCAGCAAACTTTAAACGAGTGACTTACTTGGAGCGAAATCCCGAATTGTGTGAAATCGCCAGAAATAACTTTCCGCTGCTGAATCTGAATCGCATCGAGATACACAATGCCGATTCTGTCGATTTTTTTCAAGAAACAGAACGTGTCGATTGCATATTTATCGATCCTGCACGGCGAAATGAGCACGGCGGAAAAACGGTGTTGGTTTCCGATTGTGAACCCAATGTTAGCCAACTCACACCTCTATTACTTTCCAAAGCCAAGCGAGTGATGATAAAACTCTCTCCGATGCTCGATCTCTCACTTGCTTTGGAAGCCTTGCCTCAAACCACCGCTGTTCATATCGTGTCGGTGAATAACGAATGTAAGGAGTTGATTTTAATTCTCAAAAATGGTGTGGTTTCAGAAGTTCCAATTACGTGTGTCAATATAACAAAAAATGGAATGCAACTCTTTTCATTCACAAAAAAAGAGGAACAAGAAAGTCTGTGCGAATACACGTCTGACCTTGGCACTTTCCTCTACGAACCGAATGCATCGCTAATGAAAGGGGGTGCTTACAAAGCTGCAGCGGCACGATTCGGACTAAAAAAACTTCACCCTAATAGTCACCTCTATACTTCCAATACCCGCTGCAACGATTTCCCCGGGCGCATTTTTGCTGTCGAAACATCCTTCTCACTCAACAAAAACGAACTGAAATCTGGTCTTAACGGAATAAAGCAAGCCAACCTCACCATCCGCAATTTCCCCACTTCCGTAGCCGAACTTCGCAAACGCCTGAAACTCTCCGATGGTGGCAACAATTACCTATTCGCCACCACTCTCGCCGATGAACGAAAGGTATTGGTGAAGTGCGTGAAAGGGTGAAATCACCTTGCTAATCCTTTTGGCAACGTTGCTAATTGAATAAGCAAGATCGCTAATTCAAATAGCAATCTAGGAAATGCCTTCCCCCACTTTGCCAACTCAATTAGCAAGCTAGAAAATTGAAATAGCAACATTGCCAACGGTCTTGACAACATTGCTATTTGTTTTGGCAAGATGGAGAATGGCATTAGCAAGATAGATAATACACTATTGCAAGAAGCCTCAGAAAGAATCTTGAAAAACACAATCACTATTTAGTGAGCGAATGAGGAATTTTCTATATTTGTAAAACGAACAACTTAAAACACAATAATGGAATTGCACATTATCCAAAGTAAAATTTATGAAATTCGGGGTTGCAAAGTAATGCTAGACCGTGATTTATCCGAAATGTACGGAGTGGAAACTCGACGCTTAAATGAACAGATTAAACGTAACATGAAACGATTTCCAGAAGATTTCATGTTCCAACTTACTGGGGAAGAATTTGAAAACTTGAAGTCGCAATTTGCGACATCAAGATGGGGTGGAACCCGAAAATTACCATACGTTTTTACCGAACTAGGTGTAGCTATGTTGAGTAGTGTGCTGAATTCCGATACAGCAATAGAAATTAACATGAGCATTATGCGCGCATTTATAACCATTCGCCAGCTTGTATTGAATTCGCCGATTAATAAAGTTGCTGAGCTACAAACAGAAATGAAAGAGTTGAAAGCGTACATCGAAGAGGTGTTTACCGATTACAACGACATCAACGAAGACACCCGCACACAAATTGAGCTTATTAACCAATCACTCGCTGAGCTACACACCGACAAACGGTTATCCAACAAACCTCGCAAAAGAATTGGGTTTATTACGGAGGATTAATTCGCAAAAAAAGAGTAGTATTAGAATATCCACAGGATAGAAAATGTGTAAGTACCAACCCTAAACAGTAGTATGGAATTGCAACTTATTCAAAACAAAATTCATCAGATACGAGGACAGAAAGTGATGCTCGATTTTGATTTAGCAGAAATGTATGGCGTTCTGACGAAAGCTCTAAATCAAGCTGTAAAAAGAAATATCGGTCGATTTCCGATTGACTTTATGTTTCAACTCACTAAAGCAGAATTTGATAACTTGAGGTCACAAATTGTGACCTCAAGTTAGGGCGGGTCGCGTTACCTTCCTTTTGCCTTTACCGAGCAAGGCGTGGCTATGTTGGCAAGTGTGCTGAAAAGCGAAACTGCTATTCAAGTTAATATCAATATTGTGCGTGCTTTCGTGGCTATTCGCCAATCAATAAACAGCCCACAGATTGGAGACGTTGCTGAGATACAAACAGAAATGAAAGAGTTGAAAGCGTACATCGAGGAGGTTTTTACCGATTACAACGACATCAACGAAGATACCCGAATGCAAATCGAACTCATCAATCAATCGCTAGCAGAACTGCACACCGACAAACGGTTATCCGCAAAACCCCGCAAGAGAATTGGATTTATTTCTTAAACAAAATCTATTTTCTTTATTCGAATGTTAATTGAGATTCTTTTTTCATCTTTGTATTTCTTTAAAAATTAGAACCATTCTTTTTGTGTTTACGCGATTGATAAAATATTCGTATAATCCTAAAATAAAAATTACATTTAGTTGACTTATAATCAATTATAAACTTATTAAATTTGTAAAGCGAACGTATTAAGTCTTGTATTTACGAATATTTTATATTTTAAGTTGCATATACTAAACGTTATGCACAATGCTATGAAAACACAATGAGAACGATACTACAAATATTAATATTTACATTTTTGACATCTCAGAATTTATTCGGACAGAATAATCTGCCGAAAAATTTAAAGCAATCTGTACAATATTTGGATAAGGATTGTTCAGAATTAGTTAAAACCAAAATCAAAACTATTCACGAAGACAGTCTTATTTATGCAGTCTATCCATTTGCTAAAAATGAGCCTTACAAAAATTATAAAACGATATTCAATTGGACAAGTGACGAAAATGGCAATCCCAAAATCAATAAATATTTAGAGAATAAAGGAATTTATGATTATCATTCAGAAACCTTACTTTATTCATTCAAACTATATTTGAAAAACGGAAAAATCAACGAAAAAGAGATAATCAATAAATTTATCGACAAACAAAAACAAGCAGAAGAAAAAGACAAAATAAAATTTATAACAGATACTATTAACGGTATTTACATACCAAAAGATTTAGAAGATTGCTTTGTTCAAATAAACTCATTTTGGAATGACAGCACAAAAATTCAAGTAAAAAATTGGGAGGAAAGAGAATTTGCTGGTAAAGTGCATTTAGGTTTCGGAATGTGGATGAGAAATAATTGGCAACTTTGGGGCGGTTCTCGGCTTTCAAAATATTTCAATGATTTAGGAATTTATCATCCAGATGATATGTCGGGAATTATTTTAGACAGTTATCACAGACATTTGAATGACAAAGAAATACAACTTGAAGAGCAAATTAAATATTATCAAAATTATTGGGAAAACTCTAAAAATGTAGAACTAAACAGAAAACATGAAGAATTTTCAGAATACAAAATTGGAGATACGCTTGAGTTTAATTACAACAAAGGCTATGTAAGTAAAGAACAAGAGGAAAAATATGATGATGATATTTGTATAGCAAAAGGAATTGTAACCGAACGCAATGAAAAGGATTTTTTAATTAAAGTGAAAATCATCGAAACTTGCGACAAAAAAGGAATTATTTATTTCGACAATGACGGACAGAGAATTTATGACCCAAAAACTAAAAGGTGGAGAAACCCACCAAAAAGAATTATCAAAAAAGTAAAGAAAAATAAAGAACAGTGGTTTGAGTATAAAGATTGGGAAACCTTATAAAAACAAAAAGCATTGTGCATAACAGCACACTCGTCCCGCCGGATATGAAATGGTAGAAAGATGTTGTTCCGTTGGCGACCCGTCCCGTTGGATATGAAACCGCAGAAAAATGATGTTGGTTGGCGGGAAACATAGTTCAGCGGAGCTAATTGTATTCCCGCCTTCTTTATACTGTGAGCATTTGCAATGCGAAAAAATAGATATATTTGTTGTCGGAACGCAGTTCCTAATAATACTAAAAAAGCGAGATTGCAATTAACAATCAGCGGAGCTAAATCTCGCAAACGTACACCGCAATTCTGTGGTATATCCGAAGGGACGGGGTCACAAAAATTATCCGATATATAAAATAAAGTTTTAAAATGAAAAAGATTGTTTTTGTTGTAGTAATTGTGCTTTTTGTAAGCTGCCTAGAACATGTTGATACAAGAAAAATTAGAATTATTAATGAAACAAATATTCCCATTTATGTCTTTCTGTCTCAGACAGATTCATTTGTAGATCCATACCTTGATTATCCAGTTGATACGTTATTGAAATATGAGAAATCAGTAAAGGAGAAAGTGTTTAATTTAAGAAATATAACAGGATGGAACTCTTTTATAGAGGAATCAAGAGAGTCGAAAATGAGAGTGTTCTTAGTTTTGGAGGACTCTGTTAGCCGATATGGTATGAAAGAGGTAATAAGAAGAAATATTTATACAAAAAAATATAAATTAGATATCGCTGATTTGGAAAATTTTGATTGGAAAATTGTCTACAGTATTCGTCCCGCCGGATATGACGCCGTAGAAAGATGATGTATGTTTGGCGTCCCGATAGCTATCGGGATGTGCTCCCGACTTCTATATATTATAAGCATTTGTAATGCGGCAGGCAAGGTTTGTTATGAGAAAAACAATATATTTGTAAAACGAACCTCATAAGTGATGTGCTTACGCATGTTTTTGAGCAAAATGTTCGTTTACTACCTATTGCGCCGCATGCAAAGAAACATTCTGCAATGATGAAACTCAAATTACTTGGATTCGCTGTTTTAATTTTACTATTGTCTTCATGTGATAGTAAAACAACGCTAAAGTTTGAGATTTCAAATGATTCAAATACACGAATTGATTCATTAAGAATAATACCAAGTGGATACGAAAGTGATTATTTTATTTCAATTGCTTCAAATAAGGCTACAGAATATATAATGGACATGACTGACATTGTCAAAGTCGATGGAGATTATCAAATTGATTTCATAAAAGATTCAAACATTAGGATTTCAAAGACTTTTGGATATTATACAAATGGATACCCAATTGAAAAACTGATACAGGTAAAAATAAATAATGACACCATTATATTTGACTCTGAACTAAGTAATTATTGAAAATAAGTATAATAATTATGATACGTAGATTCACGATTTTTTTATTGTTCTTAATACCCATTCAAGGATTTGGTCAGAAAATGGTAGCGGTACTTGATATGGTTAAACAAACCCAGATTAAGAAAAGCTTCGACTGCAACCATTTAGATTTTATAGTACTTAATTCGGATTATACAGGAGTTTATTTTAGCATGGGGTGTGCCTGGGATACAGAAAAACTTTATTGGATTAAAGAAAATGATTCGATTTTTTTCTATCAACCTGACTTGAAAGTTTTGATTGAGAATGCACAGATTGGTAATCAACAAGAGTTGGTTGATTTTATAAGGACAAATGGCACTATTAAACGGATTGGAAACATTGCTTTCGGATTCGATTATTTGGTTTTAGTTAACAAAAACGAATTTAAGCCGATAAGCAGAGCTGAGAATAAAATTGATTACGTTTATCAATGGAATGAAAAGCTAAAGACTTGCAATCAAAAATATTATGACCAGATATTTGATAAATAAATGCACGACGTAGAATCGAGTAGCCGGCTCTGCCAGTAGAAACTAATTGAGTGCCGCCTCTTACACCACCAGACATCCCGCTTAGATTGGATAAACTACTAGAAAAGGAACAGTTTCGCCACCAATCAAGTGATTGATTTGTGGCATTTTCGTAAATATCAGACAACCACTCAAAAACAACAAAAACTCACATAAACTAACCAAAACAGCGGAAGACTCTGACGAATCTCCCGCTGTTTTTATATAATGAATGCTGCTAATTAGAGCGTTCTGTTTACCTCTACCTCTTCGAAGGCCTCGATCATATCGCCCACTTTGATATCGTTGTAGTTGTGGATGTTCAAACCACATTCGTAGTTGGTTGCCACCTCTTTCACATCGTCTTTGAAACGTTTGAGTGATCCCAAATCGCCAGAGTAAATAACGATACCATCGCGAATCAAGCGGATTTTCGAAGATCGTTTGATTTTTCCTTCGCGAACCAAACATCCGGCCACAGTACCCACTTTCGTGATTTTGAAAGCCTCGACCACTTCGAGTGTTGCCACCACCTCTTCTTTGATGTCGGGCGAAAGCATACCTTCCATAGCGGAAGTAAGCTCTTCGATGGCTTTGTAAATAACGGAGTACAAGCGAATATCAACACCTTCACGCTCAGCATTCTTACGCGCACTTTGCGACGGACGAACCTGGAATCCGATGATGATTGCATTCGATGCCGCAGCCAGTGCCACATCCGATTCCGAAATCTGACCCACTGCTTTGTGAATCACATTCACCTGAATCTCTTCGGTCGAAAGTTTGATCAACGAATCAGACAATGCCTCTACCGAACCATCCACGTCACCTTTCACGATCACGTTCAACTCTTGGAAGTTACCGATCGCAATACGACGGCCAATATCATCAAGTGTAAGAAGTTTCTGCGTACGGAGACCTTGTTCGCGCTGCAATTGCTCACGTTTGTTTGAGATTTCACGAGCTTCTTGTTCTGTATCGAGTACGTGGAATGTGTCACCCGCTTGTGGCGCACCATTCAATCCAAGAATTAATACTGGTTCTGCTGGTCCTGCCTGTGTTACCCGTTGATTGCGTTCGTTAAACATCGCTTTCACACGACCAAAGTGTGTTCCAGCTAATACGATATCACCAATTTTCAGAGTTCCATTATTTACCAGAATAGTAGAAATATAACCTCTACCTTTGTCGAGCGACGATTCGATAATAGAACCAGCAGCACGACGATTTGGATTGGCTTTCAAATCTAATAATTCTGCTTCGAGCAATACTTTTTCAAGCAGTTCGTCAATACCGATTCCCTTTTTAGCAGAAATGTCTTGTGATTGATATTTTCCACCCCAGTCTTCGACCAAGTAGTTCATTTGAGCAAGACCCTCTTTTATCTTTTCGACGTTAGCGCCGGGTTTATCAATTTTGTTGATTGCAAATACGATAGGCACACCAGCAGCCGAAGCGTGGTTGATGGCCTCAATGGTTTGAGGCATGATGCTGTCGTCAGCCGCCACAATGATGATAACAATATCGGTTACTTTCGCACCACGAGCACGCATGGCGGTAAACGCCTCGTGACCAGGTGTATCAAGGAATGTGATTTTTTTACCATCTGGCAAATCTACGTGATATGCCCCAATGTGTTGAGTGATACCACCCGCTTCACCAGCAATAACGTTTGCACTACGAATATAGTCAAGCAGCGATGTTTTACCGTGGTCAACGTGTCCCATCACGGTCACAATTGGTGGACGGAATTCCAAATCTTCTGCTGAATCCACCTCTTCTGTGATGGCTTCGATTACCTCAGCACTCACATACTCAGTTTCGAATCCGAACTCTTCTGCAATGATATTGATGATTTCCGCATCGAGTCGCATGTTGATAGAGACCATTTTTCCGATGCTCATACAAACACTGATAACTTCCATAACAGAAACATCCATCATGTTAGCCAAGTCGTTTGCTGTCACAAATTCCGTTAATTGAATGGTTTTGCTTTCGAGCATATCTTGTCCTTCCTGCTCCATTCTACGATTCGACACCATATCGCGTTTCTCGCGACGGTATTTCGAACCTTTCGATTTTGGTTTGGAAGTAAGTCGAGCCAATGTCTCCTTGATTTGCTTTTGCACATCTTCGGCATTGACTTCAGTTTTGATTGGTCGATGGAATTTTGGTTTTTGACCGCCACCGCCGTTTGGATTTTGAGTTGGACGAGCAGGTGCTCCTGGACGAGGTTGTGAACCCGGTTGTCCTGGAGTATTAGCCACATCCACACGTTCACGTTTGATGCGATCGCGTTTCTTTTTCTTTTCAGCTGATTCGGCTGCCGAAATTGGACGATCGATGCGTGGAGCATCAGGCGATTTCGTAGCAGGATCTTTTATTACGACCGTTTTCTTAACATCTGAACGCGGTTGTTGTACTTTATCTTTTACTTCTCGTTCTTTCCGTTTCTCTTCTTTCGATTTCTTTTTCGGACGAGTTGTTTGATTCAATGCATCCAAATTGATGGTATGCAACACCTTAATATTTGATTCAAATTGAGGTTTATTCAATCGGAATGGACTTTCACCAGCTGCTTCAGGAGAACTTACTTCAGCAATAACGGCTGGTTTCTCAATCTTTCCAGGAACTTCAACGACAGGTTTTTCGATGATCTCAGCGGGAGCAACCGGAGTCAATTTCACCTCTTCCTTCTTTTTCTCTACAACCTTTTCTACCACAGGTTCTACTTTGGGTGCAACAGGCACTTCAGCTTTTACCACTGGGGCAGACTCTTTTGGCTTTTCTGCCACTGGAGGGGCAGGTCTTTTATTCAAATCGTCAAGATTGATTCGTCCTACTTCTTTGAATTTCGGTTTGAAGTCATCTGGCACAGAGGTCTTTATTTCAACTGGTTTCGCAGGCTCCACATGCACTGGTTCTACCGGTTTGTGTTTCTCGTGGAAACGCTCCTGACTAATACGCTCTGATTCAATTTTGATTGATTTGTCTTTGCTAAACTCTTTTACAAGAATCGCAAACTCTTCGTCACTGATCTTAGCGTTGGGGTTTGCCTCAACGTTAAAACCTTTTTTATGCAAGAAATCAACTACTGAGTGAATTCCTACATTTAAGTCTTTTGTAACTTTATTTAATCTTATCGACATATATTTGCTCCCTTTGTCGCTGTTTTTATTTTACTTAATCATACAATCCATTTTTAATTCAAAATGGTCAATTAGTCTTCGAATTCTGCTTGAAGAATTGCCAATATTTCATCAACGGTAGCCTCTTCTAAATCAGCCTTTTCGATCAATACTTCACGTGGCATCGCTAATACAGCTTTAGCAGTAGCACAACCAATACCTTTTAGGGCATCAATCACCCACGATTCGATTTCGTCAGAGAATTCATCTAAGTAGATATCTTCTTCGTTAGTCTCGTCAATATCGCGATATACATCGATGGTGTATTCGGTTAGCAACGAAGCCAATTTGATATTCATACCACCTTTACCAATCGCAAGAGAAACCTCTTCTGGTTTCAAGAACACTTCCGCTTTGCGTTCTTCTTCGTTCACACGAATGGAAGAAACTTTAGCAGGACTCAATGCTCGTTGAATGAATAAAGTGATATTTGAAGTATAGTTGATTACGTCAATATTTTCGTTGCGTAACTCACGCACGATGCCATGAATACGTGAACCTTTCACACCCACGCAAGCTCCTACTGGATCAATACGATCATCGAACGATTCAACAGCCACTTTCGCTCTTTCTCCTGGGATACGTGCAATGCGTTTAATGGTAATCAATCCGTCGTTGATTTCAGGCACTTCGAGTTCGAACAATCGTTCCAAGAAAAGTGGTGAAATACGAGAAAGGATAATTTTCGGATTGTTGTTTTTGTTTTCTACACGTTCTACAACGGCACGTACGTTCTCTCCTTTGCGGTAGAAATCAGATGGAATTTGTTCAGTTTTTGGTAAAAGAAGTTCGTTGCCCTCGTCATCGAGAATCAACATCTCTTTTTTCCACGTTTGATAAACATCTCCGCTGATGATTTGTCCTATTTTCTCTTTATACGTATTGAACAACGCATCTTTTTGAAGCTCCATAATTTTTGAAGCCAACGTTTGACGAAGATTCAAAATGGCACGACGTCCGAAATCTTGGAAAAATACTTCATCAGCAACCTCTTCACCTATTTCGTAATCGGTATCAATTTTCTTTGCTTCGGTTAGAGAAATTTGCAAATTGGGGTTTTCCATATCTTCGTCGGCAACCACATCGCGGTTTCTCCAGATTTCAAAGTCACCTTTGTCGGGATTGATGATAATGTTGTAGTTCTCATCTGTTCCAAACATTTTTGCAATCACATTGCGAAAAGACTCTTCCAAAACACTGATCATCGTTGTTCTGTCAATGTTTTTCAGTTCTTTAAACTCAGCGAAAGTATCAACCATGCTGATTACTTCTTCCTTCTTGGCCATTTTACTTGAATCTGATTAAATATTTACAATTTTTTATTTCTTCATACGTAAAGGTCTGATCTATTTCGACCTCTTTTTTGCGCTTTTCGCCCTCTACTTTTAGTTTAGTAGGGATACCAACGGTAAACGATTGTTCATCGGCTTTACGAAGAATACCAATAATCTTTTTACCGTTTTTGGTGAGCACTTCCACCTCGTTATCTATGTTTTTTTGATACTGACGCAATACTTTGAAAGGCGATGTAACTCCGGCAGATCCCACTTCGAGCTCGTAATCCTCAATCTCTCTATCTATTTGAGATTCAATATACTTACTCAACACAATGCACTCTTCGATATCAACACCCTCTTCATTGTCGATTTCCACCACAATGACATTGCCAGGTCGTACCATTACATCTACCAAAAAACTTTCTGATTCAGAGAGTCCTTTTTCAACAATTTCTACGACAACGTTTTTACTAATCATTTCTTCTCCATTGAGGTTTAAGAATGAAAGAAGGGGGCTACCAGCCCCCTTCCCATCCTTTAATTCGGTGGCAAAGATACGAATAATTCGTTTATTACCAAAAGATTCTGTAAAATTTTCAGGTTAACTAACTTATTAGGGACAACAAATATCTTCTTTAAATTTATCCGAATTTTATCATTCTTCGAATTTTAAGAGAATTCTTTGTCTAATATATCTATTTTAATAGACTTCTTTTATTCACTTTTTCAAGAACAGAGATTTGATTGATTGCAATTTGATTTAACTTAATTAACCTATCACTTTGCGAAAGACCTTCATGGATAAATATCGCATTGATGTTCTCCATATTCGACAAACAAATCAGCTCATTAATTGAAGCATAATCACGTATATTTCCTTGTAGATGGGCATTTTCATCTCTCCATTCCTTTGCTGTTTTGCCAAATAAAGCCATATTTAAAACATCTGCTTCATTGGCATACAAAATGGATGTTTGAATGGGTGTTAATTTATCTGGTATTAAGTTTCTTTTTATAGCATCTGTGTGAATTCGGTAGTTGATCTTGGCAAGCTCACGTTTTGCAGACCAACCGATAAGCTTTTGCTCATCTTCTTTTAGTCGTTGAAATTCTTCAATTAAATATATTTTAAATAATACACTTATGGCTGAGCCAAATTCAAAAGCTATATCTTTGTGAGCATAGGTTCCACCATACTTACCTTTTCTCACCATTAGACCAATAGCTGAGGTTTTTTCAACCCATTCCGAAGCACTTAACACAAAACTTGGCAATCCTGCTTGCGTTTTAAAGTGGTCAAATTCGACCACTTTAAAATTCGGGTTATGAACAATCTCCCATGTCCCGAGAAATTCAAGAGTATATCTATTTCGCAACCAATTCTTTATAATATCGGCTGCGCGACTCTCGCTTTCTTTTGCATTAGCCATATCTGTGAGAGAGATGTAATCTTGTTCATTAAATCTTACAACAGATATATCTGCATTTTGTACTGTTATTTTCGACATGTTTTATTTTAAATGCTAAAGGTGAGACCATATTGATTTATTTTACACAAAAGTAATAAAATTCAATAAAATACTATCTCATAATCAGATCATCAGCACTATTCTATTCGAAAAATCCTTCTTTATCGAAAAAAGGTCTCGAACTTCAACCATCAATCCCGCACTAGCTATAAATTTGAGAAAATTCAACTAAAGTAGTTGTAATACAAATCAATATTGATATAAATTTATTAAATCGCTATCTTTGCCCTTTATCATAATTTCTCACATTATGAAACACGGATTTATTAAAGTGGCAGCCGCGATACCTGCGGTAAAAGTAGCTGATTGTAGTTTTAATCGGGAAGCAATCGACCGATTGCTTAAACGTGCTTACGACGACCAGGTAGAGATCATCTGTTTTCCAGAACTAAGCCTGACCGCCTATACCTGTGGCGATCTGTTTCACCAACAACTGCTGGTGGAAGAAGCTGAAGCTGCATTGGATCGACTGCTGACCGATAATCTTTTGATGGAAACGATTGGAATCGTCGGAATGCCTGTTCGACTCAACAATCAGCTTTTCAACGCTGCGGTCGCCTTTCAATACGGACGAGTGTTGGGTGTTGTGCCAAAGACTTTTCTCCCCAACTATAATGAATTCTACGAAAAGCGGTGGTTCTCTTCGGCGCTCGACACCGATGCAACAGAAATCAAACTCTGTGGAAAAATCGTTCCATTTGGCACAAATATTCTGTTTAAATTCAACGAAACAACTTTCGCCATCGAGCTTTGCGAAGATTTGTGGGTAACCTCACCACCGAGTTCGAGACACTCCATTGCCGGAGCGCAGATCGTATTCAACCTCTCGGCAAGCGACGAGAATATCGGCAAACACGACTACCTGAAATCGCTGATTAAACAACAATCGGCTCGCTGCATTGGCGGATATGTCTATGCTTCAAGCGGATTTGGTGAATCGACCACCGATCTGGTTTTTGCCGGAAATGCGCTCATTGCCGAAAACGGTTCATTTCTTGCCACCTCGGAGCGTTTCTCTTTTGAAGAACAGCTGATTATTAGCGAAATCGACATTGAACGACTCGCTTCCGACCGAAGGAAAAACAGCGCTTTCATGTTGGGTAATTATCCTTTATCGAAAAGCGAAAAATACCACACCATCCATTGCGATGCGCATCATCCTTTCGAATTCTCCCTCACTCGTGATGTTACGCCATTCCCTTTTATTCCATCTGGAATAGAGCTTCACGAACGCTGCGGAGAGATTTTCAACATTCAGGTGAGCGGACTGGCCACAAGAATAACACACACACAATCGAAGAAAGTAATTATTGGAATTTCCGGTGGATTGGATTCTACATTGGCACTGTTGGTTTGCGTCAAAACATTCGACAAACTTGGCATTCCCCGAGAAAATATTTTGGGAATCACCATGCCCGGATTTGGCACAACCGGTCGAACCTACCGCAATGCTCTGACGATGATTCATTCGCTCGGCGTAACACTGAAAGAGGTGGACATCAAACCGGCATGCGAACAGCATTTCAAAGACATCAATCACTCAGCCGACATTCACGATGTGACGTACGAAAATACGCAAGCGCGGGAACGCACTCAGATATTGATGAACATTGCCAATCAGCAAAACGGAATGGTGTTGGGCACTGGCGATTTATCGGAATTAGCACTCGGTTGGGCGACCTACAACGGCGACCACATGTCGATGTATGGCGTGAATGCCGGTGTACCAAAAACATTGGTTCGCTATCTGGTGAAATACGTTGCCGACTCGCACATCGACGAAGCGGCGAAAGAGACATTGCTCGATGTGTTGGCTACTCCTGTCAGTCCGGAGCTTTTGCCGATGGACGAAAAAGGCGAAATAGCTCAAAAGACCGAAGATGTGGTCGGACCGTATGAACTGCACGATTTCTTTCTCTACTACACCGTTCGTTTTGGATTTCGCCCTACCAAAATTTACTTTTTGGCACAACATGCCTTTAAAGGTAAATACGATAACAAAACTTTGCTAAACTGGTTGAAAACATTCTTCCGCCGTTTCTTCTCGCAACAATTCAAACGATCCTGCTTGCCCGATGGACCAAAAGTGGGTTCGATCAATCTCTCTCCCAGAGGCGATTGGCGCATGCCAAGCGATGCTACTTCGCGGATGTGGTTGGACGAGATTGAGGGGTTGAAAGAGTAAATAATTGAGTTTCTCTTAGGGAGATGTTATATGCCATTTAAAAAAAAGAAAACAAGCGCTAACCGACAAAAAATGGATACTCAAATATGTAGACACTACCATATAAAAACAATGATTTCACATGATACCAAAACATATAAAAAGACAAGCCTTTGACAAAGTTTTGAGTTTACCGTTTTTAGGTAACTATAATCAGAATGACGGAATTGTAAGTTTTCTCGGAAAAATATGGGATTTACGTTCAATGCCCTCTGAAGATTCTAGATATAAAGATGCAGAAGGTGATGCATATCAACATTTAGTGAATAATGATGACTGGACAATTGTAGATACTTTTCTTAATAGGTTTAGATTAATTGATGGTGAAGAAAAGTTCTTTATTACATTTGTTGAATTAGTTGTATCACCTGAAGTTCGTTTAAACAAGGATGACATAGAATTATATGTTGTTAGTTTAAATAGTATATTATCGCAAGCAACTCTTAAACTAGTTGTTACTGATTATTTTGAAAATCTTCCTATATACAAAATTAAGGAAGGGTTAGACGCAATAAGCTTACCTGCAAACATAATTGCAAATTCAATTCCATTTTATACGGTAAACTATAAAGGAGAAAGAAAATATCCTTGTTTTCAATTGTCTTTCAGAGATTGGGATGATTATGGGACTAAAAGTAAATTTTTTCTCAGTTACGGTGTAAGTGAAAATAACTTCGAATATATAGGTGATTTAAAAATAATTAAAAAGAACGAGAGTGAAACAGTTAAAGTGTTACCAACAAATTTTGATGTATTATCAAAGGAATTTTGTTCTTTAGGTCAAAGTAACGGTTATTACAATAAAATAAAATCATTATTTGGGAATAAATATCAAAGTATTTTACTTGCATTGAGAGATTCAGCCTTATTCCCAAAGATTGCTGAAGAATTTGAAAATGATGGAAGATTTATAAACTCATTAATTCGATTAAATACAGCAGAAAAAACCTTCCGTACAGTAAGATTTGAGTTAGCTGGAATAAATTTCAACGAAAGGTTTAGGTTCAATTATAATATAAATCTACCTTATGCCTCTAATAATATAAACCTAAGTTTTCATTTTGAAGAAAATCTCAATTGGAATACAAACAGAGTATATGCATTAATTGGGAAAAACGGCTCTGGGAAAACAACTTTTCTAAGTGCTTTAGCAAATGAACTTTCTCTACCCGAATCAAAAAATATCAGTCCGCACAAACCTTTGTTTGCAAAGATATTTACAATCTCATATAGTTTTTTTGACCATTTTAGAGTCCCTGAGCCTAATCTTGCCTATAACTATTCTTATTGTGGTTTAAAAAAAAGCGATGGAATTTGGCTTACTGAAATTGAACTAAAACAGCGTTTTTTTGAATCAGTTGACATTATAAAAAAGAGAGAACTTAACCGTGATTGGTATAAAACTTTAAAATCATTTCTAACCGAAGATTTATTGGGAATCGTTTTTAACGATGATCAAGAATTTGATGCTAATAAATTCACTGATTTTTATAAACAATTGAGTTCAGGACAGAACATTTTATTATTTGTTCTGACTGAGGTTATTGCGCAAATTAGATTTAATTCATTAATTCTTTTTGATGAACCAGAAACACATTTACACCCAAATGCTATAAGCCAATTAATGAATACAATTTTTAAACTGACTGAAAAGTTTGAATCATTTTGTATTATTGGTACTCATTCACCATTAGTTGTTCAAGAAATTCCGTCTCGGAATGTAATTATTATTGAAAGAACTGAAAACACAGCGCAAGTTCGACACCTTGAACAAGAATCATTTGGCGAAAATTTAACTGTTATCACAGAAGAAGTTTTTGGACGAAGAGATATAAATAAATACCATTCTACATTATTAAAAAATATGATTTTAAATGGTAAATCGTATGACGATATTATTTCTCATATTGAAACAGATGAAGTGCCAATTAGTTTAAATCTAAGGTTATTCATAAAAGCCTTAATTCAACAAAAGCAATGAAAAACCTCATAGTATATCCACATAATTCTTTAGATGTCCACTTAGCTGCAGTTGGAAGGAAAAAGACAAGTGATTCGAAAAGAAAATTAATTTCAATAGAAAATAATGTTCGAACAGATTATTCAGAATATGATTTACACTTTTACGATAACAAGTTGGAATACTTACAAAAAAAACCTTTTTATCAGATATTTAAATCTGACTTACAAAGTCTTTATGACTACCAAAACAAAACAATAACAGAAGTAAAAGGTCATATAGAAAAGTTGCAAGTAAGGACGATTCGAAATACATGTCAAAACTGTACAATAAATAGTGCGAACACTTTAGATCATATTCTACCTCAAGGTGATTTCCCTGAGTATATTGTAAATCCTAAAAATTTATTTCCTTGTTGTTCTCAATGCAATTCATACAAAAATAAATATTTAGAAGCCAATGGCGTTAAGCTATTTTTGAACTTATATTTAGACAATCTCCCTGAAGAACAATATCTTTTCGTACATTTTGACTTTGATGAGAATGATGAAATTGACTTCAACTATAGACTAGAGAATTATTATGGAATTGATGATAAAATATTTGCATTAATCGAGAGTCATTATGAGAAACTTCATTTATTGGAGAGAATGAGACTTAGAGCGAATGAAGTTTACAGCGAAATCGAAAATTCAATCTTAAGTGGTCTAAATAAGCTATCATTGGAAATGATTTTTGAAGAAATTAAAGAGAATATATCCAACGACCAAAAAGCATATGGATTTAATCATTGGAAATGTGTGTTGAAACTTGCATTGATTAACGATATGAAATACAGTGAATATATCGAAGAGAAAAAAGAAAGAACGAGGGCATAGCACACGCCTATTGTCATTGGCTGGCTGACGTGCATTTAGCCTGTTTTACTCCCGCATTCACCTTGTCGCAGTGCGACAGTGAATGCTCCCGCAAACCAACGGTCACGACCAACGGGAGTAAACCGTCAATGCCTATAGCCTCGGTCGTTAATTCTTCTTTTATCTCAAAGCATTGAGTAATTTTACTCAGTATATTGAGTAATTTGTAAAATCGAATCTAATTATCTTATTTGTAGAGCAATACATTCCGACAAAAACATTGAACCTAATTATCCATTACACTATGGTCAACAAATTTCTGAAACAGACAACGTTCACTTCGCAAGAAGATTTTGTAAAAAATTTCAAAGTAAATATTCCTGAAAATTTCAATTTCGGATACGATATAGTCGATGAATGGGCAAAAACAGAACCCCACCGCAAAGCACTCTGCTGGACGAACGATCACGAGCATCGTGATTTCACATTTGCCGACATCAAAGAAAAAAGCGATCAAACGGCAGCCTACTTTCAATCTTTAGGCATTGAAAAAGGCGATATGGTGATGCTGATTTTGAAGCGACGGTTCGAATTTTGGTTTTCGATCATTGCTCTCCATAAAATTGGTGCCGTTTGCATTCCGGCCACACACCTATTGACAGAAAAAGATATTGTTTACAGAAACAATGCCGCCGACATCAAAATGATCGTGACCGTGGGGGATGACGAAGTGATTCAGCACATCAACAACTCGGTAGCCGATTCACCTACGTTGAAACAAATTGTCTCCATCGGGCCCAAAATTCCTGAAGGATGGGGCGATTTTCATAAAGGAATTAATGAAGCTAAACCGTTTGTTCGTCCCGATTATGAGATTTCGAACGACGATATATCTTTGCTCTATTTCACCTCGGGCACTACCGGAAATCCGAAAATGGTCGTTCACGACTTCACCTATCCATTGGCACACA
This sequence comes from Bacteroidales bacterium, assembly GCA_028687995.1. Taxonomy (GTDB): domain Bacteria; phylum Bacteroidota; class Bacteroidia; order Bacteroidales; family UBA7332; genus CAXXIC01. Next base: position 70,270 of record JAQTZA010000004.1, read on the forward strand.
TTATTACCGCATCCTATTGGCACAATGTAGGCAAAGAGAGTTTGCATCTAACCCTTGCCGACACCGGTTGGGGGAAAGCCGTTTGGGGAAAGCTCTACGGACAATGGATTGCCGGATGCAATGTATTTGTAGATGATTTTGAGAAATTTAATCCGGTGGAAGTGTTACACAAAATCGAGAAATATCAAATCACTTCGTTTTGTGCGCCACCGACCGTTTTTCGGTTTATGATTCGGGAAGATTTAACGAGATTCAAACTCTCTTCTCTCCAATATTGCACCATAGCCGGCGAAGCGCTGAATCCCAAAGTGTATGAAGAATTCCTGAAAATCACTGGAATAAAATTGATGGAAGGTTTTGGGCAAACTGAAACGACATTGCTTATCGGCACCTATCCGTGGGTGATTCCAAAACCCGGTTCCATGGGAATTGCGAATCCACAATACGACATTGATCTCATTTTGTCGGATGGAAGTAAAGCGAAAGCCGGCGAAGAGGGACAAATTGTGATCCGATTATCAGACAAAAAAACGCTTGGATTATTCAAAGAGTATTATCGTGACGAAGAACGCACACAAGAAGCGATTCACGACGGATTATACTACACTGGAGATGTGGCCACTCGCGACGAAGATGGCTATTTTTGGTTCATTGGCAGAGCTGACGATTTAATCAAAAGTTCGGGATACAGAATTGGGCCATTCGAAGTGGAAAGTGCATTGATGACACATCCTGCTGTTGTGGAGTGTGCTGTGACTGGTGTGCCCGATGAAGTGCGCGGACAAGCGGTGAAAGCAACCATCGTTTTAGCAAAAGAGTACAAAGAAAAAGCCGATCACCACTTAGAACGCGAACTTCAGGATCACGTGAAACACGTAACGGCGCCTTACAAATATCCACGTATTATTGAGTTTGTGGAGGCATTACCCAAAACCATTAGCGGAAAAATTAGACGGGTGGAAATTCGTGAAAACCATAAATAAAAATTCGAAGTTATGAATATCGTATTTCTAGACACAAAAACAGTGGGCGAAACCGATTTGAGTATTCTTGAATCGAAAGGCAACTTGATCAAATATATACAAACCGAACCGCATCAAATCGTTGAGAGATGTGTCGATGCAGAGGTTGTTATTATCAATAAGGTGAATCTGTTTCGTGCTGAAATCGAGCAATTACCAAAGTTGAAGTTAATCTGCATCGCCGCCACTGGGATGAACAATGTAGATTTGGCTTTTGCTGCCGAAAAAGGCATCGCAGTGAAAAATGTAGCGAACTATTCGACAAACAGCGTAGCAGAAACAACCTTCTCGTTGGCTCTTGGATTAATACACCACACACATTATTATGACACCTATGTGAAAAGTGGTGACTATTCGAACAGTGACCTGTTTACACATCACGGTCGTCCGTTTTTTGAACTGAATGAGAAAAATTGGGGAATCATCGGTCTCGGAAATATTGGCAAAAAAGTAGCGCACATTGCTGAAGCTTTTGGCGCACAAGTAAGCTACTATTCCACTTCTGGAAAGAATTTAGCGTCAGAGTTTCAACACAAATCGTTGGATAAATTGCTCGCAGAGAGCGATGTGATTTCCATTCACGCTCCGCTCAATGCACAAACTGCCAACCTATTGAAATACAGTGAACTTAGTGAAATGAAGCCTACCGCTCTTCTGATTAATGTAGGGAGAGGAGGCATTGTCGATGAAGCCGATTTGGCTCGAATATTGAGAGAAGACAGGATTGCAGGAACTGGCTTCGATGTATTTGCTGATGAGCCAATGAAGCTTGACAATCCACTTTTGGCACAAGATATTGCGCATAAACTTTTACTTGCTCCGCACATTGCATGGGCTTCGATGGAATCACGTCGCACTTTGATTGAGAAAATTGCGCAAAATATACAACAATTTGTGGATGAAAAATAATACGGTAGAAATTCAACGTAACAGAATTATCTATCTGCTTTGGGTAATTTTGGCAATTATCAGTGGATTGCTATCCCGCAAGTTTGAACTCTACCTACCGGATTTCGTGAACACTTTTCTTGGCGATGCCATTTGGGCGATGATGATCTATTTCGGATTCGCCTTTATTTTGAATACCCGAAAAAGCACGTTTATCGCAACTATCTCCCTAATTTTCTGTTATTTAATTGAGATTAGCCAACTTTATCAGGCAAATTGGATAAACGTGATTCGACACACCTCGTTAGGTGGATTAGTTCTTGGATTTGGGTTTCTTTGGAGCGATATTTTAGCTTATTCAATGGGTATTACATTGGCGTATGGTCTTGAAGTTTTCTATTTTCAGCTCATTAAGAAGTTGCTCATTAAATAGAATCGTTATTTTTGTGCAATCAACCATTCAAATTTCGACGAAATGAACTCAGATAAACAATCTACAATTAAACCGACTCGCATTCTTTTTGTCTGTCTTGGTAATATTTGCCGCTCGCCTGCAGCTGATGGAATCATGCACCACAAGGTCTTCGAAATTGGGTTGAAAGATGTTATCTCGATTGATTCTGCGGGGACTTATGGTGGTCATTCTGGCGAATTACCAGATGCTCGAATGAGACAACACGCTCTGAAACGAGGATATAATCTGACTCATCATTCGAGGAAAGTAACCAGTTCCGATTTCGATCGATTCGACATCATTGTTGCTATGGATGATTATAATTTTCAGGATTTATTTCGCCTAGCACCTAGTGTTGACGCCGAGAAAAAGATTTTTAGAATGACCGACTTCTTGACCAAAATTAGCGCCGATCATGTGCCCGATCCATATTATGATGGAGCATCTGGGTTTGAGCGTGTACTTGATATTTTAGAAGACGCTTGCGAAGGATTGTTACAATCTATCAAACAAAGGAAATTATGAATATAAAAGAGACTAAGATCATCGAAAAAAAGAATCGTCGACAAGTACGACTCATTACCATTCGATTGTTGATGTTTATGGCTACAGTTGCCATCATTACCTACTTTTCGCCAAGAGAAGGAAAATTTCGATATAATTTTCAGGAAAGCAAACCCTGGAAATACGGTCTATTAACGGCTGAATTTACCTTTCCAATTTATAAAACAGAAACTGCCTTAAAGAGCGAACAAGACAGCATTTTGAAATCATTCTCACCCTATTTTTCTCTGAATAAGAGTGTGATTAGCACTCAAATCAACAAAATAAGTAGCGACTTCGATGCTGCCAATTCGCTTCGCAAAGTGAGTCCACCCTACCTAAAGTATATTCAATCTCGTTTTGCTCAAATCTATTCTGCAGGTGTGATATCAGCTTCCAAAATGGAGGAACTGAGGCAAAACAAGCAAACTAAAATCAATATAATAGAAGGAAATGTAAGCAAAGAACGTGAAGTTTCGGAGTTATACACTGTCAAAAGTGCTTACGAGTACATTGTTAATTCGATACCCAATTCACTGAATAGAAGCACGCTACTATCGTGCGATATCAATATTTACATTTTAGAAAATCTACAATACGACGAAATAACTTCCGAAAGAGTAAGAAAAGAGTTATTAAGCCAGATTTCACCAACAGCAGGTGTGGTACAAATGGGAGAACGTATTGTCGATCGCGGTGAAATTATCACGAGCAATACCTACAATATCCTTCGTTCTTTGAGTATAGAAAGCGAACAACGCTCAGGAACGGTGAAACAACAAGGATGGACTATTTTAGGAGATGTCATTCTTTTCTCCAGCCTTTTCACCTTTTTGTTTTTATTCCTTTACATGTTTCGTTACAACACGTTCGAAAAACTCAAACTACTATTCTTCATATTGATGATTATTACTGGTTTTGCAGTAATTACAGCACTGAATGCTCAATACAAGTTTTTTAATATTTACATTATTCCCTTTGCGATTGTTCCGATTATCATTCGCACATTTTTTGATTCCAGAACTGCGCTATTTACAAACATCATCACCGTAATGGTTTGCGCGTTTATGGCTCCATTTCCATTTGAATTTATGCTGTTACAATTGACAGTTGGTATGACTGCCATTTACAGTCTGAAGGATTTAACGCAGCGATCGCAATTGATGCAAACAGCTATTTTTGCAGTTTTCACCTACACCATGATTTATCTTGGCTATGCGCTGATTCAAGAGGGAGACTTTACCAAAATAAATTGGCACATGTTCATTTACTTTTTGGCGAATGGTATTCTAATTTTGTTCTCGTATCTGTTGATTTATATGTTCGAGAAACTGTTTGGATTTGTATCACACGTTACATTGGTGGAGCTTTCAAACATCAATTCTCCATTTCTACGCAAATTCTCAGAAGAGTGCCCCGGTACCTTTCACCATTCGTTGCAAGTGTCGAATTTAGCATCTGAAGCCTCAATGAAAATTGGTGCAAACACGCAGTTGATTCGTACTGCTGCACTTTATCACGACATCGGAAAGATGGAGAATCCTGCTTTCTTTACAGAAAATCAAAAAGGTACTAACCCACACGAAAAATTGGAAATTGAGCAGAGTGCAAAACTGATTATCGATCACGTAGAGGCAGGTGCTCGATTAGCACGCAAAATCGGATTGCCTCAACAAATTATCGACTTTATCTATACTCATCAAGGTACTGGGAAAACCAGATTTTTCTACAACTCGTATAAAAACAAATACCCTGAACGAGAAATTGATGAGAAAGCATTCATGTATCCTGGTCCAAATCCATTCACAAAGGAGACAGCAATCATGATGATGGCTGATTCTGTGGAAGCAGCTTCCCGCAGTTTGACAGAATACACAGAGGAGAGCATCACCAACCTAGTAGAACGCATTATCAACGGACAAATTCAGGAAGGAATGCTCAACAATGCACCCATCACCTTGCTAGATATTGAGACGATAAAGAAACTTTTCATCGAAAAACTGAAAACATTTTATCACACTCGGGTGAGTTATCCAGAGCTAAATAATCCAAAAAAAGAAGAGCCATTACAAAACTAATAGATGATACGCATTCAAAATATAAAGAAGAGTTTCGGAAGTCTCGATGTACTCAAAGGGATTGATTTAGAAATCAATAAAGCAGAAGTAGTGGCAATTGTGGGTCCGAGTGGAGCTGGCAAAACAACCCTGCTGCAAATCATCGGAACACTCGATAAAGCCGATTCAGGGTCAATTTTAATCAACGACGTAGAGGTCTCTCGGCTTAAAGAAAAGGAGCTTTCTGCCTTTCGCAATCAGCACATTGGCTTTGTGTTTCAGTTTCATCAACTGTTGCCCGAATTCACAGCCATCGAAAATGTGATGATTCCCGCATTAATTGCCAAAACTAAAAGTAGCGTCGCAGAAAAACGAGCCAAAGAGATTCTAGACTTACTCAATCTAACTGAGCGATTCCATCACAAGCCAGCAGAGTTATCGGGTGGAGAAAAACAGCGCGTTGCAGTAGCTCGAGCATTGATGAATCAACCTGCAGTAATATTAGCAGACGAACCTTCTGGAAGCCTCGATACACAGCACAAAGAGGAGTTGCACAATCTGTTTTTCGAACTTCGGGAAAAGCTTCAACAGACTTTCATTATTGTCACTCACGATCGTGATTTAGCCAAAGCAACAGACCGAATTATTTCGATGAAAGACGGTGTGATAGAAATTTAAAACTGTAGTATGCAATAAATACACCAATCACATCTGCCGAAAAATCAGATACATCACCGGAGCGACCTTCTATCCATAAATACTGAATTACCTCGATCGACAGTCCGAATAGAATGGGTATAATTACGGCCCACATCCATTTCAATCTGAGTTGATTTAGTTTCTCCATTTTCATTAATTGAAAAAGAGTAGCCTTGGTCAACAAGAAAAAGATACCTCCATGCACAACCAAATCGAATCGAAAGGAAAAAAGAAAAGAGAAATCGAATGAACTCGGATAAGGTTGTTTCGTCAGGCACAAATAGGAAATCAACAGATAAACCGAGAGCGCCGAGAAATGGTAATATTTTAATTTCGAAAAATTCATATTCTAAAAAGTTTTATTTTATATTTTAAAAAGTTTTTATACATTTGCTTTCACAACCTTCAAAAAGGCAATCAAAGCATGTGGAAAGAGTACTTCAGTCATACCAAGGGTGAGCGTCAAGCAGCTATTGTTTTGTTTATTCTAATAATACTTGCCTCCTCAGCCTTAATTTATCTTTCTAATAACGAACCAATTGTTATTGATAAGAAAGCATTAGATCAATTTCAAAAAGAGGTAAAAGAGTTTGAATCTTCTCAAAAAAAAATATCCAAGAACCACTCAATTTTCACAAAATATCCCAAATACCAACCCATTGTCACTTCACTTTTTCCTTTCGACCCAAATAAAGCAGACTCTATCACATTTCTTCGTCTAGGGCTAAAACCTTTTATGGCAAAAGCCATTCTGAACTACCGAAAGAAAGGTGGCAGATACCGCAAACCCTCTGATTTTTCGAAAGTGCCATACATTAATAAAAACCTCCTGAACAGTCTTTTACCTTATATTCGCATCGATGAATCTTTATTTGCCAAGCGTGATACATTTCCTCAAAAAAATATCCCTTATCAGAAACAAGAGAAATATGCCGAGGGCATTATCTTAGATTTAGCAACAGCAGATACTACTGAACTTAAAAAAATACCCGGAATTGCTTCTGGCACAGCTTTGTCGATTATCAATTACCGCACTCGCTTGGGCGGATATTATTCAGTAGAGCAGTTGCGCGAATTGAAAACCATCAATGAAGAACAATTTCAGAAAATCAGCAAATTTCTTCAAATTAAAACGCTCACTTTTTCACGCATTTCAGTCAATAAAAGTGGATTAGATCGACTACGATCTCATCCTTATCTCAACTTCTATCAAGCTAAAGCTATTGTTGAACTTCGTAAGAAAAAAGGTGCAATCAGCAACATGGAAGAACTTTTACTTTTTGAAGAATTCACCGAAAAAGATTTTGCTCGCTTGAAATATTATCTCGATTTCACTTCAAAATAACACGCGTTCCACCCGATTTTCCAATCTCGGAAGCTTGCGTGATTATTACCTCTTTCACACCTGCGTTCAATGCATCAAACGCATTTTCAAGTTTTGGAATCATTCCACCTTGAATCACTCCTTGAGCCACATAATCGGCGAAAATCTCGGGAGTAATCTCTGCAATAACGCTATTCTCATCGTTTTCGTCTCTCAAAACTCCTTTTTTCTCGAAACAATAGACCAACGAAACATCAAAATGTGGGGCAAGAGCTTTTGCTGTCTCACCAGCTATTGTGTCGGCATTGGTATTGAGCATATTGCCTTTTTTGTCGTGTGTGAGTGGTGCCAAAACAGGAACAACACCCTTTTCTATTAAATCAGAAATAATGCCCGCATCGACTGACTTCACATCACCCACAAAACCGTAATCAACCTCCTTCACTGGGCGAATTTCAGATTGTATTAAATTCAAATCTGCTCCAGTTAAACCTAACGCATTTATATCCAACGCTTGAAGTTTTGCGACAATTGTTTTATTCACCAATCCGGCATAAACCATCGTCACCACTTTGAGCGTTTCAGCATCGGTGATACGACGACCATTCACCATCTGGCTTTCAATACCCAATTGAGCCGCAATTTTAGTTGCCGATCGACCACCACCGTGTACCAATAATTTTCGTCCTTCAATTTTCGAAAAATCGATTAGCAATGCTTTCAAAGAATCCTCTTCTTCCACAATCTTTCCACCAACCTTTATTATCGTAAGCTTATTCATAATCTTCGCCCTATATTCCTCATTTTTCTGTTTGCAAAGATAATATATTTTCAGCATTGAGCTTTGGATTCTAAATTTGTTGCTACATTTCATGACGGTAAAATCTTATCTTTTAGTCAACAAAGTATCATTTCATCTGTTATTACAATCTGCAACCGACATTTTGAGCTGATTCGATTGTTTGTGATGTCAAGTTGTAACACAATGTGTTATATGAAAGCAATTCATCTTTCGGTTTTAAATAACTAAATCCGAAAATTTGTACATTTGCGGTTTCGCTAAAATTTTAAACATAAGAGAAGTATGAAAAAAATCAGTTATTTTATTTTAATCTGTGGAGGAATTATGTTGTCGTCCTGTGGAAATATGAAGAAAGCTCCCGAGCAGGTAGCTTACGACTTGGCTAACCTTGATACAACAATGGCTCCTGGAGTCGATTTCTATCAATACGCCTGTGGCGGTTGGATGAAAAATCATCCAATGAAAGCCGAATACTCGCGTTTTGGAACATTTGACAAATTGGGTGAAGACAATCGTGATCAGTTACGATCATTAGTTGAAGAATTAAGCTCCAAATCCAATGCTGATAGAACGGTCGCTCAAAAAATTGGATCGATGTACAATCTTGGAATGGACAGCGTTGCGCTCAACAAAGAAGCCGCAACTCCAATCGTAGCCGATTTAGCAAAAGTAAATGCCATTAAAGATAAAAATGAGCTTCCTGCCTATTTGGCTGAAGCCATTAAGTCCGGTGTAGGTGGTCCTTTCAATTTCTACATCTATGCCGACGACATGAACAGCTCGATGAACATTGCGCACATTGCACAAGGTGGTTTGTCGTTGCCCGATCGCGAATATTATGTAGCCAACGATGCGAATAGTCAGAAAATTCGCAAACAGTTCGTTGAATTCATGACCAAAATGTTTGACTTGGTGGACAAAAACACCACCATCAATCAGCAAAAAGCGGCAACGGTTTTGAAAATCGAAACCCAATTAGCTAAAGCTCACTTCACAAAAGAGGCTTTGCGTGATCCGATGAAAAACTACCACATGATTGCGGTTTCAGAATTGCAAAAAGATGCTCCCGATTTTGCGTGGACTTCTTTTTTCAACGCAGTAGGACTGAAAGATCTGAAAAAATTAAATGTTGCACAAATTGAACCAATCACCGAAGTAAGCACTGTTTTAAGAAACTACTCATTAGACGAGATCAAAACTTACCTTTCGTGGCAAGTTTTAAACAGCTCGGCATCGTACTTAAGCGATGATTTCGAAGCTGCTAATTTTGAGTTTTATGACAAAACGCTTTCTGGAAAACAAGAAAACAAGCCTCGTTGGAAACGTGTACTTGGCACTACCGATGGTGTTTTGGGAGAAGCGATCGGACAAATGTATGTTGAGAAATACTTCTCGGCTGGTGCAAAAGCTCGTATGCTAAAATTGGTTGATAACTTGAAAACGGCACTCAGTCAACGCATTCAGGGATTGGAGTGGATGAGTCCAGAAACCAAAACAAAAGCGTTAGAGAAACTGACCACTTTCCGTGTGAAAATTGGGTATCCAGATAAATGGAGAGATTACACAAAGCTTGATATCACTAGCAAAGAGTCGTATTGGGCAAATGTAAAAAAAGCCAATCAGTTTGAGTTTGATTATATGCTCGGTAAAGCCAACAAACCAGTGGATAAAGACGAATGGTTGATGACTCCACAAACGGTGAATGCATATTACAATCCGGCAACAAACGAAATATGCTTCCCTGCGGCAATTCTACAACCTCCATTCTTCAATTTAGGAGCTGACGATGCTGTCAATTATGGAGCAATCGGTGTGGTAATCGGACACGAAATGACTCACGGATTCGACGATCAAGGCAGTCAGTACGACAAAGATGGTAACTTGAAAAACTGGTGGTCAAAAACCGATTTGGAGAAATTCAATGCTCGCACCAAAAGTCTTGCCACGCAATACAGCAAAATCATTGTATTGGATTCACTACATGCAAATGGTGAGTTTACTTTGGGAGAAAATATTGCCGACCAAGGTGGATTGCAAGTCTCATTCTTAGCATTCCAAAACACACTGCGTGAGTCTTCAGATCACGATAAAATAGATGGGCTAACTCCTGAGCAACGTTTCTTCCTATCCTACTCAAATGTGTGGGCAGGTAATATCCGCAACGAAGAGATCATCCGTCGCACACAAACCGACCCTCACTCATTGGGTAAATGGCGTGTGAATGGTGCATTGCCAAATGTCGAAGCTTGGTATAAAGCCTTCAACATCAAACCAGGTGATCCAATGTACATTGCTCCTGAAAAAAGAGCTATTGTTTGGTAATAAGCATATATCATAAATAATTTAAGGCTGAATCTCTGCATGGGATTCAGCCTTATTTGTTTTATAATAATTCGCAACAATTGCATGAAATTGGATTTGAATTCATATATTTGCATCGCTTTAAAATATTCAATTTAAGCAGAATATTTATTACAATATACTATATATCAATATATTAATTATAGTTCAACATAATATTAGTTCTATACAAAGTCACATAAATAACACATTATTTTAAATTATTATTATAATATTAACTATTATGAGAAGATTATCCACTCTTTTGCTCTTACTGATTCTATTTTCAATCACCATTTTTGCACAAATTCCATCAGGTTATTACACTTCAGCTATTGGCAAGAAACAAGCAGAGCTAAAAACGGCGTTGCACCTCATTATCAAAACAGCAAATGTACCAAGTTATGGAAGTGGAGCGGGCAGTACGTGGGCAGCTTTCGCCAAAATGGACATTCGACCTGAGGATGGTACAGTTTGGGACATGTACAGCAACAATCACGTTGCATTCAACGGAGTTTCTGCAGCAAGTGGAATGAATATTGAACACTCGTTTGCCAAAAGTTGGTGGGGCGATGGACGTCAAGCGGCGCAGGACGTACAGCACTTATGCCCCTCAAACAGCTCTGCCAATTCGTCGAAGGGAAGCTGGCCGATGGCTGTTGTAGATGTAAGCACATCGTTTACCAACGGTTGCATTAAAGTAGGAAAATCGAGCAGTAAACCCGGCATGACCATCGATGCATGGGAGCCTGCCGACGAGTACAAAGGCGATTTTGCCCGTATGTATATGTATATGGTGACGGCTTACGAAGATTATGCGACCCTCTGGACAGGTAACTCAGTAAATCAGCTCGACAACAACACCTATCCTGTTTTCGAACAATGGACAGTAGATATGTTGCTGAAATGGAACCAACAAGACCCAGTGAGTCAGAAAGAGATTACCCGCACCAACGAAGCTTACAAAATTCAAGGAAATCGCAATCCGTTTATCGACTATCCGATGTTAGCAGAATACATTTGGGGCAAGTTAATGACCGTACCATTTACACCTGATGGAAACGTTGCTTTTCCTTATCTAAGCACACCTTCTAACGGTGCGATTGTCGATTTTGGGAAAGTTCCATATATGCAAAATACAAACTCAACTATTGCCATTAAAGCTCAAAATCTAACAGGTGATTTAACTCTCGCAATCAGCGGAACGGATGCAGCAAATTTTACCACCAACACCACTATCTCCAAATCGGATGCAGAAGCAGGTTATAATTTGAGCGTTTTATATTCGGCACAATCCATCGGAGCACAAACAGCACAACTCTCAATTTCAGGTGGTGGAATCACACCTATTACGGTCAATTTGAAAGCAGCTGCTTCCGATGAATTTTTAGCACTACCAGCGACTAACGTTGCGAAATACGGATTCGATGCTAACTGGACGCTTTCGGCAAATGCAACTGGCTATTCGTTGAATGTTTACTCTCTGAAAATGACTGGAAACACTCAAGCAAAAATACTCCTAGAAGAAGACTTTCTGAGTGGGTTGCCCACAGGTTGGACGAGCGAAGGATATACCGACAATGCAACATCTAGCAACATGCGATTGGCATCAGGTAGCAACCCTGGCAAATTAAATACTCCAGCATTAGACCTAAGCACATCAGGAACAACATTGACTGTGAGAGCAAGACAATACAATAGCGATGCTGGTGCACAACTAACCGCAACCCTCGATAATCAACCGCTAACAGTTTGGACAACAAGCACAACGAATCAAGATTTTGTGGTAAATGTACCTGTAGCCACCAATACCTCTAAGATATCTCTTTCTGCAGCAACTTCCATTCGAGTATATGTAGATTACGTGAAGGTGCAAACACAAGGAAGTGTAGCCGAGCCAATTTCTGTAGTTGGATACCCAATGGCAGTCGGCAATGTGTTATCATATTCAGTTTCAGGATTGGAGCCAGATTCGACCTATTATTACACCATTACTCCCGAAGGAAACGGTAAATCTGTATCGAATGCAATCAGTGTGAAAACAGGACTCAATTCAGGAATAATACCGATAAAAACGGCGACTCTTTTCGTTAATATCATTTCAGGCAACGTAACGATTCAGAATCTACAACCGAGTTCCATTATCAATCTATACGATGTGATGGGAAAACGATTAACGACATCAAAAACTGACGCACAAGAATCTAATCTTCGTCTTTCAGAAAAAGGAATCTATTTTGTGCAAATATTGCAAAACAATAAATCTCAAACCATTAAGGTGCGATATTAAGATTTCTCCAAAGCAAAAAATCCTCATTGTCTATTACGATAATGAGGATTTTTTTGTGTGATTCTTTAAATACAATTATCTCAACGGAATGTAGACAGTAAATGTAGTGCCTTTGTCGATTTCAGATTCAAACTCCACTTCGCCCTGCAAATATCGCTCTGTCAATAATTTTATGGAGTAAGTACCAATACCCCTATCATTTCCTTTGGTGGAGAAAGAACGTTGAAAGATTTGAGCTTTCACTTCATTCGACATTACCGACACATTGCGAATAGAAAATATCGCATAATCTTTATTATTGACAACTTTCAGCGTTACATCTTGATCTTCAAACGACGCCTCAAGCGCATTCTTAAGCATATTAATAATCACGCGTTTAAGAATAGTTGTATCTGTATTGAAAATGACATCCACAGAATCTTTGTCGATAATCATTCTTTTTCCTTCAGAAAAACCGCTTACTGAAAGATATGAAATGGCTTGCTCAATAACCATCTTAGATGAAATTGGTGAAAGTGTCACTTTCAAATCACCCGATTCTGCAGAGAGCAATGTTCTTTGTGATAGTATTTCTTCGAGCAATTCATTACTGAGCTTACCCATAATATCAATGTAATCTTCAATATCACTCTTCTCTACCTTCGACTCCTTTTGCTTGGTTGATTTAATTACATCAGCAAAGCCTTTCAATGAACCTGCGATATTGAGTATATCGTGAAAAAATATTCGTTCCAAAACTTGACGTCGTTTTGCGTCACTAATATCTTCTAACGCAACAATGGTATAAATCTTCTTACGATAAATAAATGGTGTAGCGGTCACTTTTAAATCGAGTTGTTCTATATTGTCATCAATATTAGTCGTAATGCGACACTCTTTCTCTACCCTTTTCTGTTCAGTTTGAGATTCAAGAATTGCATTTACAGCACCACAGTATCTGCATTTTTCAGAAGTACCGCAACCACCATCATTTAATTTAGAATTTACGCAACCTAAAGCCTCCCCTGGACGTAATCCCAACACGTCATCTTTATCAAGTATGTTGAGAAATCCAATCAGTGATTCATTGCCAAATACTATCTGTCGGTGTTCATTGAGAATAGCCGCAATCTCAGGGAGCGCATTCATCATACCTGTTAAATACTCATTATTAGCAATATCCTGGTAATCAGTAAATACGACCTCCTTTAAATCTCTTTTAGCAGGCGCAAAAAATGTTTTATCTTTCATCACAATATCCTCTTATTTTTACAAAAATATAATAATTATCAGATTAATAACCATTTTTCTAAATAAATAGAAGAAGTTTGATCAGAAATATGAGTCATCCTCTATCATTTATTGAATTTTCGTACATTTGCAGTATAAATACTACTCAATGAAGTTCACATATTCGATTATTCTGTACTTATTCGTTCTAACAGCTTGTCAGACCACATCTAAATCAGAGAAAAAAAATCAAACGAACATCATCTCCCTTATTCATCAAAAATTTACTGTAGAACTAGAATCGAATCCATCAACAGGTTACCAATGGAAGTGGATCAACGAAACGACTGGCTCTAAAGTGGAGAAAATTGGAGAAGAGTTTATTTCATTGCCTCAAAAAGGCAAAGTCGGTGTCGGTGGAACAACAAAACTCACCTTCAAAGGCTTACGAAAAGGGTTCGATACATTGAAATTTGTTTATGTAAGACCTTGGGAAAAAGGAGCGCAACCTGCTAAAACTGCCACTTTTACCATTGAAATAAGATAATGCAACAAATCCAAATCATCTTAAATAATTGACACATGGAATTCCCAACACGCATTGAAGAAAATCCTAAAATGGCATTGCTGATTCTGCCCGTACTTGTGATATTTGGAATGGGTATTTCTGCAATCATTTTTGCTTTAATTGCTAATTTAATACCATCTTTTAAAGAGATATTATACAACGCCGCACCTCAAACAGCAGATTACATGCGCGCCATGATCTTTGTCAATTTTCCAATAACATTTTTACTACCTGCGCTTTATATCTCTTGGAGATATCATCCGGACCGCCCCGCCAGATTCACGAAAATCAACAAAGCAATACCACTTAAATTTGTTTTCATTGCCATTCTTGCCTTTTTAGTTAGCCAACCTGGGTTAAATCTGATTGGAGATTGGAATAAAGGTATAAACCTTCCCGATTCGCTAAACAGACTAATGCAATGGATTACTCAAAAAGAAGCCGAAGCTGAAGCGATGAGCAAAATGATGATTGAGACACATTCGACAGGAATCATGTTGCTCAATGTATTAGTGATTGCCATTTTGCCTGGATTTTGCGAAGAGGTTTTATTTCGCGGAGTTGTACAACCTATTTTTGCCGATTGGCTGAAAAGTAAACACGCTGCAGTCTGGGTTACCGCTTTCGTGTTCAGCTTTATTCATTTCCAGTTTTTAGGCTTTGTACCAAGATTGTTATTAGGGGCAATGCTTGGCTATTTGGTCATGTATAGTGGTTCGTTGTGGACTTCCATTTTGGCTCACTCGCTCAATAACGCGTTTATCGTCGTACTTTCCTATTTACAATTCAATAAAATATCATGCCTTGATATTGATTCATTAGGTTACCATAATACGATTTGGCTTGGTACGCTTAGCATAGCTATTACGCTCTACTTCTTTTCGCTAGCCGCTCATTACAAAATAGAGAAAATAGAGATAGAAACTGAAGAATAACGGAACACTCTTCACTAAAAAAGCCGCTTCGGAAAATCTCCAAAGCGGCTTTACTATAAATGCTAATCTTCTTATTATAAGCTGTTGATAGCGTTCAAATCTTCGAAAGCTACTTGCAAACGAGCGATTAAAGACTCTTCACCTTTGCGCAACCATACGCGTGGATCGTAGTATTTTTTGTTTGGTTTCTCTTCGCCTTCTGGGTTTCCGATTTGGCCTTGTAGGTAACCTCTGTTTTTAGCTTCGAATGCACGAATACCATCCCAATATGCCCATTGAGTATCGGTATCGATGTTCATTTTCACAACACCGTAGCTGATCGCTTCGCGAATCTCTTCGTGAGTAGAACCAGATCCACCGTGGAATACGAAACTTACTGGATGAGCTTCTGAAAGTCCGTCTTTAGCGATGATGAAATCTTGTGAATTTTTCAAGATTTTCGGAGTCAATTTCACGTTACCTGGTTTGTAAACACCGTGTACGTTACCGAAAGAGGCAGCGATGGTGAAGTTTGGAGAAATTTTGCTCAAAGCAGAGTAAACTTTGTACACATCCTCTGGCTGAGTGTAAAGTAATGCATTGTCAACATCACTGTTATCAACACCATCTTCCTCACCACCAGTGATACCCAATTCCATTTCGAGAATCATACCCATTTTGCTCATACGAGTCAAGTATTTTTCGCAGATTTCGATATTTTCGTTCAATGGCTCTTCTGAAAGATCCAACATGTGTGAGCTAAACAATGGTTTGCCAGTTTCAGCGAAGTTTTTCTCACTTGCATCGAGCAGTCCGTCGATCCAAGGAAGCAATTTTTTCGCAGCGTGATCTGTGTGAAGCACTACACGTACACCATACGCTTCTGCCAATGTGTGAATGTGTTTCGCACCAGCGATTGCTCCTAAAATAGCAGCTTCTTGTCCGTCGAGTTTCAATCCTTTACCAGCATTGAAAGCAGCACCACCGTTAGAAAATTGAATCATAACTGGAGCATTTGCTACTTTAGCAGCTTCCATTACTGCATTCACAGTAGATGAACCAACCACGTTTACAGCAGGAATTGCGAAACCATTTTCTTTCGCTACCTTAAAGATGAATTGTAAGTCTTCGCCAGTTACAACGCCCGGTTTAACTACATCAGAAATTTTACCCATAATCTTATCTTTTTAAATTAGTGTTTGTGGTTTAATTAGCTTTCATTCCCGATTTGTGAATCACGAATAATTCGCTTTTATTGTTCAAAATTTCGCCACAAAAGTACCAATTTTTTCGCTAATCACAAAACAACACTCCTTATTTTATTCTATTCAGAATTAGTATAATGAAGCTCGAAAAGAGATTCGATTACTTAAAATCAATCATAAATTCGGTGAGACTTTTTTCGGAAGGGATATTCAGCTTTTTGCGAATACGATAACGCCCCGCCTCTACTCCTTTGATAGAGATATTCATCAAATTGGCAATATCTTTTGTGGCCAAGTTGAGTCGTAGATAGGCACAAAACCGCAAATCGTTTGACGTAAGGTCTGGGTAATTTGATCGCAAATGACGAAAGAAGTTTTCGTGAATCCGGTCGAAATTTGTTTGAAAAATTGCCCAGTCATCATCAGAAGATACATTCTCGTCGATGATACGTGTCACTTTGTCGAAATATTTTTTGGGATATTGCGTGCCTAAAAGCTCTTTTTGACGCACCAATTCTTCGCGAATCTGCACCAAAATATCGTTTTTCTTGATAATAGACATGGTCGAACTCGCCAACTCTTTACTTTTCAAGGTCAGTTCCGATTCGAGTTTCTCATTTTCAAGATGAATAATCTGACTCTCACTTTGCTCCAATTCTTTGCGATGCTTCTCCAGTTGCTCCAGTTGAAATTTCTCTTTTTTCTTGTGAAACTGCCTTCGGATATAGATGCCGATATAAGCAATTATAGCAAGAATAAGCAAGAAATAGAAAAGAAAAGCAATATTAGTGAGATAGAATGGTGGGCGAATCTCAAACGTATAGTTGATTTCACCTAATAATTCACCAGTAGAAGTAGTTGCTCTCACATAGAGTTTATACACACCATGCGGCAATTGCACATATTCTCGTGCATTTTCGGGTTTGGGGTCTGACCAACGTTTATCGAACCCATCGAGATTAAAACTAAAATAGACGCTATTCAAATCGGAATATTTGGGATAGGAAACCACAAAATTCAGATGATTGAAATTGTTCGACATTCGCTCCTCATTACTATTCAGACTTAGAAAACGATGCGCATCTTCCTCTTGATTCGAGGCTTTTACGTACTTCCATTCGAGACGATTTGCCTGTGTTTTTCTGGCAGCAGCAGCGAAATGGTTATAAAGGGCAAAACTGTTGTCGAGACAAATAATCGAGTGATTGGGCGAAAGCGCAACGATATTTTGATATCCGTCCACACTTTCGTTGGGGAACGAAGCATACTGTATCACATCTCGTATGGTCGATTTTTCTTCAGTAACCTCTACCAACGCTGCACTTTGATTTTGGATAAACCAATAGAGATTGTTGACAAATGGCGTTACACGATAAGCGGTCGAAAATTTCCTCAACGAATGATTGAGCGCCACAAATGGTAAAATTAATTTACGAATATCATCAAAAAGATAGAATCCATTGCCCGACGTGAAAACCACCCGATTCTCAATTTTAAAAACATTGACCGTCGAGCTACTTTTTCCGTCTAACGAATCATAGACCTTCATCTCCTTTATCCGCTTCAAATCGGGAGTCAACTGCAATCGGTACAACCCTTTGTGAAGGTGCGATGCCCAAATCACGCCTTGATAATCGATTTCGAGATAGCGAATCGGATTGATAAAGTTTTCGATGGTATGACTGAATTTCCATCTGCCTGCATCGTCTTTCAGATAGACACAAAGATTGGTATATGTGCCCTGAACAAGCACTTCTTGTCCGTTGATAATGCCTTTTTTAATGCAAAATCCACCTTTCACAGGCGATATTTTTTCGACTTTTTGTTTGGCATCGATGCAATAAGTTTGTTCGTTGTTGCCACAGAATAGTTGTCCGTCGTACTTTGCAAGATCCCACACCTGTCCCTTGATTTGTGGCACCAAAGCTATTTCAATGGAGCTGCGAGACGACGAGCGAAATGCCATTTGCGCAACATAGAGCCCTTGATTGGTGCCGATATAGGTGTCTTTGCCTTGCGTTAACACCGAATAGATGGAGCCGATAGAAGGCGAAAAAGAGGAGACATAGCGAAGTTGCGAATTGGTTTGCAGCAGTGAAATGCCTTTATCGAGTGCTAGCCACACGTTGTTGTTGCGGTCGCAAAAGATACCCAATACGGTGTTGTTTTGAAGAAAGTTGGAGGTGTTGAGCTGCCACAACAATTCACCTCGTTTGTTCACAGCAAATACACCATTCAGAATGGTGCCAAACACAAAAATAGAATCTTTTGTCACTACAGCACGGTTGGCATTCGCCTTTGCCAGCAAGTCGTTGACTGGCGACTCGAAGCGGGTCGTTTTCCCACCTTCGTACAGAAACAGCCCATTATTGGTAGTCACCAAAAGCATCCTTTTATTATCAAACGGCAACGTAGCAATCACCTGACCGATGGATTCTTTCGGATTCGACAATGACGAAAATGTTTGCGTCTTCGTATTAAATTGAGAGAATCCAAGCTGATCGACGTGGGTATAGATAGCATTATTGCATTTGTTGAAAAGCAGAAAAGTGAGCGAAAAGCGTTTTCCTGTCACTCCCTTTTGATTATAAGCGAAGAGAGAGGTGAATGATTGAAAATAGACGGTTCCGTTTTGCTCGATGATGCTCCAAACCTCATCGTTCATCATTTTATATCCCTTCAATCGAGCCAAGAGCGAGGTGTAGTGCAGCTCACCGTTGGAGGCAATCTCGAAATAGCCAAACTCTTCGAACGAACCGATGTAAATGCGGTCGTCGCTACTGATGTAGATGGAGCGCACAATGCGGTTGCCGGGAATGCGAAACAGCTCCCACTTGTTGCCATCGAATCGCAACATCCCCATGTTATTCCCAAAATAGACTAACCCATGCGAATCTTGTGCCACAGACCAGTTTTGATTGGCTGCTGCAAAATCTTTCTTCGTGAAATTAGTAACAATGGGTGTGAATTCAAGTGCAAACGTTTGCAACACAAAACCAAGAAAGATGCCAACGAAAAGTAGCACCTTTTGTGTTTTTCTATATGGACTAAATAACATACTTTCTGCAGATTGTTTCAAACACAAATGTAAACAAAAAAATGCTACTTTGTTATTGCTTCATTTTTGATTCTAAATAGGAATAATTACCTTTGTAGCTCTTAGTATAAATCCGAACTGAGAAGAAACTAATTTCACAGCAATGAAGTCACTGTAAAAAGGCCGATTAGTTAGCATTCGAAGGCAAAGGCCTACATTTATTGAGCAATATGAGCATTTAGCTCCGCAGACTTTCAATTGTAATGCGAAAAATAATATATTTGTTCTCGAATTACAGTTCCTAATAGTATTAAAATAGACGAACGAAAGATAAGCCTAAACAAGGGAAAATTTTAAAATAGAATATTTATGAACAAATTATTGAACTTGATTTTAATACAAATTTTAATTTTCACACTTCCGAGCCTTGCTCAAAATCCAACAGACTCACTAATTCGATTCTCGGATTTGAAATATCATTCTGATTTCGAGAAAGAAGCCTTATCCAATTTTGTGAGTCACGGTAAAGATACGTTCAATCTGTTTCTTGCCATTGATGAAAAAATGACGGCAGAAGAGGCACAACAGGATAAAACAACCTTTTCCTCCATTTTTGATGAATTAAACCGTAAGAAAATAGAATCTAGGAGCATTAACAAAAAAATAAAGCTCTCATATTCGGATGTACATAGCCGTTTTCTGCAAAAGTATAACGAGAACGAATATTTCCCTGTCATGTTTCAGTCTGGCACATATAATTGTGTCTCTGCATCGATGTTGTATGCAATGGTATTCGACAGATTAAAGATTCCTTATAAAGTAATGGCTTCATCCAATCATGTTTACCTCATTGGAAATCCAGGGTCAAATTCTATTGTAATAGAAACTACCAATCCAAGTTTTGAAAAAGCTATATTTAATGGCGATTTTCAGCAGCAATATGTCAATTATTTGCGCTCCTCTAAAATGATAAGCGAACTTGAATACAAAAACAAATCTGTAGAGGAAATATTTGAAGAAAAATTCAACGAAGTAAAGTCTGCTGAATTTCACAACCTCCCTGGATTTCAGTATTATAATAAAGCATTAACAAAATACCAAAAAAATGAAATTGAATCTGCCTTTATTCTTTGCCAGAAAGCATATTTTTTCTATCCAGATAATCAAGTAAAGATTTTACTGCATACTACATTGCTCTATTACATTGATAAATGTAATTTTGATAAAGTTACAGATATTGATTTAGTAGCACTTGTTTCAAAATTTGAGGATGCCGATTTAAACGCGACCACTGCAATATTCAATAATATTATCAATCATCATCTTCAATATACTAACAAAGAGAATTTTTGTGATTCACTGTATCAGAGATTAATTTCACGCTTAACGAACAAAAAGACAATTGATGAGATTAGTTTTTCGTATAACATGCAAATGAGCTATCGTTACCAAAACACAGATAAGGTTGAGAAATATGTGGCAAATGCATTGAGTATAAAAGGCAATCATCAGGATGCAAATCTGATAATGAAGAGTTTTCTGCAAAGGAAGTTGTATAGTATCACAAATTCAAATGCGCGAATAGATACCATCAACCAGCTTCAAAAAAAGTATAACTATGATATGATAAACCCCATATTGTCAGACAATAAATTAATCGCATATTTACTAATAGCCAGTGAATCTATTAATAGTAAGAAGATTGCAAAAGGTGAAAAATATTTATTGGATTTTGAGAAAAATTGCTCACTTCCTCTTAAAAATCAAATGCTAACCAATTTAATTGAAGACACTTATCATTCAGTGGCCATTTACTATTATTATAAAGGAAATAAAGTGAATGCAAAAAACTTTGTAAGTAGAGGCCTTAAGTATGTGCCAGAAAGCAAATTACTACAATCTGTCTTAAAGTGATGATAAACCCCTACTATCGTCTTTCTGTGAACTGCGCCATTGCAAATAATAGGATATAGTCTGCCTTTATGAGCAGAAAATTGATAAATGATTGATTAGATTCCCCTAGTTGGGCGTAGCGTGCAAAAAAACTGTAGCACGGTCGTTGAGCGAAGGCTCTGCCTTCGTTCGTGCTAAAAGCAAAGCTCCAGCTTTGCAAACATGCCTGCGACAGATAAAGAAAGGCAGAGCCTTTAAAAAACACGACGTAGGCAGAGCCATACGCCGAACGAACTGGCTTGGCAGAGACTACGGTGAACGAGAGGATATTTGTAGAATTTGCTACCTCACTCCCTTACTGACGAGGTTCTGTTAACTGCGCACAAGTTTAACAAACTGAAACTTGCGCAAAAAACAATCACCATCATTTGACAAAAAGTAACACATAACACCCAAATCAATAATGAAATTCATGAAACTAAAATCAATCTTTTCAGCAATAATTTTACTTCTTTTCGTCAATATATATGGACAAGAAAAAATGTATTTTGATTTAGAGGGAAAAGAAGTAAAAGACGTCAACTTAGCTGTTCAATATACAATTACAGAGAAAAGTGCAGTTGGCAATGATTCGTTATTTAAAAAATCCAATTACTTTATATCAGGTCAAAAGAAATCGGAATACTCCGTATTAGAGGAATACAAACAGGGAAGATTTATAAAGAAAAAGATTGTTGGTGAAAAATGGGAATGGTTCGAAAACGGAAATATACATTTAAAAGCCTTCTATAATGACAATCAATTAAATGGTGAATTTTGTACATATTGGCCCAATGGAACGCAAAGGAGGAAAGATACTTTCGATAATGGAAAACTAATCGAAGGCAACTGCTACGATTCAATTGGCCAAAAGATCAAAAAATATTTCCCATACGAAACTGCCCCAGAATTCGCGGGTGGAGTAAATAAACTTTTTGAATTTCTTGCGAAAGAACAAAAATATCCAACCATCGCTATGGAAAACAATATACAAGGCAAAGTAGTAACCCAGTTTTACATTGACGAGAATGGAAAGATTACAGATTTGGAAATTATAAGAAATGCTAATTATTATCTCGATGTCGAGGCGTTACGAGTGATTAATGCTATGCCTGTTTGGACTCCAGGAACACTCGAAGGAAAAAATGTTAAAGTTAAAATCACTCTCCCTATATATTTTAGAATTCAATAACGCTCATTTTGATAAAGCTGCATATTCATAGTATTCGTCGGAAGATGATACAAACGCAAAGAGAGGAATAGCCGAAACTATTCCTCTCTTTCTATAGATTGTCTATTCTGAAGAATAGAGGCAACGATTATTTCACGGCAATTTTAGCGTTACCGCGAGATGTATTTACGATATAGATGCCCGATCTAAGATTAACTCTGGCACTATTCTCAAAATTATTTTGTTGAGCAACCATTTTACCAGCTATGTCAAAAATACGCATCTCGCCACTGTAATTCAACATACGGAGTTCTCCGTTTGCATAGTAAGCTTTGATGGTTTTATCAACATAAGTCGGATTGATTCCATTCGTTTTATCAAAGATAAACTTAAACGCATCGAGGTACATGGTATGCTCTACATTGTCCGTTGCATTTTGAGAAAAGAAGAGACCTTTGATCATACCTTGTGAAGTAAAGGCAGCATTCGTTGCCCAGAAATCAGCCAAAGGAATTTTCACTTCTGTCCAAGTGTTGGCTGGAACATCCGCTGACAGGTAGTTACCCATGTCGAGTTTGCCCGTTGCATTTGGATTTCCGCTATGTGCTTCAAAATTCAATTTTGGCATCACCGCTTTGGTCAACGTTACAGGTGAATTCACCCAAAATGAGAAATGAGTCATTTTAGTTACATCAAACGATGCCCAACCCACTGCTGCTACCATTGCCATCCAATCGCCAGCAGGAACAGATTTCCATTGCAATTTCAATGCATTTTCGCCCTCTTTTACTGGAGAAGCTACAACAGGAAATTTATCGCCATTGGCCATGTTTGGGCCTTCCCAATTTTCTGTCACCACGGTACTTGGTGCAGTTTGATTGATCCAGCTTTGATCGTGGAAACGACCATTGGCACTGTGATCGAACAACACTTGATCGGGAGGAGTAGTATCTCTTACAAACGTAAAGTCGTCCATAAAGAGGGTGTGCTCTACGTTATCGACCAATTTCTGAGCAAAGAAAATTCCTTTGATCACATCTTTTGCTTTGAAAGCAGTATCGGCAGCCCAAATATCTTTCAACGGAACAGTTACTTCGGTCCAGGTATTGGCGGCAATATCTGATTTTAAGTAAGCTCCCATCGACACTTTTCCGGTTTTGTTGGGAGCACCGCTAAAGGCTTCGAAATAAAAATCTGGCAATGCATTTTTGGTAATGGCAACCGGTGAATTTACCCAGAATTTAAGGTCTGTCATCGGCATTAAATCAAACGGCTTCCATCCAACGGAAGCAACTAAAGCCATCCAATCGCCGGTATCAACCGATTTCCATTGCAATTTGAGTGCATTGGCACCGGATTTTACAGGAGAAGTAACGCAAGGCATTTTGTCTCCGTTCGGTATGTTCGGACCTTCCCAATTTTCAGTTACCACGGTACTTGGTGCTGTTTGATTCACCCAACTTTGATCGTGAAAACGATTGTTTGCACTGTTGTCGAACAAAGTCAACATAGTTGGAATAGGAGGATTGATGGTTGGGTCAAAAATAACCTTGATATCATCCACATAAGTAACGGCGGTAGGATCTACCGGCTCGTAGTAATCGGGGAACATACCGAAAACGGTGATGTTTTTGATTCCATTGGCATACAAATCAAACACCATGGTTTCCCATTCGTTTGTTTTGGTAGCCGGAGTCACCGGATTCATCTCCATAGTAACAGCGCCCTCGCATTTGATTCTCAATTGAGAAGTGGCATTGGTACGCAAGTACTTCACTTCGATGCGGTGATAACCCGTTGGAACTGCATTTTTGAGGATTGCCCAAAAACCAGCCCAGCTTTTATTATCAGGACTCGCATCGTATCTGGTCCATCGCCACACTTTATTGCTGGTATTGATACCGGCTTTTACCGGGTTATCGACTACCGCAATATCCATGTGTGCAGGAGGATTTACATGCACTTCAGTAGTAAAACTGACAGAATCTGCTTCAAAGTCATCCAACATAATGTTGTCTAACGCATACGTGCTAACACTCATCGCAAGCGCCATCACAAAAGTAAAAATTAGCCTTTTCATTTTTCTTAAATTTAATTGTTTGTATTAGGGTTAATTATCTCAATCTAACTACCAAATGCGACTCCTTGCCGTCAGGGGCATACATCGTAATAGTATATTGTTTGCCATTCTGGATTTTCGCGTCGTAAAAGGACCACACATGTTCTCCCGCTTGGCTATTTATTGTCTCTTCGAAAACCACCGTTTTTGCGCTATTGGTAATAGTAAATCGGGTATTTCCACCCGTGTTAAGAAAATAATCTAACTCATACGATCCCCGATCGGGATGGCGCATCATGTCGTATTCGTTTGTTTTGGTATTGGTGACCGCGAGCGGAAATCCTTGTGCAAAATTGGGTGAAGCCTTTACGCCTGCCAATTGTAATCCTTGTTTGACGTGCTCGTTTTTCATTAATAGATTCCAAATCAATCCCGAACGATAATTCTCTATCATCACCACAATCGGCCCTTGATCGATTGCCAACTGTTTTTTCTCCGAAGTAGCTGTGCTCGGACAATAGGCATCAGCAAAGCCATACGAGCCTTGTGCCAACGAATTGGAAGCCAACTGAAGCAACACCTGTGTGCTGTAGAACGGCGTGTAAGGATACGATCCCAAAGCAGCAGTTGGAGCAATCACTCCGTCGTCGTTGAGAGGAGAACGAGCTTTGTAGTCCCACGGCGATTTCGCACCGTAGCAAGCGGTTAACCCCCAGTTTTTCTCGTCGTATAGATAAGATTTTGGTGCATCTTCTAAGCAATAATGGCGATTGATCATCGCGTGGGATACGTTTTGCTGCCAATAACTAGCATACTGATCTTCTATTTTGCGGGAATCCAATCCCAGAAAAGAGTAGTGTGCAAAAAACATCGGACCGCCTTTCTCTTCTCCAAAAGGCAATTTATAACCATAATAAGAGCGATTGGCGTGAAATATTGAACCGTTGTTTTGCCATCCATTTTGATAAGTGGCTTGAGAAATAGCGTGTGGGGTAGGAGCACCCAATGCCAAAATATAAGCAATCCAACATTCGTTCCATCCGCTTACACCGAGTTCCAAAATATTGGTTTGTGAGCGCCAAAGCCAATGCAATTGATCATCTAATCCGGCATAAAACTTCCAGTCCATTGTGTTCCAAAACGAAGCTACCGAATCACGAATTTCAGTTTCAATGGGTGTGTTTGCGGTGTAATATTCCGACGCAGTCAATAATCCGGCTGCTAAGAATGCGCTTTCCACCAAGTCGCCGGTCTTCACCTGATCGCCGAATGGATGTGCGGTGCCATCGGGATTGTACCAATGCGACCACATCCCTTTGAACCGTTCTGCTTTTCCCAGAAAGTGCAGCATCATCAGCGTTCGGTCGGCTGCTTGTGCTTTTGTAATCCATCCACGCTCAGCTCCCACAATGATCGACATGATTCCAAATCCACTTCCTCCAATCGTCACCACATCACCTCGGTCATTTCCCTCCAAAGCCATGCCAGTAGAGGCACTCGCTCCGTCGTAGAAATAGTCGAAGTTTTTGTGTTGCCAAGTCTCTAATACCGGGCGCACATTTGCCGGTGAATAGGTTTCATCGTTCTTTATCACAACTATCGTTGGCTCTGGATCATTTTTGCAGCCGACCAATAGAAGGATGAAGAGTGATAAAACTAGTTTGGTTCTCATGTGAATTATTTATTATGCGATAATTTGAATTCATTTGCCCCTAAATCCCCTGAAGGGGACTTTTACAGAAGCAATGTTTAAATTGTTAGTTCATTGATCAATAATGATTAACTGTCGAATCTCAAAGTCCACTTTAGGGGATTTAGGGGCAAAAACGACAATTAGGTCAATTCAAAATAAAAAATCAATACCCGGGATTTTGTGTAATCACACCATCCGATTTTGTGATTTCGATCAATGGGATCGGAAATAGCTCGTGTTTGCCAATCACGAAATTGGCGCCAATAGCAGCTTTCGCTTCTCCCCAACGGACCAAATCATAGAATCGCTCCCACTCCATCGCCAATTCGATGCGGCGTTCCTGATGTATTTTCGCTCTGAGTTCGGCAATATCGGTCGTGGTAATTTTAGGCAAAACAGAACTATTGTTTCCTCTGGCTCTGGCTCGCACCATTTCTAATTTATCCAACGCCTCGGTGGTATTTCCTAATTCACAAGCAGCTTCGGCATGCATCAACACGACATCTGCATAGCGTATCAGTCGGATATTCAACCATCCGGCATGTCCATTGACAGGTCTTCCAAAAACTCCTCGTTCAGAGGCCGCAGTGTAGGCTTTTTTATTAAAATACTGATATCCACCCGCATCAGCCTTGATTTTTTTGCCGTCTAAAACATCTCCGCTTGCGATTATAGAAGCCGCTTTTCGTGGATCACCGGCTTCATAAGCATCCATCAGCACTTGACTTGGTGCATTGAAACCCCAACCCAAATCGGGAATTCCTCGAACGCCTTGTATTTCGCCAAACTGACTGCCCAAGTAGATTTTATCATCTGGTTTTTCTTCGCAATAGACTTCGAAAACCGACTCATCGCCATACTCTTTGGCTTCGGAGAATATTTGATCGTAGGGCGTGGTCAATCCATTATCGCCGGATGAAATAATAGCGGAGGTCATATTCATCGCTAATGCCCATTTTTTTTGATATAGATATACTTTTGCCAATACAGCCCGTGCCGCATTTTGTGTTGCTCTGCCCGAATTGCCACTCGCTAATAATGCGCGGCGACTTGGTAAGTAGGGAATTGACCAACTTAAATCACGTTCGAGATTTTTCCACATCTCCTCGCGAGTAGAACGTGCTGGGGTTTTATCCGTTTGTCCGAGCACTTTGTCCACAAATGGAACACCACCAAAAGCTTGCGTCAAACGGAAATACATGACCGAGCGCAAAAAAATTGCTTCGGCAAGGTATTCGTTTTTGTTCGGCACAGTATCGCTGAGCGAAGTAGCCAACGCAATGGCTTCGTTTGCCAAAAAAATACTGCTGTAACAGACACTATAGTAATCTCCAATCTGATTATTACTTGCGGTATAACTCAATGGTTTGAACTGCACCACTTGCTGACCATCGCTTGGTGAACTTCCCTTTTCCACGTCAGGTGTGGTGTAGTTTTGCATACCAAATCCGGCAAAGGAGAATGTATAACTACGGAGCGTTTCGTAAGTTTGAGCCAACTTTGCTTCCACCAGAATATTGATATTCAGTGTGCTATCGTTGTAATTTCCATGATGCCAACGGCCTTTGGGAAAGCGGTCGAGAAAACTATCAGAACAGGCCGAGGCAACTATGACTAGGGCTAAATATAGAAGTATCTTTTTCATGACTTTCAGTATTAAAAATTAAGGGATAAACCGCCAGTATAAAGGGTTGGAAGAGGATAAGTATCGCCATTATCGACTCCACCATTGAGAATTCCACCACCGATTTCAGGTGTGTAACCACTGTTGTTTTTGAAAGTGATAGGATTTTGCGCATTCACGAAGAAGCGTAATTTATTGCATCCCAACAATTTCAAGACAGATCGTGGAACGGTGTAGCCCAGTTGAAGCGCTCGGATTCGGAAATAAGCGCCACTTTCGAGTTGATTGGTCGATGGTTCGAAGTTATTTCCTCTGGAATTATCTAGAATTGGTTCGAAATTGGAAGTACCTTCTCCGTGCCAACGATTGAGCGAAGTCTGATAAAAATTGTACTGCGAAATGGTTGGCAATTTCTTTTTATTCACAATTTGATTGCCATACACTCCGTTGAAATCAACGCTGAAATCAAACTTTTTGTAGCCCACATTCAAGGTCAATCCATAAGTAAAAGTTGGAATAATGCTTCCGATAAACGTGCGGTCCTTCTCGCTAATCTTACCATCGCCATTCATATCTTTGTAGCGAATGTCTCCCGGTTTCGATGTCCAAGAAGCAGGGAGATAGGCATCGATTTCGGCTTGATTCTGAAAAACACCATCTTGGGTATAACCATACAAAGCACCTACCGGATGACCCACCGAGGTAACGTGGTATGTGTCAGAAACAATGTCTGAATTATCATTGCCCAAAGACAATACTTTGTTATTAAGTGTTGCCCCGTTTGTACTTATTCCATAATTGAAATCGCCCGATTTGTCTCTCCATGATAGAATATATTCGAATCCGCTGTTGCGAATAGAACCTGCATTCGTAATCGCATAACCCGCTCCTACAGAAACCGGAGGTGCTACATACGCCAACAAATCGCTGGTCGTTTTGGTAAAATAGCCCATCTCTACAGACAATTTACTGTTAAACAGTTGTGCCTCAACGCCAGCATCCAAACCCGTAACCACCTCCCAATGGATATTCTTGTCCACCAAGTTGCTGACGGTAGGGATATAATAGGTTTTACCATTCACTACCACTTGTTGTCCTTTTGGATTAATCGTCGGGAACCAGAGGTAATTGCCAATTTTATCGTTTCCGAGTTTTCCCCACGAGGCTTTTACTTTTAAGAAATTGACTTTATCCTTTATATCTTCCATAAAATTCTCCTCACTCATCACCCAACCCAAGCCGAGAGATGGGAAATATCCCCAACGTTTGTTAGGAGAGAATTTGGAAGATCCATCCGCACGAAAAGTGGCGGACACAATGTATTTATTGGCATACGAATAGTTGACTCGCGTGAGGTATGAGATAAATGATTCTGCATCGTACCAATCTCCGTTGGTTTTGGTTTTTTCAGAACCCATACTCAGCAACCAAAAATCTTTTGGCACATTCCACATCGTCGGATCAACCAATGAATCGGCCTCTGCGCTAAATCCTTTGCTTTCTTGTACCTGTGCGGTGTAACCTGCCATCACACCAATGCGGTGCAGATTGACGGATTTGTTATAATTCACAATAAAATCGGCTTGGTACTTGGTATATTCAGCGGTGTTCCGGCTAAAAAGAGTCTTCTCATTTTTATGCGAAGAGATCGATGTAGAGTTATTGACATTGAACCCCGGAGTATAATTACTTCCTGTATTGATTCCTATATCTCCATATCCTGTGGCTCGAAAGGTGAAATCTTTCCAGAACGCGATTTCGGCATACACATTTCCTACCGTTCTATAGCCGTAGCTTTCGCTGTTTTCTTTGTTGATTTCCATAACAGCCACCGGATTCGGAACGTCTTTCTGAATGCTCGGTGATGGCGTGTACTTAGAACCAATATTGAGTTTATCAAAATCTTCCGTGGGCGCATAAGGTGTGTATGTTGGCAAAGCTTGCGCCGCATTTTGAATATTGGCCGTTGCCGGATCTACATTCCAGCGGTTGAAGGTCGCATTTCCTCCCATTTTAAAAGATTTATTGACGATATAATCACCTGCCCAACGACCACTGAACCGTTGATAGGTATTATAATTTACAATTCCATCTTGTTTGAAATAACCTAACGATAACACACTGCTCGATTTGTCAGTAGCTTGAGAAACTGTCACCCCGTGATTGGTAATCACCGCTGGACGAAAGATTTGTGTTTGCCAGTTTGTTCCTCCACCTAATAGGTCGGGCACCCACTCTGTCGCTGAAGGATTCATATTTTTGAGTTGCTCGTTGTATAGTGCTGTGAAATCGGATGCATTGGTTAATTGCAAACGATCGCGGTCGTGAAGAATCTGTACTCCAGCGTAGCCATCGTAGCTGATGGTAAGTTTCCCTTTTTCAGCTCTTTTGGTCGTGATAATAATGACTCCATTGGCTCCTTGTACCCCAAAGATGGCCAACGAAGAGGGATCTTTCAGTACCTCAATCGAAGTAATGTCGTTCGGATTGACAAAATCCACATTATCCACAAACATACCATCCACTACAAACAATGGGTTGGTATTGGCATTGACAGTTGATACACCTCGAAGACGAATCGTCGGACTGCCACCCGCTGCGCCGCTGTTGGTAATGACCAAACCGGCTACTTTTCCTTGTAGAGATTTCATCGGATTACTTTCGGGTGAAGATTTCAGGTCTTCGCCACGAATGGAAATAATCGAACCGGTTAAATCTCGTTTTTTGGAAGTTCCGTATCCAACTACCACCACTTCATCGAGTCCGATATTATTGGCACCCATCATCACATCGATCTTTCCTCCGTTTTTCACATCTACGGTAAGAGGATCCATCCCGATGTAGGTAAATTGAAGTTTTGCATTTTTCGGAACATTATTCAGCGTATATTCTCCATCCAAATTAGTGATTGTTCCTTGCGTCGTTCCCTGCAAAACGACATTCACACCGATCAAGGTCTCTTTGGTGGTTTTGTCTTTTACTGTTCCGGTTACGGTCACCGTTTGTTGGGCATAAAGCGGTGAAAGTGCTATAAGCAGCATCAAGATCACCGTTCCAATTACTTTTTTCATACTGTTTGGTATTAGATAATGTGTTTCATTTATAATAAAATCCGAGGGCGGTCAACCCTTTTTGTATCTCTTCATTTTGTGCGAATAGTTTCCAAATCAATCCACTTTGGTAGTTTTCAATCATCACCGCAATGGGTCCTTGATCGATGGCTAGATAAGAGTGCACAACCTGTTGTCCGTCAACTAAACTCGGATTGTAGGCATCATAAAATCCATATTTCCCAAAAGTTGTATTTCCCAAATCGTAATAGAGATGTCGAATCACTTCCATCGAATATTCCGGAGTGTAGGGAATGGACGAAATGGCCGCAGTGGGCGATATGGTTCCGTTTTCGTCATCTGTTCCAGGATGGTGCGACGTATAGCCGTTCATTGGATCGTCTGATGAGGTAAATCCCCACAAATCAGCTCCTAATCCAGTGTGTTTTTTCGGATTGTCGATGGCATACGCTCGATGAATCAACACGTGCGCTCTGTTTCGCTCCCAATAATCAGCATAACGGTCATTCAGTCCTTTTGGATTGAGTCCCAAAAACGAATAGTGGGTGAAAAACAGTGGACCGCCATATTCCATTCCGAGCGAAAGCTGGATGCCGTAGTAACTCTTTCCGTTCTTAAAATAGGTTGAATTGGGATAGCAAGCGTGATACACTTCCGGTCGGATGGCATAAGTGGGCGACGATGCCGCCAAAACGTATGTAATCAGCGTTTCATCGAATCCTTTGATGCGGTGTTTCATGCGCCAGCCCCAGTTTTTAGACCAATGCCAATAGAGCGAATCAGAACCATTTGTGTACCAATTCCACTCCACTCCCCGCCAAAGTTGGTTGATGCGTTTGGATAAGTTTTGCTCGGCTTCGTTGCCATTGATGAAGTACTGACGGGCTGTGAGCAGACCTTCCATCATAAATGCAGTTTCTACGAGGTCGCCGCCATCGTCGTATTTGCTGAAGCTGAACGGTTTACCCGTATTGCCATTGTACCAATGCGCCCAAGCCCCGTGGAATCGTTCGGCATGTTCCAAAAAAGTGACAATCTGGTTGATTTTCCCGTACGACTTTTCGCGGGAGAAGTAATTTCTTTCTGCGCCTGCCACCAATGCCATAATACCGAAGCCTGTTCCCCCGACAGTGACGATATCACCGTTCGGATTGTTGCTCCGCTCGCGTGCCATTCCGCAATCGGAATGTGCAAAGTCGAAGAAATAGCGAGTGGTATAGCGCTGTACCATATCGAGCAATTCGGCATCGGTACGGTTTTTTAGCGTTGTTTTTACTTCGAATTTCGAAGCATTTTTGTTCATCACCGATAATCCTTTTGGTACAATCCGATAGGTTATTGGTTGATTTTCAACTGTCGATTTTACGAAATCGAGGAAATAGGTGGCTTGCGTTTCTCCCTTTTGGGTAAATGTTTTCCCGTTGTCGGTCGAAGCAAATATTTCGTAGGTGAATCCGTGCGCATTCTCGAAGTTGAGCTCCACGTGCGCCGGATATCCTTGTGCCGAAATCTCTTGCGGTACAACATATTTTCCCTGAGCAAACATTTGAATGTTTACCAGCACAATGAAAAATAATATGTTGGCGATTTTGCTCATAGTTATTTTGCTAAAGTAAAGTTAGTCTCTTTCACGTCTCTCGAATTGCCACCAATGAAGAGTTTGAAATCTCCCGATTCGGTACCATACGTCATATCCAATCGATAAAAAGCTAACATATCGGGTGTGATTTTGAAACTTATTTTCTTCGATTCTCCTGCTTTGAGTGCAATTTTTTGAAATCCTTTCAACTCCTTCACCGGACGGGTAACACTGCCAATCAAGTCGCGAATGTATAGTTGAACAACCTCTTCTCCTTCGACTTTTCCGGTATTCGAAACGGTAATGGTCGCTTCAATGGCTCCGTCGTTTGTCAGATTATTATTCGATAATGTAATGTCAGAATAGCTGAAGGTGGTATAACTCAATCCAAATCCAAAAGGATACAAAGGATCGTTGGTGCAATCGATGTATTTCGATTTATACTTATCATTTGGCAAATAGATGGGTCTGCCAGTGTTTTTTGCATAATAGTAGAGTGGTACTTGTCCGACATTTTGGGGGAATGTCATCGGCAGTTTACCCGACGGATTGTATTCTCCAAAAAGCACATCCGTGATGGCTTTACCGCCTTTTGTGCCTGAATACCAGGTTTCCAGAATGGCATCAGCTAGTTTAGACTCTTTTGAAAGATCCAGTGGACGACCATTCATCAATACAACAACGATGGGCTTGTTTAGTGCGGTCAACCGTTCGATTAATTCTGATTGCACTCCCGGAATCTTGATACTTGTTCGGCTGGATGCCTCTCCGCTCCAATCACAATCTTCGCCAACGACCATTACAATTTTATCTGCTCCTTTGGCTATTTCAATTGCAGCCTCAAATTCGCTGCGGTCGTTTCCCATTTTCTTGCAACCCAAGGAGTAGAGCGTGTTCTCAGCGCCGTTGTAAGCTTTGATTTCGTCCAAAATCGATTTCATAAAATCCCAATTGCCTGCTGCTTTCCATGAACCCAACAAGTCGCGGGTAGAAGTGGCCAATTCACCAATGACGGCTATTTTTTCGCCTTTATGAAGAGGTAACGTGTTGTTTGCGTTTTTCAACAACACCATCGAACTGCGTGCCACTTTGTAAGCTGCCTCTAAATGTTCGGGGGCATAGATTAATTTCTTTTCACGCTCAGTATTGCAATATTTATAAGGGTCGTCGAATAATCCCAATTGAAATTTCACCCGTAGAATGCGACGAACGGCATCATTCACCATTTTGATGGTGGCTTGTCCGGTCTCCACCTGATTTTTGAGGTATTTGGCAAAAGCTTCTCCTTGCATATCCATGTCGATACTGGCTTTCACCGAAAGCAATCCGGCCGCAGCATCGTCTTTTGCCACTCCATGATTCACCAATTCGGTCACGGAAGTATAATCAGTTACTATAAATCCTTTGAAGCCGAGTTCTTTGCGCAATATGTCTTTCATCAACCATTTGTTGGCTGTTGCGGGTACACCGTTCAGCTCGTTAAAGGACGACATCACCGTCACTGCACCGGCTTTCACTGCCGCTTTGTAAGGCAATAGATAGACATCACGGAAAGTCCGTTCCGACATATCCACCGTGTTGTAATCACGTCCGGCTTGTGGTGCACCATAAGCTGCAAAATGTTTCACACACGCGGCAATGGTCAGTGGATCGGCTAGGTTGTTATTTTTCCCCTGAAAGCCACGCACGCGGGCTTCCGCAATTCTGGAACCGAGATAAGGATCTTCACCAGCACCTTCCGAAACACGTCCCCAACGAGGCTCTACACTAATGTCGCACATCGGCGCAAATGTCCAGTTGATGCCCGACGCAGCTGCTTCAATAGCAGAGACACGCGCTGAACGTTCGATTTTCTCCAAATCCCACGATGCAGCTTCTCCCAACGAAATTGGGAAAATGGTTTTATGTCCGTGTATTACATCGTAACCAAAGAGCAATGGAATTCCTAGTCTGGACTCTTTCACCGCCACCTCTTGCAATTTGCGTGTGTAAGCAACCGTATGGGCATTGAAGATGTTTCCACAACGACCGCTTTTGATGTCAGCCAGATAACCTTTATTGATACTTGGTCCGGTCACATCCCAATCGCTGGTCAGTAGATTCATTTGACCAATCTTTTCGTCGAGTGTCATCAGTTTCAATACCGAATCAACCCGTTGGTCGAGCGTATTTGTTTTGGGCAGGCTCTTTGCCTCGATTGCCATAACAATATAGCAAGCAAAAAGAATGAATACGGAGAGTCTTATCATTTGTGTTTTCATGGTCAAGTATAATCAATAATCCCATCGTAGTTTGAAAATCAAATTGCGATGGGACAAAATTATATGCAAAGTCAAGAGATTGAACTTTTTTATCCCCCACAACACTACTACTGTGAAAAATAACTAAAATGGGATACCCTATTTCACTACCACACAATACTTTTACTTAAGTTAATATAAAATATAAATATTTGTTTTTCAAATAGTTATAACTAAATATAATTCAACCTACTTTTTATATAAAGTCTGAATTAGCAGATCAGAAAGTATGTCACTGCAACATAAAATACATGAATGCAGATGTAGAATATAGAGAAATTGACACTATCCTGAATAAGATTTTGCAATTATATTTTTGATTTTCAACCTAAAGTATAACGTCGTGCGTTTGATTCAGAAACAAAAAACCGATTACTTGTCATCCTTGACAAATAATCGGTTCTTACAATATAAAGAAATTTTTATTGTTGAACTGAAGCAGGAGCGGTTTTTTGAGATGCATGTCCTTTTAAACAAGCCTTCATTTTATCAGCTAATTCTTTACCAAATGCATCATCAAATTTCTTTGACTTTGAAACATACAAATGTTTAATCAGTTTGATTTTTTGGAAAGAGAACATTCAGTCAATTTAGTTGTGCAAAAAGCCCTAATGCAAAAAGCCTCCATTCCAAACGGAACAGAGGCTCTTCGTATCGTTGATTCAGAATTAGAATTGTCCTGAAGCTTTAGTTGATTTCACGATAACCGAACCAATTTGGTAAGGACAACCGTTTGATGCTGGACGACGATCTTCGAGACGACCTTTCCAACCATCTTCTACTGTTCCAACAGGGATACGGATAGAAGCACCACGGTCAGATACACCCCAAGAGAAATCGTGGATAGAGGCAGTTTCGTGTTTACCAGTCAAACGTTGGTCGTTGTATGCTCCATATACAGCCATGTGCTCAGGAACGTGTTTACCGAACTCAGCGCAGATTGCATCGAATACAGCTTTGTCACCGCAAGTTCTCATTTTACCGTTAGAGAAGTTAGCGTGCATACCCGAACCATTCCAGTCTGTTGCGCCTAGTGGTTTTGGATGCCATTCTACATATACACCGTATTTTTCGCAAGTTCTTTCCAAGAAATAACGAGAAACCCAGATTTCGTCACCAGCTAATTTAGCGCCTTTAGAGAAAATTTGGTATTCCCACTGTCCTGTAGCTACTTCACCGTTGATACCTTCGATGTTCAAGCCAGCCTCCAAACAGATGTCGAAATGCTCTTCTACGATTTCGCGACCGTAAGCATTACGAGCACCTACTGAGCAGTAGTATGGGCCTTGTGGGCGATCTGGGAAACCACCTTTAGGGAAACCTAATGGCATTTTAGTTTCAAGATCATACAAGAAATATTCTTGTTCGTAACCAAACCAGAAATCATTATCCTCATCTTGGATAGTTGCACGGTGATTCGTAACGTGAGCTGTTCCGTCTGCGTTAAGAACTTCAGTCATTACGATGTAAGCATCTTTGCGATCAGGATCTGGGCAAATAAAAACAGGTTTCAACAACAAGTCAGATGAACCACCTTGTGCTTGATTCGTTGAAGATCCGTCGAATGACCACATTGGACAATCTTCCAATTTACCACTAAAATTTTCTTTAATGCGAGTTTTGCCTCTCAATACTTGAGTAGGCTCGCTTCCATCTAACCAGATGTACTCCAATTTTGATTTGCTCATGATAATTTTGCTTTATAGAATTAATATATGTCTTTGTTAAAAACAGGATAAAATGATTTTGAGTGCAAATAAACTAAATAAAAAGCAATTTGTCAACTAAATAGGATAAAAAAATATCGAAAATGTACTTTTTTATTCGAATTTAACCATTTTGATGAGTTTTTGATAATTTTAATTATCAGGAAGGAAAGGTCTAAAGTTTGATTTTTCAGTCCAGCAATAGCAATGCAATTATGCTATTTCGAGAATCATCGCTGAAGCACCCTTCCCATTTGCGATAGATTTTCCATTCTCACCTAGCTGCCCAAATTCAATTCCTGTTCCAAGTAAATGTGTTCTCGCCACAAGGCTTGATTTATATTATTATAGACAATTGCACGTTTTCACTTGGCGTTTTAAACGGAATGTGTAAATTTGAGGAACATAATTAAGACAAAGAATATTTTATACTATGCCTCTAAACATTCTCCAATACGAGTCCGACATTTGGTCGTCTGCCGATTCTTTACGCTCCGCAGGTCTGAAACAGAGCGATTTTCCAAAATATATGATGCCATTTTTTGCCTTGCGTATGGTCGAAAGCCGTTTGATCAGGGAGCATAAACGACTGTCCGACGAGTTTGGTAAATCGGAAAACAACACCGATGATTATATCGAATACTTCAAAACAGCGGGTCTTGGCTACAACGAATATGTGATTCGACAAAACAAGAAGTTGAGTGATATTTGCGCCAACGATAAAACATTCGAATCTGACTTTAAAGAATATCTCGGAGCTTTCGACACCGAAACCCGCCATTTATTAGGGGTAGACAAGGGTAACGACGAGGAAAAATACCTCGATATTTCGGGTGTATGTGGCATTCTAAGAGCTAAGAAAATTCTGTTTTCTATTGTACAAGGATGGAGTAAAATTGATTTAGAGCCATTCGATAACTCCGAAATTACAACCCTCGAAGAACATATCAAACGCAAATGGGCCGATATTTCGGCTGAAACAGCAGGGGAACAATATACACCCGATGATATTATTGGGCTGATTTCAGATATAGTAGCTTCCAAAATTCAGGATAACGAAGAATTTCTTACCCTTT
Source organism: Bacteroidales bacterium (assembly GCA_028687995.1). Classification (GTDB taxonomy): domain Bacteria; phylum Bacteroidota; class Bacteroidia; order Bacteroidales; family UBA7332; genus CAXXIC01. Next base: position 107,833 of record JAQTZA010000004.1, read on the forward strand.
ATGATCCTACTTCGGGCGGTGGAAACTTACTTTTTGGCATTGAAGACAAGCTCAACACCAAAACCCGCAGACCGATTAAAACGCACGGCATGGACTGGAATTCGTCACTCTATGCACTGGCTAAAATCGAAAGTCGTTTCCGAATCGACTCTCAGATTGAATATGGGAATACACTTACCGATACAAAATTTATTGATAAAACATTTGATGTAATTGTTGCCAATCCTCCTTATGGTGTGGATTGGAAAGATTACCGAAAAGCCATTGAAACCGACAAAACGGGTCGTTTCGTGGCCCTGCCTTCCATTTCAGACGGACAATTATTATTCGATCAACACATTGTGTATCATTTAGATAACGATGGGATTGCCGTGGTAGTAAACAACGGTTCTTCGCTCTTTAGCGGCGATGCCGGTAGTGGCGAAAGCACCATTCGGAAGTACTTTTTTGATAAAGACTGGGTGGAAGCCATTATACAAATGCCTACCGATGAGTTTTTCAATACTGGCATATACACCTATTTGTGGGTTTTCAACAAAAACAAACCCACTGAACGAAAAGACAAAATCATACTGATTGACGGTAGTAGTAAATATGTACATTTGAAGAAAAGCAAGGGTAAGAAACGCCGTGAAATGAGTGAGGACAACCGAGCCGAGATTATCGAAGCGTTGGTTGATTTTGAAGACAACGATTTTGCGCGGGTGTTCGACAAATGGCATTTCTATTTCAACAAGCAATCCATACTGTTGACCAACGTGGATAGTGAAGGTAAATTTATTGAAGAAAAAATCAAACTAAAACCCACCCGAATCACTCAAACAGGCGAAGATGGAATTTTTGAGCTATCTACTTTTGAGTTAAGCAGCAGTAGTGAAGGCTTCACTTCAAGTGAAACCCTCACTTTGACCGAATACTACGAAGCCACCATAGCACCCGCTATCAATGCATTCGATTACAAAGAAAATCATTTAGTGATTGAAGCAAATGGCAAATATTATTTTTTCAACAAAGACGAGGAAACCATAGTACAGACGGGGCATGCCCCGTCTCAAAATGATGCCACAGGCAAACGCCTCGGATGTGGAAAAATACAAATTAAATCGACCTTCAAAAAAGCCACCAAAACCGCCGATGCCAAATACAGCATTACGGTAGAGCTTGTTCAAGACACACAAAAAGATTACGAAATTATCGCTTATTCGCCCAACGAGGAAGAAAACAGAGCCAACATTGCCGCTTTTATGACAAAGTATGTAACTCGTCCGTTTGAATATCTTGACAACACAGTGGGTGTAGAAATCAACTTCAACAAGGTCTTCTACCAACCAGAAAAGCTGGAGAAGATTGAAGATATTCTTTCTGATTTGAAACAACTTGAACACGATTTATCAACCCTCGAAAGCGCTCTTTCCTTATGAAGCAATACGACAAATACAAACCTTCGGGGATAGAGTGGTTGGGAGAAATTCCAGAGCATTGGGAAGTATTGAGGGTGAAAGATTTATTTCTACAAATTAATGATAGCAGTGCCGACTTGAAGGAAGACACATACGTTCCATTGGAAAATATTGAATCTTTTACTGGTCGATTGATTAAAAGAGTTTCAAACGAAAATGGAGAAGATACCACTTTGTTTAAGACTGGCGATATCTTACTTAATAAATTAAGACCATATTTAGCGAAAGTACTACTTGCTGTATTTGATGGAGGTGTTAGTGGTGAAGTTATAGTTTACAGGACACTCAATAAGAACAAAAATAGAATTAATAGCAAATATTATTTTTATAGATTTTTATCTCAGGGATTTATTTCAAAAATAAACTCTATTACAGATGGCGTTAAGATGCCTAGATCAAATCCTAATAAAATTTTTGCACTCAACATTCAAAGCCCATTATTCAAAGAACAAACCGCAATTGCCAACTACCTTGACACCAAAACTACTGCCATTGACCGTAAAATAGAACTTCTTACAGCCAAAGCCGATAAGTACAAAGCCTTGCGCCGTAGCTTGATAAACGAAACGGTATGCCGTGGTATCCCTTCCAGTGAGGGCTTCACTCAAAGTGAAACCCTCACTAAGATGAAAGACAGTGGCATTGAGTGGATTGGAATGATGCCTGAGCATTGGGAGGTGAAAAGATTGAAATTACTTGGAAATATTGAAACAAGTTCTGTGGACAAAAAAATAATCGAAGAGGAAGCTATTGTAAAACTCGTAAACTATACAGATGTTTATGGGAATAACACAAAAGAGATATGGAACAGTGATGATTATATGATTGTCAGCGCAAATAATAAGCAAATTAAATCTAAGAGATTAAGGCAAGGAAATGCTTTATTTACTCCAAGCTCGGAAACTATTGCAGACATTGGTGTTTCCGCTGTTATTATGGAAGATCTAGTGAATACATTGTATAGCTACCATATTCTCAGATTTGTTTTTAAGAGAAATATTGATTTGTTGTTTAAAAAATATCTATTAAATAATGACATCGTTCAGTATTATTTTAGCAAATCTGCCACTGGGACAACTAGGAAAATACTAGGACTTAATACATTTTGGAATTTGCCTATAATCTTGCCACCTCTTAATGAGCAAATTTTAATTGGAAAATACCTAAATGAAAAAACCATACTAATTGACAGTATATTAGTAAATATTAGTACGCAAATCAGCAAGCTTACTCAACTCCGGAAAACATTGATCAATGATGTGGTAACGGGGAAGATAAAAGTAACAGAAGATTCTCTGCAAATATAAAACACCATACTTGCAGAAAACACATTAACTGCAAGTATAAATTATTATATTTGCAGTTCAGTAAATAAAAAGGCAATATGAACATTGGTAGCTTTACATCTGGAAAACACATTCAACGGATTCAGTACAAGAGTTTTGAACCCAATATTATCGATATACCATGGCAGATAGATCATCCAGAATTGTCGTATTTATTAAGTCAGGCCGATCGCAAATTGGGTGAGTTGAATGCCTTCTCACAATTAATACCCGATGTGGATTTTTTTATAAAAATGCACGTATTGAAAGAAGGTACTACGAGTAGCAAAATTGAAGGTACGCAAACGAACATTGACGATGCTGTTCGCAAGGAAGAGTATATACAGCCCGAAAAGCACGATGACTGGCAGGAAGTGCAAAACTACGTGCAGGCAATGAACGAAGCCATGCAGAAACTTCCTGAACTGCCTATAAGTAACAGATTATTGAAACAAACACATAAGACTTTGTTGCAGGGTGTAAGAGGGACTCACAAACTCCCTGGCGAGTTTCGTAACAGTCAAAACTGGATTGGAGGCAGTAGCATTGCCGATGCCACGTTCATTCCTCCCCACCAAGATAGCGTTTTGGATTTAATGTCCGATTTAGAGCATTTTCTTAACAATATCAACGAGCCTGTACCCCATTTAATAAAAATCGGAATAGCTCATTATCAATTCGAAACCATACACCCATTTCTCGATGGAAATGGACGTATTGGTCGCTTGCTTATTACATTGTATTTGGTAAGTAACGGGCTATTGAACAAACCAACATTGTATCTGTCAGACTTTTTTGAACGTAACAAACCACTTTATTACGACAATCTTACAAGAGTTCGTACACACAACGATTTAACCCAATGGCTCAAATTTTTTCTGGAAGGTATTCGTAGTACTTCCGAAAGTTCTATTCAAACCTTTAAAGACATTATTGCTTTGAGAAGTAGTTTGGAAAACAAAATTATTTCATTGGGTAAAAAACAGGCTCTGGCAAAATCCTTCTTGCAATTTCTCTATGGCGAACCGATTTCAACAGCGAATTTGGTAGCTACAGCTTTAAACATCAATAATGCAACAGCTGTCAGATTAATCGATGACTTTGTTCGATTAGGTATTTTGATAGAAGTAACAGGTTTTAAACGAAACCGCATTTTCGCCTTTGATGATTATATTAAACTATTTAGATAAACTACATCCCTCATGCACGAACTCGATTTACAAGGTGGCTACCTGCTTAATTTTCTTTGCTCTGCCGAGGGTTTGGGCTACAAGGAAGTAACAGCCAATACCGTTTCTGAGGATTATGTGATTGAAGAAGACTTGAAAGCGTTTCTATCCGAAACTTCGTTCAATCAGGCAAATTACCGAAAATTACTTCGTAAGTACGGCAATGATGAAAAAGAATTGTTTGCGGAGTTGATTCAATTTCTTTTGGATCGCATAAAGTCGAGTGCCAACATGGCTTTATTCATTAATAACAATAAGAATTTCACCTTTCAGGGACTTACATTCACGCTTTATGCTCCAAGTGGCTCAGAGCTGCAAGGTGATAAAGATTTCAAAGAGAACATTTTCAGCGTAGTGCAAGAATTGCCTTATAAATATAAACACGACGGGAAAATACTATTTTCATTTCGTCCCGATTTGACTTTCTTTCTGAATGGGTTTTATTTGGGTTATTCTGAATTGAAGAGCAATTGGAACAATCAGGATGCCCGCAAAAGCGGACGTTCAAAAGTAACCAACGATTACCGATGTGCGGTGGAAGCTTATCTAAGAATTGCCAATGGCAATGATGTTTCGCAAACCATACGCCGTAGCTTTCTCCGTATTTTCGATAAAGCCATACACATTACTACCACCGATATTCAAGATACGTATGTATTAAGAAATACTGCTCCTTTATTCGACGAAATCAAAGCTGCTGTTACCACCAACTTTGATTTTGAACAATACCAACGGGCTATTCTTAAAGTATTCAAAGCTTATCCCCTCCGAAACCCACAAGCTTCGCAAACCGATCTATTTGAAGAAGTTTTCAGGGCACTATATTCTAAACGGATGATTGAAAAGGAAATACTTTATTACAATTTCCTTGAACGTGAATTGGTGGTTACTGGCAAAGGAAAGAAAGAGTATAAACACAACGATGGGCGTTTGATTTCACCCCGTCCAAAACAAAAGTTTGGAGCAGATAAAATAGTGGATAAAATAGCTGAATTTATTGAGCACGAAAAAGAACCCGATTACTTTATCAAAAAACTGGAAGCTGAGCTTCGTGCGAAAGGTGCAAGCGAATCTAAGATTCAGGAGTTGGTAGGTAAACGTCTTAAATATCAGAATAATAAGAATGTGTATTCGTTGTTATTGCAATACGCAGCGGGCTTTGGCAAAAGTAATATCATTGGCTGGACAGCTCTCCAGTTGAAAGATATGCACGACGAGCACGGCAAGTTTATCTACGATAAAATATTGATTGTAGTGGATAGGTTGCAACTCCGTGACCAGTTAGATACGATGCTGCATAATATGAACATTCAGAAAGGAATGTTTATTGAAGCACATGATAAAACTAGCTTTAAAAAAGCGTTGAGCAGTTCAGAGCGTATTGTAGTGGTCAATATTCAAAAATTCTCTGCTGTTACCAGCAAAGACAACGCCACAACCAATCAGTTTATGGATGAAGCAGCTATTGCAAAATTGGCTTCACTGAGGGTTTGTTTCATTATTGATGAAGTTCATAGAAGTAATTCAGGCGACCAGCATGAAGATATGGTTTCGCTGTTTGACGAGCTGCAAAGCACATTCGACAACAGCGATCAATACAAAACGACCCGTAAGAAAAAAAATCTAATAATCGGTTTCACAGCTACGCCGAGCGACCATACTCTGGCACGTTTTGGGGAATACAATAAATATGCAGAAGGCGAAAAACTCTGGGTGCCATTTGATAGTTACACCATGCGAGAAGCTATTAAAGATGAATATATTTTCAACCCTTTAAATGGAGTAGTTCCTGTTTCTGCTAAAATGTTTTTTCAACTCCCTGAAAATAGATTAGCCGGTTTCGAAGGTGACACCGGCTACAGTGGAAAAAATCTGACAGAGGAAGAACTCGATACACAATATCAAATCCGCAAAGAAAAAATTTATTCAGACCCCAACAGAATTGATGCCATTGCTCATTTCGTAGTAGATAGACTGCTTTCAGCAGTTTATCACAACATACGTGGTACTGCTAAAGCGATGCTTGCCGTTTCGTCAATTTCCAATGCTATACTTTACAAAAAGAAAATCACCAAATATTACCCAGAAGCTGTTGCAGGCCAAAAGAAATACGAACGTTTTAGTGAAGCACCTATATATATCGTTTATTCAGAGCGTCAGGGCGTTGAAACTCCCAACGGATTGAATGGAGGTATCAACGAAAAACAAGTACTGCAAAACTTCAAATTGGCTAAAAACGGGTTAATCATTGTAGTTGATAAGCTACAAACTGGATTTGATGAACCCAAATTGCATACTTTGTTTTTGGACAAGGAAATAAGGGGTATCAATGCTATTCAGACTATTTCACGTGTAAATCGTATCACAAAGGATAAGAACGATTGTAAGATTGTTGATTTTTCGCACCTCAATGTAAACGTACAGAATATAAAACAAGCATTTGAGCATTTCTCCAATGTAGTAGTTTCTGACTTTGCACCATTAGAAGACGAGAAAACTTTGCTGGAATTATATAAACAGCTAAATAAGAACGATTTATTTAAAGCTCAATTCAAATTATTCAAGCAATACAGCACTGGATATACTGCCAAAAGCAAGATGATAGAAATTGAATCTGCTTTTCGGGAGTATATCAAGACTAATTTTGAAAAAGCACAGGAATTAAAAACCAGCGTGAATAGCTATTTCAGAATTCTGAATCTCATTGAGTTTGTAATTGAATTAGATAAAAAACTATCCGAAGAATTATTTACTGAGTTTTGGCATAAATTCAGTATAATTTATCGTCAGGCAACTAAAACAACAGGTCCAGATATTGATGATGTTGAAATTTATTTCGACAACAAAATCGGAATTACAGCACCAATTGAAGAAGAACCCAAAGGGAAACCCAAAGGCGGTTCAGGTGAACCACCTACTGGCCCGGGTTCAAAATACAATATCCTGAAAGAAATAGAAAAACGGAACAAACTCGAAGAAAAGATCAAAGAACAAATCGAAGCCTTTGAAAAACTGATAGATGATTTCTTTGAATTTATTCAGAACGACATTAACGGTAAACGACTAATTGCCAAAATCAAAAATGCAGGAAATGCATTTACTTATACCGAAAAACTTAATGATTTTAGCAAGCTGTACACCCAATATACAATCAAAAACCGTAGTAAGCTGAATACCTTCTTCCTACATGAAACTAAAGGCAATATCTCGCAGTTGTTTGATGATTTTGAAAGAAGTATAAAACGCTACAATATGCTTTATACTGAAAATGGAATAGGAGTTATTACTATTGCTGCTGAGCAAGAAGGAATGAACAAAACCAAATGAAAATAATCTTGGGTTGAGTTTATTTATTTTTATTTGGTGGTAATATCAACAAACACAAACTGCTGTCAGCTACTCCACACGCTGTCAGAATTCGCCAAGATTATATCCCGAAGGGATGAACAATATTGTAGCGATGCGGTTTTAACTCATTGCAAAAAAATTACCATTATAAAAAACAAAATGAATGAAAGCAAAATGGATCTTTATGACAGTAGGATTATTAGTGTCGTCGCTAAGTTTTTCACAAACAGAGAAAGGGCGTTTCACGCTCACGGGAGGCAGCACGCTGCAAATGTCGAGTATCACAGCCGAAAGTAAGGACAATAGCGTTAGCAGTTTTCAGTTGAAGAGTGGCATTGGCTATTTTGTCGCTAACGATGTTAGTTTAGGCATGTATGGGTCGTATATCTCTCAATCGACCTATTCAGAGTGGTATTTGATTCCGGCAGTCGGTCTGTATTATCCGTTGAAGGATAATTTTAAACCTTTTGCGCAGGTGGGTTTGGGGTATTCTAATATAAGCTTAAATTCTGAAACGATTGGAGGTTACTCATTCGTCTGTGCAGGTGGGGTAGCCTATTTTCTGAACAAGAATGTCTCTATAGATTTTGGAGTTCAATACCAGAGAAGCCAGTATGACAGTTCAAAATTGAGCACGGTGGGTGGCATCATTGGATTTAGCATCTATTTGTAAACAAACGAATCATTGGCAAGAAAACCGAAATCATTATGACGATACGATTTGAACACGAAGACAACGGTAACGAAGGCCGTTTTGTATTGTACGAAGCAGAGCAAGCGGCAGGTGAGATTACCTACCAGTGGGCGCAGGAGCCCCGCCGCATGGTGATAGACCACACGGGAGTAGATGCTGCCTTTGGTGGCAAGGGGTACGGCAAGCTGCTGGTGCAAAAGGCGATAGCGTTTGCGCGCGCAGAGCAGGTGTTGATTCAACCCCTCTGTTCGTTTGTGGTGGCGGCTTTCGATCGCGATGACAGCCTGAGCGACCTGCGTTATTAAAACAGATTATTGAGAAACATGGTCGGTGGTAATGGCAACACATTTCCGATTTGTGAATATGCTGCAACTGCTGTCGGGTCTTTTGCCATAATGATAATTTTAACTGCTAATGGAACATTCCGCGAAGTGGAAGAGTCATAAGATTTCGCAGAAAGCAGATAATAATTCCTTTAATTCACTTCATTCCTTTCATTACTTTAATCATCGCGCTCTTCGCGAACCCTTTGCGTTCTCTGCGGTTTAAGCTTGTGGTATTCTTTAAATCAAAACATTAATAGCCATAATTGCTTATATTTATGAACAAAATAGATAAAAATGCTATCAGATTGTAATTTTTACCATTTTAGATGTAATAAAATTTTCTGATTTGTGGCAAAATGACTAATTTTGCACAGATTTTCGCACACATACAAAGTTTTAGAGCATGAGATTCTTAAAAATGCACGGCGCGGGCAACGATTACGTATATATCAATGGATTTGAGGTGAATATTTCGGATCCAAGTGAGCTCGCTATTCGGGTAAGTGATCGCCATTTTGGGATTGGTTCAGATGGATTAGTGATTATTAGACCGTCAGAAACCTGTGATTTCCGCATGAGCATGTACAATGCCGATGGTTCGGAGGCTGAGATGTGTGGAAATGCATCACGCTGTGTGGGTAAATATGTTTTTGATAACGGCATGACCGACAAAACCGAATTAACACTTGAGACCAAAGCAGGTATTAAGCAACTCAATCTCGATGTTGTTGATGGACAAGTAGCAACAGTGTGTGTTGATATGGAGGAACCAATTTTGACGCCTTCATTGATTCCAGTAAAAGCAGATGGCGAAACCGCCATTCGAATTCCGATAGAAATAGCAGGAAATACCTATCACGCCACGTGTGTGTCGATGGGAAATCCCCACGCCATCATTTTTGTGGATGATGTAGATCTATTTGATGTACACGGTGTTGGTCATCAGATTGAAGTACATCCCCTATTTCCTAAAAAGACAAACGTGGAGTTCGTGCAAATTGTCTCACCGACAGTATTAAAGATGAGAGTGTGGGAACGAGGATCAGGCGAAACTTTAGCTTGCGGAACGGGTGCTTGCGCTACGTTAGTTGCATCTGTACTTAATGGATTATCATCTCGCAAAGCAACGATTAAACTTCGTGGTGGCGATTTGAAGATAGAGTGGCGAGAAAGCAACAATCGCATCTACATGACCGGTGGCGCTACGAAAGTGTTTGAAGGAGAACTTTTTTAAACATTTACTATTTTTATATTTACTATTGGCTATGCGAATATTTAACCGCAAAGAACGCAAAGATTACGCTAAGGAAACCATTCAAATCCTATGCGCTCTGTGGAAAAAATAAAAAGTTGAATACGAAAACCAATTAGAAGCACAAACACTTTGCGCCCTTTGCGAAAAACTTTGCGCTCTTTGCGGTTAAAGAAAAAATAAAAATAACAGGTAATATAACTTCGGAGCGAAGCAATCACTTCCTTTACTCCGTTTAACTTCATAGAAAGAATGGCATTAGTCAACGAAAATTTTTTAAAACTACCCGGAAATTATCTCTTTTCGGACATTGCAAAAAAAGTAAACGCATTTAAAGTTATTCATCCCGAAGCCAAACTCATCAGATTGGGCATAGGAGACGTCACCAGACCACTTGCTCCAGCCGTCACACAGGCATTGCATGCAGCGGTGGAAGAGATGGGCAACGAAGAGACTTTTCGTGGATATGGGCCAGAACAAGGGTATCGTTTTCTGATTGATGCAATCATCAAGAACGACTACGAACCACTGGGCGTGAAACTCGATCCAGACGAAGTGTTTGTGAGCGATGGAGCAAAAAGTGATACTGGTAATATTGGTGATATTCTACGTCGTGACAACCGTGTAGCAGTAACCGATCCCGTATATCCAGTCTATGTGGATACAAACGTGATGGGTGGTCGTGCCGGAGAGTTGGGCGAAGATGGATGTTGGAACAACATTGTTTACATTCCGTGTAACGCAGAAAACAACTTCATTCCGCAATTGCCCGAAAAGCGCGTGGATATGATCTATCTCTGCTATCCTAACAATCCGACGGGAACTGTTTTGACCAAAAAAGAGCTCAAAAAATGGGTGGATTACGCCCTAGAAAACGAGGTATTGATTCTCTTCGATGCAGCTTACGAAGCATTTATACAAGAAGATGATGTGCCACATAGCATTTACGAAATAAAAGGCGCCAAGCAATGCGCCATTGAGTTCCGTAGTTTCTCTAAAACGGCTGGATTCACAGGACTTCGTTGCGGATTCACAGTTGTGCCTAAAGAGCTGATTGGTAGAACAGCCGATGGTCAAAAGGTGGCCATAAACCCCATTTGGAATCGTCGTCAAACCACCAAGTTTAATGGGACGGCTTATATTATTCAAAAAGCGGCAGAAGCAATTTATTCACCACAAGGAAAAATACAAGTACGAGAAACTATTAACTTCTACATGGAGAATGCCAAAATCATTCGCGAAGGATTAGCTGAAACTGGCTTGCAACTCTTTGGTGGCGTAAATGCTCCTTACGTGTGGTTAAAAACGCCAAACGATATCTCTTCATGGAAATTCTTTGATCGACTGCTCTATGAATGTCACGTGGTAGGAACACCGGGTGTAGGATTTGGGCCAAGTGGCGAGGGCTATTTCAGACTGACTGCTTTTGGTAATCGTATGAACACACAAGAGGCTGTTGAAAGAATAAAAAATTGGAAAATTTAAGCCTAGCAAGCTTTCAAATTAAAACAAAATGATTACATTTGTGGTTAATTGCTAATATTTTGATATATTATTATTCAATTTTAAAAGCATTTGACAAAAAAATCATTAAAATTAAATCATTACGTAAGATTGAAACTACGTAAGACAAACAACTTTAATTATAATTTGTAAATAAACCGGAAGCCAATTAAGCCTCTAAATAAGAGCTTTATTCAATATCAATGAACATATTAAAATAGTCATCTTCGCTCACCAAAGCCTGGATGACTTCCTTTGTAAAGTTTCAAAAGATAAAGAATGTGGTGGATTAATCAAATAAATAAAATGGTAGAACAAGGATTGTACAGCCCCGATTTTGAACACGACGCGTGTGGCGTTGGATTGTTAGTAGACATCCAAGGAGCCAAATCTCACGACATTGTAGAGAAAGGGTTGAAAGTGCTTGAGCACATGGTGCACCGTGGCGCAGAGAATGCAGACCACAAAACCGGTGACGGTGCGGGAATTATGGTTCAGATTCCGCACGAGTTTATATTGCTGCAAGGTATTCCTGTCCCTGAGAAGGGTAAGTACGGTGCCGGACTCGTTTTCCTTCCGAAGGCAAAAGAGGAGCAAGAGTGGTGCTTGAGTATGATAAAGGAGACGATTGAGAAAGAGTCTTTGAAACTGATTGCTGTGCGCGATGTACCAGTAGATAGTAGCCAATTGGGCGAAACAGCAGCTTCGAACGAACCCGACATCAAACAAATTTTTGTAAGCGGTGATTTTTCACAAGAAACGTTGGAAATAAAACTATACGTTTGCCGTAAAAAGATAGAAAAGGCAGTTCTCAATTCGAAACTGACTGTAAAACGTAGTTGTTATGTGGTGAGTTTATCTACTCGCACCATTATATACAAAGGGATGTTATCCTCTTTGCAATTACGCTATTATTATCCAGACCTCACCAGTCCGTATTTCACGACGGGTATGGCTTTGGTACACTCGCGTTTCTCTACGAATACATTCCCTACTTGGGATTTGGCTCAACCTTTCCGTTTGTTAGGACACAACGGCGAAATCAATACCATTCGTGGTAATCGTTCGTGGATGGAGGCTCGTCAAGGATTGCTCGATCCTAAAAACTTAGGATGCAAAATGGACGACATCACACCGTTAATCCAACCAGCGATGAGCGATAGTGCTTCGTTGGATAATGCATTGGAATTTTTCGTCATGGCAGGAATGAGTTTACCTCACGCTTTGTCGATGATGGTGCCTGAAAGTTGGAACGATAAAAATCCAATTTCAAACGAATTGAAAGCATTCTACGAGTTCCACTCTATCTTTATGGAGCCTTGGGACGGCCCAGCAACGCTGTTGTTTTCTGACGGACGTTATGCAGGTGGTATGCTCGATCGGAATGGTCTGCGCCCAGCTCGTTACTTGATTACCAAAAACGACATGATGGTGGTTGCATCAGAAACTGGTGTGTTGGCTTTCGATGCTGCAGAAATTAAAGAAAAGGGTCGCTTAAGCCCTGGTAAAATGTTGATGATCGACACCGAAGAGGGCAAAGTTTATCACGATACTGAATTGAAAGAGCTGTTGGCGTCGGCACATCCATACACCGACTGGTTGGCTAAAAACCGCATTACTCTTGACGAAATTCAATCGGGTCGTAGCGTAAAACATACCGTTGAAAATTACAACGCCTTATTAAAGGCATTTTCGTATTCTTACGAAGACATTAACTCAATAATACTCCCAATGGGTCGCGATGGTGGAGAACCAACCGCATCAATGGGTAATGATACTCCTTTGGCAGTAATTTCGGACAAACCTCAATCGTTGTTCCGCTATTTCCGTCAACAATTTGCACAGGTAACCAATCCGCCGATTGACCCAATTCGTGAAGAGTTGGTCATGTCGCACACTACTTACATTGGTTCAATCGCCGAAAATCTATTGGAGCCTTCTCTCAATTTGTGTAAAATGGTGAAATTAAACAGCGCCATTTTGACCAATACGCAATTTGATATTCTGACAAATCTTCGATACAAAGGATTCAAAAATGCTACGTTGCCAATTCTTTTCAAAGCCAGTGAAGGCGCAAAAGGATTGGAAGCAGCGATGGATGCGTTGTTGGTAAAAGCGGAAGAGGCTGCCGATCAAGACATTAACTACATCGTATTGAGCGACCGTGGTGTGAATGCTGAAATGGCTCCTATCCCATCGCTTTTAGCGGTAGCAGCAGTGCACAATCACTTAATCAACAAACACAAACGCATGCAGGTGGCTCTTATTCTGGAGTCGGCTGAGCCTCGCGAAATTATGGACTTTGCATTGCTCTTCGGGTACGGATTGAGTGCCGTAAATCCATATCTATCGTTTGCAGTATTGGACGATTTAGTGAAACGGAAAGAGATTCAACTCGATTACCATACGGCTGAGAAAAAATACATCAAAGCCATCGACAAAGGCTTATTGAAAGTGCTCTCTAAAATGGGTATTTCTACTTTGTTGAGCTACAAAGGGGCTCGCATCTTCGAAGCCATCGGATTATCTACCAAATTGATCGACAAATATTTTGATGGAACGGTATCCAAAATCGAAGGCATTGACCTCGAAGATATTGCTCGCGAAACGGTTGATTTGCACAATCAAGCTTTCCATTGGCTGGTAGAAGCACCAAAAGTAGAAAACATGGGTAACTATGCTTTCCGCATGGATGGTGAAAAACATGCTTGGAATCCTGAATCCATATCGACTTTGCAAATTGCTACTCGCTTGGGAAGCTACAAGAAATTCAAAGATTATGTGAAAGTAGTAGATGAGAAGCCAGAGCAAATCTTTTTGCGTGACTTTATGGGTTACAAACGTAATCCGATAGATATCTCTTTAGTAGAACCAGCTTCAGCCATCACCAAACGATTTGTAACGGGTGCTATGTCATTCGGTTCTATCAGTAAAGAGGCACACGAAGCGATGGCAATTGCTATGAATATTTTGGGTGGAAAAAGTAACACCGGAGAAGGTGGTGAAGATCCAGAACGTTTCAAAAGAGAGGCTGACGGCACATCCAAAAGAAGTGCAATCAAACAAGTTGCTTCGGGTCGTTTTGGTGTAACTACCGAATACCTCGTGAATGCGGATGAAATCCAGATTAAAGTAGCGCAAGGAGCAAAACCAGGTGAAGGTGGTCAACTACCGGGATTGAAGGTGGATAAAGTGATTGCCAAAACGCGTCACTCTACACCAGGCATCTCATTGATTTCGCCTCCTCCACACCACGACATCTACTCAATCGAAGATTTAGCTCAGCTGATTTTCGACTTGAAGAATGTGAATCCTAATGCTGTGATCAGTGTGAAACTGGTTTCAGAGAGTGGTGTAGGTACCATTGCAGCCGGTGTAGCGAAAGCAAAAGCCGACTCAATCACCATCAGTGGTTGCGAAGGTGGAACTGGTGCTAGTCCTGCGAGTTCCATCAAACATGCTGGTTTGCCGTTCGAATTAGGTTTAGCAGAAACACAACAAACGTTGGTAATGAACAACCTTCGTGGACAAGTGAAATTGCAAACGGATGGTCAAATGAAAACAGGTCGCGACATCGTTCTTGCAGCGCTCTTAGGTGCTGAAGAATATGCATTTGCTACCAGTGCACTCATCGTGTTGGGTTGTGTGATGATGCGTAAATGTCACTTGAATACTTGCCCAGTGGGCGTGGCTACTCAAGACGAACAATTGCGTAAACGTTTCGTTGGGAAATACGAATACCTAGTGAATTTCTTCACCTTTATGGCAGAAAACGTTCGTGAACATTTGGCGGAATTGGGTTATACCAAAATGGATGACATCATCGGTCGTTCCGATTTGATAGAATTTATTCCTTCGGATAAAAACGAGAAAGTGAAAAAGATTGACTTGTCAAGATTGCTCTACACTCCTGCCGAAGCTAAAGAAAATGCTTTGCGCAAAGTGAAAGATCAAAACCACGAAATCTTCGATATTCTCGATCGTGAAATGATTAAACAAGCACATTACGCCATCAATTCAGCACAAGCAGTTCAACTCGACTTTCCGATTGTGAATGTCGATCGTTCGGTAGGTGCTATGCTTTCGGGGGAAGTGGCAAAACTATATGGCAATACTGGACTTCCAGAAGATACCATCCGTTGCAACTTCAAAGGATCAGCTGGTCAAAGTTTCGGAGCATTCTTGGCTAAAGGAATCAGCTTCCGTCTCGAAGGTGATGTGAACGACTATTTAGGAAAAGGCCTTTCGGGAGGTAAAATTTCAGTGATTCCTCCTGTGGGTAGTACATTCGTGCCAGAAGATAACATCATTGCGGGTAACACCATGTTATATGGAGCTACTTCGGGTGAAATCTACATCAATGGTCGTGTAGGTGAACGTTTCTGTGTGCGAAACAGTGGCGCTCTGGCTGTGGTAGAAGGCACTGGAGATCATTGCTGTGAATACATGACTGGTGGTCGCACCGTTGTTCTTGGATCTGTAGGACGCAACTTTGCTGCTGGTATGAGTGGTGGTGTAGCCTATGTTTGGGACGAAAAGGGAGATTTCGACTTCTTCTGCAACATGGAAATGGTGGAACTAACACTCATCGAAGATAAGTATGACGAACGTGAATTAAAAGGTTTTATTTCGAAACATTTTGAGCACACTCAAAGTCCGCTTGCCAAACGCATGTTAGAAAACTGGGGCGACTATGTCGATCAATTCATTAAAATTACACCGATCGAATATAAGAAGGTGTTGCACGATGAAAAGGCGGAAGCGCTTAAGAAAAAAATCGAAGAAGTAGAGAGAGATTATTAAGCCCTTAACCCCTAAGGGGAAATGGAGAAGAAAAATAGTATAAACTGATTAATAATGCCAACCGAAAGTCTCCCCTTTGGGGAGATTTAGAGGGGCTAAAAATTATTATGGGAAATCCAAAAGCATTTATATCAATACTTCGCAACGAGGCCGGCTATCGTCCTGTGAGCGAAAGAATCGGTGATTACAGCGAGGTAGAGCAAACGCTCAATCCCGAAGACCGCAAATTGCAGGCTTCTCGCTGTATGGACTGTGGTATTCCGTTTTGCCATTGGGCTTGTCCTACGGCAAACCGTCAACCAGAGTGGCAAGATTTGGCATACAGAGGAAAATGGAAAGAGGCTTACGAATCGTTGGAATCTACAGACGACTTTCCTGAATTTACAGGTCGCGTGTGTCCTGCACCTTGCGAAAAGGCGTGCGTGCTGAAACTTACAAACGATAGTCCTGTGACCATTCGTGAAAACGAATGTTCGATTGCAGAACGTGCCTTTGCAGAAGGCTTTGTGGTGCCTCGCATCCCAAAGTACCGATCTGGGAAGAAAGTGGCTGTGATTGGTTCAGGTCCTGCCGGTATGGCAGCTGCCAATCAGTTGAATCGTAAAGGTCACGAAGTAACTCTTTTTGAGAAAAATGAAACCATTGGCGGATTGCTTCGCTTCGGTATTCCAGATTTCAAACTCAATAAAAAGGTAATTGATCGTCGTCTCGAGATCATGGAAACAGAAGGCGTTCAGTTCAAAACGGGTGTGCATGTTGGCAAAGATATTTCTGGCAAAGAAATTATGAATCAATACGATGCTGTTTGTTTGGCAATAGGTGCTGAACAACCACGCGATTTACCCATTCCGGGACGTGATTTGAAAGGGGTGTATTTTGCATTGGAATTTCTTTCTCAACAAAACCGGGTGATTGCTGGTCAAACTTTTGATGCCGATACTCGTATCGACGCCAAAGGGAAGCATGTATTGGTGATTGGTGGTGGTGATACCGGTTCCGACTGCGTTGGAACGTCTGTTCGTCACGGTGCAGCAAGTATTACTCAAATTGAGATTATGCCTATGCCTCCTGCACATCACAACCCAGCTACTCCATGGCCAGCTTATCCAATGGTATTGAAAACATCTTCATCTCACGAAGAGGGTTGTACCCGTCGTTGGAGCTTAGAGACAAAACAGTTCATCGGTAAAGATGGTGTTTTGACCGAAGTAGAACTCGAAGAGGTGAAATGGGAAAAGGATGCTGAAGGACGCATGCAATTGGTTCGCACCGGTAAGAAAGAGATGATGAAAGTGGATCTTGTATTCTTGGCGATGGGTTTTGTACACCCAGTTCAAGAGGGATTGCTTGCTGAGTTAGGTGTTGCAGCTGATGCACGTAAGAACGTACAAATCAATGGTCGTTACCAAACATCTATTGATAAGGTATTTGCTGCCGGTGATGCTCATTTGGGCGCCAGTTTGGTGGTTCGCGCTATCAACTCAGGTCGCAAAGCGGCTGAAGGCATCGATAAATTCTTGAAAAAATAGTATTTCAAAATACTGGTTTAACAGCTGCTGCGAGATGATACTTGTAGCAGCTTTTTTTGTTCCCAAGGGACGAGCGGTTTTCCAATCGCTTGAAAATTGAATCCAATCACTCAAGCGACAAGGATGTCGCTTCTCCTTAGATACACGATTTATGAAACTTTTTATACTAAAATATAAAATTTCTTTTTTTTGAAAGAGGCGTAAAATTTCAAGACATATTAATGGCAGTTTATGTGTATTTTTGTACCGCAATAGGGTATTTGTTAGAAAATAACCCAGATTCAACTCTTTATATAACCCAACAATAGAAATCTGAAAGATGTCGGATAGCATCAAGCACGAATGCGGTATAGCGATGATTCGCCTTTTGAAACCGCTGGAGTATTATCAGGAAAAGTACGGAACTAACTCTTATGGGCTAAACAAGCTTTACCTGCTGATGGAAAAACAGCACAACCGAGGGCAAGAAGGTGCCGGAGTAGCTTGTGTAAAACTTGACGCAAAACCTGGTGATGAGTATATTTTCAGAGAGCGATCGACCGGCTCGAACGCCATTCACCGCACGTTTGAGAGCATTCATGCTCATATAAACGACGTAAACAATCCAAACAACAACTCATTTAAAGGAGAACTCTACATGGGTCACCTCCGATACAGTACCACCGGTCGATCTGGTATCTCCTACGTTCACCCTTTCCTTCGTCGCAATAACTGGAAAAGTAGAAACATCGCTTTGGCTGGTAATTTTAACCTCACCAATGTAGATGAAATATTTAATTTCATCGTGTCGCAAGGTCAGCATCCTCGACACAATGCAGACACGTTTATCATTCTCGAATTGATCGGCTATCTGCTCGACAGACAAGTAGAAAAACTTTACGAACAGTACAAATGGAACGGTGCTACCGGACCAGAAATCAACAAACTGATAGAAGAAAATTTGGATGTGGAAAACATTATCCGTGAAGCCAGCCGTATGTGGGATGGTGGTTATGTGATGTGTGGTCTTATCGGAAGCGGCGATGCATTTGCGTTTCGCGACCCGTGGGGCATTCGTCCGGCTTTCTATTATCAGGATGATGAAGTCGTAGTGATTGCATCCGAGCGCCCAGTGATACAGACAGTGATGAATGTGGCGTACGATGATGTGAAAGAGTTGAATCCCGGACAAAGCATCGTTATCAAAAATAATGGTACGGTCAATTTAACCCAAATCCATCAACCTCGCGAGACTTCTGCTTGTTCGTTTGAGCGTATCTATTTCTCTCGTGGTAGCGACAAGGATATCTATACCGAACGAAAAGCGCTGGGGAAAAAATTGGTGGATCAGGTATTGAAATCGATAGACAACGACTTGGATAATACCGTATTTTCCTTTATTCCAAATACTGCCGAAGTAGCCTTTTACGGTTTGGTGGAGGGGATGGAAGAGCACCTCAACAACAAGAAAATCAAACAGATTCGAGAGAAAAATGGTAGCTTGACGGAGCAGGATTTGCAAGATATTCTGGCAAAACGTATCCGTTTTGAGAAAGTGGCCATCAAAGATATTAAGTTGCGCACATTTATTGCCGAAGATAACAACCGTAACGACTTGGCAACACACGTTTATGACATAACGTATGGCTCTATTCGTCCGGGAATCGATAATTTGGTGGTGATCGACGACAGCATTGTGCGAGGAACTACTTTGAAACAGAGCATTATTAAAATTTTAGACAGATTAAACCCTAAAAAAATTATCATCGTCTCCTCTTCGCCTCAGGTGCGTTTCCCCGATTGCTACGGCATCGATATGTCGCGCATGAACGAGTTTATCGCCTTCAAAGCGGCGGTAGAGTTGATGAAAGATCAAGGTCGCGAGGCAGAAATAGAGAAAATATACAAAAAATCGAAAGCGCAAGAGGGTTTTCCGAAAGAGAAAATCAAAAACTACGCTGTAGAAATTTACAACTCATTCACCGACGAAGAGGTCTCTGCCAAAATCGCTGAGATGCTCACTCCTGCCGACACAAAAGCCAGCGTAGAGATTGTCTATCAAACCATCGAGGCTCTGCACAAAGCGTGTCCCAATCATACGGGCGACTGGTATTTCTCTGGTGAATACCCAACACCCGGTGGTACACGGCTTGTCAATCAGGCTTTTATCAACTACATCGAAGGAAGTGACAAGCGCATGGTAGAGTAACACAACACCTTATATTTCCAAGAACTCCCGCTCAACTATCTGTTGGGACGGGAGTTTTTTATATACTCTCTTTGCGGTTAATTAGATTATTCGGTATATTTGTTGGCGGAAGATAATTCTTAATACAAAAGAAGCAGAATTACAATTGAAATCAGCGGAGTTAAATCTCGCTGACGTTCATCGCCATTGTGCGGTATATCCGAAGGAACGGGGGAAGCAGATATTAAATAAGAAATAAATCTCAGTACTAAATTAAATATATAAACTTATGTCATCAGAATACATTTTTTATATACTGATTGTCTTTTGTGTTGGTTTTATAGTTATTCTATTTGGAATTTATTTAGCTGCAAAGTCAAGCGATACAAAAAAATGGCATGAAACAACAGGAGTTGTTTTAAAATCGGAATTAGAGAAAACAAGTACGGCAGCTGGATATGATGGAGAATCTCAATCCTTTAAAGCATCAATTGAATATAGATATAAAGTAGATAATCAAGAATATACTTCTAAGAGAGTTTTCTATGGAGATAATATTAGTTTACCTCTACCATTTAAATTTAAATCATTGATTAAACTATATTCAAAAGATTCTGAAGTAATTGTGTATTACAATCCTTTAAAGCCCAAAGAATCAGTTTTACAAAAAGGTCTCAAATTTATTGTAATTGAGCTTTTTTTATTAGGTTGTTTCTTTATCCTATTTGGATTTGCAATTTTGAAATATGAAACAGCTATCAAATCTTTCTTTGCTAATTAATTATTTTAACCCGTAGTGCGGTAATGTATCAGATTTGGTGATGACGATTCAAATAGTTGGTAATCAAATGATAATTGAAGAGTGGTGGGTAATGTACTCGCCATTCTTTGTTATAAGAGTTTAAAACAAAGAATATAGAAGCATTATGAATGAGAATAACACCCCGTACCGCCGGATATGAAGCCATAGAATAGTGATGTTGGTTGGCGGGAAACAAAGTTCAGTGGAGCTAAATCTCGCTAACCAACAACACGATTGTATGATATATCCGAAGGGACTAGGAGACATAAGAGACCATTATAAAACACTTAAAAAATTTAAATATTGATTATGGCTAATTGGAAATGGGATAGAAGTTATGATGAAGATGAAAGCTTAGATTGGACCATTATTCGTAATGGGCCAATTGTAAAATATTTTTCATCGGACATCTTAGAACAACACATTGTAGATTTGAAAAAAATGCGATATCAAGTAGTTGATGTGTCAGTTTCTACATGGACAAAAGATAATGCACATAGAAAAATCCGTGAGGCATTTGATTTTCCCGAGTATTATGGGGAGAACTCCGCAGCATTCGGGGATTGTTTAGATGATATGTTTAACAGAAAATATATTGGTTTGGTGATTGTATTTCGCCATTTTGATAATTTTTATTCTAAAGAACAAGATTTTAGCGAGGCATTGCTTGATTCCATTTTTGGGGTAACATGGGCTTGGCTACTTACTGGACAGAAGCTAATTACTATTATTCAATGCGAGAATCCCGACTTTGAAACAAATAAGGTAGGAGGATTTGTGCCTTCTTGGAATGGTTGGGAATGGTTAAATAGTAGGCGTGAGAAGAAGAAGTAAAATTTGGTAATGTATCAGATTTGCCGATAATACTTTAAGTGGTTGAAAATAAGCAATAATCAGTAAACCCCGTCCCGCCGGATATGAAGCCATAGAATAGTGATGTTGGTTGGTGGGAAACAGAGTTCAGCGGAGCTAAATCTCGCTAACCAACAACACCATTGTACGGTATATCCGAAGGGACGGGGAGTTTTTTATTTTTGTTTTGCCAAAACGATGCTGTTTTTGAAATCGATCCCTTCATACATCGGATAATTTCGGGGAGTTTGCTCACCCATAGTTCCATTTTCGTCGGATCGATTGCCTTCCATTCCTCCATTTCTATTCCCGTAACCGCCACCCATTCTTCTGCCACCTTCGCCACCCATTCCTGCACGGAAACTGCCACCCATATGATTTCCATCATCCGATTGTATCACTTGCAATGTAATATCTTTGGTGCATATTTTCGCTAAGTCGAAATTTTCTCCAAAGAGTTCACTCAGTGGAACTCTGCACTCAAGTATCATCTGATTTTGTTTGTTCCACTTGATGTCGAAAGAGATCACGCCACCCTCTCCCGAGGTCAAGGTCTCTTTGCTTTTCAGAAATCCATCGGTTTGAATGTTGGGTTTTGCCATCAGATAGAGGTTTTTGAGAATGTCCATCCGGTTGTTGCGCACCTGATTAGGATTGCTGTTATCCAGTTTGGATTCGCTCATTTGGTCAACGCTTTCTTTGTCGGGTTTATGTCCCGATAATTTCAACGTGCCAGCCACTTTCGGTTTTATTTTTGTTTTGAGGCTAATCGTCAATCCACCACGCATAATTCGCATCTGACCAGAAGGCTCAATAACATCAAACGCTAGATAGAGATACCGTTCGTCGTTCCCAAAACCATAGCGCATGGTACTCGTTTTATCGAAATAGTGAAGCGCATTTTTCCAATCTTGCGTATTCCCATCAATGATTACACTGTCTAGCCACTCGGCTCTGTTTTGTGCGTTTGTATTTTGTGCGAATAAAAATATCACAAACAGTACGATACTCCATTTCGAAAATTTCATTGTCTCAACGTTTAAGTGGGATGAAAAAGCAAAGATAGAGAAACAACTATTTGAAATACGCCAAATTTCGTCAATTAACAGGTGTCAAATGTTAATAAATTGGGGCAACACTCAACAAAATAGACATTTCTTCATCTAACGAATAAGTGGTTTCGAAACTAAATTGTGTGAAAGTTGCAGATTCTTGGGCATTTAAAATTTTCTCGAAATGCAGACGAATGCAAGCTAGCATATTGATTTTTTGAAATCAATTTTTACCTTTGAACCACGATAACAAATTTAACCCTAAATAAAATTGATTGTATGAAAAAGAAAATCGGATTATTGGTCATTGTTTTAACTCTTGGGATTGTCTCTACTGTGAATGCTCAAATCAAATTTGGAGCAAAAGTAGGACTCAATATGTCGTCTGCCAGTGTGCTCGATTTTGGGAATTTGAGTAATAACCTCAACGCCGCCAATTACAACGGGTTGATGGTGGGTCCAACCATGGAGGTTTCTTTGTTTGGTATGGGTTTCGATGCGTCGTTACTCTACTCCCAAAAAGGAATCGCGATTAAAGATTTCGGAAATGCGTCCATTTCGTATCTCGAATTACCTATCAATTTGAAGTACAAATTGGGTATTCCAAAAGTGATAGGTGTATATGGTACTGCAGGTCCCTATTTTAGTTATGCTTTCTCCGATAAGCTTTCGAGCGATGTTATCAAATCGATCGACAAAAGCAGCGTTGAAGTAGGTGTTAGCGTGGGTGCTGGCGTGGAGTTGTTGAGCAAAATACAGGTGGGTGCTGTGTATAGCATCGGATTGAATAAAAATACCGTAGAAATCGCTGATCCAATGAATGCCGCCGCCGCATTAACCAAAATGGATTATCGAAACGGTACTTTATCGCTTACTGCTACCTATTTCTTTTAAAATAAAATAAACATTCCATCGACTCCCATTTCTACTATAAGAAGTGGGAGTTTTTTTGTGATATTGCACAAAATGTGTACTTTTGGCACTTGCTTTTAAAACCCAATTTCCCATTCATTGAAAACGCTCCAACATTTCATCATTATACTGCTCGATGCTCTTCACAAACCATTTGCGAAGATTATTCCACAGCAAACATTTCGGTATGCAGCCTGTGGTGGTGGAAATTCAGCGTTGGACATCTTGCTCTATTTTATAGCCTTTCATTTTGTGTTGCACGAAAGCATTGTAGAACTCGGTTTTGTAGCCATCAGTGGTCACATTGCTGCTTTTTTGTTGGTTTTTCCTATCACTTTTTCAACAGGTTTTTTGTTGGGGAAATACATCACCTTCACTCAATCAGAATTGAGAGGTCGCATTCAGCTTTTACGCTATGGCATCACAGTTGGCGGTTCTATTCTCCTAAATTATCTGTTCCTCAAACTCTTTGTCGAATATGTTCATTTGTTCCCAACTGTTTCTAAAATCTTGACCACCTTTTTTGTTGTTGCATACAGCTATGTGGTTCAGAAATACTACACCTTCAAAGTTGTTGCTACCAAAGGTTGAGTGGTTGATAGTCAAAATCCGATGCCTAGGCAAGAAATTTTGGCTATGCGAATCCATCTTTTTTGCCTATTTTTGTAGTTCGTATGGAAAACTTCCCTCACTTTGTCGATGTCATACTACCACTGCCCTTGCCGCGATATTTTACCTATTCGCTGCCCGAAGAGTTGTGGGAATCGGTGCATGTAGGCAGTCGGGTAATCGTTCCATTTGGCAAACGGAAGTTCTATACCGCTATCGCCGTCAATATTCACTACAGCGCGCCCGAAGAGTACGAAACCCGCGATGTGGTGTCGGTGCTCGACCATGCGCCGATTGTCCGTCAGCTGCAAATCAAGTTTTGGGAGTGGCTTGCCGATTATTACCTCTGCTCGGTAGGGGATGTCTATAAAGCAGCTTTGCCTTCGGGTTTGAAGCTCGAGAGCGAAACATTGCTCCTGCTCAATCCGAATGCTGAGATAGAACCGGATTCACTTTCGCCGAAAGAGATTTTGGTGATAGACAAACTTCCTGCAGACGAAAAAATAAGCATTATCGAACTTGAGAAAGAGACCGGACTGAAAAACCTGCTTCCTGTGCTCAACGGTTTGCTCGAAAAGGAGATTCTACTCATCAGTGAGCAGATGAAAGCCGATTTTCGACCCAAACTGGAGCAATATGTTCGTCTCACGTTGCAAACCGACGAGCAAGATCGATTGAGAACACTTTTTGATGAATTATCGAAAGCACCCAAACAGCTCAATGTATTGCTCAAATACCTCGACTTGTCTCACTTTTTACAACCCAAAGAGACTCTGCGCGAAGTCAATCGCAAAGAGTTGTTGAAACAGGCCGATGCTACTGCCGCTGTGCTAAAAGCCTTGGTAGATAAAGGGATTTTCGAAGCTTATACCAAAGAGAAAACACGACTATCGACCTACAGGCGTGAGACGGTGGATGCGATGTCGCTCAACGAACCACAGCGCAAAGCTTATGATGAAATTCATGCACAATTTTCAGAAAAAGAGACTGTTTTGCTACACGGAGTCACCTCCAGCGGCAAGACCGAACTATATATTCACCTGATACAAGAGCAACTCCAACAAGGCAAACAGGTGCTCTATCTTTTGCCCGAAATTGCCTTGACAACTCAACTCACCGACCGCTTGCAGCGTGTGTTTGGCAATCGATTGGGCATCTATCACTCCAAATTTTCGGACAACGAACGGGTGGAAATTTGGAACAACTTGTTGCAAGAGAAAGGTTACGATGTCATCCTTGGGGTGCGGTCGTCTGTCTTTTTACCGTTTCGCAATTTGGGATTGATTATCGTGGACGAAGAGCACGAGAATACCTACAAACAGCAAGATCCTGCTCCTCGCTACCACGCCCGCAGTGCTGCACTCGTGTTGGCTTCGATGCACAAAGCGAAAACGCTGCTCGGCACCGCCACTCCTTCCATCGAGAGTTATCACCTCGCTTTGCAGGGAAAATTCGGATTGGTGGAGCTTAACGAACGATACGAAGGACTTCAATTGCCAGAGATTATACCAGTCGATACCAAAGAATTGCGCCGCAAGAAGCGAATGAACGGAACATTCTCCCCACTTTTGGTGGAGAAGATAGGAGAGGCATTAGCCAAAAAAGAGCAAGTGATACTCTTTCAGAACCGCCGCGGATTTGCACCCATGATGGAGTGCAAGCAGTGTGCCTGGGTGCCCAAATGCAAAAATTGTGATGTAAGCCTCACCTACCACAAATTTCAATATCAGCTCACGTGCCACTATTGCGGATTCGTGCAGCCGATACCCAAAAGCTGTCCGGCGTGTGGAAATACCTCACTCGAAATGCGTGGTTTCGGCACCGAGAAGATTGAAGACGAAATCAAGGAGCTATTTCCCGATGTTTCGGTCGGTCGCATGGATCTCGACACCACCCGCACCCGTAAATCGTATGAGCAACTGATTCGCGATTTTGAACAACGGAAGACCAAGATTCTAATAGGCACGCAGATGGTGTCGAAAGGTCTCGATTTTGATAATGTGAGCGTGGTGGGTATTATCAGTGCCGACTCGATGATGAATTTCCCCGACTTTCGTTCCCACGAGCGGGCATATCAACTGATGGTGCAGGTGAGTGGTCGTGCAGGTCGCAAAAACAAACGGGGAACGGTCGTTTTGCAGTGTTCCGACGAGGCGCATCCTGTCATTCGGCAGGTGATTGCGAGCGACTACAAATCGCTCTACGAAACTCAATTGGCAGAGCGACAACTGTTTCGCTACCCGCCGTTTTATCGCTTGATTTATATCTATCTAAAACACCGCAACGAACCTCTCCTGATCCAAATGGCGGATGTGATGGCAGCCAAGTTGCGCACAATCTTCGGTGAGCGCATCTTAGGTCCCGACAAACCACCGGTGGCACGCATTCAGAATTTCTATATCAAAAAGATTGTGGTAAAAGTGGAGCAACAAGCCTCGTTGCCTCGGGTGAAAGAGCTGCTGCGCCAAGTGCAAAAAGAGATTCTGGAGACCGAAGGTTTCAAATCTGCCCTCGTCTATTACGATGTGGATCCGATGTAAAGTCAATTAGCATAAACCAGTTCACAAAAAAATAGAAAGCCATTATCTGAATGTTTCGGATAATGGCTTTTAAAAATTAGTTTTTTCCTAACTACTTATCGCGGATAAATAGATTAATCTGCACTCCTTCGAAGTTCCAGTGGGCGCGGATTTTATTTTCCAAAAAGCGTTTGTAGGGATCTTTCACCCATTGAGGCAAGTTTGCAAAGAAAACAAACGTCGGAATGTAAGTGCCTGGCAACTGTGTCACGTATTTGATTTTGATGTATTTCCCTTTGTGTGCTGGTGGCGGAAAGCTGTCGATAATTGGCAACATTACCCCCTGTTTGTCGTAGCGTATAATAAACCGTAACGCGGTCGTTTGGCGAAGGCTCTGCCTTCGTCAGTGCTAAAAGCAAAGCTCCGCTTTGCAATAAAAAAAGGCAGAGCCTTAAAGATACACGTCGTAGGCGGAGCCATACGCCAAACCGAGATAAATTGAGGATGACTATTAGGCAACCATTCTGTGTTAAGAATATTTTGCGAAAACAAACTCAACGCAAAAACATTCATTACGAGTATTGCAATATATTTCTTCATGGGATTTTCTTAATGAATTAATAATTTTTGTCTGACTACATAGTTGTTCATATCATCCTTACACTCCAATATATAGATGCCTGACGCAAGGTTGTCAGTATTAATAGAAATGGTTGAAGTATCAGAGAATTTGACAGATTTACACGCGATCCCAATACGATTGTAGATGTTTATTGCGCCAGTGGCAGTAAGTGGGAGCATAACTTCAAGGGTATGATTCGTTTGCTTTACTCTGCTTTCGACTGGGTGTTCTCGTACTGCCATGCCACCAAATTTACATTCTTTAAAATGTGGGTTGAGATAAGATTCTCTCTCAGTCTCATAGCACAAGAGGTATGAGTAAGGCATATCTGGCATCACTCCACGATTCGTTCCCATACCTTCAATATATTCAAATTTTTCAGGATTATTTTCACTACTATACGAAAGAACTTGCGTATTCATTCGTACATGTTTACGACCATCTTTGAAATAGATTGAATCCACTAACGCATAAGCACGGTATTTGTCGTTAGATTTAAAATTTACGAAATAGAAATCGAAGAGTGGAATGGTGTCACCAACCCAAACAGATAAATTCATGATTTCAGTATCTTCGCTTTCTGGAATGGATTGCAAATGATAAGAGAGTTTCCCCAATATTGTGTCCTCTTTCATATATCTTGAAGGTAAATTAGTAAAATAACCTTGTGAGTTAATTTCAATTGGGCCCCAATCTGTATATTCGTATGTGGCAATAATAGTCCATTTTGTATATTCTTTTCCAAAACAGGATTTGTAGCTGGTTTTTCCATCACAATTCGTGTATTTAGGATTTAGATAGAGCAATTGGTTGTTTTTGGAATAACAGAGTAGTTCAGTTTTTTCTCCATTGATTGACTCAAAAAGATGAGTGAAGAATCCATTCAGCGAACCAACCCCTTGAATAATCTTTGTATTCCCACCAAATGCAACAGTCTGATATGGCTTATTATTAAATAAGAGTATAGAGCCAATCTGATCTATTTTACCCATTAGCAGTAACTGTTCATTGTCAAGCGGTTCGTACTTAAGAGAATCGCCAACATTCCATTGGAAATCATATACCAATTTTTCGTGAGTTTTATTGGGGAAAAACACATATACTTTATTTTGAGAATCTTGCCTGACTGCTGAATAATACACTCCATCTTTTGTGACTTTGTAATACAAAACATTACTCAAAACAGTATCACCCAAAATTTCATACCGATGAATTACTGGCGAAACAGATTCTTTCGTTACTATTTCTGACCATTTCACGTTTTTTGCAATCTGTCCAAAGATTTGAAATTGACATAAAAGCAATATCAAACCGATTAATGACCAATGTTTTGTTTTCATAATCATAAGTTTTATTTAGTTAATATCATTCTCTTGGTATCGATCTCGTTGCTATGCGTTGGTATATACCCCAGTTTTTTTTGTGTAGAAATGCATGCACCTGTGCTCGTTATTTGTTGTGACGTTTTAAAATCAACAACCTTAGATTGAATAATTAACTTAAACTATACAATATTACAGAATAACTTTTGGAAGTAAGTTAATAAAAATCTCATTTTTTTCTCATTTTTTTCTAATCAACTATAAAGTAATACTTCGTGATATATGTAATACCTAATTGTTTATCAGTTGCTTGTGTCTGTTTTGGGTATTTTGCTGATAATTGTTGTTTTTTTCAAATTGAATAAAAAATGCCCCGACAGAATAGTCGAGGCATTTATGATATGTTTCTGAAAACAGAATAGTCAGTTTTTTACTTTCTACTTATCGCGGATAAACAGATTGATTTGCACTCCTTCGAAGTTCCAGTGAGCACGTATTTTGTTCTCCAAGAAACGTTTGTAGGGATCTTTCACCCACTGTGGTAAGTTGGCAAAGAAGACAAACGTTGGAATATAAGTGCCTGGTAATTGGGTCACGTATTTGATTTTGATGTATTTTCCTTTGTGCGCTGGAGGTGGAAAGCTGTCGATAATCGGTAGCATCACTTCGTTCAATTCGCTGGTGCGAACCCGACGCTGACGGTTTTGATTAATGTCGATTGCAGTTTCTAACACTTTGAAAATACGTTGCTTTGTAGTAGCAGAAGTCAGCACAATTGGAAAATCGGTGAACGGTGCAAAACGTTCGCGAATAGCATCTTCGAAGGTTTTTATTGCTTTCTGCGATTTATCTTCTACTAAATCCCACTTGTTGATGCAGACCACCATTCCTTTTTTATTCTTCTGAATCAGCGAGAATATATTCATATCTTGGCTCTCAATACCACGAGTGGCATCAATCAGCAAAATGCAAACATCTGCATTCTCAATGGCTCGAATCGAACGAATAACGGAGTAATATTCAATATCTTCGGTCACTTTTCCTTTTTTGCGAATACCAGCAGTATCCACAAGGTAGAAGTCGAATCCGAATTTGCTGTATCGGGTGTAGATGGAGTCGCGCGTCGTACCGGCAATGTCGGTCACGATGTAGCGGTCTTCGTCCATAAAGGCGTTGATGATCGACGATTTACCAGCATTTGGGCGACCTACTACGGCAAAGCGAGGCAGTTCGTCTAGTTTCTCTTCCTCTAATTTTTTAGTGAATTTTGAAATCAATAAATCAAGAAAATCTCCTGAGCCCAATCCATTAATCGCCGAAAGAACAATCGGTTCACCCAATCCTAATCCGTAGAACTCAGCAGCGCCGTATTGCATTTCGTGTGTATCCACTTTGTTAGCAATGAGCAATACCGGTTTCGCAGTGCGACGAAGTATTTTCGCCACATGATCGTCAAGATCGGTGATGCCATTGGCTGTGTCCACCACAAATAGAATGACATCCGCCTCTTCGAGTGCGATGGTCACCTGTTTGTTGATCTCTTCTTCAAAAACGTCTTCGGAGTTTACTACCCAACCACCCGTGTCGATGATCGAAAATTCTTGTCCGCACCACTCCACTTTGCCGTATTGACGGTCGCGCGTGGTGCCTGCCTGTTCGTTCACAATGGCTTGACGGCTTCCGACCAAGCGATTAAATAGCGTCGATTTCCCTACATTTGGACGACCTACGATGGCAGCTATATTTCCCATTTTATAATCTTTTTTGTTTGAATATCAATCGGATAGCCCGATTTTGAATCGTTACGACATCACTGCCTTTTTCGATTCAGCCTGCAAAGATACAACTTTTTTGCTTCATCTCCACTAAACCAATGAGTTAGAATAGAGAAAGCAGCAATTTGATATTCAAAAAAGTGACGATTCCGCCAATGGTTAGTAGTACACCAATGAGGAATTTACTATTGGCATATTTGCCCATCACTTTTTTGGAGGAAGTCAGATAAAGCTGTATAAATATGGTGAATGGTAGCTGAATACTCAGTATCATTTGTGAGTAGATGAGTCCCATGAACGGGTTAGAAATCAAGAAAATGATAATGAGCGCTATTCCCAACGAAAGGTAAACTCCCAGTCTACTGTGGTTGTCTTTCAAATCCATCGGTTCGCCAAATAGTCCGGCAAAGATAGAACCACCCGCCATTCCCGACGTGATCGTCGATGAAATACCGGCTAAAAGTAGCGCCACTGCAAACACTATAGACGCACCTTTGCCCAGCAGCGGAACAAGAATGGACCCAGCTTGTTGCAGTTCCGTGACCTGTGTGTGGTTTTTGAAAAATACAGCAGCTGCCATAATGATCATCGCACTATTGATTGCCCAACCCACAATCATCGAAAAAAGTGTATCGTAAAATTCGTATTTAAGCTGTTTGCGAATCACCACATCGTCTTCGAGATTCCATTGGCGACTCTGTATTACTTCGGAATGCAAAAAAAGGTTGTGTGGCATGACCACTGCGCCAAGCACACTCATGACAATTAGAATAGAGCCTTCGGGCAATGCGGGAGTCACCCAACCTCGAACAGCTTCTCCCCAACTGATGTCGGCGATGTAGAGTTCATACACGAAAGCAAAACCAATGATAGAGACAAATCCCATAATCCATTTCTCTAGCTTGCGATAGGTATTACTAAACAGAATGAATATCACAAATACCACCATGACAATTGAGCCAATTTTAACGGGTACTTTAAAAAGCATATCGAGAGCTATCGCACCACCGAGAATTTCGGCTAATGAGGTAGAAATGGAAGCCAGCATAGCTGATCCAATCAAAGTGCGAGAAGTTGTAGGGGAAAGATATTTATTGGCAGCTTCGCTCAGGCAAAGTCCGGTAGCAATGCCGAGGTGAGCCACATTGTGTTGTAGCACGATAAGCATGATGGTGGAAAGTGTCACCATCCAGAGCAGTGTGTACCCGAAATCGGCACCAGCTGCTAGATTCGAAGCCCAGTTGCCCGGGTCGATAAAACCAACCGTTACTAGTAAACCGGGACCAATATATCTAAGCAATTCGAGACCACCCAAATTGGGTTTATGGTCATCTTTGAGAAAATCTTTTAAAAATCCGAACATCTTTTGTTTTGAGTTAACGAGTAAACAAGTTGACTAGTACACAAGTTGACGGTTAACCTAATTGGCAAATTGACACATTGGCAAATTTGCTAATTATTTGCTGTCATATCCGAAATTGCGTAAGGCACGCTCTTTGCTTCTCCAGTCTTTTTCAACTTTAACGTATAGTTCTAAGAAAACCTTTTTATCGAGGAATTGTTCAATGTCCTTGCGAGATTCTGTACCCACACGTTTGAGTGCAAGGCCACCTTTACCTATAATAATTCCTTTTTGGCTGTCGCGTTCCACGTAAATTACAGCACTAATGTTGACCTGCTTTTCCGATTCTTTATACTGCTCTACCAATACTTCTACTGAGTATGGAATCTCTTTGTCGTAGTGTTCCAAAATCTTCTCGCGAATAATTTCGGTTACAAAAAAACGAGTAGGACGGTCAGTCAATGCATCTTTGTCGAAAAACGGCTCAGATTCTGGCAATAGCTCTTGAATCCGTTTCAATAGATAGTCGGTATTGAATTTCTCTTTGGCCGAAATTGGAATCAATTCAGCTTTTGGTAACAACTCTAACCATTGTTGCGCCAAACCATCTAACGCTTTTGGGTCGGTAGTGTCTATTTTGTTAATCAAAAGCAGTACTGGAATTTCGAGAGCTCTCACTCGCTCCAAAAATGATTCGTTTTTGTTAACTTTTTCCACCACGTCGGTCACATAGAGCAACACATCGGCATCAATCAGCGCTGAGCGTGAAAAGCTAAGCATCGACTCTTGCAATTTATAGTTAGGCTCGAGCACGCCCGGGGTATCCGAATAGACAATTTGCACGTCTTCTGTATTCACAATCCCCATGATGCGGTGACGCGTGGTTTGCGCTTTCGAGGTGATGATGGAGATACGTTCGCCAACAAGGGCGTTCATCAAGGTCGATTTTCCGACGTTTGGGTTTCCAACGATGTTGACAAATCCTGCTTTGTGCATATATTTTTAGATAAGAGATTAAAGAACAAAGATTGATTATTCCTAAATCACATGTGATAAATTTATTCGTAAAGATAAACAAAAAACGCATCCCGAAAGAGATGCGTTCTATTTGCGAAATATTTTGAGTCTATTTTCCGTCGTATCCCCATTTCAGATAGATGGCTCCCCAGGTGAATCCGGCACCAAAAGCAGAGAGGATAATATTGTCTCCCTTTTTTAGTTGCGGTTCCCATTCCGAGAGGCAAAGTGGCAGTGTAGCTGCACTTGTGTTGCCATATTTCTGAATGTTGATCATTACTTTTTCTTTTTCAAGTCCCATGCGATTGGCTGCTGCATCGATGATACGCATATTTGCTTGATGAGGCACAAACCATGCAATGTCGTCGTGTGTCAATTGATTACGTTCCATTATTTCGGCTGAGACGTCAGACATACGAGAAACCGCATATTTGAATACTACTTGACCTTCTTGATAGACCGTGTGTAAATTATTGTCAACTGTATCATGCGAAGCAGGACAAGCCGATCCACCTGCTTTTAGTTGCAGGTTAGGAATACCTACGCCATCGGTACAAAGTATTGAATCGAGTACACCAAAATGCTCTTCGGTAGGCTCTACAAGTACTGCAGCCGAAGCATCTCCGAAGAGAGGACAAGTTGTACGGTCGGTGTAGTTGGTGATAGACGACATTTTTTCAGCAGCTACCACTATCACTTTCTTGTAACGTCCAGCTTTAATAAAAGCAGTCGCTGTTTCTAACGCGAACAAAAATCCCGAACATGCGGCCGAAAGGTCGTATGCAAATGCATTCTTGATACCATTGCCTTCGGCAATCATAGCAGCTGTTGAAGGAAAAGTGAAGTCAGGCGTTGAGGTAGAACAGATAATGAGTTCAATTTCCTCTGGTTTGGTTGCTGTTTTTTCTAACAATGATTTTACGGCACGAACACCCATATATGACGATCCAACACCCTCTTCTTTCAATATTCTTCGCTCCTTAATTCCGATACGTGACATGATCCACTCATCGGTGGTATCAACCATGGTCGAAATTTCGTTGTTGTCAAGAATATAGTCGGGAACGTAAGATGCTACACCAGTAATTACTGCATTCAAATCTTTCATTGTGTGATAATTAGAGCCAAAAAAAACGCCCTAAAATAGTCTCATTTAGGGCTATATTTTTAAAAAAACAATAACAGATATAATCAAATTATACTGCTGCTTCTTTTTCGATAGCTAATTTACCTCTGTAATATCCGCATTCTCCACATACTGTGTGGTAGATGTGCCAAGCGCCACAATTTGGGCATACTGACATTGTTGGTGTAGTTGCTTTGTCATGCGTTCTTCTTTTCGCAGTTCTCGATTTCGATTGTTTTCTCTTTGGATGTGCCATTTTACTATAACTTTTTAATTATTATCGATAATTTTTTTTAGATCGTCCCATCTCGGGTCTGTCTCGTTGTTTGATGAATCTGATTCTTCCTCTACATCTTCAAATTCGAAGGAGTTATCGTCATCATCATCTGATTTTGTACTGTGTTTTTTGAGTTTGCTCGACATTGTTTTGTTGCATTTTCCGGGTCCGTGAACGTGTTTCATCGGAATGCAAAGTGCCACAAATTCATAAATAAACCAAGCTAAATTAATTTCACCTTCCGTTTCTGGAATTACAATTATATTGTCGCTCTCTTCGGTATATTCTTTGCCTAATTTCACAAAGAGTTTTTCGGTCGTTTCTACCAATATCTCAACATCGTCGAGGCAGCGGTCGCAAGGAACAAGAACTGCTCCATTGATAACAAACGAAAATTCATGGGACGTAACACTTTTTTTGACAGTTAATTCAACGGTGAGTTTGCCTTTTTGCACCTCATTTCCATCAATCTTCTTGAAAAAGTCATTGTCCAGAAAGAACTCGAATGAACGAATATCTTCCTGATGCCCCTTTAATGAAATGTTGTAAATATCAAATTTTCCCAAAGCTTATACTGGTAAAACTCCGCAAAAGTACAAAAAAAACTGATTAGAGCTATACTTGCTTCGTTTTTTTTGGTTGTTTGACATCAGTTTATAATTTTTAATTCGATGCGAAAAATGGTTCCTTTGTTTATCTCTGAAGATTTTACGAATATTTTGCCTTCGTGATACTCCTCTACAATTCGCTTCACGAGAGTTAATCCCAATCCCCAGCCGCGTGATTTGGTTGTATATCCTGGTCTAAAGATTGTGCTGAATTTTGATTTTGGTATTCCTTTCCCCGTATCGGCCACTTCGATAATCGCAAAATCGTCGATGGTGGTTTTAAGAGAAATTGTGATATTTCCCATACCATCCATTGCATCAATTGCATTTTTGCATAAATTTTCTACCACCCATTCAAACAATGGAACACATAACTTCACGATAACTGCTTCATCTGGTAATTCAGTATTCACAATGACTTTGGCCGAAGTTCGTTTCGCAATATATGCTGTCGCTTGTTGTAAAGTAGGAACAATGTCAATCGGAATAATTTCAGGTTTTGATCCGATTTTAGAGAATCGTTCGGCAATGATTTTCAGTCGATTGACATCCTTGCTCATGTCGTTGAGTAGTGCGGGCTCCACATTTTTCATCTTCAAAAGTTCTGTCCAAGCCATTAGTGAAGAGATGGGAGTTCCAAGCTGATGAGCAGTTTCTTTAGATAACCCGACCCAAAGTTGATTCTGCTCTGCCCGTTTTGCGCCCCTGAGCGCAAAAAATACCACCAAAAGGAATACCGACATCACCGAAAGTTGAATATATGGGTAATAGGATAATTTCTTAAGTAGCGTTGAGTCGTCGTAATAGAGGTATTGGTAGGTCGATTCACTTAGTGGAATCACTATTTTGTTGTTTTTCGCTTTCAATTTTTGAACTTCGTGAGCCAAAAAGTCAATAGAGTCGTGTGATGGTATTTCAATATTTTTGTAGGTTTGCACAACATCCTGTTCATCTACTAATACGACCGGGATCGTATGATTGCTTTGCAAAACTTTTAAAATCAGAGGGATTTCTACTTCACCCGATTCGGTGGAGAGAATACGCATCGATTCTGCCCAAATTTCAATTTTAGTGCGCTCTTCAGACGAAAGTTCATCGACTAATTTATGGGAAAAATAGAGAAAAATTGCAACAAGAATAACAGAAATTGAGACAATTAAAAGTGTTCCTTTGAGTTGCTTATCGTAGATTGAAGACATAAAATGAGTATTTTCTTTGAAACGGAATAAACCGAATGATAGTATTTGGAACTGTTTAGAAAACAAAAATAGTGAATCAAATCGGTTGACTCACTATTTTTCATAAAATTAGATAGCTATTCGACTAATTTATAGACATTTTGCGAAACGCTCTAGAAACACATTTACATCTGCAATAGTCAAGGTCAATGGTGGCAACAGACGAATGACATTTGTGCCTGTCACACCAGTAAAGACTTTTTGTTCAAAAAGCAGTTTGAAGCGAATCTCTTTAATTGGCTGTTCAAATTCTAAACCAATCATCAATCCTAATCCACGCACCTCTTTTATTTGTGGGAATTTTTTTAATTCTGTCATTAAATAATCGCCGACTTTGGCGGCATTTTCGATCAGATTTTCTTCTGCCATAATATCCAAAACCGCAATGGCAGCGGCGCAACCAAGGTGATTGCCCCCGAACGTGGTACCTAACATTCCGTGAACGGCTTTGAACATTGGACTAATGATGATTCCACCGATTGGGAAACCATTTCCCATTCCTTTTGCTACGGAAATAATGTCGGGTTTGATGCCAGCATATTCGAAAGCAAAGAATTTTCCGCTACGTCCGTATCCCGATTGAATTTCATCGAGAATCAAAACCGTACCGTTCGCAGTGCACAATTTGCGCAACGCTTGCAAAAATAAAACATCCGGCACTTTGATTCCGCCAATTCCCTGAATGCCTTCGATAATAACGGCACAAATGTCGCCTTTTTCGAGTTCGGCTTTGGTGGCGGCCAGATCGTTCCACGGCAAGAATACGACATTCATATTGTCGTTGATTGGGGCAACAATTTTTGGATTGTCAGTCACGCGAACCGCTGCTGCAGTACGACCGTGAAAACTGTTTTTGTACGAAATTACTTTCGTGCGCCCGGTGTGAAAAGATGCCAGTTTCAGCGCATTTTCATTGGCTTCGGCACCTGAGTTAATCAGGAATAGCGAATAATCCTCTAATCCTGAGAGTTTTCCCAGCTTTTGAGCCAATTCTACCTGAAGCGGATTTTGCACTGAGTTGGAATAAAATCCCAACTTTGCCGCTTGATCGGTGATTGCTTTCACATACTTCGGATGCGTGTGGCCTACAGAAATCACCGCGTGACCGCCGTAAAGGTCGAGATACTCAGTACCTTCATTATCAAAAACTTTGCAACCCACCCCTTTGTCGATGGCGATGTTGAAAAGTGGATATACGTCGAATAAATTCATAGTTGTATTATTTTACCGCAGAGAGCGCTAAGTTTTTCGCAAAGTGCGCAAAGCTTGTTTTCTGTAGTTAATTATTTGTATTTGCGTACATTATTCTTTGCGTTTCTCTGCGCATTTTCTTTGCGTTCTCTGCGTTTAGATCTCTTCTTTAAAATGCCGATGATTTCAGATTCAATCCTATCTTCTCATCCAATCCGAACATCAGGTTCATGTTGTGAACAGCTTGTCCGGATGCGCCTTTCAGCAGGTTGTCGATGATAGAGGTGACGAGCAGTTTGTTGCCGTATTTTTCTACTTGTACGATGCCTTTGTTGGTGTTCACCACTTGCTTGAGGTCGATGGTTTTGTTGGCTACAAACGTAAACGGATGCCCTGCATAAAACTCTTCAAACATCGCCTTCACCGCTTCGACATCCAAATCACAATCAAGATAAACAGTAGCAAAAATGCCCCGCGCAAAATCTCCGCGAACGGGAATAAAGTTGATCACACCGTCGTAACCGTTTTGCAATTGCGCAAGCGATTGTTTGATTTCCGGCAAATGCTGATGTTTGAAGGGTTTGTAAATCGAGATATTGTTGTTTCTCCAACTAAAGTGGGTCGATTCTGTCGGTTTTTGCCCAGCACCTGTAGATCCGGTGATGGCGTTGACATGAACTTCGCCTTTCAACAAGCCGTTTTTAGCCAACGGCAACAGCGCTAATTGAATGCAAGTTGCAAAGCAACCCGGATTCGCCACGTATTTCGCCGACTTAATTTTCTCGCGGTCTAACTCCGGCAAACCGTACAAGAAATCGTTTCCTTCCGCTTTCAGACGAAAATCATTTGCCAAGTCGATGATTTTGAGCGAAGCCGGCAGATTGGCGCCGTGTGTCTCCATAAACTTTTTGCTATCGCCGTGCCCCATGCAGAGAAAAAGCAGATCGATGCTGTCGAACGGCATGGCGTCTGTGAAAGTGAGTTCTGTTTCGCCAAATAATCCGGCGTGGACATCACTGATTTTGTTGCCTGCATTGCTGCTGCTATTGATAAAGGTGATTTCCACTTCGGGGTGGTTTATCAGCAATCTGAGTAGTTCTCCAGCGGTGTAACCTGCTCCGCCGATAATTCCAATTTTAATCATAATATTCTTATTAAACGCTAAGACGCTAAAGCGCAAAGGGTCATTTTTTTAATTTATCTTTTCCCAGATTTTAAAATGTGTTTCATCGCCAACACCGGATGACGGTAAATCATGTGTGGTCCGGCAATGCGCATGATTCGCTTGGCTTCTACTCGCAAATCAGGTTTGTAGCAATGAATTTTGCAATGTTTGCAGTTTGGTTTTTCTTCTCCAAACGGACATTTATCGAGTCGAATGAGAGCATACTCATTCATCTTTTCGCATTTGATGCACAATCCCGACTGGATTTTGTGCACTTTTCTGCAATAGATTCTCAGCATTTTGCTGAACGTCAATTTCTCCGTTTCGATGCGATTCACAACTCTTCTATTCCGTTACGTTTTTGCACGTTGTGGTAAATTTTCATTTGGTTGCCCAAAATCTTGGTAAAACCGCGGGCATCGTCTGCCGACCACGCTTTGTTCACTTCGCCATATTCGCCGAAATCGGTTTTCATCATGTCGAACGGACTGTCCACACCGACTAATACGTAGCGATAAGGCGTAAGGTTGATAATGACCTGACCGGTCACGTTGCGTTGCGAAGTTTGGAGGTACGACTCGATGTCGCGCATCACCGGTTCGAGGTATTGCGCTTCGTGCAGGAACATGCCGTACCAGTTGCCGAGTTGCTCTTTCCAATACTGCTGCCATTTGGTCAGCGTATGCTTTTCGAGCATTTTGTGGGCGTTGATGATGATCATCGGTGCAGCGGCTTCGAATGCAACACGACCTTTGATACCGATAATGGTATCGCCGATGTGCATGTCGCGGCCGATGGCGAATTTCGACGCAATCTCTTCGATTTTCTGAATGGCAGCCACTTTGTCTGAATATTCAACGCCGTTCACCGCAGCGATTTCACCTTCCAGAAAATCGATTGTCAAGGTTTCGTTTTCGGTAGCGGTCATTTGCGATGGATAGGCTGATTCTGGCAGTGTTTGCTCCGATTTGAGCGTCTCTTTTCCTCCGATGCTGGTTCCCCACAACCCTTTGTTGATGGAGTATTCCATTTTCGTGAAATCGGCTTCGTAACCGTGCGATTTCAGGTAGTTAATTTCGTATTCGCGAGTCAAAATCATATCGCGCGTTGGAGTGATGATTTTGATTTTGGGAGCTAATACTTCGAAAGTCAGGTCGAAGCGGATTTGGTCGTTACCCGCACCGGTCGAGCCGTGAGCTACGCAATCAGCACCAATCTCTTTGGCATAATTAATAATGGCAATGGCCTGGAAGATACGCTCCGAACTCACCGAAATCGGGTAAGTTCCGTTGCGCAATACATTTCCGAAAACCATGTATTTGATGCTTTTCTCGTAATATTCTTGCGTGACATCGAGTGCAACGTGTTTCACCGAACCAAGTTTGTAGGCACGCTCTTCGATGCGTTTCAATTCCTCTTCGCTAAAACCGCCGGTGTTGGCAATGGCAGTGTAAACTTCGTATCCTTTCTCCTGAGCCAGATACATGGCGCAAAACGAAGTATCGAGACCTCCGCTGAACGCTAAAACTACTTTTTCTTTCATTTAACCTCCCCAACCCCTCCCAAGGAGGGGCTTATTAAAACATTTATTTATTTTATTTTTCTATTAAAACTTTAATGGACTGCAGATTGACTCTCTATTCCCCTCCTTGGGAGGGGTTAGGGGAGGTCTTTATTCAATCACAATATCGTCCGCTATTCCGTCCAGAATATCCTTTTTGCCTTGATCTGCCGGGTCGAAAATCAATCCAGTACACATACAAAAACGGCGGTTGGCACGTTGTAGAATGTCGAAGTTGACACATGTCTCGCAACCTTTCCAGAATGCCTCGTCGTCCGTCAATTCTGAGTAAGGAACGGGTTTGTAACCCAGTTCGGTATTGATTTTCATCACGGCCAATCCGGTAGTTAGACCGAAAATCTTGGCATTTGGGTAGCGCTCGCGGCTAAGGTCGAAAGCCCGTTTCTTGATGGCTTTTGCCAATCCTTTTCCGCGGTAAGCATCCACCACGATAAGTCCCGAGTTGGCAACAAACTGCTTGTTGCCCCACGTTTCGATGTAGCAAAATCCTGCAAATTGGTCTCCTGCTAAGGCGATGATGGCTTTTCCTTCGCGCATTTTTTGTTCCACATATTCGGTCGAACGGCGTGCAATACCTGTTCCGCGTACTTTGGCGGCAGCTTCGATGGTGTCTAATATTTTTTGCACATAAGGCACGTGCGCATCGCTCGCCACCATTACTTTAATTTGATTATTCATTGTTTTTATGTAGAAATCGGTTCTGTTTAATCTTAAAATAGTTCTGAAAGCGCATTTTCAATCTCCTGTCGTGTGAAGCCTTCGCGTGGAATGAGCAATATGGTATCGTCACCGGCAATCGTTCCCAAAATGACATGCGAGGCGTTTGTGTCAATTTCGTATGCAATGGCACTTGCGTGACCAGGGCGCGTTTTTACTACGGCGAGTTGGTTCGAAAATTCCACCGAAATAAATCCAGATAGCGTTCGTGAATCGCGACTGGATGCTGTCGTTTGCTCGTCTCGTTTAATGGATTGGGGCAATGTATATACATATATTCCCTTTTCGTTGGGGGCTTTTACCACTTTCATCAGTTTCAAATCCCGAGAAAGAGTGGCTTGAGTAACTTCGAATCCGGCTTGCTCCATCATGCCCAATAGCTCTTCCTGACTGCTCAACTGGTGCTGTGCAATCATCTCACGAATGAAGTTTAAACGGTTGGTTTTTGGAGACATAATGTATATTTATACAAATTGAATGCAAAATTATACATTTTGATTTGATTTTTATGCAAGATATGGCGAATATTTTCTGAAAAAAGTGTAATTTCGGTCGTATTTTCATTGAATTAACACTATGTTACTCCCCTTTTTACAAGAAAACAGAATAGAAGCTGGATGCGATGAAGCTGGTCGTGGATGCTTGGCGGGAGCGGTTTTTGCTGCTGCGGTCATTTTGCCGCCCGACTTTCGGTGCGAAGAGTTGAACGACTCCAAAAAGCTGACCGAAAAGATGCGCTACGAACTTCGTCCACTGATTGAGCAAGAAGCAGAAGCGTGGGCTGTGGGCATTGTTTCGCCCGAGGAGATTGACAAAATCAATATTTTGCAAGCCTCTTTTTTGGCGATGCATCGCGCTGTAGAGCAATTGGCTGTTGTGCCCGAATACCTTTTAATCGATGGAAATCGCTTTAAACCTTATCCCCAAATTCCCCACACCTGCATCGTGAAAGGCGATGGCAAAATGCTCTCCATCGCAGCGGCTTCTGTACTCGCAAAGACTTATCGCGACGACTACATGATGCAGCTTAACGAAGAATTCGGCAACTATTCTTGGGATAAAAACAAAGGGTATCCAACTAAAGCCCATCGTGCGGCAATCTCCAAATTTGGCACTACACCATATCATCGAATGACTTTTCAATTATTAGATCGACAGCTAAAGATTTTTTGAACGATTATCTCATTGATTTGTACGCATTGCCTAATTGATCTATGATGTCACTTGCAATCATCGATTCTTCAGATTGGTGGTCAAGAGCGAGATCAGCTGCTCTACCGTGTAGAAAAACACCAATTTTTGCACTCTCTTCCGAGTTATAACCTTGCGCCAATAGACCAACTAATATGCCGGTTAGCACATCTCCAGAACCAGCGGTCGACATCCCTGGGTTTCCAGTACTGTTGAAAAGAAGTTTTCCGGTCGGTGTTGTTATAACCGTGTGTGCGCCTTTCAGAATAATATATAA
Source organism: Bacteroidales bacterium (assembly GCA_028687995.1). Taxonomy (GTDB): domain Bacteria; phylum Bacteroidota; class Bacteroidia; order Bacteroidales; family UBA7332; genus CAXXIC01. The sequence goes on from JAQTZA010000004.1 coordinate 149,665, forward strand.
CCCAAAAGTTTTTGCATTTGACTGAGCTTTTTTCAACCGCTCGGTACTATTTTTGCACGCTCCAAAAAGTCTATCAAACTCTTTTGGATGGGGTGTAAGAATGCTATTTTTAGGAATTTGAGGCAATAACTCTTGGTATTTTGCAATGATATTTAAGCTGTCGGCATCAAGAACACAGGGTTGATGATAATTTTCGAATAGCAGACGTAATGCGTAAGCCGTTTGGCTGTGCATTCCACTTCCTGGGCCAATGGCTAAAGCATTATATGGCTCTAGATTGGGCGTTTCTGTAATTGACCCAATAGCTTTATCTGCACTAAAAATGACTTCAGGTACAGCAGTCTGTATGACCGTTTGATTGATTGATGCGCTATGCAATGTGACTAACCCTGCACCACTTCGTAAAGCCGCTTTGGTGGATAAAATCGCTGCACCCGCCATTCCAGAGCAACCAGCCAGTACAATGGCATGACCAAAGTTTCCTTTATGCGAGAATTTTGAACGTTTTTTGAGTAATGGTGTAATGTCGGATTGTTCTAAGAAATGAAAATCGCTAGGTGTTTGTTGGATGGCTTCGGGATGAATGCCGATATCGAGCACCTGCCATTCGCCTACGAATTGTTCATTTTCTGGAAATAGAAAAGCGAGTTTTGGGAATTGGAGTGCGAGTGTTAGATTTGCGTTGACTATCGCTGACTTATCATTAACAATATTCTCTTCGCCCATTAAACCTGATGGAATGTCGATAGAGACAACAAAATTTTCGGATCTATTGATACGGCGAATAATATCAGTCACTTGACCACTCAACACACGATTCAATCCTGATCCGAAAAGGCCGTCGATAATAACCGCTTTTTCGTTGAAAATTAGTGAAGAGAAATCGTTGAAAAAAGCAGAAGGGAATTGAGTTTGTATTTTATTTCGATTGATTTCGCAATCGGGTGATAGTCTGTTTTCAGAAGTTAAAAGATAAACCGACACTTCATATTTCTGAAGTAGAAGAAGCCGAGCCATCGCCAAAGCATCACCTCCATTATTCCCTTGTCCAGCAATGACAATTACGGGATTTTCTATCGAAAAACGTGCTGTAAAATCGCTAACGAGTGCCAAAGCAGCTCGTTCCATCAAGTCGATGGAAGAGATGGGCTCGTGGTTGATTGTGTATCGGTCGAGCTCTCTGATGATTTGAGTTGGGAAAAATTTCATAGAATAAATGTTCTAATTAGTTATCCCTTTTTACTTAGAAGAATAGTTTCTCAGAATAGTTTCATTTGCCCAGTAGCTTCATCGAGAATGTCGTCATCCGATTCTGGATTGATATCTTCTGGCAATTCATCTTCGTCAGGCACTTCGTCATCTAATATTTCTTCTGCCACTACTTCGGGGAATCGCAATGGTACCAATTCACTCACTTTATCGATAAAATAGGTCGAAATTCGTTTTCCTTTTGCACGGAAACTCTTCACGGCAATAAACTCATCCACATCAATTTCGATGGCTTCACGGAAGCTATCTCCGCCACCAAAAGTCACTTCGATGCGAGGATAAACTTCGCAACTGAGCAGCCACATTTCCGATTTTGGGTTCTCGCCCAAGAAGCTTTGGCGTTTGGAATTGGCTTCAAAAGTAAAGCGTTTGAGGTAAGGGAAGCCTTGTTCAGCATCGAACAGTGCTACTGACCATACTTTATTTGCATCAAATTTCTCGATTTTCAGGATATTGGCTTCGTAGTGGTTGCCTGCATCGAAATTTGTAGTATAGTATTCGCCATTTTTCAGTACAACAAGAATTTGGTCGTCGCTGTGGAATTCTCCTACATAATCACCACGATTGTCGTAGTTTACACGGAGAACATCCCAATCGAACCAAACTTTTCGACCACCCAATGTGCTACCACCACGGTTTTTCAATGTGATGCGGAACACATCATTTTTAGTCAGGATATTACCGTTCGATTGACGGCCTTTGATGGCTATTTTACTGAAATCTTCTTCGAATGAAGTTTTTCTCAAACGTGGATTTGGTTTCAATACCACGCGTATTACTTCTGCTTCACCATTCGGGTTGGCGGTGAAATAGTGCACTTTGCTGCCTGCTTTGCCTTGTGTTAAATCGTAATCTTTGTCCCTTGTTAGTCCAGTGACAGCAAAACGTTTGACATAATATGCTCCACCTTTACCGTCCTGATAGACAGCATTGTATATGGTTCGTTTGTCATTTTTCTTGAAAACATGAACGTATATAATTCCTTTGCCAACAAACTGTTTCTCGCTCACTTTCACGATTTTGTATTTTCCATCTTTGAAGAAAATAATTACATCGTCGATATCCGAACAGTTGCTGATAAATTCGTCTTTACGCAACGTGGTGCCAATAAATCCCTCTTCGCGATTGATATAGAGTTTTTCGTTTGCCTCTGCTACTTTGGTAGCCACGATGGTATCGAAATTTCGAATTTCGGTCATTCGAGGGAAATTCTTGCCATATTTGTCTTTCAACTTTTGGAACCAAGCTATCGTATATTCTATAATATGTGCCAAATGGTGGTCGATTCCATCTATTTGAGTTTTGATGTTTGCCATCAACTCTTCGGCTTTATCAGAGTTGAATTTGAGGATACGACCCATCTTGATCTCCATCAATTTCAGCAAATCTTCTCGAGTAATCTCTCTTATAAATGTTGGTTTGAATGGTTCTAACCGTTTGTCGATGTGAGCCAACGCCTCGTCCATTGAGTTCGAATTCTCAAACTGCTTGTCTTTGTAGATGCGCTCTTCGATGAATATTTTTTCTAACGAAGCAAAATGAAGTTGCTCCTGCAGCTCACGTTTTTCGATTTCGAGCTCGGTGCGAAGCAATACCAATGTAAGATCTGTATCGTGTTTCAATACCGAACTGACGGTAACAAAGTGAGGTTTATTCTCAGAAATTACACAGCAGTTGGGTGAAATACTCACTTCACAATCGGTGAACGCATAAAGAGCATCTATCGTTTTGTCCGAAGAGACACCAGGTTGAAGATGCACAAGAATCTCAACATCTTGCGCTGTATTATCATCCACTTTTCGGATTTTAATTTTCCCTTTTTCAGTTGCTTTCAGAATAGAATCGATGATGGTCGAAGTCGTTTTTCCGAAAGGAATCTGAGTGATAGCGAGCGTTTTGTTGTCCTTTTTCTCAATTTTGGCGCGTACTTTTACCGAACCGCCACGTTCACCATCGTTGTATTTTGTCACATCGATGTATCCGCCAGTCTGAAAATCTGGAAAGAATTGAAATCTTTCGTTTTTCAAATAAGCAATCGATGCGTCGAGTAATTCGTTGAAGTTGTGCGGTAATATTTTAGAAGAAAGTCCCACGGCAATGCCTTCTACACCTTGTGCCAGTAGCAATGGAAATTTAACAGGAAGAGTGATGGGCTCTTTGTTCCGTCCGTCATAAGAAAGTTTCCAATCTGTTGTTTTGGGATTAAAGACTACCTCAATCGCAAATTTAGAGAGTCGTGCTTCGATGTAACGAGGCGCAGCTGCTCCATCACCGGTGAGAATATTTCCCCAGTTTCCTTGACAATCTATCAACAAATCTTTTTGACCTAGTTGCACCAGCGCATCGCCAATGGAGGCATCACCGTGTGGGTGAAACTGCATGGTGTGACCAATAATGTTAGCCACTTTGTTGTAGCGCCCGTCATCAAGTCGTTTCATCGAATGAAGAATACGTCGCTGAACAGGTTTTAGTCCGTCGTTTATATGCGGAACGGCACGCTCCAGAATAACATACGAAGCATAGTCGAGAAACCAATTCTGGTACATTCCCGAAAGATGATGTTTCGTCAATTCAGTAGTAACGGAAGGCACTCTGTACCCAGAGCGTAACTCTTTGTCAGGTGAAATTTCTGCTGTTTCTTCGCCAATATTCTCCTCCAATTCTTCTGGGAGGTTCTCTAAAGTTTCGTCAGACATAGGATTTGGGTTGATTCCTGCAAAAGTAACAAAATTTTCGGAATTGATGGAATCTATTTTTGAGGTGAAAGTAATGAAATATACATTTTATATGCAAAATAAGCAGGCTATCGTCTGCTTATATATTATCTCACAAATACCCATTTATTTTCGGTCGATAGCTCTTCTGCAAAACCATATCGCTCCACATCAAATAACTTTAACTCTTCTGGATTTCCTATTTTGTTTTCAATAATAAAACGAGCCATCATGCCTCGTGCTTTCTTTGTATAAACGATAATGGGTTTGAATTTCCCATTTTTCATTTCATTAAATTCAATGTCTATGACCCTTGCTTTTAGTTTTTTCCGTTGGACTGATTTGAAATATTCGTGTGAAGATAGATTAATAAGAACTTGTTCGTCACCGGAATGTTTGATTGCTTTTGCGATGGCTTTGGTAATTCTATCTCCCCAAAATTCATACAAATTATTCGCATTTTCAGTATCTAAAGGAATGCCCATTTCGAGGCGATAGGGTTGAATCAAATCAAGTGGACGAAGCACACCGTATAGACCAGATAGAATTCGCAGATGATCTTGAGCATATTCTATGTTTGAAACAGAGAGAGTTTTGGCCTTCAGTCCATTATATACCTCTCCATTGAATGCAAAAGCTGCTTGTTTGGCATTTTCAAGTGTGAAAGGCAATCGCCAAGAACGATAGCGCTCGTAATTGAGTTGGGCGATTGATGGGTTTACGTTGAATAATTTTGCTAAATCACGTGCTGACAAATCGAAAAGCCGATGAATCAATATTTTTGATGATTTGACAAAATCTGGTTGACTATAAAGGGATATAGGAGGTGGCGTTTTAAAATCGACATTTTTGGCAGGAGAAATTACGATAAGCATATTGTTGAATGATTTTTTCAATTAGGAATCTGATTGACCTCTTCGAATGTGTGAATTTTAAGTTTTCTTCTTCTAATCAAATGATAATGATATTTGGAGAGAAAAAGCATCATTGTCGTGGCTCCAATAAATGCAAAAAGCATATCTGATTGAGTATCCCAGGGGTCACCTTGTGTTCCTAAAAAGGCTTCTGAGGATTCTTCTGAAATCACTGCTACAAGCCATTCGATTAGTTCATAGAAAGCACTTATAGTCATGCAAACTGTAATAGTGAGAAAAATTGTCCAAGCTCCCTTTTTTACAATCCGACGACGGATAAAGATTTCGTGAACGATGGCTGCGGGCACAAAACCTTGTGCAAAATGTCCCACTTTGTCGAAATTGTTTCGGCTTTGATGAAAAATATCTCTCACCCAATCAAACAACGGCACTTCGGCATACGTGTAGTGTCCGCCAATAAAGAGAATGTAACAATGAATCAGAATCAACCAATAGACAAAATCGGTAAATTGAAACCGCTTTCGGGTAATAATTAATATCGCAGCACCAATCAGAGCGGGAAACACCTCCAACAACCATGTGAAGTAGTCGGCAGGCTGTATAGCTGATGCAATTAAACCTATTATAAATAAGAAAAGATAAAAAGGTTGTCTGTTTTTCATAAATTTGATCTTATTCAGAAATATAATAACGCACCATCGGTCGATTTATTGATGTGCGATCTACAATTTTGAATCCTGCTTTGGCGAACGAATTGTAGTGTCCAATCCACAGAAATGAGTCTGGCAATTTTTCTGTCGTTGGGGTGGTTGGGTATGCTTCAATAATTTTCACATTTTGTTGTTTTGCAATCTCTTTCACGCCATTCAAAAGAGCAACTGAGACTCCTAAATTTCTAAATCGTTTATCAACAAAAAAACAAGGAATTGACCACACGGGTTGATTGTCAATTCGTTTATGAACCCTTGATTTTTCTAATTTTAAAAAGTCTTCTCTTGGAGCGAAAGCACACCAAGCAATGGGCAAATCTTCATAAAATGCCAATATTCCTGTTGGTAAATTGGCATCAACCAATGCTTTCATCGCCAACTTATTACCATCATTCAATTTCCCTTCACGATATTCTTGTTTCGAAAGTCGGTAATACATACACCAACAATTTCCACAAGCTCCTCTCTCTCCAAATAGTTGAATGAACTTTTTCCAGTTGCGTTTGGTCAACGGTTCGAATGTTAATTGGCTGACCAAATATTCATTCTCCATGTTCTCTGCATTCCTTATTACCATTCGTATTCAATACTATTAATATGAAAATAAAACAGCCAAAATTATGTAAAATTGTTCTAAATAGAGCTATTATAGCTTACAATTTTAAAATTTATCGCTAAAAATATTATCATTTTTATAGGGTATTAGTTGCAAGAATGAAAGATTATTGCAAAATTTGCACTTTGTTTTTTTTTCGAGCTAGAATGGATTAATTTCAATCCTAAAATTGATTTTTTCAAGTGGATTTTATCCCATAAAAAGAACAAAAACCGAAAACACACATATCATATTTGCTTAATAAGCCAACACTACTACAACTATTCCCCCAAAGATGCGATAAAATTAATAAATAAAATGAATATCAACTCTAACTGTGTTCATTTTCGAGCGGTATAACTGATATTTTAAATCTCAAATCGAAAACTTTTACCCTTTATCATAAACTAAAATCATTTAACAATGAAAAAAACAATGTCGTTGATCAGCCTATTTTTATTGCCTTTTTTGGCAATGGCAAGTGAAGCTGATTTGAAAATTCCTGAGGAAATAAAATCTCAGAATGTGTTGTATTTCGGATTTCTAATTACCCTATTGGGGTTGGTTTTCGGATTCTATCAATACAAAAAAGTGAAAGGGTTACCCGCCCACCAGTCTATGCTTGACATCTCTGAAGTGATATACCAGACGTGTAAAGCTTATCTTTTGCAACAGGGTAAATTTCTTGCGATTCTCTTTTTATTTATTGGTGCTGCTGTTGCTGGTTATTTTGGTTTTTTGAATCCAATCGGAGATACAGCTGCAGAAAAATTTGGATCTGTCGCACTCATCATCACGTGGACGATTGTTGGCATTCTTGGGTCGTATGCCGTTGCTGCATTTGGTATTCGCATGAATACATTGGCAAATTCGCGTATGGCTTTTGCTTCACTCAAACGTGATCCACTCAAATTGCTTAATATTCCTTTGAATGCAGGTATGAGTATTGGCGTTGTGTTGATTTGTGTTGAGTTGATTTTGATGCTTGTGATTTTGATGTTTATGCCGGGTCATTTGGCTGGAGCGTGTTTCATAGGTTTTGCCATTGGAGAGTCGCTTGGTGCATCAGCGTTGCGTATCGCCGGTGGTATTTTTACGAAAATTGCTGACATCGGTTCCGATTTAATGAAAGTGGTTTTCAAAATTGGAGAAGATGACCCTCGTAATCCAGGTGTAATCGCCGATTGTACGGGTGATAATGCAGGTGATTCAGTAGGTCCTACAGCAGATGGTTTTGAGACTTATGGTGTCACGGGAGTTGCGCTTATCTCATTTATTCTTTTGGCAGTTGGTGGTGCTGCGCTAGGAATGACAGATATTATTACTAATGAGTTGAAAGTGCAACTGTTGGTTTGGATATTTGTGATGCGAATTTTGATGATTGTGACCTCGGTTGCTGCATTTTACATTAATGGATTTATCAGCAAAATCAAATATAGTGGCAAAGATGAACTAGATTTTGAAGCACCGTTGACACATTTGGTTTGGATTACTTCATTGCTTTCTATTGCGGTCACATTTGTAGCGAGCTATATCATGATTCCGAATTTGAATGGAAATACGAATATGTGGATTGTACTTTCTACTATTATTAGTTGTGGTACGATTGGGGGCGCATTGATTCCTGAATTTACAAAACTATTTACTTCCCCAAAATCGGCTCACGTGCAAGAAGTGGTGAGTGCGGGTAAAGAAGGCGGTGCATCGTTGGTCATTCTTTCGGGATTGGTAGCTGGTAATTTCAGTGCTGTTTGGACTGGTTTAGTATTCTTTGTGTTGATGTTTTCTGCCTATTTTGCCAGTACATTCGGGTTGGATGCTATTATGATTTACCCATCCATATTTGCTTTCGGATTGGTTGCTTTCGGATTGTTGGGCATGGGCCCTGTGACGATTGCTGTAGATAGTTATGGTCCAGTAACAGACAATGCGCAGTCGGTTTATGAACTTTCGTTGATCGAAGATGACAAAGTAACTGCTGAAAAAGAGATTGAGAAAGAGTTCGGATTCAAACCTGATTGGGAGAAATCTAAATATTATCTTGAAGCCAATGACGGTGCTGGAAATACATTCAAAGCTACTGCAAAACCTGTTTTAATCGGTACTGCAGTTGTGGGTGCTACTACAATGATTTTCTCATTGATTCTTATGATTGAGAAAACATTGCTAATTAAACCTGAGACTATTCTGAATTTATTGAATCCATATTCAATTCTCGGATTTATTTTGGGTGGTTGTGTAATATATTGGTTTACCGGTGCTTCGATGCAAGCCGTTACAACAGGTGCATACAGAGCAGTTGAGTATATCAAAAAGAATATCAATCTCGATCCAAATGCTCCTAAAAAAGCAGATACAGCCAAATCAATCGAAGTGGTAAAAATCTGCACACAATATGCCCAAAAAGGAATGTTCAATATCTTTATCGGCATCTTCTTCTTTGCGTTGGCTTTTGCATGCTTATCTTCGCCATCGAGCATTGGTGGAGTAAATGCAGTAGCATTGTTTATCAGTTATTTGATTTCAATTGCTGTGTTTGGATTGTTTCAAGCAATCTTTATGGCAAATGGCGGTGGAGCATGGGATAATGCAAAGAAAGTAGTAGAAGTAGATTTGAAAATGAAAGGCACGCCGTTGCACGATGCGACCGTAGTGGGTGACACTGTAGGTGATCCATTCAAAGATACCTCTTCTGTGGCGCTGAATCCAGTAATCAAATTCACTACATTGTTTGGTTTGTTGGCAATGGAAATTGCAATCAGCCCAAGTTTTCGCGATGTGGCTCCTTTCTTCGGAGTGGTGTTCCTCGTTGTTGCATTGGTGTTTGTTTGGCGTTCGTTCTACAAAATGAGAATCGAAAAATAATCTATCTGATTATAATACTTAAAGCGGCTATCGATGAATTTTTCGATTAGCCGCTTTTTTCTTTTCATCCATCTACTCATTTTCTTCATTCAGTAAAAATAATTTGTTCAAGTTTATTTTGAGTTCTACATTTGCTGCATCATTTATTCAAATTACAATTTTTATGAAACGATTAATTTTATCTCTGACCTTAGTTACTGTCCTTGTTTCTAGTATTTTTGCTCAAACAAACGGACAAACAGTACGTGGAGTAGTGATAGACGCATTTGCCGGCAATCCATTGCCGGGAGCTACCATCGTCATTCTCGATACAAATCCGATTGTGGGTGTCACTACCGACGAAAATGGGGAATTTAGTTTCAAAAATATTCAGCCCGGACGGTGGTCGTTTGCCTGTTCGTTTATGGGATTCAATAGTCAGTCCATCGCCAATGTGATGGTATCGTCAGGAAAAGAGAGTATGCTAACTTTCAAGTTGACGGAGAAAGTGACCCGGCTCAACGACATCGTGGTGAGTGCTAAAAGTTCGAAAGAAAAACCCCGCAACGAATCAGCACTGATCAGCGCACGGGCATTTAGTGTGGAAGAAACCGAACGATTTGCCGGAAGTTTGGGTGATCCTGCTCGCATGGTCGCTAACTATGCCGGCGTGGTGACGGGCAACGACTCGCGCAACGACATTGTCATCCGCGGCAACTCGCCGATGGGTCTGCTCTGGCGGTTAGAGGGTGTGGATGTGCCCAATCCCAACCACTTTGGGGCACAAGGCACGACGGGCGGCCCGGTGAGTATGCTCAATTCCAATTTATTGGCAAATTCAGATTTTATGACCGGAGCTTTCCCTGCGGAGTATGGCAATGCGCTGTCGGGTGTATTCGATGTGAATCTTCGCAGCGGCAACAAAGAGAAATATGAGTTTACCGGCCAGGTTGGGTTCAACGGCTTTGAAGCCGCTGCCGAAGGACCGATTTCTTTGGGAAAAGGAAACCCGAAAGGATCATTTATCGCCGATTATCGTTATTCAACATTACAGTTTGTAAGTAAAATGGGAATGGATTTGGGCACCGGCACAGCCATCCCCGAATACCAAGATTTCTCCTTTTTGGCAGATATTCCGACCAAGAAACTGGGTCGTTTTAAATTAATTGGTTTGTATGGAAATAGTTTTATTCGCCTAGGTCGATCATTCGACCAAAATGAAGTGTCGAGCCACAGTCAGTTGGGCTATGCTGTTGATTTTGGTGCAGGGTTGAATATTACAGCGCTCACTCATACCTTGATGATTAACGAAGATACACGATTTAAGTCGTCCGTCTCGTTCCAAAAATCGACCTCGACAACCATTAGTGATACCATCGATTACATCAACAAAAACTATTTTACACAGTATGCCGGCATCTTAGACGAAAGTAAATTATCGGCTTCCACACAGTTCAAACACAGATTTAGTACGAAAAATAATCTGACTATCGGTGTCACAGCTAACCATTACATCACACTTTACAACGATTCGATTTATATGAAAAAATATCATAAATACATCTCGTTGACGGAAGTGAATGACGAACAATCACTGTTGCTCGAAAGTTATGCCAATTGGCAGCACAAATTTTCGGATGTATTGACTTTGAATTTGGGATTGCATCATCAATATTATGATTTGAATAAGGAAAATATCGTAGAACCTCGATTTGGGTTACAATGGCAAGCCACGACGAACCAAACTGTCAGCTTGGGATACGGCTTGCACAGTCAGATTCAGCCTCGCACCACCTATTTCTACAAAGGATACAACGACTTGACGGGACAGTATTCGCAAAATAACAGGGATTTGAAATCGACTAAATCACAACATTTTGTGCTCGGATACGATGTGCATTTGGGCAAAGAATTTCGTGTGAAAGCCGAAACTTATTATCAGGACATCAGTAATGTGCCGGTTTCGAAATCAAATCCTGAATTTTCGATGCTCAACAACGGTAGCGGTTACTACATTCCAACACTCGATAGCCTCGAAAATAAAGGAAAGGGTCGAAATTATGGTGTGGAACTGACTCTTGAGAAATTTCTTAGCAATGGATATTATGCCCTGATGACGGTATCAATCTATGATTCTAAATATCAGGGATATGATCAAAAATGGCGAAATACGGCTTTTAATAGCAATTATGCAGTGAATCTACTCGCCGGATATGAGTGGAAAGTAGGTAAGAATAACTTCTTGACGTTTGATTTACGCACGGCTTGGTCAGGCGGAAAACCACGCACACCCATTGATTTGGTAGCTTCAGTTGCAGCTGGAGAAGAGAAGTATGATTTGACAAAAGTTTATTCTGATAAATTCAAAGATTATCTCAGAACAGATCTTCGCATCGGATTCAAAATGAATGGAAAACGATTCTCGCAAGAGTGGGGATTGGATTTGCAAAATGTGACCGATCACCAAAACATCTTTGGTGAACAATACAATGCAGTAGATCGCAAAGTGGCTACTGTTTATCAACAAGGTTTTATGCCGATGATGTTGTACAGAGTGAATTTTTAAAACTATCTCCCGCAGATTGCGCGGATAACGCAGATTTTCTTTCTGCGAAATTTGCGAGATCTGCGGGACAAAAAACAAACGAAAAATGAAAAAGATTCTCATTATCAACGGACATCCAAACAAGGATAGTTTCAATGCCGCATTGGCAGAAGCATACAAAAAAGGTGCATTGGCAAGTGGTGCCGAGGTACAAGAAATTGTGATTGCCGATTTGAAGTTTAATCCAAATCTTTCGATGGGTTACAAAAAGCGCACCGAGCAGGAACCCGATTTGGTGGAGGCGTGGGCGAAAATCGTCTGGGCCAATCACCTCGTGTGGGTGCATCCGGTGTGGTGGGGCGGATTACCGGCCATCACCAAAGGCTTTATCGACCGGGTATTCTTGCCGGGATTTGCGTTTCAGTATCGCGAAAACTCGCCTTGGTGGGATAAACTGCTGAAAGGGAAAACGGCACACATCATCACTACGCTCGATCAGCCAGGTTGGTTTTATGGATTGTTCTTCGGCAAACCGAGTGTCAATCAGTTGAAAAAGTGCACGTTGCAGTTTTGTGGTGTGAAGGTGAAAAAAGTGTCGTATGTCGGTCCGATAAAAACAACCACCGCCGAAAAGCGCATCAAAATGTTGCAAAAAATCGAGTGCTACGGTCGTTCTTTTCGATGAATGAGCAGAAAATTCTCTATCTTGCCAACGTTTTAGGCAGAACATCTCAAACTTTACGACGATGAGTACACAAAATACATTCGACATCAAGACCCTTTATCCGCGCTGGTACACCTATGCAGCTATTGTTCTGTTATCTACCGTGTTGATTGGGTATTTGTTCTCAGTAGCAATGGGGTTGAGGTTTACGCTTTCTCACGTGATCATTCAATCGTTTGTGAGCACAATCGTTATCTGGAGCGGTTGCATGGGGATTGTAACGTTGACGTGGCTCAAATTCCCTTGGGAAACACGCCCCAAAACACACCTGATTGTCGAAGTTTCGTTTATTCTCATTTACCTCGCCACCTATATTTCGCTCTATAACTTGTATAATATTGGCATTTCGGGTAAAACATTCGCAGCAGGATTGGAGGAATACAGAGCCGACATTTCGATGACGATTTTGATTACCTTTTTGATTACCTCCATTCACGAAGCACACTTCTTTTACAAACAGTGGCAGTTCAATTTTTCAAAATCCATCAGCCTCGAAAAGGATAACCTTCAGGCACAATACAATGCCCTAAAAGCACAGGTCAATCCCCATTTCCTGTTCAATAGCCTCAACAGTTTGATGAATTTGCTCGAGGACAATCCGAAAGCCGAACAATACGTTCAGAACCTGTCGGAATACCTTCGCTACGTGCTTTTGAGCAGTTCGCGCGAGACGGTGACATTGCAAGAAGAACTCGAAAACGTGGAGAAATACATTGCATTACAAAAGCTGCGTTTCGAGGAGAATTTCGAAGTGGAAGTAACTGTCAATATGCCGTCGTTGCAAATGTTGATTCCGCCATTAGCGTTACAAATGCTGGTCGAAAATTGCATTCAACACAACGTGATTTCGAAAAGTCATCCGCTGAAAGTCCGTATTTTCGATGATGAGAATCGCATCACAGTAGTCAATAATTTACAGAAAAAAGCGGACCACGAATCCACTGGAAATGGACTGAAAAACATCGAAGGTCGCTACCGTTTTGCTGAAGAGGGAAACCTGAAAGTGGAGTCTGACGAACACTTTTTTGCTGTCTCCATTCCGTTGTTGAAGAATAAGAATTGAAAAAATCTAAACGCAAAACTTGTCCCGTATATACGGGAGACTTAAAGTAGTTAAGGAATCATAAATGAATTTTTACTTTGCGCCTTCGTACCTTTGCGTTTAAATATAAATACACAATATGATAAAAGTCTGCATTATCGAAGACGAACAGCCCGCAGCGCAACGCCTTGCGAAGTTGTTGAAACAAGCCGCACCCGATGCCGAAGTAGTGCAGCATTGCGACAGTATCGAGACCGCGGTTGTCTATCTCAAGGGCAATCCGATAGTTGATTTACTTCTGCTCGACATTCAATTGGGAGATGGGCTGAGCTTCGACATTTTCAAATCGGTGGAGGTGGATTGTCCGGTGATATTCACCACCGCTTTCGACGAATTTGCCATCAAAGCCTTCGAGCTCAACAGCATCGACTACCTGCTGAAACCCATCCGTGTGGAAGCACTTTTCAGAAGCATCGAGAAGTTCCGCAAGTTGAATCAATCCACGCAACCCGACCTGAAAATGCTGGCAACGCTGCTCGACAAAGAGAAACGCGACTACAAACGGCGCTTTCTTGTCTATGCTGGCGAAAACCTCGTATCGGTGAAAACCTCCGACATTAGCTACTTCTATTCGGTAGAGAAATCGACCTTCCTCACCGCTCAAAACGGTCGCAGCTATGCGCTTGATCTTTCACTCGACAAACTGGAAGAGCTACTCAACCCGACCGACTTCTTCCGCATCAACCGCCAATATTTGGCAGCCTTTTCTTCCATCAAAAAAATTTCACTGCAATCGAAAAGCCGCATCAAGCTTACGCTCGACCCACTTCCCAAAGAGGAAATCCTCGTCAGTACCGCTCGTACGCACGAGTTTCGGGAGTGGTTGGATCGGTAAAAACTGTCGTTTTTAGCCGTTACCTCTATTCTGAATAGTGTATTTTGGCGTTTACCACTATTTCAAATAGAAGTAAATGGTCGAATTGTTCTATTTGAAATAGAATAATTGCTATCTTTGTGCTTCATCACCACTCAAAATAAGATGAAAGACATACTAAGAATAGTCATAAAAGAGCAGCAAAGGCAACAAGTAACCTCTTCTGAAATAGATCGGGGTATGCCTCAGGAGTTGGTCGATTCGCAAGAGATATTGGTTATTTCTGGCATTCGTAGATGCGGAAAATCGGTTTTACTCCAGCAAATTCGTAAAAAGCAGAAAGATCAGGACTTCTTCCTCAACTTCGACGATGAGCGATTAATCAAATTTCAGGTCGATGATTTTCAGCTTCTCCACGAAGTGTTTATTGAGCTATTTGGCGAGCAGCGAACATTCTATTTCGATGAAATACAAAATATTGCAGGCTGGGAGAGGTTTGTCAGACGGTTGTATGATTCTGGATACAAAGTTTTCATCACAGGATCGAATGCTACTATGCTTAGCCGGGAGCTGGGTACGCACCTTACAGGGCGGTACGTGCGATATGAACTCTACCCTTTTTCTTTTCAGGAATTTATTGCGTTCAGACAAAAAGAACTACCTGCCGATCAAATCTTTGATACCGCTGAACGAGGAGCGATCATATCGTTGTTTCAAGATTACTTGACGATGGGAGGAATACCGTTGTATCTGAAAACCAGTCAGGATATTTATCTTAAACAGCTCTACGAATCGATTTTATACAAAGATGTGTTGGTTCGAAACAAGATAACCAATGAAAAGGAGCTATTGCAGTTGGTCTATTTTCTGGCAAGCAATGCCACCAAACTATCGACCAACAAATCGCTGTCTAACGTGATCGGGGTGAAGAATCCTACCACGGTGCGCAATTATTTGGAATTTGTGGAAAATACCTATTTACTTTTTCAAATCTCAAAATTCGATTTTTCGCTGAAAGTCCAGTTGGCAAATCCAAAAAAAACCTATTTTATCGACAACGCATTGATCCTCAAATTAGGATTTAATTTTTCAGAAAATCGAGGTCGCTTGCTCGAAAATCTTGTATTTATTGAGTTGAAACGTCGTGGTAACGAAATTTTCTACCATCAGGGAAAGGGAGAGTGCGATTTCGTGATTCGTAATGGAATTGCAGTATCGCAAGCCATACAAGTATGCGCCGCGTTTGAGAGTGAAACGACAAAACAGCGTGAAATCAACGGATTGATGGACGCAATGGTGACCTACAATTTATCAAAAGGCATTATTCTGACCATCGAAACCGAAGAAATAGTAACGCTCGAAAACAAACAAATCGAGATTATTCCTGTCTGGAAATGGTTGCTGGTGAGTAAGAATAGTTAATTGAGACTCATATTTAAATTAATGAACGAATGTTTTAAGTAATGGATTGATGAATGTTTATATATTTGTAGTTGAGTAAATAAAATTTATCTGCAATTATAACCCAACATTTCTAATATGACAAGACCGACGAAAGACGAAAAAATAAAGTTTAATGTAGACTATCCGCCAGATACTGACTTTTCGGCGTATGCCAGATTACTTCAAAGCAAATGGAGGGTGCGTAATGGATTTGGATATAATAAATACGGGAATTTTTTACCTAAAGACTTTGCAATACAAACTAAAGCGAACTTTCTAACATCGAAAATTCGATTACTTGCTGAATATGAGCTTCTTCGCAAAGGCAATTTTGGAAAATTAATTAAAGAAGACAGAATGTGGGAAAACCTACTTTCCTCACAACCGTTGTGCTTTAACTTATTTGGTGAACTTCATTTTGATCATAAACTTGCAACAAAGTTTTTCAGAAAATTATTTCCTCACAGAATACAGACAGTTACGGAGGTATTATTTGAACATTCACCAGGCAGAGGCAATAAAAAATTCACTGGCGACCATTCTGCTTTTGATGTATTCGTTGAATATACAAATGGCGACAAAAGAGGGTTTATCGGAATTGAGGTAAAATATGCCGAAAGTCTAAAAGAGGAGCAAGAAAAAACAGCCCAAGCAACATTTAATAAACATGAGACTGAATATACACGCTTGACTACTTCTGACATTTTCTGTGATGGCGCAATTGAGACGCTACGTAAAACACCGTTATCTCAAATATGGCGTGACCACTTACTTTCTCTTGCAACAAGACAACTTTATGATGAGGGATTTTTTGTTTTTCTGTTTCCTTCCCAAAATAAGCAATGTCAAATAGGAGTTGACGATTATAAAAAATATATCTCGTCTGACAATGAAGAAAAGTCTGGATTCTATCCGCGGCACTTAGAAGACTTTATTTCAACACTACAGGACATCATAAATGCCGACTGGACAAACGAATTAAGACGAAGATATCTTGGAGATGATGTATAAAAGCTCTTTGTAGATACAGCTCTACAAACCGTACAAATGCCCCCGTTCATCATAGCCTCTGCCTACATCGATTCCAACTTTAAAATCCTAACTCCTATTTTCATCTACCATTAGCCAATAAACCCATATTTTTCAACTTTTTAGGAACGTAATCCAAAAAAGTATAGACTTTTCGGAAATATAATCCAAAAAAGTTGTATTTTTGCTTTCTATTAAGCTCAATGTTATGGTAGAAAGAACATTAAAAACTGCTTTTGAGGAAAAATTCGGGAAAGGCAAAGCCCTTATCTTGATGGGTGCGCGACAGGTGGGTAAAACCACCCTATTGCGCCAGTTGTGCAGCGATTCTGAGAAAACTCTTTGGCTCAACGGCGACGAAACCGACGTGCAATCTTTGTTCGAAAACATATCGGCAACAAGGCTAAAAGCAATATTCGGCGATAAAACATTCGTAGTGATTGACGAAGCGCAACGGATCAACAACATTGGACTTCGCTTGAAACTGATTACCGACGAAATGCCCGAAATCCAGTTGATTGCAACGGGTAGTTCATCATTTGAGCTCGCCAATCGGGTGAATGAACCGCTGACCGGCAGAAAGTGGGAGTACAAAATGTATCCGCTTTCGTTTGCCGAAATGGTGGCGCACCACGGGCTGCTGACAGAGAAAAGAATGATTCCTCATCGTTTGACTTATGGCTCATATCCAGAAGTCGTCAACAACCAAGGCAATGAGCGAGAGATTCTTAAACAATTGTCGGATAGTTACCTATACAAGGACATTTTGATGTGGGAACAGATCAAAAAACCCGACAAAATCATAAAACTATTGCAGGCGTTGGCATTTCAACTTGGTTCGCAAGTATCGTATAGCGAATTGGGGCAGATTTGTGGAATTGACTCAAAAACGGTAGAGAAATACATCATCTTGCTGGAGCAGACTTTTGTGATTTTCAGGTTGGGTTCTTTCAGTCGAAATCTACGAAACGAGCTGAAAAACAGCAAGAAAATCTATTTTTACGACAATGGAATACGCAATGCGATTATTGCAAATTTCGCTCAAATTGAGAATCGTACAGATGTTGGGGCACTTTGGGAAAACTATTTGATCTCAGAGCGAATCAAAAAAAACGACTATACCAATCAATGGAAGAATCAATGGTTTTGGCGAACAAAAGAGCAAAAGGAGATTGATTATATTGAGGAAGGTGATGGCGTTATTAATGCCTTTGAGTTTAAGTGGAACAATTCGGCGAAAGTAAAAACACCAAAGTTATTTCTTGAAAATTATTCAAACTCAACGTTTACTGTTATTCACAGAGATAATGTAGAAGAGTTTTTACTGTAATCCCTCTTATTTGCGCGATTCTGTGAATCGCGTAAATGTTAACAACAGATAGTAGTTTCTTTAAACTTGACATAAGTTTAACTTCTAAAGCACAAGATATTTTCGGTAATTATCCCAGAGACATTGCCGTATGCGCCGCGATTGTTCGCTCGTCAAAATGATATATTTCGTTGTCATTCGACGGCAAAAAAGCCTTTCTGACAGGTTTATCCAGAATCTCTTCTAATCAAAAAAAGTGCTTGGCATCTGTTTTCGAATTCCAAATATTACGCCATTATTTGTATCGTGATTCCAAATATTACGCCTGATTTTGTATTATAACTCTACATATTACGGATTTGTCACCCATATTCCTTGATTTTATATAAACTTTTTTTGGTTAATTTATCTGAATATATAATTCTATATAGATAATAGTTATACTTTTGTAACCATTATAAAAAATGTATATTTCAGATGGATAAACTAAATGTAGATGTGATTGCCGAAAATCTAATGGCCATTCATCCGCTTTTGTACAAAAGCCTGACGCGCCCAGCCAAGACCAATAGCAACATCACGCCCGGTGGAATGTTTGTGTTGGGAAGCTTGAAGCGTCATCAAACACTTTCGATGTCCGACATTGGCAAATGCCTGTCGATGCCGAAACCACACGTTACCGTGATTGTTGATAAATTGATAGAAGAGGGGTATGTGGAGCGAAGTAATGATGTGAATGACCGACGGATTATCAATATTTCGTTGACAGAAAAAGGCGCCACAGATTTTGAAGAACTGAAATTGGCCATTAGTGAAAATCTGAAGGAGAAATTGCTGTTGCTAAGTTCAGAAGAGATTGAGCAATTGTCGGTGGCATCCAAACAGGTGAAAGATATTTTGATTTCGATTTTATCAAAGGTATAAGAATAAACAATAGGTTGTGTTTTAAAGGTATTAGTTTTAATAAATTTGGTAGAGAAAGTATATGGAAAAGAATCAAGAAAAAAAAGAGAGCAATAAAAAAGTATATATTCCACTTATTCTTGTAGTGGTTTTGATATTAGGCGGAGTCGTGAAATGGTACATCGACTATTCTAGATACATCACAACGGACGATGCACACGTAGAGTCTGAAAATGTGTCGGTCAGTCCTAAAATTCAGGGACGAATCAGTGCTGAATTTGCTCAAGAAGGAGATTCAGTGAAGCAAGGTCAACTCCTCGTGACACTTGATAGCACCGATTTGTTGGCGCAAAAAGGGCAGGCAGAAGCTGGCAAAGTACAAGCCGAAGCCGCCATTGCACAAGCCGAAGCCAAATATCAATTTGATCAAACTAATAACAAAGTGCTCGAAATCGCATTGACAAAAGCTCAAGACGATTTTAATCGAGCTAAAAGTCAGTTCAAAGGTGATGTGATTACCAAAGAACAATTTGACCACGCAAAGAAAACGCTCGAAACAGCTCAGGCGCAGTACGATGCTGCAAAATCGCAAATCAACGTATCTGCTTCGCAGGTAAAAAGCGCCGAAGCAGCATCGAAAACAGCCAAAGCGCAAGTGAATGTGCTCGAAACGCAACTCAACAACACCAAATTGTATGCGCCTTGCGATGGCATTGTGGCCAAACGTTGGTTGTTGAGAGGCGATATTGCACAACCGGGACAATCCATCTACACCATATTGAATGACAGTAAACTTTGGGTGAGCATTTTCCTCGAAGAGACAAAATTAGAGAATGTTCACAACGGACAAGCGGCATTATTTACTCTTGATACTTATCCTGACGAGACATTCACGGGAAAAATATTCACCATTGGATCGAGCACGGCGGCTACTTTCTCACTGATTCCTGCCAACAACGCTTCGGGAAACTTTACCAAAGTGACTCAACGTGTGCAAATTAAAATTTCTATCGACGGAACGAAAGAGGGTAAAAAATTATCGGATTATCACATTTTCTCAGGAATGTCGGCAGTCGTTAAAATCATTAGATAACAATGTCGAAAATTACCACTGCGCATAAGTTACGCCGAAAACTGCGTAACCGCGATTCTGCATTCCACCCTCGGCACGATAATTACAAATGGTTTGTGTTGGGCAATATCATGCTTGGCACCTTCATGGCAGTACTTGACAGCACGATTGTGAATGTTGGGTTACCCAAGATAATGGCTTCATTTGGTGTCGGTATCGACAAAATTGAATGGGTGATTACTGCCTATATGCTTGCCATGGCGGTAATGCTGCCTACTTCAGGTTGGTTGGCCGATAAATTTGGGTACAAAAAACTCTATTTCTTCGGCTTATTTTTCTTCACACTTGGTTCGTTGCTTTGTGGATTGTCGTATGACGAAAACACGTTAATTCTTGCTCGCATTGTGCAGGGATTAGGTGCAGGTGTAATACAACCGCTAGGGATGGCTATCATCACACGGGAATTCCCACCTCATGAACGAGGCATGGCGCTTGGTTTTTGGGTGATTGCTGCTGCTGCTTCGGTCTCTTTTGGTCCGTTGATTGGCGGTTATTTGGTAGATAATTTTAGCTGGCAGTTAATATTCACAGTCAATATCCCATTTGGAATTGCAGCCATGTTGTTTACAATTCTGATTCAACGAGAATTTATCAATAAACGGGTGGGAAAATTTGATTTTATCGGGTTTATCACCATCGTAATCTTTTTGCCCATCACGCTATATGCACTATCCGAAGGAAATGCAGCTACCAATACTGGGGGATGGACATCACCTCTTATTCTGACCTGTTTTGCCATTTCAGTTCTTTCGTTGGTCATTTTTATCACGCGAGAATTAACGATATCGAACCCATTCATCGAGCTTCGACTGCTTGCTGACTACAACTTTGGTGTAGGTAATTTAATTATGATGTTACTTTTCTTGGGAATGTTGGGCAGCACGTTCTTATTGCCGCTCTATTTGCAAAATGGGTTGGGTTACACCGCAGTGCAGGCTGGATCTGTCTTCTTACCAGTGGGAATTATTCAAGGAATTATGTCGCCACTTACAGGTAAGTTCTCGGATAAATTTGGCGCAAAGGCGCCTATGGTTCTAGGTATCACGCTTTTGGCGTTTAGTTTCTACATGAATTCGAAGCTTACCTATCTCTCGGAACACGATTTCATCATGACTTCGCTCTATATTCGTGGCTTTGCAATGGGTATTTTCATCACACCCGTGAGTGCTGCAATGTTGATTACCATTCCTCGTGAAAAGATGGCACAGGCGTCGAGTATCACAAACACCATTCGTCAGTTGGGTGGAAGTTTGGGAATCGCATTTTTCTCAACTTTCCTATCATCCCGCATTACTTATAATGCACAAATGTATGGTGCGGCTATTCAATCCACTTCTCAGCAGTTTAAAAATACAGCTGGGAATATTGCCTATTTTGCACAACAACATGTGGGTAGTAATATGTCAACGGCGATGCAACAAAGTAAATATATGATTTTATCGCATGTGAATCTACAGGCATATATTCAAGGAATTAGTGATGATTTCTGGATTGCTTCTGTGATTACCGGGCTAGGAATTATTCCCGTCATCTTGATGCGAACAAAAAAACAAACCGTATAAAAGATTCAAATATGATAAGTACAAAAATTAGAAACGGATTATTTTTGGCATTGACCATTTGTCTGGTGGCAAATCCGATAAAAAGCATGGGTCAAACCAAAGATTCACTTTCTTTAAATGCAATTATTAGTGAAGTGGTTCAAAATCATCCTTCTGTGAAAAAAGCGATGGAAGAGTTGAACTCTACAGATGCAAAAATTGGAATTGCAAAAGCTGGTTATTTGCCAAATGCTGAATTTACGGCTTCTTATTCACGCATTGGGCCAGTTTCGAAAATCACCTTGCCCGGAACCACCAATTCATTCAGTTTGATGCCAACTGACAACTATTCGGCGGCTTTTAGCGTAAATCAATCGATTTACGACTTTGGAAAAACCGATAAAAGCATTTCTCTTGAAAAACAGGCAAAAGAGCTTTCGCGTCAGTCTGTGGAACAGGTGAAACAGCGACTTTCACAAGCCGTAATTGCGAACTACTATTCGTTGGTTTACTTGCAAGAAGCAATCAAAATCAAAGAAGAGCAACTCAGCACACTCAACGAACACCTTCGTTTTGTGGAAAAGAAACAGGCTACAGGTTCTGCTACACAATATGAAATTTTGACCACTCAGGTACGTATTTCTGCCATAGAGAATCAGAAAATTGACCTTGAAGCTGCTCATCAAGTGCAAGTTTCTCAGCTGAATTCATTGCTTGGTCAACCCGAGAATTCGCCCGAATTAGTTAAAAATGAAATCTATGTAGCGTTACCCGATTTACAGAGCGATGCATTGATAGCTTCGGCCATTCAAAACCGCGATGAGATGAAATTAGCACGTGAAAAAGCAAAGTTGGCAGATTTGCGCTATAGCTTGACCAACTCGCAAAACAATGCTTCACTCAATGGATTCGTCACTGGTGGCATTAAAAATGGGTACATACCGTACATGTACGATCCAACACCCAATTTTGCAGCAGGAGTCACTTTTAAAATTCCGATTTATGATGGTAAAAGAGCAAAATATAATTTAGTAACAGCAAAATCGGCTATTTCAGTAAATGACCAAGAAACAGAAATCACACGTCGAAACATTGTAAATGAGGTGGTGGAAATGCAATCTGGAGTAAAATCGGCACAAAAGAGAGTGGAGCAATCGGAGTTGATGCTGAAACAGGCGACGCAAGCCTATTCATTGGCCAAAGTTCGTTTCGAATCGGGAGTGATCACCAATCTCGAATTATTAGAAGGTTCAACTTCTGTTTCGGAGAGCCGATTGATGTTGCTGAAAGCAAAAATCGATTATACAGTCAATTTGTATAAGTTGAAATCAGCGATTGGCGAACGATTATATTGAGATTTGATCGTTATTATGACTTGTTAGATTATTGAATATCAATATATTGTGCTCATTAATTTTCAATTCTTTATTCCCTGCATACACCAAATTAGAGGAACCTATTCGATCTGGTGCAAATTTCTTAAAATATTCGAGCCCTTTTAAAAAATGAGGAGTAAAAGTCTGGGCTGATTTTATTTCATAGAGATTTAGTTTATATCCTGCTTCTTGCAATACATCAATTTCATTCCCATGGTTATCTCTATAAAAATATATATTGTTGTCTAATCCTTTATTATAGCGATTTTTTAGAAGTTCTAATATTACAATATTTTCAAAAAGCGATCCTCTCAATGGGTGACTTTCAACATGATTAGTGTTTTCTATTCCGAGCAAATATGAGGCAAGACCGACATCATAAAAATACAATTTGGGTGTTTTCACCAAACGTTTGCTTATGTTTGCAGTCCAAGGTTGAACCAAAAATATAATATAAGTTGCTTGTAGAACAGATAGCCACGATTGAATAGTTACTGACGAAACACCCACTTCTGTTGCTAAATTACTAGCATTCAAAAGCTGACCAACGCGCCCAGCACATAGTTTCATAAACTTCTGAAAATGAGAGATATCTTTAACGTTAATTATTTGTCGTATGTCACGCTCTACATACGTTTCGTAATAGTTTCGATACGCCTTTGTTGGATTTAATTCTTCGACATAAATTCTAGGATAAAATCCATTTAACATATATTCATTTGTTGTGAAATTTCTATTCAATGTAGAAATTTCATGAATTGTAAATGGCAATAATTTTAATAACGCAACTCTACCAGCCAAACTTTGGGTTATGTTTGTAAGCATTGATACATTATTACTTCCGGTCAGAATAAATTGCCCATTCTGTTGTCTGTCATCAACTATTCCTTGTATGTATGATAAAATATCGGGATAACGTTGAAATTCATCAATGATAGCCCCATCAGGATTTGAAGAGAAAAATGCACGAGGATCACTTTTTATCTGCTCTCTGACATCAGGGTTTTCTAACGAAAAGTACGGTTTGTTTGGGAAAGTTTGGCGAGCTAGTGAAGTTTTACCAGCTTGGCGAGGTCCTGTAATCATTACAACAGGATAGCTTGATGCCAAATCTAAAAGTTCGAAGGTTATTTCTCTTTTTACCCACATATTTGTACAATAATAAAATACAACTTTAATATTGTACAAATATAGTTCAATAACTCAAAATAACAATAGTTTTAGATTCTATTTTTTATTCTTCTTTCCAATGGGTTTCATACCACGGGTTTTTGGCTTTTTGTATTTCATCTTCATCTGTTCACAACGGCGTAT
Source organism: Bacteroidales bacterium (assembly GCA_028687995.1). Classification (GTDB taxonomy): domain Bacteria; phylum Bacteroidota; class Bacteroidia; order Bacteroidales; family UBA7332; genus CAXXIC01. Next base: position 173,904 of record JAQTZA010000004.1, read on the forward strand.
TTTGTTGTTCACTTTTTTGTTTTTCTCCAATTTTTCGTGGAAAGATGGTCCAGCTTCGTCACGTGGAGGTAGTTTTACCAAGATGTTTTTCATCTCCACTTTGGGAGATTCGTCGTCGGTGAGTAGTTTAGAAATCTCTAACTCTTCAGGAAGATTTTTACGAGGAATTTTGGTGTTCATCAACTCTTCAATTGCCTCTTTGGCCTCTTTTTCTGCTTTGGTAACAAACGTGATTGAGTTTCCTTTTTTATCGGCACGACCAGTACGACCGATGCGGTGGATGTAATTCTCTGGAACGTCGGGTGTATCAAAGTTGATGACGTGACTCACTTCAGAAATATCCAATCCACGTGCTACGAGATCAGTCGCAATCAATATTCTGATTTCGCCCGAATGAAATTGAGCTACTGTGGCAAACCGATTATTTTGTGCTTTATTGGAGTGAATTACCCCTATTTCCTCAGGAAAAAATGGTTCAATCTCTTCTGCTATTTGATCTGCTAATTTCTTCGTTGCTGCAAAAATTAGCACTTTTTTACACTCCTCTTTGTTGGCAAGGAGGAGTTCTAACAAATTTATTTTTGTGTAAAAATTCGGCAAATGGTAGCAAATTTGTTCAATGTTTTCAAGCGGAGTTCCCATTGGTGAAGCTTCGATCCATAAAGGTGCATTGAAGAAATCGTGAATCAAATCGTTCACCTCTTCAGTAATGGTTGCTGAGAACATCAAGTTCTGGCGCTTTGGCGGCAACAGATCGATGATGCGAATCAATTGAGGACGAAATCCGAGATTCAACATTTCATCAACCTCATCGATAATCAACCGTTTTACCGATTTCAATCTGATGGAGCCATTCAGCACCAAATCGAGCAACCGTCCAGGAGTAGCAACAAGTACATCCATTCCGCCAGATACAGTAATCATCTGCTGCTTGATATTTACACCACCATATACGCCGACAACCGCTGCACTCATATAGGTAGTTAGTTTTTGTACCTCTTCCACTACTTGAGTAACCAATTCTCGCGTAGGAACGACGATTAATATTTGAGGATGAATCTCTTTGGTGAATTTCCACATGCGAAGAACAGGAAGCAAATAGGCATACGTTTTTCCAGTACCTGTTTGTGCAATTCCTACCACATCTTGTCCAGACATAATTGCTGGAAACACACGCTCTTGAATGATAGTTGGCGTAGTAAAGCCAAGGTCGGCAATCGCGTTTCGCAACGGCGTATTGATATTTAAATCTGCAAAAGTCATATTTTCAATCTAATTGGGCTGCAAAGGTAACGCTAAAGTGCCAATAATCAATCCTTTTCGAGCGTATAAATAGTTGCGATGTGAAAAGTGATACCTTGATTAATTGAATATTTACTTGTTTTTCTTTGTGTTTTTCTCAATTTTCCTTTTCGATTTTTTTAGCACTTTGGCAATTTTCTCGGCCATCACACCTGCTCCTTTTGCATTTGGATGAATGAGATCTGGGAACAATTCTGGTTGATTGGCTAGCAATTTATTCAAATTAATTATTTCTAATTTTCGTTGTTTCGCAACCGATTTAACCATCGGAATCACATCCACCTGTATGATGCTGTCGTTGATTCCCCATCTCGAGCCATAAGCAGGTGCTGGTAGGCAAACAAAGATAATTGGATGCGAAGGAAGGGCTCTCAATGTATCAATCAGCGTGAGGTAGTCTTTTATATATTCGTCTTTGTATTTCCAGTTTTGAGGTTTTGAGTCGTTCGTCCCAAGCTTAATTACCACAGCATCAGGATTAAATGCCATCGCTTCAGCCATGCGAGTCAATTTCCAATATGGTTTATCACCATTTTTGAGCAAAGTCGCGCCGCTTACGCCAAAGTTTTCCACTTGCCAATTTTTGCCAAGAATTCTTGACATTTGTGCTGGATAGCTCAATGAATCGCGATGTTCGATGCCAGCACCATAAGTAATGCTATTACCAATGCAAGCAACCTTAATTTGCGCATGGATAATAAAATTTGAGAAAAGAAATAATACGAGTAGATTAATTTTAAATGTCTTCATGTGTGTGTTATTTTAGTTAGCGAAGGCAAATTTATTAAAAAAGAACTTATTATTTGCCATCCGAGGATATTATTCAGAACCGATTACAGTTGTTATTGTTCTATTTTCATCGTCCAAAATATTCAGTGGTCGAATTTTCTTTTTTTAGTATATGAGAGAAGCGTATGTTTGTGTCACATTATTCAAATTGAAAATTTATGAAACTCGGATTTGCTATAGTTTTTTGTATTTTAATTTCGCTTATCACGCTTACCATCATTAGAGGTTCGCAATCATTACCCGCACAAAGTTTTTGGCGCACTGGATACGTGACGTTAAGTATCTCAATGTTTATCTTGTTTATAGTTGGAATGATTTTTGGGCATAAAATGCCGACTGAAGTTGCCAAAATTGTCTCTTTTGTGGGTAATAGTTATGTCATCATTTTCGTTTATTTGGCTATTTCATTGCTTTTACTCGATACAATTTTGGCGATTAATTTCTTTGCAAAATTCGCGCCCAATGGATTGGCCAACTTTAGGTTTTGGTGGATGATGGTTTCTTTTGCAATCATCGCCATTGTGATGATTATCGGGAACTACAATTTTAATAATCCAAAAACTGTTTCTCTCACCATTCAATCTGACAAACCGCTACAGGGAAAAATCATGAAAATTGTCGCAGTAAGTGATTTACACCTAGGTTTTTCTATCGATAAGCAACGGTTGAAGAGTTTTGTGAAGATGATAAATGACCAGCATCCAGATTTAGTTTTGATGGCTGGTGATATCACAGACCGATCGATTGAACCTGTTATTCGTCAAAATATGAGGGAGGAATTGAGTCAAATTCATTCAACACTTGGAGTTTTTGCCATCAATGGGAATCACGAGCATTATGCCGAACAGATGAATGCGACAGAAAACTACTTGAAGTCAGCGGGAATTACTTTTTTGAAAGATTCTGTTGCGATGGTTAATCAATCATTTTATATAGTAGGTCGTGACGATCGGACAAATGGCAATCGCCAATCACTCTCCACTCTTGTGCAAGGAATTCAATCCAATCTACCAATTATTCTGCTCGATCACCAGCCCCATCAACTTGAAGAAGCTGAAATGAATGGTATCGATTTGCAGTTTTCGGGACATACACACGAGGGGCAGTTTTTCCCAGGAAATTTGTTGGTGAAACGAATGTTTGAGATTGGGCATGGCTACCTCAAAAAAGGCACAACACACTACTTTGTATCTTCTGGATTGGGTATTTGGGGGCCGCAATACCGCATCGGTACCCAATCAGAAATAGTGGTGATTGATTTCAAATATTAATAATCTTGTAGAAAAAGCATAAGCGACGTTTTGTCGTTCATTTGCATTTTTTTCCGGATTCGATAAACTGCCTTTCGTACTGCCTCATAATTTGAAAAGTTCAAAATTGCAATTTCTTTCGAAGATAAGCCAATTTTGTAAAAAGCGCAAAGTCGCATTTCATTAGAGGTAAGTTCCGGAAATTGAAATCTCAGATTCTTGTAGAATTCCATGTTCAACTCTGTGAAGCGAGTTTCGAACATTTGCCAATTGAATGAGTTTGATTCGTGTTCGTATTTACTCAGGATTTTTAAAAATGGATTTCTTGTAGATGAAAGATCGAATACGTCTGACTGGAGAACATCTGATTTAATATTGTCTATCAGCTTTTTATTGTGTAGAATACTAATTGTAGATGCTATCAACTCTCTCTCTTTTTTATCAAGTTCATTTTGTAGAAGTTTTGCTTTCGTTTCTGACAAAAGAAGTTTTTGATCTGCTACCTCAATTTGCATATCAACGATTTGTTTAATATATTCGAAGGTAGAGATAGCAGAAGCCACTCGAGCCGCAAGCTCAATTTCGTCAATTGGTTTACGAACAAAATCGAATGCACCAGAATCAAGAGCTGTTTTCAAATCGCCTGAATCCGTTCTTACACCGGTTGAAATAATAATCGGTATATCAGATAATTCTGAATTTGCCTTTATCTCTTTGAGCACTTCTATTCCGCTTTTTTCAGGCATTATCCAGTCTAGAATAATCAATTGTGGAGAAACTTCTCTCACTCTATCCAATGCTAACAATGAGTTTTTTAACGTAAAAACCTCGTAGTTTAATTCTTCTAACAAATACTCGAATACGTCGATTGAGCTCTCATCGTCGTCGATTATCAATATTTTATACTTTGGCTTCATTTGTTTCTACTTTTGAATTGGAAAAGAGATGGTGAACGTTGATCCCTCATTCAGTTGACTAACGCAATTTATTTGCCCATTGTTATTCACTAATAGCTCTTTTGTGAGCAACAGTCCAAATCCCAAACCTGGCTCTTCATTGGTGCCAATGCTTTTTTCGATTGCGTCGGGAGAAAATATGGTTTTGAGTTTTACGGGATCAATACCAATTCCAAAGTCTTGTATTGATATTTCGATTCGGTCGTTTATTTCTTGCGATATTATTTTAATAGTCGAATTCTCGTGACTAAATTTAATTGCGTTTGAAATCAAATTTCTGAGAATTGAAAATAGTTGAGCTTTGTTACATAAAAACGAGTTCAAATGAGAAAATGAAATATCGATCGTTATCGACTTCTCTTCAGTTTTATCTTTATACGCTAATAGTAAAGGATCTACAATCTCCGACAGATTCGTTATTTGAAGTTTTTCACCACCATATCCGATTGCCATTTTGGACCATTCACGAATATTTGATAAAATTGAATAGGCTCTTTCTGCTGAATTGCGTATAGTTTTAAGCGGTTTTTTTAAACGTTCGGGTAACTCTTCGTCTGTCGATACTTTTCTTGAGAGCAGGAGTAAAGCGTTGAACGAGTTATTCAAGTCATGAGAGAGAATTGAAATTAGTAGGTTCTTTTGTTTGAGTAATCTTTCATGTTCATCAAGACTAATCATTTTCCCGATTTCATTCTGCTCTTCAGATGGATACCAATCTGTTACATTATTAGTTTTCATAATAGTAGTCACTTTTTTTGGGTTCTAAAGATTCTTCATGATTATTTTGTATAATGAGCATCTATATTGCAAATGTATAATTTAATTTTTTATGTCCCTATTTTGTCCCGTTTTATTTTTGGAAAAATATATTAGAAGCCCCTATTTTTGCAATATAAAATTTTGAATAAAGATTTTTCAATAGTTAAGTAAATTGATAGGTGGTTTTTTTTGATGTTGCTAGAAATATCGAAAAAGAAATTATAAACCAGAGAACTTTGTTGATTTTTAGACCTTACACTCGTTGGTGGTACAAGTGGTGAACGGAATAAATAAAAGTTGATGTAAGATGTTCTCTGGTTTATTTTTTTGCCAAAATTCACTTTATTCTAATATTTAACTCCTCTTTCGTAAAGCTTATTAATCAAAAAGCCACACTTTATCTAGTCCATCTAAATGATATCATTACTGAAAAGACTGACATTGTCTAAACTCTTTATATCCAGACGTGCTGAGAAGAAAATTATTCATTGCGAAAAATCTGGACTACTTCTAAAAAAATTGACTGATTCTGATATTTCAGATTTAACCAGTTTGATCATCACTGGCGAACTGGATAAAAATGATTTTGGTACTATCAGAAAAATGATGAAATTACAAAACTTAGACCTAAGCGGAGTTCAAATTATAGACTCTAAAAACGAAAAGACAGAGCACTTACCCAAAGGAGCACTTGCTGATATTCGGGTGTTAGAAAACGTGATCTTACCTCGATCAATCTCCGTAATTGACGATTTAGCGTTTCACAAATGCTATCAGTTAAAACGCATTACAATTCCTCCAAGTGTTACTCATATTGGGTTCTCTGCTTTTTATAATTGCTCTTGTTTGGAAAATGTTGTGCTTCCCGAAAACTTGAAAAATTTAGGACATTGGTCGTTTTATGGTTGTCAAAACCTAAAATCGATAGTAAGTCATTCTAAATCAGTTATACATCTTGGTTCAGAATCTTTCGTTTTTTATGGTGTCCCATACCAAAAGTGCATATTAACCGTTCCCAACGGATCAGTAAAACATTACTCTGAAGCTAATGTTTGGCGAAATTTTCAAAATATAACAATCTTTGAACAATAAAAAATGCGATCTCATTTTGATTTCAATCTCTCTAGAAATCAAGAAAACTAAACAATAATCCTTTTCATTTTCATTTTAATTCTTAAATTTGCTTTGTTCGATCTCTCTGATGCATTTCATTTATTTTGAGAGAGTTATACTTTGTATATTATGTATGCGAAGTTATGCAATAATGAACACACAACCCCAATACGAATGAGGCAAGAAGAGCAATTTGATCATAATAGTTTAATAAAAAAAATCGAGAATTTGAATGCTGTCATCAATTCAATTCCCGATACCATGGTTATTCTAGATAAATTAGGAACCTACATTGAGCATTATCGCTCTTTTGACGAATCTCATGGGTTGCTCGACAAATCGATATTAGGATTGAGTGTATATGATGTTTATGATATTAAAACAGCCGAAATTCATCTTCGTAATATTCAATTTGCACTTCAATTCAAGGAGCCAATAACTTACGAATACCCGTTAGAAAAAAATGGAATAACCTCATTTTATGAAGTTCGAGCTATTGCTCTGTCTGACAATTCGATTCTTCAAATAATTCGAAATATTACGAATCGAAGAATCGCTGAGCAGGAAATACAAGATTTAAACTCTTCTCTCGAAATCAAAATGGAAGGTAGAGCGAGCGAACTTGAAGAGGCAAGAAAAGAGGCCGAAAGCGCAAATTTAGCTAAAAGTGAATTCTTGTCTAGGATGAGTCACGAGCTACGCACTCCCATGAATTCGATATTGGGTTTTGCTCAATTGCTCAATATGGGAGAGCTTAATAAAGGTCAACAAAAGGGCGTAAATCACATTCTTAAAAGTGGAAATCATTTACTTGATTTAATAAATGAAATATTAGATATTTCGCGAATTGAAGCAGGCAGAATGGCACTAAGTTTTCAATCAATACAGATGAAAAGTGTTATTGAAGAGATAATTGATACAATTAAACCTATTGCAAACGAACGTCATATCACAATCGAATTTATCAATACTGATGAAAATTTGCTATACGTAAATGCCGATTTCAAAAGATTAAAACAAATATTGATTAACCTTCTCAATAACGCTGTAAAATACAATAATAAGAATGGATTTATTTATATCGAATGTGATTTAAGAATAAACAAAGAAACGGGCGAGAATTTTTTACGTACATCTATTAGAGATACGGGAATTGGAATTGATGAAGAGGATATTCCAAAATTATTCAATGCATTTGAGCGAATAAAAGCTGAGGGAACAAGGGTTGAGGGAACAGGTTTAGGCTTAGCATTAGTAAAGAAGCTAGTAGAAATCATGGATGGTCGCGTCGGAGTTTCGAGTCGTCCGATAAAAGGCAGCACCTTTTGGTTTGAACTTCCGTTAGTTGAGAATCAGTCACTCGAACTCGAAGAAAATTTTGAGCGGTTAAGTACTGTAATTACACCCATTATTAAAACTGGAAGAATTATATATATTGAAGATAATCTGCCTAATCTTGAGTTAGTTACTGGCATTTTAGAGATCCATAGACCAAACATCGAATTACTTACGTCCCGATTTGGGAATTACGCTGTCAATCTTTCCACAGTTCACAAGCCTGATTTAATTCTTTTAGATCTTGATTTGCCCGATATTTATGGAGGAGAAGTACTCAAAAACCTAAAAGCTGACTTGAATACAAAATCTATTCCTGTAGTGATAGTAAGTGCAGATGCAATGCCCAAAAAGATCGAACATCTGATGCAATCAGGAGCATCTGAATATTTGACTAAACCACTTGATGTAGCATTATTTCTGAGAACAATCGATCAGTGGATATCGACTAAAAATGAAAAATCTTAAAGCTATGAAAAATCGCACATTTCCAGAAGCCAAAATACTCATTATCGATGATCAGGAGGCAAATATTGAAGTTCTTCTTGACCTATTGGAAATGCAAGGTTATTCTAATTTTATGACCTCTACCGATTCACGGAAAACTGTAACTCTATATAAATCATTTCAGCCTGATATCATTTTATTGGATTTGATGATGCCTTATTTCAGTGGCTTCGAAGTGTTGGAACAACTGTCAGCAATTATTCCAGAAGATGAATTTCTACCCATTCTGGTTTTAACAGCAGATATCAACCAGGAATCTCGTTTAAAAGCATTAAAAAATGGCGCCAGCGATTTCATCGTCAAGCCGTTAGATCTTATCGAAGTAGATTTGCGTATCAAAAATCTACTCTTCTCGCGGCATTATTATACGCTTTACAGAAATAGGATGAAAGAGTAAACTGAAAAAACGAGTGGCGTTCATTATCTCTATATAATAGAGAAATAATGAACACCATTCTCAATTCAACACCATTATTCAATCATCAGCGTCAGTTCGGTTAGATTTTCTTTTACTGACGAATTTCCTATCAATATTTTGAATTCTCCTGACTCAGTAATTCGTTTGTAATCTAAGCCAATCATTTCAAATGATTCCGCAGGTAATTCGATTTCTACCTCCTGCGCTTTTCCGACATCTACCGTCACACGTTTAAATCCTTTCAGTTGCATCACTGGTCGAGTTACACTTGCTACTACATCTTTGACATATACTTGAACCACTTCATCGCCGATTTTATTCCCAGTATTAGTAAGTTTTGCCTTAACAATACAGGATTCACCTTTCTTGATTATTGACTTATTCAAAGTGCAATTTGAGATAGAAAAAGTGGTGTAACTCAATCCAAAACCAAATGGATAGAGCGGTGTGGAATCTTCGAAAAGATAGGATTTCAAGGTTCCTGAGGCACGTTGACTATAATACATAGGTAGATGCGCCGAGCTGCGAGGAATTGTCACGGGAAGCTTCCCTCCTGGATTAATTTCTCCAAAAAGTGTTTTTGTAATCACGTTTCCTGTCTCTTCACCAAGATACCATGCATCTAGTACGGCATTCGCTTTTTCGGCGATATAATTCACAGTGAGCGATCTACCATGCATCAAAACCACAATCACAGGTGTTCCTGTTTCAACAATGGCTTTAACTAATTCATTCTGATTACCTACTAAATCAAGATTGGCTCGGTCTCCCAAATTACCATTGGAATAGATGGCTTCGCGAGTAGTGAAATAGTTATCACCAACGCAAACCACAGCTACATCGGCTTGTTTTGCTATATTGACGGCATTGTTGATTTTTCCTATTTCTTGTTCGTATGGAATGGTTTCTATTTTGCCAGAATTCAGATTTCCAATCTCAAATTGAGAGGCTGATTTTTGCTTCGTAATGGCACATCCTTCGGCGTAAATCACTTCGATTCCCGAACCAGAGAGATATTTCTCCAAACCATCCTGAATGGAGACAGCTTTGTATTTTCGAGGAGAATAACCTCCCAAAATCACATTGTCGGCATTGGGTCCGATAAGTGCAATTTTCTTTAATTTAGATTTGTCTAATGGTAATATTTGTTTTTCATTCCTGAGTAATGTTATCGCTTTCGAACCCGCTGTAAATGCCAACTCTTTATTTTTGGGATTTGAGATAATCTCTGTTGTCAGCGTTTCATCGACATAAGGATTTTCAAATAATCCGAGTAGAAATTTGACACGCAGAATCTCACGAACACGTTCATTCAGATAAGTTAAATAATTTGGATTTATAGGTAATGATTCTACCAAAGTTTGATAACAAGCACTAATAGGAAGATCAAAATTGACTCCTGATTTCAGTGCTAGCAGTGCCGCATCGCTGTTATCTTTTGCTACATGATGAAGAATGTTAAGTCGTTCCACATCGTAATAATCGGAGGCTACTACACCTTTAAATTCTAGTTCTTGGCGTAATATTTTTGTCAACAAATAGTTGCTGCCGTGTGCAGGAACGCCATCTAATTCGCTGTGGGAAGGCATAATACCAAGTATGTGTCCCTTTTGAATCGCTGTTCTGAAAGGAGCTAATATTTCTTCTAAAAACACACGTTCGGTGATGTTTTCGGGTGCGAAGTTTCGACCGCCTTCGCATTGTCCATAACCAGCAAAATGTTTTGGTGAAGCAATAACGTGACTTTTGTCAACTTCAAATTTTCCGCCCTGAAGTCCAGTTACGCAAGCCAAACCCATTTGCGAAACAAGGAAAACATCTTCGCCGTAAGTCTCTTCCATTCGCCCCCAACGTGGATCGCGAGCAATATCTAAAACTGGACTAAATACGAAATTCGTACCTCGGCTTCGAGCTTCGAGGGCTGTTTGTGTAAAAATTTTCTGTATCAAGTCTGTATCCCAAGTGCCTGCTAATGCAATTGCTTGCGGGAATGAAGTGGCTCCATACGCCACAATGCCATGAAGTGCTTCGCCTTGAACTAACATCGGGATTCCGAGTCGCGAATTTTCTATTACAAAGCGTTGCGCTTCGTTGATTGTTTTGGCATCATCTGCTGCATTTCGAGGAGAATTGATGTATTGCAAGGCTCCAATTCCTTTCAGGAAATTTTCGCGGGTTAATTTATTGTAAACTGTTTTGCCTGTATCGTCAACATCTTGTTTGAGAAATCCACTGCTGAGCTGATTGACTTTTTCAGCTAATGTCATCTCTTTTAAGAGTAACTCCACACGTTTATCGATAGGCAGTTTGGGGTTAAGATAGGCTTTGTTAGGAGTGCTAGCTAATGAAATGCCTATAGCCACGAAAGAAAGAAACAGATTTTTTATTAATTGATTCATATTTTTATATTTGATAGTCAAAGAGAAATTAGTCGAGTGGGGCTGGAACCGCTAAGCTGAAAATGGTTTTAGATTCAAGTTTAGTTCCTTTGGTGATACCTTTCCACCACTGGTTTATTTCCGATTTCATGGTTTCAATTTGCTGTTTATATTGAGCCTGTTCGTGGAGATCATTTTTCTCGTATGGATCAGTCGTAATATTGAAAAACTCAACCCTATTTTTACTCCACACTAATTTCCAATTTCCGTCCGTCATAGCGCACAAACCTCTATTGGCCCAGAAGCTTTTTCGTGGTTGAAGTTTTTTTCCCGAAAGCAAAAGAGGAGTAAGAGATTCTCCATCTACTTTTGTCGTTTTATTCTTTACACCACAAAACTCAAGAATGGTTGGCATCAAATCCATAGACATCAATAATTGATTCGTAGTTTTGTGCTGTTTAATCCGTTTTGGATAGGAGAAAATGGCTGGTACACGTGTTCCACCTTCGTACAATACACCTTTCCAACCTCTGAAATCGCCATTGGGTGATGGGTATTTTTCGGTGGCATTTTGTTCTGCTCCATTATCAGATAAGAATATAATCAGTGTGTTTTCGCGCTTTCCTTGTCTGTTGAGTTCTTTGATAATAGCTTGTAATCCTTCGTCAATCGAATACACCATTTCGCGGTAGCGACGGCGGTAATCGGCAGTATCCATCTGAATATCGTGACGGTAAGCATAGAAATTGCTCGTCCGTAATGGCGCATCATTTGGCCCTTGCATGGGCACGTGAATAGCTGCATGCGAAATATACATAAAGAACGGTTTATCTGTCGATTCTTTGATGAAATCCACCGCATGTTTGTTTATCAATGTAGATGCATATCCAGACTCATCTTTTAGCTCTTTGTTGTGCCACCAATCGACTTCTTTCGACGTATTAATGTGAGAAATAAAATCGATATTTCCTTTCATATATCCTCTAAACTCATCAAATCCGTAATTAGTCGGATTGAATTTGATATCTTGTCCTAAATGCCATTTTCCAAATATTCCCGTGTGATAACCAGATTGTTGAAGCATTTTCACAAACGTGGTGTATTTGATCGGATCTAAACCATCCATGCGGTCTTTTTCAGAATAAATATGGTCGAGACCGGTTCGCTGCTGATACATTCCTGTGAGAATAGAGACTCTGGTGGGAGAACTTACAGGCGCATTGGTATGGAAGTTAGTACAGACAACACCCTCCTTGGCTAAATTGTCGATGGCTGGAGTTTTTACACCTTTGCCTCCGAAACAATTGACGCCTGCATAGCCCATGTCATCTGCAAGAATTAGTATCACGTTGGGACGTTCGTGCGTAGTTTTAGCGGCCATTTGTCCTGAAACGAGCAGAAGTGGAATGGCAATTTGATTGAACTTATTCATTATTTTTAGTTTTTAGTTTCTGAATTAATGCGGCTTTATGGGAGGTGCAAATTCTTTGAAATATGGGTAAGAAGAGGTTTCATCAATCGTCCAAATTGTATCAAAATCCCATCCGACAAACGAGGCTTTTAACTTCATATTGGTTGGTGAAAGTGTTTCAGAAACACCTGCGTATTGAGCTATTGAGCCAGCTTCATTTCCGCTATTTTTGGTTATTGAGGCACCTTCTTCATGATAAATGCCTGTGATCTTACCATTGGTTAGTGAAGTATTCCAGCCATATCCATTGTTGTTTCCCACAATGAAACCAGCATTTGTAGAAAGGACACCCACTATGTAGCAGTTTCGAATCTCAATACTGGTTTGTCCAGAATTTTGATTTGAGTATTGACCAACTAAGGCTGCAGCTCGATTTTCATTTAATCCCGACATATCGCCACAAAAATAGGAGTCTCTCAGAATGGAGTATTGCGATCCAAAACCGAGCAATCCTCCACTATTGTATGCTGTTGTCACATTTTCAAGAGCGACTACACCTGAGGTGTAGCAACGCTCCACAACGGCGTAATTTGCACCAACCACACCACCCATTCGCATAATCGTACTTTTGATGTTTCCTTCGTGTGCACAATAGCGAACAGTTCCATAGTTGAGTCCTACCACACCACCGTTGTCATTTTTAGCACCCACCACTCCATTAGTCGATTTGTTGATACAGTATTCTACCAAAATGTTGTCTTTTCGGTTTACATTCACGGCTAAATCACTGGCACAAGTACCAACTACTCCACCCGATTGTCCTCCGGTAAAGGCGAATGTGGCATAATTATTACAATGTGAAATAAGTGAATAATTGTTTGCTCTACCCACAATACAACCAGAGCCTGCACCCGAAGAGGTCACTGTGCCATAGACTGACAGATTTTTCACTTCAGCATTTAGAGTGGCAGTGCCTTCTATAAATCCTATAAATCCGGCATTGGCAGCGGTTGATGTTATGGTTAAATCGGTAATCATTTTGTTGTTACCGTCGTAAATTCCCTTAAATCTATTGGTTGTGCTTCCAATAGGAATCCAATTACTAAACTCAGCTAATGAAATATCAGATGTTTGTTTCAAGAAAATTCCTTCATACGTATTTCCCGAATTCACGGCATCGGCAATTAGTTTTAGTTGAGTAGCATTCGCAATTGTGATGGGTCGTGCAGGAGAATCTCCGCCAAACATTTTCAGTGCGTTGTCCCAATGTTCTGAAGGTGAAATGTGATCGCTACTTGCAATAATATTTACAAATCCGCCAATATCTACTGATGTGGCATCGGTATATTTTACCGTTTTTATCACATAATTGCCAACAGCAACATTTTCGTAGAGCAAAATAGAAGTTCCGCTTCCATCCACATTGACTTCCCCTGGCATGATGAGCGCACTACCTGAAGGTTGAGGTTCGAGCGTAATGTTGGCTTGTCCATCCTTCAAAATACCACTCATTCCTACAATTCGAATGCTTTGAGCATCAATCCTGGTGGCTTGCTTTACAGTTAAAGATGCTTGAACGGGAGAAGTCACATTAACTCCTTCTACCAATAATTTGGCACTTCGGGGATTGTCGTAAGATGGATTTCCGGTAGCGTTTATGGAAATTGAAGCCCCTTTACTTCCCTGACTATTGGCTGGAGAAACGGCAGAAAGCCAAGTGGCCGGAGTTTCGGGTGTACTAATCTCTGAAAATGAGAATTTCCAGTCAATGTTGGAGACAATTCGGAACCCAGAATTTCCGCCCATTCTACTAACATTTAATTCACTGATTTCATCACCATCTGCATTTACTAATTTGATAAATGGAGCACGACCTGCTTGTATGATTTTAATTTTAGAAACACCGATTGGTTCGTTGCTGTCGCCTCGATATCCAATTATAAAAATATTACCTTCACGAGGAGCCAGATCAATATTTTCTTGAAAATCAATGGGTAAAGAGAAACTTCCTGCTCCGGTTTGTTTGTCAGACGCAATACTAAACCAATCTATCCCAGTTTGAACAGTGGCTTTCCACGTAATGTTGCTAGGCGTTGTTATATCTATGTTTACTGTTGCTTGAGTTATATCTTTATCTACAAAATTAGTGCTCAATTTAAGTGTAGGTTCACCAAATTCTGTCAGCAGAAGTTTATTCTCTTTGACGCATCCTACAAGCAAAAATATTGCAATAATAAGTAGTCCTATGGGGGAAATTGTTTGTTTCATTGTTCCGATTTTTGTTGATAATAGATTCATTAATATCCCGATTTTTGTGATAAAATAGCGTTATTTGCATCTAATTCATCTTGCGAAATGGGCCAATAATAGTACTGAGGGAGATCGCGACTGCGTGTTGATGCATTACCTCCACCAGAGATAATATGATCAGCAGCTTCCTTTATTTTTCCTAATCTTTTGGAATCAAAATAGCGGTATCCTTCCATAATGAACTCAAAAATCCGTTCACGAATAATGGCTTCTCTGAATTTCTCAAGATCGTTTGCGCCTTCGTAGCTAGATAATTCGGTTTCTGATAGCAAGGCGGTCGTGCAGCGACCACGCACTTTATTGTAATCTTCGAATCCGTCGGTGGCAACTCCTGACAATTCAACTTCCGCTTCTGCACGCATCAAATACACTTCTGCCGATCGCAGAACTGGCCAATTGAGCGGTGACATATTGGCTGTTGCCGTTGATGGATCCAGCCATTTGGCAACTCGCCATGCCCCGGCGTCTGACGGTGCTTTTGCGGTGTAATTTTCGTATTCATAACGATAGGCATTTGTTCCAGTAGTTGCTTTTTTGAAAATCACTTTCCTTGGATTTTTGTTGGCATCCAGTTCAAACTTATCGATATACGAATTCATCATACCATCTATTATTCGTTTGTCGGTCGATTCAGGGGAGAATTGATAATTGGCCTGTTTGCTGTAATAGTTTGTGAAAAAGCCTAATACGCCATAAGGTCCATAGGCACTCAGTAAATTGGAAGTCGCACTTTTGGGCGTAAATAGCGCAAAATAGTTGCTTCCTTGGTTCGGTTTTGCAGAATACTGCACATCGAAAATAATCTCTTTTCCATTTTTATTCGAAGCGTTCCATATTTCTTTCCAGTTAGTCTCCAATCCAAAATCGGGAAGAGCAATCACTTCATCCAATTTCTGTTTGCAAAGAGTGTAGTAGGTGGTTGGATCATAGTTGTCTTTGTACAATTTATTGCGAACTCCATCTGATGAACGAGCAGAGGAAGCGATGGTGAGATATACTTTTGCCAAAAGCGTTTTTGCCGCTAATACGTCGGCACGACCAATATCGTTCGTAAAATTATCCCGTGTTTCGCCTTTATTCCAGAGTTTTTCCTCTCCATATTTCAAATCTTCAATAATTAGATTGTAAATGTCTGTGATTGGAGACAAAGGAATGTTTGGATTGGCAAAATCAGTTGCCCGTTGAGTTCGAAGAGGCACTTCGTCCCAAGCTCTCACAAGATTGAAATAGGTCAATGCCCGTAGAAATTTCGCCTCGGCAATAACGCGCTCTCGCACTGATTCAGTGATAGTGGATCCAGTCGCACCTTGCGCTCTACTGATAACTACATTAGCATGATTTATAGTAGAATAGAGTGCTGCCCACATCCCCATCAGAGTGGCATTATTCGCTAAGCCCAGTGTTGAATTTACATTCGAATAAGGCGTAAAATTAGTATTGCTACTGTAAAGCACATCGATAAATGCTTCGCTGGCTAAGGGGAAATTGGCTCCATAATATGATGTATTCCGCAGTGTGGAGTAAGCTCCATTCAGACCGTAAATCAGCTCTTCGTTGGTTCTGTAATACTCTTCGGGGTTGACAAAATCAAGCGGTTTTTCCTTGAGATCGCAGGCCGACGTGATTAATAAAAGAGCAAAAGCGATATATTTTCCTATTAATTTCATACGAATATATTTTTATTCAATTGGATTAGAAACTGGCAGTAAGACTAAATGCAAATGATCTTGATGATGGATATGAACCTAAGTCAATACCTTGACGCATCGGACTTTTCACGAATGACGACGATTCCGGATCGTATCCCGGATATTTGGTCAACGTCAGCAGATTACTTGCGCTGACAGTCATTTTCAACTCTTTAATCACTTTGTTGAAATTGAAAGAATAACTAGTCGATATGCTTGATAACTTCACAAATGAGCCATCAAATATGCCTGACGAATTCATAATTGAATTTCGATAAACGGTAGAACTGCCAGCAATAAGACCGTCTCTGGTGCGAGCAGAAGGTAGCGTGGCATTCGCAATATTTCCTTGTGCTGAACCAATGGTGTAACTTTTGCCATCGGGGCCAGCGAATGTGTATTGCATTGGAGCAATCCACGAATCACTTAATACTTCTGTCAGAGCATTGTAGTTTTGGTTCTGTGCAATCATCAGCATGTGGTCGTTCCAATATATATCACCACCAATCTGACCATTGATTAGCATGTTAACATCTACATGTTTGTAATGGAAATTGGTATTAAATCCAAATGTAAAGTCAGGATTCGGATCACCAATGATGGTCATATCATTGTCGTTAATGGTTTGAACGGCATCGTCGGTATAGAGATTTGCAAACTTATATTCTCCAGGAACTGCCTTTGGCTGGGTTGTTGTAGCTAATGCCTCGTCCCATGTTTTTATCACGCCTTCTGTTTTGAGTCCCCAAAATACGCCGAGCGGTTCTCCTTCGATAAATCGATTGACACGGAAACTCCCGACATTTGGACCTAAAATGTACTCTCTTCCGCCACCAATTTTGACTAACTTATTGCGATTGACGGCAATATTTGCACCAACGTTCCACGATATATCCTTCATTTTCAGAATTGGAACGGTGATATCCAGTTCAATTCCTTTGTTTTCAATTTCACCCAAATTCATAATTTTGGAACCATAACCAAAACTGGGTGGCAGAGGTACATTTTGAAGCAGGTTGGAGGTGTATTTGTAATATAAATCGAGAGTTAATAATAATCTGGAATTGAACAACGTGGCATCTACTCCGAAATCGTACTGATCAGTTGTTTCCCACGAAAGATTGGGATTGGGGATATTCGATTCGATAAATCCGGGAACCGTCACATCTTTGAATGTGTATTGATTTTGTCCTAAAATGCCTAACGATCGATATGGATCAATGCCGCTTTCACTACCTGTTCGACCAGCCGAAATGCGCATTTTGAGGTTATTCACCAGATTGTTGTTTTCTAGAAACTTCTCTTCTGAAACTCTCCACGCAAATGCAGCCGATGGAAAGAGTCCCCACTTGTTGTTTTGCGCAAATCTGGTAGATCCATCAGCACGTAAGGTTGCAGTGAAAAGATATTTGTTCCTGATTTTATAATTCAACCGCGAAATGTAAGAGTTGAGTTTGTATTGCAAATAATTCATTTCGGTAGGGAAAACACTCAACGCCGATTGTACTTGGTAATAGGTCAAATCATCGCTTGGGAAGTTTTCGTATTTGTTGTATTGTTCTTTGCGATCATTACTCTCGTAAGTAGTGGCAACCATCAAGTCAATGTTTTGATGTTTTCCGATCTTGTGAGTATAATTTAGTCGGACTTCACTAAGCGATTTGAATAATATATTGCTCGATTGAGCTGCCACACCCAAAGCTGTTTTTCCGCGTGTGGTGGTTCGAGGCCAATATTGAGCTCGTTCAGATGAGTTATAATTCACACCCAACTTCCCGCTTAAAATCAGATCTTTCGAAATGTTATACGAAAAGCCAACTGACTCAATAATTGAATAATACTTTTTATCGTCCAATAACTTGGTAGCCATTGTGTACGGGTTGTTGATTCGTTGATTGTTGTTGATGGAAGCGTATTCATCATCTTCATTTGGATCTTGATAGGTTTCATCTAGTAAAAAAATGGGTTGGAGAAGTAGTGCGCTGGTTATTAATCCTCGATTGCCAAACACTTCACCGTTACTCACCGTTGCCCCTGAAGAGTTGGCATAAGAAGAGTTTAGGTTATTCGTGATTTTCAGTTTTTTATTAATGGAATGTTGGATATTTGAATTAATAGAGTAGCGATTGTAGTCGGTACTGAGTATAATTCCTTGTTGTTGGCGAACTCCCAGATTGAGTGAATAATTGGTCGAGGCAGTCGATCCTTGAATCTGCAAGGAGTGATTGGTTGTATTTGCCGTTCTATAAATCGCATCTTGCCAATCAGTATTAATTGGCATTTCCCAAGGTAACGGTGCTTTTACCCCGTCATACGGCAAATCGATTGGAGCAATGGTTCCCGACCAATAGGTTGATGGGGCAGTTGATTCCAAATAATAGCGGTTAATTTCCCGCTGATTCATATTGGTAGCCCATTGCATTGCATTCATCACTGGTAGTTTCTTTGCAATGGTGGAAATCTCGTTATGAAAATTATAAGTTATTTTACTTCCCGATTGTTTCCCCTGTTTGGTAGTAATCAAAACAACGCCATTGGCTCCCCGTGCACCATAAATGGCGGAAGCGGAGGCATCCTTCAATATCTCAATATTTTCTATATCGTCGGGATTGATAAACGACATTGATGATTGAATCTGCGATTCTCCGGCATCATTATTTCCTTGCGCATCAACGATTGGTTCAAGCGGAAATCCATCGACCACGTAAAGCGGTTCTGTGCCTCCCAGCATCGAGTTCGATCCTCTGATTTGGATGCTGATACTTCCTCCTGGTGAATTGTCGGAGGATACTTTCACTCCCGAAATACGACCTTTAAGAACGCCTTCGAGACTCCCATTCATTTGGGTCTCAACTTTATTCATGTTCACCCCAGCGGTAGATCCTGTTATATCGCTTCGTTTCAAAGAACCATACCCAATAACCACCACTTCGTCTATTAATTTGGTGTCGTTTTCTAAAATGATTTGAATATTTGTTTTGCTATTCACCGCAATGTGTTTCTCTGTCATTCCAATGTAGGTGACTTTTAGTATGGAATTTTCATAAACATCGGTTAGCTTAAAGTTTCCGTTGAAATCGGTAGCTGCACCTTTTTGTTCGCCAATGACCCATACCGTGGCACCAATCAGCGTTTCACCTTTAGCATCGGTGACTTGACCTGTGATGGTAATCTTCTTCCGGGTTTTATTCTGCGCAGTCACTTCGAGCACAGAAGAGCTAAGGATGGAGATACAAAGAATTTGAAGTAGAATTACGTAACGAAATTTACTAATTCGCGAGATAATGTGTTTCATGTAGATAAAGGTTATGTCTAATAATAGACGGTTTCTCGATACAAAAATAGACGATAGGACAAGAATCTATGACTAACATGCAGTCAAATTGGATGGTTTTGAAATCAATCTGATAATTTTGAGAAAAAAGGAGATGTAATAGCTAACAATCGCCAATCGAGCAACCAATAATTTTGTTTAATTGGCTCAACATGTGGCTAATTAAGTAATGAATTCAAAAGAAAAGTCTTATGACAAGAGCAGTAGAAAACGGAAGAATATAAATGAACGTATGTTCTAGTGATTGTTTATTGTTTCGAGAAAAATGAAAAGTTTATCAAAATCGGTATACGATTTTAATTCGTAGGGTTGAATTCCAGATTCAATATCAGGTTTATTTGTAGCGTGCAGCAACTTAGCATTTTCTGAAGCCGTTGCTGATTTATCACGTAATTGATCGTAATAGTTAGTTTTGTGATAGGTTAAGTAATTCTTTCTATTGATGTAAGATAAAATCTCATCGCAATTTCTGAATCCTCTACTCGTGGTCTCAAAATGTAATAGAATCCAATATTCAAAACAGACTACAGAAAAAGCTATGTTTATGTCTGAATCAGCACTCTCTTCAAAAGTTTTAGGAATGTTTTGATGCCCGTCACGATCAAATACAATCCAAACAGATTCGTATGGTAAACCATCATCTTCTGCCTCAGTCTTTCGTTTTTTTGCTTCTGTCAAAAGTCCATACGGTGAATAGTTGTGAGGTTGATAAACTTCTATTTCCACTTTTGAAAGTCGATCCCTATTTCGTGGTTCGGATTTATAACCATTGATGTAAATCTTCTCTGATAAACCTTCGCAGAGAATGAGCACTCTTTTATCAAAAGAAATATTACGACTGACTCTTCGCTTGCTCATTTTTATCAAAATTAAATTCTAAATCATACTGATTTATAACTGGCGTACCACCAAAAGCATCATTCATATAATATTTTTCGTACGAGATGGTACTCCTAACCCCTTTAATATCTGCCAACGAATGAAATTGAGAAGCGCCACCGATGTTTTTTTCAGCAAACCAGATTTGATCTCTTCTAAAAAGCTGGTTAGAAAGAAGCGAAACATCATGTGAGGCGAATATAAGTTGCGCATTATTTGGATTTGACTTTGGATTATTAAATATCTGTATCAACGCTTTTGTTAATTTGGGGTGAAGACTTTTGTCTAATTCATCTACAATCATCACATCACCGTCATTAAGACAATCGAGCATCACCGATCCAAAAGAAAGAAGTTTTTTTGTTCCTTCAGATTCTTCTTCTAAGGAGAAATCTATTGTTCTGACAATATTATTTCCTTCACAAATATTATGTGTCGTAAATATCTCAATTGGATTCTCTTCAATAATTTTCTTTTTTAAGTTTTTACTCATTTGCACAGGTAAATCTTCTTCAATATTACTTTTAACTTTAATATTTGAAATCCCAGTGTCCGCTACAGAAAGTAATTTACTTAGATTTAATAATTGGTTAGGTAAATTCGGATTGTCAAAATTATTCTCCAAATGAGAATGAAGATTTATGTCATTTCCAAAAAAGGTCTGTGTAATGAAATGTCTATTAAAAAACTGATAGATTGGGATTAATGAGTCTATTTTTTGTGTTGAAACTTTTGAAATAATGCTTTGATTAGGATAAAGGCCATTCTTAAGCAATTCAACACTTCCCCGAAATGAAGGACCAGTTTTAATATCGTCAAATTTACGGTTGAAAAGAAGTGTTTTCTTTCCGTTTGGAAAAAAATATAAAATTTCCTTTACTACTAGTTTTTCATCAAACTCAATTGAATAATTGTATTTTATTTTAAAAACAATAAAATTGATTTCGAAAGTTGTAGAAGTGAGTGTTGATTCTGTATCCAATTTATATGGTTTGTAGGCCTCCTTCGTAAAAAAGGCAGCATCAGTAGTTAGATTTTGGAGTGTATCCATTGCCAACAAAAGATTACTTTTTCCTGATGCATTACGTCCGTATATAATAGCAGAGCGAACCAGTTCTTCATCATCCGTTTCAATAGTATTTTCAATTAACTCGTCAATTCTTGCAACGGTTTGCATCGAGAATTCTTGACGCTCTTTAATGGAACGAAAATTTGTGACAGCAAAATCTATTAGCATAATAGTCTTTTTAGTATGCGTATTCGTTTATTTTTTACAAATATATAAATTAAAAACGTTTTATCAATGCATTTGTTCGCTATTTTCGTCATATAATCACAATTTAGCACAAATGTAAGTTTATTTGAAGTGCGCTTTTATTTATGGTAGCGAGCCATGTATTCGGTCGGTAGAACACCGAATTCTTTTTTGAAGCAGGTACTAAAATATTTTGGATCGTCAAATCCAACCGCATAAGCCATTTCTGAGACAGAAACTTTCTTTGTTTGCATGATCTGACAGGCATTTTTGAGTCGGATGTTTTTGATAAAATCGGAAGTTGTCATACCGGTCAAAACTTTGATTTTGCGGTATAAGGTGGATTTTGTCACGTTCATTTCTGCCACAAAGTCTTCGAACGTAAAATCTGCATTATCTAAGTTTTTATCTACAATGGAGATCGCTTTTGTCAAGAATTTTTCGTCGATAGAGGAATAAATTGTATTTTCTTGTGATCGAAACTCCTTGATGTATGATTCGCGTTTTTCCAATAGATTTTTGATTCTGGAAAGAAGCACATTCAAATTGAAAGGTTTCAAAAGATATTCGTCTGCACCTGATTCGTAACCCAAAATACGATCTTCTTCTCCACTTTTAGCGGTTAAGAGCAACATTGGAATGTGAGAAAGATTGACGTCTGATTTCACCCGTTCGCAAAGAGTGAATCCATCCATAATAGGCATCATTACATCGCTCACAATGACGTTCACTAAGTTTTTGTGTAGCACCTCAAGCGCCTGTTCGCCATTTTCAGCCACTAAAACGTTGTAAATTTTCGATAGAACTTCTTTCATCATCAGATTGAGTTCAATACTGTCTTCTACAATCAATAAGGTATATTCATGCGTAAAATCTTGATTAGTTGGAATTTCGTCACTTGTTTCTTCAACTATTTCAACTTCATCGATTTCGGATGATAGATATTCTTTCTCATCAATCGGAAAACGCACAATAAATTCGGTGCCTTTACCAATTTCACTGATCAGATTAATCGTTCCGTGGTGCAATTCGACCAATTCTTTTGTGAGAGACATCCCAATACCCGTACCAGTTGTGTTGAATTTTCGATAATCTCCATCAAAGTAACGGTTGAAAATTGTCTGCTGTTTCTCTTTTGCAATGCCCTGTCCATTATCTTTCACCGAGAGTTTGAGCAACCGTTTTTCATTGATTACCTCTTCTGATAAAACAACCTGTACATATCCATTTGGGCGGTTGTATTTGAAAGCATTCGAGAGCAAATTATAGATAATTTTATCGATTTTGTCGCTATCGAAATAGCCAAAAATTTCCTTTTTCATTGGCAAAAATGAAAAGTGAATTTGGCGTTCGTGAATAAGCGGTTTAAAGTTGTTTTGACAAATATTTTCGATAAATGAGACCATGTCGCCGTATGAAACCATTAGTTTAAGATTGCCCGATTCTGCCTTTTTGAATTCCAGAACCTGACGAATCAAGCGAGTCAAGCGGTTAATATTACCACGGACTATGCGCACGCCTTCCTCTTCATTTTGTCCTGATTTCGAAACCAAATCCTCCACGCCACACGATATGATGGAAAGTGGCGTGAGTAGTTCGTGTGAAATGTTGGTGAAAAAATTGAGTTTTAATTGATTGAGTTCTTCAGATTTCTCTTTTTCTTGCAGTGTGAGCTGTTGAATTGCTTTGATTCTTGCATTTTTACTGACCAAATAGAGAATGATGCCAAAAATGATGGATAAAATTATAAAGTAAATAATATATGCCAACGTAGTATCAAAGATTGAAGGTTCAACGGTTATATCAATATAGGTTGGAGTTACGTTCCACTCTCCGTTTTCGTTTGAGGATATGACCTGAAAGGTATAATTTCCTTTTTCCAAGTTGTTGTAAGAAGCGAAATTCCGATTGGCATCCACATATTGCCACTCTTTGTCAACACCAATCATCTGATAAGCGTATCTGTTTTGCCCCGGATTATTGAAACACATCGCCGAGAACTCGATGCTTAGGCTATTATCGGAATGCAACAGTTTTATAGCCATTCTGCCCTCTGTTTGCGAAATTAATCGTTCGTTTTTGGTGCCAAAAATAGATCGATTTGCAATCTTAATGTCTGTAATTGTAGTTCGTGAACCCATCGACTTTTCGAAAGTTTGTTTGGGATCAATCGTCACATATCCTTTGTGTCCGCCGATTATTAGCTCACCTCGGTTTCCTTTGGCAAAAGCACCAATGATAAATCCATTATCGAAAAGACCGTCCGACGAAGAGAGTGTTGTTTGTGAAAGAAGCTTGCCAGATCGATCGAGAATTAATTTTACAACGCCATTTTTACCACAAATCCATAAATCATTTTTATTGGATTGACTAATGTTGAAGACTTCGTCGTACGGAATATTGAACTCTTTGTTGAGCGATTCAAATTTATTTAGAGTTGGATTGTATCGATTTAATCCTCCGGCATTGGTTCCTGCCCAAATGTGACCGAGCGAATCACAGAATATTGAAATTATATTATTATTGTTGATTTTTCCATTTTCGACGTTGTAATCTTCGAAAAGATATTCGTTGTTTTTTCGCGACACTTTGATGACGCCTGATTGCAAAGAGCCAAACCAATAGTTCCCATTACGGTCTTCAGCAAATGTCTGTATTGGACTCTCAATCGATTCGTTTCCTCTGCTGCTCAACGAAATAGTGTCGTTTGCGTTTGTGTAGATATTTACACCTTTGGAGGAGGTGATAATCAGATTTGTCTCACGATCGGTAAAGCAGCGGATATTGTTGTTGCTTTCTATTCGGGCACCCGTCTTTTTTACGAAATGCTGCACACTAATTGGCTTTTGATTCTTATCAAGGTGAACTACGAAATAACCTCCATAACGAGTTCCGATCAGGATTTCATTTTTATGGGGAATAGGACAAATTGATGTCGCAGTATTGATAAAACGTAAAGATTCCATTCCAGGATAGGTCTGTACTCTTCGATAGATTTTCGTTTCGGGATTGTATTCCACTATTCCATTTGTGAAAATACCCATCCAAATTCGTCCATCTTTAAATTGATAAATCGAATAAATAGCTTTTCTGGTAATTACATCTGTGTTTTCTAGTTCGTTAGCTTCTACTTTTGCTCGATTTTGATTGATTTTGATTAAGCCTTTTCCATAAGCTCCAATCCACAAAAGTCCTGATTTATCAAAAAGTAATGTATTTATTTCAGTATTTGAAAGCAGATCATTTTGATTAGAAAAGTCATAATGTTTGAATGAATTCGGATTGTTTTTATCCGTCAGAGAAGAAATACCTGAGCGTGTTGCTGCCCAAATATGCTTGTTTTTTGGGTTCTGGGTGATTTCGTACACAATATTGTGTGGTAAAGAATTGGGCTCTTCTCGCACGTGTCTGAAGTTTTGATACTCAACACTGCTTGGCGAATTCTCGTTGATTAGTTTGAAAATACCATGCTCTCTGCAAGTCATCCAGATAGTGCCGTTTTCATCCTCCATCAGTGATTGAACAGCATTTATTTTGTCTGGTCTTGGGTAGCGAATGAAAGTTTGTTTGATTTTGTCAAATCGATAAAGCCCTTGTCCCCAAATGGTGAGCCACATTCTGTTTTTGCTATCTAATAGAATGTCCTTGGTTTCACCATTGTTGTGTTGATCTGCGTTAATTTGATAGGGGAAAATACGAACAGAATCTCTCTTGATGAAATATTTTATGAGACTTTTATTCGTTCCAATCCAAAGGATGTTATTTTTATCGGGAGCGATTTTGAAAATCTGTTTTTTTTGTAACTCTTTGTTTCCTATTTTCTCAATAATACCCGTTTTTTTGTCCATCCGGTTGAGACCACTCATGGTCCCAATCCAAATATTTTGGGCGTCTTCGGCAAGCGATAGTACTTTGTTGTTGCTCAATCTATCGGGTGAATCAATGCCAGA
Source organism: Bacteroidales bacterium (assembly GCA_028687995.1). Classification (GTDB taxonomy): domain Bacteria; phylum Bacteroidota; class Bacteroidia; order Bacteroidales; family UBA7332; genus CAXXIC01. The sequence continues at coordinate 199,538 of JAQTZA010000004.1, forward strand.
TTTGTAACAGCGAAATTCATTCCCATCGTATCGAATTACTCCATTGTCAGTACCAATCCAAATAAAACGTTGATTGTCTTGCAACAAACAGTTTATTTCGTTTGAGGGTAAAGTATTAGAGTTGTCGAAAATCTCTAACTTGTAGTTGTTGTGGGCATTCGCTTGTGTAGAAATGAGAAATGGCGAAAGGAAGAATATAGGTGTAAGCAAATAAAACCAGAAATGCTTCATAGTGTGATCTGTGTTTTCAAGGTTAAGTGCTTGGGATATACAAATATACAAAAAATATCAATTTGAGAACTTTAAATATTTATAGTAAAGAGCCTTACAGTTACATAAATCAACAATAACTTAAAACAAATTTTCATTGTTTGTAGCGCACTTCGTAACGAGTATTGGTTTTTTCTAATCTGATATTGTATTGATCGAGCCCAATTTTTTCGATTAAGCCTTGCTTACACACTGGCTTGGTTTTGGAACGAAATTTCAACATACCACCCACGCTACCGCCTGTGGTAATTACTATTTGCTTTGAATCCATTGCCACCGACACGTCGCCATGAGGAGTTGGCACCACACCTTTCATATTCTTCAATCCGCCGAGGTTTGGTTCTACTATATACTCTTTATATCCTGATGCAATTGGGTAAACGCCTAAAAAATAGCGACCAAAAAGGTAAACTGGATTTGCACCCCAAGCATGACAAAGACTTTTGCCAAACGGGCGGCGATACATTTCGTAATGCTTGTCTGCAGGTAGTTTTGGGTCGTAAGTTTCCCAAAATGTGGTAGCTCTCAATTTCAACATACCACCCCAATACGATTTAACAAAATCGAGTACTTTGGCTTGCTCTCCCATTTCGCACAAAGCAGCCAATTCGTAGAACTTCATATACGGAGTGGTAATATCTGGAATTGAATCGTTTAGCAAGACCGATTGTTTGATTTCTGCTTTTCGCTCGTCATCTACTAGATTGTAGAGAATGGCAAATACATTGGTGTAGCGTGTGACGGCTTGTGAAAGCCTTCCGTTCAATCGATTATGCAAAAAAGCCTTTTTGTCTGGTGACCAGAATGTGGAATCAAATTGCTTCAAATTGCAAACATAGAGCTCTTGCATGCGCCGAGCCATTGGTTCATCACCTGCCAGAGTTGCGCTGTTTTTCATGGCCATCAGACTTTTGATAAAAAGTAACTGAATAAACGAAATTTCACCTTTCTTATCGATTGGTGCCCAGTCCACGAAAGTCCAATCACCCTCTTTGCCTTGTGCCATTCCGTTTTTATTGAGACGATTGAGACAAAACTCCATGGTTTCTTTCATTCGAGGATAAATCTGTTTTACAAAAGTGGTATCGCCCGTATATTGGTACTGATAATCAACGCCTATCATCCAGTAGAACGAGTAATCGACAATCGTATTCACATCTTTGTTTACAGGCGAATGTCCTCGCAATCCCCAAAGTGTACGCTTGTTGACATCTTCATCGAAGAAGGTATAGAAGTTCATCATATAACTTTGCAATGCATCGCCACTCCACACCCACCGATCTCGCTTTATGCCGTCGATATGGCATTCGCGTGTGGTGAGATGCAGTGTATAAAGTGCTGTCTGATAAATCTGATTGATGGTGTCGTCGGAACAACTGAAACTTCCGCGATATGTGACAGGTAAAAACTCATACAGCAGCGAAAAATCGTTATATAGTGCAGTTCCAGATTTGACTATTTTGACAAACCGAAATGCTTTTGTGGCTAACGTATCGTTTCTGACAGACAAATGATTCACGTCCAATTCATCCCAAGTTTCGGCAAGTTTTCCAGCCATTGCTTCGTCTTTGCTTTCACCATAACAAAGCAGAATTTTGCCATTCCCATTTACGCCTTTAAGCAAAGGATAACCAAAGCTGTTTTTGCCAAAATCGTAAAGTCGATAATCAACTGTTTCTTCGATCAGTTTGCATTCTTGCGGTACAGTCTTCAACCGAAATGATGATGGCGGTTGCGTAGGCGAAGAAGAGTTGTATTCGGATGCCTCTACGTGGTCGTCGTTAAATGAACTCGCACTCCACGAACTATTCGATGGATAACTCTCACTTTCGAACAGGATTGATGGCACAGTTTGATAATTTTCAACAAAGACGCTCAATTTGTAATTTCCAGCCGGAAGAGTAAAGCTTTTGGGATTGTATTCATACATAATTGCATTGTTCAACCCTCGAATAAAATATTTCCCATCGACTGCAATTGATGCTTTCTCGGGCTTCATCAACGAAATACGTTTCGAAAAAACCACCGTCCCATAGGCCGGATCAACACGCCACATGGGAGGATAGGGTTGGTTACGCTCTGTTCGTCGGAGCGCGATGTTTTTTGTGAGCCAAATCTCGAAATCTCCTGGATAATAGATCCATTTGGCCAACGAAGTGCCCAACATTGGAAGAATGTCGAAGGAAAAGCTGAGTAGCAGGGCAAGAAAAAAAATACGAAGTCGGTTCATACGTTACTGATTTCAGCTTAGAAATTCGTGTAGGAATTAGCTTAGATAAATCTTTGAATGTAAACTTTGAAAAAGGGAGTTTAGTCGATTTGAGCAAATTTTAAGATTACCCGACTACAAGATTGTGATTTTCTTCACAAAGACGGAATTAGTGTTTTTTATTCTCACAATATACAGTCCTTTGGGCAGGTCTATAGATTTTGAGCCAATGATAGCGGATTCTTTTGTCAGTTGACCATTGATATTGAAAATTGTCAATTCTCCAGCTACGTCTGTGTGTATAGTAATACCTGAGCTCGTTACAGTATATTTTACATTAAGAGTATTGCTAGTCGTAATTCCGGTTGGTTGATAAGGAATAAACTTGATAACATAATCAGCGGTTGCCGGATAAGCAGCTGGTGTTGTTGTCAACGATAAATTTGAATTGGTGATATTCCAAAATTTCGCACTGTAAGTTGTCGTTGCATCAGCCACGCCTGCGGCCACTTTAACGGCATAAATGTCACCAATCCGATAAAAAGTGTGTGCATGAAATTTTCCGTCAGCAACCGGAATACCACCCGATGCGGTAAGCTTTAGCACACCTTGCGTGTTGATAGGGATTCCTTCGTTTTTCGATTTAATGAAATATTTGTCGGTAGCATTTCCACTGGCGCCTTTCGTGACATTCCATACCTGTATATCAGAGGCTGGTGAAATAAGCGGTGCAAAAGTCAGTGTTGTGCCGGTCAGTGTGGCAAGACCACCTGTCAAATAGAGAGAATCGGAGGTGGTTGCAGTCGATATTTGATATTGACCGCTTGTTACATCTGTGTTGGCAGTTTGTGCATGTGTAAAATTTATGATACAGAATGTAAGAAGAGCAAATATGGTTTTTTTCATAGAAAAGTTTGTGTTAATATTAAACTGAACATTTGAATCTATAAATATCTGCCTCAATGATGATGCAATTTACATACAAAAATCGAAACATAGCCTTTGAAATCAATCATTTATATTTTGTATCTAGTTTTTGCTTTCATTCATCAGATTGTCTTCGTCGTCATACTCTTTTTTCAAATTTATGAGTTCAGATTTCAGATTCTTTATAATCGTTTTATATCGCGGGTTTTTGTACAAGTTATTCATTTCAAGCGGATCTTTGTGTAAATCGTACAATTCCCAAGATGTGGAAGCGTATTCATCGCCAGAGCCACTCATTCGCAACGGTTTATTATAAAAAAAGATAAGTTTGTATCGTTGGGTACGTATTCCGTAATGTCCAGGTACATGATGCTCCTCATCGTTGTGCATCCAATATCGATAATAGATGGCATTTCTCCAGTTTTTAACCTCTTTGCCCGAAAATAATGAGCGAAAACTTTTGCCTTGCATCTTCGGGTCTGGTTTGATTCCTGCAAGATCCAACAAAGTTGGCGCAAAATCGAGATTGAGCACCATGTTTTTTTTGTTTACGGTATGCGGTTTTATCTCCTTTGGATAACGAATTAATAGAGGAGAATGTAATGACTCTTCGAACATAAACCGTTTATCAAACCAACCGTGTTCTCCTAGGTAAAACCCCTGATCGGAGGTGTAAATTACGATGGTATTTTCGGATAATCCCGATTGATCCAAATAATCCAACAATCTTCCGACATTTTCGTCAACACCCGCAACGCAACGCAAATATTCTTTCATGTAGATTTGATAAGCCCATTTCCGTTGCTCGTCTCTGGTTAATCCTTCGGGAATTGGAGTCTTGAGATCTGATGGTTTTAAATTTTCCAATCCCATTCTTAAATGTGTTACGTAGTCACCTTTCCCTTTGTAGGTATCAAGCATATTGCTTGGCTCTGGAATCTTCACATCCTTCAATAAATCTTTGAATCGCTCATCAAATTGCCAAGGACGATGCGGTGCTTTGAACTGACACATCAACATAAAGGGTTTGTTTTTGCCTAGCCCTTTCATCCAATCTATGGATTGTGAAGCAATAATGTCGTCGCAATAACCATTGATTACTAACTTTTTAGCAAATTCAAATTTTGTTCCCACTTTGTCACCCATCTGATAAAAATCAGGATTTTGATAAACACCTTGAGCGGGGAAAATCGAATAGTAATCGAAACCCTGCGGCTCGCTACCTAAATGCCATTTGCCGATTATAGCCGTTTGGTAGCCGTTTGCCTGCACAATTTTAGCGATGTTGTTTTGATGAGGATCCAATCTGTCTTTCAGGGTATATACACCATTTTTATGAGAATATTTGCCTGTCAGAATCACCGCACGACTGGGTGTGCTGATTGAATTGGTGCAAAAGGCATTTTCAAAACGGATACCTTCATTCCCAATTCTGTCGATATTCGGCGTGGGAAGTATGTCCTTCAATTTCCCTCCGTAACAACTGATGGCTTCAGATGAGTGATCGTCACTCATGATGTATAAAATGTTAGGCGCCTTTTGAGCTACTAATTGAAAAACATTTAGCAACCCAATAGAAATGGATGTTACAGAACTCAATACCTTCATCTTTTTACTTTGTGCTTATTGAACGGAATTTTCATTTGAAATAATGAAAGTGAAATCAGATTGTTGTAGCTACACTGAAAAATATTAGTAATTTGATTACAAAATAATCACTTTTTGAGTCGAAGTTCCGCAATTACTCTTGATTCTGACAAGGTAGATTCCTTTTGTGAGTGAAATGTTATCATTCCCACGTATAGATATCTGTTTTACAGATTTTCCTACAGAATTGTAGACTGAAACTACGCTTGATTCATTGGATATAATTTGAATGCCTGAAGCAGTTACAGCGATTCTCTTATTGTTTTCGTTAGTTGCATTTATTCCAGTCCATTGATCTTGTGGAATAAATTTCACGATATAATCTGCGGCTACTGGCACAGCTGCAGTAGTAGTGGTCACACCCAATGTTGATCCGTTTAACAACCAGAATTTTGCAGTATAAGTTGTGGTGGCATCAATAACACCAGCTGCAACTTTTATAGCATAGGTGTCCCCATTCATATAAATCGTATTAGCATGGAATTTTCCATCTGCAGTTGGTTTCGCTCCGGCAGCAGTTAGTTTCAAAGTGCCCTGAGCATTGATTGGAATAACTTCGTTTTTCGATTTAATGAAATATTTGTCAGTTCCATTTCCTGTTGTTCCTTTGGTTAGTGTCCATATTTGAGTATCAGAATTTGGAGTAATCAATGCCGAGAATGTAGGTGCCAGCCCAGCAATCGTAGCAGTTCCACCAGTCAGATATAGTGGAGAACTATCCAATGTGGCAATACGATAATCGCCATCCGCTAAACCTGTGTAGGCCGTTTGAGCAATTGCAGGTAGTGTCATAAATAAACACGTCAATAACGTAAATAGGTAGAATTTCGTTTTCATAATGATTAGTTTTAGATGGTTAGTTATTTTTTAATTATTTGATTCTAAATGTCGATTTATTCACTTTTCTCTTTTTGTTTGTTTTCTTGTTTCATTTTAGCTAAAAGCTCTTTTTGAGTCGAGGTTAACAGTCCTTTGAGCTTTCCTTGAAATTTGCCGTGCGTTTGATTTCTTTTTATCTTTTTTTGATCATCCGTCAAAGCGTTGTTCGAATTGATTGCTTCAATTGTGTTTAATTTCTCGAGAATAAGTCCTTTAAATGCCGTTGTTTGTTCATCATTGAGTTGTAGAGCGGTTTGAAATTTCTTCAAGTCACGGTCAACTTTCTGATTAATCGTTAATGTCTCTTGAGCTGAAACGGTTGTTGCAGCAAAAATCAAAAAAAGGAGAATCATGCGAATTGTTTTCATAAGGTCTAAGGTTTAAATGAATAATTGATTTTTATTTTTTGATGTAATTGAGCGATACTAAGAAATCATCGACCACCTGCATCGTTTTGTCGTAATATTCTTTGTTACTAATGTTGAAAAAACCGTGCTTTTGACCTTCATAGAAATGTAGATCGCAGCGAATACCGAGTGAATCCATTTTTTGTTTATAAAGTTCTATCGTTTTTACTGGAATCAAATTGTCGCTTGTACCTTGCATAATTACAGTTGGAGGAACTCCCTTTCGTAAATTATAATAAGGCGAAAATTTTAGATAATATGCCCCAACTCGTTCAAATCCATAATTGTCGGGACCATTGTTAATCACCGGATTGAATAATATTAATGCGTTTGGATTCGCAGAAATAGTAGTGTCATCGCTGCTGTTGTTATATTCGTCAATGGTAGCACAAGCTGCAGCTAAATGTCCGCCGGCTGAACCTCCACCAGCCGCGATCATATCAGAATTGATATGAAGTCGTTTGGCATTCACCCTGATATAGCGCATTGCACTTTTTGCATCTTTTACAGCCTCTTCAGGCGGAGTTCCAAATACACTAGATGTGCGATAATCTGCCAAAATGACGACTAATCCACGTTTCTTGAAATAGTCAGCATGGTGCTCGAATGCTTTAGGAGCGCCTGTGCGCCAACCTCCTCCAAAAAATAGCATCAATGCAGGATAATTTGCTGTATCGATTTTCGAATCTGGATAATAGAAATAGAGTTTTAAATCTGGATTGTTTCGATAAACTTCTGACGAACTGACCCCTTGTGGTTTCCGTTCGTCTGTTTGAGCTTGTGCGGTTGCACCAATCAACAGAATTAACCCAATCAATAATTTTTTCATTTTTCCCAATGTAAAATCTCTACTTTCTGTAATATTGTCCTTCCAGAACTGATTTGTGATTAGCATAATATTGTCCTACGCGTGTTAACTCGCCAGTTTGCGGATCGAAAAGTTGCGATGAGGTCAATCCATATTTGTTTGCCGGTGGAGCACCAAACCAAGAATACCTTTTTACATACGGTTTCGAATCAAGCCAAGGCAATACGTCTGCCATAAAAGCAATCACATCATCTTGAGTGAATTTATTTGGAACAGTTTCTGTGGCAGCAGGATCATTCAAACAGAATTCTGTAATCCAAATGGGCAAACCATACCGATTCCATACACTATCTACCAATGCTTTGAAATTCTCTGCTTTTGAAGGATACATGTGCATACATAGAAAATCAACCCTGTAGTTTTTCTCCTTGACAAGACTCATAAATTCATCCATCCAAATTGCTCCACTGTTTCCTTTCATTATACCGGCTGGTGCAGGCGATCCAAGAGGGATGTTAAATGACATTAAATATGGCCAATAATCTATTGCCTCCTGAGGTGTCATATCGGCTTGTGACGCTCCGTTGGGTTCATTAAAGCCGAGTAAATAATTAACCTTCTTATTGGCAATTTCCCATTCGATTGTTTTCTTTGCAGCTATACCTATCGAAGTAGTTGTATCAGCTTTGCTGGTTCCCCAAATCATAGGAGCAAACTCTTCTAACGATAAAAAATCGTTTCCTTCATCCCATTCTGGACCCCAAGTGTAGTACCAACCAACGTTGATGCTTCTGTTTCGTTCGTACCACATTTTTTTTGCAGGATCGGTCCACGTATTTCTTGATACTGCGGCTCCTTTTTTGATAACTTCCTTCCGAATAGGTTGGTCAGTCAGACGTTCTACTTTAATAATATAATCTCCGTCAGGAAGGCTGGTGTAGGCTTCTTGAGCAAACCCAGTAACTGCAAGTGAAAGCAGAAAAGATGAGAATAGTTTTTTCATGAATTAAATAATTGTTTTTTGTTTTTCTAGCTGACCACAAAGTTAAATGGTCGGGGTAAAGAGTAAGAGGTGTTGGAATTCAATAATGTGGAAAATGAATTCAACGTATTAAATCTCCCCTTCCTCCCCTATTCGAACATCTCTCTTTTCTAGCTTTCAATTCTTATTCTGAAGTTTTTTTATTTTTTATTTATTTAAGTAATCTAAAATTCGATTTGTTTCGAATTGAATTTAGATTCAACCTTTTTAAATTTTGAGCGGAATTGGGTTGCATTTGATATATCTAAATTTGTACTTATCAATTCTGGGTTTTTGAAATCCACTTTTATCAGTTTAATAAAAAACACCTTAAATCAATCATTATGAAAAATCTAAACACACATCTTTCAAAAAAAGCGAAAAGTTCGATATGGACAAATCGTTATTTCGGTTATGTAATTTTGCTTTTTAGTCTAATTCCGATTAGCTCTGTTATTGGACAAACCACTGTTTTTACGGATGATTTTAACAGAGGTGCTGTAGTCATTCCTTTAGGTAATGGGGGAACTCCTTCAATGACTTACACTACAGCAACCACAAGTACAGGAACAGGTGTATTATCTACTGGAGCTTATTCCAGATCACAACAACTAAGTGGAAGCGATTATGTGGCAAATATAGTTCCGGCAAATAGTACTGCTTCTCAAACAGCTGGAAGAACATTTATCACAGCTCCATTATCAACTTATTCATCACCATTTGTTTCAACCTTGTCAAGCAATACTGGTCCGATCACTTGGACATTCAATATGCGGACGAACAGAACGACCGCGCTTTCTGGATTTGCAGGAAGTGCGTATGCTGCGGCTGTTGTTCTAGCTGCTACAAGTTCAGACTTTATGACTGCCAACGGATATGCTGTAGTTGAAGCTAAAGGAACAACAAGAAATGCAATTTCTTTAGTCCGATTTGCAGGTGGATTGGGTGCAACACCTACCACTATCATTGGTCCATCGACTGACTTGGCTACAAATAATGTCAATTTCTTTAGTGTAAAAGTAGTTTATACTCCTGCAACAAATACTTGGCAACTTTATGTGAGAGACGATGCCAGCGCAACTGTAAAAGGAGATCCAACAACAACAGCAACACAAGTTGGATCTGATATGACCGACAACACATATACCGGATCTACAATGACTCATTTTGGATTCTTTTTGAATCACAGCACCCTCTCAGCAGCCAATATCACAAGCAATATGGGAGTATTTGATGATTTCAAAGTGACAGTTAATCCTGTACTTACACCATCATTGAGTATATCATCCTCAACTCTGACAGGATTTACATACATTACTGGATCTGGACCATCAGCTTCTCAAACATACAATCTCAGTGGTTTGAATTTGACCGGATATCCGGGAAATATTGCTGTAACAGGTTCTGCGAATTACGAAGTTTCGACAGATAATTTCTCATTTTCAAGTTCTGTAAACGTAGCTTATACCAGTGCTACTTTGAGTAGTACACCTATTTATGTTCGTTTGAAAGCTGGATTAGGCGCTGCCAATTACGATTCAGAAACATTAGGAGCAAGTGGAGGCGGCGCTACGGCTTCAATTGTAACATGTAGTGGTTTAGTAGTTAATCCTCCCACCACTTACACTTGGCAGGGAGCAGATTTGGGTGATTGGACAGTTGATGCCAATTGGACACCAACTCGCACTTCACCTGCAATTAATGACATTCTTCAATTTACTGATGGTACTACTAAAGCTATTACTAATGTACCGACACAAACTATTGCTCAAATGGTTGTTTCCAATAATACTACTGTTGAATTGCAATCTTCAGCATCAGCAGTTTTAACTATTGCAGGAAGTACAGGTGTTGATTTCGATGTGCAAAGTGGTTCGTCTCTCAAAATTATCCAAGCTACCAATACCATTGCAATTTCGTTGAATACTGGTGCTACGGGTTCAGTAGCAGGAAACATCACGTTCACTACAGCGGCTCACACGTTGACCTCACCAGATGCAAGTGGAATTACTTTCCAAAGTGGATCGACATTCAACGAAGCTGCAGGTTGCGGTAATCCATTTGGAACAACAAACTTAAATTCAGTAGATTTTGCCAATGGATCAAGATTTATCTATCAAGGTGGAAGTAATCCTTTTGGGGCAACAGCTCCAAATTCAGTAGTGATTTGGAGCACTGGAAGCACTTTTGTTCATCAATCAAGTGGAAATCCGGCTTTAGCAAATCGTACTTATGCAAACTTCGAATTGGATCAAACGGGTGTTAATTTTGGTTCTGCTTCACCCGTAACAATGGATAATCTGACAGTCATTTCTGGAAATTGGGGAATGAATTTCCGTGCAGATTTCAATATCAAAGGAAATGTCAATGTAGCTTCTGGAGCGACTTTGAGATTTGAACCTACCTCTGCAGGGACTGTTATTTTTAGTGGTTCTTCTCCTCAGGCGTTTACCAATAATGGTACATTTATTAATGGATCGTTCTCTACTTTTAGTGTGACGAATGCTAGTCCGTTGGTATTCAATAACAATTCAGGTGCCGCACTTTCTAGTTCCGGATCAATTGCTGCAACTTTAAATAATCTTGGAACTCTCTATCCAGGTGGAAATGCTGTGGTTGGAACATTTGATTTGACAGGTTCGTCAATTAATTTAGGAGGTACACTAAGTATGGATGTTACTAATTTGTCAACGTTTGATCAGGTGACTGCTTCATCTGCATCTACTTTAGATGTGACAGGCTTAGCATTGAATGTTTCTCAAGATCCAGCATTTATACCTGTTGATAAGGATAGCGTGATATTGATAACTGCTACTTCGGGCACCGTAACAGGCCCAGTAGCGAGCTATACTTTGCCTTCGGGTTGGTATTTGGTTTATTCACCCAATCGTATAAGTATGAAGTTTGATCTTGCTACCACACTTTCTGAAAAGAAAAAGGATAGATGGATTGCAGTTTCAGGTAAAGATGTGATTCTTAAATCAGATTTAGATCAACCATTTATGGTTAATTTAATAACTGGACAAACGGTTAAAACTGGTGTCCTTAGGTCTGAAAATCAACGTATAACATTATCGAATGGATTGTATATTGTGAGCGTTGGGAATCAAAAAATGAAAGTGGTCATAAAGTAATAGTAAGTGTGTTTTAATTAAGTAGTTTTTTACTAAGATTCCCCTAGTTTTCGTGTGGTTCGAAAACTAGGGGATGTTTTTATATCTCCACACTTTCGCCTTTTTTCGTCCACTCAACTATTTTACCGCCTTTACTTTCGGCAAACGGCTTTATGGCCGCCGCGCTTTCGAAATATTTGCCAAAGTGCATGGGTGCGAATAAATCGGTTTTTATGGCAGAAAGAAACTGCTCAGCGCCACGCATATAGTCTTTACCAAGACGTTTGTCTATAGGGAACATTGCAACATCAAGATGTGAAATTCGAGTGGAAATATCGCAAAGCTCCGATAAAAAATAATGTTCGGCTGACTCTACCTCTTCGGGTGTTGATTCTTCTTTCCAGTGCCAATTATTGAGATCGCCTGCATGAAAAATACGTTTTCCATCTATTTCAATTAGAAGCGAAACGCCGATATCTGTTGAGCCAAACGCGGTGATTTTAAGTAAATCATCTTCGAATATTTCAAACTTATCGATAAAATAGGCGTCATCGGCTTTTGCTTTATGACACAATAGAATGTCTTTCGAGAGAATATATATGATGTCAAGTCTTGTTTCTCGCCATTTTAGAATTTTCTTAGAAAAATGGTCGTGATGCGAATGAGAACTTAAAACATACAAACGATTGTTCCTCGTTAAAAGCTGTTGATTGACATATCCCGAATTGAAATCACCCTCTGTATCTTTGAAGAAATCGATTAGAATAGTGAAATCTTCGCTTTCGATTGCAAAACAGCTATGATATATGTAGGTTAGTTTCATTTGATTATTGTGAATTTTTTCTTTGAAACGCAAATATAGTGGTTGTTGTTTGAGTAACGATTGAGTACAACTATTTTAGTGCATTAATTTCGATAATCAGAAAAGATTTGGTAAAACCGGAAAACTTGACGAAATTTGTCCCATAAAAGAATTTAAAAATCAATAAATAGAAGGATTATAATGAAAACAGCAAAAATGGTTACCGCAAAAGGCGAAATGAGTATCGTTTTTTTTGAAGAAGATGCACCGAAAGCAGTCGCTAATTTTATAAAATTATCAGAAAGTGGATTCTATAATGGATTAACTTTTCACCGTGTGATTCCAAATTTTGTGATTCAAGGTGGTTGTCCCAAAGGTAATGGTGCTGGTGGTCCCGGTTATACTATTCCATGCGAATTAACGGGTGGTAATCAGTATCACGATCGTGGTGTTTTGTCGATGGCACATGCTGGACGCAATACGGGTGGTTCTCAGTTTTTCATCTGTCATTCACGCGAAAATACAGCCCATTTGGATAGAAATCACACCTGTTTTGGGAATGTGGTTGAAGGACTAGAAGTGATAGATGCGATTCGTCAGGGAGATAAAATTATCTCAATCACCATTGAAGATAAAGAGTAGAATCTACTAGAATATTCAAAAATGGTTACAATTCAAATTGAATTGTAACCATTTTTTGTGTGGTCCCACTTGGATTATATTTGATTTTATTTTATCAGATTGTTGAGTTTTTTTAGAATTCTTGAAATGAAAAATTGGTTATTTTTCAGCCAAAACTGTTTTACACCTAATATTTTTAAGAAAACTGAACTTTTATTTCAATAATAAGATAATAGGTCTAAACATTGAACCCAAAAACAGTGAAAATTGTTGAATTCCCAAATTATTTGATGTCTGATTGACGTTTGGGGTATTGCATATTATATTATTCGTTTTTGTTTGATAATAGTTTGACTTTTAGAAGAAGAAGTTCGTTAAATTTATCGACATAGTCCAAAATCTTGTGTAAACTCAAAAAACAGGATTCTGATTTTTTAATTTTGAATAGTCGCTATAAGATCTGATATTTGCTTAAAAAATAAGTTTATAAGAGACAAAATTTGCAATTCATTGTTGTAGACTTCATTAAATGAACTATGATAATTTGTATGACTAAAGAAAAGAGCACTTGATTTCTCTGTCAAGTGCTCTTCGTATTTTATAAAATTTAGGGATTTGCAATATATAAATGTATACCTATTTTTCTATTTAGATTTAGATTTAGATTTAGATTTAGATTTAGATTTAGATTTAATTTCACTATGAGACATTCCGCAACTTTATGCATTATATTTTATTTTTCATCTTTAGATTAGATTTTTTTGCAAATTTGATCTTCCAACCTAAGTTTGATCTTCATCCTTTTTTTGTCTGAATAATCATGCTTCAAATTCTTTCGCTCGCCTTCTTTCCTAAAAATACCCCAAAAGTTTTGTGTATAGCTTTCGGGATACGTTTACGTTTCAATCTATTCTAAACAAAAAATCTACTTCTTAATAAATAATCTCTTACCAATAGATTTTGTTCCAGATAGCACCTCAAGGGTATAAACACCTTGATTTAAGCCACCAATATTGATCATTTTTAAATCTTCGCCATCAGAGGTTATCTTCACCACTTGTCCCATAAGATTACAGATTCTTACCAATGAAGGTTTTTCTTCAGAGCTATTAACCGTAATGTAATTGACCGCAGGATTTGGGTAGATTGTGATATTTTTGCCGTACGTTGGTGTAATTGTCGAAACATCAGAACCAATAGCATACACTTTTCCATCGTTGCTACTAAAATAAACAGCACCATCTTCTACCCAAGGAGAACATTGAATTGTTCCACCTGTGGTATACGACCAGATAGTACTTCCATCTTCTGCATTTAAAGCATACATCTTATTGTCATCGCAACCGACATAGATAACGTTATTTGCTACAACAGGAGCAGAATTAAACGGTGCAGCAAAATCTGTACGATGCCAAAGCTGCGTACCATTTGCTTTTAAAGCCATAATAGAATTTTTTAGCGTTGCCCAATAAATCATCTGGGTAGGTACACCCGCTATATCCACCGTTGCAACAGCAGGAGTAGATAAAGGAGAGGCATCCAAATCTTTTCCAATGCCAACATTTACCGTCCAAACAGCACTTCCTGTGGTCTTGCTGTAAGCTCCAATTGCTGTTTCTCTTGCATAAAGGACTTTAGTATCATCCAATACGACCATTGAACCCTTATTGTGGTCGCCTGTTTTGTAAAAAATATTTTGTTCGGTTGCTACATCTGCAGAAGCAATCATATTATCGGCGGCTGCGGCATAAAGCTGGGTGGAATCGGCGGCAATAGCTCCTTCATTTAAACGAGAGGCTCTGTATCTGAATTTCTCAATCTGACCAGTTTTGATATCCAGACCGACAGTATTTGTAGCTTCAAACATACCATGCCACGTAGCAAACACAGTGTTGTACATTACTGTTGGGCATGCTTTTACCGATCCTGAGGTATACGCTTTTTTCTTCCAAATTAATGTCCCATCCGATGCTTTCAAACAATACAAGTAGCCATCGTTACTACCAATAAATAAACTATCGTTGAGTATAGTAGCCGAAGAACGAACAAAATTACCAGTAGAATATTTCCATTTTTGAACACCCGTATTTGCATCAATTGCATAAACATTTTTGTCGTCACTGCCAATGTATAAAATGCCGTTTACAACCACTGGCGATGAAGTTACTGCAGCCCCTGTCGTAAATGTCCATTTTTCTTTTATATTTGGAACTGATACACCTGTTTTCGTAAATTCACCGGTACGCATCAGATTGTTTCTGAATGTTTGTCCTGTCAATGGATTAAAATTGGCCTTATTGAACTTGATTACCGTATCAGGAACAAATACATCAAATTCTGGATGTTCACTTGAATCACAACGTACCACTCTGAAACCTGTCCAATAACGAGTAGCACTAGCTTTATCTGTATTGACATCTTTAATAAGTTGGTAATCTGAGCCGAAGCTTCCACCTCTGATGGCAATTCCAAAAAGTCCTTCCACATTATCATCTTTCGGATTATGACTCAAATAATAACTGATTCCTTGTGCTCCAGATACATATTCACTTACATTTCCATGCAAATTATATATTCCCAAGCTATTGGGTGTACCTGTTGCTACATCCCACGTGTGGTTATCAGAGTTCGACAGATTTTTACTTGCGCCTATACTCTTGGGATAAGTACCCGCAACGGCTTTGGTTTCTAATCCACTACGATACGCCACTTCCCATTCAGCATCGGTAGGTAGTCGGTATCCATCTTTCTCATATCGAGCGTAGTACATGGTATTGGTATAAGTTGGATAGTTTGTGTATCGTTGCTCCATTGCAATACGCCATTGCAATCCTGTTTTAAGTACAATAGTACGATTGGGATCTGCGTAATAAACAGGAGTTTTCCCTTCGTATTCAGAGAGTGCATTGCTCCACAATAAAATATCATTCCAGTTTGGTTCAGTAACTGGTTCGGTAATGTCATGCGAAATTGCACCAACCCTATAATCCATGCATCCCATATCTCCATCACCATCAAAAGTATAACCGTTTATTTCTGCCCAGTTGTATATTTCGCGCCATTTGGAGTATGATGTTTCGTATTTCGACATACGGAAAGGAGATATAGTTACATTTGCATCATCAGTGCGTACAAAGCCCGTATTGTCATTTTCGTATAATGAATCACCTGGAGTCTTGTAGGTTTTTGTTCCCTTGATTAACTGTAAGTCTGCTTCTAAAATATTATTTACTTTTGAAGGAGCAACTTCTGGGGTTATTTTTACGCCTTCCGTAATAGTCCAAATTGGCATACTAGCTGTATTTTGTGACGAAGGAGGCACTGCTCCGGTGGCAGATTTTACAATACGGAAACCAATATTCGGATTGCCTTTGAATGGAATATCACCCCATTTTTTGATTGGAGTAGTTGGATTGTTGGCAGTTCCACTAAAAGCTCCCCCAACAACTGTGTGTGTATTTTGTGATACCGGATTGAAGTAGTCGCCCGCAGAATTTGTATCCCAGCAGTATTCCCATACATTGCCTATCATATCATAAACACCGTAACTATTTGCTGCAGATGTACCTACTTCTTTTGTAGATTCTCCGCTAACCCATCCTGATGATGCACTCCCAGCAGCAGCTGTCCATTCTGCTAATGTTGGAAGTCGGTATCCATTTTTTGTATAATCAACGTAAATATTAAATTTGGTAGTATATTTCGTTAGATCTGTCCGGTCTTTAATTATCTTTAAAGGAATTGTTTTGGCGGCATCAGCATAATAACAAGGGGTTAATCCTTCCAAATCAGACAGCGCATTACACCAAAGCACTGCATCGTACCAAGTCATGTCAGTTGCAGGTTCATAAGCAGTATGTTGAACGTTCCCCACATCCATACTTCCCATATCTCCATCTTTATCAAAAACATAACCACCTTTTGTAATATCCGAAAAGCTACAATACTGATTACTTACCGCCCAACGATAAATTTTCTGCCAAAGTTCAAAACTTACTTCAGTTGTAGAGATATTAAATGCGTTAGTAATTGTACCATTAGCTGGAATTTCGACCATATTTGTATAAAAACTGGTTTTCTCCGGGCGTGTCACCACAGCATTTACTTCAAAAGCATGCCATTTCAACTGTGAGTTACCGGAACTAAGATCATCACGCGCAACATACGCACCTACAGCCGTAACATTGGTAAAAACATGATCTGAAAATGTAGCAGTAGAAGGGTTTTTAAAACGTATATCGTACGGAGCTACCGGATTATATTCCGCCCACTTGGTAGTTGTTGGGTTTAATATCTGTGTAGAGCGTCCTGTGATGCTAGTTAAGCCACCTGTAGTAGTAGTTCCAAACTTTGCTTCCGAAATGTAAAATTGAGTGCCATCTCTAACCACCCATCTACCATCTAGAAATTGAGTTGACAGACGAAAGTTACTAAAAGAAATAGTACTGTTCGCATCGAACGTAACGGTATTTGTATTTCCACCATTTAAGAAATCGGCCTTATCCCAAAACCAGAATCCATAGGCACGCTCCATAAGTCCGGTAGAGGAATGAACACTCATTATATTCCAGTCATCTCTTAACTCGTGATTGGTGTTAATCATTCCTTCAGTAAATGCCATACCCGTTTTGTTAAAAAACGCTGTAAGCCCTCCATAAAACCGAGCGTTTGTAGCTTCATTATCATAGGTAATAGCGGTTGGGCTTAATGGAGATAACGGATTTGAGGCATCCTTGTATTCCCAAAAAGCAATGCAGTCATCAGTACTACTGCCATCTCCGTCCACATCTTCTTTATAGGTGGTTTGTGCCGTGCCTGCTTTGTCGTTGTAATAACCACTACCCATATCGGCACCATAGTCTACTATACGACAAGGATAAGCTTTGTCAGCACTCCAACTTTGTGATATGGAGAAAACAATGAATAAGAATAAGTTTCCAGCGAGTTTGTGTGTTTTCATAGTTAAATTATTAGTATTGACAATAAGTTTCAAAAGCAAAATTATTTGAATTCAGAGTGTTAAACGGAGAAAAGCATTCCATTTGTAAGCAATATTGTTCCAAAAGAGGATTACTCTCCGTCAAAAGAAATTTACAGTCCTATTTCAAATATAATTTTAGACAAAAGACATCTCTTGCAGCAATTGAAACAGAATGTTTTCCAATTGTGTTTCCAATCTCCTTATTTAACCAAAGATCTTGAACCAAAAATTTGGATCTCCCTGTTAGGTTTAGGGTGTACCCAAAATCTGGATCTTTTATATTCATTGACCTCCAATCAATAACAACTTTCACACTTTGATGTGATCTGTTAAAATAGGTAATTGCCCATTCGCCATTTTTTAAAGGCTTCAACCACATCTCAACACTATCTTTAGTTTCATAACGAAATCCCTGTATCCCTAATGAATCTTGATCAACAGAAATAATAGCTTTGTTTGTCAATACTGAGATTGTCTCTTTATCCATATTTCTCAAATCATTGCCAGAGATCAACGGAGCGGCCATCATACACCAGAGCGAGAAGTGCGCTCTTGCTTCGTTTAACGCCATACCGTTTCCGACTTCAAGCATATCCGGATCGTTCCAACATCCAGGACCAGCATATTTCCGAAGTTTTTGATTCATTTCTGTTATTTGTAACACTCCGAATGCTTTCCAGTTTCCATGATCGTCTATACAGTCGAAGCAATTATATATATCACCGGTAGTTCTCCACAGATGTCCCACGTTTTGCGCCCATTCCCATGGGTGAGTGCTTCCCCATTCGCATAAGCTGAAAACCATTGGACGACCGGCTTTTTTAATCGCACTGCTCATTGTTGTATAAGCCCCTATCGAATTAAGATTCTTTGTGGAACACCAGTCATACTTAAGATAATCGACTCCCCATTTTGCATACATATAGGCATCTTGATACTCATATCCTCGACTTCCAGGTTGATGGCCGCAGGTTTCGTGACCGGCACACGAATATATTCCAAACTTAAGCCCTTTTTGATGAATGTAATCGGCTAAAGCTTTGATGCCCGATGGAAAACGATCTTTATTTGCTTGAATAAAGCCTAAACTATCACGTTCTCCATGCCAATAGTCGTCAATTACAATATATTCGTAGCCTGCCTCTTTCATCCCTGTCGAAATCATAGCATCGGCTATTTCCCGAATCATCTTTTCATCTACATTTTGAGCAAACTTATTCCAACTATTCCAACCCATTGGCGGTGTAAGCGCCAATCCTTCAAATTTCTGAGCGGAAGCATGCTGACAACTACAAAAGACACAAATAAGGAGAAATATCTTTAATATTGTTTTCATTAATATTTTGTCAATTAGTTTAAAATCTGGTGTTTATTATTCTATTTATCTATCTTGGAGTTCTTTTTATATCAAAAATTTAATTTCTGTGGTTTCCTTGAACTATCAGTTTAATAGTTTTATAATTATTACGTTGCGAATATTTGATTATATACACTCCCTTTTCAGCAGGTATTTGGATTAATTGAGTTGGCGCTAACTTAAACTGTTCAATAAATCTTCCCATCACATCGAAAAGGTGGAATGTTGTATTACTATTTGAATTGTGTATATTTAAATACCCGTTCGTTGACGTTAGAAGAGGTTCTTCAATCTTTTGCTCTGAAGAACTGGTTATCACCCCATTCAATTTCAATACTAATTTGTCAGCATATCGACTGCCAAAGAGTTTAACACTTGGTTCATCGAAATGGAGATTATCACTCAACCGCAATAAATTTTCTGTTGTTACATAGTCTGAATTTGTAACAATACTTCCTACATTTCGAATAACTTCTGTATTAAATGTTGTATGCTCTGTGCCTACACCTGAATATAATTCACCTGCAACAAAATACAAACCAGGCTCATTCAGGTCGGCTCTGAAGTTTGCCACCATTTGTGCCAACTTCGATTTATAGGTGGTAAAAACAGGTGTTTCTGCTAGTCCGGCAACTCGATCAGCCTCTCCTTGATGCCAAATAATGGCTCGGATTGTACCGAAACGTTGTGCTTGTTTCGCACGAATAAGTGTAGCATCATAATTTGCTTTTGTCGGTTTATACCACAAATCGATAGCCGACCCTCCTTGTGAATTGACGACAAATCCGAATGGAGAGGTAAAAGAGTCACGAAGCGCTAAAGCACAGGTGTATGCCGGACTAAGCCCCTGCAAACTCAAATCTTTTCTAATATTAGAATATTTATTCATCGGGTTTGACGCGATTTCCATTTCAGCTTCAGGAGTTAATAGATAGATATTTTCCATCGAAGCTGTTACATCTGCAAATGGAGCGCGCCCCGACATGTTTGATTGTCCGATTGCCAGAATGATATCAAGTTTGGGTAATTGTATAAATTCTACGGAATATATTTTCGAAACCAATCCATTTGCCGAAGTCACTGTAATAACCGTTGTTCTATCAGATTGACTTGCCGATGAACTAAGCGATGTCGCAGCCACCATATTATAAGTTGCAGAAGGATCGTTTAATGTAGGAGTAATCAATGGAATGGATGTTGCACTATACGGCACGTAAAAAGTATAAGTTAACCTTGTTTTGTCAAAGAATTCAAGAGCTTTTCCATCAACTGTTAAATTTGATAATTGCGCATCAGTAGGAGAAGGTAATAATTCAAAAACAACAGAATAGACAAGCTGATCGATCCCGCCACTGTTCATTGTTACTTTTGTAGTTCGGGTAGCTTCCGTTCCGGTTAAACTTGTGGCAGGTGTAATGGTAGCGACAGTCGTTGCCGGATATTTGGGTGTAGCAGTAATCGTTGGGATAGTAGTTGCAGTGTATGGCAAACGCACAACATAGCGATAGGTCGATTCAGTAAATCCTGTTAATGACGCAGCATCAGATTGAATATCCGACGCTCTATAGGGTTCTACATTTTTTTCTACAATTCTCAATTGTGGGCCATTGCTATTTTCTTTGGATTGAAAATCAACAATCTGCGCGACAGTGCCCACCTTTACCATATTTGATTCTGCCAGACGAAAAGAGATATATTCGCATCCTTTTGCGATAGAATCAGCAACGATCTTTGTCAAAACCGGATCAGAAAATTCAATATATCCAGCACTTAATGCTACCCCAGCGGCAACACTATAAGATGCTAATATAGTCGTATTTTGCGCACCCACTATTGTGGTATAATTGTTATACGTTAAACCATCTTCCGCCCAGCTATTTTTGGTCACCGGATAGATATTGAATTTGTGAATTGCACCACCTCCTGAACCAAAACCAGGAGTATATAATCGCAATTTAACAGAATCGAGATAAGAAGATATTCCTCTAATATCAAATTTGATATACGCCACTCTTGAAGCTGAATTAGTCTGACTGCTAAAGAAATAGGTTTTAAACGTATTTTCCCAGCCAAAGTTCGTACCGGTAGTTGTAGCTCCACCTATATAAGTGTCGTCTGTTGGAGAGAGCGTGTAAGTGGTTGAACTGTACATATTTATAAATCCACTGAATACAATGGATACAATAATGGAAATGAAATATGCCTTCATAGATATATGCGTTTAGTCATTTGATATTTAATTATAATTCAACTATTTCACTCTCGTCATCTTCATCATTACGCGCCAGCCTATTTATTCTTCTTTATGAGTTGAAGAATGGTATTAACTGATGCTGAAGATCTGAAACCATCTTCCGGCGTATTCAGACAATAATCAACCAGTTTTTCCACAGTTGAAGTCGCCACATGCATTCGTGTATCAGAAGATGCATAATAGATAAAAACCTCGTCATTTTCGTTGCGAATCCAACCATTCGTAAAGAGCACATTCGATACATCACCCACTCTTTCTTCCCCATGCGGTGCCATAAAATGACCGCCGGGTCTAGCGATTACACGCCATGGCTCGTGGAGATCTGTCATAAACATGTAGAGAACATAACGTAATCCAGCAGCACAGCCTCTCACTCCATGAGCTAAATGCAGCCAACCTCTAGACGTTTTGATAGGCGCAGGACCTTGTCCATTTTTCACCTCTTTAATAGTATGATAAATACGCTCTTCGATGATTAGTTCATCTTTGACTTCGGCTTTCGTAATGTCGTCGACCAACGCCCAGCCCAATCCACCTCCTGATCCAGCATCAATAAATCCATCTTGTGGTCGGGTATAAAGTGCATATTTCCCATCTACAAATTCGGGATGAAGAACCACATTGCGTTGTTGGCTTTTCGACTTCAAATCGGGAAGTCGTTCCCATGTGATCAAGTCTTTAGTACGCACAATACCCGCTTTCGCAATTGCTGAAGATAAATCTCCTGCAGGAGCATTCGGATCTTTGCGTTCACTACAAAATATACCGTAAATCCAACCATCTTCGTGCTTCGTCAAACGCATATCATATACATTTGTTTCTGTTGGTTCTGTATCTGGTAAAACAACCGGATATTCCCAAAAACGCCACTGATCAATTCCATTCGAGCTTTCGGCAACAGCAAAAAACGATTTACGATCCCACCCCTCTACTCTTACCACGAGTAAATATTTACCATTTAACAGAATAGCACCTGAATTTAGCGTGGCATTTATCCCGATTCGTTGCATTAGGTGAGGATTCGATTCGTAGTTAAAGTCATACTTCCACTCTAAAGGAGCATGAGCTGCTGTTAAAATAGGATATTTGTATTGAGTATAAAATCCAAAATAGGAATCAATCTCTTCATTCTTTCTCTGAATCAGAGATTCGTGAATGGCTTTTAGTTGTGTAACTTTTAAATCAAATTCAATCTTGCTCATCATTATTTTTGCTGTTATTTGTATGTTTTGAATTCTTTATTTTTCTGTAATTTGGATTCGGAATTGGTAACTCTGCATCCACTCGTTTCTTCCAGTTTTTTAGCGCAGAATATAGTTGTGATGTCTTTTCTTTTAAACTGTTTGACAAGTCTTTTTTCTCCCCAATATCATTTTTAATATCGTATAGTTCTACCTTGTTGGACTCGTAGAATTCGATTAATTTGTAGTCTCCAATGCGAATGGCACTTGACGGTCGGCCTCCTTGATTTGAAAAATGGGGATAATGCCAGTATAATGTGTCATTTTGATTCGTCAAATGCTCTGGATTTAAAAGAATATCCTGAATACTTTTACCATCTATTGTTTTTTTTGGTGCCTCCACACCAGTTAATTGACAGATCGTCGGTACATAATCTATATTCGAAAAATAATAATCAGATATTTCTTTTTTACTAATTTTAGTTGGCCATGATACAATTGCAGGAATTCTTACGCCTCCCTCATAAAGAGACCCTTTCCCTCCTTTAAGCGGTAATACTGATGTAGGAATTGGACCCATTTCATCTACTATAACGCCGCCATTATCAGAAGTAAAAACGACAATGGTGTTTTCAAGTAATCCATTCTCACGTAATGTTTTTATAATTTGACCAACCCCATCATCCATGCTCTCAATCATCGCGGCGTAATATGGATTGTTCCCTACATTTTTCACCTTATCATATTTTTTTAGATATTTACTTTCCATACCCGCTTTTGGTACAAGCATAATATGTGGCGCTGAGTAAGCTAAATACAAGAAAAAAGGATGCTGCTTGTTCTGTTCAATAAAATCAACTCCATATTGAGTCAGTTTATCAGTTAGATACTCCGTTCCGTTGTCTTTAAATTCCTTTTCGTACGAATCAATAAATATCGAGTAGTTGTAGTAATCGAGACCGTTTTTGCCAATTACACGTGAATAATCAAATCCTTGTCCCCAAGGTGTTTGACTATCGTCACTACCCAAGTGCCATTTACCAACCATTCCCGAGGTATAACCAGCGGTTTTGAGCATTTCGGCAAGCGTTGTCTCTTTCGTATCCAAAAAAGGTTGCCATTTTGCAGGTAAAACAGGGGAATCTTCAACCGTTTTATTCCCAATTAGATAGTTAGTTAATTTCAATTTCGCGGAATGTTTTCCTGTAAGGATTGATGCACGAGATGGCGAGCTGACAGGGCTTGAAGAGTAGGCTTGGGTAAAAAGTATACCTGTATTCGCAAGGGAGTCTATATAAGGAGTCTCATTGAAATTATTTCCATAACATCCTAAATCTTTCCAGCCTAAGTCATCTGCCAAAATAAAGACTACATTGGGTTTGATATTTGTTTGTCCACCAACCGAAGCGAACGAAAGAGGAATGAGAATTGAGATACAAGTACGCTTACTAAAAGTCAATTCGATTGGCATTTTATATTTCGAATCAGAATTCATATTTTATTTTGTTTTAAAATGCATTTATCTTTTTTTGAGATTGATTCTTATATCGGAGTTGAGATCAAATATTTTTCGATATTGGTATATTTGTGACGAGTCTACTTGTTGACAATTCAAACTACTTAAAATTCATTCAAATTCAACAACACCTACCTTCTTTTCCCATCTTTCATACTCTTTAATAAGTTTAATAGCTTTGTGGGGATATTTCGAAATCAAATTAAAGCGTTCGGCTCTATCTCTTGAGAGATTATAAAGCTCCCAGTTTCCATGCCGCTCTTTTACACATTTCCAATCGCCCGCCATGATAGCTTTGTTCCCTTCATGTTCCCATGCCAGGTATTTTCGATTAGAAGTTTTCTCTCCTTTCAAAACAGGCAGTAAACTTACCCCATTGGAAGGAATTATTTCGTTTCCGTTATAGGTTTTAGGATATTTGATGTTTGTCACATCCAATATAGTCGCCATAACATCCATCAAATGAGCTCTTTCTTTGGTTACAAAACCTTTTGGCTTAATATGCTCCGGCCAATAAAATATGGCAGGATTAGAAATTCCTCCTTCGTGTGTAAATTGTTTGAAATATCTGAATGGTGCATTACATACATTTGCCCAAGATTCTCCATAACTCTGAAAAGAGTTTGCGCCACCAACTGGCTCTCCATTGTTGAATCTATCAAATCCCAATACGCCATCTTCGTGACATGCGCCATTGTCTGATAAAAAAATCACCAATGTATTTTGGTCGAGGTTTTGCTGTTTGAGGTAGTTCAATAATTTGCCAACTTCTCGATCCAGACTGTGAACCATTGCTGCATAAACCTCCATTTTACTTGCAGCCAAAGATTTATCGGGTAGTGAATCCCAAAGAGGAACATCCTCATTTCGATCTGAATAACCTGGATCTTTATCAAAAATATGTATTTTCAACTGTTTTTGATAGCGTTCTTGTCGAATTTTATCCCAGCCGATATCGTATTTACCTTTATATTGATCAATATCACTTTGTCGGGCCTGAAGAGGCCAGTGCGGCGCCGTGTAAGACAAGTACAGGAAAAAAGGTTTATCGTCTGCAATACTATTTATCATTGCCACAGCACTATCGGTGATGGCTTCTGTCATATAAAAGTCGGAAGAAACAGTTGCTATTCGCTTTTCATTGGAGGCTAATATACGTTCGGATCCGGCATTCGCTTTTTTTGAAATATTAAAGTAGTTGGAAGCACCACTGATTAAGCCAAAATACTTATCGAAGCCTCTTCTTGTTGGCCAACCAGCAATTGAGTCTCCCAAGTGCCACTTCCCCGACATCAGGGTATGATATCCATTACCTTTCAACACTTCTGCTATTGTCACACATCTATTGTTGATTTTGCTTTGGTATCCGGAAATATTTTTCTTATTCATGGCAGAATAAACCATATCGCCCATACCAGCCTGATGGGGATAAAGACCCGTGAGCAACGAAGCCCGTGATGGACAAGAACGTGCACTATTATAGAAATTAGAGAAACGAATGCCGTTGTTTGCCAAGCTATCGACAATCGGCGTGTTTATTTCGCTCCCGTAGCATCCCAAATCAGAAAAGCCCAAATCATCTGCCAAAATAAGCACAATGTTTGGCCGATCATTCTTAGCAGCAAGCACGGTTGCAAATGGGATGAAACACAACGAACCTTTCTTTATAATATCTTGTAGCATTTCTGTAGAGGCGTTTCCTAGTTTTCTATTATATTCTGACCCTCTTTTAAATCCAATACTTGCTCTTTGTATTTCCAAATACCCGTCATAGTTTTGGGAAGCCAAATCTTTGCGTAGAGTTTTCCATTTTCTTTTCGATATTCCAGATTTATCTCTCCTTTTGGGTGAGGAATAGTAGCTCGAACGTATTTGAGAGAACCCAAATGTGGCTCAATAATTACATGTTTAAATCCAATATCTGATGGTTTTACGCCACAAACGCTATTGTGTAAAAAGTATGCTGGATGTGCACTCCACGCATGACAGTCGGATCTATCTTGCGCTGAAAATCCTGTTTCTCCACAAGTTGTATATCCTTTGTCGATAAATTGGTACCAGAACTGAAGATTATCTAAAAATAGATCTTCATTATTTGTTTTTCCCATAGCTTTAAAGAGAAAAAATGAAAAATACGAACTGGCTTTTTCGTTGAACTGGGTATACGAAATAATCTTATGTAAAAGAGAATCCTGCTGTTCTAACGGAATAGCATTACTCAATATGGCAAGCAAATTCGTTTGTTGCGAATAGATTTTTTTGTTTGGATAATCTCTGAATAATTTAAGATTTTTGTCCCAACACGAATTATAAACCGAAGTGCTTATTTTGTCGGCTAATGCTTGCCATTTCGTTGCTTTCTGATGCTCACCAATATTGTGATAGAGATTTGCTGCACAATCCAATGTGTAGGCGTAATACAATGAAAGCATGGCTGATTGGATAATTTTTTTATCTTCATTTTTAAAAGGTAAACTCTTAGAGTTCATACTCCAGTCGATAAAATTCTTACTCTCCACAGTTCCAAGAAGTCCATTTTTTTTGTCCATCCGATTATTGAAATAAGTCAATATTCGTTCTATATTTGGGATAAAAGGCAAAATGAAACTTGTATCACCACGCATAGAATGATAATCATATAAGCCCTGTATCCATGCCAAAGACCAGCTACCCATGTCTGAGTCGAATCTTGATGGATAAGCTGATTTAAAAAGGCCCGTTTCAGGATTTTCAGATTGAGGATAAAGCCTCATCATCTCTCTGTAGAGTCGATCGTCTGTTGAATTGTACATAGATATCGCTCCAATTGGCCGATTGTCTCCACCGTAGCAAAGCTGCTCATAGTAGGGCGTGTCGTAATATGTTTCTGCCGAGCACAATTTGAATGTACGCAGGCTCATTTCGAATATTTTGTTTACAATGGGCTGATCGCAAAAAAAAGATGACAAATTCGTGTACGGATATCCAGAATATTCATTTCGTAAAGAAAGAATATGGATAGGATCATCCTTGGTTTCAATCTCTAGCTGAATATATCTGAAAGCTCGCTTCCATAGAGGTCTGAATAGCCGATTAGAGTGACCGTCGGGTCTAAATATATCCCAAACACCATACATTTTTTTTCCTTCAACTGAATCTCTGTTTGCTTTTATATTCACATCATTGTAGAGCGATTCAGCATATTTTATCTTTATTTTACTGTTCTGTCCTTTCGATACAAGCAGTTCGGGATATCCCATTGTCATATCTTCAAAATCGTATAAAATAGAGGTTTTGGTGTTCTTTCCAATCAAAATAGAATCTCGTCCAAACAGAAATTCATTAGATCCTCTCTCTCTTTCAGTTTTTCTGATTCTTTTAGGCAGAACGATATGATTATCCATAAAAGGAATATTCCGTGGAACGAGATTCCAAGGAGATTTCCCTTTGAATTTTAACTCTTCGGCAGCGATCCAATCTTTGTCGTTATAAGAATTTTTCTCCCAATCCCACGGATATTTTGATGCGGTGACATCGTCTCCACCGCCGCATGCGTAAAAGCCATAAAACCAAGCCGGGCTCAGTAACTCGTCATATCCGATTATCCTATACGAATTATTTTTATACGTTCTCCAGGTTGAGTCTGATACCAATTTTATGGGTGCATTGATTGTAAAAAAACAAAACCCAGTTTGAGATCCAACAAACGATAAAGGTTTGTCGACTCCCCCATTATACACGAGTGCTGCAAATGTGTTTGACCCCTTCTTTAAGTAAGGACTGAGATCAATAATATCATATTTGTAGGTTTTCAGATCTCCTTTGGCCGGACCATAACAGACTCTTGTTCCATTCACAAAAAAGTTGTATCGATTATCGGCAGAAATTCCAACTTCGAAAATCATGGGTACTGAATCTAACTCGATGGTCTTCCTAAAGTGATAGACACCATATTCGTTGTTGTTGTTTGACGGATAGCTAATCCACGTCACAGCCCCAATTGTAGTGCAAAAGAGTGACATAATAAGTAGGAATGTGACAATCTTCGTGTTTCTCATGTGCTTACTTAGATAGCTTGAACGCAAATTGAAAATTTGTAATCTATTCGATGACATTCTCAGAAAATTTCTAAATCAACGTTTACAAAATTACTTTTAAACAGGGGGGTAAAACCGCAGGGATATTCCTTTTTTAGAGATAATTATTCCACAACCAGTCGAATTCGGTTAATTTATTAATGAATTTTGATTTGTCTATTTTTTGAGATTATTTTCCCTAAAATATTAGTTTTGAGGACAAAAAAAATAGGAAAAGCCAACAATGACTTTTCCTGTTTTTTTTGAAAACAAATACAAACTATCTCAACTATTTAATAATCTTTTTGGTTTCACCTTTCGCAGATACAAAATATACACCTTTCGATAAATTGCTTAAATCTACCCTGTCAGTTTTACTCACTTTTTTCATCTCTTGACCCACCGAATTGAATATCGCAACATCAGCTATTTTTGTAAGTGTAATTTGACTTGGTGTAACTTTTCCAAAAATAGATGATTCTAATTTAGGTGTGTTAATACCATCTTCTTTAGGTAAACCCATAAAACCCGCATACCAATTGTATGCATAACATTCGTTGGATTTTGAATTCCACCAATATTCAGCTCTCTTCCCTGAATCATCTGTGTCTTCATCGTTCACTTTTATATCAAAAGAGATTCCTTTTTCATTATTCAACAATCTCCACGTCGCTAAATCGAATTCAGGTCGTGCGCTACCAGTTAAAGCTGGATATCCAATTGTAATGATCCACTTAACAGTATTGGAGCCTACTACAGTTTTATTATCTACAAAAATGTTGTTTGTTAATATATCGTTTGTTCCATTCCAATTCACAGCACCGTGTAAACCACCATCTTTGTTAGCGAAATCGATTGTCATCGCATCCACAAAACCTGTTTTCTTTATCGTTGCTTTGTATGCTCCAAAATCTGTAAATCGACAATACCAGATGTAAGGATACTCTTTTCCATCATTTCCAATTTTATCAAGTGCATTCAATTTAAAGTAGGGTGCCCAGCTCAGCTCTGCCGATTCGTTGCCAGTCACATAGTCATCATCGAATTTTAGCAACACATACATATTGTAATTGTCTGCTAAAACTTTGAATGATCCTTTGAAATCTGTTACACCATGATCATTTGACGAGCCTGTTATAGGATTTAGATTTGCAATAGGGTATTCAGCTGATTTACTGCTATCCCAGATAGCATCAAAATTGCTTCCCTGCGCATCGAACGACGAAACTACTTCTGCATATCCCTGCATATTATCAGAAGGTACGAATGCGGGTAATCGCCCCATCGTAAAGTTGTTATCAATAGGAATCTGCCAGTATTTCACAAAAAGTGAATCGGTCTCTCCAATAGCAAAAAGATTAGATAAGCATAATGCCATCACTACAATTAGGGAAAATAGTTTTTTCATGACTCTTCGTTTTTAGTTATTACTAATTTAATTTTAGAACTATATTGTTTAATGATATTCCTCATTATTTGACATTAACAGTCACTGTATATTTATCTCCAGATACCAATCCGCTTGATGTTGTCCCTTTGTAGAAGGTATAGACTTTTGGAGTTGTAAAATCGGTTACTGTTACTCCATTAGCTTGAGCTAAAGTTCCAATTTTAACTGTCCCTACAGAGCCCTCCCACGAAGCTACCAGTTTGGTAATATCTGTTCCTTTCAGTACATCTATGGTAACCGTTTTCGCCTCAATATCAATTTGTGCTTCCGGCATCGGATTTAAACCAATAAATGTAAATTTTGTAAGTGCTGGTAATTGACTTATATTTAGAGTATAGGTTTGTTCCGATCTATTTTGTGCAACTACTCTTATGGCCGAAACTTGATTCGATCCTGTTTTGGAAAGATTGTATTTTTTAGGACTACCACTGGGATTGTATTTGTCCCCATTAATGTAGACAATACTATTCACAGAATTGTCGATTACCAGATTTGATTGACTCAAGTTTGAAGCGTAATTAGCTACGATAGAAATTGTTTTATTTGGCTCATCAATAGTAGCTACTTCCTCAAAATTACTTATTTTTCCAAGTCTAAGAGCTTTAATTTGCTTCTCTGATGAAGAAATATATGTTTTTACGTTGATAGTATAGGTATTGGTTGTGTTGGTAGCCGATTTGATTGTATATACAAGATCGTTTTTGAAATTATTCCTCGAAACGTTCGAAAACTGTTGTTCTGTGCCAATAAATGCTTTTGCACTACCAGAAGACATCATAAAAATAGATAACGCATTCGATAACGAATCGGCATAGATATCCGGAACAGATACTTCCACTCGATTATCACCTCCGATTATGCCTTTATACTCTTCGTTGTTGATAAATAGGCTAAAATTACTCAATTGATTACGTCTATCCAAGACAACAATTTTCTCAGTTTTAAAATCTCTTTCAAATTTATCTGCGAAGTTTTTGGTGCTTGTCGCTACAACAGTAAGATTGTACACGCCAACTGTACTGTAAAGAACTTCTACTGAGTCCATGTGGTTAAAATCTACTCCCAATGCACCTGATGCTCCAAAAACCTTTCCTGTAGTTCCTTCATAGAGAGTATAAAACTCTCCTGATCCTTTCCTGACCACTTTAAACGACTCTCCAACAAAGGCGACATAAGCCGTATCATTTCGCTCTAAACCTGAGAGTTCAAACATAGCTTTGGGCGTTGGTTCCGATTCGTTTATACAAGAATATGTCGTTGCCAAAATTGCAATAAAGACAAATAATTTTGCGATTTTCATAATAGTGATATTGTTGTCGTTAAAGTATTACCAATTGGGATTTTGAACCAAGAAACCTCTGCTAATACTTATTTCGCTCTGAGGTATTGGGAAATAACAGTGCTTATTTACATTGAAACGATTATTAAACAGAGTCGCCAAATCAATGTTTAAATTAGAATCAAAAGACCATCGTACAATATCGTTAAATCGATGACCTTCTGTTGCCAATTCAACATTACGCTCATGGATAATTGCTTGAGAGGTTAAATCTGTAACGACAGGCATATCTACACGTGTTCTTACGAGATTGAGTGCAGCCAGCCCTGATCCGTCGGCATCGCGGTCATATTGGTAGCAGGCTTCTGAGTACATCAATAACACGTCTGCATATCTGATTACGCGAACGTTAAAAGGGGCTGATAAAGTAGTGCCCTTTTCATAAAACTGAGGATAATTGTACTTTTTCAGGCCAATAGCAACGCTTGGCGAAACACCTGAGTAGAGATTGTATAGTTTTACAGTCGTTTTGGTGTGAGCATTACTCGAAAATGGGATATTGAAACCTGATTCTTTGCGCCAATCGAGAGTATCTCCATCAAGATAGCAAGTAGCATACGCTCGTGGGTCTCTTGTATATCCACCGGGATGACCAGAGACTGTTTCGAATTCGTACCAAAGGGATGGATCTATCTCAAAATTACGATAACCGCGAGGCGAGAAGTAAGCATACAAAAGATTACCACCCCATGTTGAGCCTGGATTATAAGCGGTGCTAGTTCTGTCATCGTCATTGTATTGAACTTCCCAAACAGACTCTTTATTATTTTCTGCTCTATAAGTCACATTACCGACAGGAATATCGACATAAGAGGAATTTGAAAGTAATGCTGCTTCGTAATTCTTTTTGTTCTTAATAACTGGTTTAATCAGTTCATAATCGCCACTGTCAATGACTTTTTTTAGAGCTTGTTTAGCCTTCAATAAATTTGCTTTTGTCTCATCTTGGGGTTTGTTGAAACGCAAATAGTAGTGGTAGTGTTTATAGAGCAGGGCTTTCCCCAATTGTGCGTATGCCGCTCCTTTGGTGATTCGTCCCAAATCGTTATCTCCCCAACTTGCAGGTAAATGTTCGGCAGCAAAGTTCAAATCACTTTCAATTTTATTCCAAAATTGCTCAGGCGTCCCGTTCTTAAAAGGTTCGTTAGCGTCTGTCTGAATATTTGTCTCATCGTAGTATGGCGGTTTATTAAACCAAGTGACTAAATAAAAATAATACATTCCTCTTAAAGCCTTCAGTTGGGCTTGGTATATGTTGAAATTTTCAGTACCAATAGTTGACTCGAGTGGTTTCATTTTGGAAATCACATCAGATGTTCTGAAAACACCAATATACAAGTCGCTCCATGTCGAAATATAACTCTGTAAATCAAAGTCTGTTGCACTATATGCCATCACGTCAAAACCCGTCTCTGGGTTTTCAAACCAAATATATGGATCCAATGCATTCAACATTTTAAAATATTGGAGACCAAACATACCGCTATGTGCTAAAGGTGTGTACGCAGCGTTGACAGCTAATTTTAATCCAGTTTCGTTTGTCAGTAAGGAAGAAGACTCAAGATTATTCTTATTTTCTGTTTCTAAAAATGAGTCTGAGCAACTTATTGATGTAGAGACTATGATTAGATAAATTATCCAGTTTTTCATATATGATTTAATTTAAAATTTTAATCAAAAACTTACTTGAAAGCCCACGGTGAAAGAGCGTGGAAGTACATAGCTTCCTAAATCGATTCCTGACACAAGAGGTTCATCCGATATAAATGACTCAGGATCTCTACCTTTATATTTCGTAAAATTGTAAACGTTCGAAGCATTTATGTACGCTCGAAGACTTTTAATTCCAATTTTGGCGGTTGTTTTTGAAGGCAGCGTATAGCCCATTTGAATGTCTTTAATGCGCAAAAATGAACCATCTTCAATCCAAAATGATGATATTTGATCATTTTTATTAGTATTAGCGGGATCAGCCCTCACATACTCGGTAGAAGGCCTATCTACTGTCCAATAGTTCAATCCATAATCTCGCAGCTTGTTGTGTGCTGCATCTTGCGCATTTAAACTCGACAAACTTGCCCTTTGCGCATTGAATATGTCAAAGCCTGAAATGCCATTAAGGAATAAGCTAAAATCAAAATTTTTATATGAACAATCAAAACCTAGTGTATAGGTAAAACTAGGAATCGTTTTCCCTAAAATTGTTTTGTCTTTTGAATCAACAATTCCGTCAGCATTTAAATCCTCGTATCGAATATCGCCTGGCTGAGGAATCGCCCCTTCTTGATTTCCAAACTTATAACCGATGTAATTTCCTGCAGCATCTTTCACGAAACTTCCACTTCCATCTTTCGCATAATATTCATCAGTTAATTGAATGATTCCTTGAGCCATGTAGCCATATAATGCTCCGATTGACTGTCCAACCGTTGTTCTGTTCGTTTCATTAACATTAAGCGAATTTGATTTACCAATAATATAAGGTACTGGAAGATAAGTCACATCATTCATTATCGTTGTGAAATTTGAATTTATTCCATAACTAAAATCTTTGTTCACCTGATCTCTCCATTGCAAAGATATTTCAACTCCTTTATTCTGAATTTTCCCTGCATTTACCCAAGGTTTGCCTGCATTTTTGCCTGTGTTATAGCCAAATGTATACGAAATAGGCATTTGGATTAATAAGTCTCTATTATCTTTTACATAATACTCCACGCTAGTAATCAGACGGTTTTTAAACATGTTTAAATCAAATCCAATATTCAACATCTGAGCTGTCTCCCAGTGAATTTCTTTCGAGGGAAACTCCATATATGAGTATTGCGCATTTGCTATAGTCTGATTAGTGCCAAAGACAGGAGAAAACCAAATAGATTCTGAAATCTTATCTAAGTATTGGAATCCTCCACCAATGTCTGAGTTTCCGGTTTGTCCCCAACCTACTCTCACTTTCATAATATCAATCTCTTTGATATCTTTGAAAAAATCTTCGTTAATCTTCCATGCCAACGAACCAGAATAGAAACTACCTCTACGATACTTCGGCGCGAAAATAGAGACACCATCTGATCGATAAGATGCTGTGACAAAATATTTGCTTTTGTAGTCATAGATTACTCTACCCAAATAAGAAAGCATTTTATAGTCGGAGGTTGTCCCTTTGAGACTTGTAGACGCCGTACCTCCATTTGTCAATGTATTTAACACTTCATAATTAAAGCCATTTGCAGCTCCGCTGATTTCATTTGAGCTAGTTGATTTAATACTATGAACAAAAGTAGCTTGAACATTATGAGTCTTGTTAAATATTTTTTTGAATGACAATTGATTTTCCACTGTGTAGCCAAAATAATCCGTGTATTTTTCTTTTAACTCTGCATTGCCACTACCTCTATTGTCATCGAAAGCTGGCAACCAGCTTTTGGTGCGGGAGCTAGCCATGTCGATTGAGGGTGTAAATTTGTATTGCAACCAATTTGTGAAATCAATCTGAGCATAAGCACTTGCTGATGTACCAAATCCAAATTTCCTATAACTACCCAAAGATGGCGCACAAATTGGATTTGCTTTGTCATTTGATAATGTATTTGTAAATAAGTCAACTTGCCCATCACCATTAACATCTGTTCCTTCTAAAGCGTTTCTGGTCGTTTCTCCATTCGCTTTTAAATAGTATCCTTCTTGAAAAGATTCATACCCTCCTTTTAAAAATGGATTATATACCTTCATCAGTGGCGATACACTCAAATCATACAAAGAAGATTGGACAGTGAGGGGAAGTTCTTCTATACTTTTATTCAAACTTATGTTTTCTCCAATCTTGATGTATTTACTCAAAATAAAATCTGAATTAGCTCGTAATCTAAAACGCTCCATACTATTTTTGATTATCGTACCATCTTCTTTGGTATAGCCACCCGAAACGCTAAAATTATTACTTTCACCACCACCTGAAATCGAAAGATTGTAGCTTTGATTAAATCCGTTTTTAAATGCGTAATCTTGCCAGTTCGTACCATGTTCCCACCCAGTACCATAATAGCTCTGACGGAATTCGGGTGTTAACGCGTATCCGGGATTTACTTTAACTTTATTATCTACTATATCCAAATAAGTTTTGCCTAATCCGTACGCTTTATATTTAGTGGATGCGAGAAAATTTGAATATTCGTCAGCATTCATCATGTCATACTGCTTGGGTGCTAAATTGAAAGTTCCAAATGTATTGAAGCTAACTTGCGTTTTACCTGATTTTCCTCTTACAGTAGTGATGATGATAACACCATTAGATCCATCGGCTCCATAGATAGCAGCTGCCGATGCATCTTTAAGCACCTGCATACTTTCTATTTCTTGAGGTTGAATTCCATTTATGTTACTAACTTTAATCCCATCAACTATAAAAATAGGATCGGCTCCTTTACTGATTGAGCCTACACCACGAACTCTGATGTTTGCATCACCCCCTGGTGCGCCACTTTGCGTCACCAAAACACCAGGAGCCTTACCTTGAAGAGCTTGAGCTGCGCTTGGCGAGGGATTTTTCGTTAAGTCTTTCACTGTTACTACACTAACAGAGCCAGTTAAGTCTGATTTCTTAACCGTTCCATAACCTATGGCTACAACTTCAGAAAGTTCATTGACAATAGGTTTTAGTGTTACATTGATTGTTGTTCTATCACCTACCGTGACTTCCTGCTTTTGCAATCCAATGTAAGAAAAGATCAATACATCTGATGGAGACGCGATGATTGAATATTTACCGTCTATATCAGTTACAGTGCCACTTGTTTTACCTTTAACTAAAATATTGGCTCCAATAACCGGAAGATTTTCACCTCCGTCCATCACAGTACCCGATATTTTCTTTTGGGAATAACCCTCCAGATTAAATGAAAAGAAGAGGGAGATTAGAAAAAATAGCTTTACTAATTTGAAGAATGTGTTATTCATATAGTTAGAACTTAAAAATTATTTCCGGTTAATAGGCATGATGAATCAAAGTTACTGTTATTCTGTTTTACGAATTTCATCACTGCAAAATTAGCTTCTCAGGGTCTTTGTTTAAAGCATATACATTCCATTAATTAGTAGAAATGTTCCATTATACGATAAGGATCAACGCGATTGATATTTATCTTTTCGTACCAAATATAAAAATAAAAAAAAACATTATATTTGCAAATAATAAAAAAATTAATCTCCTTCTACCACACACTATTTTACTGTCTTTATTGTGAATAGAATTACGCAAATAATTATACTTTTTGTCATATTCCTAAGCTCTACTTTTTTAGCAAAAGGCAACAACTTCATTTTCAGAAGTATATCTACAGAGCGCGGGTTGTCATGTACTCAAGTGCATACAATCTTACAAGATAAAAAAGGTTTTATTTGGGTGGGAACTACAGATGGTCTTAACAGATATGATGGGTTCTCGTTTAAGAAATATTTACCCAATAATCAAAATAGTGGAAGCATTCAGGGCTCAAATATTAAGTCTCTCTATGAAGATCAAAAGGGACATATCTGGATTTTCTTCTCTTCTGGGGAAATAAGTTTATATAATGCCCAAAAAGATGAATTTACCAACTTTTCATCCCAATTTATAGGCTCATTATTGAGCAATTATTCAGCAGCCACTAGCTTTTGCGTTGGGAACCATAATGACGTCTACATTGGTACAGATGCGGGATTACTATGTTTTGACGATTCCACAATGACACTTAGTGCTTTTACTCAGAAGCAATATCTAACATCTCACTCACGAATCAACAATATCCA
The DNA here is from genome assembly GCA_028687995.1 of Bacteroidales bacterium. Classification (GTDB taxonomy): domain Bacteria; phylum Bacteroidota; class Bacteroidia; order Bacteroidales; family UBA7332; genus CAXXIC01. Next base: position 236,162 of record JAQTZA010000004.1, read on the forward strand.
AAAAGTAAAAAATGTCTTGTGGATTTCGAGCAACGATGGGTTTACAAAATATGACTTGTTAACAAAAAAATGGTCAGACTTTGTTTCCAAAGATAAATCTTATTTGCAAGTGAATTTTGTTTTCTGTGATAGCAAATCTAATATTTGGATTGGAACGCAGTCAAATGGACTATTCAAACTCAATAAGACTCGAGGAGGGAAATCGATTATTCAATCGGTAGCAATTTTCAGCAAAAGAATTTACAAAATTACGGAACGTGTGCCTGGCGAAATTTGGGTGTCACACAATAAAGGAATAAGTGTTGTCGAAAAAAATGGAACTAAGTTTAAGGAGGTAAATCGCTATTTCAATTCTCCATTTTTCTACAGACCATCAGGCGATTTTCATAATGTTAATTTGCTGACAGATAAGGCGGGGAATGTATGGTTTGGTGATTTAAAAATTGAATCTGGACTTTACTATTACTCCGCTGCGTCTAAATCTATTGAGGCCATAAAAATCGATCTGGAAAATCCATATACGATTCACCAATATGGAATTAGCGCAATGTATATAGATCGGTCGAATAACTTGTGGGTTGGTCATAACAATGCAGGATTAAGTATTTGTAGTTTGGCGAAAAGCCCTTTCAATATTACTGTTCGCCAATCGTTGACAAATAATTTATCTTCAAACCATATCCATGCGTTGTGCGAAGATCATAATCTAAATTTATGGATTGGAACAGATAAAGGAATTGATTTGCTCAATAGTAAATTGACTGAGATCATTAAACATTATTATTATAATGTAGCAGATAAAAAGCTAAGCCTCTCGGGTCGTGTAGCTGGGAGTATCGTTGAAGATAATAGTGGAAAGATATGGATTGGGTATATAGATTCAAATCCAGATCTGCTAAACCCTGCCAATGATGAAATACACTCTTTCCAATTCAATCCTAAAATAAATAATTCGGCATATATCTGGAGAACATTGAGTATCGCAATAGATAAAAGTCAGAATGTGTGGTTTACAACTGGTGAATCTGGGTTAGCAAAATACAACAACGATGGCGCAACTTTTACCTATTATTCGCCTGGCCCTAATTCAGAGCGCTCCAATAAGCCTATTTTCAGTAAAAAGAATCATATATCAGGATATTCTCTCTACAGCATTTGTGAAGATCACAAAGGTAATCTTTGGATCGGCTCAGACGTTGCTGGATTAAGTCAATTCTATATCAAAACAGGTGAAATTACTAATTTTACTCATTCGCCCAACGACAATGAGTCGCTCACCTCCAATTTTGTTCGCTATGTGTTTTGCGATCATGCTGGGACGATTTGGATTGGCACAAATATGGGTTTCAACAAATATATTGAGGAAACTCATAAATTTGTGAGATACACAACGAATGAAGGCTTGGTAGGGAATACCGTGCAAGGAATCGTTGAGGCAGAAAATGGAATATTATTTATTAGTACCAACAGCGGAATATCACGCTTCGATGTTAACACTGAGACATTCACCAATTTTTCTACACAAAATGGATTATTGTCAAACGAGTATAGTACTGGAGCTTGCCTAAAACGTAAATCTGGAGAATTGGTTTTTGGTAGTGTAAATAGTGGACTAGTCTCATTTAATCCGAAGGAGTTATTAATCAAATCGTCTAATCCATCAGTATTGATCTCTGATCTTAGAGTAGGGAATAATGAACTCAAAATTGGTCCTGATGAGATACTGAATCAGCACATATTATACACAAAAAAAATTGTACTTCCGTACGCAAAATCGAAAGATCTGACCATCGAATTCTTAGCAATAAATTATGCACTGCCCGAAAGCAATGTCTATCGATATATGTTAAAAGGCAATGATTTGGAGTGGAAAACAGTAGATTATACCCGTAGATTTGCGGTATATAACCAATTAGAACCCAGAACTTACACATTCTTGGTTTCTGCATCAGTAGACGGTAAGGTCTGGAGTACACCTACAGAGTTAGAAATAGCAATTTTACCTCCTTGGTGGGAAACATGGTGGTTTTTGACACTTGCCTCATTATGTATTTTACTCATTATTTATTATATCTATCTAAATAGAATTAAAGCGTATAAGAGGCAACAAGAAGTACTTGAGAAAGAGGTTGCTGATCGTACTTTCAGACTCGAAGAGGCTAAACAAGATGTTGAAAATAAGAATATTGAATTAGAGAAATTCAATCATAAACTAGAAGATCAAAATGCTGAAATTTCTGAAATCTCAAATCGGCTGAAGGAGTTGAATGAACTTAAAACAGATTTTTTCACCAACATATCGCATGAGTTGCGCACTCCTCTCACAATCATTAAAGGTTTGTCTGAGAATATGAACGACAAATTGGATAAAAAAGAGTCGAAAAAATTGAGTGAACCTTTAAGTGTAATACAGAAAAATATATTATTACTTATCCGATATGTAAACCAGTTATTGAATATTTCCCTCTTGGATAAAGGCAAAATGCAGCCTAAAATAGTGGAACAGGATTTATCTGCATTTTTGAATGAGTTGGCTGAAACTTTCTCAATCATATCTGAACAATATAATGTGAGCTTTTCATATCACTTCTCGGGACAAATTGCTATCGGATACTTCGATAGAGATATTATTGAGCACGCAATCTTCAATTTATTATCCAATGCTTTCAAGTTTACGGCTGATGGTGGGCAGATTAATTTCTTTGCATCAACCTATACATTAAAAAATGTGCAATGGGTTCAAATCAAAATTGAGGATAATGGTATTGGAATAAAGAAAGATGAAATTGATAAGATTTTTGATCGTTTCTATAGAAATAATCGTCAAGAATTTCAACGATTTGAAAGTTCTGGAATTGGATTAGCCTATTGTAAAGAAATTATTACCAATCATCTGGGATCAATAAATTGCGTAAGTGAATATGGAAAAGGCAGCACCTTCACCATTGACTTCTCTACTGCAAAAGAAGCCTATCCTGCGGAATGGATTTCGCTCGACAATACCGCATCACCTCACATCGCCGATTATGCCAAAGAGCTTTTACTTACGTCTCCGATCACACCACAAAAAAGCGAAACTGTAGATTTTGAGAACAAAGTAACACTGTTGATTGTAGAAGACAACCTTGATCTTTGCTTATATCTAAAGGATATTTTTAGCGATGGATTCAGGATTACGGTTGCGCATAATGGAAAAGAGGCTTGGGATATGCTCTCAGAGAAAATGCCTGACCTGATTATTTCAGATATTATGATGCCAATTATGTCGGGATTGGATTTATGCAAAAAGATCAAATTAAATGAGCCTACCTCACACATTCCAGTTCTATTATTAACTGCGCGCTCAAGCGAGAAACAACAACTCGAAGGATTTGAAACTGGAGCTGATGATTACATCACCAAGCCATTTAATGCTGATTTATTAAAGGCAAAGGTGAATAGCCTTTTGAACCAACAACGACGGTTAAAGAGCTATTTCGCAAATGTTTTTGATCTTGATGAGCCAGGGCCTGATTTACCTGAAGATGAGAGACTCTTTCTGGAGAAAGCAACGAAGGTTGTTCTTGAGAATATGTCGAACCAAGATTTTGACGTAGATTTATTCTGCTCTTTGATGTTTATGAGTCGGACAAACCTGTTTCGAAAATTAAAATCAACAACAGGGCTTTCTGCCACAGCATTTACAAGAAATATAAGGATTAAGCAGGCTGCAACCCTCATAAAGAAACGGAAATACTCCATCAACGAGATTTCATTGATGGTTGGCTTTGTCGACCCGAACTACTTCTCACGCTGCTTCAAAGATATGTTTGATATAGCACCAAGCAACTATTAAACAAGGTCGGACTATTTATTAAAGTTTAACCCTTCTTGGACTTTCAGCTCCGTTTTATTGTTTGGATTAATTCTGCTAGTTATTGGAATATACGTCAAGTTTCAGTAAGCAAAGAGATTTTATGTTTGTATCATAATTACATCTTAAAATCTGACTTATGAATAAACACAGAATCACTCTATTCGTATTTGCTCTCAACTGTTTTTTTTATGTTGGTGCTGTAAATAAAACATACACCTGCCGTGTAGTAGATTTTGGACATGATTTAGGTGATGGAACCTATCGTGATAAAGCGAATTCCCCCCAAACAACTTACAAAATTGATGTAGATGGCGATGGAAACACAGCTGATGATTGTATCGCATTCTGGGAATTTAGTCTAACTCAGCCAATCAATTCTCAATCGTACAAATATCTAAAATCAGCCACCAATTCGAGATTCTTTGGAGGAATAACTGCATTCTATGATGCCACTGGAAAGTTTATTAGCGAAGGAATGCTTAATGCAAACCATGAGTTGAGAGATGATAATAACTTTATGGATATTCAAGGTTCTTCCGTCAAACATCGAAACAATGCATTTTGGTTTTGGAAGAAAGAAGATTTTCTGAATGGAGGAAATACAAATCCGGTAAGTTTTGATGCAAAAAGTACGATTACTGTTCACATATCGCGGTTTTGGAGCGGAATAGAGGGCGGACGATGGGTTGTACAAGAAGGATCTCAATTCTACATCTCCGAAAAGACATTTGGATCGAATGGAACTGCTTCTGGTTTAAGATTATCGCACACGCTCTATCCTACAATGACGCGGTGGGCTCTTTATAATCCAGTTGAGCCATGGGATGTTCGTTTCAATGCGACAACCGCTGTATATGAAAATCACAATTTCAATGATGTATCTTCTGTTGGATTTTATGTTTACCGCGACAATCTTGTTGTAGGTAATACGCAAATAAAATGGCACGCTTTTGAAGTTGTCGCAAATGTCACTCGCGAGGAAAAACCAAGTTTTAATGCCACAATGACGCAAGTGCCCGCATCGGGAGAAATTTCATCACCATTTTATATTTCAACAAAAGAAGTAGATTATGCACTTTGGCGTAAGGCATACAATTGGGCTGTAAGTAATCAATATTGTCTATCTTTAGGAATCCCCGGTTATGTTTTCGACCGTGATGGTGATGTTGGGAGCATGGATGTTGCCAACTTTACACACAATGTTAACGAACCTGTTACTGACATAAGTTGGCATGATGCCGCTTTGTGGTGTAACGCGTTGTCGGAAATGGAAGGGCTAGAACCCTGCTATTATTCTGATGCCGCCAAAACAAAAGTGCTAAGAGAAATCAAAAACCGCATAGATTCAACAAAATACGCTCAAAAATATTCAGTCTATGTCGATTATACAAAAAATGGTTATCGACTACCGACTATGTCTGAATGGAATGCAGCTTCAACCGGCTCTACTATCAACGAATCGAATGCTTGGATAGGTGCAAATTCTGGTGGAACGACAAAAACAACGGCAACAAAAACTGCAAACAATCTGGGAATATATGATATGTTTGGAAACGTTTGGGAATACTGTTGGGATACGAATATGGCTGGCGACTATTACAATCCTGCCACTCAAAACTCCCACACTGTTTTAGGAGGTGGCTTCAACTACCCTACTCCAACTACTGTACCAATAAAAAAATGGGGAGATATACCATCTAAAGGCAATCCTAACATCGGCTTTCGCATTGTAAGAGCAGATGCAGGTGCTACACCACCAACTACACAAAATTCAGGAAGCGTACCTACTTGGACAATTGTCGAAGGCGAAAAAATTCTTCCCTCAATTGCTCCTGAGAAAATACAAAGCTTAGTGCAAACCGCTAAAATTTCAGGAAGCAAAACCTACAAAACATCAGGGGATCCTCTTTATGAAAATGACAATGTAGGCTTCACTCGTACAGATGATGCAGTAATCACCATTACTCCATTCCACATGGCTAAATATGAAACATCATACGCAATGTGGCGTGAGATTTACAACTGGGCAGAGATAAACGGATACACCTTTGACGATGACGCAGCCATGGGAGCCCAAAACTACCGTGTGGGTGAACTTACGCATCAAGCAAATGAGCCTGCTACTGAGACAAATTGGAATGACATTATGCTATGGTGTAACGCATTATCGGAATATGAAGGTAAAACACCCGTCTATTTTGCAGACGATGCAAAAACCATTGTCATAAAAAAAGGACTCCAGTGGCGGATTGATATGGAACAACGCTACGTGGATTATCCCACATACACAAATAATGCGATTAAAGCGCGTTTCGAAAATGACGGATATCGTTTGCCTACTTACGCTGAGTGGGAAGCTGCTTATCGCGCTGGAAATGAAACGAAAAATCTGTCGTTTCCATCCAGCATCGGCACTAGTTGGATTAACACGAACTCAAACGACTCAATCCACAGCGTATATGCGCCTGGAGATCAGCCAAACAGTTATGGAATTTATCACTTATATGGTAATATTTCTGAATATACCATGGGCGCGCGTTTACTAGATTATTACAGATACCACAATCCAAAAGACGATTCGGATGAATTTATGTTTGGAATAGATACACGTGGCGGTTGTTTTGTGTCGGAAGCCAGAAAAGCTGCCGAAAGTGAAAGCGAATCGTACAAGAATAGAGCATCTGCGCCAAGACATTTTATTGGGTTCAGGGTTGTACGTTGCGACGCTGGAAGACACAATGGATATGAACCGCCGATTGACATTAAAGTCCCTGTTGACATATCGAAATACAACGATAATTCGGGTCAAACATTCCATAACAACAACAAAAGAACGGGTGAATTCTTGAAAACAGGTGTACCATCGCCAAAAATACAGACCAAATGGACTTATACTACTGGAGGAAAGGTACAATCTTCGCCTGTCGTTATTAACGACACTTTATATGTTGGTTCTGATGATGCCAAAGTCTATGCGATCAATGCAAAGACAGGAGCCTTAATCTGGTCATACACCACAGGGGGAGCGATTGAAACCTCTTCGCCTACAATCTACCAAGGAAAGCTCTTCATCGGGAGCAAAGACACCTATTTGTATTGTCTAAATGCAAAAACAGGTACATTAATCTGGAAAAAGAAAGGATATACCACTGCCTATGTGAAGTCATCCCCAATGGTTGCTTACAATACTGTTTTTGCGACTTTCCATGGAGAATTCAATGCAACGAGCACTATAGGATACGACATCAATACGGGAGCCGAAGTGTGGCGTTATCGCGATTCTCGATGCAATGAAGGGTCAATATCATCAGATGAGACAACCATGTTTTTCCCTACCAAAGATAATGTATGTGCTGGAACAGATATAGCAACTGAGATAAAGAAGTGGGAATATATTGGAGTACATAGCGCTGCATCAATGCCAATAGTTAATGGAAATTCGGTTTTGTATGTTGCAGAACATTTTGCCCGTTTGCAGAATAAGACTACAGGATTACCTATTTGGACACGAACTGTCGGTCAAAATACAGATGGAAAACCTTGGTCAACACCTGCAATTGGAACAGTTAATAACTCTGGAACAACCAGTCAGTCTATATTCTGGAGCACACTGAAACTAAAGGCTGGTAAAGCATTACTCATGTCTTTGAATCCAGCCGATGGAAGTATAAATTGGCAGAAAGAGTATGATTTATCATTCAAATCTTCGCCGGCTCTAGCGAATAATATGATTTATGTTGGAAATGACGATTCATATTTGTATGCCGTGAATGCAGTCAATGGAGATCTAATTTGGTCATTTAAAACAGGAGATATCGTTATGTCATCTCCTTGGATTGAAAATAATGTAGTCTATGTTGGTAGTAACGATGCTAATGTCTATGCTGTTGAAGAAGATACTACTACAGCAATTATGGATCCTACAACCAAGCGATTTGTCGTGTATCCGAGCCCTACGTCCAATTATTTGACCATAAATTGTGATTATAAAATTCACAAAGTAAGAATCACTAATTTATTGGGCCAAAGCTACAATTTCGGCATTGATTATGAGTTAAACAAGGTGGATGTCAGCTCCTTACCAAGTGGTGTGTACAGTATCGAGGTGTTCTCCAACACTCAACTTATCGGAAAAAGCTCCTTTATTAGAAAATAGTTTTTTGGAAAAGAGTCATATCAAACAAATATGACTCTTTTCTTATATGTAAAAGAAAAATTACTGTCGGAATACTTATCTTACTAAACAAGAAAAATAGGAACTCTCTACCTTCACATTATTGAATTTTTCCGATGATACATGTGATTTACTGATTCTTTCTGACAACCATTTAAAAAAATTATAAATTAAAATATGGTGTTCGATAGTTATTTTCTGAGAAGATTGGTCGTATTATTTTTCTCTTCTAGCTTTGCTTGGTTATATACATTCAGTGAAGCCAAAAAACCATTTGTTTCTGACCCATCTCAACTTAACGATAATTCATTTGCTGAATGGATAAAACCATCAAGCAATGCTAATGAAGGCGTTTATTACTTTCGAAAAGATATCGCATTAAGTGAGAAGCCAAAGGATTTTATAATTTATATTTCAGCAGATAATAAATACAAATTGTACGTCAACGATAGCTTAATTGGGCGAGGACCTTCTATTGGCGATCTACACGCATGGAATTATGACACCTACAATTTGGGGGCATTTCTCCACAAAGGAGAAAATATTGTCGCAGTGCAAGTTGTAAATATGGGTAGAATGAAACCAGCTAATCAGATATCACACACTTCAGCACTAATCATTCAGGGAAATTCGTCGTTAGAACAGATTCTCAATACTGATAAATCGTGGTTAACCGCTAAAGATTCTGGCTACTATTTTATGAAAATGAAATCTGAACTCGTGGGCGGTGGATATATTGCCGGGGGTACAGATAGTCTAGTTTTAAGCAAAAATTATCAGAATTGGACAAGCTGTCAATACAATGACTCAACGTGGGAACATCCAATTGAGTTAGGCAAAGGAAACCACTTTGGACTGAATACATGGGTTGGAACACCATGGTTTCTTAAAGAGAACAAATTGCCGATTTTACGACCGGAGAAACAACGATTTGCACAATTGCTATCAGCAAATGGTGCTCACATTGAATTTGATAATAATTCAGGAAAGATTCAAGCGTTGATTCCAGCAAATTCACATGTTGAGTTTCTGATTGATAATCGAGTTCTAACGATTGGGTATCCTCAATTACTTGTTTCAGGAGGAAGAAACAGCAAGATTAAGATTCAGTATCAAGAGGCTATGTTTGATAATTCTGGGCATAAAGTGAATCGTAATCAATGGAAAGACATGGTTATGAAAGGATATTATGATGTAATCATAACAGATGGGACAGATTTTATTTTTGAACCAGTTTCCTTAAGAACATTCAGATTCATAAAAGTGAGTATCGATACCAAAAATGAGGAACTACGAATAAATGATTTCTACAATAATTTCACAGCTTATCCTTTTCAACTGACAGCAAAATTCACGACAGATAATCAATTGTTGACTGATATATGGAATACATCTTGGCATACATCTCACTTATGTGCGTCAGACACATATATGGATTGTCCATACTACGAACGGTTACAATATATTGGCGATACCCGTTTGCAAGCATTAACCTCGTTGTATGTAACGAATGATGATAAACTCGTCAGGAACGCTATCGAACAATTCTATAATTCGATGCAACCGATGGGTTTAACAAGGAGCAGTTATCCTTGTGGTGGCGTTCAGATAATTCCACCATTCTCGCTAATTTATATTAATATGATTCATGATTATTATACATTAAGAGACGATTCTGCTTTTGTGAAACAGTTTATTCTAGGAATGAAATTTATACTTGAATGGTTTATCAATAAAATTGACAAATCGGGTATGCTCGGTCCATTGCCTTACTGGAATTTCACAGATGGAGTTGCACAATTCAGGAATGGATCTACCCCAGGTATAAGCGAAGGAAACTCCGCACTTATATCAATTTTACTAGCTCACACGATTGATAATGCAGCCGATATTTTCGAGCATTACGGATTGACTTGCGATGTTGTACGCTACAAAGCTCTCTCAGACTCATTGAAAGCAAGTACTTTTAGACTTTGCTATGACAGTCAGAAGCAATTATTGGCAGAAACTCCATCGAAAGAAATGTTTACGCAACACACAAATAGCTTGGCAATCCTATCCAATATGTTTGACCAAAATATGACTCATAAAGTTGCAAGAAAAATTATTGCTGATACAAGTCTGGTTCAAGCAAGCTTATACTTTGATTTTTATGTTTTTCAAGCATTGAAAAAAGCGAATTTAGGTGCCGAGGTAATACATTTAATGAACAAGTGGAAGGTCTTTCTAGATAATGGCTTTACAACGTTCCCTGAGCATGGTATAGAAAGCCGTTCTGATTGCCACGCGTGGGCGGCTCATCCAATGTACGATTTTCTTAATATTACATGCGGAATTTCATCACTATCAGCAGGATTTAAAACAGTCGAGATACGACCTCAACCCGGTGATTTGGACAGTTTTGATGCTATCTTTCCGCATCCGAAAGGCGAGATTAAAGTTTCGATGAAAAGGCAAATACAAAAAATCATATTTGAAGTTGATTTTCCTAAAGAAATCAATGGATATTTTATTCACAAAAATGAAAAAATGACTTTGAACTATGGTCGAAATCACTACGAATTCAGCACACATTGAAAAAAACTTCAAATTCACCAAAATAAATACAGGAATAAGATTATTATTGATTTGCATCAGTGTGCTTTTCAGTATTTCGATTACAAAAGCACAATATGTAGTCAAATCTCCAAATATCTTAAATCCGGATTTAAACATTGAATACGTCAAGAAGAACATGGCGTTTTGGGCGAGAAACTCGTACGATCCGCTTTACGGAGGTTTCTTCTCAAGTGTTGGGCAAACTGGGAATCTATTAAATACAGATCAAAAATCGTTGATTGTGCAAACACGACATGGTTATGGCTTCACAAGAGCTTTTATGTTAACTGGAGATGAAATTTATCTCGATTATGCCAAAAGTGCCTTGGATTTCCTGTTTAAATATGGATGGGATAGCACCAATGGAGGATGGTATTGCTTCGCAAATCGAGATGGGTCGATTGATAATGACAGGGCTTGGAATCCAAATACAAAAAAATGGGGATTTCAACAACAGTATGCGCTGTTGGGTATTGTGGCAAATTACGAAGCAACAAGAAATTCGGAAGTAAAAAAGTGGATGGACAAAGGAGTTAATTCACTGTACACCAATATGTGGGATACCCGTTCTGGATTTGAAGGATATTATGAAGATGCGTCATTAACATGGGGTAGTAAGACAGGGAAAGGATTTGCATGTACTGTTGATGCCATCTCTACAAATACTGAGACTTGCTTTTTGGTAACTCGTGAAGAAAAATTTCAAACCAGACTGACTCAACTTGCAGATATTATCATCAATAGGTTTATTCCGGAGATGAGTAATCCTTTATGCAAGGTCACCTACCCTAGTATTTTTAGCTCTGATTGGATTCCTGATTATTCGACAAAAAATTCGACATCCAGTGTTGGTCATTTCCTTAAAACAGCTTGGTGTCTGGGGCGAGTTTATTTGTGTAATACTTCAAAAACAGAATACCGAGATGCTGCCATCAAAATATTGGATCAAACCTGGAGCTATCAGAAAGGAGCATATTCATTATGGGATCATCGCAATGGAGGTCCTTTCTTTTCGGTCAATATTTTGACGGGCGAAGGAACCAAGGATTACAACAACAAAGATTATTGGATGTTGGAACAAGGATTTACAGGGCCTATGCTTAACTACCACATCACCAAAAATCCAATTTACCTGCAAATGGCTGACGAGAGCTTAGGTTTCTTCATGACACATCAGGTAGATTCGGTTTATGGGGAAATATTTAGCCAAGTGGATTCTACTGGAACATTAATTAAGAATGGAGTAAAAGGAGACGATTTTAAGGCCAGTTATCACTCTACCGAGATGGGATATTTTGCTTATTTATATAGCAATTTATTCTACTTAAAACAACCTGTCAACCTCTACTACAAATTTGAGCCAACCGACTCAATTCAGCATATTCGGCTTTCGCCACTTTCAGTCGAAGACGAATATCTAAAGATTAAATATGTGACATTGGATGGTATACAATACACCCAATTTGATTCAGATTCACGCGTAATAACTGTTGAACCTAATCAAAGTGGAAAATTCAAAGTTACATTTGAGCTAAACGATGCTTCTGCAAATGCCATTCAATCCCTTCAAAAAGAGAAAATCAAGGTCTATCCAAATCCGACAAAAGGCGATTTAACCATCACAGGTTTGATGAATTGCAAAGCTATTACCATTATTGATGTTAACTCAAAAGTACTATTTGAACAAACGATTAATAATCAAGAATCCATTCAATTAGATCTACAAAATCAAAAACCGGGAGTCTTATTTTTATCAATCACTGATGGCTTCGGACACAAAATCGTTAAAAAAATCATTAAACTATAAAACAATACAATCATGAAACGTACAGTACTCATGTTATCTCTCTTTATTGCTATTGCAGCACAATCACAAGATTTACTTGATAATAGTTGGCAAATTGCTCTTGGAGACAGCTCAATTTGGAAAGACCCATCATACAACTCGTCTCATTGGAAGAACATCAAATCGGGAGCAGTATGGGAAGAACAGGGATTCAAAAACTACGATGGGTTTGCATGGTATCGAAAGAAAGTGTATATCCCCGTAGAGCTTAAAACCGAAGCACTCGAAAAGGGAGGTCTAGAGCTAAGCCTTGGTACTGTAAACGATGTTGATCAAACCTATTTTAACGGAAAAATGGTTAGTACAACAGGAAAATTTCCACCAGCCTACGACACTGCCTACGACAAAGAAAGATCCTGCACAATAGAAGTTGGTGATATCCTTTGGGGAAAAGAGAATGTAATTGCTGTCAGAGTTTACGACGGCGCAGGTGGCGGTGGAATCACGGGTCAAGATGTGGTTTTAAAGGTTAGAGGCGCACCTTCTTTTTTCAAAATTGAACCTAAATTCCCAAACCCAAATCAAATTATTGACAACGGAGCTAAAACATCTTTTGCCCTGTCATTCAACAACTCTTCAAATATTGATATCAAAGGAACGGTTGGTTTGTTGCTAGTAAATGATTTCAAAGATACAATTTCATTTTGGAGTACTTCGATGAACATACCAGCGTTAACTAATAAACTTTTCCCAATTAATAAATTGAAATTGCCGCCAGGATTTTATTCATTATTGATTGATTTTAAGAGTAAGTTGAGCAATGTTTCAAAATCGTTCAATTTTGGAGTGGAACCCGAAAAAATTGTCTCGCAAACAACTATTCCTGCTGACTTTGACGACTTTTGGATGAGGGCTAAACGTGAGCTGGCATCCGTTGATCCGCAATACAAATTGACTTTAATCGATTCGCTTTCTTCCACGAAACGTAATGTCTATTCATTAGAGATGCGATCGCTATACAACGTACTGATACGAGGATACTATATTCGTCCGAAAGCAGAAGGAAAATTTCCAGCAATTCTCCATCTTCAAGGCTACAGCACCGATCCTAAGATTGGATGGGGATATCCGGGTGATGATATGGCAGTGCTAATACTGAACGTACGAGGACACGGAAATAGCCGCGACGACATCAATCCCGGATTCCCTGGATTCTTAATGTACAACTTAAAAGACAAAGAGAGATACATCTATCGTGGCGCCTATATGGATTGCGTTCGAGCGGTTGATTTCCTGTGCAGCAGAGAAGAAGTTGACTCAAGGTATTTGGTGGTGGAAGGAGCAAGCCAAGGTGGAGCCATGAGTATCGCCACAGCCGCACTTGCCAACGACAGAGTGAAACTTTGCATTCCTGCAGTTCCATTTTTATCAGATTTTCAAGATTATTTCAAGATTGCAGGGTGGCCTGCAAATGAATTCCGCGATTTTGAAAGCAAAAACCAAACTTTTGGATGGAAAGGAATCTTCGAAACGTTGAGTTACTACGACATTAAAAATCTGGCACATTGGGTTAAATGTCCGGTATTTATGACTGTTGGGTTAAAAGATAAAATCTGCCCACCACACATTAATTTTGCTGCATATAATCAACTAAGTGTTCCAAAAAGCTACAATATTTACACCGAATCGGGACACAGCTTGCCTGGAGAGTATTTCAACACAAAATTCGATTGGATGAAAAAAGAGTTGGAGAAACTGAAATTGAAGAAATAGCTTGAGCGATTAGTTGTAAATAGAAATCCCATGAAACATATTTTGCTAATTTTAAGTTCCTTCCTTTCGTTTTCAGGATTATCACAAATTTTGATTGACAGTCATTGGCAATTTAAAACTGGCGATAGCTTAGTATGGAAAAATACAGACTACAACAGCACCAAATGGAATAATATTACCACAGATATAATTTGGGAAAAGCAAGGGTACATAGACTATAATGGTTTTGCTTGGTATCGTAAAACAGTATTTTTACCGCTTAAGCTTAAAAATGAGACATTGAAACTTGGCGGAATGACGTTGAATTTAGGTACAATTGACGATTGCGATCAAGTTTTTTTCAACGGTAAGTTAATTGGCGAAAGTGGAGTTATGCCTCCAAACTTCTTGACGGCATATGATAAAATCAGGAAATACGATATTTTGGCTTCTGATGTTCGTTGGGGTAAACCCAATGTTATAGCAGTTAGGGTGTTTGACAATAGCGGTGGCGGTGGAATAACAGGGCAAGAAGTCTCACTAAAAATGGGAGAATTAGGTTCAAGTATTAAGATTGAGGCCGTATCGCCAATTTCGAATCACATCTTTATAAATACCCCTGAAATAACAATCTCCATAAATTTGTCAAACTTATCACCTTATGTATTTAAAGGTAAAGTAGAATTTTGTTTGTTCAATGATTTTAACGATACAATTTCCAGCTCTACTCAAAATGTGGATTTAAAGAAAAATCATAACGTCTCAACCAGCTATAAAACAAACAACTTACAACCAGGATTTTACAAATTAAATATCAGACTAAAGAGTAAACTTTTCAATTCGACTGAGGTTTTTAGGTTTGGTGTAGATCCCGAGAAAATTGCCACTTCTCCAAACAAACCTCTCGACTTTGATAATTTTTGGTCGCGTGCTAAACGAGAATTAACAGCTGTTGCGCCGCAATTCAGGATGATTTACAACGATTCACTTTCTACTAAATCCAGAGATGTTTTTTTAGTAGAAATGCGATCTCTTGACAATGTATTGATAAGAGGTTGGTACGCAAGACCTAAAGCACCAGGGCGATATCCTGCGATTCTACACCTTCAAGGATACAGCAGCAATCAACAAATGAGTTGGGGATATGATAAAGACGATATGGCTGTATTTGTACTCAATATTAGGGGACACGGTAATAGTCGAGATGATATAAATCCAGGATTTCCAGGATTTCTTTTAACAAACGTTAAAGACAAAGAGCGATACATCTATCGTGGGGTTTTTATGGATTGTATTCGTGCGATCGATTTTCTGTATAGCCGTGATGAGATTGATAAAAAATTTATAGTTGTTGAAGGGGGAAGCCAAGGTGGTGCACTGAGTTTAGCAACCGCTGCTTTAGATTACCAACGCGTCACACTTTGTATTGCAGCCGTTCCTTTTCTATCTGATTTCCAAGATTATTTTAAAATTGCCGTATGGCCAGCAAATGAATTCGAATCGTATATGTCGAAGAATCCTGAATTTGGATGGGAAAGGTTACTCGAAAATCTGAGCTACTTTGATATTCGAAATCTGACTTCAATGATAAAATGTCCTGTATTTATGTCTGTTGGATTGAAAGATATAGTCTGTCCTCCACGCATTAACTTTGCGGTTTATAATCAAATTTTATCTTCAAAAAATTATCTAGTTTATCCCGAATCAGGTCATGGGTTACCTCCAGATTATAATAAAACTAAGTATGAATGGATGAAAAATGAGCTAACCAAACTCCAATCAAGCAAATGAAACGCGCAATTATTTTGTTCAGTTTTTTTATTGTTTTTATTCAAATTGGCTTGTGTTTTAGTCCAGACTCAACCTTAATACTTGAGTTCCCTAAACTTCCAAAAACCAACTATTACTACGCAACAGGAAAGCATTCGATTCCGATGTGTTCAATATACCTGCCAAAGAACATTGAGTCAACAAAAAAAATCTCCGCCATACTTTGGATCGATGGTGGTTTTGGTGGCGCTGGCGACTGCGTTAAACATCTAAAAGAGAAAGTAGGAGATGAAAACTACATATTGATCAATTTCCCTCTATTTAAGGCATCAATAGATTCTTTGAAACAGGATAGCAGCAATCAATGGACACGTTTTAGAATACGCAATTCTGACAGTGAAGTCATTTGGCATGCCTATCAGATTATGTTGGATAGTGTATTCTCGAGATTTCCTCAAATCGATCCAACAAATGCCTTTATGGGTGGATTTTCGAATGGAGCACATTGTACGGCTGTGCTTTTGAATCGTCCTGAAGCAGAGATTACGCATTATTTCAGCAAGTTTTTCTTCGTTGAAGGAGGTGATGGTCTGACTGATTACAATGTCTTGCGAAATCGCCCTGTTTTGTTTTTGCAGGGTACTGAATTGTCGTATCCAAATTGGGTTCAATCATTTTATATAAATGCAAAGAACAGTAATGCAAAGGCGATATTCATATTTATGAAAGGTGCTGGCCATAACTTCCCAAAATCGTATTTTGCAAAATTCCAGAAATGGATTCGCAAAAATAGTTGAATTATGTGCTATGTATTATTGATAAGATAATCGGTTTCAACCCACTAAAGAAAAATTCAACTGCAATAACCATTACGATCAATCCCATAATCCGCATCATGACGTTTATTCCTGTTTGTCCAAGCAACTTAATGAGCTTTGAAGAACTATACAGTATAAGATAAGTCAACGCCATGATGAGCGTAATAGACAAGAACAAAATTATTTTCTTCACATAGGATGTAGCGTCCTCCATCAACACAATGGCATTGGTGATAGCTCCTGGACCACAAATCATAGGAATAGCCAAAGGTGTAATTGAAATATCGGTAATGTATTTTTTCACCTCTTCGTCTTTTATTTTCACCTGCCCAAGGCGTGCTTGCAGCATATCCATTCCCATAATAAAGAAAATTACACCACCCACAATTCTAAAACTATTCACCGAAATCCCAAAGAAATTGAATAATAACTGACCTGTCAGTGCAAATGCTATGATTGTAAACAACGAAACAATTGAGGCTTTTTTTGCTGTTTTATTCCGTGCCTCGACCGACAAATCAGCTGTCATCGACATAAAAACAGGCATTGTGCCAAGCGGATTGATGAGTGTGAAAAACGAAGTAATACACAAAAATGCAAAAGAGATTGTATCTGTCATAATGCAAAAAATTAGTTTGACTGGGTTATTTTGTGCAACAATTCTATTCGTAATAATACTTATAGTTCTGAATTATTGAAGGATGATCAATCAACTTCTACGAAATTATAAAATAAATGAATATACATCCGTTTAAATTCATTTTTTGATACGAAAGCATTGGCGTTTTTAGCTTTATGGAATATCTATCCTATCTATTGGAATCATTTTACTTCTTTTACCCCCCGTGCCAGTTGTAAATTTGTCCTCATAGGTTAACGGAACCTAAAATGAATACCAACATTAAAGAAGAACATAATTACAACATCATCATGGAAACGCAAAACACTAAAATTTCTATTTTTGAAAAGTCTGCTTATGGATTAGGCGATATGGCGTCTAATCTTTTCTACCAAACATTTACCATGTTCTTATTGTATTTCTACACCGATGTTTTTGGAATATCTGCTGCTGCTGCCGGAACCATGTTCTTGGCTGTGCGCATGCTCGATACCTTCTACGATCCGTTAGTTGGTGCTTTTGCCGACCGAACCCGCTCAAAATATGGAAAATTCCGTCCATGGATTTTATACACCGTTGTGCCATTTGGAGTGATTGGATTCATGACTTTTTATACTCCAGATCTTGCTGCAAGTTCAAAATTGGTATATGCCTATGTGACTTATACAGCAATGATGTTTATTTATTCGACAATCAATGTACCCTATGGAGCATTAATGGCTGTGATGACTCCCAATTCGTTGGAGAGAACAAGTTTGTCGGCTTTTCGATCCATTTCCGCATTTATTGGAGGACTTATCGTGCAAGGGTTGACTCTGAAACTAGTTCATTATTTCGGATTGTTGAAAATAAATGCTGACGGATCAGTGAATGAGCAATTTGGATTTTCTGTGGCAATGGGAATCTACTCGGTGTTGGCAGTAGTGATGTTTTTAACAACATTTTTTGTCTGCAAAGAGAGAGTAACACCAGTAAATGACGCCAAAAATTCGCTTAAAGAGGATATTAAAGATCTGTTTAAAAATGTCCCATGGCTCATCCTCACGGTTGTTGGTATCATGACCTGCTTATACGTTGCAATCCGAAACGGATCAATTATCTATTATTTCAAGTATTATGCCAATAACAGTGGAAGTGCAAATTTGTTTGGGTTTGAAGTTGGAGCAGATACGTTGATTTCGACATTTATGGTAGTCGGTACCGGATTTAGTATTTTGGGAACAATACTACTTAAACCAATGGCTGCCTGGATTGGGAAGAAGCGTGTTTACATGCTGTCGATGCTACTTGGCACAATCTTAAGTATGGCTTACTACTTTTTAGATAAAGATCAAATATCGCTCATGTTCTTATTTCAGGCTTTGTGCAATTTTGCTGTAGGACCGGCCATGGCTATGATGTGGAGTATGTATGCCGATACAGCGGATTATTCTGAATGGAAAACCGGACGAAGAGCAACAGGTTTAATCTATTCGTCTGCCAACTTTGCACAGAAATTTGGTTGGTCGATAGGTGGAGCTATAGCTGGTTATTTATTAGCATATTTTGGTTTTGTGGCGAATGCCGCGGTTACCTCTGAAACGGAAAAAGGTGTCAGAATATTATTCAGCTTTATGCCAGCAATCTGGAGTTTAATAGCTGTAATTGCATTACTTTTTTATTCTTTGGACGAACAAAAAGTGATAGAAATTAATAAAACATTAGATGAGCTTAAGAAGCGGAATTCTGAGCCCTGAGTAATTTAGACTACCGACTTATGCAGACCAATCATTTTTATTGCTTAAATGAAGAGAATGTACATTTGATCCCCGATTCAAAGCGCATCTGGAGTAATTATTTGGGATCAGAAAACTATGCTTCCGTTATTTTGAATAACGGAAAAGGATTTAGCTACTCTGGCTCCACAGGTTTAGGTGCTTTCATTAAGACACACCAAGAAGATGAAGAACTCACCGGCAAGTGTATCTATATAAGGGATTGTGAAACAAATGATTTTTGGTCAAATACAAGGAGTCCGGTTTGCAAACCATTAGAGCAAATTAAAAACAGATGTGAACATCATTCTGGTTATACCATCATTGATACTGAGTATGACGAAATACAATCTAAAACCTGTTATTTAATTCCACGAAATAAAAATTTCGAGATTGTACATCTCCAATTAATAAATAAGAGCATGTGATGTCGAAAGTTATCTCTTTTCTCATTTGTTCGATACGATAGTAATTTGGCTGATCTTGAGACGATCACTTGGGGTGAACATTGCGGAATTGATATGGAGACTGGCATGGCGAATTATTCATTTAAACGAATAACAACAAATCCATCATTAGGATTTAGGGATAATCCAGACATCCAAATTTTCAATGCATTTAAAGGCGGACAAATTGTGGGATATGAAACGAATATAGATAGTTTTATTGGCGAAGGCAGGTCAATGGTCAATCCCATCGCTGTAGAAAAAGGAGTCTGTACAAGCCAGTACAAATCGAATGCAGATTCATGCAGTGTTATGCAGATTGATGTCGTACTTAATCCGTCTGAAATAAGGGATTTCTTCGTGTTTCTTGGCGTTGAGAGTTATAAAAATGAGAGTGCGAATATTGTTGAATTATACGGTAATACAGAAACGGTTAGAAGCGAGTTAGGATTTTTAGAAAACAATAAAAAAAGTATTACAAATGCAATACGGATTTTTTGATGACACGAAGAAGGAGTATGTAATCACATCACCCAATACCCCTCGATCGTGGAGTAATTACTTGGGATCGACAGAATATGGTGCAATAATAACGAACAATGCAGGTGGTTATAGTTTTTACAAATCGGGTGGTCAGGGTCGTTTTACACGGATGCGATTTAATGCTGTGCCGATGGATCAACCTGGACGATACATTTACCTCAGAGATAAGGAAACATCCGATTATTGGTCGGCTTCTTGGCAACCAGTCGGTAAACCGTTAGATTCTTATAAAAATAGTTGTCGACATGGCTCAGCATACACTATCATTGAGTCTGAATATTCAAATATTAAGACTGAAACACGCTATTTTGTTCCGCTGAATCAGAATTTTGAGGTTTGGCATTTGAGATTAACAAATCAAAGTACTGAAAGCCGAAAATTGAGCATGTTCTCTTTCGTAGAATATGCCAATAATTGGAATGCGATGGATGATTTACTCAATTTGCAATACACACAGTACACCGGAAAAATGGCTGTTGTTGATGGCATTATCAATCACGGCACGAATGTTCATATCCCCGAAATGCCGTATAATTTCAATGAGAAAGATCAGGGTCGCTATTCATTTATGGCATTTGTTGGCGGAGAAGTGGTCGGCTATGAGACCGATCTTGAGAGATTCCTTGGCAACTATCGAACGTATGCCAATCCATTAGCTGTTGAGAATGGATATTGCTCAAATTTTGAAGCCGCAGGAGATAATTTGTGTGGTGTGATACAGATTGACACTGAGCTAGAACCGAACGAAAGTAAAGATTTCTTCGTCTTAATGGGTGTCGGGAAGGCGTCAGTAGAAGGCAAGTCAACCGTAGCAAAATATGGCAATCTTTCTGCGATTAATGCTGAATTTGATAAATTAGTAAGCTATTGGCATCAACGTATAGGTGGAATGACGGTCAGAACGCCAGATAAAGAGTTTAACAGCATGCTCAATATGTGGAGCCCCTACAACTGTTTGATTACCTATGCGTGGAGTCGTGCGGCCAGTTTGGTTTACACTGCCAGCGAACGGGATGGATTGGGTTATCGCGATAGTGTCCAAGATTTATTGGGTGTAATGCACAATATTACCGATGAAGCTAAAAAGCGTTTGGAATTGATGATAACGGGTCAGGTATCAAGCGGAGGAGCGATGCCTGTAGTAAGTAAAGTAGCACACAAACCGGGGCATGAAACTGCACCGTCAGAATCTCAATACCGATCAGACGACTGTTTGTGGCTGTTTAATACAATTCCTGCGTACGTAAATGAGACTGGTGATATTGATTTTTACACCAAAATTTTGCCTTTTGCCGATCAAGGAGAAGAGACTATTCTAGGACACATGAAGCGAGCCATTGTGTTTAATCTGAATCGTTCTGGTGCCCACGGATTACCGTGTGGGTTGCTTGCCGATTGGAACGATTGCCTGAAATTTGGACACGACGGCGAGACTATTTTTGTGGCCATGCAACTCCGCTTCGCACTAAAAACATATATCGAAATCTGCAAATTACTCAAAAACAAAACAGAAAAAGATTGGGCAAAACCACTATTGGAAACACTTGATTCGAACATTCAGAAATATGCCTGGGATGGCGAGTGGTTTCTACGTGGATATAGAAGCGATGGCTTCAAATTTGGATCAAAAGAGTGTGACGAAGGACAGATTTTTATGAATCCGCAAGTGTGGGCAATCATTAGCGGTGCAGCAACAAAAGAACAAAAAATAGTGTCACTCAAAAAAATGAAAGAGCGTCTTTCTACCAATTACGGTGTGATGATCTGCGATCCTCCCTATACTGAAACCGACTATAATATAGTACGTGCGGCACTTATGAATGTTGGGATGAAAGAGAATGGAGGTATTTTTATGCACACACAAGGGTGGGCTGTTATGGCAGAAGCAATGTGTGGAAATGGAACTCAGGCGTTTGAATATTTTAGAAATTATATGCCAGCTACATACAATTCCAAGGCAGAAATAAGACAAATAGAACCTTATGTTTATTGCCAATCAACACATAGTAAATATAGCCCCAAGTACGGAAATTCACGTGTTCCCTGGTTAAGTGGCTCTGCTACTTGGTCGTATGTGGCAGCCACACAGTTTATTCTAGGCATACAGCCGCTTATTGATGGATTGAAAATAGATCCATGTATCCCTTCAAAATGGCATAAGTTTGAGGTCACCAGAAAATTTCGTGGAAAAACTATCAATATTTCGGTACTAAACCCAAATGGGATTGAAAAAGGGGTAAAAAACTTGATAGTGAATGGCAAACTGGTTTCCGGGAATATTGTACGCATTGAAATGATGGAGGAAATAAACGAAGTTGTTGCGATAATGAGATGATGGGATTCAGATTTTATTATATTCAATTTTATTGATAATGAACAAGATAGCACCGACTTTAATTTTCTTTCTTTTTGTCACTTCGCTTCTGTCCGAAGAGATAAACAAAAATAAACAATGGATAGTCTCCTCTCCAGATAGAAAAATCGAGGTAAAAATATATCAGCAGAAAAATAAACAAAAGATTGATGAACTGTTTTATGAGGTATTTTCGGTTAAAGGAAAACAAACAAACACGATCATTGAAAGATCGCCATTGGGAATAGTAAGAAAAGATCAACAGTTTGCTCAAAATCTTACTTTTATTTCGAGTAGTAAATTAAACGTAATTGACGAAAAATACGACATGTTGATTGGTCGTCAAACAGCATTTAGAAATCATGCGAACGAAATGGAATTTACATTCCAAAATCCAAAAGGAGCTTTGTTGAAAATTGTATTTAGAGCTTATAACGATGGCATTGCGTTTAAATACGTATTTCCTGAAGAGTCTAAAAAAACTTATACAGTAAAAAAGGAGCTTACCGGGTTTAAATTTGCCGTGGGAGGAAAAGCGTGGATTCAACCTTACGATAAACCTTCGCAATGAACACCCGGTTACGAAAAATATTACGAGAACAGTATTGCCATCGGAACTCCGTCTCCCAATAAAGAAGGTTGGGCTTTCCCAGCCTTGTTTCAAACAAATGGAGTTTGGGCACTGGTTTCTGAATCGAATTTAATGCCCAATTATTGTGGTGTTCGTTTGGAGCAAGACGCACCGCAAGGAATGTATGTTGTACGGTTTCCCGAACCCAAAGATGGTGAAAGCACCGGCAAGGTGCAGCCTTCGTCCACCTTGCCATGGTCAATGCCTTGGCGAACCATTATTATTGGAACTTCTCTTGCTCAAATCTTCGAATCGAACATGATAAATAATCTGGCTGATACTGCAATTTCGGGCGATTTTTCATGGGTAAAGCCCGGACGTTCGTCGTGGAGCTGGCTGACAGACAACGATAGTCCGAAAGATTTTGAAACAATGAAGAAGTACGTCGACTTATCTGCCGAAATGCACTGGGAATATTGTTTGGTAGATGCCAATTGGAATTTAATGCAAGGTGGTGATATTAAGCAGTTAGTTGAATACGCCAACTCGAAGAATGTAGGCATTTTAATGTGGTATAATTCGGGTGGAAAGCATAATAAAATAAGCGAACGTCCACGTGATATTATTTCTAATCCCGAAAAATGTGCCGCAGAATTTTCTAAACTTCAGCTTTGGGGAGTGAAGGGCGTAAAAATTGATTTTTGGCAGAGTGACAAACAAAATCTTATTGCACTGTATCACGATGTACTTCAAAAGGCGGCACAACACCATTTGATGGTGAATCTGCATGGTTGTACAATTCCGCGTGGTTGGTCGCGAACATATCCTAACTTAATATCTCAAGAAGCGGTAAAAGGTGAAGAAGCGTACCTATTCGACTCCTCCTACCCAACTAACGCACCTATACAAAATTCAATACTTCCATTCACCCGCAATGTTATCGGATCAATGGATTATACACCAGTTGTTTTCTCCGACTTAAATAATCATCACTTAACCACCTTTGCACACGAATTGGCATTGGCCTTAATTTTTAACTCAGGAATTACTCATTTTGC
Organism: Bacteroidales bacterium; assembly: GCA_028687995.1. Lineage (GTDB taxonomy): Bacteria > Bacteroidota > Bacteroidia > Bacteroidales > UBA7332 > CAXXIC01. Next base: position 260,260 of record JAQTZA010000004.1, read on the forward strand.
GGGAAATGTCAATGATTATAACTCTCTACCTCTTGATGTTAAACAATTTTTACAAAACGTACCTGTTGTGTTCGACGAAACCCACCT
>JAQTZA010000005.1 GCA_028687995.1 Bacteroidales bacterium
CACGAACAGGGTCTTTTTGAGGTATTAACTCATCAAAAGAGGGCGGTAGTAACATCAATTGCTGCTGGTCGTAACTCTTAAATGACATATAAATCGTTTATTATCAACACTATAAAGATAGAAAATACCCATTAAATTGCCAAATTTTAGACACAAAAAAACTGCCTCAAAAATTATTTTGAGACAGCCTCTTTTTGTAAACTCTTTCTACGTTTTATTTTCTGATTATTTTGAATGTTTTGATACCATTTTCACCGTTTAATCTCAAAATATACATCCCTTCTGGAGCAATATAATAACTAGGACTTAACACAATCATTGATTTTCCAATCAATGATTGGTTGATTATCATTTTCCCCGACAAATCATAAAGTGTAGCACTAGAAAATTTTGAAGCCGAATCGATTTTTAGATCGGAATTAAATGGATTAGGAAATACATTTGGTTCTTCAGTGGTAGAAATAATATTACCTCTATTTACCGCTCTAGGCGCTTTCGCAGCTCCTGAATAGGTTGTCCAAGAGATATTGTCGATTCCAACCGCATTGTTTCCGACTGTATTGAGTTCCACATTCTTAATTTCTATGGATACATTCCCTGGAATATTGATATTGTTTACACTAAATGTATAAGTCTCAGTACCTGTATGGATTATTGAATCCACAACATTACCATTGATTAGTAAGTTCAACTTTCGCCCTACTCCAGGATTCCATAAATCTTTACATTGAACAGAAAATGATGATATTCCTCCCAAAAATGAATTTGATTTTAGTCCGCTTACTCCTTCAAAAAAGTAAATACTTGTTCCAGTTCCAAATCGATTCACACTTTCAACTTTTGCATTTACATTCCAAACAAGGGTATTGTCTAAAGTATCAAGCTGATTGCTTAACCAAGTATTTGCTTTCGAGGTTAAACTTTCAAATTTCTCTGTATAAGTAACAGGAGGAGCAAGTATATTAATTGTAATGATTTGTCCTGTAGCCCAAGTATCATCTACTAATTTTCCATATACTTCAATAGTATGTGTTCCGTCGGTTAAACCTGTTAAACTGAAAGTGTATGGAGTAATATTATCTTGAGCTACCCACACACCATCAACTTTTATGCTTACATACTGAAATACACCTGTTGTTGAGGTGGTAATATCAACATTAGAGCCACTAGCAAATGAGGCGCCATTTGCTGGGCTAGTAAATGAAACAGAACCAGTTTCTGTAGGAGCGGGTGTTGTTAGTACATAATTCCCCGAATTATTTATTCCCGAAGTTAGACTAATTGATGAGCTTGATTTATAGCCATTACCATACACTCCTCCGTTTTTACCTGCACGAGATGAATACTGATTAAAAAGTGAAGCATTGTTGTTTACAGTAATACCATCGTTGAAAATCTTGTTATTATCAAAAACAAGAGCTTTGGGATTGTCATAATTTGCATTTGGGGTCATGTATGTGCTAATCGACATGTTGGATGCAGTAGTTGAGATAATGCTATTATCATGAATATAGATGTTTTCTAAATGCTGCCAAGTAGAGCCTACATCACCTGTACGTAATAAAATCCCTGAAGTAAAGAATGTACAATTCTTAACTTCAATATCATCAGAATTTTTTATTTTTATTGATCCCCCAGAACCGGTTTCTGACCAACCTTTTGCAATTAATCCATCTATCACACCACCAGACACATCGTGAAAATAGACGCCGTGATCTTCGTATCCTCCAGTTATTTGTCGTTCGATATATCCACCTTGAACCAATACATTTGATTTCGGCTGCGAGATGTCAGAAAATATTTCATAAGCGCCACGTAAATTCCCCATGATTGCATTATTGATGAATTTATGATTGGTGCCTCTGTAAGATTTCACACACTTTCCATTGAATCCAGTATAAGTCCACTTTAGATAACAATTGCTAATTGTGCAATTATCGCCATAATTAAAAGCCAGTAGAGCAACGGTATTATAATCAACGGCAGGGTCGATATTTTGCACGGTAGAAGTTAAATAATTCATTGTAGAATTAATGCAATGATCGTATGTCACTTTTATGTTTTCAAATGTAATGTTCTCAAATAAAAGATTTGTTGCATTTTTGAGAATCATTTCAGTTTGGTATATACCACTGTATTTTATTAGTACAGTGCCAGAGCCAGTTCGTGCATAAGTTATATTTGATTTGCCTAATACGCCTGCTGACCAAGCGTCAAGTGTCGCTCTGTTAAGGGTATAGATGCCAGCCTGTAGATTTACTGTAGTTCCATTGGCGAGATTGTTGATATTGCTCGCGATAAATGTCGTTGGATTTAAAGTAAGTCCAAACGTAATAATTGGGAACATACTAATAAAAAGAAATAATGTGATTTTTTTCATGGTGTAAATTTGAATTTAAGGTTAAAACTAAATTTATTTCTATTTAAGTGAGTAAATGATTTTCTTATTCTGTTTGTGGATCAGAAGCACAGTGTCATTTTTATCAAGAAGTATTAAATGTAGTGTGTATGATATCAATTACTTGATAACGGCTGATCTGAAAATCATTTAAATAGATTAACCAGAGAAGAAGAATCCCAATTCCAACTTGATTGTTTTTTCTTTTCATCACGATAAAAAAATTAAGGAATGTGTGTGTAATCACGAGTATGTAAAAGTGGAAGATATATAGAATTAGGATGTACTAAAAATGTACATTTTATTGCCAAAATTTATTCTAAAAAACACCAATTATTCAATACATAGATTAATAAATGATAAGATTTTAGACTTTAATCTCAATAGTAATGAGGAATGGAGTGCTATATTCCGATTAAAATTTTCATCGGTTATTAGGAGAAAAAATTTTCGAATGGAGAAGTTGTAATTTGACTAACTAACCGTTTTATTTAAATGCATAAACCTTGTTTTAACTCGAAATATCTATTCCATTTTTAATCCAATAATTTATTGAAAATCACTTTAACCTATTTTCCCCTCGTAGTATTTTCCCGTTAATTACTATATCTTTTATCTTCATTTTCTTCAGTTGTATATTTGCTTAATGTGTAGAAAGTCAGATATTTAATAATCTTATTCTATTTGTTCAAAACCTTTCACTTATCACTTTTGAACAATAGTGGAATATTTCTGAATAATACTATTCCATAAAAAAATAGTTTGTGTCATACATTTGTCAACCAAATAACACACAACCAAATTATTTTTAAAACAACTTAAAACCTATCGAAAATGAAAAAGATTATTTTACTTTTAGCTCTGTTTTGTAGTTTGTCGGGATTTTCGACAACCACTTATCTCGTTCAACTTGGTACTGGAGGTGCAGCCACTTGGCGTACAGCTGGTGCTGGTGAAGTTAATGTTGATTTAACTGTACAAGCGAAAACCTTGACTGCATGGTTAACCGCTACAAGTTTTGCAAATGGAGATCAGGTTTGGATTGCTGCTGGAACCTATACTATTTCATCAGTTTACACAATGCCAAGTGCTTCTCCTAATTTTACGCCATCATTTTATGGTGGATTTGCAGGTACCGAGACAGATATTTCACAGCGTGCAAAAGGTGCAAATGTTTGGAATTATACAAATACAACAACTATTAATGGGGCATCGAGCACAACTGGTATTTTTAATGCAGGTGGCGATAGATCAATAACAATTGATGGAATAACTTTTTCTGGTTGTCCGAATAATGCTGGTCAGGTTGTTTATCAAAGACCGGGTATGATTATTCAGAATTGTATTTTTACTGCTAATTCATGTGCGTCACTTCGATATTTTATTTCTGCTGCTTCAAAAACAGCATCAACAACAAATTGTTACTTTAGTAATAACACATACACAACATCCGGAGGTACAGATGCCGCAGGTATAATGGCTAATAATGGTAGCTCAGGAGGTACATACACAATTTCAGGATGTGTATTTGATTCCAATACATCTTCGGCTTCAGGTTCAGGTTCTAGTGCTGGAATAAAAGCTCAAGGTGTTGGAACAACGAATATAAGCAGTTGTATTTTCAAGAACAATAGTGCAACAGCTGGAGGATCTTCTGCGGTTTCACTGACAAGTGTAACTTCATTTTTAACGAATAGTTTGATTTATGGAGCTGCGTTAGGTGCAAAATCGGCATTATATCTTACTCTAGGAAATGTGACAAATTGTACGGTAGTTAATAATCTTGGTGGAGCAGCATACATGAATCAAATTGCATCAGCAGCAAATCTAAAACTTACAAATACTGTGTTTTGGGGTGCGGATGGTAGTGCAAGTTCAGGTTCAGGTGTAATAAGTGCAGCAGCAAACTGTTTGGGTACAATTTCAAATTGCGCTTACAATGGTTTGTCTGCTAACTTTATTTCAACTCCATCAGCTACAGTAGCACTTACAACTTCGTCAATTGACTTATTTACGGATCCAAATACTAATATTTGGACACTTAAAGCCGGTTCACTTCTTATTGATGCAGGAACTTCAACTGGAGCTCCAGCTACCGATTTAATTGGAATGAGTAGACCTTTGGATTCTGGTTTTGATATTGGAGCTTACGAGTTTGATATTATTACAGGTGTAGAGAAATTACAATCGGATATTATTTGTCGTACATCTAAAAATGAAATCATTTTAAGCGGTATAAACGCAAATGACAATGTGTCTGTTTATACATTGACTGGTTCAAGAGTTTTTGCTCTAAAAGCGGTATCTACCAATATGAATATACCTGTTTCGCAAGGTATTTATTTAGTGAAGACTGCAAACTCAGTGAAGAAAGTGATCGTTCAATAAAGAATATATAGTAAAAGGTTGTAATATTGTGTTCACAGAATATTACAGCCTTTTTTATTAACCTTAAAAGAAATATCTTATGAAAAAGATTAGCTTATTGTTAACCCTGTTTCTATGCATTTCATCGGTATTTGCAGCGAAAACTTATTTGGTTCAATCGGGTGCATCAGGTGCCGCAACATGGCGTGCGGCAAGCGCTGGGGAAATATTGGTAAATCTATCTACAGTGAAAAATGGAGGAGCTGCATCCTATAGCGAATGGTATAAAGATAAATTTCTTACCACTCCTACCTTTGCAGGTGATAGTCTTGCTTCAGGCGACCAAATCTGGTTTGCTGCAGGTACTTACACTGCTACTTCTAATATCACATTAAAAGGTGGAGTTAAGATTTATGGAGGTTTCGCTGGCACAGAAACGACTATCAATAATAGAGCTAAAGGATCAAAACCTTGGGAATATACCAATGTTACTATATTCGATGGGAATAATGATTTGGCTGTTAATCAGTGTATTACAACACTTGGATTAAGCAAAGATGCTTTGGTTGATGGTATTACTATTCAAAATTTCAAAGGCATTGTAGGTCAAGGAGGAATAGCAGCACTATTGACTGGAGGAACAACCATGCAAAATTGTGTAATAACTGGAAATACTTCTACCGGAACAGGAACTCAATCTGCGGGAGGTGTCCGTCTAACAGGAGGAAAACTCCTCCATAGTTATATCCATCACAATACAACAACCGTTGGTGGCGGTGGCGGCATTGGTATTCAAAATGCCAGTAAATTAATTGGTTGTTTGATTGAGAACAATGCATCAGCTACGGCTGGTGGTGGAGTGATGTACTCAAACAATGCTGGATTTAGAATTGATAGTTGTATTATCCGAAATAATACTGCAACCACTAATGGTGGTGGTTTTGGCAGTTTTTATTCAACGGCAAGCGCTATTGGAGATACTATTGCTAACACTCAAATTACTGGAAACATTGCTTCTGGAAGTGCGACTGGTGGTGGTGGCGGTTTGACAATTGATGTGAAAACATCGCCATTTCTACTTTACAATTGTGTGGTTGAAAATAATTCTACTTTAGTGGCCACAAGCACTCAATATGGGGGCGGTGGTGTATATCTGAGAAACGGATTAATCACTATCGATAAATGCTTAATAAAAGGGAATACCTCTCAGAACAGTAATGGAGGTGGGATTTTTAGCTATTTGAAACTTTTACATTACACTGTCAAAAACAGTATTCTACAAGGCAATGTTTCCGCTGGTGCTGGTAGTGGAATCTACTCGTATCAGATAGACTCATGTTATATATCTAACACTGTTTTTGCAAATAATACAGGCTCAAGTGTAAATTATCATGCCGTTACAAACGCAGGATTTTACAACAACTGTACATTTGCCTCCAATCTAAAAGTGGATGCAACTCCAGCAGGAGTCTATTTTAGTGCTCCAACCATTACAAGCTACTTTACAAATTGTCTTTTTTATAATTCGGGAATTTCTCCATTAAATTATTCTACAGGTTCCGTACCTGAAGTTGCATTTTGTGGATTTGATGTTGCAATACCTGCAGCTTATAATGGACCCGGTTGTATTACAGGTATAACAGATGCCTCATTTGTGGATGCTCTTAATCATAATTATCGATTGGTAAGTGGTTCACCTGCGATTGATGCAGGAGTTGATGTTTCGACATCAGGTATAACAACTGATATTGAAGGAACTGCTCGTCCGCAAGGATTAGGTTATGATATGGGAGCCTACGAGTATTCTACTACTGGAATAACACCAGCCATGATAAATGTAATAGGAGTGAGAGTTAGACCAAATGGTGTTATTTCTAATTTCGATGGTAGTATCAGAATCTTTTCAATTACAGGAAAATTAATCATAAACAACCCAGTTTCTACAAATCAAGAAGTCAAATTGGACAAGGGAGTATATGTTATTCGTTTAAAAACTTCAAACAAAGAGATTACTCAAAAAGTAGTGATTTAATTTCCAAAGTAAAAACAGCTTCAATCTTTAACTCAGGTTTATCTGGTTTGGAGATTGAAGCAATTATCTCTCTCAAATAAAATCTGAAAAACAATTTTCAATCTTTTACTTTAGAAAAAGGTTTGGGAAATCTTTGCACAAATAATTTACAATTACGTGAATTCTAACCAATCTAATGGCTTATAAATAACATATCGAATGAAAAATTTACAACAAAGAATAGTTTTCCTTCTTATAGGAATTCTTATTTCAACCCTTTCAATGGCTCAGGTATCTGTTACAGGTATTGTGTTTGATGAAAAAGGTGAAACATTACCCGGTGTGAATGTTCTGATTAAAGGAGAGCAAAAAGGAACCATTACAAATTTCGATGGTAAATTTGGGTTGACTGTTCCAAATGCAAACAGTGTACTCGTGTTTACCTATTTGGGATTCCAAAAGTTTGAATTGAAAGCAGATAAATCGAAACCAATGAAGGTGATCTTGAAAGAGGAGAGTAAATCACTGAATGAGGTCATGGTCATCGGTTATGGTGATGTAAAGAAAAAAGATTTGACGGGTTCTGTTTCAAAATTGGAAATTACCGATGTTTTAAAGGCTCCTGTACCAAGTTTCGATCAAGCATTGGCGGGTAGAATTGCTGGTGTAAATGTAAGCTCGGGCGAAGGAACGCCTGGTGGTGCAATGAATATTGTAATTAGAGGTAGTAACTCTATTACGCAAGATAATTCTCCACTTTATGTAATAGATGGATTCCCAACTGAAGATCCTTCGGTTGGTACGGGTATCAATCCAAACGATATTGAATCGATTGATGTGTTGAAAGATGCATCAGCAACAGCCATTTATGGAGCACGTGGTGCCAATGGTGTTATTATTATCACAACCAAAAAAGGAACAGTCGGCGCACCAAAAGTAAATTACAGTGGAAGTTATGGTATCCAAAGAGCAACAAAAATGATACCAATGATGAATGCTTATGAATTTGTAAAACTACAAAGTGAGGTTTATACACCAATAGAAATGTCAGGAAGTTATGGCTATTTCCCTACCATTGGTGATAAAACATATACGCTCGAAGATTATAAAAACGTACCACAGTTCGATTGGCAATCAAAGATACTGCAAGATGCGCCACAGCAAAGCCACAATGTATCGGTAACAGGCGGTACCCCAGAATCTCGTTACAATGCCTCTTTTTCTTATTTCGATCAGGATGGAATTGTCATTAAATCGAATTACAATCGCATACAAGGTCGATTGGGCACAACAATCAAAAGCAATAAGACGACCATCAATTTGACTACAAATTATTCACGTAGCACACAAATGGGATCATCTCCGTCTCAATCATCGTTTAGCGGAATGTTGAATCTATTTTATAGTGTTTGGGGATATCGTCCAATCGCTTTCCCAGGAAAAGATATTAATGCACTTTTAGATTCAGGTACAGACGATGGAGTAGATCCAACGAACGATTATCGATTTAATCCAGTGTTGTCACTCAAAAATGAGTATAACAAAAAGGTAACGGTTAATAACCAGTATAACGGTTATATGGAATATGAAATAAGCAAAGGTTTAAAGCTGAGAGTATCGGGTGGATATACTGAGCAAACAAACCGTAATGAGGCATTTAATAATTCAAATACACGCTACGGATCACCAATTTCTACCGACCATGTAAATGCAACACTATTGACTGCCGAAAGATCTACTTGGTTGAATGAAAACACATTAACGTATCAAAAAATTTATAAAAGAGTTCACTCTTTCAATGCTTTAGTCGGTGTAACTGCCCAAGAGTCGGTATTTGATATGTATAGTATGAAAACTAATAATATACCAAATGAAGGACTCGGAATGGCGGGAATGGCAGATGGAACGCCCATCCAGGATATTTCACTTAAAAGCGCTTGGAGCCTATTGTCCTATTTAGGACGTGTCAATTATAATTATAAATCAAAATATTACTTGACTGCTTCTTTCCGAGCAGATGGATCTTCTAAGTTTGGCCCTCAAAATCGATTTGGATATTATCCATCGTCTTCGCTTGCATGGAACTTCATGGAAGAAAGTTTTATGAATCCATTGAAAAAGATTGTAGAGAATGGAAAAGTAAGGGTTAGTTGGGGTCAAATAGGAAACAACCGGACAGGGGAATATGAAACCTACGCTCTTTTGGCGAAATTACAGGGAAGTCGAGGAAATTATAATACGCCAGATGGCATTTCCAGTAGCGTGTATCCTTTTAATAACAATGTATCTTCTGTCGGAGTTGCTCCTACAATTTTAGGTAATAAATCACTTAAATGGGAAAGCACAGAGCAAACAAATATTGGAGTAGATTTAAGTCTGTTAAAAGATAAAGTCAATTTCACCTTCGATTGGTACAATAAAGTTACATCTGATTTATTGCTCAATGCGACTTTACCATATTCAACTGGGTATGGTAATGCAATGAAGAATGTAGGAAAAGTACAGAATCAGGGAGTTGAATTTACGCTGAATACTACAAATGTAAAAACGAAAAAATTCAAATGGTCGTCTAATTTCAATATTTCGTTCAATAAAAATACAGTTTTGGAATTGACCGAAAATCAGAATTCAATGTTATCAAATGGATATTTTGATCAAGGTTTTACCTCTTCTAACTACATCGCCAAAATTGGGCAATCTATAGGAAATATGTATGGATATGTGTACGAAGGAACGTATAAATTGAACGACTTTAATGAAGCGGCTGGAGTATATACTCTTAAATCGGGCATTGCAAGATATGTCGCTGAGAATGCCACACAACCAGGATTTCCTAAATTTAAAGACCTCAACAACGATGGAGTAATCGACATCAATGATCAGACGATTATCGGACGCGGAGATCCTCTTTTCATCGGTGGTTTTACAAATAATTTCGATTATGGAAGATTCGATTTAAGTGTTTTCTTTCAATGGTCTTACGGTTCAAACATACTGAATGCCAATCGATTGATGTTTGACAATGGAACGAAAAAGAAAAACATGAATATGTTTGCATCCTATTCAAATCGGTGGACGATGGACAATCCAGATAGTGATGTTCCAGCTATTAGTAATTCTTCGTCAAATAATCTTTTTTCTTCGAGGGTGATTGAAGATGGATCTTATATAAGATTAAAAACGGTGCAACTTGGCTATAATTTTAGCCCTAAATTGTTGAAGAAAATCAAAGTGGATAAAGCAAGAATTTATGTCTCGGCACAGAATTTATTTACATTGACTAAATATACTGGATATGATCCAGAGGTATCAATTCGTAATACAGCACTGACGCCAGCACTCGATTATTCATCGTATCCGAGAGCAGCCTCAGTAAACTGTGGAGTAAATGTAACTTTCTAATCATATAAAAACATACGAGAAATGAAATCAATAAAATATATATTTATAAGCACAGCATTGTTAGCACTTGGTGCTTGTTCCGATTTTCTGGACAAATTGCCCTACTCACTCACTCCAGAAACTTATTATAACACAAAGAATGAACTGCAAGATGCTCTTACTGGAGTTTACAGCCCATTGATGCAGGAGCAATTCTACGGAAATAAATACATGCTCGATAATGCAGGAGGAGATGATTTGTCATATTATCAACGTTCAACCCCTGCAAATTCTATTATGTGTAATAATGCGAATAGTAGTACCGAAGGGATTAATACGTTTTGGAGAATTTTATATGATGGAATAAATAGAGCCAATTTATTGCTCGAAAATGTTGATAAAAACACGACGATTGAGCAGACAAGCCGCGATAGAGTGAGGGCAGAAGCGCTGTTTTTGAGATCATTCTACTACTTTAATTTGGTACAGGCTTACGGCGATGTACCAATGCGATTACAAGCGATCAACTCACCAGATAATGTAAGTTTAGCTCGAACACCTAAGCAACAAGTATATGATCAATTGATTAAAGATATTATTACTTCCATTCCCAATTTAGCTGTCTTTACAAATGGAGGATATAATGGCCATGTTACTCAATCTGCTGCACAAGCAATTTTAGCCAGAATATACATGTTTCGTGCTGGCGAAAATCTACGGGATCAAGAAGTGGGAAATACGCCGACAAACACTACGGATTCTATCAAAGCATATTTCACACACGCTCGTGATTGGGCATTGAAGGTCAAAAATAGTGGATTACACAGCTTATCTACCTCTTATAAAACAATCTATGTGGATATGTGCACCGACAAATATAACTCTGATGGTAAGGGAGAAAGCATTTGGGAAGCAGAATTAGCAGGAACAAGATTGACTACTGAGCAAGCCGCTGGTAGAATTGGAAATGTTATTGGATTTGGATCGAGCAACGATTATTCTACGGTAGCAGAAATTAAGGATTTAAAAGGCATGGCAAATCCTGGATATAGCTATAAATTTACTTTCGCCTCTACTAAATTGTTTTTGATGTATGAAGCTGAAGGCGATACTGCCCGTGGAGATTGGAACATTACGCCTTATGAATACACTTTCGAAACAGCTGCTCCTAAAAAGGTGAGTGGTCGTAATTACTATTTTGGGAAACGTCCTGTTGGACTTACTTCTATTGAAGGTTATCCATGCACCGAAGGATCGGCTACGGCAGCAGCTTCTAAAAACAGATGTTGTGCTAAATATCGCAGAGAACTAGAACCGTTGACTCCTAAAAACAAAAATTACACCGAAATAAATGCGCCAATCATTCACTATAGCGATGTATTGTTGATGATTGCCGAGGCTGACAATGAGCTTAATAGCGCTCCAACAACTTTGGCATTTGAATGTATTAATCAAGTTCGTAACCGCGCTAATTTATTGAGTTTAGACAACCAACTTACGAAAGAAGATTTTAGAACTGCGCTAAAAAATGAAAGAGCGATGGAGTTGTGTTTCGAATCGATCCGTAGATGGGATTTGATCCGTTGGGGAGATTTCTTCAAAAATATGAATGAAATGCCCACTTTATACGTAAATCAAGCCAATTGGTCAACCGCTGGAAAGTATGCAGCAGCCTACTACACGGTTCCAAAATCGTATAATTATTTTCCAATACCAGATATAGAAATGTCTGTAAATAAGTTGATTACGAAAAATAATCCAGGTTGGTAATCATTCAATTAATTATTGACAATTAATAAAATATAATATGAAAAACAAAATATTTTGCCTTTTAGGTTTTGCTCTGATCGTTTTTTCGTCATGCCAAGATCAGTTAAGTGAAAAGGTTAATTTCAATTTCACTGCGGTGGCTGAAAACAGCACAATGAGTGGCGATACAATGATTGTAAGCAAATCAACTCCTGTGAGTTTTAGTTTCTCAGGCAATGCAGACCTTATCACTTTTTATAGTGGTGAAGCAGGTCATGAATATAGCAAGAAAGATATGACCTATGTTCCTTTATCTGAGTTGCAAAGTTCGTATCTCACTTTTACAAATATGCCTCAGTATGGTGCAATAGCAGGCACGCTAAAAGTTTATATTTCGAACACTTTTACAGGTATGCTTCTCAACAACAAGAAAGCAGATTCTATATCATTGGTTACCCACAATTGGACTGAAATTACCGATTTGTGTAATCTATCTACGACAAGTGCAGTAATTAAAACCTCAAGTGTTGATATAAAGCAATATATGGGAAACAAGATAACACTTGCATTTTTATACAAACCTACTGATGCCGTGGCCATTCAACCAACATGGGAAATCGCCAATCTTAAAGTGGTCAGTACACTCATTAATGGTTCGATAAACACTGTTTCTGCAGCTGATATAGGGTTCAGTGCACTTGATATGAATAATGATACATTACCTTACCGAATTTCAGGAGGTGCTGGCGTGTGGGATGTTACTAATATTGCTGCAGCAACACCTAAAATCAGAATATCGTCAACGAATCTAGGTCAAAAACTCAACAATGATTGGCTGGTTTCGAAAACAGCACTTTTATCCTCTCGATTAACTGATAAGGGCGTTTCGGTTAAAGGAATTTCTAATAGTATCAGTAGCTATCAATATACATTTCTAAAAAGTGGGATATTCAATATCACTTTTGAAGGACGCATTCAGAACTTTGTGAGTAATTCCGTACAATCAAAAACGATTATTATTAAAGTCAAATAGTGTATTGGGGTGGAAATCTTAAGTGAAAAGTAAGGAATATTATTGATGAGAATGAGGCAAATTAGATATAAATTAATTATAAGTTTGATGCTTATGTGTTTTGTAAATGCATTTGCACAAAGTTATACATTCGAGGAGAGTAGTGTTCCTTCTCAATGGATAAGTGCTAATGGTGGAAATTTAGCACTCTCCATTGAGCACTACAAGGAGGGATATCAATCACTAGAGTGGACTACCAATGGTACTACAAATATTACGGTATCGTTTACCAGTTTTAGTGCTGCGGCTGGTAATAGTGCATTTATGTACATATATTCTCCTCAAATTACCTATGACACGCTACAAGTTGAATTTCTTTATAACGCAACAGTAAAGAAAAAAGCCATATATCTTGTAAATTACAAGGGATGGCACGAGTTCAATAGAGCATACACCGAATACGCATTGGCAACCTCCGCTACGATAAACACGCTTCGTATAACCATCAAGCCAACGTCTCAGGCTACACGCATCCTATATTTTGATGCAGTAAATCTCAATCGCACAACGGATGCTGCCCGAATGATGGGCAGCCATTGGGTGTTGGAAAAACAGTATTTTGGTTCTACATCAGATACAAGTTCGTTGTCGTTATTTGCAAATCCAATCGATATTCCTGTCGTTTCTCCTACAGCTCAAGAACTTTCGGCTTTAACCTCTTTGCAGAATACCCTAAAACGTACTGCAACTGCTGGTAATAGTACGGATCTTGCTGCAGCCAAAGCTTATGTAACCTCTTTAAATATCATCAGAAATTCGGATGGAACAGTCAGTGGAAATGTAATTGATGCATCGATGGGCGCATTGACAACAACGTTTATGACAGACATTGCCAAAAAAGTGGAGATTTTAGCTGCTGATGCTTTGAAGGATGCAAATACAATGACATTGTTCCGAAATTTTGTAGATCATCTATTAGATCAAGGAATTTCAGAAGGTTGCAATCTGGAATTAGCAAGCAACAACTATAATCCATGTCGCGATATCCCAAATGGATTTTTGGATGCTATGTCTGCCTATTCACCTGAACAAAAGGTGGAAATTCTCAAACTTATTCGTTGGATTTCGTTTTATGGTACAATGTATTATCCGCAGAATGACTATTTGTCGAAACAGGTGTCTGATATTATCTATCTATTTTTACCTACCATGATGGCAGTAGCTTTAAATCAACAAGATAATGCAACTTGCGTCAGAGAACTGAAGGCTTTTAAAAGATATTTAGATCGCAACACAGAATATACTCCTGGTGGAAAAGACATATTAAAGCCTGATGGAACAGGTTTTCATCACAATACGAATTATAATAACTACATGTATGCATACAAAACATGGGTAGATTATATCTATAATTTAAGAGGAACTTCGTTCAAAATAAATGCAGACTCTTATCAACGATTCAAAAAAGCGGTACTTACCGTATATACAATGGGAACAAATGATACGGGAGATGTGCGCTATTTTGCAAATTCACTTTCGGGTCGCAAACCATTTGATACAAATGTTCAATTTACTAAAGCTCAATTCGAAAAACTAATATCTGTTGGTGCTGATTGTTTAGGTACAAATGACACTGATCTCGAAGCATCTTACAACTTTTTCTTCAAAACGACGAAATATTCTACACCTGCAAAAAGTTACGAAGGATTCCATCAATTCAATTACAGCCCCATTGGAATTTACAGAAAGGCCAATTGGGTAGCCACTATGCGTGCTCCAACTACCAAGTTTTTTGGCGCTGAGATTTACGATAAAACCAATCGATTTGGTCGTTATCAAAGTCATGGAGCTTTAGAAATTATGTACGAAGGTACTCTTGATGCTAGCGGTTATATTACGAATGGCACTGGAGGCGGTTGGGATTGGAATGTAATACCAGGAACCACCACCGTGCAATATACTTCTTGGCTCGAAATGATGCCAAATAAAAATTTGACTGATCGGTTTGATCAATATACCAAAACGAAAAATTTCGCAGGAGCTTTGTCAATGGGCGATTGTGGAATGTTTGCTTGTGACTTTGATCAGATTGACACGTGGGGTGGTCAACGATATACAGCCACTAATCTCGCATTTAAAAAATCGATGTTTGCATTCGATAATATGATTATTAGTTTGGGCAGTGATATCAGTTCTTCCGGAACGTATAGCTCGGGAATGATTACTTCTACCAATCTTTTTCAGAATATTATGTCAGGATCAAGCGGTAATTTCATTTATAATGGAACGACCCTAACCAGTCCATACAATGCTTCAATAACTATGGCGGCAGATAAATGGTTAATTACACCGCAAGGGACTGGCTATTTTATACCTGCTGGAAATGATCCATTGCAAATTAAGTTTGGAAGTCAAACAACTCCTATGGATGACGGGTCAGATTATGCTGCTCCCACTACCACCGTTGCTGCTGCCAAAGCATATTTGAATCATGGTGTAAAACCAAGTGCTAAAAGTTATTCGTTTGTGGCTGTTCCTGCTACTAACTCGACTTCGATGGCGACTTTAGCTGCACAGATGGCTAATGGCGGAGGAAGTATATATCAGATTCTATCACAAAATGGTAACGTGCATGCTTTGTTATACAAACCGCTGAATATTACTGCTTACAGCTTTTTCACTTCTGCAAGTGATTTGACTTATGGAATTGTAAAATCGACCACCGCTCCTCATTTGTTGATGGATAAATATGATGCAAATGTAAACAGACATTATTTCGCTGTGAGTGATCCTAATTTACATCCCATAAGTGATGCTGTATATGGCTGGTTGCCAGTGTCAAGCCAAACAACATTGACTCTTCTGGGATCATGGATTCCAATTTCGAATGTAGAAGGGGTTACTTTCTCTGCACCGTCTAGTGGACTGACGCAGATACAAATCAAAATGTACAATGGCGAACCCATCTATTTTGGCGTAAAATCTACAGGTGATACCACCTCTATTCAACCGATTAAGCAAAACAATTGGGTTCAGTTCACCAAAAGCAATGAGGCAATTCATCTCAGTTTGTCTGAAATCTCTGCACCCGATTTGGAAATAAAAATATATTCTTCAATCGGTAAGATTGTGTATGATAATAGAATTGCAAATCCAGTTGGAATTATTGATATTTCAACTTCAAAATTAAACTCAGGAATCCTGTTTTGCACAGTTTCAACGGTAGCTGGAACGAAAACATTCAAATGGGTAAACTAATAAAATTATAAACAGATGAAACGAACACGACAAACAACTATTGACACACAAGGAGATGTTTATGTACGAGTTCCATCTGACAAATAAAATCAAAATTATAATCAGATGAAAAGAAACTTATTGAGTATCGGTTTATTTCTTTTTTTGTTAAACAGTTGTAGCCAAATGTCCCAAAAATCTTTGGATGAAAAGACTTCGGATAACATGGTTGTTGCAGAAAAACAAATGAATAGGCAGTTACAACTGATTGATGAATCAGGGAATATTCAATACCCAAGAACTGTAACAGAGAACAAAATCGAATATGTGCCAATTGATGACTGGACTAGTGGATTTTTCCCTGGCTCACTTTGGTATATGTACAAATTGACTGGCGACTCTAAATGGGAAAAACTGGCAGAAAAATACACTGAAAATCTTGATTCAGTGAAATATTTAACGAGTCATCATGATATTGGATTTATCATTAAAGCAAGTTATGGCAACGGTTATCAAATAACCAAAAAGGAGGCTTACAAAGCTGTCATTATCCAATCTGCCAAATCATTAGCTACCAGATTTCGTCCAGTACCTGGTGTTATCCAATCGTGGGATGAAAATCACGGTTGGCAAGGCAAAAGAGGTTGGATGTGCCCAGTCATCATTGACAATATGATGAATCTAGAGTTGCTTTTTGAAGCTACAAATTTGACAGGTGATTCCACGTACCGAAACATGGCTATTAGTCACGCCAATGCTACCATGGCGAACCATTTCCGGAAAGATTTTAGCTGTTATCATGTGGTTGATTACGACAAAATAAAAGGTGGAGTTCGCGGTAAATGTACTGCACAAGGATATTCTGATGAGTCATCTTGGGCAAGAGGTCAAGCATGGGCGTTGTATGGTTTTGCAGTATGCTATCGAGAAACCAAAGACCCGAAATATCTGGAATTGACAGAGAAGATCTATAAATTTATTTTTACAAATAAGAATATGCCTGCAGACTTGGTGCCATATTGGGATTTTAATGCTCCCAATATCCCCAATGAACCTAGAGATGCTTCTGCTGCTGCAGTTATTGCTTCTGCATTATACGAATTGAGCACATTTGGTAAACCTGAATATAAAGAGACAGCCGACAAGATCATTGAATCGCTTTCAAGTCCTTCTTACTTAGCAATTGTAGGAACAAATGGGAATTTCATTCTAATGCATTCTGTTGGAAGCATTCCTCATGGTAATGAAATTGATGTTCCGTTAAATTATGCCGATTACTATTATTTAGAGGCTTTAACTCGTAAAAAAGCATTAGAAGGTAAATGAAAACTCAAGTCTCATTATTTTCTTTAACGATTACTGGACTTGCAGCACTTCCGACCCAAGGATTTTCTCAAAAACAGCCAAACGTAATTATTATTCTTGCCGATGATATTGGCTATGGCGATTTAGGTTGGTTAGGTGCTAAAACCATTGCAACACCAAATGTCAACCGACTTGCAAATGAGGGAATTCGGTTTACAAATTGTCATGCAACTTCTGCCACAAGCACGCCTTCTCGTTATGGACTTCTTACTGGTTTATATCCATGGCGGAGAGATGATACAGGTATTGCCCCTGGAGATGCTGCTATGATAATTAAGCCGGAGCAATATACAATTGCTGATATGTTTAAGAATTCTGGATATGCGACTGGGGCTGTTGGAAAATGGCATCTTGGTTTGGGCGATTTGGCAGGAACGCAAGACTGGAACGGACTCGTGTCACCAGGATTAAAAGATATTGGATTCGATTATTCATTCATAATGGCAGCTACAGGTGATAGAGTTCCTTGCGTTTTTATTGAAAATGGTAGAACGGTAAAGCTAGACAAACAAGATCCCATCAAGGTTAGTTATTCAACTCCATTTCCCAATGAACCTACAGGAAAAAATAATCCCGAATTATTGAGAATTCATCCCTCTGACGGGCACGATATGGCAATAGTAGATGGCATTCCTCGGATTGGTTACATGCGTGGAGGAAAATCAGCGCTTTGGCACGACGAAGATATTGCAGACAGAATTACGGACAAAGCATTAGACTTTATCCAACAGAATCAAGCAAAACCATTCTTTCTCTATTTCGGGACGAATGATATACATGTTCCTCGCGTGCCAAATGAACGCTTTGTTGGCAAAAGTGGCATGGGTCCTCGTGGAGATGCAATTCTCTCTTTCGATTACTGTGTTGGCCGAGTTATGCATGCGCTCGACAGTCTTGGAATTGCTGATAATACTCTGATCATTCTGAGTAGTGACAACGGTCCGGTGTTGGATGATGGGTATAAGGATCAGGCGGTTGAACTTTTGGGAACACATAAGCCCGGCGGAGCGTATCGAGGTGGGAAATATAGCATTTTCGAAGCAGGAACACGCGTTCCGTGTATAGTTTGGTGGAAAAAAGAGATTAAGAAACCATCAGTTTCAAATGCTTTGGTTTCGCAAATTGACTATTTCGCTTCATTGTCTGCTCTCATTAAAAGCAATATTCCTGTAAATGCAGCTACAGATAGCAAAAATGAATTAAACGCATTGCTTGGAAAAAGCCAAGATGCACGAGATTACCTGATAGAGCAAAATATAAATAACACTTTATCTGTCGTTTCTGGCAATTGGAAATATATTGAACCGAGTAACGGACCTAAAATAAATGTAAGCACGAATACCGAGCTTGGAAATAATACGTTGCCACAATTATACAACTTAAAAACTGATAATGGGGAGACCAAAAATATTGCAAAAAAATTTCCACAGAAAGTTGAGCACCTTAAAGCTTTGTTAGAAAAAATGAAAGAGAAAAAATAGTTGTGTGGAAACAATAAATCAAAGACTATTTGTGGTAAAATAGATTATAGATGTGTTTTGTGTTGAGCTACCTTAGATGTGAATCTAAGGTAGCTTTTTTAATGAAATTACCCCGTTAAATCGTTAATGATTAGCTGTCAATACTTTTACAACACAATATTCACCAACTTACCTGGCACCACGATAATTTTCTTTGGAGTTTTTCCTTCGAGGTATTTCTGTGAATTTTCGTGTGCCAATGCCACTTTTTCGATTTCCTCTTTGGGCGTTCCTGCGGCAAATTCAAGGCTGAATCGAACTTTCCCGTTGAAAGTGATAGCATACACCGCCACATCTTCTTTGAGGTATTCCTCATTGAAAGCTGGCCATTGTGCATCGCACACGGTGGAGGTTTCTCCCAACACATGCCAAAGCTCTTCGGCGATGTGAGGTGCAAACGGAGCGAGCAGCACGACGAGGTCTTTCAAAACCGCTTTTTTGTTGCATTTTGCCGAAGTCAGCTCGTTCACGCAAATCATAAAGGCCGAAACCGAAGTGTTGAATGAGAATGTCTCGATGTCGCCACTCACCTTTTTAATTAGTTTGTGCAACGATTTCAACTCCTCTTTGGTGGGTTCGCCGTCAGTCACGTTGAGGAAGAGGTTCCACAGTTTTTTCAGGAAGCGGTGTACGCCGTCTATACCATTGGTATCCCACGGTTTCGATTGCTCCAATGGACCGAGGAACATTTCGTAGAAACGTAGCGTGTCGGCACCGTATTTCTCCACAATCACATCGGGATTCACCACGTTGTACATCGACTTCGACATCTTCTCTACAGCCCATCCGCAGACGTATTTGCCATCTTCGAGAATGAATTCGGCTGTTTTGTATTCCGGTAACCAGTTTTTGAAGGCCTCGATATCGAGAACATCGTTCGAAACAATATTTACATCGACGTGGATTTCGGTTGTTTCGTATTCTTTTCTCAAATTGTAAGAAACGAACGTATTTGTATCTTTAATGCGATACACAAAATTACTTCGTCCCTGAATCATTCCCTGATTCACCAGTTTTTTGAACGGTTCTTCTTCGCAAACGATGCCGAGATCAAAAAGGAATTTGTTCCAGAAACGGCTGTAGATCAAGTGTCCTGTGGCATGTTCTGTTCCACCGATATAGAGATCGACATTGCGCCAGTATTGGTTGTTTTTCTCCGAAACCAATGCGTTTTCGTTTTTCGGATCCATGTAGCGCAGGTAATAAGCCGACGAACCTGCAAAGCCGGGCATCGTGTTCAATTCCAATGAATAGCCCTCTTCGGTTTGCCAGTTTTTAGCACGACCAAGAGGTGGCTGTCCGTCTTCAGTCGGTAGATATTTGTCGATTTCTGGAAGTTCGAGTGGCAATTTGCTTTCGTCGAGCATGTAGGGCAATCCCTCTTTGTAATAAACAGGGAACGGCTCGCCCCAATAGCGCTGACGGCTGAAAATAGCATCGCGCAAACGGAAGTTGGTTTTCACCTTTCCGATTCCTTTTTCGGAGATGTATTCTTTGGTTTTGGCAATGGCTTCTTTAACGGTCAGCCCGTTGAGGAAGCCAGAATTTACCATAATTCCCTCTTTGGCATCGAAGCTCTCTTCGCTTACGTCGCACCCTTCAATCAATGGGATAATGGGCAGATTGAAATGTTTTGCAAAAGCGTAATCGCGCGAGTCGTGCGCCGGAACTGCCATGATGGCTCCTGTGCCGTAGCCTGCTAAAACGTAATCCGAAATCCATACCGGAATTGGCTCGTTGGTAAGCGGATTGATTGCGTAAGATCCGGTGAACACACCAGAAATCTTTTTGTCCGCAATTCGTTCGCGTTCAGTTCGTTTCTTGGTTGCATCCAAATAAGCGTCAACTTCAACTTTTTGATCCGCAGTTGTTAGTTGTTGTACCAACTCGCTTTCGGGAGCGAGAACCATAAAGGTGACTCCGAAAATGGTGTCGGCACGGGTTGTGAAGATTTCAATATACTTCTCCCCTTGCCCCTCTCCCATAGAGAGGGGGATAGAATGCTCATATTCTTCGGTATCGTCCGCATCGTCCAAATATTCAATGATTCGGTCAATAACACTGCCAATGTCAGTAAGAATTTCTTCATTAGAGAAGCGAATTACATCGAACCCATTTTCATTCAATATTTCGGTGCGAAGAGCATCTTTTTCTTTTTGTTCTGCTGAGTCGTGAATACCTCCATCGACTTCGATGATTACACCTTTTTCTAAACAGATAAAATCGGCGATAAAGCGATCGACAATGTGTTGTCTGCGAATTTTATAGCCAGTTTTTTTTGCCCTCACTGCTTGCCAAAGCGCGTCTTCAGCTTTCGTTTGGTTGCTCCTGAAATTTTTTGCAATATCAATCAATAGATTCCAACGCTCAGCATCAGTAGTTTGCCAAGGTTTTTTTTGATTTTCGTATGAGGAAGTATTCACCCCCTTCTCCTGTGGAGAGGGGCTGGGGGAGAGGCGGAAAACCATCTCCGCACCTTCGCTTCGTCCAATCCAGTTTTTCTGTGTCTCTTTCAGCGAATCACTCCAATCGACAGTAGTTAATCCATCGAGCAGTCGTTGTGCATATGCCGAAACGCGCAAGCTCCACTGACGCATCACACGTTGCTCCACTGGATAACCGCCACGCACGGAAAGTCCTTCACTCACTTCGTCGTTAGCAAGAACTGTTCCTAATTTCGGACACCAGTTTACCGACAAATCGGCCAGGTAGGCAATGCGGTAATTCAGTAATATTTCTTGTTGCTCTTTTTCTGTTTTGGTTTTCCACTCTTCTGACGTGAAAATCAGCTCTTCGCTGCACGAAGCGTTCACGCCTTCCGTTCCGTTGGTTTCGAACGCTTTCACGAGCGATTCGATGGAGAGTGCTTTTTCAGCCGTTTTATCGTAGTAGTGGTTAAACATTTGGATAAATGCCCACTGAGTCCATTTGTAATAGTTCGGTTCGCAGGTGCGTACTTCGCGATCCCAATCGTAGCAAAATCCGATTTTGTCGAGTTGCTCACGGTAGCGTGCGATGTTTATTTTGGTGGTAATAGCAGGGTGCTGACCGGTTTGGATGGCGTATTGCTCTGCCGGAAGTCCGTAAGCATCGTATCCCATTGGGTGAAGCACATTGAAGCCTTGCAGACGTTTGAAGCGTGAGTAGATGTCAGACGCAATGTATCCCAGCGGGTGACCCACGTGCAATCCTGCTCCCGATGGGTAGGGAAACATGTCCAACACGTAGAATTTTGGTTTCGACTCGTTTTCGGTTACGCGGTAAACGCCGTTATCTTTCCAGAATTGTTGCCATTTCTGCTCGATTTCCCTGAAATTGTATTCCATTTTATGATTTGATTGTTGTCTAATTCTGATAGTTCCGAAAATTTACGGATATGTTTACTCGTTTATTTTCAGCCCGCAAAGTTAATGATTCTTTGCTAAAACGGTGATTGTTTATGTCATAAATAAGCAAAGGAATATGTGTCTGATCTATAAACAAAAAGGCACAAACAGATCATCTCTGTTTGTGCCTTTGCTGTAAATATTCTGTAATTAATTATCGAATTCCACCCATCAGTTTTTGCAACCACTTGGTTAAAGTGAATAAAACAATCGAGGCAATACCAGCCATAAAGATAAACAACACGAAGAAATCGTACAGATTGGTCATCGTGTAACCGAGGAACGAGGTCGCTTTATGGTCTGGATAGAGCGAGCTAAGTGTTCCTGCTAGGTAATATCCAAAGGCATTTGCGAGAAACCAGACCGCCATAAGCATTGAACCGTATTTCAGTGGAGCCAGTTTGTTGACCAACGAAAGTCCGATAGGCGACAGGCAAAGCTCTCCCCAGGTATGAAGCATATACATTCCTATCAACCAAATCATACTCACTTTGATACCCGGTGACACATCTTTTACGCCTAAGGCTATCCAAGCATAACCCAGTGCAAGGAGAAATAATCCGATTGCCATTTTGGTGGGAGCTTGAGGTTCATATTTGCCTAACTTTAACCACAGCCATGCGAAAATAGGTGCAAAACTAACGACGAAAATCGAGTTGAGAGATTGGAATGTACTCGCAGGAAGTTCGTCCAAAATGAAGCGATCTCCACCTAGGAAAATGGCGCGATACAGTCCGTAAGCGAGAGCAACCGCAAAGGCAATCAACAGCCCATAGATTGTTTTGCGAAGACGGGCATCGGCATCACCCGACATTTTTGTTTTGGTTAAATTATAGAGTTTGTAGAGGAAAAACAGTCCAATAATACTGATAGGATATACAATCCAAGAAGGAAAGGATAACCCAATATGACGATCTGTTTGCTCATCGGCAAAAAATGTGAGCGAAGCGCCAGCTTGCTCGAATGCACTCCAAAAGAATATGACGAAAAATGCTACGATGAAAATAACAACAACCCGCAGTTTTTCTTTCTTTGCCAGTAATTTATCGGTCATAATAATACCGAAAATTAATAGCGCACCCAATAAAAGGACATACGGCAGATAGTTGAAAATCTTCGCATCTAAGTAAAGCATGCCGATGGTAAGAGATGCAAAAATGATCAAAAACCCAAACATAAATAGTGGTTTGTGCCACACATCAGCCGTATCGACCGGAGGTTGTCCTAACGATTTTTGGTCTGGACCGACCACATATTGTTTGGCAAATGCCAATTGGATAATAACACTCAAAAGCATACCAACAGCACCTGCCAGAAACGCCCATTTGAAGTCCGCAGGATTGCCGGTATCACCCAAAATTCCGCAGATAAAAGGCCCCAATGCGCCACCCACATTTATTCCCATATAGAAAATAGTGTATGCCGAATCGATGCGTCGGTCTCCTTTCGAATAAAGTTGGCCAACTAGTGAAGATATATTGGGTTTAAAGAATCCGTTGCCGGCAATCATTAATCCTAATCCACCAAAAAAGAGTAATGAGGATAACGTAGGAGCAGATGTATACGTCTGACCACAAAAGAAAAGCATGATTTCGCCCAAAGCCATCACCAGTCCTCCGGCGATGATGGAACGTTGATTTCCCCAGTATTTGTCGGCAATGAAACCACCCAGCAACGGTGTCAGGTAACACAAACTAGTGTAACTTCCATAGAGGCTCGAAGCGAAAGCTTTGTCGAACATTAACGCTTTGGTCATAAACAGAACCAAAATAGCACGCATACCATAGTAGTTGAAACGTTCCCACATTTCGGTGCTGAAAAGTATGTAGAGTCCTTTTGGATGCCCTTGAGTCGAAGTATTATTTGTCATAAATTGTTTTTACTTGATTAATTATTGATCCTCAACCTGATTTTTTTTTATTTGATTAATGTCAAAATGAATTTATTAGGTCGCAAAATTATTGCTTTTGGATTAAATGGCTTGGTAATTGTTGCATTTTAATGTTATTTTATGTAAAATATTATCAAAATGTAACGCAGTTATATTGATCTGTAGCGTCTGTTGAATAACTGTAAGCAAAATGCACTTCAAAAATGAAAAAAGCGAGTTAGTGTGCTATTCGACTACTGAAAAGAAAGTTCTGACAATTGATTATAAATTCATACGCTAGATATGATATAAATAATCAAAAAAAAAGGCGTATTTTTAAACCGAAGAGAAAAATTGAATGACGTAGAAGATGAATGAAATTATATGTGGGTTCGATGCTATTTCTGGAACAATGCCTCGAATTTTGATTCTGGGAACTATGCCCAGTGTGAAATCGCTCGAAGAAAATCAATATTATGCCCACCCACGAAATGCTTTTTGGGAAATTCTGGCTTCGTTTGGTGGTATCGCAAAGCCAGATCTTTATGCTGAAAAGATAATTTTGATTCAGAAAATGAACCTTGCTCTTTGGGATGTTTGTGCTACCTGTATTCGGCAAGGCAGCCTCGATAGTGCCATCCGAGAAGAAGTGCCGAACGACATTCCGACATTATTGATTAACAATCCTTCAATTCAGGCAATCTTCTTCAACGGACAGCCGGCAGAGAAGCTTTTTCGAAAACATTTCCCCAAACAGAAGTCTGTTGCATTTCTTACTTTGCCGTCCACGAGCCCAGCCAATACGCTCTCATTAGAGAAAAAATGTGCAATATGGCATTGGGCTTTGACCGATTATCTATAAATCCATTTCTCGTAACTAATATCTTGTAACTCGTAACTAATACCTAACTATGATTACCGAACAACTTCTCAATCCCCGCAGCATCGTCGTTGTAGGCGGATCCAACAATATTCGCAAACCAGGTGGAAATCTCGTTCACAATATTATTCTAGGAAAATTTGATGGCGAACTCTATGTTGTCAATCCCCGAGAAGATGAGGTGCAAGGCAAGCGCTCGTATCATTCAGTGGAAGAGATTCCGATGACTGATTTAGCCATTTTGGCTGTTCCGGCACACCTTTGCGTGGTGGCTGTAGAGGTGTTGGCTTCGCAAAAAGGGGTGAAGGCATTCATAGTCGTTTCGGCAGGATTTGGGGAAGAGACGCCCGAAGGAGCTGCTGCGGAAGCGCGAATGATTGAGATTGCCAATTCGCATGGTGCATCGCTCATCGGACCAAATTGTATCGGAGTGTTGAACCGTTTTCATCACAGTGTTTTCACGTCACCTGTGCCAAAATTGCATCCCCAAGGAGTCGATTTCATCTCTAGTTCGGGCGGTACAGCGTTATTTGTTATCGAAACAGCTTTGCCAAAAGGATTGCGATTCAATTCTGTCTGGTCGGTGGGCAACGCCGGTCAAATCGGCGTGGAAGATGTACTTCAATACATGGACGAAAATTTCGATACATTAACCGATTCAAAAATCAAACTTTTGTATGTAGAAACCATAAAATCGCCCGAACGGTTGCTTTATCACGCTTCGTCTCTTATTAAAAAAGGGTGCAAAATTGCTGCCATCAAATCGGGTAGTACCGAGTCGGGTAGTCGCGCTGCCTCGTCGCACACCGGAGCGTTGGCGAGTAGCGATTCTGCGGTTGAGGCGCTTTTCCGCAAAGCGGGCATCGTGCGCTGCTTCAGTCGAGAGGAGTTGGCTACGGTGGCGTGTGTATTCACGCTAAAAGAATTACAAGGGCGAAACTTTGCCATTGTCACCCACGCCGGCGGACCGGCCGTTATCCTCACCGATGCGCTGTCGAAAGGCGGAATGATGGTGCCTCCGCTCATCGGCGCATCTGCCGAATCACTCAAATCGAAACTCTTGCCCGGTGCCGCCACCTCCAATCCGATTGATATTTTGGGAACAGGCACGGCTGACGATTTGGGTTTAGCGATTGATTTCTGCGAGACCGATTTTCCCGAAACGGATGCCATCGCCGTCATTTTTGGCAGCACAGGTTTGGGGAAAGTATCCGATGCGCTGGAGGTAATTCACCAACGAATGGTGAGTGGCTCGAAACCGATTTTCCCCATTCTGCCTTCCATTATCAACGCTTCGGAAGAGGTGAACGACTTTTTGGCAAAAGGGCACGTCAATTTCTCCGACGAAGTGTCGCTAGCCACTGCCGTTACGCGCGTCATCAATACTCCAAAACCTGCCAACAAAGAGATTGAGCTCTATGGAGTGGATATTCCGCTCATTCGAAAAATTATTGAAAATACGACTGAAAATGGTTATTTGTCGCCAATTGCTGTTCAGCAACTTTTTAAGGCAGCCGGTATCAAAATGGTCGAGGAGTTTGTCACTTCCGAAAAAAGTAAAATAGTTTCGCACGCCAAAAAAATCGGTTTCCCAATCGTGGCAAAAGTAGTTGGTCCTGTACACAAATCTGACGTGGGCGGCGTGGTGCTTAACATAAAAACAGAGCAACACCTCGCGCTGGAGTTCGACCGCCTGATGGCGATTGCCGATGCCACTGCGGTGATGATTCAGCCGATGCTCAAAGGGCAGGAGCTCTTCGTGGGTGGGAAGTTTGAAGAGCGATTTGGTCACGTCGTGCTCTGCGGTTTGGGCGGAATATTCGTCGAAGTATTGCAGGATGTGGCATCGGGTCTCGCGGCGTTGAGCTACGAAGAGGCATTCTCTATGATTCATTCCCTGCGCGCTTACAAGATTATCAAAGGCACCCGCGGTCAGCAGGGCATCGACGAAAAGCAGTTTGCCGAAGTCATCGTACGC
Organism: Bacteroidales bacterium; assembly: GCA_028687995.1. GTDB lineage: Bacteria > Bacteroidota > Bacteroidia > Bacteroidales > UBA7332 > CAXXIC01. The sequence continues at coordinate 27,155 of JAQTZA010000005.1, forward strand.
CTATCCACGCTCCTCCGCTTCGCCAGCGAAATCAAGGAGGTGGATATTAATCCACTCCTTGCTACCTCTAAAGGTGTGATAGCGGTAGATGCGAGAGTGCGGTTGGAGAAGTGAGAGATTTTTACATCCCTGCACTTGGACATAGAAATGATTTATGCAAAAAGTGAATGATTCTATTATCGATATGAACCAAGAGTGCTTCTTTTATGTAGGCTAACCCACTTTCTGAGAAAGTTCTTTTATCTTCTGGTAAATCAAAATCTTTGATTTCAGTAAGAAATTCTCCACCCATATTATAATATTCCAACTCTTTTTTAGGATTGGTTTTGTATGCGTTGAATGTGATTGTTGTATAGATATATTTCCGAGACATTCGAGTGTAGAAGCCTGATGTTTTGTAAGGGATCTTGATATTCATTTCAAGAGGTATATCTATATTTTCCACAAGAATAATCATATCATATTTGGATTCAATCTCTTTTATCCAACCTTTGTACTCCTTACTTCTTCCAAAGAATGTTGTTGCATTATTTCTAATATTTGAAGGCGCTTTTACAATCTCTACATCGTATTTGGGAGAAAGATATTTGGTCAATGAGTTTTCAATAAATGAACCAATCGGCGCTTTGATGTCAAGGGTGTCTGTAAAATTAGAAAATATAGTTAGTCCGACATGGCAACGAACAATTGTTGTGTCTTCAAGGCTTATAATCGCTATTTTACGATTTTGAGAATTTGTATTAACTGATAACATTATCAGAGTTAGCAATACAAAGAGTTTAATGAATCTGTGGCTCATAATTTTATTTTTCTCCTATTTATTCTTAATTACTTTTATGTTGCAAAAATAGTTATTAATTTTTTGGTTCAAAATTTTTTTTGAAGAAATTTCCATTCAATTTCTAAAATTTCCATTCAAAACCCTTATTTTTACTGCTTCAATAGTAAAGATTTAACAATGAAAATTTTTGAATTATTAGTTGGAGGTACACTCCTTTTTGCCTCTTGTTCGGCCGATAAATCGCTTTATAAAGTTTCGGACTACACTCCAGAGAAACAATTTACAAGCGGCATTGAAGGCCCGGCTTGTGATCGAGAGGGCAATCTGTATGCGGTGAATTATCAGAAACAAGGCACCATAGGCAAAGTGAATGCAGACGGAACGATAGAGATGTTCGTCGAACTGCCTCAGGGAAGTATTGGCAATGGTATTCGTTTCGGACAAAAGAATGAGATCTATGTGGCCGATTACAAAGCGCATCATATTTTCAAAATTAACACGGATACCCGAATTATCACCGATTTTGCGCACGAAGAGTCGATGAGCCAACCCAATGATATTGCGGTCAGCAAAAGGTTTATATATGCCAGCGATCCAGATTGGAAAACAAGCAGCGGAAGAATTTGGAAAATTGATTCAAAAGGTCGATTTACACTTCTTGAATCGGGAATGGGAACGGCCAATGGTATAGAGGCGAGTCCCGATGATAAGCTTTTGTATGTCAACGAAACCGTTCAGCGAAAAATCTGGGTGTATAATCTTGATGAATATGGCAATACGAGAAATAAACGTCTGTTTTACGAATTCCCCGATTATGGGTTAGACGGTATGCGATGTGATGATCGAGGAAATCTTTACGTTGCTCGTCGCGAAAAAGGGACGGTTGTAGTGCTAAGTCCAGAAGGTAAGATGCTCCGTGAAATCTATTTGAAAGGAAAAATTCCCACGAATGTAACTTTCGGAGGAAAAGATGGAAAAACGCTTTTTGTAACTGTTTCCGACAGGGGTTGCATCGAGAAATTTAAAGTGAAATACAAAGGACGAGAATAGCTCATAAGCAACTATAATATAAAAGGCACAAACTCCAGATTTCAGAGTTTATGCCTTTTGTTATTTCAGGAGTGGGAAATTTTATTTTCCAATCTCCACGTTGCTCATTCCAGTACGACCATAGAAAACAGGGAAATACATTTTCTCAGCTTTGGCCGGATTCAATCCGTATTTGCCCGTAAATCGAGGTTCGAGATTAACGGTAAAAGTGGTTTTTCCTTTTCCTAATCTTCGGAGATAGATGCACACTTTTTCGGTGAAATATTCGCGGTGAGATTCGTTCCAGTTCTGTTTTTTATCGGCATAAGAACAACTGGCAGGAATCGGGATTTCGACCAAAACAAATTCCTGTTCCTCTTTTATCGTCACATCCACCAATAGTTTTATGGGTTTGCCCGCAGACAGTCGGGTGGCATTATTCTCCAAATAACTTTTCACTTCGAATCCTTTATCTACTGATTGTGGTGTCGGGTTGAATATTCGGCTATAAGTTGTTAGATAGACTGGATAACTTCCCGATTTTGTGACCGTCACCGCACTGTTCTGAGGAATCTTTATCCGTAACGGGAAACTATCCACAGCCATCGTCAATGAACCTGTTAAGGTGATTTTCGATTTCTCAATTTTACCAGTTTTAGTCAATAAATCTGGTAAAATAGTCTCTAAAATAGAAGCTGATTCATAGGTATTTCGCCAACATCCATTTTTGCGTTGAGCGAAAAGGAAATTTCGGATTTTGGCAAGTAGTTCAGGGTTTTTACCCTCTTTTTTGATCATCCGATAAGCAATTAACGTTGCCACGGTGTTGTTCTCCATCAGGTTGTCCTTCTTATCCAACCAATAGCAATTGCCAAACAGATCGGTCTGCTTAGTTTGCATCAAAGTGTCCAATTTTACAGAGGTATAATGAGATTTCAACTCCATCCATCCCAAACGTTCGCTGAGTGATTTGGGATTGGGTTTCATCTTGTTGAATGAAGCCTCATAATTGCCCTTCGGATTGATTTCTCGAAGCAATCGCAAGGTGCGAATTTGCTCTGAAGCTGATTGTTGGTCGAATTGCCAAAGCAGATCTTTTGCCACTTTCTCGAAATCGGTATGGACCGTATAACCAGCATTTTTCGCTTTAATCAACGCTTCGGTTGCATGAATAGATATCCAAATCTCGGTTTTTTGTTCACCAAACCAACCCCAGAATCCATTCGAATTTTTCCCTTTTTCTACACGACTGATTAAATCTCTGATTTGTTTTTCATAATGGAATTTTTGTTTGTGAGCGTTGTAAATATCTCGCTCAAGCAATAACGCTTTTAGTCGGGAAGCAGATTGCTCGTTGCACAAATGTTGGTAATTACTCAAGTAACGAAGTTCTTTTTTTAGCAATTCTAACGCATCGCTTTCGGCATAAAGTATAGTCGAATCAGCATTCTGATTTGCAGATAAACTCAGAGTTGTGTCTCTATCCAATGCAAAAAACTGTCCGATGGTCTCTTCCGTTCCTTGTTTGATAATCGGGATAGAGCGTGATTCTCCATCACGGAATCCATCGTATCGTTTCATCACATATTCTACCGTTACGCTGTCTCTCGAGTTTGACGTCAATTGAACAGTATCAATCATCGCATTCAGAATTTTTGCACTTTTTGTTTTCACAAGTTTATTGTCAATAGAGAAAGAGCTTTCAATCTGAATGGAGTCGCCAGTATAATTGATAGATTTCCCAATCACATTGGCTTTATCGCCTTGCAAAATGAATCTTGGTAAGGAGAGCTGACCAACTACTGGCATAAAAGATCGAATATCGGCATTTGTCATTGCGGCCGCTTTTCCTGGAAGTACCCCGACATACCAGCTTTTCCATTTTGTGACGTCGTCGGGTAATGTTGTTTCGAAAGAGGCGATTCCGTTTTTGTCTGTTGTTAAAGCCGGTTGCCAAAAAAGTTCGTCAGAGAAATTGGAACGGATCTTTCCGCCGGAAGATTGCATCGACTGGAAATCTCCGTCAGAGAGTAACTGTTGCATCATTCGTTTTGCATCCATTGCCGAAGCTATTCCTCCTTTTTTGGTGGTGATCAGAATGACGCCATTCGCACCTCGCGAACCGTAGATTGCGGTTGCCGAGGCATCTTTCAATACCTCAAATTTTTGAATATCAGCTGGATTCATTTTCGACAAATCAGCGTTGCTGATTACGCCATCAATCACATACAGAGGTTGGGCATTACTATCTAAGGAGCTAATTCCTCGAATTGAAATGTTATTGTCTTCAGAGACTGAGACTCCCGCAGATTTTCCAGCTAACATACTTGAAACAGATCCAGTCATATCACTTTTTCTGTGAACTCCATAACCAACTGCAAATACTTCTTGTAGAGCCACGATACTTTCTGGTAAGATGACATTCAAAATACCTGTATTTTGTTGTATGAAGGTTTGTGTATTACATCCAATGTAGGAGTAGGTTAAAGTTCTGTATCCAGATGGAACGGTAATGGTATATTTCCCATTTATATCGGTAACTGCTCCCACTTTCGTGCCATTCACGGCTATCGTTGCCCCAATAATTGGTTCTTTTTCGTTATCCATCACTATCCCAGAAACCGTGATTGAACCTACATATTCTGGATTATAAGGAATATGTTTCGCATTTAGAACCACATCACTTGCCAAATAAGGAACAATTGTTTTTTCTGCATTGATGAAAGGAGTTGCGTAAGGATAGACCGATTGCAGATTTTCTTTCGAAAAACTCATCTCATTCAACGAAAACTTCATTAAGGTAAAAGAGTTCTCTTTTATTTCGATTGCATTGATCACATAAAATGTAAAGTCATCCAGTAGCAAAATTAGATTGTATTGTCCGGCAGGAATATGATCGAACGAATTAACGTAAGGTCGATAAAACGAGCTCCTTCTTTCACCGGTATTGTACACCGACCATCCCAATGCTTTTTTGAATATCGAGTGCGGAATTTGTGGCTTGATCTTTATTTTAGCTGCATTGCTAGAGTAGCCTAATTCATTTTTGTATTGAATATTATTTCTCAATTTTTGCTTCAAATAATCTTTATAGAGAGAATCAAGGCAGTTTAGAGTGAGCAGTTTTTGTTGAAAACTGAGAGAAGGAGTTTTGTAATTCACCCAGTCGTAATTTCTGGTTGATCTCATTTTGGTCACATTCGGTAAGAATTCGTACTCAAACAGCTCATTATCTGGCGTGAAATTTCGACTGAAAGAGTTAATATTTTGATAGGAAATCGTGTTATTCTCAAACGGCCCGGCAATTTGCGCTTTCTTGTTTTCCAGAATCTCAAAATGGAATTTTCCCTGATGCAGAAATGCAAAGTCATCGTTGTAGTTGTATCTAATTTTGACCAAGCTTCTGGCTAATTCGTTCTGTTCATCATAACTGTATTTGGCTTTTTTGGAAAAAACAACATCGTGGGAATATTTGTCAGGATCAACACTGACGATGTAATTGTTATGAGATGAGATGTCGATATTAAATAAAATCGATTTGAGGACCGTACGCATCTTTATTCTATGTTTGCCGGGCAAAATTCTAAACCAATAGGGACGGTTCGTCGTTGCTTCGTTGCTATACACCAACATGTCGTCGATATAGAGCATATTAATCGGTAATATTTTCCCTTCGTGAACCAAATATGGAGCAATCAGAGAAACTGAATCAGGCGTAGCGCTCGTCAATTGATAAAATCCACTATCTGGATAGGCAAAACGATACATCTCAATCGTATCGAGACGCATCGTTGTTTTCCATTTCTCATAATCCAATACATCGGAAGAGCTCAGATTTAAGGAGTTGAACTGACTTCTAAATGAGTTGTAAATTCGTCTTCCTTTTGCATAATTTTCATTGTATGGCAATCTGATTGATAGATCATCGTGAAACTTAGCTGTGTATCCAGTCGCTGTCAGATCGACATTGGGCATCGGTTTCCCTTTGTCGTCGGTGACAGCAAGTTTCACCTCTATTTTTTGTCCGGGGAAGGCTACAGAAGGCAATATTGCGCTGATGTTCATTTTCGGCGGAGCGTAATGTGCGTAGTAATCTACTGATTGTGCACGACCTCCCCACACATATTGAACTGAAATATAGTAGGTTGCACTGCGGAACGCTTTCAGTTTTAGATCCAGATTTGTTCCTGTTCCACGCTTTATTTCGCAACTATTCTTGTAGATTGTGTAGGCTAATGGCAAATTGTATGGGTTCTCGATGGAAGCAAACAGACTGTCTTTAGCCTGCTGAATAGTACACTTCACACCTGACGTGCCTTGCTGTGGCGAGAAACTCTCTTTGTTATTTTGATAAGAGACTTTGTATTCAGTTACCAGAGGATTTATGCGAATAATGGCAGGGAGTGAGATCATTGTATCGGGTAGAATGCCTCTTGTCATATTTGCTGAAATACCAGTTACGAATTTTCCTTTATGCGTGAAATTGATGGTAAAAGAATCACCTTTTTGCTCGCAATTAATTTTATCATAAGAATAGATGCGTTTGAAATGAACATCAACGTTTTTACTCTGATTATCAGAGTTGTTGAATCGCCCAGATAGTTTCAGTTGAAGCGTCGCGGGAGGAAAGATTGAGTCTGGAATCAAAAATTTCATCTCTCCTGTTGGATCTATTTGAACGGTTTTTGTCCATAATTTCTCCGGAAACTGGATTTTTGCTGAGTCGAATTGCTCTACCGATTGCACCGACAATTCCAAATCTACGCGAGCATCTGGCAGCGGCAGGTTGTTTTCATCGTGTGCTTTGAGTGTTATTTCGATGGAGTCGTGGCGCAGATATTCATTTTTAGGAAGACTCATTTCGTATTCTGCACTTTTCAGTTCATAGTTTTCATATTTGAAAGATCTGCTGACTAGTGTTTTATCGTCCATGGTAGAAAGAGATAGTGAATAGTAGCGATCAAGTTTCAATCCATATTCTGGTTTCGGAATAAAGCTTGTGTAATATATACCTGGTCGCTTTGGTTTCAATGTATCGATGCAGATCATTTTTTCGGTATAAATCCTCAAAAGCAGAGGTTTGTCGTATGGTTTATTATTTTTATCCAAAACCAATGCTTTTAGTTTAATAGTATCATTTGTGCGGTATCTCGGTTTGTTCAGAATCATAAAACCGTTATTTTCTCTGTATTCGCTATTATCATAATCAGAAGGATTAAATATTCGATCAGCCGTTCTGTTGATGGTTCTGATTGTGCCATAAGCATAACCTTTTTTAATGCTGGTCACTGCATCAAATGGTAATTTGAAAACAAATGTAAGCGGACGAGTTATTAAATTTAGCACAGGGGTAGAGTTGATTCCGTTCACTGCGCGTTTTAGTGGATTGAGGTTATACCGTTTTTTGATTTTGTAAAAGGTACGCATACCATCTACTTCGATGGATAGGATTCCATCTTTGTCGGTTTTAGTGCGGCGATAGGTTCTGGTTTTTTTGTCGAATTTGATAGAACAATGCCCCAGTTTTACTTTTGCGTTTGTGATGGGTAGTCCCGTTGCTTTATCCAATACGCTGATAGCCAAATCCGTCTGATTGTCTAGAATTTCGTAGGTGAAATTACAAAATGATTTAATCTCACTCTTCAGAAAATTCTCTTTTGCCTCAGTAAATAGATAGTGACCCGTTGGAAAGGTTCTTGTATAGACTCTGTTTCTTGATAATGTGTCGATGTATTGCGCAAAAAAATCGTTCGTCAGCGTTTCTACTTTATCGGTGTAAAATTCCTCCGCTTGCTGGTTGGTGATTTTGTAAATATACAAAACAGGGGTTGAAAACCGCTCACTTTGAAGTGATTGAGCGTATGTTTTTGAAGATGTAAATAGTAAAAATGCAATAATTTGAAGAGTTGCAATGTAGAGAATTCTGTTGATATTCATTTTTTGTCTTTCTTTTTTTGATTTTAAATAGCAAACATAGCTATTTTAGAGATATTAACCAAAAAGAAAGTGTAATAATAAAAAGGCACAAACTCATAAGTTTCAGAGTTTGTGCCTTTTGCTATAAAGTTATACTTGTTGCTATGCTTTTTTTGTCAAAGCTTCCATAATCAATGCTGTGATTTCATCAGCCAATTCGGGATTGTCTTTGAGAGTGTTTTTCGCCGATTCGCGACCTTGTCCGAGTTTGGTGTCGTTGTAGCTAAACCACGATCCGCTTTTCTTCACGATGCCTTTTTCCACGCCTAAATCTACAATTTCGCCAACTCTAGATATTCCTTCGCCAAAAACGATGTCGAATTCAGCTTTTTTGAAAGGTGGCGCCACTTTGTTTTTCACCACTTTCACGCGAGCTTGATTTCCAATGGCTTCGTCACCCTCTTTGATTTGACCCATTTTACGAATATCGAGGCGAACTGATGCGTAGAATTTCAACGCATTTCCACCGGTAGTCGTTTCTGGATTTCCAAACATTACACCGATTTTATCGCGTAACTGATTGATGAAGATACAAGTAGTATTTGTTTTGCTAATGGTTCCAGTCATTTTGCGCAATGCCTGAGACATCAAACGTGCTTGCAGCCCCATTTTTGAGTCACCCATATCGCCTTCGAGTTCGGCTTTTGGAGTCAATGCAGCCACCGAGTCAATCACGATAATGTCGATAGCCGAAGAGCGAATCAACTGTTCAGCTATTTCGAGCGCTTGTTCGCCGCTGTCTGGTTGCGAAATCAAAAGGTTTTCGATATCAACACCTAGTTTTTCGGCATAGAAACGGTCGAAAGCATGCTCGGCATCTATAAACGCAGCTATACCACCCGCCTTTTGCGCTTGTGCAATGGCATGTATGGCGAGTGTGGTTTTACCCGACGACTCTGGACCATAAATCTCAACTACCCGACCACGAGGATATCCGCCTACACCAAGCGCCGCATCGAGACCTATAGATCCAGAAGGAATAACTGGAACATCGTCATACACTTCGTCACCCATTTTCATAATGGATCCTTTGCCGAAGTTTTTATCGATTTTATCCATTGCAGCCTGTAGTGCTTTGAGCTTTTCGCTAGATGCAGGAAATTTAATCTCCTGATCTTTTTGTTCTTTTGCCATTTTAGTATGATTTATTATTGTATATTTTTTTCAAAGATAAAGTATTCTCTTGAAATTAAAAGAGGAATTATCAAAAGAATTTTAAGAAAATTACAGGCTCAAAATTTGTGTAGCGTGCTCTTTGGTTTTCACCTCTTTTGGCTCGATGACTTGCTCGATGATCCCTTTTTCGTTGATAATAAATGTGGTGCGGGCAGTTCCCATGTACGAGCGACCATACATCGATTTTTCTACCCAAACGCCGAAAGTTTCTACCAATTTTTTGTCGGTGTCGGCAATTAAATCGAACGGCAAAGTCTGTTTTGCAATGAAGTTGAGGTGCGACTTTGGACTATCGATGCTCACGCCTAAAATTTCGTATCCAGCTTTTTTCAATTCAGCATAATTGTCACGCAGACTGCAAGCTTGCATTGTGCAACCAGGTGTGCTGTCTTTGGGGTAAAAATAGATCACTAGTTTTTTACCTGCGTAATCGCTAGTTTTTACCTCTTGTCCTTTTTGGTTGATGCCCAACAATTCGGGGGCTTTATCTCCTGCTTTTAGTGCCATTTTTCAAAATATTAGGAATTATGAATAAAAAAATTACGATGGATTTTTGAGTCCAAATTATAAACGTATAGTTAAGTTGTTTGTTCAAAACCGTTATTTCAAAATTCCAGTATAGAGTTTATGAATCTGTTCTGCCTGAATTTTCTCGTCGAAACGCTTTACGTATTCTTTGCCAGAAGCTATCATCTTATTTTGCAACTTTTCATCTGAGAGAATGAGGTCGAACGTTGCTGCTAACTCTTTCTCGTTGAATGGATTGACGTAAACAGAATCCACTCCACCTGCCTCTTCAAGGCAAGAACCAGTAGCCCCAATCACAGGCAATCTGCTGTGAATGGCTTCGATAAGTGGGATGCCAAATCCTTCGTACAGCGACGGATAGACAAATAGTTTCGCTAGTTGATACAACGCTGACAAATCAGCAAACGGTACGTCGTGAATCAGTTTTACCCGATTTTGAAGATTGTTTGCTGTAACAAAATTCTCAATTTCTGTGGTGTAAGCTGTCCGTTTGCCAACAGCCACTAAGGGAATTTCCGATTTTGTATGCAGTAATGCTTTCACTGCTAGAAGCAGATTCTTGCGCTCTTCGATGCTTCCTACAGAGAGAATAAATTCTGCGGGTAAATTGTATTTTTGTCGAACTGAATCCAGTTTTTCAGGCGTTGTTCTTTGTGTAAAAACGGCATCACAACCTTGATAAATGACTTCTATTTTAGACTCATCAATGTGATAAAATCGCACTATGTCGCGTTTTGTACATTCGCTCACGGCGATGATTTTGTCTGCCACCTGACAGGCATATCGGAATTTCAGATTATAAATAAATCGATCTATCGGTTTGTAAAACTCAGGATGACAACGGAAAATGAGGTCATGAATCGTCACCACACTTTTGATACCGGAGTGTTGAATGCCTATGGGTAATTCGTTGCTCAACCCGTGGAAAATCTCAATCTTATCACGTTTCAGTTGCGTAATAATGCCGCGACTTCGCCAAATCGATTTGAATTTTGCACCCAAAAATGTATCGGGAGTTTTTGCTAAAATATTCTTTTTCTGCAAAAGTTGATTCAGAAAACCGTTTTGTTTAAGCGTAGGAGAATATAGAAAGTATTCGTCAGAAGAGAAATTTTGTGATAGAATTTCCACCACGTATCGGCTATAATTGCCGAGTCCAGTGCGGTTGAGTGCAGCACGTTTTGCGTCGAATCCGATTCTCATTTTGTAGCGGTTTTAAACCGACGTTCACCCACCACAAGCAACACTTCGTCTTTCAAATCGTAAGGTAGTTCTATTCCACGAAGCTGCAAGCTTCGACACCATGCCGCAACCTCTTTTTCAGGTAAAGTTTCGAATACATCGCGAAATGAATCAACTTGGTCAACTGTGTAATTTTCGGGAGCAGTATGTTTGAGAGAATCCAACTCTTCGTCTTCGAAATATTCAATTTCTTCGCTTAATGCAGCCATCAAACTATCAGTTTCGCATACTTCATGTGCTCCACAACATTCGGTTTCGGCAAGCTTTATTGGTTCATCTTCTGCTTCGTTTGCGTTTTTCTTTCTTGAAAAACTCATAAGAGCAGCAATGAGTCCAACGAGAAGTATAGCGATAATTAGAAATGCCATTGGATTGAAATATTTTGGTTTTAAATCGATTGTATTAATTCGGGAATCATCTCCTCAATGCCCGTGTGTGAGTTGTAGCTTGATGCATCAAAAACTACCGTAGCTTTTGTGTAAAATGGTTCACGTTTTTTTAAAGATTCGGAGACAAATTTTCGAATTTCTTCTTCCGATTTATCACGCAAAAGTGGTCGGCTTAGTTTTGCCTGATTAAGTCGTTCGGTGAGTACTTCGGTATTTACTTTCAAATAGATGGATTTGCCTTTATGGTTCATGAAATCGATATTGTCGAAAAAACAAGGTGTTCCGCCACCCACCGAAATCAACACATCTTCATATTCACCTACTTCGTGAAGCATCTCTCGCTCAATCACTCGAAAACCTTCTTCGCCACGTTCTGCAAAAATATCGACAATCGTTTTATGGAAGCGTTTCTCTATAAAAAGATCTAAATCGATAAACGAAAGATTTAGGCGCGAGGCTAACAGGCGGCCAATTGTCGTTTTGCCTGCTCCCATATAACCTATTAGAAAGATTCGTTTCATCTGATTGTCATGATAAGGATTTCCTGCTCAATGTATCCGCAAATTTAGCTGTTTTTGCCATGAAGTGAAGAATAATCTCTATTTTTGTCTGTTATTAACTCTATTTTAGGATGAAAGGTTCGAAATTTTATGTGGTTTGGGAAGGCAAAATGCCGGGTATTTATACCAATTGGGCACAATGCAAACTACAAGTAGATGGTTTCGAAGGAGCAAAATATAAATCATTCGCCACAGTAACTGAAGCTGAACATGCTTTCGAGGCGGGTTATTATCAGACACTTCAACAAAATACTCCTATAAAAAAGACAACACAGGCAGTGGCTTCTGCACCATATCTGACAAATACGTTGGCGGTCGATGCTTCTTGTCTTGGTAATCCCGGTTTAATGGAATATCGTGGGGTGTATGTACAAACTGGTCAAGAGATTTTTCGTGTCGGACCACTCGAAGATGGCACCAACAACATTGGTGAATTTCTGGCGATTGTCCACGGTTTGGCATTTCTTAAAAAGAACAACAGCACAATGACCATTTATACCGACAGCATCAGTGCTATTGCATGGGTGCGTCGCAAAAAATGCAAAACACAACTCGATCCAACGACTCGAAACGGCGAGATATTCGACCTCATTGTTCGTGCAGAGAAGTGGCTGGAGGAAAATCATTATACCAATAAAATCCTGAAGTGGGAAACCAAAATTTGGGGCGAAATTCCCGCTGATTTTGGGCGAAAATAAATTCAATGGTTTCAATTTTTCTATGCGTGATGAATAGTAAATTGTAAATCAATAAATTGTAAATCAATAATATGCATTACGCCATCATAGCTGCCGGAGAAGGATCGCGCCTCAAACAAGAGGGTGTGGCATTGCCAAAACCGTTGGTGAATATTGGTGGTGAGGCATTACTTGGTCGGTTGATTCGTATCTTTTTGGAGAATAATGCACAATCTATTAGTCTGATTATCAACGAAGAGATGAAAGAGGTGCAAGAATGGGTTTCACAACTGAAATTGAATATTCCTTTCCATTTTGTCGTAAAAAGCACCCCGGGTTCGATGCACAGTTTTGCAGCGTTGGCTCCATTTTTAGGAGAAGGGAAGTTTTGCTTGACGACGGTTGACACCATTTTTTACGAAGAGGAGTTTTCGGAATACATCTGTGCATTCGAACAAAACCAAATGCTCGATGGAATGATGGCGGTGACCGACTACATCGACGATGAATCGCCATTGTATGTGGATGTTGATCCGGATATGAAAATTACCGGATTTCTTGATAAAAAGTACGACGGTTCGAAATACATTTCTGGTGGAATTTATGGCTTGACACCCCGTTCGCTGGAGGTTTTGAACGACTGCTTTGCAACTGGAAAACTCAGAATGCGTGAGTTTCAACGAGCATTGGTGGATGGTGGAATGTCGATGAAAGCATTTCTATTTTCCAAAATTATTGATGTGGATCATGCTGAAGATATAGAAAAAGCAGAAGAATTGACCTCCCCAACCCCTCCAAAAGAGGGGCTTAAAAAATTTGACTAATGACTAATGACTTACGACATACGACTATAAAACCAATTGCTGCTATACGACGTTCCCCTGAATTTTCCCCGAATTCAATTGAGAACGATGCCGCTATTTTTGCACAAGTGGTTGCCAAATTGCGAGATTTAGGTTATGAAGTAAATGAATACGAAGAGAATCGTTTTGTATTCAAATACCAAGATGAAAAAGTGGTTTTTCACATGGCACGTAGATGGAAAACCCTTGCCAAACTGATGAATTTGGAGGAGAAAGGGGTGAAAGTATTTAATTCGGCAAACGCTGTAGTTGAGTGTGATCGATTTAATATGACGATTGCCTTGTTGACCGCGCGTATTCCGCATCCAGATACAGTTATTCTGATGAGCAATGAAGAGGATGTTTTGCAAAAAGTACCGTTTGAGAAAATGTGGGTGAAACGTGCCGATGGTCATACAACCACGAAGGAAGATGTCTGTTTCGTAGGAGAAATTTCAGAATTGCCAACTGTTCTATCGCAATTCGCCGATCGAGGTATAAAAAAAGTGGTAATCAATCGCCATCTCGAAGGCAATTTGGTGAAATTCTATGGTGTTTCGGGAACTGACTTTTTTCATTGGTTTTACCCCATTGAATCAAATCACAGTAAGTTTGGGCTGGAGGAGATGAATGGTCACGACCAACAATTGCATTTGAATTCAGCTCATTTAGAAACTGTTTGTAGAGAAGCGGCCTTCGTATTAGGTTTAGATATTTGGGGAGGTGACGCCATTTTGCAATCTAATGGCGAAATTTCGATTATCGATTTTAACGATTTTCCGAGTTTCAAGCCTTGTCGGGAAGAGGCGGCAGAAGCGATGACAAAAATCATTAGCTCCGTCCTTTAAAAACAACCAAATTATGACAAAACAAACCATACAATCTACCTTTAAATCCGAAGATACGGAAGAGATCATCGATATATATTTCTATCGTCCTATCGGTTTTTGGTTGGCAAAGTTGGCGGAAAAAATCAAGATCTCACCCAATCAAATCACAGTCACCTCCATTGTTTTGGGAATAATAGCCGGTTTTTTCTTCTTTTTTTCTGAGTTGTATTTGAATGTTATTGGAATGCTCATACTCATGTTTGCCAACATGCTCGATAGTGCTGATGGGCAATTGGCTCGCATGACCAAGCAAACTTCGGCTCTTGGTCGGTGGCTCGACGGAGCAGCGGGTGATTTTTGGTTTATTTCGATCTATTTTTTCATCTGTTTGCGATTGACATTGGATGGTTTCACTTTGTGGATTTGGCCATTTGCCGCAGTCACGGGCATCTATTTTCATACCCGCCAAGCCTCTTTGGCAGACTATTACCGAACCTTGCATTTGATGTTTCTCAAAAACAAATCGGAAAATGAATTTCAACGGAGTCCTGACATTCGCAAGAAATACGACTCTAGATCATGGACAAGAGATTTCTTCTCCAAATTCGCGCTGATGACTTATGTCAATTATAACGAAACGCAAGAGAAAATGACGCCTCAATTGCAGAAATTCTATGTGTTGATGAGAGAGAAAATGGGAGACAATATTCCGCAACAGTTGCGCGATGAATTTCGCGAACACAGCAAACCGTTGATGAAATATTGCAATATTCTGACATTCAATACCCGATGTATTGCTCTGTTTATTTCATTGTTTCTGGCGAAACCATGGCTCTATTTTGTGTTTGAATTTACGGTTCTTAACGCCATATTCTTCTATATGCGCTATCGTCACGAAAGAATTTGCACTCATTTTTATACGAAATTGTTTCGCAATGAGTTTTAGAAGTTATACTTTTGCGTTGCTATGACAAAAGGATTGCTTTTTGATTACGGAGGAACGATTGATACGAATGGTCAGCACTGGGCAGAAGTGCTTTGGTCTGGCTATTGCGAAATGCAAATTCCAGTTTCCAAAGAGCAATTTCGGGAAGCGTATATTTATGGTGAGAGAGCATTAGCTAGTCGACCATTGATTAAGCCAGAACATAATTTTCGTGATGTTTTGGAGATAAAATGCCGTCTCCAAGCAGAATATTTGTTTGATAATAAGCTCCTTTCGGAATCATTGTTTGTTGAGAAAATCAGCAACGAAGTAGCAACTATTTGTTATCAATTTGCAAAAAGAACAACCCAGAAAGCAGCTACTACATTGTCAGAATTGTCAAAGAAATATCCGATGGTGTTGGTTTCTAATTTTTATGGAAATATCGAAAATGTATTGAGAGATTTTGGACTTTTGCACTTTTTCCCCGTCATTATTGAGTCGGCGGTGGTGGGTGTTCGCAAACCAAATCCTGAAATATTCCGTTTGGGAGTGGACGCATTGGGGTTTTTACCCGAAGAGTGTATGGTGATTGGCGATTCAGTGAGCAAAGATATTATTCCTGCGCAATCGATTGGCTGCCAAACTATTTGGCTGACAGGTAAAGGATGGGACGACACAGAAAAGGAGAATCAAGCTACAAAAAAATGTGTAGCAATTATTGAAAATTTTGGAGATTTAATAAAATATTTAGGATGACAAATGCGAAATGCGTATCTTGCATTCTTTAAAGAAAACAATAATATGGAAAACATGCTAGTGAAAGAAGCTCAAGGCAAATTGGGCGTCTTAGTTGTCGGAGTTGGTGGTGCGGTGGCTACCACTTTTATTGCAGGTACGTTGGCTGTTCGCAAAGGATTGGCAAAGCCGATTGGTTCGATGACTCAACTTTCACATTTAAAACTTAAAAAAGGAAATCAGATAATCAGCAAAAAATTGAGTGACGTCGTTCCGTTAACTCAACTCAATGATATCGTATTTGGAGGATGGGATATTTTCCCTGAAAATGGGTACGAAGCTGCACTGCATGCTGAAGTATTGCTCGCCAAAGATTTGGATGGAATACGCGACGAACTAAAAACTATCCGTCCGATGAAAGGTGTTTTTGATCAAAATTACGTGAAACGTTTGAACGGTACTTGGATAAAATCGGGTGAAACCCGATGGGATATGGTCGAGCAGTTGCGCGAAGACATTCGTTCATTCAAAAAAGAAAATGGGTGCGATCGATTGGTCATTATTTGGGCAGGAAGTACCGAGATTTTCCAAAAAGAGAGTGCCGCCCATCAATCTTTAGCATCACTCGAAACGGCGATGCGTGCGAATGATACCGAAGTGGCACCTAGCGTTTGCTATGCTTATGCTGCTTTGTCTGAAGGAGTTCCTTATATCAACGGAGCGCCAAACTTGACAGTCGATTTTCCAGCAATGGACGAACTAGCTGCCAAAACAGGTGTAGCATTCTGCGGAAAAGATTTCAAAACCGGACAAACATTGCTCAAAACTGTATTGGCTCCGATGTTTAAAACTCGCATGTTGGGTCTTGAAGGTTGGTTTTCGACCAACATTCTGGGCAATCGTGATGGCGAAGTACTCGACGAACCAGGCAATTTTAAAACCAAAGAAGAGAGTAAACTTTCGGTCATCGAAAGCATTTTAGTTGCCGACGATTATCCTGATCTCTATTCCGATATCTATCACAAAGTACGAATAAACTACTATCCACCGCGCAAAGACAATAAAGAGAGCTGGGACAATATCGACCTCGTAGGTTGGTTGGGCTACCCGATGCAAATGAAGATAAACTTTTTGTGTCGCGATTCTATTTTGGCTGCTCCGCTTTGTTTGGATCTTGTGTTGCTGACTGATTTAGCACAACGCTCTGGATTATCGGGTATGCAAACTTGGCTTGGATTTTATTTCAAAAGTCCGATGCACGTGCCGGGAAAACTTCCTGTTCACGATATTTTTGTGCAATACGATGTGTTGAAAAACAAACTTCGCGAATTGATTGGCGAAGAAACTTTTCTATTAGAAGAAAACTAAATTCTAGTATTAAGAAATGGGACGAATGAAACAAGTTTGGAAAAGAGTTTTTTCGACTCCATTTACCTATAATGAAGCAAGTTTTAGAGATACATTTTTGGTTAATCAACCTGTTGAGTTCAATGCTCAATTATTACCTCTAGAACGAATAATCTACTCTTTTTGGACTGGTGATAATGAAATGTCTGGCGCAAGAAAAGAATCGGTTGAATCACTTCGGCAAAATTCAGGTGTCGATTTTCGATTAATAACGAAAGATAATTTAGATAATTATATACACGAAGAATCACCATTGCACGAGGGGTTTCAATATCTGTCAGCAGTGCATAAATCCGATTATCTAAGATGCTATTTTATGCATCATTATGGTGGTGGTTATTCGGATGTGAAACCTTGTTCCAAGAGTTGGAAGTCATCTTTTGATTATTTAGAAAAAAATCCTGCGTATTGGTTGTTGAGTTACAGAGAGGTCGCAAAAAGAGGCGTTGCGCAGGTAGCAAATAAAAATTTACTAAAAATATTGAATAACTACTGGCATTTGCTAGCTGGCAATTGCGCCTATATTTGCCGAGCGAATACACCTTTTACCTTAAATTGGTACACAGAATTAAATAGTAGGATGGATGATTATTTGCCAGAATTAAAGATAAATCCAGGCAATATTATGGGGGATAATGAAGGTTATCCCATAAAATGGACAGCTATTTTAGGAGAAATATATCATCCACTGTGCCTCAAATACAACAATAGATTATTATTTTCAAATAAGATTAAACCAGGTTTGAGAAGATATAGATAAATTCGAACAATGATTGAGTTATTAAAGAAAATAGAAATAAAGGGCGATGAATTGTTCTCCATATTCATTCCTACTTGGAATAGTCTTGCATTTCTTCAACTCTGTATTCACAGCATTCAAAAAAATTCTCATTTTCGACATCAAATCATTGTTCATGTAAATGAAGGGGATGATGGTACTCTTGAATGGATTCAAAATCAACCTGTTACAGTAACATATAGTAAAGAGAATATTGGAGTTTGTTGGTCGATGAATGGGATGCGACGTTTTGTGCAAACAGATTACATTGTTTTCATGAATGACGATATGTATGCTTGTCCTAATTGGGATCTAGAGCTTATGAACGAAATAAATCGTTTACCCAACAATTATTTTTATCTCAGTTCTACCTTAATTCAACCACGACCATTCTGGTGCGATGCAGTGATTGCTCCCGCAGATTATGGACAGACTATTGAATCTTTTGAAGAGGATCGATTATTGAGTGAATTTGCGACTTTAGAGCATGGCGACTGGAGTGGCGGGACATGGCCAGTAAGTATTGTTCACCGTGATTTATGGGATTTAGTGGGTGGATATAGTATTGAATTTTCCCCAGGAATGTATTCAGATCCCGATTTCTCAGCGAAACTTTGGATGGCTGGTGTGCGGCATTTTAAGGGAATTGACAAGAGTCGTGTTTATCATTTTGAAGCACGCTCTACAGGTCGCGTAAAAAAGAACAACGGTTCACGACAATTTCTTAATAAATGGGGAATCACTTCGTCTGTATTTATGAGTTTGATGCTCCGAAGGGGAGAAAAATGGAACGGTGTATTGTCAAATCCAGGAGATGGTGCGAAATTTAAATCCGAAATTCAACGAAGCCGATTGAAAAGATGGTTTGAATCGTTCAACGACTTGGGATCTGGTAAATCACTTCACAAAGAATAGCTAATTTACACTTTAATTTGATGTTAGATGATGCCAACGCTTAGCTATATAGTCCCACTCTATTTTAATCAAAAAAGTAATCAAATATTGGTTCGTGTTTTGCAAAAATACGCCACATATCATCAATCAACCCTTGATCAAATTCATTTTATATTGGTAGATGATTGCTCGCCCATAAAGATAGAAATTCCTAACATTCCAAATTTGAATATTACCTTACTGAGAGTTACGACAGATATTAGATGGAATCAAGGCGGTGCAAGAAATTTAGGGGTAAAGTATGCATCAACGACAAAATTGTTGATGACAGACCTCGATCATGTTTTTCCAGAACGAACGCTTAATTATTTGATAAACCGAAAATACAATTATTCCGATTTATTTCGATTTCGTCGATTCAGTGGATGGAAAAAAATAGCTTCAGGATGTAATATATTCTATTTGAATAAAAATCTATTCGATAGCAATAAAGGGTATGATGAGATTTTTTGTGGGTATTATGGGTATGAAGATACACATTTTTTTGAAGTCCTCGAAAGAGAAGGTGTTTCTGTAAAAAAACTTCCATATTGGTATCCTGTTTTTGATTTAGCACTGGATAGAGAGACAGAATATCACTCATTAGTGAGGGATACTACCCGCAACTT
Organism: Bacteroidales bacterium; assembly: GCA_028687995.1. Taxonomy (GTDB): domain Bacteria; phylum Bacteroidota; class Bacteroidia; order Bacteroidales; family UBA7332; genus CAXXIC01. The sequence goes on from JAQTZA010000005.1 coordinate 46,595, forward strand.
GAAACTATTGGAAGACAAACGAGAAGGCAAAGAGGAGTGGCATACAGGGTTGTCTATAAATTTTGAATGGGAGATTGTTCATTCTCAAAAAGCCGTAATAAAATAGGATGAAGGTAATAGACCCAACATATCAATTTCTAACTCAGTTTATCGAGAATTTACCCAATGACTTTCAAAGTCAAGGAACAGTTTTGTATAAAGAGCGCAACGAAGTTCGACTGATAGAAGTGGACGGCATAAAAGTGGTTGTCAAGAAATTTAAAGTGCCACATTTTATTAATCGAATCGCCTATACCTTTTTCAGAAAAAGTAAAGCGAGGCGATCGTATGAATTTGGTAATATTTTATGTGAGAAAGGTGTTGAAACACCACATCCAATTGCATATATAGAACAATTAAAATTTGGACTTTTGCATGAAAGTTATTATATATGTCTGGAGTGTCCATATTCTCGACTTATGAGGGAATTCTGGAAGGGCGATATTTCGGGACGAGAAGATATTATTGTAAAATTTGCTAGATTTTCAGCAAAACTTCATAATGCTGGAGTTTATCATGTGGATTTTTCTCCTGGAAATATACTATTCGAGAAAATTGGTGATAGTGTGCAGTTCTCAATAATAGATATTAATAGAATGAAATTTCAGCACATTTCTGAAGAATTAGGCTATAAAAATTTTGAAAGGTTATGGATTAATGATGAAGCGTATAAATTGCTTGCAATAGAATATGCTCGATTAAGAGGTTTTGATAGACAAAAGGCGATTGAAAGAATAATCTTTTGGAATAATAAATTTATGAAATCTAGAAAAATTAAAAAATAATTAGACCTTGGTGTTTTTTATATTACCAAGAAGTAGAATCAGTCCATTCGTTAGATTGTAGATCCCCTTCAACGTGTTGATATACAGTCCCATTTAACGAAAATGTCCAGTAACGAGAAATTGGAACCGATGTTGCATTAATCCAATCTGCTAGAATAATATCTTGGTTACCAGAATACTGGAATGTTTGAACACCTGTCGATATGGGAATATTATTAGCGTAAACTGAAAAATTGGCTTGTCCCATTAAATTGATTACTATTCGTCTTGGCTCTCCAGCTGGTTTCCATCCACTGCTCCCTTTATACTCTAATTTTGCTCTAAATCTCATATATTCATAGTACGTTCGTGGCATTGGTATTGGAAGTTCTTGATAACTAAAACCCTCAAGATAAATTTCATTTACATATTTTCTAAGACCACCAACGTATTGTGTCACGCCTCCTAATTTCTTATATGAATATTGAGAGAATTGCTTTTGATGATTAATCAAATTACCTCCTGAAATTGTTGATCTTAGAGTCGGATTATTTATCTTCTGAATATATAGATTACCAACAATTCTTCCGTTATCAATTTGATTTTTATGTTTGTATTCTTGCATTGAATAAGCATATAATACTCCTGCATGAAGCCAAATTATTGAATCATTGATAATTATTTCAGATTTGTCATTGAATAATGTTTTTACTACATTTGAATATTCAGATATTATAGAATCATTTGAATTTAGCAATGTTGTATGATTCTTAATATTTGCCCAAGATTTCAATTCAGCTGAAGAGAGTTTTGATAATTCTTTGTATGTCCTATTAAATTCACTAAAACTACTAAAAATTAGCCTTGAATTGTCATTATTATGTTGATTATCAAGTTCATTTGAGCATGATGCTGTAATCATTATTAGTGATAACAGAAAAAAGATTGTTTTCATAATTGAATTGTTTTAGTTTTAAGTTATATGCCAAGGTCTAATATTATTTTTGGTAAAAGTATATATAAATAATTTATGGTATTATATATTGTTAAACAATTCTGATTATTTAATATATTTGACACTTTAAATAACATACCTTTACATTTGTATTTCAGAAATTTATTTATTTATTTTCTGATATTGATTTTATAAAGTACTTTTGAAGAAAATTTATGAAAGACTATAATTCGTTTCTTGAGCTAGTAAAATCTCGCCAGAGTGATCGCACTTTTGATGCTAGTCGTCAAGTTGAAGAAGAGAAGTTGACGAGAATTTTAGAAGCAGCTAGATTGTCTCCATCGGCTTGCAATGCGCAGCCTTGGAAATTTATAGTTGTGAACGATCCGATTTTGAAGAACCAAGTGGCCGATTGCACGTCGAGCACGGTGTTGAATATGAACCACTTTACGAAACAAGCACCAGTACATATAGTGATTGTGGAAGAACCGGCGAATTTTTCCTCTCGTTTTGGCAGTTTGGTGAAGAAGAAAGAGTTTCCTCAAATTGATATTGGTATTGCTGCTGCACATCTTTGCCTTGCCGCTCAAGCGGAAGGTGTGGGCAGCTGCATCATTGGTTGGGTAGATGAAGCTAAATTGCAAAAACTATTAGACATTCCGTCAAACAAACGCATCAGGTTAGATGTTATCTTGGGATATTCTACACAGCAAACACGAGAGAAGAAACGAAAGGAATCCGATTCTGTCATCTCGTTCAATAAATATTAGAAATTATAGAAATGCTTGAGCTGCTCAAATACGCGTTTTTTCAACACGCACTTCTCGGTGGTATTTTGGTAAGTATCGCCTGCGGAATGGTGGGCACCTACATCGTAATGCGTCGTTTGGTGTTTATCAGTGGAGGTATAACTCATGCATCATTTGGAGGTATAGGGTTGGGTGTGTTTTTGGGTACAAATCCTATCGTTGTGGCATGGATTTTTGCCATTGCTTCGGCTTTTGGTGTCGAATATCTTTCAACAAAGCACAAGTTGAGAGAAGACTCTGCCATTGCTGTTCTTTGGGCATTGGGGATGGCGCTTGGAATTATTTTTCTCTATCTTACGCCTGGTTACACCATTGGAATGAGCGAATTTTTATTTGGAAATATTCTCACCATTTCTACAGCTGATATTTATCTATTTGCAGGTTTGGTAGTTGCGTTGTTTATTGCATTCACTGTGTTATATCGTCCCATACTTTATGTAGCATTCGATCCTGAATACGCTAGAGTTTTGAAATTACCCGTGAAATTTATCGAATATATGATGATGTTTTTTGTTGCGACAACCATTGTTTTCTCCATTAGATTAGTGGGAATTGTATTGTTAATGTCGCTTGTCACGATTCCTCAAATCACAGCTGATTTGTTTACGCACGATTTTCGAAAAATGATGTTTTTCTCCGTTCTCATTGCTGTCGTTGGATGTGTTAGTGGTTTATTAATTTCTTATTTCCTGAATGTCCCTTCAGGAGCCTTCATTATTCTGGTATTGATTTCTATTTATGGATTAAGCTGGACTTTAAAAATTCTGCTTAATAAGCAACCTGCAAAATAGACTTTATTTGCGTTTCAAATAGTATTGCCGCTCTTCTTCAGGAAATTTTTCTATTGCATATCTTAGCATTGTCCTTGGCATTTGAGTGGAATATTTTTCTAAAAAGGCGACTTCTACCGCTTTGTTTCTGTTTCCAACCTCACGAAGCATCCAACCTATAGCTTTATGCATTAAGTCGTGCGAGTGATTTATCATTTTCTCCGATAAAAGCAATGTGTCGGTGTAGTCGCCGTTTCTAATGAAATCAAAAGTTGAGATTATTGCAATTCGTTGTTCCCAAAGTTGATTGCTATCCGCGAGTTGATAAAGAATAGCTCTTTCTTTGTCACGCAAATAATGACCGAGAATGAAATGAGCCGAACTATCTACCAAATCCCAATTATTTATCTGTTTCTTATTTCTGAGATAAAGTTCTACTATCTCTCTTCTAGTCGTAGTTTCCTTTGTCTTTTGGTATTTAGCTACCATAATAAGAAGAGCTGTTAATCTGCATTCGTGATACGGGTCATGTAATAGTTTTTCGACTTCGCCTTGTGAAGTTGAAAGATTTTTCGTTGCTATTTTTCGTTGTTCTGGTACTGTAACTCCTAAAAATAGATCTCCTTCCGCATATTCTCCTTCACCAGTTTTGAAAAATTGTTGCGATGCAAGTGCCTTTTCTTTGTTTGAATGTAATGTGAGAGCCTGTTTAATTTCTAATGCAGTCATAATTTCTATTGTTTTACGAAAATAATTAATTATGACTATAAATCAGTCAGTTTATTAAAGAAATATTTCTTTAATAAGGTTTTTCTCTTTACCTTTGCACGAAATTTAGGTAGAAGGTTTCTTTAGTATTGGTTTAGACTCGCAAAACGGGAATTAGTTCTCTGCTTTTGCATGTTCTGTAATGAAAGATTTTATGAAAAAGAGTATTTTTTTGGTAGTCATTTTTTCGATGCAATTTTCCTTTCTTTGTGCACAATCTTCAGAGAGTTTGCTGAATTTTTTCAAACAAAAACAACTTATCACACAACAAGAGGCTGATTCGTTAATGGCTATTGAACGTAAAATTGAGCCAAGTCGAACTATTATGCTAGTCGATAAAGTGAAATTTATGGGTTACGGGCATATAAATTATCAATATTCTGATACTTCTTCTTTGAATCACACCTACTGCATCAAGCGTCTCATTGCTATAATTGATGCAAAACTAGCAAAAAATCTTGGCTTTCAGATTCAAAGTAATTTAGGAGCCAGTGCACAATTAATTGAGCTTTTTATAGAGTGGTCACCCAAGCAATATGCAAAGTTAAAAGCTGGTCAAATGAAGGTTCCATTTTCAATTGAAAATCAAATGTCACTTGCCGTTCTTGAAAATATTGTTGGATCTCAAGCAATTAATAATTTAGTTGGTGGTTCCGCCGATGTATTGGGCGTTTTAGGTGGTGGCGGTAGAGATATTGGTGTTCAGCTTTCAGGCGATCTTTTACATACACAAAATAGAGTGTTATTGGATTACAAAATTGGTCTTTTTAATGGGAATGGGATCAATAATATGGATAATAATAATAGTAAAGATATGGTTGGAATGTTGACTTTTTCACCAAACAATTCTTTGAAATTTTCATCTTCCGCCTATTTTGGAACTGCAAACTATTTTTGTAAAGATTTTGGAGATACACGTCCATCCGATCATGAACGAAATCGATGGAGTGTCGGTGCAGAATTGAATGATAAACTTATTTATTGTCGGACTGAATATCTACACGGCAAGGATGCCTCAATAAATAAACAAGGGTTTTATGTACTCTCAAACGTCCATGTCTCAAAAGCGATTGATGTGATTGCACAATATGATTATTACAATAAAAATATTCTTGCAACAAATCGACAATATACCAATTATGGGTTAGGTGTAAACTGGACTTTCTGTCGGAGAAGCAGATTTCAAGTTCTATATCTATATAAAGACAATAATTTTGCGAAATCAGAAAATTCTATTTTGGGTCAGGTTCAAGTAGGATTTTAACTATATTCGCTTATATCTTTTTTTAATAGCTGTCTTTTGAAGATGGCTATTTTTGTGAATGGAAGTAATTGATAATTGTAATTGAATTCTTTCAGCAAAGTTTCTATCTTTGTTCTTATATTTTTGCAAAAATTACAGAACATGGTGTTAAACTACATTTGGATAGGATTTTTCCTAATAGCTTTTGTTGTCGCTTTGGTAAAGGCGATATTTTTTGGCGATCTAGAGGTTTTTTCAACAGTAATGAACTCCACTTTTCTCTCTGCAAAGAGCGCATTTGAAATATCCCTAGGTCTAACGGGAGCATTATCACTTTGGTTAGGTTTGATGAAAGTAGGAGAAAAGGGTGGTGTGGTAAATTTTTTTGCTAGATTGATTGGTCCTCTTTTTGCAAAATTATTCCCAGAAATTCCTAAAAATCATCCAGCCATTGGGTCAATTTTTATGAATATTTCAGCAAATATGTTGGGGTTGGATAATGCTGCTACACCACTTGGATTAAAGGCGATGAAAGAGATGCAAGAGCTGAATAAAGATCAAGATACAGCCTCCAATGCCATGATTATGTTTCTTGTTCTGAATACGTCAGGGTTGACTATCATCCCGGTAAGTATAATGGTAATAAGAGCACAGATGCATGCCGCAAGTCCAGCTGATGTTTTTCTGCCAATTTTGATTGCTACATTCGTTTCTACGATGATTGGAATATTGTCCGTTGCGATAATGCAAAAAATAAACCTACTGAATAAGGTTATTTTGTCTTATCTTGGAGGTTTAACAGCTTTGGTAGCAGCAATGATTTGGTATTTCTCTTCAATGCCTCAAGAGCAGATTTCTATTATTTCAAGTTTTGGGGCCAATTTGTTATTACTTTCTATCATTGTTGGGTTTCTGGCTGCGGGATTAAGGAAAAAGCTGAATGTATATTCAACTTTTATAGAAGGAGCTAAAGAAGGTTTTCAGACCTCTGTAACGATTATTCCTTATTTGGTGGCTATATTGGTCGGAGTGGGTATGTTCCGCGCATCAGGTGCGATGGATATACTTACGGATTCAATCAAAGCATCGTTGGACTATTTTAATTTGAATTCCACTTTTGTAGATGCTTTACCAACTGTATTTATGAAACCGCTAAGTGGTAGTGGAGCAAGAGGGATGATGGTTGAGGCAATTAATACGTTTGGTGTGGATAGTTTGATAGGGCGTATGGTATCTATTGTTCAAGGTTCTGCAGATACTACATTCTATATTATTGCTGTCTATTTTGGTAGTGTAGGAGTGCGCAATACAAGATATGCTGTGGGTGCTGGGTTATTGGCCGATATTGGTGGTGCAATAGCGGCGATATCGGTTACATACCTATTTTTTGGATAAAAAGAAAGGCGCTTATGCGCCTTTCTTTTATTCTTGAGTTGATGTTGGAATATCTTCAACAGAACTTACTTTCTTTTTAGATTTTGAGCTCTTTGTACTCTTCTTTACCGGTTTTGTTTTCTTTTCTTTAGCTATTTTTACAGGAACTGAGCTAGTAGTGTCATTTACTAGAGTTGTAGATGTATCAACGGCGTCAATTTCAGCCTCAGAAACTTTCTTTTTAGAGGAAGATGATTTTTTTGCCTTTGTAGATGATTTTCTGCTTGCTTTTTCTTTCTTCTTTTCTACATAAGGTTGTGCCCATAGTTGTTTTTGATCAAAAGACAGAATTTGAGCTTCAAGTTCACCTTGTTTTTTCTTGATGCAATCTACTACATTGTCTGGACAACATTCACTACATTGTTTTGCAATCGTGTAGTTTAGCGGATTTTCGATTTTGATTATATTGCCTTTGAACATTCGTTTCTTGAAATAAGTATCAAATGAAACAATGTCGGCATTGTTGTTTTCTGATGCTACAATTGAATAATTCATTAACCAAGGAACAATTGTTTCATACGTTACCCAGAATGGTATTGTATAATCTCTGTCACCACCCATCGTTGTACTCTCGATAAGAGGTGCAATAGCTACAACTTGAGAGCGCAATTCAGAAACTTCAGCATCAAAATAGTAGTTTTCTTTAATCAAATATCCTAATACACTAGAATTGACTGAACGCGTGTAAACATCTTTTACTACATATTTCCCTTTTCCTTCTGTAATATATTTTAAATTTGAAAGAATAGTAGTGTCTTGAGTAATTTTGTCATTCTCTGTAAATGTCAAGTAATCATTGCTTTGATATACAGGTATTTTGTGACTCATTGCGAGCTTGAAAATTAACCAAAACAAATTTTGTTTCGTTGTTAATTTTGTAACACCGCCTTCCACAGCATATGTTGTAACTGGTTCGTCAGGATATTTCAGTTTTGAATTCGCAACATTCGCAACAGTAGAATCGGCGAAGAATATTTCACGATATACTTGTCTTGACCATTTAATGTTTTGAGGAGTTGGCCATAAATTCCTTAATTCATCTTGCACATCGGTAGATATGTTGAATAGAATGCTGTCTTCATCCAATTTAATATTGGATTGAGCAACAGCAGAATATTTGACGAACAGCATACTGCATAAAACTAATAATAAGCTTAATCTTCTCATTTTGATAGATATAAATTGTTTCTATTATTCTAATTTGTGGATATTATTGAAATGTCATTGACCGTTTGTTGGCCTGAAGGACCCTTCACTACAATATTTGAAAGAACAGACATTTGATTTCTCTGGAGACGTTCAATCACATTTATTTGAGCTTCAGTAAATTTATTTGTTTTTGAAGATAATGTCTTAACATCACCCAATGATCCATAGTATGAGAGATCAAAACTCACCACACTGAACGGTATATCAAGGTCTTCTAATTCAGCAATTAAGCCACTAGATCTAGATACTTCAAATTTAGACACTTTACCTCCCATAAATTTGTTTCCTGAAGAAAGAGTTATTGATGCCGTAGGAGCCGGTGTTTTTCTAACTCTAAAAGTTGACGGTATCGAGATTTCCCTATCACCAACCTTCGCTTTAACAGTAACTGTAATAATACCTCCAATAGCAGAAGTATTTGGGATAGCTATCCATTCATCTCCTTTACGAGTTAACGATCCATTGTTCATCGTAGCAGTGATAGATGCTAAAGGTACACCAGGTACAGAAATACTGATGGGATTTGTCCAACCTGCATAAAGGATATTCATTTTTGTAGCAGATACGGTAGCCATTGGTGCTACAACACTGTATTTGTTGGTAAAAGGAAAACTAGAAATTGTCCCGTCACCTCTTGTAAGTTGTGCTACACCATTTATTGTAAAATCACCAATTTTTCCACAAACAGTTTCATATAGACCTTTTTTATTTGCAGGGAGTGAGGCTCCATTTACTACAAAAGAAGGTACTTTAGTTGAATCTTCTGCAGATAATATCAATTGTGCTGTATATTTTCCACCGACAATAATGTTTGTTGATGTAGGAACAACATACGCTTTTATAGAATTCACTCGGAAATCGCCAACATCGATACTTTTCAAAAGCGCATAAAGAACTTCACTCTCAGCATTTTTTATATCATTTTGGATTTTACTCAAAATAGTAATGGATGCAATAGCAGGCATATTTTCAAAATAGGAAGTACCCCAATCCTTTGATTCTGCCAACGCTCTTTTTGTTGGTTCAGTCGTTAGATTCTTACGAATTAGTTCTCTTTTTGCAGAATCAGGAACTTTCAATAAGATTTTCGCCCTATACTCTTCAATCCAATCTTTTAATTTTGAAGCTTGACTGTGTATTGGTGCTAGCATTACGATGGATGCGGCATCTAGATTATCCATTGATTTTAAATTATCCACATCCGCTTCGTCACCATCAGCTACTTTGGCTATTTTCACTTTTAGCGTTTGTATGTAATCAAATAATGAATCTGTACTAGATTTAACCACTAATGCTTCATTAAATGCATATCCAGCCTTTTGTGGATTTTGGTTTTTATAAAATTCCAATTCACCTAAAAGGCTGTTGTTTTGATCAAATTTGACTTTTGTGGTACCTTTGATACTATTTTCTACCATAACGAAGCCATTTAATACATCGGATGATACATTAAGTGCCAACATCGCCATCAGTACAAGATACATCAAATTGATCATCTTCTGACGTGGTGTTTGTTTTCCTCCTGCCATATTTTAGTTGATTCCGGTAGTTCGTAATATTATTTACTTGTGTAGTTAGCAGTCATTGCTTTAATCATTCTCTCATAAATTGAGTTTAATGAAGCTAGTTGATCCGCCATATTTTCTGCTTCGACTTTAAATTTACTTGCATTATCGACAGACCCTTCATACATACTTGCCATTCGGGTCAGTTCGTTGTGAAGTTTAGTGACAGATTCAATTTGTTTAGAAATCGCCAACATTTGTTCGTGATAAATGGCACTAATTCCACTAATGTTATCCGTTAATGAAATCATTTGTTTGGAATATTTATCGTAACTATTTTTTACAGAATCTGAATTTAACTTCATGCTTCCATAAGCATCAGCCATAGAATCTGATATTTTAGCTAGTTGAGCTGTAGAATTACCAAATTTTTCAAAGTTCTCACCTACATTTGACATTTTAGATAAATAACTCTGGGTTTTATCTGTCATTTCTGCCATTTTAGCTAACTGAGTAGCAGCTTGATCTAACTTATTTACACTTTCTTCAAGTTTTTTGGCAACTGATAATGGAATTTCAGGAGTACCTTCGGTGTTGCCATTTTTTGGTCCTTTTTCAGCAATCGTTTTTAAATAGTTGTCCTCATCTTTACCAGTTTTCAATACTGGAAATACAGACTCCCACTTTGTATCTTCGTGTTGCACTTCAAATGCAAACACAATGAAGACAAAAACCTCAGTAAGCATACCTACAGAAAGCATATAGCTGCCTCCACGTAGGTGTAAAATTTTAAACATGGCTCCAAGTATAACTACTGCTGCTCCTAAACTGTAGCAATAGTTCATTATAGTTCTTCCTCTTTGACTCGCCAAAAAATCATTAAAGCGCTCTCTAAATTTTTTCTCTGTTTTCATATTTTTTAGTTTTTCTTTTTACCAATGGATTATTGTTCACCTGGAATATTGCGAACGCATCTGAAACCTACGAACGCAACCTTTTCGTTCTGATATTTCCATTCCCTGAGGTCAACATTTACAAAATTATATACATCTTTAAATGAACCACCACGAATTACTTTCTTTTTTAATTGATATGGCGTATTTACTAATGCATTGAACTCTGTACTTGGATTCATTGTTGACATAATTTTATTTCCAGATGGAAAATATGCAGTCGAAGTCCATTCTGCAACATTACCAACTATATCAAACAATCCTAGTTCATTTGGTAGAAAAGATCCAGCTGGTGATGTGATTAAATATCCATCATCCGTAAAATCACCTTTTCGCGGTTTGAAGTTTGCAAAATAACAACCTTTTTTGTCAGTAATTTCGTCACCTCTCCATGGGTATTTTTTGTTTACATCGCCTTTTCGACCTCCTTTTGCTGCATATTCCCATTCAGCTTCCGTTGGTAGTCTGTAAGGAGCAGTTTCAAAACGGCTGTTTATCTTAAATGTTTTGGTTCTCCACTGACAAAATGCATTTGCTTGCTCCCATGAAACACCAACTACTGGATAGTTCTGGTAAGCTGGACTAGAGAAGTACATAGAAACATAAATATCATTTTTCTCAGCAACAAAATCTGCTTTCCAACAACTTGTGTCAGGATAAACATTTACAATTGATTTTGTATAATAATCCTTGTAACTGCGTATTGGCCGTTTTATTTGAATATTAACAATTCTCCCTTTTGAATTCACGTATGATGAATCCATTGCCATAAATACATCTGCTTCGGGGTCTTGTTGAAAATCCGTATTGAGTATAGTCCGATTTAACGAATATTTTCTATTATTTGCTTTTTCAAGATCAATCCAATCATATTGATAGTTCAATATATTTGAATTTGTAATTCTTTTACCTTGCATTGGATCTGTAAAGTAAAATTGCTTGAAAATTGCTTGAATATTAGGATCTTTTGATTTAAAAGGTATTGGTTTTCTCCAATTTATTGCAGAATCACCTGTGATTTTATCTGCAGGTTTAAACGAAGGATCAATTTCAGCTAAACGCTCTCTCATAACGGAGTCCTTTACCCAATTGACGAAGAATTTATACATGTAATTTGTGACTTCGGTTTCATCCATCCAAAAAGATTCAATGGAAACTGTCATCGAATCATTAACTGAGCCCCAAACTGTGTCATTTGGCGTACCCATTCTGAATGCTCCTCGTTCAACAGCAACCATTCCTCTCGGAACTGCTTCTCTGAATTGTGACGATGTTACATTTGGAAGCTGACCTTGCTGATTTGTATTGCAAGAGCTAAGCGCTATTGTTATTAGTAGTAGTGGAAAAAAACTTTTCATCATATTCTCAATTGTTATATTTGTCAATTATAAATTCTAATAAAAGTGATATACAGCCCCAATTAGCACGACTGCAAAACCTTCTGCCGAAATTCCATGTACCTGACCATCAAAATTTTCAGGTACAATATTTCCTCTTATTTCTATTGTTAAATCAATGTTATTATAGATATGTATTTCACTGTACGCTCCCATATCGTATGTCGGAGCCAAAGAATTTTTCACTTCATATTTTTGATGCAATGCTTTTTCAAAACTATATTCTCCACCACCTCCGGCAAAAAGATAAATACGAGGTGCATTTTCATCTGCAAATGGCGCAATTATTTTACCGATATTAAACATTAAGTCTGCTGATACTCCCATCGAGTAAAATGGAATAATATCTTTTGGTAAATAATTATTTTTATGCCCCGTAAATGTATATTTTAATCTTACGCCAAATAGTCCAGATAAATCTTTTTGTACTCCAAAAGTGAATGCTGGAGCAATTCGTTTTGTTGAAATCATTAACAAATCATCTTCTCCAAAATACATCTCTCCGCCGAGAGAAAGATTCATACGCCAAGTATCACCATACATATCTACATAATAATTTCTTCTGCGAAATTGATTTACTCCATCAATTCCTGGATCAGCCTTCAAATCATTTATGAGACATGAGAAACAAAGTAAACTGAAAATAATAATTTGCCCTTTTTTCATAAATAGCGATACAATATTTCCTCTATACAATGAAATAATTTGCAAACTTACCAATTTTTATTCAAGAAATCACTGTTTTTGTATTAGGAATCATTATAAATACCTTACACTTTTGTTTATTTTACTTTTATTTTTTGTTTGTAAAGCAAATTGAAAACTATATGATGCAAATATTTCATGACTACCACTAGTAACACTAAATAATTTTGAAGTGGAAATATCATAAGCATAACCGATTGAAATATTATCAATCTTAGCACCTACCATTACAACTACTGAATTATTCCAACGATAAGTCATACCACCCCATATTTTGTTTTTGATTTGTGCTCTAAGAGTCAAGTCTATTTGAGAACTTGTTAAGTTAGATTTAATCAAAGTAGAGGGGAGTAACACGATGTCAGATTCATTCAAAGGGATTGAGTATCCACCGATTACATAGAATATTCGACCTACATAAACAGAACTTTTATCATCGAAGTCAAGCGTTGGTTCCATTAAATGAGTGCCTGAAATTCCGATATAAAGACTCTCATTTGAATAATATGCTCCCAGTCCTGCATCGAAGGCTTTGGCTTGTACGTTTGTCGTAGGTATTGCTGGATCGTCTTTGTCATGAGCGGGACTCAAACCCGATAGAACAACCTTTGTCCCATCAAATCCTTCAATTACAAATCCTATTTGTCCTCCCAATGAAAGCGTACCGCCCCAACGTTGCAATTTGTAAGCATAATTGAGCATTACTGATGAATTCGAAAAAAGTCCAAGTTTATCACTGAAAAAATTTAGCCCAACTCCTTGCGCTTTTCCAGAAAATGTAATTGGCATATCAATGCCTAAATAAAGTGATTGAGGTGCATTTTTTATTCCTGCCCACTGAGTTTTGTTAATAAGAGAAACATTTGCTAATTTCTCGAGACCTACAGATGCTGGGTTGTAGTAATTTTTGCATGACCAATATTGACTAAATTGAGCATCAAATTGAGCCCTAATGGTGGGAGCCAATATTATTAATACAAGTACAAAAAAAAATTTCTTCATTCACCTATTGAAAATCTAATTCAATAATATTAAACTTATAAAATGCTCAAAAATTGTGTAAATCCCCATTACATAGAGATTTTCGACGAATAATCGCAAATATAAGAAAGAAATCCATAGACGAATGATTCAATTCGAAAAAATATTATATTGTGGCAGATTTAATATTCTTCTTCGTTAAAGAAAAAATCTTCTTTACTCGGATAATCAGGCCAAATATCTTCGATACATTCAAAAATTTCTCCTTCATCTTCCATTTCCTGCAGATTTTCAATTACTTCTAATGGTGCACCAGAGCGCATTGCGAAGTCAATTAATTCATCTTTAGTTGCGGGCCAAGGTGCATCCTCTAGTTTTGAGGCCAATTCTAAGGTCCAATACATAATTTTTTTGTTAATAATTTATTATTCTAATTTTTCGCAAATATAGTATTTTTTCATTCACTTTTAGCGTCCCAGAAAATTTCCTTGTTATTTTCATCAATTGAGAGCTTACGAGCAAATACAAAAAGCAAATCAGACAACCTATTTATATAGACCACTAAATTGTCATCAACCTCTGTTTCTGAGTTTAGTGCAATAATTTGTCGCTCAGCTCTTCTGCAAATTGTGCGGCATACATGGGCTAGTGCTCCATTTTTACTTCCGCCAGGTAAAACGAAAAGTTTCATACGCGGAAGTTTGGAGTCTATTTCATCTATCATCATTTCTAACGACCGAATTTCCTCCTGTTTTACTTGAAGGCCATATTTTGAGGACAATTCTTTATTCTCAGTCGCTAATATAGAGCCAATTGTGAATAATTTTTTTTGAATGTTAATAAACTGCTCTTTTTCTTCAAATACGCCAATTTCACAAATCAACAACCCTAAAAATGAATTAAGTTCATCGATAGTTCCATAGGCATCTAATCGAAGATCTGATTTGATAATTCTAGTTCCACCAACCAACGATGTGAATCCCTTATCTCCTGTTTTAGTGTAAACGAGGCTTTTTTTGTGTTCAGACATTTTAAAAGAATAATTTGTAGTCTTGTTTGTTTAATTTTCGATTGATTATAATAATACCTGTACACAATAAGTCGAAAGAGACTGTATTTGATGGATTTTTGATTGCTTTTTCCCAAAATAAATTCATCTCTTTTGAATCATTTATTCCGTCAATGATAATAATAGTCTCTTCGTGTTGAAAATTACAACACTCATTGAGTATGTTTTGTTTTAAGTGCATATCGATTGAATTGTCGATATAGATTAGTTTTGGAGCACCGTATTTATTAATTTCGGATTTGCTTTTCGAGATAATTTGATCAATAACGGTTTCGTGGATTCTTACTTTAGTTTCAGTTTCGAAAATTGAAAGCAAATTGTCTGTATTCTTTTTATTTGATTCAAATATGGAATGTATTTGAGCTTTACACCCTTCGTGCAGGTAAAAGATAGCTTCGGGATTCTGGCTTCCAAATGAGAATACACAATTTGGACGAAAAGAATTACCAATCCTAAAATAGAGTTGATTGATTTTAATTGATTTTTTTTTAAAATTTGTGGAATAGTTTTTTCGTAGTCGTATTTTAGTTTCGACATCACTATATCCATAATATATATTTTTTTCTTCAACAATATCATTGATGAAAGAAAAGGCAAATGGCGAATGGACTCCGTGTCCATGACGAAATCTTATCCATCGATATATTCTTTTAATTTTATTCACTTTAGATTAGAAAATGTAGAAAAGTAAAAAAGGATAACATTTCTGTAAATCCTTATGCCATAAGCTATACCAAATTAATCAATACAGACTCTATGGGTTTATTTATAACTAAATGTTTGATGCTCTTTGCCCAATTCACGAATAAAGTAGTTGCTTGATACAATCCAATCCTATTTTCGTTTAAAATTGATGTAGCGTGGTTCGCTCGGCACATAGTCTTTTTTGTCCCATAATGTGCTGGTAATCATGAGGTCGGCACTGTATCGATTGCACGCAATCGGCACATTGTGTACACGACATTGGCGTAGCAACATCTGGATATCCGCTTCGTGCGGCTGTGGATTGAGGTCATCAATCAAAAATATGGCGAGATTTACTTGTTTGCGAACTACCAATGCTGCTATTTCTGCATCACCACCCAGTGGCCCTGAATTCATGCAAGTAATATCGGCTTCTACACCTTTCTCTTTCAATGCTTTTAGTATCAAGCCACCAGTTGTGCCAGTGCAAATCAGTTTGTGCTTCGAAAGCATATCTGCATTAAAAACAGCCCATTCTACCATGTCTGCTTTTCGTTTGTCGTGTGCAACGAGTGCAATCGTTAGTTGTTTATTCATTGTTGTAAGTTTTAGTATTGCAAAGCTACTGTTTTTATTAAAAGAATGTAGGTTTTATGACTTCAGTTTTCAGAAAATATTTCCTTTAAATGCTCGTCCAAAAATGTTTATCTGGAGATAAACTATTCACCGCTCGATTTTTTTTATTCTAAATATCCTCTAATCCATTTGGTTACGCCTTTTTCTCTAGATAGCTTTTGATTGCCTCGACATACTCTGCAAACGCATCGGTTCCTTCGGAAGTGATGCGGCAAGCTGTGCGTGTGCGCTTTCCTAAAAATCCTTTCTCAATTTTGAGGTATCCTGCTGCACTTAATTTTTCCAATTGTACGCTTATGTTGCCGCCTGTGGCTCCTGTTTTCTCCTTGATAAAAAGAAAATCGGCCTCTTCCACAGAGATCAGGATTGACATGATGGCCAATCTGAGTTCGGAGTGCAATAAAGGATTTAATTCTTTAAACATTTTTTTTTCCTCTTTTATAATTAAGAATATGACCTGGTATAACCATCATGATAAACACGCAGATTCCGTACGCCAACACTTGTTCGTAACCCAGTAAAATAAAAGGCAATATAAACGAAAGCATACCCAACACTCCGCCGATTACCACCGGTTTGAACTTGATGACCAACCCCGTGATGGTGGTTGCGATTCCCAAAAGCAGAATTAGAACAGCTAATACCGGAATTCTGACAAATCCTGCCGCAAAAGAGACGAAAAAAACACCAGAACCGACCACGAGCCACACGTTGCTAATCACCCGATCAATGTATGTTTTGTTGTATTTGGGTTTGTCTTTCCTGAATAAATAGAGTAAAGTAAATCCAATGACCGGAATTCCCAACCAAACCAGATTGTATAACTGGTTGTGGGTCGTCTTCAGTAGATAGTAAACCACCACCGACACGAGCAGCGTGGTGTACCCGAAAATCAGAAACGTCACTCCATTTCCCGCCTTAATTTTTTGCTGAGAATTCTGAATCATTTTCGAAATCAGCTCAAGGCTCTCTTTTTCATTTAAAATCTTGTCTTCCATAATACATATTTATTTAGTTTGTGAAATATTTTGTGCAAATATAAATCAGTTTATATTATAAACCAATTTATTGTGTGGAAGTATTTTTGGATTAACAATTTTTATGAATAGCGTAATCGCTTGTTATAGAGCGAATCAATGATTTGGATTGAGTTGAACCCCGAAGGGCCAATCACAAATACCAGATTGACAGAATACTATTTGATCCCAGATTCCGAGAAACGGAAGGAGAAAAGTCCGAATTATTTTATCGACGTAAAGGGATGTAATTGCTCCCTCTCCTTTTGGAGAGGGTTGGGGAGCGGTATTTGCGCAAAAAAAGTCTCGCGTAAGGCGTGACAGGACTTTCAAGAATAAACGAAAGGCACGTTTCGATTGATTCAACACAAAGTCTTGTGACTTTTGAAAAAATGAGTAAAGCCACACTCTTATCCACTCTTTTATTTGGAGCAGTCGGGTGGTTTTGGCAATTCGGTTAGTCTTCGTATAGGGTAAGGTAATTGGAAATAATTCTTTCGATATAGATATTGCCAAAAGAATCTATGTTGTAGATAATGTACCAGTTGGTGTGTTTGTTGCGCCGATAGTTGTGAACTTTATCACCATACTGCTTATGCAGCCTAAATTGTGTATTGAAATGAACTGATTTTGTGTCGAGTGAATCACAAACTTTTCTAATGTCAGCAACGTATTCTGAGGCGTGAGCCACCTCCAATGGGTGTTTATTCCAAGTAATTAAGCCTATCAAAATTTCAGTTAAGCTCTCAATTGAAGATTGGCTATAGAATACCACTTTTCTTGGAATAACTGTTGATATTCTCGTTAACCTGTTTTTCGAATTCGTCACCGGTTACGTATCCGTCGGGGATAATTCCTTTTTCTACAGGATTCTCAAACTCTATACCTTTATGGTAACGGCGTAAGTCGTTTAAAACTTTTTTTCCGTTTCGTGTTGTATCGTCTATTCTGACTATATGTATCATATTTCTGCACTATATTTTAGACTTCACAAATATAACGACTTCATTTAAAAATAAGATGTATTTCCGATGAAATTAACCTCCCTTTTCTCTGTTACAGTCTGTGAAAAAACATATTTACCCCTCAAACGCCCTCCTAAACCCGCATCCACTTTTCCATTCAGAGCAGCCGAAGGCGGTCTTGCCTTTGATGATGGTACCTTTTCCACAAAGCGGACAAATCTCAGGTTGAGGTGTTGTGGGAACTGCGGCTTCTGTTTTTTGCGCATCGGGGGTTTTTGGGGGACGAGGCGCACGCTCTTTCTTCTCTTTGGGAGCGGCTTTTTCTTTCGGGGCAGGTGCGGCGGGTTTCTCTACCACAGTCACAGTGCGGCGACTGGTATCGTTTTTTACTTGCGAAACTACCTCAGTCACCATCGCTTTCATTTCATCGATGAAAAGGTGCGCTTCGTAAGTCCCTTTTTCAATCTCACGTAGCTTTTTCTCCCACTGTCCAGTCAGTTCTACCGATTTGAGCAGCTCCACATCAATGGCACCAATCAGATCGATGCCGGTGGGTGTGGCTATTAGATTTTTCTTCTCTTTGCGAATGTAGTTGCGCTTGAAGAGTGTCTCGATGATGGCGGCCCGAGTAGAAGGACGTCCGATACCGTTATCTTTCAATGCATCGCGCAGCTCTTCATCGTCCACTTGCTTTCCAGCTGTTTCCATCGCTCGGAGCAGTGTAGCTTCGGTGTAAGGCTTGGGCGGTTGCGTCCACTTTTCGCCGAGGGTCGGTTCGTGCGGTCCGCTCTCTCCGGCTTCGAAGGTAGGGAGCAGGCTGTCTTCTTCCTCCTCTTTACCCTCTTTTTCGTCCGGTTTGTCTTTGGCAAACACTACTCGCCATCCTGGTTCGAGAATCTGCTTTCCATTTACCTTGAATTCGATTTTTTCCACTTCGCCCGTCACGGTGGTGGTCGAAATTTTGCAATCGGGATAAAACGCAGCGATGAATCGTCTAGCAATGAGGTCGAACACCTTGCGTTCGTCGATATTGAGGTTATTCGGATGCACTCCGGTGGGTATAATGGCGTGGTGATCGGTCACTTTCGTGTTGTCGAACACCTTCTTCGATTTCGGGATTTTCGCTGCAAGTAGTGGTGCTGTCAGTTCGGCATAATCTTTCAAACCTTGCAACGTGGCTGGAATTTTCGGATAAATATCGTCGCTCAGAAACGTGGTATCAACACGCGGATAGGTGGTGATTTTCTTTTCGTAAAGCGCCTGAATCAGTTTCAGCGTTTCGTCGGCCGAGAAGCCGAATTTCTTGTTGCACTCCACCTGAAGCGCCGTCAGGTCGAACAGTCGCGGAGGAGCTTCATTGCCTTTTTTGGTAGTAACATCGGTGACAAAAAAAAGTGAACTGCGAACTGTTTCTAGAAATTGAGTGCCCTCTTCTACCGAGTTGAATCGCCCTTGTGCAGCTGAGAAAGTGGTATTTCTATAGATGGTCTTCAACTCCCAATAGGGTTCGGGTTTGAAGTTTGCAATTTCGTGGTGGCGGTTGACGATCAGTGCCAACGTGGGCGTTTGTACCCGTCCGATGGATAATACACTTCTGTTTTTGCCATATTTCAGAGTGAAAAGTCGGGTGGCGTTCATCCCTAGAAGCCAATCGCCGATGGCTCTAGATAGTCCTGCTTCGTAGAGGCTTCGAAACTCTTCACCCGAACGCAGTTTTGCAAAACCTTCGCGAATAGATTCCTCGGTGAGCGATGAAATCCAAAGCCGATAGACCGGGCATGAGCATTGTGCCCGTTGCAGCACCCATTGCTGGATGAGTTCTCCCTCTTGTCCCGCATCACCGCAATTGATCACCATTTCGGCATTCTTTACCAATCCTTCGATGATGTGAAACTGTTTTTCGTAGCCATCGTTTTCTATTAGGCGAATGCCAAATCGTGGCGGAATCATGGGTAGATGCATAAGCGACCACTGTTTCCATTCAGGCAGGTATTCGTGCGGCTCTTTGAGCGTGCATAAATGACCGAAAGTCCATGTGATTTGATAGCCGTTACCTTCGATGTATCCGTCTTTGCGATTTGTGGCACCTAATACTTGGGCTATTTCGCGGGCTACACTTGGTTTTTCGGCTATGCAAACTTTCATGGATGAACTACTTTTAATTTTTGTGGATACAAAAATATCTTTTTTTGTTGGTATTAAAAAACCCAATTATCAACACATCAAACTATTTCGAGATTAAAATAAATCGTAATAATCTTTAAGTAGCATTACATTCTTATGAAATTTAAAAAAAATAACCATATATTTGTAATAAACTTTAATTTTATAGATGTAGTGAGTAGTAAAAATATACATGATGATTTCATGAAAGAGGCTGTACGACTGGCTTCGGAGAACGTTTTGAATGGAGGAGGTCCATTTGGAGCAATTATTGTAAAAGAGAATAAAATCATTGCAAGAACTGGAAACAGCGTTACTCAAACGAACGATCCAACAGCACATGCCGAAGTAAATGCGATCCGTCAAGCTTGTAAAAAACTAAATACCTTCCATTTAGAAGGGTGTACGATTTATTCAAGCTGCGAACCTTGCCCAATGTGCTTGGCAGCTATCTATTGGGCACGAATTGATCGAGTATTTTTTGGAGCATCACGAGAAGATGCCGCGGATGCAGGATTTGATGATTCATTGATTTACAATGAGATACCTAAGGATTATAAAGAAAGATTGGTGCCTTTTACTATCATTAAAGGAGAGGAGTTTAAAAGACCATTCTTGTTGTGGGAGAAAAACACCGCAAAAATTGAATATTAAGGTCGCACTTATTTAAACTTTATATAAGAAAAAATATCATTCTTTTTACCGTTGTTCAGAGGTTGATTGGGATTGTTTTTATAACTTTGCGCAAATTTTGCTTGAAAGGGTAGAATTCTATTTTAAATAGCGAAGAAACCACGAAAAACAATAATTTCAGTTAACCTTATTTTTTGATTTCAAAAAACTGTATAACAAAATGACGGTACAACACAAAGTGACAGAGTTGGAGCAGGTTGTCATCCGATTTTCTGGCGATTCTGGCGACGGAATGCAGTTAGTTGGCAATATTTTCTCTAACTTATCAGCCACCCTTGGCAATGAGATTTCTACTTTCCCCGATTACCCTGCTGAAATGCGTGCCCCACAAGGAACCTTGAACGGAGTTTCAGGATTTCAAGTGCAGGTTGGTAAAAGCGTTTTAACGCCTGGTGACCGAGCAGATGTTTTGGTTGCTATGAATCCTGCGGCACTCAAAACCAATGCAAAATCGCTGCACCCACGATCTATCGTAATTATCGATGAAGATTCTTTCACTGATCGAGATTTAAAGAAAGCTGATTTTCTGACTGATAATCCATTCGAAGAGTTGAAGATTACGCAAGTACAAGTTGTCTCTTGTCCTATCACTTCGTTGGTGAAAAATAGTCTTGTAGATTCAGGTTTTGATGGCAAGACAATCTTACGATCTAAAAATATGTTTGCACTTGGATTGGTGTGTTGGTTGTTTAACCGACCACTAGATAGTGCAATTCCGTTCCTCGAAAAGAAATTTTCGAAAAAACCTGCTGTTCTTGCTGCAAATGTAAAAGTGTTGAACGATGGTTTCAATTTTGGAGCCAATACTCACGCCTCTATTTCGACGTACCGAATTGAATCTTCGAACGAACAAGAAAAAGGGATTTATTGCGACGTGAATGGCAATAGTGCTACTGCATTTGGATTGATTGCTGCTGCTGAGCGTGCTAATTTACCACTCTTCCTTGGAAGTTACCCGATTACTCCCGCTACAGATGTGCTTCACGAATTGGCTAAACACAAAAATCTGGGTGTAAAAGCAATTCAATGTGAAGATGAAATAGCCGCAGTTTGTTCTGCTATTGGTGCTAGTTTTGCTGGTCATTTGGCTGCTACTTCTACATCAGGTCCGGGTCTTGCGCTGAAAGGCGAAGCGATTGGGTTGGCGGTGATGACTGAAATTCCTCTTGTTGTAGTGGATGTACAGCGTGGCGGTCCATCAACTGGACTACCTACCAAAACAGAGCAATCGGATCTTTTACAAGCACTTTATGGTCGAAATGGAGATAGCCCTGCTGTGGTAGTGGCTGCTAAATCACCTCTCGACTGTTTCGATATGGCTTTCAATGCAGCCAAAATTGCATTGGAACACATGACTCCCGTTATTTTATTGACTGATGGTTTTATCGCCAACGGATCATCTGCTTGGAAAATTCCAAATATAGATGCTATGCCAGCAATCAAACCTCCATTCGTAACAGAAGAGATCAAAGAGGGTTGGAAAGCGTATCAACGTAACGAAGAAACTTTGGTTCGTTCTTGGGCGAAACCAGGAATTCCAGGTTTCGAACACCGCATCGGTGGTTTAGAAAAGCATTATACTACGAGCGCCATCTCTATGGATGCAGCCAATCACCAAAAAATGACCAATACACGCTACAATAAAATTGCAAAAGTAGCGCTCGATATTCCGTTACTCGAAATTGAAGGTGATGAAAATGCAGAATTGTTGGTTGTCGGTTGGGGAGGTACTTTCGGCCACCTTCATTCAGCTGTTAATCAGCTATTAGATGAAGGCAAAAGTGTTGCATATACACATTTCCAATACATTAATCCGCTGCCATCGAACACGGCAGAGGTGTTGAAAAAATACAAGAAAATCTTGGTGTGTGAGTTGAACACTGGTCAATTTGCAGGTTATCTTCGTGGAGTCATTCCAGGAGTGAATATTCTGCAATACAACAAAGTGGAAGGACAACCATTTATGTTGAGTGAATTGGTAGATTGTTTCACAAAAACGATGGAGGCGTAAACGATGAGCACAAAACAATATACAGTAGCAGATTTTAAAAGCGATACGAAAGTAACGTGGTGTCCGGGTTGTGGTGACTTTGCCATCCTGACAGCGTTGCAAAAATCGATGGTAGAATTGGGAATTGAACCTCACGAAACTGCCGTAATTTCAGGTATCGGATGTTCATCTCGTTTACCTTACTTCATGTCAACTTATGGGTTTCACACCATTCACGGTCGTGGATCGGCAATTGCGACTGGCGTGAAAGTGGCAAATCCTCGTCTCTCTGTTTGGCAAATCACCGGCGATGGCGACTGTTTGGCAATCGGTGGAAATCACTTTATCCACGCTGTTCGTCGGAATGTGAATTTGAACATTATCTTGATGAATAACCGCATCTATGGTTTGACAAAAGGACAATTTTCACCGACCACCGAAAAAGGATTTGTGACTAAATCATCTCCATTCGGAACGATTGAAGAGCCATTTGAACCAGCTGAATTAACGTTGGGCGCACGCGGTCAGTTTTTTGCTCGCTCCATCGATGTGGATATGCCAACTACACAAGAGTGCATGACCACTGCAGCGAAACACGAAGGAGCAGCTGTTGTAGAAGTCCTTCAAAACTGCGTTATTTTTGCTGATGGAATACACGATGAGGTTTCTGAAAGAACCACCCGTGCTGAGAAAACGATTATTCTTAGACATGGCGAAAAAATGATTTTCGGAGCCAATCGCGACAAAGGTTTGATGCTTGACGGTATTAAACTGAAAGTGGTGACTATTGGCGAAAATGGTATCTCAGAAAACGATCTGTTGACACACGATGCTGTAGAATCTGATAACTTCTTACACTATAAGTTAGCAATGATGCATCACCAAGGTTTCCCAATGGCATTGGGTGTAATCAGAAATGTGGAAGCGGCTTCTTATGATCAGGAGGTAGAAAGACAGATTGCTGAAGTGCAAGCTAAAAAACCAATTCGCAAATTGCAGGATTACTTGCTAAGTGGCGAAACGTGGGAAGTGATCTAATTCCACTTCTATAAATATTTTTTAAAAGACTGTTCTGAAAGGAATGGTCTTTTTTTGTGATTAATGCAAATCTATATTTTGACTCCTTTCAAATAAACGTTATATTTGTGACTCAAAAATAGACCTTAATTATGCTCAAAACCATTCATGACATTCTTCTTCACGAAGCAGAAGCTATTCGAAATATTCCTGTGACAGACGATTACGAAAAAGCAGTTCAACTGATTCTCAAAACCAAAGCTAAAAATGGAAAATTGGTAGTCAGTGGAATGGGAAAAGCAGGACAGATAGCGATGAATATAGCTACTACATTTTGTTCTACAGGCACTCCAGCTGTTTTTCTTCATCCGAGTGAGGCGCAACACGGCGATTTGGGCATTATTCAATCAAACGATGCCATGTTATTGATCTCCAATTCTGGTAAAACCCGTGAAATTCTGGAACTGATTGTGTTAGCTCGTCGGTTGTTTGAAGATTTGCATTTTATCGTAATTACAGGAAATATCGATAGCCCGTTGGCAGATGAGGCGGATGCTTGCTTATTTACTGGAGCACCTGCTGAGGTATGTCCTTTCGGCATGGCACCAACCACCTCCACTACCGTGATGACAGTCATTGGAGATGCATTGGTGGTGAATGTGATGCAAGAAAGTGGATTTACGAAACAGGAATATGCTAAACGCCATCACGGAGGATATTTGGGCGTAAAATCGAGGGAAGAGTAAATCGAGTTAGTAGTTAAGAGTTAAGAATTATGAGTGAGAGTATCATCAAGCGTAAAAGTTTTGAGTTCGCAGTTCAAATAATTAAACTTTATCAATCCCTTTCTTCGAATAAAAAGGAGTTTGTTTTGAGTAAACAAATCCTGCGTTCTGGTACATCTATTGGGGCGAATGTTCGTGAGGCTTTAAATGCTCAAAGTACACCTGATTTTATTCATAAATTATCTATTTCGCAAAAGGAGTGCGACGATACGATTTATTGGCTAGAACTATTAAAAGAGGCAGGTTATATTCCTGAACCAGAATTTAAAAAGTTAAATGACGATGCCGTAGAGCTTTTGAAAATTATCAGAAGTATTATTCTTACTACTAAACAGAAACTCATATCTCATACTTCATAACTTATAACTAATTGACGTGAGAAAGATAATAGGTGTTGGCGAGACGATTCTCGACATTATTTTCAAAAACAATCAACCAGCGCAAGCAGTTCCTGGCGGTTCGATTTTTAACGGATTGGTGACTTTGGGGCGACTCAATGTGTCGACAGCATTTGTGAGCGAGTTGGGAAATGACAAAGTGGGGCGAGTGATTCTCGACTTTATGAAGGAAAATAACATCACCACTGATTATGTCGATTGTTTTCCGGATGGACAATCACCTATTGCGTTGGCGTTTCTCAATGAACAAAACGATGCCGAATACATGTTTTACAAAGACTATCCGAGCCAGCGGCTTGATGTAGCTTTGCCGAGAATCAATCCGGATGATATCTTGATTTTTGGATCG
The DNA here is from genome assembly GCA_028687995.1 of Bacteroidales bacterium. Taxonomy (GTDB): domain Bacteria; phylum Bacteroidota; class Bacteroidia; order Bacteroidales; family UBA7332; genus CAXXIC01. The sequence continues at coordinate 71,892 of JAQTZA010000005.1, forward strand.
TTTTATGCCTTGAATCCAGCTTTGCGCGAAAAAATGATTGAGATTCTTGAGTATGCTCGCGAGAGTAAAGCCATTATCTACTATGATCCAAACTTCCGTAAATCGCACAACGACGAAGCCATAAAACTGATGACATCGCTCATCGAGAACCTTGAATTTGCAGACATCGTTCGTGGTTCGGACGAAGATTTTCAGAACCTCTACAAAATGGAGGATTTATCGGCTGTTTACAAAAACAAAGTGCGGTTCTATTGTCCAAATTTCATCTGTACACAAGGGACAAAAGGCGTTTTCCTCTGCACAAAAAGTGGCGAAAAGAGTTTCGAAGTGCCAACCATCGAGGCAAAAAGCACGATTGGCGCAGGAGATAATTTCAACGCAGGAATTCTTTTTGGGTTGCTCAAATACGACGTTCTACGTGCTGATCTCGACAATCTATCGGAAGATTTGTGGGCAAAAATTATTCAGTGCGGCATCGATTTTTCTTCTGAAGTTTGCCAAAGTTACGACAACTACGTATCCAAAGAGTTTGCTCTAAAATATCTTACGAAATAACATTTCAACCCTTCGTTAAGTTAAAACTGTTTAATTCCTCGATAGTTTAAGAGGAATTGTACCCTCTTTTTCCAAAAAAGAAAATAAATTAGCAATTGTATTCGCCAGATATTCTTTTTATATTCAGCTAATTAAATAATTAGGTAATAATCAATCGTTATCCTTCAATGAATCGAGTTTATCCCTCCCTATTCATCATTTTTACTTTATTTTCACAATACTCTTGCCTGACTCAAAAGATGGAAGTGGTATGTGTGTGTAAGGAAGGGCAGCAGTTTCAAGATACCATCAAATGGGAAGTTTATCCTGAAACAGAAGGATCGGTAGAAATTTTCGCATCCTCATCTCCCGATAATTTCAATTTATCATCACCCTATACTACTGCCAATATTTCCGACAGGGTAGTCCTTATTCCCAGATTGAGTGAGAATCGTAAATATTTCATGGTTTCATTTGATAGAAAAGAACAAGTTTTTGTCACAAATCGCATTTTAAATGTAGAAGGTGTTGCAAACATACGTGACATTGGAGGTTACGCAAATGAAACAGGTGAATTTATCAAGTGGGGGAAAATATTTCGATCGGGTAAATTAATCGATATTACTGAGAACGGGATGGAAAAACTGAATCAGCTTCATATCAAATCACTGGTTGATTTAAGAACAAGACCTGAAAAATTGAATGAAAATAATGCACTTACTTTTCCTGAAGTAATTGAGATGCCGATGAAATTACCTTTCAACGAAAAGATGAAAAACCTCTTGATGCAAGAGAGATGCAAAAGGACCGATGCGATTGTTTATATGCAGGATTGCTTCTATCAGTTTACGAAAGATTACCAAAAAGAGTTGGCATCACTCATGAATCGTTTGACCAAGAAAAATAGCTATCCTGTGTTGATTGAATGTGGAACAGGAAATAATCGTTCGGGATTTGTTACCGCCATGATTATGTTGGCTCTGGAGATTCCTGAGGAGACCATTATTCAGGATTATCTACTATCAAACTCTTATATTGATATCGAAAGAGAGGCTGCTTTTGGCAGACAATTACCAATAAGTGAGCAAGAAGCGTTAACTGTTTTTATGAGTGCTCAACGAGGTTTTATGGAATATGCCTTTGAAAAGATCAAACAAGAGAATGGTTCAATCGAAAATTATCTCTCCAAAAAGCTGCGAATGACCCCTCAAAAAAGAGAAAAACTACAACAAATACTGTTAACCCGTTAGTTTTTCGTACCTTTGCAGCAAAAAAGTAAATGAAGTCATTCCAAGAGTTGGGCATCTGCCCAGAAATCTTGAAAGCAATCGAAGAAATGGGCTACGAAGCCCCGATGCCTGTTCAAGAAGAAGTTATCCCTTATCTGTTAGAAGAAGAAAGCGATATTGTAGCATTAGCACAAACAGGAACTGGTAAAACAGCAGCATTTGGTCTTCCCGTCATTCAGAAAGTAAATCTTTCGCACAATAAAATTCAAGCACTTATACTCTCTCCAACCCGCGAACTTTGTTTGCAAATTGCAGGCGATTTAGCTGATTATTCAAAATACATGCCTGACTTGCGCGTGCTGCCTGTTTATGGGGGTTCAAGCATCGATAGTCAAATCAAAGCATTGCGTCGTGGTGTTCATATCGTCGTGGCAACTCCGGGGCGTTTGATCGATTTGATGAATCGTGGGGTTGTAAATCTCGAAATGGTGCGCAATCTGATTCTTGACGAAGCAGATGAAATGCTCAACATGGGTTTCACAGAAAGCATCAATGCAATTTTGGCAAATGTGCCAAAAGAGCGCAACACGCTTCTTTTCTCGGCAACTATGCCCGCAGAGATTTCTCGTATTGCCAAAACGTACATGCGTAATGCCAAAGAGATTACCATTGGCACACGTAACGAAGGAACGAAAAATGTAAAACACGTTAGTTATGTAGTTCATGCAAAAGATAAATATCTAGCATTGAAACGTATAGCAGACTACAATCCAAATATTTACGGAATTATTTTTTGTCGTACTCGCAAAGAGACGCAAGAGATTGCCGATATGTTGATTCAAGACGGATACAGTGCTGATTCTTTGCACGGAGAGCTTTCGCAAGCGCAACGTGACTATGTTATGCAGAAATTTCGTGTGAAAAACGTACAATTATTAGTGGCAACCGATGTGGCTGCTCGTGGATTGGATGTAAACGATTTAACGCACGTTATCAACTACGGTTTACCTGATGATATTGAAACCTATACTCACCGAAGCGGTCGTACAGGACGTGCAAACAAATCAGGAATCTCAATTGCGTTGATTCACGTGAGAGAAAAACACAAATTGCGTGATATTGAACGCATCATTCAAAAGAAATTTGAATCAGGACATTTGCCTTCGGGTTACCAAATCTGCGAAAAACAACTTCTTAACTTGATGGATAAAATCGAGAAAGTAGAAGTTACTGAAGAAGAAATAGGTGCTTATATGCCAGCTGCTATCAAGAAGTTGGAGTGGTTGAGTAAAGAAGATCTGTTGAAACGTGTAGTTTCTATGGAATTCAATCGACTAATAGCCTATTATAGAAACGCAGGCGAAATCGATATTCCAGACGAAAGAAGTGCTGGTCGTGACCGTATGGAACGATCTGGTAAATATGATAGACCAGAACGCGGAGGTGATCGTGATCGTGGACGTGGCGAAAGACCTGAAAGAGGTGGAGAACGAGGCGAACGTTTCGATCGTGGAGATAGAACTCGCGAACGTGGAGCTGATCGTAGCGGTGATAATCGTGCTGAAGCAGGCTTTACACGTTTGTTTATCAATATTGGCAAGACTGATGGATTGTATCCAAATCAGGTAATTGAGTTGATAAACAATAATGTAGGTGGTCGTGTACAAATTGGTAAAATCGACTTGATGAAAGCATTTTCGTTTTTCGAAGTGGAAAGTCACGAAGCCAAAAACGTAGTAAAAGGACTTAATAAAGCCGATTGGTATGGTCGTAAGATTAATGTTGAAGTAGCTGGCGAAAGAAGTGAAGAAAAACCAGCTGGAGACAGAAAATCATTTTCAAGAGGCTCTTCTGCTGAATTCAAATCAAATTCATTTTCGAAGAAAAGAAGATAATATACTCACATAATTCTCATTGAAACCGCATCTTCACTTGATACAAATCAATGAGAAGTTGCGGTTTTTTATTCCATAACTCATAACTCATAACTCATAAATAGCATGTCATTCTTATTTTCAGAAATCATATTTGGCCCCGTCAAAAGTCGTAGATTGGGAACTTCATTGGGAGTGAATCTTCTACCAACAGATGCCAAAATTTGTACGTTCGATTGCATCTATTGCGAATGTGGATACAACACCACAGTAAAAGATGGTAAGTTACCGAAACGCTCAGATGTAAAAGAGGCTCTCGAGGCCAAACTTATGCAAATGAAATCGGCTGGTGAAGCACCTGATGTGATTACTTTTGCAGGAAATGGTGAGCCAACAATGCACCCCGAATTTCCTCAAGTGGTTGATGATACCATTGCGCTTCGCAATAGATATTTCCCAAATGCCAAAATTAGTGTACTTTCCAATTCTACTTTTGTGCGAAAGGATGTTGTTTTCGAAGCCTTGAAAAAGGTAGAGAATAACATCATGAAACTGGATTCTGGATTAGACTCAACCGTTTCACTGATTGACCGGCCGACTCAATCATCCTATTCGGTAGCAGGTATCATCAAAGAGTTGCAGAAATTCGAAGGCAATCTGATTATTCAAACCATGTTTTTGAGAGGTACACACCGTGGTGTGTTGGTCGATAATACTACTCAAGAAGAGATAGAAGCATTGATTGGTGCAATGAAATTGATCAATCCTAAGCAAATAATGATCTATTCGCTCGATCGAGAGACTCCAGAAAATACCCTTGAAAAAGTGCCAGTCGAGGAGCTGAATTTGATTGCAGAACAGTTGAGGTCGGCAAGTATTGAAGTTTCAGTAGCTGGTTGAAAAAGCAATTTCTGTTTTAGAATATGATAAGAGACGATTGAATAAATTTTCAGTCGGCTCTCTCAGTAGTATCGTAAAGTTGAGTCTTATTTTATGATGCGCTTCTCTACATTTTTGGCTTTTATAATGAGGCGAAGAGATTGATCGTAGGTGAAATAGCTCCACGACCAATTGATAAACGTCATCACTTTATTTTTGATGCCAAGTATCGACATTAAGTGCACAAACATCCATACCCACCAAGCGAAAAAACCATGAAAGTGCACAAAGGGCAAATCAACCACAGCCAAGTTCCTACCTACGGTAGCCATACTTCCTAAATTTTTGTATTTGAATGGTTTTTGAGGTTTGCCTTTTTCTAAAGAAGAAAAGTTCTTCGCTACATTTCTTGCCGATTGGATTGCTACTTGAGCTACCTGTGGATGACCATTCGGATATTTGTCGGTTTCCATATAGGCTAAATCACCCAATGCATAAATATTGGAATACCCCTCTACTTTGTTGTATTGATCTACTTTCATTCGATTGCCGCGTGTCATGGTTGCGGTCGAAATTCCTTCCATAAAATTGGCTTTTACTCCTGCAGCCCAAATAATATTGTCGGTTTTTAGTTTCATTCCATTACTCAGCGAAACAATATTCCCATTGTAATCTGAAACTGCTGTATTCAACCACACTTTTACTCCCATTCGCATGAGATATTCGTAGGCTTTTTCGCCCGATTTGGTAGTCATACCGTTTAATAATCGGGGAGAAGCTTCAACAAGGTAGATGTTCATACGATTGAAATCGATTTCAGGATAATCTTTTGGTAGAATGTATTTCTTCATCTCGGCGAGCGAACCCGAAGTTTCTACTCCTGTAGGTCCGCCACCCACTACGACGAAATTCATCATTCCTTCTTGTTCATCGGGGTATTCGCTTATTAGGATGTTTTCAAAAGTTTGCAGGATGGTATTTCTAAGACCCAACGCTTCTGACACAGATTTCATCGGGTGAGTTAACTTCTGAAGTTCGTTGTTACCAAAGAAATTTGTTGTTGCACCTGTAGCTAATATCAAATAATCGTAGTCGATTTCTCCAATCGAAGTGATGACCCGATTTTGGTCTGGATCAATTTTTTCTACCACCGTTTTTCTGATGTGGATGTTGTTTAGAGATTGAAAAACCTTTCGATAGGGGAAAGAGATGGCGCTGGGTTCTAAACCAGCGGTTGCTACTTGGTAAAATAGCGGTTGAAACATGTGGTAGTTGTGCTTGTCAAGCAAGACAATTTGATAGTTCGTATGTAATAATTTAAGACAAATCGTAAGTCCAGCGAACCCGCCGCCCACAACAACAATGCGTTTATTTTTGACTTCTGGAATATTTGCTTTCATCTATGTCTGATTAGTAAGATGTGTTCTTTAAATATCTGTTTAACATCAAACAAATCAAATAGAGAAAAGTTTCTGTAATTATGTTTTTTAGCATAAAAAATCCCGTTTTGAAAACTCAAAACGGGATTGTAGTCATTTTATATGGATCAAATCTTACGCATCTATATTTGCGTAAGTCGCATTCGCTTCGATAAATTCGCGACGCGGTGGAACTTCTTCGCCCATCAACATTGAGAAGATGTGATCAGCTTCGGTCAGACTGTCAATGTCCACTTGACGAAGGGTGCGTGTTTCGCTGTTCATAGTGGTTGCCCAAAGTTGTTCGGCATTCATCTCTCCCAAACCTTTGAAGCGTTGTGTGTGAACAAGCTGTTCGTTTCCATTGGCATATTTTGTGATAAAGGCTTGACGTTGTTGTTCGTTCCAGCAGAACTCTTCGTTTTTCCCTCTTTTACACAAATAGAGTGGAGGAGTAGCGATATAGATATAACCATTCTCAATCAGTGGTTTCATGTGACGGAAGAAGAATGTCAAAATCAAAGTGGTGATGTGGCTTCCGTCCACGTCGGCATCGGTCATGATGATTATTTTGTGATAACGGAGCTTGTCTATATTCAGCTCTTTCGAATCTTCAGCTGTACCAATAGTTACACCCAACGCAGTATAGATATTACGAATCTCTTCGCTCTCCAATACTTTGTGCGACATGGCTTTTTCCACATTCAGAATCTTACCACGAAGTGGAAGAATTGCCTGAAAATTACGGTCACGTCCTTGTTTTGCAGTACCACCCGCCGAGTCGCCCTCGACAAGAAAGATCTCACATTTCTCAGGATCGCGGTTCGAGCAGTCAGCTAATTTGCCTGGCAAACCACCACCTGTAAGTGGAGATTTACGTTGTACCATTTCACGAGCTTTACGAGCTGCGTGACGAGCCGTTGCTGCCAAAATCACTTTGTCGACGATTACTTTCGCCTCTTTCGGATTCTCTTCGAGGAAGTTTTTCAACGCTTCGCCAATTGCAATATCCACGGCTCCCATCACTTCATTGTTTCCCAACTTGGTTTTGGTTTGTCCTTCGAATTGAGGCTCTTGTACTTTTACCGAAATAACAGCGGTTAATCCTTCACGGAAGTCATCACCGCTGATTTCAATTTTAATTTTATCCAACATTTTCGAATCTTCAGCGTACTTTTTCAAAGTACGCGTCAATCCACGGCGGAAACCAGCTAAGTGTGTTCCACCTTCAATGGTGTTGATATTGTTTACGTATGAATATACGTTTTCGTTGTACGAGGTGTTGTAGGTCATTGCCATTTCTACAGGAATGCCTTGTTTTTCGGTATTGATGTGAATAACATTGTCCATCAATGGCTCACGGGTTTGGTCGAGAAAGCGAACAAACTCTTTCAGCCCTTCGGTAGAGTAGAAAACTTCACTGCGGAATTCTCCATCTTCGTTCTTTTGACGTTTGTCAGTCAGTGAAAGTCTAATACCAGCATTCAAAAATGCTAAATCGCGCAAACGGGAAGCGAGGATATCCCATTTGTACTCCGATACAATAAAGATTGAATTGTCTGGTAGAAACGTTATGGTAGTACCCGTCGATTCAGAATCACCAACTACTCGCACCGATTGCTCTGGCTTTCCACAAGAATATTCTTGCATGTATAATTTGCCATCTCGTCTAACTTCAGCGCGTAAATAGATTGAAAGTGCATTCACGCAAGAAACACCTACACCATGCAAACCACCCGAAACTTTATAAGAGCCTTTGTCGAATTTACCACCAGCGTGAAGTACAGTCAACACAACTTCAAGAGCAGATTTGCCCTCTTTTTCGTGAAAATCGACAGGAATACCACGACCATCATCGACTACTGTAATCGAATTATCTTCGTTGATGAAAACATCAATATTGCTACAATGGCCCGCCAATGCTTCATCAATAGAGTTATCCACAACCTCATATACCAAGTGGTGAAGTCCTTTTTGACCAATATCACCAATGTACATGGCTGGGCGTTTGCGTACTGCTTCTAAACCTTCTAAAACCTGAATATTATCGGCTGAATAGCCACTATTCGCGTTGCTCAATGATTCTTCTGACATAAATTATTTGATTATATATCAATTTGTAAAATTCTCGCTTTAAAGCAAATCGTTTTTACGTTTCTGAAAATCGTAAAAAGCCAACAAATATAGCACTTTTAAATGGATTTCTTGCAAATAAAAAAGGTAGAAATGAACTAAATTATTAAAAAAAGAGGTCTATTTTGATAGTTTTATTGAACCTATCCATCTGTCTGTTTATTGGGCGCATTTGCCAATTTATTCAGAATTTTTTCTTTTGAGTGCGTCCTCTAATTTTTTGTCAGGAATCAGCCATAAAATTGATACAAAAATAAAAAGCACAAAGGAGGCAGATATATGTATATAAGCTAATGGAATAGAACTTGCATAGCAGATTGTCGACACAATTCCTTTTCTATTCAGATGATTAAACGCTTGTTTTAGCTCTGCATTGTCGTGAGAATTTTTCTGTACTGCGATCATCAAAAGAAAAAATGAAAATCCGCTGACCAGCATAATGAATCCATAAAGAGCGACGGTATCTGTTGCGAAGTGATTTTCTCCCATCCACCCAGTGACAAAAGGTACGAGAGAAAGCCAGAAAAGCAGGTTGATGTTTCCCCAAATAATGCTTGATGAAACTTGCTTCAAAGAATGTAGTAAGTGATGATGATTTCCCCAGTAGATACCGATATAAACAAAGCTAAGAATGTAACTTAGAAAGGTCGGAATCAGTTCTGTTAAATCTTTCCACCCGCCACCGTGTGGCACTTTAATCTCCAACACCATAATGGTAATAATAATCGCCAATACGCCATCACTAAAGGCTTCGAGTCGGGTTTTGTTCGTAGGTTATTTTTTTGTTTCGTTCATAAATGATTTTTTCGGCAGCTTTCACGTATTCAATTTGGTATTTCTCTTTGTTTGTTATCATCTCTTCCAAAGATGCGTCTGTTTCATTTTGTAGTTCATCGTATCGTTTGTTGATAACAGCGTTTTGTCTCTCTTTCTCGATTTTAGGATCGGCTGCAAAAAACTGGAAAAGAATAGGTGCAATGACGTTAAACTTAGTAATCAAGAGAAAAATTAGCAAAGAAAAACTTAGTGGTTGAATTCCAATAGAAAAGGTTGTGATATTCATTGGATGCCACGAAAATGTAGTTGTGATAGTGGATTGAGTAAATTGAATAACATTGAAAGACCCAATTAGAAGAAGTACGGATAGCAATATTTTTTCAAGTTTAGGGTTCGTGAATTTCAGAATTGTAACTGCAGAAAGTAATCCATAACCCATGTAATTTTGAATCAAAATATCAGTATTCTGTAAAAATGAAAACACAATTCCAATAATTGCAGATACCCATAGAATTGAGATAATTATGGTGTCGTAATATTTATTAAGCATAAAGGAAGTAGTCGTTTGTTTTTACAAATAAACAAAAAAAATATAGTTAATTGGAGTTTCTTAAATAGATTTTTTAGGCCACAATAAAACCGATATACATTATTTAGCCATATTTTCATATTTGATGAGTTATTTTTTTGATTTCTAACTAAGACCAAAATGCTGTTTTAGTGAACTATAACACAATCTTTTCATAGAAATATTTTACATTTGCACTCAATTTATTTTTATACTATTATGTCAGAAAAATTATTTACAGAATTACCTTATAAAGTAGCCGACATGAGTCTGGCTGACTTCGGAAGAAAAGAGATAGAGTTAGCAGAAATAGAGATGCCCGGTCTGATGGCTTTGCGCGAAAAATACGGTAAAGAAAAACCATTGAAAGGTGCTCGCATTATGGGATCTCTTCACATGACCATACAAACTGCAGTATTGATTGAGACGTTGGTAGAACTGGGTGCTGATGTTCGTTGGGTAAGCTGCAATATTTATTCTACGCAGGACCACGCAGCAGCAGCCATTGCGGCAGCAGGTGTGCCGGTGTTTGCTTGGAAAGGCGAAACCCTCGAAGAGTATTGGTGGTGTACGTTGCAAGCACTTCGTTTTCCCGGTGGCAAAGGCCCAACCCTCATTGTAGATGATGGTGGCGATGCTACGATGATGATTCACATTGGTGTGGATGCCGAAAAAGATGCTTCGATACTAGACCGCAAAGCAGATACAGAAGACGAAATCGAATTGTTGAAGATTTTGAAAAAAGTAGTAGCTGAAGATAAAACAATCTGGACAAATATGTTGCCTGAACTTCGCGGTGTTTCGGAAGAAACTACTACCGGCGTTCACCGTTTGTATCAGATGATGCAAGAAGGCAAATTGTTGTTCCCAGCGTTTAACGTGAACGATTCGGTTACGAAATCGAAATTCGATAATCTATATGGCTGTCGAGAATCGTTGGCAGATGGTATTAAACGTGCTACCGACATCATGTTGGCGGGCAAAGTGGTTGTGGTTTGCGGGTATGGCGATGTGGGCAAAGGTTGTGCAAACTCGATGCGCTCGTATGGCGCTCGTGTGATAGTTACTGAAATTGATCCAATTTGCGCTTTGCAAGCAGCTATGGAAGGCTTCAAAGTGACCACTATCGAAGATGCACTTCACGAAGGCGATATCTATGTAACAACGACTGGAAACTGTGATATCGTGACAATTGATCACATGGTGAAGATGAAAAACAATGCCATTGTTTGTAATATTGGTCACTTCGACAACGAAATTCAGGTTGAAAAACTGAAAACATACCCAGGCATGAAGGCTCGTAACATCAAACCACAGGTCGATCAGTACTTCTTCCCAGAAGGACACTCAATCATCTTGTTGGCAGACGGTCGCTTGGTGAATTTGGGTTGTGCTACAGGTCACCCTTCGTTTGTGATGAGTAACTCGTTCACCAACCAAACATTGGCTCAAATCGAATTGAATCTCAATGATTATGAGGTAGGTGTGTATGTGTTGCCAAAACGCCTTGACGAAGAGGTGGCTCGCTTGCACTTAGAGAAAATTGGTGTAAAATTGACTCAACTGACTGACAAACAAGCTTCTTATTTGGGTATTGATGCTCAAGGGCCATACAAAGCTGATCATTATCGGTATTAATACCATTTGATGCGTAAATGGGGAAATGAAAAGAATTAAGAGAATGAATGAATTAAAAAATTCTCTTTTTTCTCTGCGAATTCTTTGCGTTCTCTGCGGTTAAGACTTAAGACTTATAACTTATGACTTTCAAAATATGAAAATAGATTTTAAAAAACTGTTGCCTTATGGTCTGGCGATATTGGTATTTCTAGTAATATCGGTGGGCTATTTTTCTCCAGATGCGATTGAAGGAAAAGTACTTTCTCAGGGTGATATTCGTCAAGGTTTGGCGAATGGACAGGAGATTGGTACATATTTCCATAAAACAGGAGAATTGCCTCGTTGGACGGGTGGACTATTTTCAGGTATGCCTACTTATCAGATTACGCCAAGTTATGGCTCTACTGATTTGGTGAAGCATATATCATCTATTTTAATGTTGTATCTGCCATCACCTATTGGATTGGTATTCTTGATGTTGATTGGTTTTTTTATTTTGCTGAAAGCATTCCGAATGCGAACCGATTTGGCGGTTTTGGGTGCTATCGTATGGGCATTTTCATCCTATTTTTTCGTATTGATTGAGGCTGGTCACATTTGGAAATTTGTAACATTGGCGTATGTGCCACCGACCATTGGCGGTATAATCCTCGCTTATAGAGGACGTTATTGGTTAGGTGGAATTGTGACTGCTATTTTTGTGATGTTGCAGATTTTGTCGAACCACGTGCAGATGTCATACTACTTCTTGTTTGTAATTGCGGCATTGGTGATTTCATTTTTTGTAGAAGCTATTCGCACAAAACAATTGACTCAGTTTTTTAAAGCTAGTGTTGTTGTTTTGATTGCGGGAGTTATAGGGATTTCTGCTAATGTATCGAGTTTGTATCATACGTATGAATATAGTAAACAGACCATACGAGCAAAATCGGAACTGACGCAAAAAGAATCTTCGAATCAAACCTCATCGGGTTTGGAGCGTGATTATATTACGCAATGGAGTTATGGCATATCTGAAACGTGGACATTGCTTGTCCCCAATGCAAAAGGTGGAGCGACCGGTGCTCTTGGGCAAAATTCGACGGCTCGCGAAAAATTAGATCCGCAATATGCCGAGATGCTTTCGCAGCAAAATCAATATTGGGGAGACCAACCATTTACCTCTGGTCCAGTGTATGTTGGTGCATTTATTTTGGCCTTGTTTATTTTTGCTCTTTTCGTGGTAGAAGGTTCGCTTTCATGGCCACTGTTTCTTGTAACAGCATTGAGCATCTTTTTGTCGTGGGGGAAAAACTGGATGGATTTCACCAATCTGTTCCTCGATTATATGCCAATGTATAATAAATTCCGTGCCGTATCATCTATTCTCGTGGTAGCGGAATTTACCATTCCATTGTTGGCATTGTTGGGATTGAAGAAAATCATCGAAAAACCAGCGATTGTTTTAGAGAACAAAAAGGCATCCATTACAGCACTTTCACTTACTGCTGGAGTATCGCTTCTTTTTGCATTGATGCCGACGGTTTTCTTCGATTTTTTGAGTCAGATGGAGATGGATAACTTTCTTCCGCAAGCTAAATCGAATCCTCAATTGATGCCAGTTTTAGATAATCTGCAAGTGGCACGCGAAGCCATCTTTACAGCTGATGCATGGCGTAGTTTCTTTATTGTAATTTTGGGTGCAGGAGTCTTATTCTTGTTAGCAAAAGATAAAGTCAAAAGTGGAATTGCGGTTGCATTAATAGCATTGCTCTGTTTGATTGATATGGGTGGAGTGAATAAACGTTACTTGAACAGCGATAAATTTATGTCGAAGCGTGAAGTAGCAAATCCTTTCCCGAAATCAGCTGCAGATGAACAAATTTTGCGAGATACTGACCCCAATTACAGAGTTTTCAATATGACGGTTGATCCGTTTAATGATGCTACAACATCTTATTATCATAAATCAGTTGGAGGATATCATGCTGCAAAATTGCGTCGTTATCAAGAAATTATAGACCACTATTTGAGCAAAGAATTGGCAACATTGCAACATTTTCAAACTATAGAGGATTTTACTACAAAAAGTGATAGTCTCAAGATATTGAACATGCTCAATACCAAATATGTAATTGTGGGTACACAACAAGGTCCACAAGCGGTTCCAAATATTGGAGCAATGGGAAATGCATGGTTTGTTGATAAAGTAGATTGGGCAGAAAATGCTGATGAAGAGATATCGGCATTGGGCAAAATAGATTTGAAGAAAGTGGCTGTCGCTGATAAACGATTTGCTAATACTCTTCCTGCGAGTGTGGTGAGTCAAGATTCTACAGCAACCATTCGATTGACTTCATATAATCCTACAGAATTGAAATATAAATCACATTCTGCACAGGCAGGAGTAGGTGTTTTCAGCGAAGTTTATTATCCAGAAGGTTGGGTGGCAACCATTGATGGCAAAGAAGCACCGATTGGTCGTGTGAACTACATCTTGCGTGCACTTGCTATCCCAGCAGGAGATCATGAAATTATATTTACGTATAAGCCAAAATCGATTGTTTTGACTGAAACAATTGCCTATTCTGCACTAGGAATTTTGATTTTGTCAATCATCGGCTTTTTGATTCTTGGAAGAAAAAGAAAAGAGTAAAAAAGATAATGATATAAAACAAAGTCCTTGTTTGAAATTTTCAATCAAGGACTTTTTATTTAGGTGAATTCAACATTTTCTTTAATTATAATGTCGATGGGCATGTAGTTTATCTTTATCGGTATTCGGTTGAAAAGCAGATTTTCACACAACGCCTTCACGCTTAAATAGCCCTGTTCTTCTGGGCGTTGAGCCAATAAGAATTGAGCATCATCATTTCGAAGCGACTCTTTGTTGCGTTCAAGAATATCATACCCAACGACCTTTATATCTGAGCGATTTAGCTGTTTGAGATAATCGGTAATTAAATAAGTTAAGGAGTTGAAAATAACAGCACCAGTAGTTTCGGGGTGCTTTTCTAAATATTGATTTAACTCTTCGATATTTCTTTCGTTGTCAGATGCTATCAGTCCAATGGTGTGGGTTTTGAAATCTGAATGAAATTGAGTCATATAGTTCAAGAAACCTTTCTCTCTCTCCATGGTTTGATTCGACCCCAAATCGCCTTTTCGATAGGTGTGAAACATGGCGATTGTTGCATCACTGTTCAGCATAGATGTTAATAGTTTGGCTGCAATTTCACCACTACGAAAAGAGTCTTGGCCATAATACGCCAACATATTTACATTGGGAATATGGGAATCCAGAAAAACAAATGGTATCTTTTTTAAATTTAACTTTGCAATAAAGTTGATGGATTCTTCTTTAAAAAAAGGTGGAAAGATGATTCCGTCTGGATTTAGATTCAATACAGATTCAAAAGCTTTGCTACAACTGTATAAATCATATTGATCGAAATGAATAATACGGATATAGACATTCAACATCGACATCTCCTCGTGAGCACGTTCGATGCCTTCAGCCACACCTTCCCAATAATCACCAGGATTGTAAATTGGAATGATGCAAATCAGATTTATTTTTCTTTTTTGTGCTAAAGCAGAAGCGTAAAGGTTTGGCTTATAGTCTATTTGTGCAAGCGCTTCTTCAACTTTCTTTCTGCTTTTTGGCGAAACATTTCCGCGATTATGCAATACTCTGTCAACTGTACCCTCGGATACGCCTGCCAATAGAGCAATATCTTTTATCCTTGTTTTTTCATGGCTCTTTTCCATATACAAATTTTTAAGAAATGATAAATTTCTTTAATATTGCTAATTTATGATGCAAAAATAGCAATTTATTTGCGGCAAAACAAATAAAAACCATATCTTTGTGTGCGAACACAGTATTCGGGTAATCAATCATTATTTTATTGTAACTATCATTATTGCAGGTAAATATGTTATATATGAAGGCTTGTATGTTGGATTTGTATGACGTTTTATTATTCTGTTAATTCTGAGCAATAGACTTCAATTTTTGATATGAGACGATTTATGGTGATCATAAGATGAGTTTTATATGACCTTAGAATAAATTATTAGCTGACGAAATGAGCATGACAAATAATCTCTATTGCTATCGGATGACATACAAGTAAATGTTTATGGGTGTACCTGCTTGATAGCAACCAGGTTCCATCTGGCAATTTAAATAAAAATTATAAACACATGAAAAACTTTATGGACGAGAATTTCCTTCTCGAAACAGAAACAGCAAAGATTCTTTACCATAATCACGCATCAAAAATGCCGATTATTGATTATCACTGTCACCTTGTGCCCGAAATGGTAGCCGTTGACCGTAAGTTCGATAACTTGGGTCAGATTTGGCTCGAAGGCGATCACTACAAATGGCGGGCGATGCGCACCAATGGCATCGACGAACGATTTATCACCGGAAAAGAAACCACCGATTGGCTGAAATACGAAAAGTGGGTGGAAACGGTGCCTTACACGATGCGTAATCCACTTTATCATTGGACACACCTTGAGTTGAAAACAGCATTTGGTGTGAATAAAATTCTAAAACCCGAAACTGGCAAAGAGATTTACGACGAGTGCACAGCTAAATTGCGCACACCCGAATTCTCGGCACGTGGATTAATGAATCACTTCAATGTGCAAGTGGTTTGCACTACTGACGATCCGATCGATTCGTTGGAATACCATCTGGCAGTGCAACGCGATAATTTCAGTTGCAAAGTGTTGCCTACTTGGCGTCCAGACAAAGCTATGGCGGTAGAAGTGCCTGCCGATTTTAGAGCGTATATCGAGAAGTTATCGGAGGTTTCTGGCGTGACCATTACCAAATTCGCTGATGTGATTGCAGCGTTGCAAGTGCGTCACGATTTCTTCGCGTCCGTGGGTTGTAAATTAAGTGATCACGGAGTGGAAGAATTTTATGCAGATGATTATACTCTTGCCGAAATAGATGCTATATTTGATAAAGTGTTTGGTGGAACAGCATTGACTCCTGTTGAAATACTGAAATACAAATCGGCCATGATGTATGAATTTGCCATTATGGATAATGCGAAAAGCTGGACCCAGCAGTTGCACTATGGCGCAATTCGCAACAACAACGGACGTATGTTTAAGCAACTTGGAGCCGATACTGGTTTTGATTCTATTGGCGATTTTAGCGTGGCCAAATCGTTATCTAAATTCTTAAACAGATTGGTGACAGATAATCAACTTCCTAAAACCATTATCTATAACCTTAACCCGAAAGATAATGATATGATTGCCACCATGATTGGCAATTTTCAAGATGGAACTGTGGCTGGCAAAATCCAGTTTGGCTCAGGATGGTGGTTTCTCGATCAAGAAGTTGGTATGATTAATCAACTAAACAGCCTTTCCGTGCTAGGTTTGCTTAGCCGTTTTGTAGGAATGCTCACCGATTCACGCAGCTTCCTCTCTTATCCTCGTCATGAATATTTCCGTCGAATTCTATGTAATTTGATTGGTAAAGATGTAGAACGTGGAGCTCTACCTGCTAGCGAATTAGCCTTTTTAGGTCAAATGGTGGAAGATATCAGCTACAACAACGCAAAAAACTATTTTAAATTCTAACAATATGTCGAATCTATTTTCTGTGAAAGACAAAGTAGTCCTTATAACCGGAGGGTATGGGATTCTTGGAAAATCAATGGTGCACCATTTCGCTGCCGAAGGGGCGAAAGTTGTCGTGCTCGGACGAAATGCCGAAGCTGGCGAAGCCTTAGTTGCTGATGTAAAATCGAAAGGCAATTATGCTCTGTTTGTGAAGTGTGATGTGGTTAATCGGGAAATGCTAGATCAAGCTTACGACGTGATTATGAAGCATTTTGGTCGTATCGATGTGTTGATTAATGGAGCAGGAGGTAATATGCCTGGAGCGACTATCCCACCAGATAAAACAATTTTCGACTTAGATGTAGATGCTTTGAAGAGTGTGGTGGATTTGAATCTTTTTGGAACAATTCTTCCAACAATTGTTTTCTCAAAAGCGATGGCAGAACAGAAAGAAGGAGTTATCATTAATGTTTCATCTGAATCTTCTATTCGACCTTTGAGTCGCGTGTGTGGTTACGGCGTTGCAAAGTCTGCCGTCAATAATTTTACCCAATACATGGCAGGTGAATTGGCTTTGAAATTCGGATCAGGTCTTCGAGTGAATGCTATTGCTCCGGGATTTTTTCTAACAGAACAAAACCGTACCTTGTTGACAAATCCAGATGGAAGTTACACGGATCGTGCTAAAACAATTATTGCACACACACCTTTCCGTCGTTTTGGAGAGCCCCAGGAATTGCTAGGCACACTGCAATGGCTGGCGAGCGACGCATCGAAATTTGTCACTGGTACATTGACCGTTATCGATGGTGGTTTCGACGCATTTTCTATTTAGTGATGGCTTGCGCTAGTCCGTTTTTTTGAATTAACCTTTAGAAATTTGATGCTCGTGAATGACCGACAGTCAGAGTATTCATTTTAATTTATCGAAATATGTATTTATGTAAACAGTCCTGGAGATGGTACGGCCCGAATGATCCGGTATCGTTGTGGGACATTCGCCAGGCAGGAGCTACAGATATTGTTACTGCATTGCATCAGATTCCAAATGGAGAAGTTTGGCCGGTTGAGGCTATTCAGTATCGTAAACGAATGATTGCCGAAGCTGGATTGATCTGGTCGGTGGTCGAAAGTGTGCCTGTACACGAGGATATTAAAAAACAGACAGGAGATTACAAGAAATATATTGAGAATTACAAACAGACCATTCGTAATCTGGCAGAATGCGATATTCGCATTGTGACGTATAACTTTATGCCTATTTTGGATTGGACTCGCACCGATTTGGCTTATGAAATGGCTGATCGTTCCAAGGCTCTCCGTTTTGAAATGGCTGCATTTGTAGCATTCGACTTATACATACTCAAGCGACCCAATGCTGAAAAAGATTATACTGTAGATCAGATTGCAAAAGCCAAAGCACGTTTCGATGGAATGAGCGATGCAGAAAAAGAAAAGTTGACTCGTAATATGATTGCTGGTTTGCCAGGTGCTGAAGAGAGTTTTTCGCTGGAGCAATTCCAAAAAGCACTGGATACTTACAGCGGAATCGACAAAACCCAATTAAGAAACAACCTAATCTATTTTATCAACGAAATTACACACGTCGCTGATGAAGTTGGAGTAAAGATGGCGATTCACCCCGATGATCCACCTCGCTCTATTCTTGGCTTGCCCCGAATATTGAGCACTGCCGAAGATGTGCGAAAACTGTTTGCTGCAGTTCCTAGCCTAGCAAACGGCATCTGCCTGTGCACCGGCTCGTTTGGTGTTTCATCAATCAACGATTTAACTTCCATGCTGCGCGAATTTGGTGAACGGTTGTATTATGTTCACTTTAGAAGCACGCGTCGAAACGACGAAGGCGATTTCTATGAAGATAACCATTTAGAGGGAGATGTGGATATGTATGAAGCGATGAAGGCACTCTTGGTAGTGCAATATACCTACAAACGAAATATTCCTATGCGACCCGATCACGGACATCAAATGCTGGATGATTTACACAAAAAAACGAATCCCGGTTATTCGGCTATCGGTATGTTAAGAGGAATGGCAGAGTTGCGTGGCTTAGAAATGGGCATTTCAAGAACACTTTTTTAATCAGAAAATCATTTAATTCGGATATTTAAATTTGAGTACCATGAGCATAAAACTTAGAGAAGATTTTTCTTACTCGCTATTAGTTGCCACCAGTATGGGTGTGCGTATCACTCCTGTAAACGGACAACCCGTTCATAGTAGTAGTTTGTTTCAAATGCAGGCAACCAGCGCCGAAACTAACGTGGCCAGTGTGCCTTCGTTTCTTGGTCTTCCGGTAAAAGTATTGACAACATTTGTAAAAGATAGTCCGATTGCTCAATTTATTAAAAGCGATTTGAGAAGTCGTTTTATGGATTACGAAGGTCCCGAAGTAGCGCAAGCAGATCCATGGGGCTATCGTCATCAATTTAATATTGCTGATAGCGGATTTGGAACGAGAGGTCCTCGTGTGCTGAATGATCGTGCCGGCGAAGTTGGTCGTACGTTGAACGTGAAAGATTTCGATTTAGAAAGAATTTTTGGTCAAGAAGGCGTTCAAATTCTGCACTTGTCGGGTTTGATTGCCGCTTTGTCGCCTGAAACCAGCGAATTCTGTTTGCAATTGGCTCGTTTTGCCAAGAAACACGGCACTCGTATCTCTTTTGACTTGAACTATCGTGCCTCTTTTTGGAAAGGCCGCAACGCTGAATTGCGTTTGTTGTTTACCGAAATTGCGTCCGTTTCTGATATCTTAATTGGTAACGAAGAAGATTTTCAACTTTGCTTGGGCATCGAAGGCCCAGAAGCAGGTGGACAAGGAATCAAAGGTCAGATAGAAGGATTCAAAGGAATGATTGGTCGTGTGAAAGAAGAATTCCCGAATGCCTCTGTTTTTGCAACTACGTTGCGTGAAGTTGTCAGTGCAAATGAACATCTTTGGGGTGCCATTATGTTATCTGGTGAGAATTGGCAAGTGATTGAACCAAGAAAAATCAATGTTCTTGACAGAATTGGTGGGGGAGATGGCTTCGTAGGCGGTTTACTTTATGCCATCTTAAAAGGATGGGATGAAGAGAAATGGCCTCAATTTGGTTGGGCAACCGGTGCATTGGCTACCACATTCCTTACCGACTATGGACAACCCGCTGACGAAGAGATGGTTTGGAGCATCTGGGGCGGAAATGCACGAGTGAAACGATAATTTAGAACCATATAGCCACATAGGGCACAGTAGAATTTGTTTGATATTTTCTAAAATATTTTATATAAAACTATATGTTCTATGTGTCTATGTGGTTAAAAACATAGATAAATGCTATATTACGAAATAGGTTCCGAAAAACACGAACTTAATGCCGAAGACCTAAAAAAAGGTCTCTTTGAAGCATTGAAGAAGTTGGGCGCTAAACACAAAGTGCTTGCAATTCCTCCCGATTACACACGCCTCCCAAGTCGCTCCGGCGAACTTACCGAATTTGCTTGGCAATTCTATGGCGATGCTTTGACTGACGTTTTGCCAGCATTGGGAACACACAGCCCAATGACGAGTCACCAGATTTCGCACATGTTTGGCACATTGCCTGCTTCGCTCATTCGCGAACACGATTGGCGAAACGATGTTGTTACTGTTGGAAATGTTCCTGCTGAATTTGTAAAAGAGATCACAGGTGGAGCGGTAGATTTTCCCTGGCCGGCGCAAGTGAATAAATTGTTGGTGGAAGGAAATTTCGATTTGATTCTGTCTATCGGACAAGTAGTGCCTCACGAAGTGGTCGGTATGGCGAATTATAATAAAAACATTTTTGTGGGCACCGGCGGTGTAGAAGGCATCAACAAGAGTCATTTTGTGGGCGCAGCTTACGGAATGGAACGAATGATGGGACACGCTGATACGCCCGTTCGTCGCATTTTTAATTATGCGTCAGAGAATTTTACCAATCATCTGCCCATTGTCTATGTGCAAACGGTCGTAGGATTGGATAAGACCGATGGCAAAATCAAAACACGTGGTCTGTTTATTGGCGACGATTTTGAGGTGTTCGACAAAGCAGCCAAACTGGCGCTGAAAGTCAATTTCGAAATGCTTGATGCACCGCTAAAGAAAGTTGTTGTTTACCTTGATCCTACCGAATTTAAAAGTACGTGGTTGGGCAATAAATCTGTGTATCGTACAAGAATGGCTATAGATGACGAAGGTGAATTAATCGTTTTGGCACCAGCTTTGGTCGAGTTTGGCGAAGATAAAGAGATTGACCGCCTGATCCGAAAATACGGCTATTTGGGCACGCCACAAACGTTGAAGTCGTGTGAAGAAAATGAAGAATTACGCAACAATCTGAGTGCCGCTGCTCATTTGATTCATGGTTCGTCCGAAGGTCGATTTAGTATCACTTATTGCCCCGGAAAAGGTGCCGAAAATCTCACTCAAACTGAAATTGAAAGTGTAGGTTTTAATTATGCCGATATTGATGAAATTACAGCCCGATATAATCCTGAAAACTTGAAAGATGGATTCAATACGATGGCAGATGGTGAAGAGATTTTCTATATTTCGAATCCAGCTTTAGGCTTATGGGCTTTCAAAGACAGATTTAATTACTAAATTTGTGCGTTTGTATGTAGAACCACATAGTCATATAGAGCACATAGATTTCTGTTTTCTTGAGTTTTAAAATGGAGACAATAACAAGACAGCATTTGAATCAATTAACTTATTCAATTATTGGCTGTGCAATCGAAGTTCATAAAGAACTAGGACCTGGTTTATTGGAGAGTATTTATGAAAAATGTTTGGCTCATCTCTTGATTGAAAAAGGGCATAAAGTTGAGCGACAAAGGAGCATTCCTCTCAATTTTAGAGGAATACAGTTGGATTGTGAATTGCGGTTTGATTTGTTGGTTGACGATTTAATCGTTGTTGAACTTAAAACAGTTGAAGCAATCTTACCAATTCATGAGGCTCAACTACTAACATACTTGAGGCTTTTAGATAAATCGAAAGGTGTTTTGTTGAATTTTAATTGTGTAAATATTTTTAAAGAAGGGCAGAAGACGTTTGTTACAGAATCGTTCCGAAAACTTCCATTAGAATAACATTATAAGAACCAATGTGTCCTATGTGACTATGTGGTTTGTGAAGAATATGAAGATCATTATTGACGATAAAATACCCTATATTCGGGGCGCATTCGAATCTTTGGCCGAAGTCGTCTATTTGCCAGGATCAAAGACGACGCCCGATGTGGTGAAAGATGCCGATGCCATTGTTACCCGCACACGCACGATATGCAACGGAAAATTGCTCGCCAATTCATCGGTGAAATTTATTGTAACTGCCACGATCGGATTCGATCACATCGATACGACGTATTGTGATACTGCTGGTATTCAATGGACGAATGCACCGGGCTGCAACTCAAAATCGGTGGAGCAATACATCGCTTCGACGATTATGGTGTTGATAGAGGAGAAAAGCCTTCAACTCGAAGATTTGACTATTGGAGTGGTTGGTGTTGGTAATGTGGGAAGCAAAGTGGCTAAAATTTGCGAAGCTTTTGGAATGCGTGTGATGCTCAATGACCCACCGCGGGAACGTGCCGAAGGTTCTGACGCATTTGTCAGTCTGAAAAGAATCCAAGAAGAGGCGGATATTATCTCGCTCCACGTCCCGTTGAATATGAGTGGCGACGATGCAACTTTTCACTTGGCTGATGGAGGTTTTTTTGCAGATTTGAAGCGCAATCCGATTCTCATTAATTCGTGTCGAGGTGAAGTTGTTGAGACAAATGCTGTCAAACAAGGACTTTTAAATAAGCAAATCGGTGGATTTGTGTGCGACTGTTGGGAGAATGAACCCGAAATTGATTTAGAACTGTTGGAGCTGACAACCATTGCCACGCCGCACATCGCAGGTTATTCGAAAGATGGAAAGGCGACTGGTACTCGGATGAGTGTTGAGGCAATCAGCCGTTTTTTTGGTTTAGGCTTGGATGATTGGAAACCTTCTGGAGTAGAAGCTCCACTTAAGCCGATCATTGAGCTTGATGGCAAGAATTTGAGTCGTCAAGAGATTCTCAAAACGGCGATTTTGGCAACTTACGACATTCGAAACGACGATAAAGCGCTGAGAGCGAGTGTGGAAACATTCGAGCAACAACGGGGCGATTACCCAACGCGGAGAGAGTTTCCGGCGTTTACTATTCTTGCTAAACATATTGATATTGAGCTTGTAGAGGTTCTGAAAAATATTGGATTTAACGTAGAAATTACATTTTAATAAAATACAGGATTATGAAAAAATTGGCAGATATTGGGCTGATTGGTCTTGCCGTAATGGGTGAGAATTTAGTTTTGAATATGGAAAGCAAAGGCTTTACCGTAGCAGTATTCAATCGTTCGGTGGATAAAGTGGATAAGTTTATGGCTGGTCGTGGTGCAGGAAAGAATTTCATCGGAACGCACTCTATAGCTGAGCTTTGCGCATCTTTGGAAAGACCACGTAAAGTGATGATGCTTGTAAAAGCTGGACAAGCGGTTGACGATTTTATCGAATTATTATTGCCTCACCTCGAAGAGGGCGACATCATTATTGATGGTGGAAATACTCATTTCCCCGACACCATTCGTCGTGCCAAATATGTAGAGAGCAAAGGTTTGCTCTATGTTGGTTCGGGAGTTTCGGGTGGTGAAGAAGGTGCTTTGAATGGTCCTTCGATGATGCCAGGAGGTTCACCTGCTGCTTGGCCTGCTATCAAAGATATTTTCCAAGCCATTGCTGCAAAAGTTGATGGTGGCGTTCCATGTTGCGATTGGGTTGGCGAAGGTGGCGCAGGTCACTTCGTGAAAATGGTTCACAACGGTATCGAGTATGGCGATATGCAGATTATTTGTGAAGCGTATCAAGTAATGAAAGATTTGCTTGGCCTCAATGCTGACGAAATACACCAAGTGTTCAAAGAGTACAACGAAGGCGATTTGGATTCTTATCTGATAGAAATTACCCGTGACATTATGGGCTACCGTGATGAAAACGGTGAGGCATTGGTTGAAAAGATCATGGATACCGCTGGACAAAAAGGAACTGGAAAATGGACTGGCGTTTCGGCACTCGATCTTGGTATTCCGTTGACATTGATTGGCGAATCTGTATTTGCTCGTTGTTTGTCAGCTCAAAAAGACATTCGTGTGAAAGCATCAAAAGTAATCAGTGGACCTGATGCATTGTTTACTGGTGACAAAAAACAGATGATTTCTGACTTGAAAGATGCTTTGTTTGGTGCCAAAATCATCTCTTATGCTCAGGGCTATAACTTAATGATGGAAGCAGCCAATGAATATGGGTGGAACCTCAATTATGGTGGTATTGCTTTGATGTGGCGCGGTGGTTGTATTATTCGCTCAACGTTCTTGGGTGATATTAAAAAAGCATTTGATGTTAATCCTGGATTAGAAAACTTATTACTGGATCCACATTTTAAAGAAATCGTGGAGAAAGCTCAAGCTGGATGGCGTCGTGTTTGTGCAACTGCATTGACAAACGGCGTACCCGTACCTGCTTTGACTTCAGCACTTTGCTATTTCGATGGATTGCGCTGCGAGCGCTTGCCTGCTAACTTGTTGCAAGCTCAACGTGACTATTTCGGAGCTCATACCTACGAACGTATTGACAAACCTCGAGGAGAGTTTTTCCATACAAACTGGACTGGTAGAGGTGGTGATACTGCTTCTACAACTTACATAGTTTAATTTATTTGGGAGACAACAGTGTTGTGTCTCCCAAATTTTTTTAATTATTTGCGCAATCGGTTGCGCAAATCTAAATTATGGCTATATTTGCACTTTCGAAACAAATGTAACCGATTATATTATTATGAAAAAAGTAGTCACCTTCGGAGAAATCATGCTCCGATTAGCCACACCAGGCTATCAACGTTTTGTACAGGCAACTGAGTTTACCGCAACTTATGGAGGCGGAGAAGCAAATGTAGCTGTCTCTTTGGCAAATTATGGTTTGAACGCTGAGTTTGTTACGCGTTTGCCCAAGAATGACATTGCTACAGCTTGTCTATCGAGTTTGCATAAATACAATGTGAAAACGGATAATGTAATTTTTGGTGGAGATCGTTTAGGAATCTATTTTCTCGAAACAGGTGCTGTAGCGCGAGCCAGCAAAGTAGTTTACGACCGTGCCAACTCATCAATTGCCGACATCAAACCAGGTATGATTAACTGGCGCGAAGTGCTGAAAGATGCTCAGTGGTTTCATTGGACAGGTATTACTCCTGCACTTTCGCAAGGAGCTGCCGATGCATGTCTCGAAGCCATTAAAGTGGCAAATGAAATGGGCATTACCGTTTCAACCGACCTGAACTTCCGCAAAAACCTTTGGAAATATGGCAAAACAGCGTCTGAAGTGATGCCAGCTTTGGTCGAAGGTTGCGACGTGATTCTAGCAAACGAAGAGGATGCCGAAATGGTTTTTGGCATCAAGCCCGAAGGTTTCGACGTGACAGCTACTTCTGGTCATGTGGATGCTGCGGAATTCGAATCGGTGTGCAAACAAATGATGGCTAAATTCCCACGTGCTAAGAAAGTGATTATTACACTTCGCGGATCTATTAATGCAAATCATAATACATGGGCAGGCGTGCTTTACGATGGTAGAACATTGTTCCAATCGTCAAAATACGACATCACTCACATCGTAGATCGTGTAGGCGGTGGCGACTCATTCATGGGCGGTTTGGTTTATGGTTTGATCTCTTATACAGGCGACGATCAAAAAGCGCTAAACTTTGCTGTAGCTGCTTCTTGCCTCAAGCATACCATCTATGGCGATTTCAATCTCGTAACAGTTGATGAAGTTGAGAAGCTGATGGGTGGTGACGCATCGGGAAGAGTTTCCCGTTGATTTACAATTTGGCGATTTACAATTTACAATTCTTAGAGAAGTTGTCCCTCATTATAGCTTTTTGACTATTTTTGAATTGTAAATTGTAATTGTTTGAATTGTATTGAATATGACAAAAGCAGAATTAAAAAGCAGATTCAGAGCCTTCTCCATCAGAATTGTGAAGATGGTTGATAAATTGCCGAATACGATTGCAGGTAGAGCTTTAGGTGCACAAATTATTCGTTCTGGCACATCACCAGGAGCAAACTACAATGCCGCTTGTATTGCGAAGTCTGATAGAGACTTCATCAATAAACTAAAAATGGTGGAAGAGGAACTCGACGAAACCATCTATTGGCTAGATTTGATTGGTGCAACCGAGTTGATTAAACCTGAACTACTTGTAGAACTTGATAAAGAAGCCAAAGAACTGTTGTCCATAATTGTAAAATCAATCATTACCAAAAGAAAGAAGCTAACCGCTTCCCAATTGTAAGTTGTAAATATTAAAATTGTAAATAAACAAAATGGCACGTTTCAGTAAAATACAAGTCATCACAGCGATGAAAAAGACAGGCATGGTGCCTGTGTTCTACCACAAAGATATCGAAGTGGCAAAGAATGTAGTGAAAGCCTGCTACGACGGTGGCGTTCGTGTGTTTGAATTCACCAACCGTGGAGATTTCGCACACGAAATATTTGGCGAGTTAAATAAATTTGCTGCCAAGGAGTGTCCCGAAATGATATTGGGAATCGGTTCAATTGTCGATGCACCTACAGCTTCGTTGTACATTCAGTTAGGAGCAAACTTTATTGTTGGACCACTTTTCAATCCTGAAGTGGCGAAAGTGAGTAATCGCCGTTTGGTACCTTACTCACCCGGTTGTGGTTCTGTATCGGAAGTCGGATTTGCACAAGAGATGGGATGCGACGTGTGCAAAGTATTTCCTGGCGATGTGTTGGGCGCAGGCTTTGTAAAAGGACTGAAAGCTCCTATGCCGTGGTCGAATCTGATGGTGACTGGCGGAGTAAAACCCGAAGAGGCAAACCTCAAATTGTGGTTCGAAGCCGGCGTTACATGCGTGGGCATGGGCTCAAATCTATTCCCTACAGAGGCAATGAAAGCTGCTAATTGGGTTGTCATTACAGAACTTTGCGCAAATACTTTAGCTATCATTCAGAAAGTAAAATAACCTAAATTTCTCCCAAAATCAATACAAAATCTTATACTATGAACACACAGAAAATGACCAGCTACCGTTGGACAATCGTCAGCTTACTTTTGTTCGCTACTACAATCAATTACATGGATAGAAATGTAATTGGTTATTTGAAAGATTACTTTTGTTCCACACAGGGTTTTGGATGGTCTGCAACAGATTTCTCTATTTTAACATCTGTATTTACTGCATTTTATGCAGGATTTACATTGGTTGCCGGATTTATCATTGATAAGGTTGGTACTAAAATTGGTTTGGCAGCTTCTTTGATTGTTTGGTCTTTTGCTGGTATTGCGAGTGCATTTATGGGAAAAGGACTGTTTGCCCACATTGTGGCAAGAGGAATTTTTGGTGCGGGAGAATCAGGTAACTTTCCAGCTTCAATCAAAACTGTTGCTGAGTGGTTTCCAAAAAAAGAGCGAGCACTAGCAACTGGAATTTTTAATTCTGGGTCAAATATTGGTGCAATGATTTGTGCACTCATCATCCCTGTCATTTTGGCAACATGGAACCCAAATGAAGGAAATGGTCTCTTTTTAGGCATTTTCCACGGTTGGCAAATGGCATTTATTATTACAGGTTTAATTGGATTTTTGTGGCTGTTTTTTTGGAGTAAACTCTATTCAACTCCTAAACAAATGCTGAAAAAAGGCAAAATCAACCAAGGAGAATATGACTATATTCATAGTGGTGATGAAGTAGAAGTACCAACAGATGTAGTGAAAGAAAAAGTGCCATGGTACAAAATGTTAACTTATAAACAAACTTGGGCATTTGTCGCTGGAAAGTTTATGACCGATGGTATTTGGTGGTTTTTATTATTCTGGTTGCCTACTTATGTAAAACAGCAATTCTGCGTGGGAATGGATGCCGTTGATACAAAACACACGGTCATGATATCTACTTTTATTGTATATGGTATAGCAATTATTGGCTCAGTATATGGAGGTTCAATCCCAATGACATTTATGAATAAAGGTTGGCAAACGTATAAAGCTCGCATGACAGCGTTGTTGATTATTGCATTTGCACCGTTGTTATTAATCGGAACACAATATGCCGCTGCCTCTTGGGGTATTGTAGCAGCAATCGCTATAATTAGTGTTGGCGGTGCTGCACATCAGGCATGGTCGGCGAACCTGTTCACTACTGTATCTGATATGTTCCCTAAAAAGGCCGTTGCCACTGTCACTGGGATTGGAGCTGCGGCAGGTGGATTGGGTGGCGTATTAATGCAATTGCTGGCTGGTGGTTTAGAGGATCATTTTCGTATTAAAGGCATTATGGAAGCCAGTAAAGCTGGTCTGGTAAAAGCAACAGAATCAATCAGTCTTGAGACTATAAAAATGGATAATCTGAAAGAAGTTTTAATAGATCCCAATATGCTGGATCAAGCAAGACAATTCATTTCTTCAAATGTTTCTATTTCTTATGGTATCATGTTCACCATTTGCGCATTCTCTTATCTCATTGCATGGGCAATAATGAAAGCGCTTGTGCCACGTCATACTCCAATTACCGATTTGTAAAATCTAATAGTTCAGTACAAAGGTGTGGCTGAATATTTTATACCCCAAAAGTTTAGTAGTAAACTTTTGGGGTATTTTTTTAGGTAATAGACAATAAATTATAATTTTGATGTTATATTCATTCATACATCACGTCTTGTATAAAAATGAAAGCCGAAGAGTTTAAAGCAAAGCTTCTGCCTTTGCGCGAAAAGCTGTTCCGAATAGCATACAAAATGCTAGAAAAGGAGCATGATGCTGAGGATGCCGTGCAAGAGGCGTATCTCAAGCTCTGGCAGCTGCGCGAAACTCTCGATAAATATGATAGTGTGGAAGCATTTTCGACAGTAATCACCAAAAATATCTGCATCGATCGGTTGAGGGTTCGGTATCGGGAGGAGAGCATGAGTGGCGATTATCCAACGTATGCTGCTGCAGATAATCCTCACTCCCTTTTGGAAAGAAGTGATACTCATCGGTTGATTCAGCAAATTATAGAGCAACTTCCCCCTTTGCAGCGGATGATTATACAGATGAAAGATATCGAAGAGCAGGAGGTGGAAGAGATTGCAACCATCACAGGAACAAATGCAGAGGCGGTGCGAATGAATCTTTCGCGAGCCCGGAAAAAAGTAAGAGAACAATTTATGAAACTGAATGGAACAGGAGGTATAAGATGAAAAACGAACAGATAGATCTACTAATCGAAAAGTATTTCGAAGGAGAAACGACTCTTTCAGAAGAAAAACGACTTCATCGGTTTTTTCAGCAAAAAAATCTACCCACGATATATGAGGCAGAAAAGGCGATGTACAACTATTTTGCTGCCGAAAAGGCCAAAAATGCACCTCGAAAAACCACTATTCGCTCATTGATAGTCAGGTGGTCGGCTGTCGCTGCTGTAGCAGTGTTGGCAGTTGCACTCTTCTTTCAATTGCCGCAAGGGCAGATGCTGCTGAGCGGCGGTAGCTATGTGGTGATAGATGGTGTGGTGTACAGCGATCCTCAAATCGTTCACGATCAAGCAATAAAAGCACTTGATGCAGTCACCAACGATAAACATTCTAACAGTCAGAAATCGAATGTCGATAAAGAAGCACAACGCATGATGCTCGAACAATTGAACCAATTTGGTAAATAATAGAAAAATGAAACGAGCACGACAAACAAATACTGTCACACAAGAAAATGTTTATGTGCGAGTTCCATCTGACAATTAAAATAAAAATTACAACCAGATGAAAACAAAAATTTATATAGGATTGATTCTCTTATTTGGAGCCATGCTCCAATCGGGAACACTATTTGCTCAGGACGACTTGCAAATCGGAAAGGTATTTGAGAAATACGGACATCGCAAGAATGTGGTGATGGTGGAATTGTCGGAAGATATTCTGCAATCATTCAGCTTGACTCTCTACAAAAGTATTTCCATCAAAGATGATCCTTCGGCTGCTGACTACATTCGCCGATGCGTGAGAAAAGATCAGGAAGGAGCTAAAAAGATCAAGATTGTGATAAAAAGTGGCGATCTATCTTCCGCCTATCTACAACTAGCGAAGAAAGGCAAAGAGAACCGATTTATCCTTTTCAAAAGCGAAGAGGAGGATGAAGTCACTTTGATCTACATCGAAACAACCCTCGATACAGACAACATCGTCAATCTTTTGCTCAAAAAAGGACAATAAACATATTCTATAATTCTACAAAATTTAAAATTATGACAACGATAAGTAAATTCATCGCAAAAAGTTTGGTTGGACTCATGTTGCTTCCAACTTTGTTATTGGCAGAAACTCAAAAGAGTGACACCACCATTCGATACAATAATAAATTGGTGAAAATTGAGGAAAACAAAGACCAAATCAAAGTGAAAGTGCTCGATGCCAATTGTCCGAATGACTCTACAGCTTACAAACAGTTGTATGAAGGAATTTTCAGCGATGGAAAAAGCTACGAAACCTGGTCGGTGATGGAGAGCATGGGCATTCAATTGCCTAACTTTGGAAAAAACAAACACAGAAAGCATCATCAATCTTATCACATGGATCCTCATTACGCTGGTTTTGGAATTGGATTTGCCAGCCTAATCGATAAAAATGACAAACGAACAACCCAAATTCCGTTGAAAGCGGATGAAACAACCGAATGGTTTATCAACTTTATCGAGCACTGCTACCCGATTTTAAGCAATCGGCTGGCATTGGTGACTGGATTGGGTATCAATTGGCGCACGTTCAATGTAGATGGTAATATCCATCTCGTGGATAACAATGGCGTGACTGAATTACTAGATGCTCCCGCAGGTGTCAATTACAGCATCAGCCGCCTGAAAGTGACTCGACTTACATTGCCATTGCTCCTCGAATGGCAACCTGGTTTTATCCGTAGCGGATTTATATCCTGTGGTGTGGAAGCGGGGATTAAAACCTACTCTTCCTATCGTGTGAAATACGTAAATGCGCAAGGTGATAAAGTAGATAAAATTGAAGATCACGGATTGAATACCAATCCATTGTCGCTTGATGCGATGGCAAAAATAGGTTTAGGAGACATTAGCATCTTTGCAAAATACGGGTTGGTGGATGTATTTGAGAGCGGAAAAGGATACAATGTTCGTCCAGTTTCTATTGGTTTGATGTTGAATTTTTAAAAGATTGCAAAGAACATTTTGCTGAATTGAAAATAGGTAGAGCAAAATATAGGTAGACAAAAAACGACCCGTTTTGATTTAACAGAAGCTCCTGTATACTGAATATATTAGCCAATTTAATTGGAAGATCGATTTTTAATCTTTCATGAGCTACATACTCGATTCTCTATAAAGTTCTTACTCTTTTATCTCCCCCAATTTGCGAGAGCTTACTGACTGATGGCGACGATTCCCCACAAACCGTGGGAGCTTACAGACTCAGAGCAAACATTCCCCACAAACTGCGTGGGCTTAAAAAGTGCTGCCTACCTTCTCCCACATCTTGCGGAAGACCATCGGCAGCACTCTTTGATTTGCTGCAAGGTTGGGTGAGATTACCTAATCACAATCTTATTCGTCACAATACTCTTGCCGAAAGTTGATTTAACAATATAGACTCCCTTGCGACAAGACGTAAGCGAAACGATTGATTTTGGTTCAATAGGTAGTATTGAATAGACATTCTTACCAAGCAAATCGCAAACCTCTATTTTATCGGGGATTTCGCTCGACTCCACCACCAACGAACCAACTTGTTGATACACTTTCGTGCTTGTAATACTAGGCACATTGATAGACGAACGAAGGAAAGAGGGAATGCAATCGTCGAATTTTGGGCTCAATAATTTAACGGTGTCGTTCTGAGTTAGGCAAATGAAATTGTTCACATGATAACAAGCACAAGTTGTCATATACTCAATGTGCGAAGAGAATCCAAACTGAATACTACCGATTCCTTCTACCCAATAATCAATCATAGGATTGGTATTCTGCTGATTGAGATAATCAACCCTTCTAAAAAGTTGGGTTTGGTTATTCTCCAATTCAACCTTAAATCTTTTTCTGAACACTCCATCTACAAAAATAGAATCAATTACTTTTACGACTGATGTATTGAGGATATCGCCATATCCATTTACATATTTAACTGTATCTCCTACCTGTTTTGTAAAGTCATAGAGTAACAGTTCTTCTTCGTAATCGTGCTCTATGAAATAAATTTTCTGATTTTCTTCTCTAAAGTAGCCAGCATCTTCAACTGTGGGTGTTGCAAATGAACCTCGCTCTGCTTTTAATTTGTGGTATTGCTTATTATTCCATGTTTGTTCCCCATCAATTGTGATTCTCACTATATTGGTATCAACATTAGCACCCTGAAATCCTGTTACAGTCAAATAACTCCACGTCGCATGGCTTGACGGGAACTGAACATACGCTTGGCAAACTGCAATCATAGCAGTAAATACACTAAACACAACGAGTAAAAGTTTTCTTTTCATAGGCTTAAATTTTAAAAGTTAGTAAATCCAGTTTTGCTTTTATCTATTCACCACAATCTTGCGATTCAGCATGCTGGTTTCGGTTTTAATCGATACAATATAAACACCATTGTTCAGATTGCTTAAACGAACGGTGGATGGAAATGAGACTTCGTCTATTCTTTTGAGTAATGTACCCGTTGAGTTAAATAACGAAACAATACAATTTGGTTCTTCTCCGTTGGTCGATTTGATGATGAGTTGGTTGGAGTGATTATCGAACGTTATTTGAATAGGATTTTCGCTTCGTTTTTCGTTTATGCCCAAAGGATACGAATAGCATCCATCAACGGATATGTACCATTTAATTTGATCTTGGGAGTAGAATTTAGCATCGTCTTTAAAATAGCAAATGATTGGACTATCATTAAAATAAGCACCATAGTATGCTGGACGATAATTGAATCCAATAGTTGTGCCAACTCCTTCGATAAACTCAAACTTATAATCTACTCCAACCCAGTTAAAATCGTAGAGCATCACTCGATCAAAACGGATGTGCTTTAATCCATGCAAATAATAGACAGAATCGACCACCAGCGTATCGATAGTTCCCGATTTATAGATAGAATTATAGGTAATACTATCATTTAGGATAAAAAAATCGCCTAATTTCATATTCAAATCCATGATCAAATATTCCTTTTGGTTGTAGGAATAATAAGGATCAGTTGGTCTAACATAAACTTTGGAATTATCAGATGTTACCCTAACCAAATCTCCTCGAGGAAAAACTTTATAGACTTGCCCATCTACTAAAGTGTCTTTTTGAACACGAAGTAAATCGTCTCCGCCAAAAAGAGTAGTAAAATAGGTAGAATTAGTCCCAAAAATAGGTTGATAGGTCTGTGCATTTGTAGTCAAAAATGACATCATCGCAAGCAATAGAATTGCAAATAATTTTGTTTTCATAATCTATCGTTTTATAAATTTTATAATTTCATAATGATTTTTGTCTCCTATTTTTACAAAATATCCACCAGCTGCTAGATCGCTGACATTTAATATGAATTTGCTCTCGGTTGGCTTTATGTTTACGTGCTGTTTGCCGTTGTTGTCATAAATGCCAATTTGAATATTGCGAATACTTAATATATCGGGAATATTAAAATGGAGTTTGGACTCAACAAGTGTGGGAAAAACATTTATTTTATTATCTGGGAATATTTTTTGTAAATTTGTTTGTGTTACATAATCCCAATATCCGTACCATTCGGCAATTCCATAATCAATTGTGTTATTTCTATATTGAGACCGAAGCCAAGGTATTGAGCTATAAATCCCTCCAGTTCTAGTTCCAATTCCATCATTTTTAAATGTAATTGTGTTTCCTACTCCTTCAATAAACTCGAAATAAGATGATTTTACACCACCAATCTCTAAACCAAGTTCATGATTTTCGAATCTAACATGTTTACGTCCATTTTCCCAATAAATACTATCCACGATATGGCTATTACCCCCATTGTCGATATATAGATCATTTGTGTTCATGTCAAGATCCATTAACAAAAGCTTTTCCTTTTTCTGACCTTGAGTTATTCCCCATATTTTTGAATTAGTCTTATTAAATTCAAGATATTCGTAATTACATCCAAAAAGATATCCAATAGGGATAACCGTTGAATCTGTTGTTTTTTTGAATTCAATATAATGAAACTCTTCCGAATCGTTTACCCTCATAGCATAGTAAAATCTAGTTGTATCGCCAAACACAGGCATGTAGTTGGTCTGAGATTTAAGAGTATGAAATATTGAAATTGCACAAAATAATGAGATAAGCATTTTTGTTTTCATAGTCGTAAATTTTATTTAGTTAATATCATTCTCTTGGTGTCAATTTCGTTGCCGTTGGTATATACCCCAGTTTTTTTGTGTAGAAATGCATGCACCTGTGCTCGTTATTTGTTGTGACGTTTTAAAATCAACAACCTTAGATTGAATAATTAACTTAAACTATACAATATTACAGAATAACTTTTGGAAGTAAGTTAATAAAAATCTCATATTTTTCTCATTTTTTTCTAATCAACTATAAAGTAATACTTCGTGATATATGTAATACCTAATTGTTTATCAGTTGTTTTATGAGAGTTTATGGTTTCGCTAATAATTATTGATTTTTACGTACAAAAAATGCCCCGACAGAATTGTCGAGGCATCTATGGTAAATATCTGAAGGATGAAGATTCTTATTATAAAATCTCCTCCACGATTAAAATTGTTTCGAGAGGAACATGCTTCCTGTCTTCCGGATTGCCGTGTCTCACCAAGCAGTCTTGTATTCGCTTTCTAAATTTCCAGCAGGTCATTTGGTTCAGTTCGAGCGCATTGGCCAACTCGTACGAAGAGATTACTTTCCCTTGCACACAAAGCGTATAAGCGATGTAGAAAGCTTTATTCATCGGAAATTTACAGTTGTGAAACAGTGTGTGAGCCGTAGCCGATTCGTCCGTTTTACAGCGGGTACATCGTCTCGAAGCTTTCGTTTTGCCTTCGCAGTAGTTTATGTTTCCACACTTGCGGCAAACAAATCCATCTTTCCATTTTACGTCTGCCAGAAATTGCAGAACCTTTTCCTGATCCTGAAACAGTTCATTCGCCATTTCGGGACTGATTTCCTCTTTTGTCAACATAGTCTGCGGTTTAGTGATGCAAAAATAATAAATAAAATCAGATAAATAGTGATATTAATATAATTTAATAGTGATGCTATTGTAATTTAAACTGACTTTTATATCTTTGCATCGTCAAAATAGATATCCGCTATGGCTATCCTTCAATCATAGTTCTGGATTTATGAAGCTGCGACGACTAATTTTGTGCTGAGTAGCATTAATATATTGATAAACATTTTTTTAGAATTCAAATTATGGATATATTCGTATCATCAAAAATATTGAAAATCGTAGTGGGTGTAATTATCGGTGGAGTGGTCGGATATCTATACTATCGTTTTATTGGTTGTTCGTCCGGAACTTGCCCCATTACGTCCAATAAATTTTCGTCCATCATCTACGGTGGGTTTATGGGATACCTCATTGCATCCTGATTCAGTTGATTTTTAATAAATAAGTATGAGCATAAAAGAAATAGATGCGAGATATTCGCAGTTGAGTGAGTCGAGTTGTTGCCTTTCATGCGGTGGTGCTATTAACTACGCAGAGGCGCAAGAGGGTGAAGTGTGTGTCGATTTAGGCAGTGGACGAGGCAACGATGTCATTCGTATGGCGGAGTCAGTTGGCGAGAAAGGACACGTGTATGGCATCGACATTTCGGAAGGTATGATTGCAAAAGCGAATGCCAATCTGGCAAAATTTGAAGTGACCAATGCCACGATTATCAAATCGCAACTGGAGCGACTTCCTTTGCCCAAAGATGGTGTAGATTTGGTGATTTCGAATTGTACCATTAATCACAGCTCCGATAAACAAGCAGTTTGGAACGAGGTGTATCGCATTCTGAAAGACGGTGGTCGATTTGTGGTAAGTGATATTTATGCCACAAAACCGATTGCAGAGGAGTACAGAAACGATCCCGAAGCCATTGCAGAGTGTTGGGCAGGTTCGGTCACTCGCCTCGAATACATCATGATGCTTGAGCGAGCTGGATTCAACGAAATCAAGATTCTGGAAGAGTCGCTTCCTTACGAAAAAGGAAAAGCGGAAGTTGCCAGTTTTACTATATTTGGTCGTAAAACCGTAGGTTGCGGCTGCGTGTAACTAAATTACGAATTTAAAATTACGAGATGGTTCTAACTTAAATATCATCTCGTAATTCGTAATTCAAAATTCTTAATTGAAAAATTTGTCCCTTTTTTTATTCATCTATAATACAATTAATTATGAAAAGTGTAGTGAAGAAAAGCTGCTGCAACAACAACGCAAACACTCAAAAAGTGGCGCAATGTTGTGCAAAAGTTTCAAGCATCGTAGCGGGTTGTCACGACTAATCTACGAAGGGAAAATGACTGTTGCCGGACTGTAATGTCTGGCAACAGTCTCATTTCGACAGGCTCAATGATCTGTTATTCAGTTATTCTATTACTCAATTCTTTATCCACATGCAATTATCCAACCACAATATTATCACCCCAATTAAAAATTCAGAAGATTTCTTTATTGTAAATCCTCTCTCGGGCAATGCAGACATAATGACCAATAATGAACGAAAACTGCTCTTGCAAGGAATCGATGTAACAGGAGAATTCGCTCAACAAGGCTATTTGACGGACGAAACCAAAGAGAAACGTGCCTTTAAACTAGCGTATCTCGATTTTACAGAGAAACGCGAATCCGACGAGACACAGCTTTTTTTTGTTCCTAACTACTCTTGCAATTTTGCGTGTTCGTATTGTTATCAAGAGGGCTACAATCCCGTTCAGCAAACTCTTACCAATGAAATTATCGACTCATTTTTTGATTATGTGAAAAAGGAGTTTGCTAATCGCAAAAAATATGTGACCGTCTTTGGTGGTGAGCCTCTTTTGCCCGGTGATAATCAGCGGAAATTGATTAGTTATTTTTTGTCAAAAGCAACCGATGCCAAATTAGATGTAGCTTTCGTAACGAATGGTTACACGTTGGCTTCGTATATTGATTTGTTGAAAACGGCAAGTATCCGCGAGGTGCAAATCACACTAGATGGCACGGAAGAGATACACGATGCGCGTCGATATATGAAAGGGAAATTACCTACATTCAGTCGAATAGTGGAAGGAGTTGATGCATGTTTGAAGAATGGAATTGAGGTGAACTTGCGAATGGTGGTTGATCGCGACAACATCGGCAATCTTCCCGAATTATCTCGCTTTGCGATTGACAAAGGTTGGACAGCATCGCCCTATTTCAAAACACAAATTGGTCGTAATTACGAATTGCATTACTGCAACAGCACGCCCGATAAACTATTCAACAGGGTGACTTTGTACGAAAAGATTTACGATCTGTTGCAAGAGCATCCTTACATTGCAGAGTTCTACAAACCCGCTTTCTCAATTGCTAAATATATATCCGAAAATGGTGCATTACCCACGCCATTGTTCGATTCGTGCCCTGCGTGTAAAACCGAATGGGCATTCGATTTCACGGGTACAATCTATTCTTGCACCGCGACGGTGGGGAAAAAAGGCGAAGAGTTAGGTACATTCTATCCCGTTGTTACCAAAAACGAAGAGGCGATTTCGCAATGGCACGACCGCGATGTGACTACGATTGAAGAGTGTAAAACCTGCTCTGTGTCGTTGGCTTGTGGAGGTGGTTGTGCATCAGTTGCTAAAAACAAGAACGGTCATCCTAACTCACCAGATTGTCGTCCCATCAAAGAGTTGTTGAGTTTAGGTGTTGCGCAATATTTGGTCCCCTAAATCTCCTCATGGGGGCTTTTAAAACTCAAAAATTTGCTAATTTACAAAAACCATAATTAAAATATAAAGCTTTTCAGTACCCATTTGGGGAATTTAGGGGGCTTTTAGGAGGTATAAATGAAAGAGATTAATGCAATTGATTTTCAGAGCGAAGTATTGAATGGTGGAAGAGTAGTTGTCGATTTTTATTCCACCGAATGCGCGCCTTGCGAAGCGTTGGCACCCAAGTTTGATGCCATGGCTGAGTTGTATGGCGAAAAGATCAAGTTCTTCAAGATTTTCAGACAAGGGAATCGTGATTTAGCTACAGAATTGGGCGTTAGTTCTTCGCCAACGTTGTTGTTTTTCGATCAAGGGAAACAGGTGACCGATTCCATCAGCGGTGGCATCAAGAAATCTGAAATCATTGAGCGACTCGATTCGATGCTTTCTCCCGAAGAAATAATAGAGATTAAGGCCAATCAAAAAGCGACTGTTTCGGAATACGACGTTGCAATTTTGGGTGGCGGACCTGCCGGTTTGACTGCGGGTATCTACCTCGGACAAGCCAAAGTGAAAACCGTGATTATCGATCCTGCTTTGCCGGGAGGATACATGGCGATTACACACCAAGTGTCGAACTATCCCGGATTTGTGGAGGCACAACCCGGATTTATGTTGGCACACTTCATGGGTGAACAAGCCAAGCACACGGGCATCGACCTGAAAGTGGCGGTAGATGTCACGTCGGTGGATTTGGTGAAAAAGGAGATAGTAATCGACGAACTCGAAACCATTCGTGCTAAAAAAATCATCATCGCCACCGGTACTTCGCCCAACACGATGAATGCACCCGGCGAAAAAGAGTACAAGGGCAAAGGTATTTCGTACTGTGCTACTTGCGATGCTAAATATTTCGGCGACAAAGATGTAACCGTCATCGGTGGAGGAAACTCGGCGGTGGAAGAGGCGTTGTTCATTACCAAATTTGCCAAAAAAGTGACTATGGTGCATCAGTTCGATAAGTTGACCGCCAATCAAACGGCCATCGACACACTGAAATCAAACGAGAAGATCCATGTGCTTTACGAACATGAACCACGCAACTTCGAAAAAGTGAATGGCAAAATGGTTGCCACTTTAGAAAACCTCAAAACCAAAGAGCTCGTGAAATTAGAATCTGATGGTGTCTTTGTTTTTATCGGATTTAAGGCAAATGTGGGTATCTTGGGTGACACGCTCCCAGCTATGGATAAATGGGGATACATCATCACCGACGAAGATATGCATACCAATCTACCCGATGTGTATGCCATTGGCGATATCATCAGCAAGAAATACAGACAAATTACCACCGCAGTGGCTGACGGTACGATTGCAGCCATCACCATTTCGAAAGAGTTATAAACATAAAAAACAAACCCATAAAATGGCAACAATCAATTTAACCAAAGAAGAATTTTTGAAACGAGTGGCAAACTACGAGTTGAATCCTACAGAATGGAATTATCTGGGCGAAAAACCGTGCATTATCGATTTTTATGCCAACTGGTGTGCACCTTGCAAAATGGTGGCACCGATTCTCGAAGATCTATCGAATGAGTATGCCGACCAAATTGTGATCTACAAAGTCAACACAGAAGAGGAAGAGGAGCTGGCAGGTGTATTTGGCATTCGCAGCATCCCAAGTATTTTGTTTTGCCCGATGGAAGGACAACCTCGCATGGCGGCAGGTGCTCTACCGAAAACATCCTTCATACAAGCCATTGACGAAATATTGCTTGGGGTGAAAAAAGAGGCGTAAATTATACAAAATAAATATTGTCGTATTTAATTGCCCCTAAATCCCCTCAAGGGGACTTTTGCTGAGGTGTAATTTTGAAAAGGTGATCATTGATTAACGATTATTTAACCGTAGAATCTCCAAGTCCCCTTCAGGGGATTTAGGGGCAAGGTTCAAAGTTGTGAATGTAACATTATTTGTTTCTTTTCACTGAAGTCCCGCGGAAGGCGAAAAGGATATTGCAGTGACAAATCTACTTTACTTACCCACCGTATTCGTTATTAAGTCTAAAAAATAACTGTTTGAACTATGAAAAACCACATCCTGATTGCTCTTTTTTTGTTTACAACTTTTTCAGTCATGTCTCAAAACGGATTGAAAACAGTAGTCGATGGATTGCTCGAACCCGCCTATTACGGAAAACCGTTTGTGTCGGAAATTCACAGCACGATATCGAAAGTCGAATTAGGTTATTCCAAAAGTTA
This sequence comes from Bacteroidales bacterium, assembly GCA_028687995.1. GTDB lineage: Bacteria > Bacteroidota > Bacteroidia > Bacteroidales > UBA7332 > CAXXIC01. The sequence continues at coordinate 111,766 of JAQTZA010000005.1, forward strand.
CTCGGAGTTTAATCTGCTCGAAGAGAATCAGAAATTCGAACGACCGGTGGTGGAGATGCACCTTGGGATGGATGCACCGTTGTTTGCCTACCAGTGGGGAACGGCGGGCAATAATCCGAAATGGGGTGTGGCCATGTCATTGCCGTTGAGCGTGCACGTACTCGAAGATATGTGGGATCCCGTGACTGCGCCCGTCATCAATACAGATTACCGCTTTGGGTCGCCACGCATCCGTGCCATTCGCTATTTCTCGGGAAAAGGATTCATCAAAAATATCTCCATGTCGTGGTTGCCCATCTTCCACGAATGCACCCATTTGGGCGACGAAATCACCATTTACCGAAAGGACGAAAACTTCCCGATCACACGCATCAACGTCTCTTACGAATATTCTGAGTTGCAACTCACCCTCAACGACCCCGACAAAAGCCGCGAAACCGGACACTCCTTCCGCATCGGTGGCATGTATCGCATTAGCAGCCGTGGATTGGGTTGGTACAGCATCCGACAAGATGCCGAAGCCACGCAACCAGTGGATCTTCTGCCGAGCGATTATCGGTTGGAGTATTACGGACAATACCAATACCAACGCTCTTCTGGCTTTCTGGCAAGCAAACGGGCGATGAACATTCTCTCGTTCGAAGCCCGCAACCGCCTGCGCTATGGCATTCCGATGTTCCGAAAATTAAATGATGTGTGGGAAACCACCGAAGTAGCAGAGCGGATGCAATGGAACTACAATCTCTACTTTGGCTGGAAGTTTTTCCCGAAATCAGAGTCCAACCACTCCCTTAGCTTCTTACTCCACGTGTACAAAGGGATCAACCCTTACGGTCAATTGCGCAACTACCCGAGCTATCCGTTCTTCGGGGTTTCGATTGCGTATGAGCCGTAAAAGTTACTGAAGCAAGGATTTATTCTTATTATGAGAAACCATCTATCACAACGATATTAGGCTTCATTTTTTTCTTGCATATCAGATTCTATATGTGTACATTTGCACAATCGCTTAATTGATAATAAGAATACAAATCTACATGGACTTATTAAGAACAATATTGACCTCTGATTTTGGGTCTTTTAGTTTTGTTGCTAGTATTTTAGCGTTAGCTTTTTGGCTTACACATTGGGTCACAAAGCGAATTACTGAGATAAAATCAGAGCATAGCACGTTGAGTAAGACAGTTTCTAAAATGGAAAGCCATGTGGATGATATACGAAAAGACTTATCTTATATGAAAGGATCTATTGATATTATTAGAAGCGGTGCAAACCCTGCAACTCAATCGCATAGTCCTATTTCTTTAACTACCATTGGAGAAAAAATACGAGATGATTTAAATGCAAATGATTTAATTGCTAAGAATTGGGACAAGATTTTTGCAACATTAGAAAAAAATATTTGCGATAAAAACGCCTATGACATCCAAGAATATTGCATGGAAACAGCGGCAGTTGAACCAGAAAAATTGTTTGATGATAAAACATTGACTATTATTAAATCGTATGCGTATAAACAAGGTAATCCTTTTCAATATTATTCAGGAGTGTTTGCAGTTCTTATTCGTGACAAATATTTAGGAATAAAAGGAATTGATGTCTCTGAGGTTGACGCCAATGACCCTAAAAATAAATAGAATCTGTTTAAACAGAATTGATTCAAGCCGATTCCACTAAAGAATCGGCTTTTTTATTTGCTTAGCTTACCCTAGCCTGACGGGTTTTGTTTTTTGTTCCGTCAACTAGAACTCTTTCCTTTCCGTTAGTTACACAACAACCGCTTTTAGGAATACAAAACCGACTGTTAGGAAGCCATTTCTGCCCGTTAGGAAGCCACAACCAGACGCTAGGAGGTCAATTTTGCCATTTAGGAACCTATTCCCCGCCGTTAGGAAGGCACTTCTTTCCTTTAGGAGACCACAATCGGTCGTTAGGAGTGCGAAAATATGTTTTAGGACATTTATTGTGAAAAAGTTTCATCTATATATTCTTTTAAATATAATTTAGTTGTATATTCGAAACATGAAATTAGATACTTGTTATCGTTGTAGAGCGAGTATTGATTTCAGTAAATATAATGTACAACCCACAAACAAATTTCAAATGGCAAGTAAACGTAATTTTTCAGAAACTGCGGTACTAGAGCAGTACCGCGTAGCTTTAGAGAATGTTTCTGCACAACCAGAGGTCAGTGCAGAATTAGAAGAGTTTGGGTACGATGCTGCAAGGTTGTCCGAAGGGTCACAACTATTGCTAGCTACTCGTACTGCATTCGACAGCAATCAACGAGAAAACAGTGAAACTACTCAAGCATCGTTAGTTTTCGGAGCTGCAAAAGAGATTTTAGACAACAGTTATTCATCGCTTCGCAAGAGAGCCAAAGTGGTCTTTATGAATGACACAGAGGTACTCAAACGCTTAGAGTTGGATCGTGCCATCTCTGAGGCCTACACTCCTTGGCTCGTAAGTGTGACAAAATTCTACAACAACCTCAAATCTGATGCAACTTTGCTGCCCAAATTAGCACGCCTTAAGGTACTTCCTGCACAAGTTGATGAGGCATTGGCACAAATTGAAGTAGTAAACAAAGCACGGGCAGAGTATCTTCGCGAATCGGGAGAATCGCAAGCTGCTACTCAGACAAAAGACGAAGCTTTCGTAAAGATTGACAAATGGATGAGCGAATTTTATGCAGTGGCGCGCATTGCACTTGAAGATAAACCGCAATTGCTTGAAGTGTTAGGCAAAAGGGTAAAGAATTAACCCTATTTCTATAAAGAATACTCTCTCTTCGATTTTTATTACCTCATTCCCAATCCCGTCAGCTTTCCCAAACCTGACGGGTTTGTTGTTTTTTAAATGCACCATCACTTCCAATAAAAAGAGAAATACAATAAAAAGATAGTGATATTATAATAATTTAATAGTGATACTATTGTAATTCAAAAAATCTTCCATACATTTGCACCAGAAATAAATAAAACAAATAAAAACACAATTAATTTATGGAAAAGATTGTAATTATTGGAGGTGTGGCAGCCGGAGCAACCGCTGCAGCCAAAGTACGTAGAATTTCGCCCGATGCAGAAATCACCATGCTCGAAGCAGGACCGGATATCTCATTCGCAAACTGTGGACTGCCTTATTACATTGGTGGAGACATCAAAAGCAGATCAAAACTGATTCTTCAAAGTCCAGAGAGTTTCAAAGAACAATACGACGTGAATGTACACATTCATACGCTTGTGACATCGATCGACAGAACAGCGCACCAAATCAAAACAATGGATAGCCGCAGCGGCGAACAAAAAACATTCGACTACACCAAATTGATTTTGGCACAAGGGGGTCGCCCCATCACACCCACATTGCCCGGAGCCGATCACGACCACGTGTTCACCCTCTGGACATTGGAAGATATGGACAAAATAGCCCGTCACATCGACGAAACAAACCCTAAAAATGCGGTGGTAGTTGGTGGCGGATTCATCGGTCTCGAAATGGTAGAGGCGTTGGTGAAACGTGGCATGAACGTGAATGTCGTAGAGATGATGCCACACGTAATGAGTATCATGGAGGCAGAAACCGCCGGATTTATCGAAACCGAAATGTTATCATACGGTGTTGGCATCCACACCAGCACAGGCGTCACCGAAATCACCACCAAAGCCGTGAAACTCGACAACGGCAAAATGATTGATGCCGATATGGTATTGCTTTCTATCGGTGTTCGTCCGACATTGCAATTGGCAAAAGAGGCGGGACTTGTATTAGGTGAAGCGGGTGGTCTACTCGTGAACGACAAAATGCAAACCAACGATCCAGATATTTACGCGGCAGGCGACATGGTTGAGATTGAGCACCGAGTGAATGGTCGCAAAGTACGCATTCCATTGGCGGGCCCAGCCAATCGTCAGGGGCGTATCGCAGCCGAAAACGCTTTGGGTGGAAACCACTCTTACAAAGGATCTATCGGAACATCGATTGTTCGTGTATTTGAGGCTGTAGTAGGAACAACCGGACTTTCGCTCAAACAAGCCAAAGCCGCAGGCATCGATGCCGAATCCGTTGTGGTTCACAAAGAGCACCATACTTCCTATTATCCCGGAGCTGAGACCGTTTCGGTGATGGTGATTTACGACAAAGAGACTGGCGTAATCCTCGGTGGACAGACAGCTGGATACAAAGGAGCAGATCGTCGTCTCGATGTGATTGCAACAGCAACCGCAGCAAAGTTGACTATTCAAGATATTGCTGATATGGATTTCTCCTACTCGCCACCACTTGGCACAGCCAACGACGCTATCAACATGGCGGCTTACACGGCCGAAAACCGTCAATCAGGATTCAGTCCGGCAGTCACAGCTACCGAACTTGATTCTTTTGTAGAAGGAAAAAATCCAGTGTTCATCGATGTACGCGACGTATTTGCATTCGACAAGAGCCACATCGAAGGAGCTCTTCACTTGCCGTTGGAATTGTTAGCACAACAATTGGGTTCGATTCCTGCCAATCGTCCGGTGATTGTGTACGATGAAACTGGTAAAAAAGGACATCAGGCATTGCGCACCTTATTGGGAGCTGGCTTTGCAGATGTGACCAATATTTCGGGTGGACACACTTCCCTTCAACGTCACGCCAGAGCGATGGGATTCAAACACATCAGCATCAATTTGCTTCCGATCGAATCAAAATCGATGGAAGAAGAGACTCATACCGAACAAGAAGCTGCTCCGGTAAAAAAAGTGGACGATCAGTCGCCTATCGTAGTCGATGTGCGTACCCGTGAAGAGTTTGCCACTGGAGCCTATCCCGATGCCATCAATATTCCGCTCGATGAGCTACACGCACGCTCCGAAGAGTTGGGCGAAAATCCTGCTCGCGACATCACGGTCTATTGTTTATCTGGTGGTAGGTCGGCTTATGCTCAAAATTTGTTGAAACAAATTGGCTACACTCATGTCACCAATGGAGGAGGTATTTCTTCGATGATGGCAAAACTGAAATCGGCTGGATCCAATTCTGAAGCCCCTATTGTAGTAGATGTCAGAACACCACAAGAGTATGCGGGAGGAGCATACAAAGGAGCCGTTAATATTCCATTGGATGATTTAACGAGAAGACTAGATGAATTGGGTTCTAAAACCCGTGACATCACCGTTTATTGTGCATCGGGAGCTCGCTCAGCGTATGCAGAACGAGTGTTGCTGAATCTCGGTTACACGAATGTGAAAAACGGTGGAGGCATTATGCAGATGATGCGTCGATAATAATAATTTTCAATGTTGCGAAGCCTTCACTTGTTTGAGTGGAGGCTTTTTTTATGGAATAGAAATAATATTTTAAATTAGAATAGTATCACTTATACTGAATGAAAGCACCTGTCCACTTAATTTGTTTGTAATGCCATTCTTACACATCTATCTTTGATGTATAATAAAATTCAACAAACAATTTAAAACGTGGAATTATGAAACTAACTAATTTAATTTTGGCAATCACATTCAGTATGGGATTGTTAGCATGCAGCGATGCCGCTTCTGGAAACGAAATGGGCAATGCAAACGAGAATAGTAATGGTGAATTGGATTTGACTTCTCTTCAATTTAGTTCTGATCAAAACTCACTCAATGAGTCTGAAAAAGCGGGTCTTTTGCTGATGCGTGAAGAAGAAAAATTGGCAGGTGATGTGTATGCCTATTTTTACGGAAAATATGAATTGCGTCCGTTTACCAATATCAACAAAAGTGAAGTGCGTCATTCGACTGCAGTTTTGAGTTTACTAACCTATTTTGGACTTGAAGATCCAGCACAAACTGAAGCTGGAAAATTTACAAATGCAGATATTCAAGCATTGTATGATAAACTTACGGCAGCAGGTTCTACCGCAGAGTTGGCATTATCGACAGGAGCATTCATAGAAGAGTATGACATTGCCGATCTCCGTAAACTGATTTCCGAAAGTCAAAATGCAGATATCAAAACAGTTTACTCTCGGCTGTTGAGTGGTTCATACAATCACATCAAAGCATTCACTCGAGTTTTGGGATTTAGAAATGTTACTTACACTCCTCAAATCTTAACTTCTTCGGAATACAACGAAATCTTGGCAAAGTAGTATTACGCAGTGACTTGCTATTGAATGATATAAGTTTCTCGTTCGAAAAAGAGCATTTTGAAGGTGCCTCAGTGTATATCTGAGGCATTTTTTTGTGGAAACAGTGCCTGAAAAGAACCACTTATTGAAAATATTCTTATTATTGTATAACCTTTCAGCGAATTGATTTGAGTCACTTAATACAATTCGAAAAAGTACACCTACTATTTCCCCAATTTAAAATTTGGAAAAGATGAAAACCGATGAGTTGAGCAGTAAAGATGCCAAAATTGATATGGAATATAAAACACTTGCTTATGTAGCTTCCAATGCGACTGATGCGATTGTCATTACCGATGAAAATGGTTACTTGTTGTGGGTGAATGATGCTTTCCAGAAATTAACTGAATATTCAATAGAAGAGGTATTGGGTAAGAAACCGGGCTCATTTTTACAAGGTGTTGATACAAATCAAGAAACAGTTGACAGAATAAGCAAAGCACTTCAAAACCAACAACCCATTAAAGAAGAGATTCTCAATTATAGCAAATCGGGAAGATCGTATTGGTTAGATTTAAGAATTGACCCAATCGTAAATGACAACGGAGAATTGGAGAAATTCATTGCCATCGAACGGGATATTACTGAGCGTAAAGAGGCCGATGCAGTTCTTAAACTTACGTTGATTAAACAAAAAGTGCTCAACGAAATCCTCGAAATCAGCACAAATACGAAGGAGTTAGATCAATTTTTGGAAAAAATTATTGATGTATTATTAAATCTTCCATTTCTTAATCTACTTCCCAAAGTTGGAATTTTTACACTTGCCGATGACAAAACACTCCAATTGTCGGTTCATCGAAATCTTTCTCCTCAAATACAATTGATGTGTCAGCAAGTTCCGTTTGGTAAATGTCTTTGCGGCAAAGCTGCTTTAACAGGAAAAGTGCAATTCGAATCGTGTTTAAATCATCGCCATGAAATTATGTATGACGGCATTTCACAACACGGCCATTACAACGTACCTATCATTGGTGAAGGCAAAGTATTGGGCGTGATTGTGGTCTATTTGCCAGAAGGACACAAAGAAGAAATAAGTGAAATAGAATTTTTGACAACTGCGGCGGATGTCATTGCATCGAAGATTCTAAATATCAATTCGTCGCAGGAATTGCGCAAAAACGAGTTAAAATACAGAAGAATTTTTGAGAACGTACAAGATGTCTTTTATCAAACCAATTTGGCCGGAATTGTTACTGAAATAAGTCCGTCCATACACCGATATTCTGGATACCATGTAGATGAAATTCTGGGAAAACCAATCTCAAATTTTTATTATCACCCAGAGGATAGAGCCAAAATGCTCGATTTATTGATGAAAAATGGAGAAGTCGTTGATTTAGAAATTTGCCTCAAGAGCAAAGAGGGAAAAATGGTTTTTACCTCTGTCAATAGTCATATTTTGTTGGATGAGAGCAAACAGATGATTGGCGTAGAGGGTTCGTTGCGCGACATTTCAGAGCGTAAAAAAGAGGATACGATACGAAAGATTCAATTTAAAATAGCCACTGCCGTCACCGAAACGAAAGATGTTGCCACTTTCATAGAATTTGTACGCGTCGAAATGGATAAATTTTTCGATGCATCCAACTTCTTTTTAGCTCTTTACGATAAGAAATCAGACACATTATCAGCTCCTTATTATAAGGATTTATACGATCAAATCAATGAGTGGCCTGCGAAAAACTCATTGACTGGGCTTGTTGTTCATCAAAACAAATCGTTGTTGCTTCGCAAAAGTGATTTGAATAAAATGATGGATGAGGGAGTGATAGAGTTGATGGGAAATCCATCGGAATGTTGGTTGGGAATTCCTATGCGTTCCGATGGGGAAGCGATTGGAGCGATCGTTATTCAAAGTTATACTGACGAAGAAGCCTATCATAAATCGGATCAAGAACTGCTCGAATTTGTCTCTAATCAAATCAGTGTAGCGATCAATCGGAAGAAAAACGAAGAGGAGATTGCACTCCTCACCAAATCAGTGTCACAGAGTCCAGTTAGCATTCTGATAACGGATGTCTATGGCAGAATTGAGTATGTGAATCCGAAATTTTCGGCAGTAACTGGATATTTTCCTGAAGAAGCAATTGGTAAAACACCGTCTATCCTGAAATCGGGTAAACTAGAGCCTGCAACCTATAAAAATTTATGGAAAACGATATTAAAAGGCCAAGAATGGACTGGCGAACTTCACAATCGAAAAAAATCGGGCGAGTTGTTTTGGGAAATTGCCTCTATATCACCCATTTTCGATTCGAAAGGTAAAATCACTCATTTTATTGCCATAAAAGAGGATATTACTGAGCGTAAACTGACTGAAGATCGAATGCGCCATTTGACAAATAAGTTGACAACTTTGGTGGCAAATCTAACGGGAGCAATTCTATTGGAAACCCCAGAGCGCAAAATTCAGCAAACGAATAAGAAATTTTGTGAGATTTTTTCGATTGACGCAATGCCAGAACAGCTGATTGGATTTGATTGTGCTCAAAGCTCTGAATTTGCCAAGGATTTGTTTGTAGATAGAGATATATTTATACCTCGAATAGACGAAATTCTTCGTAATCGCAAGACGGTTTTGAACGAAGAGTTAGAGATGGTCAGTGGTGTAGTTTTGCAACGAGACTATATTCCCATTGAGGTATCTGATGGCAAATACGAGCATTTGTGGATATATCGAGACATCACAAATCGAAAAATTATAGAAAAAGCGTTGGCTAAACAGACAGAATTGCAGAAAATATTGATGGATATTTCCTCCAAATACATCAATATGCCTGTTGATAAAATTGAGTCTGAAATTATGTCTTCATTAAGTCAATTAGCACAATACGTAAAAGCTGATAGAACATATATTTTTGAATATAATTGGGATAAAAAAATATGTGTTAATACGCACGAATGGTGTGCAGACGGTATTTCGTCTCACATCGATGAACTACAGGATCTGGATTTGAAAATTATGCCAAAATGGGTAGAGTCACATTCAAAAGGGCAAGCGATTCGCATTCCTGATGTTACCAAAATGGCGGGCAATACATCTCTCAAAAAAATATTAGAGGGACACGACGTGAAAAGTTTTATCACATTGCCGATGATGGACGTGAAACAGTGTGTAGGCTTTGTCGGTTTCGACTTTGTTAACTCGCTGCATGAGTTCAATGAGTCCGAGGTAATTTTGCTTTCTGTTTTTTCTGAGATGTTAGTGAATGTGCGTCAACGCGCAAATTTGGAAAAAAATCTCATTCAAGAAAAAGCGAGAGCTGAAATTGCAAATGCGGCCAAATCTGAATTTCTTGCCAATATGAGTCATGAAATTCGAACGCCTCTAAATGGTGTGATTGGCTTTACTGAGTTGCTCAAAAACACTCCTTTGTCAAATGTGCAACAGCAGTATGTCGATAATGCAAATATCTCAGCTCACTCTTTACTTGGTATTATCAATGATATTCTCGATTTCTCGAAAATTGAGGCAGGAAAACTCGAACTAGATACGATTCAAACCGATGTGATTGAGTTGATAGAGCAAGCTTCCGATATTGTGAAATATAGCTCATCGAAGAAGGGTCTTGAATTGTTGCTCAATATCATGCCAAATATTCCGCGTTATGCCATAGTTGATCCAGTGAGATTGAAGCAAATTTTGATAAACCTACTCAGTAACGCGGTCAAATTTACCGAAATTGGAGAAGTAGAACTAAAGGTTAGTTTTCTACCTGTTTCAGAGAATCAAGGCGAATTTACATTTTCGGTGAGAGATACCGGCATCGGTATATCCGAAGAGCAAGAAGCGAAATTATTTAAAGCGTTCACGCAAGCCGATTCATCCACGACTCGACGATTTGGTGGCACAGGCTTAGGATTGGTAATTTCTAATCTGATAGCAGAAAAAATGAATAGTCGTATTCAATTGATAAGTAAACAGGGAGAAGGTTCTGTTTTTTTCTTTACCATTACAGCCGAATTCCAAAACGGAACGCCTTTGGTGAGCGAAAACGTGAAAGATGTGAAGCGTGTGCTCGTGATTGACGATAACGATAACAATAGAATCATCTTAGAGCACACTTTACAGAATTGGGGTATCGAATTTGTGGGTTGCGACAACGGACTTTCGTCCTTAAAAATGATTGAACGATCAAAACATTTCGATGTGATAATTGTCGATTACAATATGCCATACATCAACGGTATCGACACCATTAGAATGATACGTGAGCAGTTGAATCTCTCTCCAGATATACAGCCGATAATTTTGCTACACAGTTCGTCAGACGATGTGAAAATTCACGAAGAGTGTAAAAAATTGGGTGTCCGATTTAATCTGATTAAACCTATCAAATCGCAAGAATTGCTGAACTATCTCAATAATATCCATAATTTGAAGGTAGAATCGGTGGATGTCGAGAAGAGTAAAACTAATTATTCGCAAAAGCAAGATAAATCAATGGATTCACCCGTGATTCTGATTGCCGAAGATGTTGATCTCAATCTGCAATTGGTATCAATTATGATTAAAAAACATTTACCAAACGCAGTAATAATAAGTGCAGTAAATGGTGAAGAAGCGGTGAAAGAGACATTGATGTTGACACCAGACTTTATATTGATGGATGTGCAAATGCCAGTTATGAGTGGTCTCGAGGCAACTGTTAAGATTCGAAAAGAGGAGACAAAAGGAAGAAGAGTTCCAATAGTTGCACTCACCGCAGGCGCAGTGAAAGGCGAGCGCGAAAAATGTTTTGATGCAGGGATGGATGATTTCTTGACCAAGCCTCTCGAATATCAAGAATTGGTGAATGTGTTAGACAAATTTATAGTCAGAAAAACCAAAAATGAAGCAAAAGTTGTTTCGCCAAATGGCATAGAAGAAGTCACTTTTGACAAAGCGGCACTTATGGAAAAACTTGGTGGTGATGAGAGCTTGTTAGCCGAATTAATAGAAATGGCGATCGAAGATATATCGAATGTAGTGAGTCTATTAGTCGATAATTTAGCTCAACAGAATAGTAAAGAGGCCAAAATGGCTGCGCATACGTTGAAAGGAACAGCATTAAACATGTGTTTTAATCGGCTGGGAAACATGGCAAAAGTTATCGAAATGGAAATTGCCAACGAAACGACCGTTCCTGCTGAACAAATAGAGAATTTGCACAATGAGTGGAACACAATCTTAGAGCTAGTGAAAGTAAAATAAAATCATCGTTTTTGATTATCCATAAAGGTGCATAAGTTCAAATCTGATGCACCTTTTTTAGCTATTTATTCCACAATTTGCCAAAAATTATTAAACTCAGATGTTTAGAATAATCCTTTGTGTTGTATATAGGTCAAACAAACTAATTTTGAAATCGAATGAAAATAAATTGAACAAGAAATGAGAATAGTAAGAGGTAGTGTTTTGTTATTATTGATATTTGCATCTGCCAATCTGTTTGCGGGAACAATCTCCGGAAAATTAGTAGATAGCAAGTCAAATGAGAAAATTGATTATGCAAACGTGGCGCTTTTCAAATCGGGCAGCACAGTTCCTGTAAAAGGAGTTTCTTCGGCGGAAGACGGTTCGTTCCGATTGCAGGATTTATCGTTGGGTAAATATCTACTCAAAATCAGTTTTGTAGGGTATTCACCCATCGAGTTACCCATCGCTTTAAACAACAAACGATCAGACATCGATCTTGGATCAATCCGGTTGGAAGAAGATTCTAAAAAACTAGGAGAGGTAAATGTTACGGGTCAGAAATCGCAAATGCGCTTCGAACTCGATCGTAAAGTCTTCAATGTCGATCAGAATATTGCTGCTGCAGGAGCTTCGGCATCAGAAATTCTCAAAAATATACCCTCCGTTGAGGTAGATGTGCAGGGCAATGTATCGCTGCGTAATAATTCAAATGTGATTATCTGGATCAATGGTCGTCCTTCGGGATTGAATGAAGACAACCGTGCACAAGTATTGGAACAAATGCCTGCCGAAACCATCGAGCGAGTAGAGGTAATCACCAATCCATCGTCGAAATATAGCCCCGAAGGCTCTGCTGGTATCATCAATATAGTGCTGAAAAAAGATCGTAAAGCAGGATATTATGGTAGTGTTTCGGGTGGTGCTGATACATTTAACGGAACAAACGGTTCTGTAAATATCAATTACAACAGCAAAAAATGGGATTTGTATGCCAATGTAGGATATCGAAACAATACCATGGATATGACGGGCAGTACCAATCGAAATAATTGGAATTCAGATTTGACTAAGTTGTACAACCTCCAAAGCTCTACAAATGGATCTTTTGGTATGGGTGGCTTTTTCTCACGCTTTGGTGCGGCATATCATTTAACAGAAAAAGATTTAATCGGTACGAATTTGATGATTAATCGCTTCAAACGAAATTCAGACACTCAGATTGATTACAAATCGACTTTGAATTTTGTAGAAGATACACCTTATAGTCGATTTGCCACAAACGATGGTAATTTCAATATGAGCAGTTTGTCAATGGATTACACTCACACCTTTGATAAACCGGGACACGAATTGAAGGGTTCGGTAGAATACAACAAAATGCAAATCGATTTCAATAATCATGTAACTCAAAGCAATCAACTTTCGAATGAGCAGTTGATGGATTTGAACGGTGGTAGAAAAGAGTGGGAAGTGCAAGTGGATTATACCTATCCGATCAACAAGGTTTCGAAAATAGAGGCAGGCTTCAAAGGAGAATACAACGACAGAAGTAGCACCACAATTGCGAATGCAGTGAACAACATTGAACCAGATTTTGCTCTCAACAATGAATTTGATAGCGGAGAAGACCGCAATTCGTTGTATCTCAATTATTCGAATAAGGTGAATAAAATGAGCTATCAACTTGGTTTGCGTGGGGAATACAACCTTATGAAAAATACCTCTTATACATACGATTCCAACAAAAATCAAACCGTTACTCCATTCAATAAAGAGTATCCAGGACTTTATCCAAGTCTTTTCATTAATTACGAATTACCAAAGAATAATGAGTTACAGTTGAACTATACGCGACGAATCAACCGACCACACGGTCGAACGATGAATCCATACCGCGATATCAGTGACTCAACGAACATCAGTTTTGGTAATCCTCAATTAAATCCAGAATACTCAAATTCCTTGGAGCTGAATCACATCAAAACGTGGGAAAATCATACTCTTTCGTCATCTATTTATTATCGTACAACGTCCGATGTGATTCAACAAGTGAATTACATTCAGGATAATATCAAATATTCGACCAGTGTAAACATTACCAATACCAAAGCAGCAGGGTTCGAATTTATTTTGAAAGATCGTTTTTTCAAGTTTATCGATTTGACATCGACGCTCAATCTTTACTATTCGAAACTTGATCCGTTTAATTACATTCAGACCCAATATGCAGGTTCCGAGAGTTTTGCCTGGACAGCTCGCACGATTCTCAATATGGGATTACCCAAAGGCTGGATGCTCCAATTGACGGGTGGTTATCAATCGAAGAAAACCATTGCACAAGGAGAAGTTTTACCCGATTGGGGAGCTGATGCGGGAATTCGTAAAATGTTCTTCAATCGTAAGTTGAGCCTCAACCTGATGGCACGAGATATTTTCAATTCGCGCGAAAGTCGAATCAACTCCTTTGGAAACAACTATACCGACTATACCAAAAGCATAATGGGCGGTAGAATGGTCGGCTTCTCGTTGACATATAACTTCGGCAACAACACGGCTCAGAAGAAAAAACAAGAGGTGAAACGCAACGATCAAAATGGAAACTCGGACATGATGAATGGTGGCGATTTCTAATCTATAACAGTAAAAATTTAGGGAAGGCATTTTTAATCGATGAGGATTGAGAATGCCTTTTTTTGTAACTCATGGGTTCGTTTGAGTAATAATTTCTATTTTTGCCTTACATAAAATTCAAACATTTGGAAAACACAGACACGTATGATTACATTTTTCGTATCGATAGCAGCGCTTTTTTTAGGCTATAAATTCTATGGTCGTTTTGTTGAAAAAGTATTTGGAGTAGAGCCTGAACGCTCGACGCCTTGTATTGTTAATCCCGATGGCGTTGATTATATTCCAATGCCCATGTGGAAACTATTCCTGATTCAGTTTCTCAATATTGCAGGTTTAGGTCCAATATTTGGAGCAGTGGCAGGTGCTATGTGGGGACCAGTCGCTTTTCTGTGGATAGTTTTCGGTTCTATTTTCGGCGGAGCGGTTCATGACTATTTTTCTGGTATGCTTTCTATTCGTCACAATGGATTGAGTATCACCGAAATTGTTGGAATCTATTTGGGTAACAAAACCAAACAGTTTATGCGAGGATTCACCGTTTTGTTGATGGTGATTGTGGGAGCTGTTTTCATTATGGGACCTGCCAAAATAATGGCTGTTCTTACACCCGAATACCTTTCAATGACCTTTTGGATATGGGTTGTTTTTGCCTATTATGTGTTGGCAACATTGCTACCGATTGACAAAATTATTGGTAAAATTTATCCAGTTTTTGGATTTGCCCTTCTTTTTATGGCGTTTGGTCTCATTATTGCCTTGTTTGCTCAAGGTTACCAGATTCCTGAACTCACATTTTCCAGTATTCGAAACTTCCATGTGGACGGTGATAAATTCCCCATTTTCCCTATGATGTTTGTGAGCATTGCTTGCGGTGCCGTTTCTGGATTTCATGCTACACAATCGCCCCTGATGGCACGTTGCATGTCCAACGAAAAAGAGGGAAGGAGAGTTTTTTATGGTGCCATGATAGTAGAAGGATTTGTCGCACTTATTTGGGCAGCCATTGGTATGAGTTTCTATGGTGGTGTTCCACAGTTGAATGAAATAATGACTGCGCATGGAAATAATGCTGCTTATGTGGTGAATGAAATATCCAATTCGTTACTTGGAAAAGTCGGTGGAGCGTTGGCGCTGTTAGGCGTTGTGGCGGCTCCGATTACCACTGGTGATACTGCCTTTCGTAGTGCCCGACTCATTGTGGCTGACTTTCTGAAATACAAGCAAGGGCCAATCAAAAACCGTTTGTTTGTCAGTATTCCACTGTTCGCTGTTGGGTTTTTGTTGACACAAATCGATTTTGGTGTTATTTGGCGCTATTTTGCGTGGTCAAACCAAACTCTGTCGGTCATTGTGCTGTGGACGATTACCGTTTATTTGGCGAAAGCACACAAGCTCTATTGGATCGCTTTGATTCCCGCACTGTTTATGACCGATGTCGTTTTCACTTATGTTTTAGTGGCGGCGGAAGGATTGAGTTTGCCGTGGAATCTCTCAATGATGATTAGCTCTGTGGTTGTTATAGTGAGCTTGATTGTGTTTTTACGTTGGGCAAAAAAGGTTTCCTAACGATAGACTTCGTTCTACTTATTTTTATGTTAAAAAATTTGCTTCACTGCTCAAATGAAATATCTTTGTGCAACTAAAATTAACACCTATGGCAATTACTATTCGACCAGTCTCAGGCAAAAAAGAGATGAAACAATTTGTGAAGTTCAGAATTGACATGTATAAAAATTCTCCGTATGCCATTCCGCCACTCTATATGGATGATCTCACGACATTGGATCCCAAAAAAAATCCGGCTTTCGAGTTTTGCGAAGCGCAATGTTTTATGGCATTCGACAACGACAAGCCGGTGGGTCGAATCTGTGCCATGATCAATCACCGTGCCAACGAGGTATGGAAAACCAAGAGTGGACGATTCGGTTTTGTAGATTTTATCGACAACATGGAGGTTTCGAGCGCTTTATTTGGCGAAGCCGAATCGTGGGCAAAAGCCAAAGGCATGGATCATATTCACGGACCATTGGGATTCACCGATTTCGATCAAGAGGGAATGCTCATTGAGGGCTATTATCAGATTGGGACGATGGCAACCATATACAACCATCCCTATTATGTGACGCATATCGAAAAGCTTGGCTATGCAAAAGATGCCGATTGGGTGGAGTATAAAATCTTTATACCAGACGCCATTCCCGAAAAACACAAACGTATATCGGAGATTGTAATGAAAAAATACAACCTACGAATCTTGAAATACAAAAGCCCGAGCAAATTAATCAAAGATGGATATGGCCAAAAGCTATTTGATTTGGTGAACGTATCGTATGCGCACTTGTATGGATTTACACCGCTCACTCAACCACAAATCGACTACTACATCAAGCTCTATATCTCGATGTTGAATCCCGATTTTCTAACCATGATTGTGAACGAGAACGACGACTTGGTAGGAATGGGAGTCGCTATGCCTTCGCTGGCTGTTGCATTGCAAAAAGCCAAAGGCAATTTGATGCCGTTAGGTTTTCTACATCTCTTGAAAGCCCTCAAAATGAAGAATCCCGTAGTGGATCTATTGCTTATTGCCGTTCGAGCCGATTACCAAGGCAAAGGCGTGAACGCCTTGATGTTCTACGACCTCATTCCGCACTTTATTAAAGCCGGAGTAGTATATGCCGAAAGCAATCCCGAATTGGTGGAGAACGAGAAAGTACAATCGCAATGGGAGTATTTCGAACACGTCAATCACAAACGAAGACGTGCTTATATTAAAGAGTTGAAATAGAGGATGTCAAGAATTTGGGTTTTAGGAGTGTCACTTTCATTACTATTATTTGCTTGTGCAAACAAAGAACGTGTTCAGGAGCAACATAATACAGAATTGACTTTCCCAATCGAAGAAATTCGAAATAGATGCATCAAACGTCAATTGCATTATGATGTTAATTCGTTGAATCTATCCGATTACAAGCCTATCGACTCCATTTTCTTTAAAAGATGGTTTGATAGGAGGTCAATAAACTTCATTAAATACGAACCTATACGTTTTGACAAATATAGCAGATACTACTTTTTTGATTATAAAGAATTAGATAAACTAGTCTTGTTTTCTATCATTTATAATGATGAAATAGGGTACACTTCAATCTATCATTTTACGTATGATAAAGCCAAAAATAGAATCGTGCAAACAGATTTAATCGCCGAAACAGGAGGTGATGGAGGAGAATCTAGTTGGAATATTTTAGACTACAATCAAGCTGGCGATCGATTGAAAATAACCAGTGTTTCAACTTATGATGAAGATTACAAACAAGGCTATACCCACCAATACGATTCAATTATTTCAACGGTTGAATTTGGTAATTTGCGAACAAAATACAAAAATATTAGCTCCGTTTCGAGAGTAGATACAATCAGAGAAAACCTCTAACTCGCGCTATTTGGATGGTTAGGTATCATTATAAACCCGATACAGCATGAAAATTAAAGTGCCAAATTGGATTAAGATAACTTGGATTATTGTATTACCAGGATTATTAATCTTTATGAATCAGATTTCTTACGAAATTTTATACTTGAACTATAAAATTGTACCTTTTATGATTGGACTTCCTCACATTGATGCAAATCCGACACTAGGTATTTTTATGATTGTTTCCTACTTCGCTTCGATTCTTTGGATTATAATTTATACTATTTGGATGGTTCTAATTTTGAAAGAAAGGAAGAAACTCATAGTTTCATGGATTTATATTTCGACAGTTTTAATAGTATTGTATATTGATTTACTTGCCCCCTTATTACAGCTTTTATTTTGACAGATAATTTGAAAATTCAGGATATTTATTTTGCCCCAAATGCGTGCCAGTCTAGGGCCAATTATATGCAGAAAATGAAGATTATTGCATTTACATTGACTTTTTTTATTATTCAATTTGGATATGGAATAGCTCAGAATGTAGCCTATAAGCATAATATTGATGAGATGTCTAAGAACTTAAAAATGGAAATTTCATCTGACAATTCACTTTATGAACAAAGAGACACCATTTTTATAAAATATAAAATTACTAATATATCTAAGACCAATCAAACAATTATATTGAAAGACTATTGGGGTTTTCCTAAGGGAATGACTATATCTATTCGCAATCAAAAGGATTCGAGTATCTGCAAATTTCCGACTAAACACATTTTATCATCGCAACTTTACACAGAAAGGCAATGGAAAGAATTTGAACGGACTATTGAACCAGGTAAGTCAATTGCAGGAATTGTAAAATTGCAGGAGATTCCTGTATTTATAGACGAGATTAAAGACGGAATGCTACCAATTGATTGTTATAATATTTGCCTGTCTTTTTTAGGATTGACTTCGAATAAATTAATAATTAATATTGAAAAATATCCTTTTTAGCACCAAACCCACGAGCCTTTTATTAATGAGTTCGCAACTTGCGATAAAAGGGGCATCTCAAATGTTTTTCTTATAGTATTTTAAATTAAAAATAATTCCAATCCAACATAGTATCATTAATGCAAATTGCCCAAAAATATCTTTATCAATCACTCTCCAATTAAAGATCGAGATAGGATTAATAAATATGTAAGTATAAAACAAAAGACCATCGCATAAAATCAAGGTAGGAAGTAACATATAAATAATCACTTTTGATTTCACGAGAGGTGTATTCTTTTCACCAAAGTTTCTTCTATACAAGGATAAAATATAAATGCCCGCTGAAAGAAATAAGAATGCTGCGTTTAGAATAACAAAATCAAAAGGTTTGTAATATAATGAAATGACGAAAGCCAATAAAGAGCAAATAAAACAACCAATAGCAAACAGAAAATAATTGAATTTTATTGATCCCATATTTTTTATCTGTATTTGTTCATATTTTCAAGGCTAACCTGTCACATCAGATTTACCACACAATAATGCTACACGCTAGTGAGAAACAGCATTCACTGGAGGTAATTGCCATCTAACTTACTGCTATTATAAGAAGCTTTATCAAAAAAACAATTCCCTTACGCCTTATTCTTAAAAACCAGTGCGAAAAGTTTCATCTGTTTGATCATCGAGACTAGACCATTGGAGCGGGTTGGTGAAAGGTGTTCTTTGAGTCCGATTCTTTCGATAAAGAAGAGATCATTCTCCAGAATTTCATCCGGCGTGTGTCCCGAGAGTACTTTCACGAGCAAAGAGACGATCCCTTTTACGATTACCGCATCGCTTTCGGCGGTATAGATTACCTTTCCATCCACGTAATCGGCTTGCAACCACACCCGGCTTTGGCATCCTTCGATGAGGTTTTGTGGGACTTTGTATTTCTCG
This sequence comes from Bacteroidales bacterium, assembly GCA_028687995.1. Lineage (GTDB taxonomy): Bacteria > Bacteroidota > Bacteroidia > Bacteroidales > UBA7332 > CAXXIC01. Next base: position 131,083 of record JAQTZA010000005.1, read on the forward strand.
TCTAACGGAGCAAGCGAGTTTCCGAGGTCGATAATCAGTTGATATTTGTCCATCCAATCGTCGAAGATTGAAAATTCGTCGATAATTTCTTCTTGTATTTCGTTGATAGTCATGTTTTCTAGTTATGAGTTGTGAATTATGAATTATTAGTCGTTCCGTAGCACATTGGCATATTGATTAATTGGCACATTGAATCATTTTTCGCTATACACCACTTCGGCAATCGTTTGTCCCACAGCTTTGAGTGCTGGTTTGGCAATGTTTCGCATCGTATCGTCGAGTGTGTGCCAATGCGCCGGAAATCCCTGACGAGATTGGGGATCGTAATTGATAATATCTACACACGGTATGTTTGCCAATCGATTGACATACACATGGTCGTCGGTGATGTAACCACCTTGTCCGTTTTTGAAATATTGACCGTATCCAATTGTCTGACCAGTTGCCCAGACTTTATCGGTAACACTGCCGGCATACTCCACCGAAACAGCATCTTTGTAGAACATGGCATTACCAGCGCCTACCATATCAAGCAAAATGCCGAAGCGCGCTTTGTATCCCGGAATGTGCAGATTCTTCGCCCAATATTGTGTTCCGAGGCACCAATCATCTTCCGATTGATTGCCTTTGAAGAAATAGGGCGCACCCGTATCTTCTGCATCGACAAATAGAATATCGATACCGATGTTGGGTTTCTTGATCGAAATCATTCGAGCCACTTCTAGTAAAACTCCTACACCACTGGCGCCATCGTCAACACCCAAAACCGGCGTTTTGTGGTTGGCTTTGTTGGGGTCGTTATCGGCAAACGGACGCGAATCCCAATGCGAGAGAAGCAGGATGCGGTCGGGTTTCTCAATGTTGTACGACCCAATGATGTTGCAAGCTTTTAGTTTGGTTCCATCGAAATTGGTTAGAGTCGCTTTTTGCTCAATCACCGTTGCCCCAAACCGTTTCAATTCGCTGGATAGGTAATTGGCGCAATCATCGTGCGCCTTTGTGTTGGGAACGCGTGGCCCAAAAAGGCTCTGCTTTTCTACATATACATACGCACTGTCTGCATTGAAATCGGGTGCAACTCGGACGACTGATTGAGTCGATGCAACAGGTTTAGAGGATTGACCAGTTGTGCAACAACTTAAGGAAATGAGCGCAAGTATAAGGGCGAAAATATGCTTCATCTTTGGTTTATTATCATTTTCAAGCTTCAAAAGTACAAAACCGAATGCGATTCCCCAAAGTTATTCAATATTTTAATAGATTTGCATGAGTAAATTTGTTGTTAAGAAATTAGATTCTAGTACTGTATGTTCACATCTGCCAAATATATCAATCTGAACGGAACACTTCTCGACCTTTCCACACCTGTTGTGATGGGAATTGTGAATGCTACACCTGACTCATTTTACGAAGGAGGTCGTTTCCAGACGGAGAAAAGCATTGAAGAACGTACCTTGCAGATTGTGAATGAGGGTGCGAAAATCATTGATGTGGGTGCTTATTCAACACGACCTCAAGCTCAAGATATATCAGAAGAAGAGGAGTGGGAGAGGTTTCGTTTGGCACTCAAACACATCCGCCAAGTTGCTCCAGAAGTGGCTATTTCGGTCGATACTTTTCGAGCATCGGTAGCGGAACGTGCCTACGACGAATTTGGGATTGCGATGATAAACGATATTTCGGGGGGTGAATTGGATGAGAAAATGTTCGATATCGTTGCAAAATTGCGCATTCCGTATGTGATGATGCACCTCAAAGGCACACCACAAACGATGCAGCAGAATTGTGATTACGACAACATGATCCAAGAGATACTTTTCTATTTTTCGCGGAAAGTAGAGCAGTTGCGAAGCAAAGGAGTGTGCGATTTGATACTCGATCCTGGTTTTGGATTCAGTAAAACATTGGATCAGAATTACCAATTGCTAAACCATTTATCCGATTTTGCTATTTTCGATTTGCCTTTGCTCGTTGGTGTTTCTCGCAAATCGATGATTTATAAATTCTTGAATGGAACGCCCGAAAGCAGTTTGAATGGAACGACTGTTCTCAACACACTTTCCATTTTGGGCGGAGCAAATATTTTGCGAGTACACGATGTGAAAGAGGCTGTGGAAACGATACAATTAATCACCAAAACACAAAAATCATGTTAGAATACATTTCAATCAAAGATATTGTCGATATTATTCTGGTCGCCATTTTGTTGTTTTATACCTATCGACTAATGAAGGCTTCTGGAACGATGAATGTGTTTATCGGAGTGCTCACGATTATCGGTATTTGGTTGTTGGTGAGTCAGGTGTTGGGTATGAAATTATTGGGTTCGATACTCGATAAATTGGTGAGTGTGGGTGTGATTGCGCTCGTGATTTTGTTTCAAGACGAAATCCGCCGTTTTCTGGTGAATTTGGGCTCGCATAAGCATTGGAAATATTTGATTCGACTCTTTTTTAGCAACAACGAAACAAAAATAGAACCGACACCGGTAATGCCAATAGTGATTGCATGTCGAAATATGGCGAAAAGCAAAACGGGTGCACTTATTGTTGTAGCAGGCGAAATGAGTTTGAATATTTATGAAAAAACCGGAGAACGAATCAATGCAGAATTGGGAACACGGTTAATCGAAAATATATTCTTTAAAAACAGTCCTTTGCACGATGGTGCTTTGATTGTGGTTAATGATAAAATAGTATCGGCAGGATGCATTTTACCTGTTTCGCACGATACACAGTTGCCAAAAGAGTTGGGTCTAAGACACCGCGCCGCATTAGGAATAACGCTCGAAACAGATGCCAAAGTGATTGTGGTTTCGGAAGAAAAAGGGTCGATTTCGTTAGCCTATAAGAATCATCTGTTCAGAAATATTAGTACCGAAAAACTGGAAGCTTACCTTACACAAAACGAACTTGAAATTCCATAATCAAACTTGATAAGTTTACACACATGATGAGTCACTTTCAACTTCCGATAGAGAGCCCTACGTTGATTTTTTCAATTGTTTTGGCAATTATCCTTTTTGCACCGTTGCTGCTAAATAAGCTGAGAATTCCACATATTGTGGGATTAATTTTAGCGGGAATGCTGATTGGTCCCAATGGTTTTGGTATAGTGTTGTCCGACCGTAGTTTCGAGATTTTCGGAAAAGTAGGTCTGCTTTATTTGATGTTTCTGGCATCGTTGGAGATGAATCTGCTCGACTTCAAGCAAAACAAAACAAGAGGCATTACGTTTGGATTGCTTACTTTTTCTGTGCAAATGATTTTGGGAATTCTAGCAGGATTATATATACTTGATTTTAGTATAATAGCATCTGTATTGCTAGCTTCAATGTTTGCCTCGCACACACTAATCACCTATCCACTTCTGTATCGTTATGGAGTGACAAAACAACGATCAGTCACCATTACAATTTCAGGGACAATCATTACTGATCTTTTTGCATTGATTCTTTTGGCCATCATTGTTGGTATTCATAAAGGAGAGATGACGGGTTGGTTTTGGTTTAAATTAATTGGACTTTTCGCTTCTTATTTAGGCTTTATTATTTTCACTTTTCCTCGCTTGGTTAAATATTTTTTTAAGAAATACGACGATAATATTCTTCAATTTATTTTTATTCTTAGTTTGATGTTTTTGTCTGCTTGGATGGCAGAAATTATTGGTCTTGAAGGTATTATTGGGGCCTTTTTGGCAGGAATAGTTTTGAATCGATATATTCCCAAGCTCTCTCCATTAATGAATCGTATCGAGTTTGTTGGTAATGCGCTATTTATACCCTATTTTTTGATTGGAGTGGGTATGTTGATCGATTTGAAAGTCCTTTTTAACGGAATTGATGCTCTTATTGTAGTGGCAACAATGACCGTATTAGCCATTTTTGGGAAATGGTTGGCAGCCTTCTTCACGCAAAAAATATTTAAAATGAATAAAAATGAGCGTCAAATGATATTTGGGCTCAGTAATTCGCATGCGGCAGCTACTTTGGCTGTTGCATTAATTGGGCACAAAGTGGGTATTCTGAATCTCGATGTGATGAATGGAGCGATTATCCTTATTTTAATTTCGTGCACCGTGAGTTCATTTGTGACAGAAAAGGCCGCTAAACAGTTAGCGGTAGAACAGCACGACGACGAAGAGATGAGTATTGATCGACAAAACGAACGCATTCTGATACCTATCGCGAATCCTGCTACTGTTCAGAACCTAGTGAATCTGGCCTTATTGATGAAGGATCCACGAAAGAAATCGAGATTGTATGCATTGGCAATTACTACCCAAGAAAATGATGCACGCGGTCTATCCGTTGCCTCCAAATTGCTAGAAAAAGTAGCACAGATAGCATCTGCTGCTGATACGTACGTGAAGCGAATTTCTCGTATTGATGTGAATGTGGCGAGTGGAATTATCCACACCGTGCAAGAAAAAGACATTACCGAAATCATTGTAGGGTTGCATCAAAAAGCAAAAATTGTGGATTCGTTTTTTGGCTCTATGACAGAAGGAGTATTAAATGGAACCAATCGGATGATTACGATTGCCAAATGCTCCATTCCGAGCAGTATGTTCTCTCGCATAGTAGTAGCAGTGCCTGCTAAAGCGGAACTCGAAACAGGTTTTTTACTTTGGGTGGATCGATTGGCAAACATGACCCGTCAGATTGGGTGTCGCATCATATTTTATGCCAATAAAGAGTCAGAAGAATCCCTTCGACACGTGATAAAAAGTCAGAAATACAACATCCGAGCTGAATTTGAATTGCTTGACGATTGGGATGAATTGGAAACATTGACCAACGTGGTCATTGCAGACGATCTGTTTGTGATTATTTGTGCTCGCAAATCGTCAAATTCATTTTCGCCTGCTTTTGAGAAATTACCACAGCAATTGTCGAAATATTTCTCGGAAAACAACATTGCGCTGATCTACCCAACACAGTTTGGAGGAGTGGATTCGCCACTTTATTGTTCGCTCGACGATCGTTTGTAAAATGCGATAATGGTTGCAGGTTGAATGGATAAGCATTACCTTTGCAAAATCAACTTTCAATAATAAAGAACTCATGCCTGTAAATTTACCTCAGAATCTTCCTGCGATTGAGCTACTCAAGCGCGAAAACATCTTCGTGATGGACGATTTGCGCGCTTCTGAACAAGATATCAGACCACTCAAAATATTGGTTCTCAACTTAATGCCCATAAAAATAACAACCGAAACAGATTTGATTCGCTTGTTGTCGAATACCCCGTTGCAAATTGAGTTGACCTTGATGCACATCAAAGAGCATAACTCCAAAAATACGCCCATCGAGCATCTCGACGAGTTTTATGTCGATTTCGATGAGGTGAAATCTCAGAAATTTGATGGAATGATGATAACGGGAGCTCCTGTAGAACAACTTGAATTCGAAGAGGTTACTTATTGGGCACACATCAAAGAGATTTTTGATTGGGCAAAAACTAACGTGACTTCTACGCTTTATATTTGTTGGGCGGCTCAAGCGGGCTTGTATCATTTCTATGGTGTTCCGAAATTTCCATTGGGCAAAAAGATGTTTGGTGTGTTCAATCATACCAAAAGTGATGCCACCAACCAAATTTTCAGAGGATTCGACGACGAGTTTTTTGCACCTCACAGCCGCCATACCGAAATTCGCCGCGAGGACATTGAGAAAGTATCTGAGTTAACTCTCCTATCTGAATCAGACGAAGCGGGTGTTTACATCGTGATGGCGCGCAACGGTCGCGAGTTTTTTATCACCGGTCACTCGGAATATTCACCTCTGACATTGGATTCAGAATATAAACGTGATGTAACAAAGGGATTATCCATCGAAATTCCCCGAAACTACTATCGAAACGACAATCCCGACAGCGCTCCGCTGGTTCGTTGGCGTGGTCATGCCAATCTACTTTTTGCCAACTGGCTCAACTACTTCGTCTATCAAGAGACGCCGTTCGATATCAATGAAATTAAGTAATTGCTCACATCCATGCAACTTTCCGACTTTGAAATAATGGCACCAGCCGGTTCGTACGAATCGCTGATGGGAGCCATTCAAGGAGGCGCCGACTCTATCTATTTCGGCATCGAAGGGCTCAATATGCGTGCCAAATCTTCGAACAACTTCACCATCGACGACCTGCACGAGATTGCAAAAATCTGTCGTGAAAACGGGTTGAAAAGCTACCTTACGGTCAACACCGTGATCTACGACAACGATATGTCGCTGCTCCACAAGATTATTGATGCAGCCAAAGAGGCAAATCTCACTGCTATCATCGCCAGCGATGTCTCTGCTATGATGTATGCTCGCACGGTTGGTGTTGAGGTGCATCTTTCTACTCAGCTGAATATCTCGAATGTGGAAGCGTTGCGCTTTTATGCCCAATTTGCCGATGTCGTTGTATTGGCGCGTGAGTTGAACATGGATCAGGTGAAACAGATTTTTGAAGCCATTCAACAACATAATATTGTGGGTCCTTCGGGTGAGTTGATTCGCATCGAGATGTTTTCGCACGGTGCTTTGTGCATGGCCGTTTCGGGAAAATGTTTCCTTAGCCTACACGAGCAAAATGTATCAGCGAACCGAGGTGCCTGCACACAAATTTGTCGACGGGGTTATACGGTGAAAGATAAAGATTCGGATGTGGAACTCGAAATTGACAACCAATACATCATGTCGCCCAAAGATTTGCGCACGATTCACTTCATGGATCGAATGATTGAATCGGGTGTTCGTGTTTTCAAAATTGAAGGACGAGCTCGTGGAGCAGAATATGTGCGCACGGTCACCGAATGCTACAAAGAGGCGATTATCGCCTATCTCGATGGCACGTACGGACAAGAAAAAGTGGACAATTGGACAGAAAGACTCAGCACTGTTTTCAATCGTGGATTTTGGGATGGATACTACCTCGGACAGAAATTGGGTGAATGGACAGGAAACTACGGAAACGCCGCCACCAAACGCAAAATTCAGATAGGAAAAGGGGTGAAATATTTCCCGAATGCTGGTGTGGCAGAGTTTCTAATGGAATCTGCCTCGTTGAAAGTTGGGGACGAAATATTGATTACCGGACCTACTACTGGAGCCATCACTACGATCATTGAAGAGATACGAGTTGACCTGAAATCGGTAGAAGAGACTGTGAAAGGTGAGCTATTTTCGATAAAAATAGCCGATAAAATTCGACCATCCGATAAACTATTTAAATGGGTGGATGCAAAAGAGGCGTAACTTTTTTACAATAATAACATTACTCGGCCCATCGGTTTTTCATAAATCGATGGGTTTGTTGTTTTATGATATCGGGTTTTTTTGAGCTTTGATTACAATTCGTCACTGGAAGCATCAAAAAGATAAAGATTTAATACAAAAGGTGTTGCGAATTTTTGATTATGTAATTTTAAACCATTAGTTTTGTGCGTAATTTATCGCAAAAGTCAACAATACCGTGGAATTAGAGAAAAAACCTACCGAATGCGCCAGCAAAGAAGAGATTCGGGCGCACATCGACCAAATTGACAGAGAGATTATTCGCCTCTTTTCGTTGCGCTTTCAATACGTGAGCGAAATAGTGAAATTCAAAACAGATGCCGAAAGTGTGGTTGCTATCGATCGCAAAAATCAAGTGATAAAAGCACGCGGCGAGTGGGCTGAAGAGATGGGACTCGACAAAGAGACCTTCCAACAAATTTACAATTTTCTTATTGATCACAATATCAGCAAAGAGCTAGAGATTCTTCAGGCTGGGGGGAAGTGAAAAAAGGAATTGAGTAACTGATTAATTGATTAATCGAGAGAACGTCATTCGACATACGACTTACCACTTTTCACTTATGGAAGCGGAACGACTTATAACTTATAATTTTAAACTCATAACTCTTTAAAATGTATTACAAGAATATCAAAGTGATGGATTGCACCGTGCGCGACGGTGGATTGATGAACAAGTGGCAGTTTAGTGACGATTTTGTACGTGGCGTTTACAATGCGTGCGTAGAAGCTGGTATCGACTATATGGAGATTGGTTACCTGAGTAGCGAAAAAGCGTTCGACCGCAACGTGGTTGGTCCTTGGAAATTTTGCCACCAAAAAGATTTGGAGCGCATCGTAGGCAAAAACGAAACCAACCTCAAACTTTCGGCGATGGCAGACATCGGTCGTATTGAGTTAGATGATATTCCGTATGCTGCGGATAGTGCGTTGGATATGATTCGCGTGGCGTGCTATGTACATCAAGTGGACAAAGCCATCGAATTGGCACATCACTGTATGGACAAAGGCTACGAGACCTGCATCAACCTGATGGCGGTATCGAAAGTGGGCGAGATTGAACTCGACGAAGCGTTGCAAGACATTGCCAAATCACGCGTTCCAGTATTTTATGCGGTGGATAGTTTCGGTAGCATGTATGTGGATTCGGTCGAGCATTTGGTTCGCAAGTATGTGAAAGCACTTCCGGGCAAAGAGATCGGTATTCATGCTCACAACAACATGCAGTTGGCAATGTCGAATACCATCACCGCACTCAAAGAGGGTTGCACCATGCTCGATTCTACCTTAATGGGACTTGGACGAGGCGCCGGAAACTGCCCGATTGAGATCTTGATTGCATTCCTCAAAAACCCGAAATACCGCTTGTTGCCGTTGTTGAAAGTGATTCAAGACCATGTTCACCCCATGCAACAGCAGATCGATTGGGGCTATCACATTCCTTACATGGTGAGTGGTGCAATGAACGAACACCCGCGCAAAAGCCTCGAATGGATGGATTCGGACAAGAAAAACGATTTCGTTCAGTTCCTGAAAGATATGCACGACAACGAAGTATTGGAGTAGAAATATTTCATTTTAATAAATCCATAAAAGCGACAATCGGAGATAGAATCTGATTGTCGCTTTTTTGTTGGAACAAAGGTCGATTGAATTATCCATTGATTTTCACTGAAAATATCACCCATCTGACCCCGAAAATACCCCGAAAAAACTGCTTTCCACTTATTTAATGCGGCATTTTGCTGAAATCGCTTTTTTTCTCACATTCATTCCACTTATCTTTGATTCATCATCACAAACAATAACCTACTATAAACAAAACCAAGATGAAACTCAAGAAAAATATTGCCACCAGCGGCGAAGGATTTATATTTAATCCGGGTACTGGAGATTCGTTCTCTACGAACGAAATAGGAGCGGAAATCATCACGCTGCTCAAAGAAGAAAAGTCGGTCGCTGAAATCACTCAACTTATCAGTGGGAAATACGATGTAGATGCCAGTCAATTCGAAAACGATCTCGACGATTTTGCGGCGCAATTGAAGGACTATTCAATATTAGAATAAGATGACTACTCCAAAAAAGAAAATAGTAATCGCTGTAACCGGCTTGAATGCCATCGACAGTCCGGGACCGGGTGTTGCGGTGATTCGTGCCATTCGTGAGTGCGAAGATTTTGAAGCTCGCATCATTGGTCTATCTTACGAATCGTTGGAACCGGGATTGTACATGCACGATTTGGTGGACAAAACCTACCAAATCCCTTATCCATCAGCAGGAACAGATACCCTGTTGGGACGGTTGACACACATTCACGACATTGAGGAGTTGGATTTGATTATTCCAAATTTCGATGCGGAATTGTTCAACTTCATCAAACTGCGCAATAAACTCAAAGAGATGGGCATTGCCACCTTCTTGCCCGACCTCGATCAGTTCGAAGCGCGCGACAAAGTGAAACTCTATGAGTTTGGGAAGAAACACGACTTGATGGTGCCAGCCGATAAAATCATCTTTCAAGCAAAAGAATTGGTAGAAACGGCGAAAGAGCTTGACTTCCCATTGGTAGTGAAAGGGAAATTTTACGATGCGATTATCGCAAATACACTGGAGCAAGCCGAAAAAGCATTTTATAAACTGCAAGCCAAATGGGGATTACCCATTATTGTGCAAGAGTTTATCAACGGTACGGAAATCAACATTGCTGCGTTGGGCGATGGCGAAGGTAATACGATTAGTGTGATTCCGATGCGCAAGCTTTACATCACTGATAAAGGTAAAGCGTGGGCAGGCATTACGCTCGACGATGACCGATACATCGATTTGGCAAAGAAGTTTATCAAAGCCACCAAATGGCGCGGCGGTTGCGAATTGGAAATTATGCAAACAGCAGACGGCAAACCTTATATTATGGAGGTGAATCCTCGCTTTCCAGCATGGATATACCTTACCGCAGCAGCCGGACAAAATCAACCTGCATCACTTGTGAAAATGGCGATGGGCGAAAAAGTAGAACCATTCACCGATTACGAAGTGGGAAAAATATTTGTCCGATACGCCTGGGATTTAATCACCGACATCAGCGAGTTTCAACAAATATCGGGAACGGGAGAATTATAATAATGTGCCAATTTATTAATATGCTAATTATCTAATTTTAAAAATCATGGAAAAGCTAAGATATGAAAGACCAATCATCAAGAAAATGAACACTGGTCTGATGAATAAATTCGGAACACGCACAGAGTACGAACCCGTAACGCACATCGAAAGTGTTCCCGTAAAAAGTTTGATTAAAGAATACGGATCTCCACTGTTTGTGCTTTCCGAAAAACAGATTCGCCGCAACTATCAAAACGCAACACGCATCTTCAAAACACGTTATCCAAAAGTGCAATTTGCGTGGTCGTACAAAACCAACTACATGAACGCTGTTTGTCAAGTGTTTCATCAAGAAGGCTCGTGGGCAGAGGTGGTTTCGGGTTTCGAATACGAAAAAGCATTGGGAAATGGTGTTCCAGGAAACAAAATCATCTTCAACGGTCCTGATAAAACCGACGAACAATTGGTAGCTGCGGCTCGCAATAATTCGTTGATTCACATCGATCACTACGACGAACTTTATTCCTTAATTAAGTTAAGCGAAGAGCATAATCTTCGTCCAAGAGTGGCCATTCGTATCAATATGGATACCGGTATTTATCCGAAATGGGATCGTTTTGGATTCAACTTCGAGAACGGACAAGCGTGGAATGCAATCACACGCATCATCAACTCCACAAACCTTGATTTGGTTGGTTTGCATTGCCACATTGGCACCTTTATGCTGGCACCGTCGGCGTATGGTATTGCTGCCAAAAATCTGTGCGAATTGACTTGGAGCATCAAAGAGAAATACAACAAAGTGTTAGAATACATCGATCTAGGCGGTGGATTTCCTTCAGAAAACACATTGAAAGGAGCATACCTACCGGGTTCAGATACAGTACCTTCGATTGATCAATTTGCCGATGCTATCACCGATGTGATTTTGGGTTATGGATTTAAGCAAGAAGATCTGCCACTGTTGATTTTGGAAACAGGTCGTGCGCTGATTGACGATGCCGGGTTCTTGTTGGGTTCGGTATTGGCCACCAAACGTTTGTCGGATGGACGACGGGCAACGGTTCTCGATTTTGGTGTAAATTCACTGTTTACTGCTTTTTGGTACGACCACAAAGTGAGCCCAGCGCAAGCTTTTGGCAATCACACCGAAGAGATGGTCCTTTATGGACCTCTATGTATGAACATCGACATCGTACGCGAAAGCATCACCATGCCGCTTCTTGAAAAGGGTAACCATCTCGTTGTGCACAAAGTGGGTGCCTACAATATGACGCAATGGATGCAGTTTATCACCCTTCGACCAAACATTGTCATGATAGATACGGATAATAAAACTCACGTCATTCGCAAAGCAGAAACACTCGAATACCTCGAACTGAATGAGCAAGTTCCAGAGCATTTAAAGCAAAATCCGTTAAAATAGTTAACTTTGGCAAAACTTAATCAGACCTAATTTTACAAAAATTGGGTCTGAAATTTCTAAGTTAATCACAAATACAAATACATGAATAAAGCAATCGCAGCTTTTCGCCAAACCATATTACCAGCTACACTCAACAGCTATTCGATTATCTTCTTCTTCAACAATAAATTGTTGGCGGTAGTAACGATGTTGGTGACTTTTTTCAACATCTTTGCTGGTGTGAGTGGTCTTATTGCGGTATTGGTGAGCGTATTAGTTGCCAATTCGATGGGAATGAATAAACTGCAATTAAAGAGTGGTTTGTTTAGCTTCAACGCTTTGTTGGTGGGTATCGGTATGGGCACGTTCTTTGAGCCCAGTTGGGTGTATCTCAGTTTGTTGCTTATCGCAACAATGCTTTCGTTGATTCTGTCGGTCACATTCAATGGTTGGTTTGGGAAATATGGGTTACCTTTTCTCAGCCTTCCGTTTGTGTTTACGTTTTGGTTCATCGTGCTGCCTTCGTCTCAGTTCGAAAATCTGGGATTGACTCAAAGAAATGTTTATTGGATGAACGAGGTGTATGCAATCGGTGGAAATTCGATGTTGCAATTTTTTCAAACCATCGATTCACTACCGGTTCATCAAATGGTGGATATCTATCTACGCTCATTGAGCTCTATCTTTTTCCAAGACAATCTGATTGCAGGATTGTTGATTGCCGTCACCATTTTGATTTGTTCGCGCATCACATTTTCACTGACAATTATCGGCTTTCTATCTGCCTATTTTTTCGCCCAATTTTCGGGCTCAGAGGCTGCCAGTATCAATTACTATAACATTGGCGCCAACTATATGATGGTGTCGATAGCTATTGGTGCTTTTTTTGTTATTCCTTCCAAATATTCCTATTTATGGTCTATTTTGTTGGTGCCACTCACGTCATTGATTTTGCTTTTTATGAGCAAATTTTTCGGTTTCATACAATTACCAGTCTTTTCACTTCCATTTTCGTTGGTTGTTATTTTGTTTCTCTATTTCTTGATTTTGAGAGCCAATCCTTCTAAACTGAAACTGACACAAATTCAACACTATTCGCCCGAAACCAATCTTTATCTTTTTAATAACAACAAAGATAAAATTGCGCATCAACTCTATTTTCCATTTCAACTTCCTTTTTGGGGAAAATGGAGGGTCTCGCAAGGTCACGACGGTGAATATACACACAAAGGTGAATGGGGGAAGGCGTTCGATTTTATGATTTACGACGATATGCAGAAAACGTACTCTACAAATGGACTACTCTGCGAAGATTATTATTGTTACAATAAACCCATTACTGCACCGGCAGATGGTATCATTGAAGATATTATTGACAACATTGATGATAATGCCATTGGGAAAGTGAACACGACCAACAATTGGGGAAACACGATCATTATCCGCCATTTGTCAGGATTATACACCCAACTATCGCATTTACGCAAAGGTTCGTTTAAAGTGGCGGTGGGCGATTTTGTGAAACAAGGTGATTTGCTGGCAAATTGTGGTAATTCAGGACGTTCTCCTGAGCCGCATCTTCATTTTCAAGTGCAGGGTTCGCCCCTTTTGGGTGCGATTACATACGATTATCCATTTTCGTATTATGAAAAAGAGGGTGCTTTAATCCAATTTTCTAAGCCTAAAGAGAACGAAACAATCTCTGGTATTACGATGAATAAGCTGCTTCGCACTTCGTTTGATATTATTCCGAATACGGTATTGAAGTATAGTTATGTGAACTCAAAAGGAGAATCTGTTGAGGAGAAATGGGAAGCGTATACCGATGCTTATAATTACAAATATCTCTATTGCAAAGAGACCGAATCGACTGCCTATTATGTGAACGACAACTCCATGTTCTATTTCACTGCTTTTTATGGAGATAAAAAATCGTTGTTGTACTATTTTTATTTGACAGCTTACAAAGTTTTTCTGGGCGAATATGAGAATATTGCGGTAAAAGAGTCGATGCCACTCAATATTATTGAGAATAAAAAATTAAGTATTTGGCTGCAAGATTTTGTGGCACCTTTCTTTACCTATATTCGGGCGTGGTACACCATCAAATGCGAAACCGATGGCAATCCATTTGCAAAAGAGAAACTGCGGTTGCATACCAACATTCAAATGTCAAGCTTTGGAAAAACTCGTAAGATTGGAACAGGGAAAATAGATTTGCAGAATGGTCGCATAGTGGCATTTAGTTATAAATCAGGGACAGTTAATATACAGGCACAATGCGTAAAGGATTAATCCTATTTTTATTTATATTTTCGATTTCTATTCATGCAAAACAAAAGATTGATTTTCAATCGACGGATAGCATTACTTACCAATGTTATTTGAATGGTGAGTGGGATTACTTGTTGAGTGTGGGAAAAGAGGCTCTGGATCATGATATTGATTTTAAGCGACTTCGCCAACGAATGGGGTATGCTTACTTTGTGAAGCAAGACTATTTTGCCGCCAAATCGCAATATCAAAAAGCGATTGAGTTTGATGAAGGAGATGAAGAGACACGACTATATCTCTATTATTGTGGACTCAATTTGGGTGATGATGATTTTTCTCGCTATCACGCTGGATCTATTACAAAAGAAACGAGAAAAGGAATGAATATTTCTACCATAAAACCCATCGATTTTGTTGATTTTGAATTCAATAAAAAGACCAATAATAGCACACTTCGTTCCAATCCTATCTATTCGAGAATAGGAGTAAACACGCAATTAGGATATCGACTTAGCTTATATCAATCGGTATCAAATTATTCTCAATCGGTGGTATTGAATCCAACTTCATCGAGCAATGGAATGGATATTTATTCAAATGCTCCGACAACACAAAAGGAATATCACGTTGCGTTGAAATATCTCTTGAGCTCTCACACCTCATTGTATATGGGTTATCATTATGTAAACACAGTAGTAGATACAATGTCGTTTGGAGGGAATCTTTACTTTGGTGGGTTCAATACAAAAATAGACCGTTTTCACTTTGGAATGAACGCCTCTTGGTTGAAAAACATGATGGGCTCGTATAAGCAAATTGGTGTGTCGGGTGGAGTAGTGCTTCCTGTAGAAGGAAATGTTTATTTCCATACTGTCATAAATCGAATGATTGCTTCAGGCAATAAATCGAATACAATTTTTTCACAATCTGTGGGCGCAAATATTGGGCGTAATCTTTGGGCGGAGGGTAATATTACGCTGGGTAATATTAAGAATTATGTAGATAACAATGGTCTTTATGTTTATAATACTTTAGACCCAACAGTTTTCAGAACAGGAGCAACACTTTTTTGGAATATTACGCCGAAAATGACTCTTATAGGCAACTATATTTTTGATCAAAAACAATACGAAAGCAACACCAATTACTATTATCAACAATCATTTTTAGGAGGAATAAAATGGAAATTTTAAGAAAGACAGCAATCGCAATTAGTTTTGCATTCATGCTATTTAGTGCGCAAGCGCAGAGTTCGGCAGTGGTTCAGGCTGCATTTACCAAAAGCTATGTGTCGGAGCAAGCTGGCAATTATATGGCAGCAATTAGTGATCTCAAATCGGTCTATAACGTATCCGATTACACCACCAACATTCGTTTGGGATGGCTCAGCTACTTGGCAAAACAATACACCGAATCGATTCGCTATTACGACATTGCTATTAAACTAAAGCCGTTTGCCATTGAAGCTCGTTTTGGCTGTGTGAAACCCCTCAGCGCTATCGAAAGTTGGGAAAAGGTAAAAGGTCACTATCTGCAAATTCTGAAGATTGACCCAAAGAACGTAACAGCGAATTATTGGTTGGGAGTCATTTATTACAATCGTAAAGATTACGCAAACGCCGCTAAACTGTTTGAAATCAATGTCAATCTTTATCCGTTGGATTATGACTCAGTGATTATGCTAGCATGGTCGAGACTTTTTCAAGGTAAACAGGCTGATGCCAAAGTGTTATTCAATCATGCGTTGGTAATTCGCCCGGGGGATAGCTCAGCCTTAAGCGGGATGAAGCAACTGAAATAGACAAACCCTTGTTTCAAAATGAAACCTCTTCATTGGACAAAGTATCCAATGAAGAGGTTTTTTTATTTTCACGCAATATGTTGATTATAATTAATATAGATAAGGCTTAGATTAGAGATTTTAACAGAAAAAAAGATAGTTATGTTACTTAATGTGTTATTTTTACAAAACCAATTTCTTTTTAACGCTAGCCTTGCCACCAGGCTGTGTTTTGTTTACTTATTAGACCTAACATTAAAAGTAAATATAATGAAAACACTACTTACCATTGTGGCATTTTTCTTCGTCACTCTTATCTTTGCGCAAACTGTCATCGTTTCCGATGATCCTTCTTACACTGCAGGAGCAACCTCCGCTGTTCTTGATGTAAAATCTACCAATAAAGGATTTCTCTTACCACGTGTAGCAGACACAACTGCTGTTTCATCTCCAACTGCTGGCTTGATGATCTATGACACTACTAATAAAAAAGTGTGGTTGTATTACAACAATCAGTGGAATACTTTTTTGAATAATGGTAGTGGATCGAATGGGATCACCATAAATGCTGATGGTACATTTATTCTGAATGGAAGTGCAACTACTTGGGATGATTTGCGTGTCTCTCCAGATGCCGTAAAAGCAGGTGCAAATGTGACGCCTCTATGGGCTGATTTTGCGAATAACATTCAGCTTTGGCATTTTGAAAATGCAAAAATTCAGAGTGTAACTTTTTTGGTACAAATGCCACACAATTGGAAAGAAGGAACAACAATTTATCCTCACGTACATTGGGCGCCACAAGTCACAGGTACAGGAAATGTAGAGTGGCAATTTGAGTACACGTGGGCTAATCTAGGAACCATATTTGGGTCACCGATTACCATTGTCTCATCAACGTCACTCGCTTTTTTGGGTGGTCCCGAAGCAAAAAAGGTTCTTATAACACCTTTCCCTTCAACGGGAGTAGGAATTGATGCGACAGGAAAAACGCTCAGTAGCATGATGGTTTGTAGGTTGACAAGAAATGGTACAGCAACAAATGATACTTATGCAGGTGACGCCGCATTTTTAGGGTTCGATTTCCACTTTGAAATCAATTCGTTTGGTAGTTCGCAAGAATATATAAAATAACAAGTAGAATGAATGTAGTGAGTCGAAATGTTTTACTTTCGGTGTTTTTATTGGCGTTGTTAATCATTCCAAAGAAACTCGATGCCCAGGGACTGGTTGTTCCTGTCGGTACATATATTTCTGTTCCATCAGATGCCAATATTCGACTAGGATCATCTGATTCACTCACCATACAATCTACCGCTTCAGGTACAGGTTCGTTGATTAGTAACGGAACTTTTACTGGAGCCGCCAAAGTACAACGATATATGACCGGTGCCAAATGGCACATTGTCTCTTCTCCAGTTTCGGGACAAAGTTTCACCAATTTCATTTTAGATGGAGCAAACAATATTCCGTGGTTGAGTGGAACCAATCCAGTGCAATATGGAATTATGGAGTACGACGAAGCCAACGATAAATGGAGTACGCCATTTATTGCTGCCAAGTCGGGCGACTTTGTTACTTCACAAGGTTATAGTGTCCGAAATCGCGCCGATGGAGTGATGACGTTTAAAGGCAGCGGCATACTCACAGGCAATCAAACCGTAACACTCATTCGTGGAAAATATGGTTGGAATTGTATTGGTAATCCTTTCACTTCAGTAATTCAGGTCAAAGGGCTTGGTGGAATTTTGGCTGACAATCTTAATAATTTAGATCAAAATTATGCAGGAATATATGTGTGGGACGAACAACCAAATTATAATAATTCTGGTTTGAAAAAAGATTATCGGATTCATTGCAATACACCTTATACGTTTCCATTCTCGATTCAAGAAACTGCTGATACATATATTGCGGTAGGACAAGGGTTTTTTATGAAATCGAAGACTGGCGGTGGAACATTTACATTTACACAGGCAATGAAAAGCCATCAATCAGGAGTCGCATTTCGGTCTGCCAACGAAAGTTGGCCGGCAATACGATTGCAAGCAAATGGAAATAATTTGGTTTCAACGACTGTTGTTGCATTTGGAAGTGAAATGACAAATGGTTTAGATCCATCGTTCGATGTGGCCATGTTGAAAGGAAATCCGAATTTTGCCCTTTTTACCCGATTAGTGGAGAGTGACGGTCTCGACTATGCCGTGCAAGCACTTCCCGAAACATTTGATGATGATGGGATGATAGCTATTGGTCTTGATTGTGCCGTCGGTGCAGATATTACGTTTAAATTAGAACAGGCGTTTCTACCTACCGATAGCAAGGTGACTTTAGAAGATAGGCAGACATCTACGTTTACTACCTTTGTGGATGATCAGACAAGCTATACGACAAATATAGCTACCAATACAAAAGGAATTGGTCGGTTTTATCTTCACATTACCAATTTGGGAACAGGAATAACAAGCAACCAATCCAATAGATTTCTTGTATATGGCAATGGTGATAGAATTCTTCTGAAAGGGAATTTTCGAGAAGTTACAGAAGTTACGATTTATACTACGGATGGAAAATTTGTAGAGAAAATTACACCTAAAGAGGACGTTATTTTACAGACAAAATCGCACACTCGAGGCGTTTATATCGTTAGAATAGACGGAAATAATATTCACTCGTCGCATCGAGTTTTGTTATAATCATATCGGTTGTTTGCTTTTTTCTGCAATCAAATTGCGTGCAGCTTCGATAATTGTATCTACTCCTTTTGTTATATCGGCGTTCGTCATTTCAACTTTTACATTGGGTTCTATTCCAAACTCTGTTTGGGTCATGTTGGCATCGAACATCGGGCTAGATGAGAATCTGACAGACCAGCCATTTGGCAATTCGGAACTAATAGGCAATCCACTTCCTCCACCGGTAATGTCACCCATGATAGTCACTGTTGGTAATTGTTTAATGACGCTTACAAAGTCGTTTGCCGAACTAAAGCAATGACGGTTTGTGAGTACGACTACTGGTTTTTGGTAACGCAATCTACCCGTTGTCTCGAGGTATTTCGGATAAGGCGTTGAAAAATCATTGTGTCCTTTTCCCGTTTTATGCTGTATATAACCCACTAATCGACGTTCGTTGTTGAATCGCTGTGCCAATAAATCGACATTCGTCAGATTTCCACCTCCATTGTCGCGTACATCGATGATGATGCCGTTGCACAGACTGAATTTGGATATTATCTGGTCGAGATTGCCATCACCTATGGGCTCTTCGAAGCTTGCGTAATACATGTACCCAACGTTGTCGGATAATACTTTGTACTTAATGCCAGAGGAGATTTGATAATCTGTTTTGAGGTAGTTTTTTTGTATATCGCTACTAAAGTTTGATGGAAAATCTTCATACCAAGCCCAATATCGAGAAACATCGAACGACGAATAGAGATTTACATGTCCATCTTTCAGCTCCGCTAGCATTTCGCTGAGCACACCGAAAAGTTGTTCTTCGTTCATTTTCTCACTGATGCGAGCGCTGTATCGATTATGTACCTCGTTCCAGTCGATGCCTTTGTACTCGAAAAAGCAGTAGTGCTCGTCCATTATTTTCCAAAGCGCTTCAAAATTATCTTTCGGCGAGTTCGAAAATTTCGTCTCTTCAATACAAGAATTGAAAACGAACGAAATTACCATCAGAAATAGAAGTTTCTTCATTTGACGCCTCCTCTCTTTTTGCTTACGAAAACAATATCTTTCGAAAATCCAATCAAAAAGTTGGAGGAAGAGAGCGAAGTCTCCAGTTGATTGATGCGAGTTTGGTAGAGGTTGCTATAATATCCAATATGCCAAGTGGTTGTGCCCCATGGAATTTCGCAAGTAAGTTTGTTTTGCATAGCCCATTGGTTTTGCAAAGAGAAAAGATGCACAATGCCTTTTGTATTGTTGAGTTGAAACATTTCGTAATACGATTCACCAAAATCCGGTGCGAAGCCAACGCCCAAAACGGGTGAACGAAATTCGTAAACCAGACGAATCGGAAGCGTTTTAATGTGGAAAACATATTCAACCCGATTGGTGAAATTGAGATTTAATACCGCTTTCATTTGAGCTGGATTGTTGCTGTTTCTAACGTTATAAATTGCACCACCCATCAGATTTGTAGCGCCACCCATCATCCATTTCCACTGTTTGTTTCGAAGCATCTGATAATCTCGGTAATAACAATAATCCACTAGAGCAACGTGATAAAGACCACGACCTGATTGATTTGAAAGGTGTGAATAATTTACATCTAGCAAATGGCCCGTTAGTAGTTTTTCATCGTGTCGTAGTGTGCTCATCTCCCCAATAAATCGATAATCCGTTCCACTATATTTGTATGGGCTAAGGTAGGTTTCAATTACATTGGCAGATCCATATCCCAATGCAAATGAGAAAGTTTTCGGATGTAACAATTCTTCCGTTTGGGAAAAAACAGAAACCATTGTTAAACAGTAAATAAGAAATAGATAGTAAGTTCTAAATTTCATCTGTTTATAATTGATATTTAAATTGCCAAATGGAACTCGCAAATAAAGTTTCGTTTTCTGTCTCCATAACAATTGGGATTGTTTGTCCTGTTCGTTTCATCTTATTCAAAAGATGGCAATTTATTTTTCACATCCACATGAGGTGCGCAAATTTAATGATAATTGAATGCATCGCCACTACTTTCATTAAAATTGTATAGACAAAAAATGACTACCTATCAAATTTATATATCTTTGCATTTCTAGGCCAAATTATTGTTAAACATAAAAATAGAGAATGTATGTTGAAGAATCATCCTAAGGGCTTGCTATATGCCGCTCTAGCTAACATGGGCGAACGATTCGGGTTCTATACCATGATGGCTATCTTGACATTATTTTTAATGTCGAAGTTTAATATCTCAGGTACCGAGGCCGGAGGCTTGTATTCCATCTTTTATGGCGCTATTTATATTTTGGCGTTGATTGGTGGAACTATTGCCGATAAACTACAAAATTACAAAGGAACCATTATTGCTGGTCTTGTGATTATGTCTGCGGGTTATCTTTTTTTGGCTATTCCAGCATTGATAGTAACAAAATATATTGCACTCGCTGCATTATTAATTATTGCTTTTGGTAACGGATTGTTTAAGGGCAATTTGCAGGCGCTTGTTGGTCAAATGTACGACAACGATGAATTCCGCAGTAAGCGCGATTCAGGATTCCAGATTTTTTATATGTTTATAAATATAGGTGCTATGTTTGCCCCATTTTTAGCAACATGGGTGCGTAATACCTTTGTTAAAATGCAGGGATATGCCTATAATTCGGATCTTCCGGGACTTTGCCACCAATATCTGGATGGTAAAATGTCGGAAAAGGTGATTGAAGGTCGTTTCTCAGAATTGGCACTGCAAGTATCCAATGGCATTGCGCCAACCGATTTATCGGCATTCTCAAAGAATTATCTCGACGCTTTCAATACAGGTTTTCACTATGCGTTTTTGACCGCTGTGGTAGCAATGGCTATTTCATTGGCAATCTTTTTACTCACCAAACGCATTTTGCCAAATCCAAAATCTAAATCAGCTACCTCAACTACCAATTTGTCGAAAGAAGAGATTAAGCAAGATGCCACTGAGATTAAACAACGTATCTATGCGCTATTAGCAGTATTTGGTGTAGTAATCTTCTTTTGGTTTTCGTTCCACCAAAATGGTTTAACGCTGACTATGTTTGCAAAAGATTATACACATCTGGGCGGCATTTTTAATTCAGTTGAAATTTTCCAATCAATAAATCCATTTTTGGTGGTGTTTCTTACACCTGTGGTAATTGCTATTTTTGGTGCTTTGTCAAAAAGAGGGAAAGAGCCTTCGACGCCCAAAAAGATTGCCATTGGTATGGGAATTGCAGCCACTGCATTTGTATTGATGGCTATTGGTTCAATAGGATTACCACTATTTCAAGATACGGTTTCTCAAGGCGGATTGCCAGATGTTGCGCGTGTCACACCTTGGTTGCTTTTCTCCGTCTATTTTATACTTACGATTGCAGAATTGTTTATCTCTCCCTTAGGTCTTTCGTTTGTATCGAAAGTAGCACCTTCGCACATGCAGGGTTTAATGCAAGGTGGATGGTTGACCGCTACGGCAATTGGTAATTTTTCACTGTTTTTAGGAGCCATGATGTACGAAAACATCTCTATATCCATTACTTGGACAGTTTTCGTTACTGTTTGTGTGTCGTCGATGCTTGTTATGTTGGCAATGGTGAAGTGGCTCGAACGTGTTGCAAAATAAATCCTTGTTCTTAGACCAGTCTTAATTACACAAAATAGGCAGCCTCAAAACTTTTGGGACTGCCTATTTTTTATGCAAGTGCGATTGATTTTTTTGATCTATTTTCTCAAAGCAGCTTCTTTTGTCCACGTTGCTGTTTTGTTGAGCCCCATCCATGCTGCACCGACATAGCCAGTCACTTTGAGCTTGTTTGGTCCATCGAATTTGATGATACAATGATACACCTTGCCGTTGGTCGGATTGTAGATAGATCCATCAGACCATTCATTGTCTTCTGCGTTGTATGTGAAGTCTTTGATAAGCGGTAATCCCATTAGTGGTCGAGATTGCAACTTTTTATCCGAATTGTTGATGTCTAATTTCGGAGCACCGTTTCGGTTTGGCTCTTTCAACCACACAATTTTACCGAAATAGGTACCATTGGCGGCTTTCATGATTTGCACTTGCGATTTTTCAGCACCCGTTTTATCGTCATACGTGAGGTAGAATCCTAAGATTTTGTCGTTGTTTTGTGCTAAAACTGACATTGATAAAGTGATTAGAAGGGATAGGGCAAACAGTTTCATTTTCATAGATTAATCATGGTTTAAGGTTAGTCAAAAATGCGTATGTGTAATCAGTAAAGCGCAAATATAAAACCTAAATCGACATTTTGATGCTTTTATCGTCTATTTTTAGTTGACCAACAAAAAAGGTGGGAACATTTCTATCCACACCTTTCGTTAATATTTTATTAAAAACTACTCAACTGAAAAACCAACTTTCTTCAGATTTTCCCAATAAAGAGGATACGATTTCGTCACTACTTGCGGCTCGTCAATCAGAATATGGGACATTTTCAATGCCGCCGGGGCAAAAGCCATAGCCATGCGGTGATCTTCGTAAGTAGCAATAGCCGAGTTGGGTGAAGGCTCACAACGTTCACCGTTCCACACCAGAACAGAGTCTTTCTTATCGGTGATAACGTATCCCAATTTCTTCATCTCGTTTTTCAACGCCAGAATGCGGTCTGTCTCCTTGATTTTGAGCGTTTGCAATCCGTTGAAGTAGAACGGAACACCCAGCATGCAGCAAGTCACCACAAATGTCTGTGCCAAATCGGGTTGTTCCACAAAATTATAGATTAACTTGGGCGTAACGCTTCCTGTTTTGGTAAGCTTCACACCCTCAAGTGTAAAAGTAGTTTTCACTCCAAGTTGCGTAAAAATTTCCGCCACTTGCGAATCGCCTTGCGTGCTAGTTTTATTAAGTCCCAACAATTCAATCTCGCCTTCGTTGCTCAATGCCACCATTTCGTACCAATACGAAGCCGCTGACCAATCAGATTCTACTCTATATTCTCTCGGAATAAATTCCTGAGGTTGAATGCGAATCACATTCTCCACCCAAGTCGATTTAACGCCGAATTCGTGTAGCAATTTGAGTGTCATTTCGATGTATGAGCGCGAAATAATTTCACCTTTTAGCCGAAGTGTTAACCCTTTTTCCATCGTGGGAGCAATCATCAACAATGCCGATATGTATTGCGAACTCACGCTACCATCCAGCTCCAACTCGCCACCCTGCAACGCACTTCCGAAAATGCGCAAAGGTGGATAACCCTCTTTTTCGATGTATTCAATTCTTCCGCCCAATTGATTGATGGCATCCACCAAAATGCGAATCGGACGATTTTGCATCCGCTCGGTACCGGTAATTGTCCATTCGCCTACGATTTTCGATAAAAAAGCGGTTAAGAAACGCATAGCTGTGCCCGCCGCTTTGATGTCGAAATGATTGTCATCCGAATCCAACACCTTGAGCATCACCTGCGTATCGTCACATTCAGCTACGTTCTCCACCTCAAAATCGCTGTAACTCAATGCATTGAGTATCAATACCCGATTGCTGATGCTTTTCGATGCGGGAAGTTTAACGGTTCCTTTGAGGGACGATGGTGCTGTGATTTTATATTGCATATTTTTGTGTTTAAACGCGTAGGGGCAAAAATGCAGTGTTTTGGATTACGTTGCTACTTCGTTCCTTTGCGTTCAATTAAAATTTAAAACTGAATGTCCTGAATTTTCAGTGCTACGTTTCCTTTTACCGATGCTTTTACGCGTACAGCACCGGGTACCAAAGATAAATCGGTCACCATCACTTGATTCAACTTGCCTTGCAGCGACATTCCACCATAAACGGTATAGTTCGTCAACATTTTATTCGATTCGTTTTTGATTTTATCTAAATCATCCTTTAACGGATAAGTGAGATAAGGCATAATCTTATTCAAAATAATGCCGTGTGCCAACCAGTTTGCCGATTTCAACAACACATTTTTCGTTTTTATATCAAACTCGGGATGCTCAATTTCTATTGCATTCTTCTCTTTGTTGTAAATCATATTGCCAGTGAAGTAGATTTTCCCTTTGATAGAACCAATCACATCAGCCACAAAAATCGCTTTTCCTTGACTTCCAAAGATAGATAGATCAGTGATGGTGATTTTCTTGTTTCCATCGGCAAAGGTTTGATTCACCAGCTGTTTTTTTGCAATTTCCGAAATTTTGTCGAAGGTAACATCAGCTGCCAAATTGAGGTTGAATTGTTGAGGCGGACGATTGACATACTTCATCTCGGGGAGCAGCACCATCGGGTTGCGAGTGGGTTGTGCACCTACAAACGATTCTATTTGCGAATAGAGTGCAATTGAGAGGTTGAGTTTATTCCCCACCGTGGTAAATGGCGATACATAAATATCGCGAGGAGTGACTCGTAACCACAGTTGATTCTCGGGATTTATCATCATCGGTTTTTGCATCTCGCCCCAAGCTTGCGACACGTATTGCTGCAAGTTTACGCCATCAGCCAGCGTTTTGTCTATTTGGTCGGAGATGATTTTGTCGCAACGCGAAAGCGCCAGATTGGCGATTGGCGTTACGGGCACATTCACCCCAATGACACTTATTTTGGGAGTTTCGATCCATTGAAAACCAGATGAGGCGGTTTTCGAGATTAATTTCCAGTGTTTGTCGAGACTGATGGTTGTTTTGTAGGTAAGCGCAATTGATCCATTTGCCTCGTAATTGTCCGATATGGTCATCCCGAGCTTGGAAACAGACCATGCGAAACGAGTCCATATTTTGAGGGGTACACGGTATTCAATCACATTGCCATTGATGGTGAAGGTGAAATTTTGTGCTTTCCACACTTTTACGCTTAGGTCTTTGTCGGCTAAATTCGAGCCTTCAAAAATCAATCCGTTCATCTTTTTGTTGATGCCCGTTTCGAGTTTTTTTATGTCAATCTCCACTTGCAACGGCAGCTCCGATTGAGCAGGTGCGATGTTCGATGGCAAATACGATTCCACCGGTTTCTCAATGATTTGCGACGATTTACACGACACCATCAAAACGGCTATCACAGCCATCCAAAGTTTTAAATTAGTTGTTTTCACTTCTCAATTTTTAGTCAGTTCTATAAACAGTTGCAAAATTAGGGCTTTTATTTGAAAACGGTGAGAAAAAATAGTGAATGCTCTGTTAAACTTGACTTTAGGAAGGGGAAATTGAGAGGGTGGTTGAATAGAAAAGGAGGATTGATGAGAATACAATTTGGGTAACTTTATCATTTCACGTTTTTATTTCTGTGGGTGTGGGGCATGTAAGACCATCACCAAATCTGATACACGAAGTGCTGTTTTCTTTCATATCGGGTCTTTATTATTCGTTTTAAGCTAGTGAAAATAATAAATGGTGAGCATATACCCACCATTTATTATTCCATCTTCACAAATCTGTATTGATTTACAACGTATTATCTATGCAACGCCAAATCTGATACATTACCCCCACCATTCCGTATTCTATTTTCATAAATAGTTATTGATTTTCAATGTATTATCTATACAACGCCAAATCTGATACATTACCGGAGACAACTAATCTGATACATTACCCATTATTTTTTAGCATCAATAATAATTGGATTTTCAACATCCTTTAAAGACAGCATTATTATTATTTCTTTTTTCAATTCTTCTGAGAAAGATTTGTAGAATAACCTTTTGCCTCTCTTTTTAATGAAAATTAAATTTTTAGTTTGTAAACAAAATGTTTTTAGCCTTAAATATTCTATAAATGAATCAGAATTATTAATATCAAATGAAAAATCATTTGATATAGTATTACGGAAAAACTGACCACTTATAAATTTAATTATCTTATTTTGTTTATCTAAAGCTAATAAATAATAATTACTAAAGGGAAAACCTCCAATAACGCCTTTCGCAACTTCAACATCTTCATTTGTTTTTGTATAACGAAACCCATCAATGAATACTTGGTATAGTGTGTAATTATTAAGCGGATATGGTTGCGATAATTCTTTTATATCCATTTTAAATTTATAGTTAATATCAGAAATAAATGCGTCATAAAAGAACTTCTCGTTTGTTTTTAAGAAATTTCCCTTATTGACACCATTTAAAGAATGGACGCTATACTTAATATTAAAAGCTGCAATATTTTTATACGTTTCATTATATAAAAACTCGCTAATTGAATCATTAACATTATGATTTTGGTCAAATGCAATATTGGCTTTTAGTACAACAAACAATACAACAATAAGTCGTTTCATAATTATTTATTTTTCTCTTCCCCCAGTTCGCCGTAGCCTAACAAAACCGTAGCGTGGTCGTTTGGCGTAGCGTCCTCGCTACGTCATTGCTAAAAGCAAGCGTCCTCGCTTGCAAATTCAACTAACGAATAGTTCGCATCAATCCAATTTTCTCAACCGAGCGAGTAATAGGTATAATTTCCAACAAACACAAAGATAACGATTCTTATCTTTTATGCAAAAGCGGCTTCAATCTTGTGGACTGAAACCGCGTTACTCTTCTCGCTGCGCGATACTTTGCCAGCCGGGAGGCTGGCTTTTAGCAATGACGTAGCGAGGACGCTACGCCAAACGAGGCATATACCCACCATTCCGTATTCTATCTTCACAAATCAGTATTGATTTACAGCATATTATCTATGTAACGCCAAATCTGATACATTACCACCTCCCGTCCCTTCGGATATACCGCACAATGGTGATGTCTGTTAGCTAGATTTACAATCTCGTTTTTTTTATATTACGAGGAGCTCTGTTCCGACAACAAATGTATTCAATTTTGTAGAATTGAAAATCAAATAAAATAAACGAAATACCGGTAAATATAAAAGGAGTACAACCGATAAACCGATTGTACTCCTTTTATTAGCGCAATTTATTTTCTATTTCTCTTCGAAAAAGCTCTAAATAAGGCGATAAATTTCCATGATATGTTTCAGGATGTCGTCGAAATCGATTTTCAGGTCAATCAATTTGCCACTGTGTACATCAAACACCCAACCGTGAACTGTAATCGCTCGTTCGCTATACGCTTTCTGATAATCGGCTGTTTTAATCACATTCACGCATTGTTCTTGCACATTTAGTTCTACCAATCGGTCGTATCTATCGTGTTCTTCTTCAATTGAATCGAGTTCCTCTTTGTGTAGACGATAGACATCGCGGATATTGCGTAACCACGGATTGAGCAACCCTAAGTCTGACGATTCCATTGCCGCTTTTACCCCACCACAATGGTAGTGACCACAAACAATGATGTGCTTCACCTTGAGATATTTAATGGCATACGTCACAACGGTTTGTGCATTCAAGTCGTTGTTGGGCACCATGTTGGCGATGTTGCGATGCACGAATACTTCGCCGGGACCAGCTCCCATCAATTCTTCAGCCGTCACCCGACTATCGGAACATCCGATGTAGAGCACTTCAGGATTCTGACCGTAGGTTAGTTTCTTGAAATAGTCTGCATCCGTTTTCAACTTTTCGGCTATCCACTCTTCGTTGTTTCTGAAGATCTGTTTGATGTTCATATTTATTTTCTTCTAAAAATTTATCCTGTGAAACCAATCGCACCAGCAATGGCGTTGATGCATCTCAATAATTCGAATAGCGCTTTATCAGCTTCTACGGTGTTATCTTCAGCGGAAAATGCTCTCCATTTACGCAACAAATTGACTTGGTGACGGTGCAAAGGATCCATCGCCTCCGACCGCATGAGAGTCGAATAGTAATGGTTTTCTCTCCGTTGAATGAGCGGTTTATTGAGCAATACATCAATCATCCGACGGGTACGTTGCAATTCGTCAGCCAATTGAGTAAAGAAAGTCTCACTCTCCTCAAAATCGGACGCTAAGTTAGCATATAATCTGAAAATCTGCTCATCGGACGACGTGATACTCGAATCGATATTGGTCAACACGTATCGGATAAAAGGATCAGTCTTTACTGCCAATTTGAGGTGTTCAAATTTCTCCGCATCACTCTTATACATCGCTTCGAGGGTCATTCCCACGCCATACCAACTCGTGATATTGAACCGACATTGGCTCCAACTGAACACCCATGGAATGGCTCGTAAATCGGATAGACTTCTTGTGCCAGTTCGTCGCGATGGACGACTACCGATTTTACTCTGCTCGATGGCATCTATCGGCGTTGCTTTTTCGTAAAACTTAATAAAACCCGGTTGTTGCGTTAACTCTTTGTAAACGACCATGCTCGTGTTTGCCAAATAATTCAGTTCTGGCGAAAGTTCGTGGGCTGGATTAATCTTATTTTGATGAAGCAACGTGGCCGAAAGCGTACCGGCAGTTAGTAATTCGATGTTGTAAACGGCGTTGTAATTGTTGGCATATTTTCGTTCGATGGTCTCGCCCTGTTCCGTCAAACGGACATCTCCATTGATAGAGCCTGGTGGCAGTGCCTTCAAAAACCAGTGTGTAGGACCAGCACCACGACTAATAGAGCCACCTTTTCCATGAAAAAAGCGTATCTTAACGTTGTGTTTGCGACCAATCTCCGTCAGTCGAGATTGTGCTTCGTAGAGATACCACTGACTGGCGAAAATACCTCCGTCTTTGTTGCTATCGCTGTAACCAATCATCACTTGTTGAAGCATATCTTCTACTCCATCGTGTTGTTGTTGCCATTTCAGGCTGTTTTTGGTAATGGGATGCGATAGAAATTCATCGAGAATCTGAGGACTATGGACCAAATCGTCGATGGTTTCGAACAACGGAACAACATGAACTTGCGACGCCAAACCTTCTGAGGTATTGACCATCAAACCTGCTTCGCGTTCCAACAGATAAACCACCAACAAATCTGACACATTGCGGGTCATGCTCACAATCAATGAGCCAATTGCCTCATCGCCGTAACGATTGATGTGTTTACGGATAATTCGATAGCAATCGATGGATGCTTTCGCTTCGTTCCCCAAATCGATGCTGGGCAAGGTAAACGGACGACTCGAATTTAATTCCCCATTGATAAACTGCACACGTTCTTTTAAATTCATTGCTAAAAATGCGGCTCCATCCATTTGTGCAGCATTCATCAACTGCGATACCGCCAGTTCATTGAACTGACTATTTTGGCGAATATCCAATTTAGCCAAATGAAATCCAAACGTAACGACCACCCGAATGGCTTCATTCATATCGGAATAGGCAATTTCAGTAGCACCAAAATCAATTAACCCATTTCTGAGGACGTGTAAATCTTCGTGTAATTCCGTCGGGATTCGATAATGTAATTCATTTTCGGAGCCTGCAATCAACGGAATTTTTACCAACATAAAGTCGATAAATTGCTTGAATGACTCTCCTTTGTAGAGTAATTTGAAACTCTCTTTTTGCTCCTTAATCTGTTGATATAGAGCTGTGTATTTTTTCTGAAATTCAGTAGAAAGTTTATTGACAGAGATATTGAAACTGAGATTTTTCTGCAATGTCAATAATTCTGTACGACAAACATCAAATGCTTTTTGACGAAGTTTGAGCAATGTTTTCCGAGTCACTTCGGCTGTCACCAACGGATGACCGTCTCTATCTCCACCCACCCAGTTGCCAAACGATATTCTCGGAAATTTAGCTGCATCTCGAATCAATTTTTCATCGAATCCGGCATCTTCCCAGGCTTGTATCAGGCGACGATCGTGGAGTTTTATCACTTCTGGAAAAACCTGCGTCAAATAGTGGGTGATGTTATCCAATTCTGAATCTACATCGGGTTTTTCGGTGTAAACATCGGACGTTCTCCAAATGCGGTGCAACGAAATTTTGATGCTGTTTCTAATCTCTTTTTGCTCCATTTTGCTGTACATCTGATTCTCGCGTTTCACCATCAAGAGATAGAGATTGCGCAAATGCTCGAGCATGACTGTCCGTTTCGCTTCGGTAGGATGCGCCGTCAGTACCGGTTCTACGTGAATATCGGCTAATTTCGATGCAATCTCTTCGGGCGAAATGCCATTTTCTTTGAGCAGTTGCAGGTTATACGACCAAAGTCCGTTGATGCCAGCCATAGACTTTTCGCTCTCTTTTTTTCGGCGATTCTGTACCGCCCCATTCACTTCAACAATATTCAACAACTGAAAACAGGTAGAATAGAGTTGCAAATGCTTTTCGGTGAAACTTTTATGTTGAAAATCCGTGGAGGAGATCCAAGGAATATCGTTTGCCAATTCTGTTTCGCCCGATTCGATCATCACCTCTTTAAAGCAAATCAGGAGAAATTCGAGATCGTCGTACACTTTGGATAATTTGGATTGTACAAGTTCTAATGTTGTCATATTTGATAATCAGTTTCAAATTAAACAGCAGGACGGGGGATTTGTTTAAAGTGGAATAAAAAAGAGAGGTTGATAAAGCGCTTTACTCCGCCACCACCTTCAGCCGGTATCCGACGCCGGGCTCAGTAATTAATATTTGAGGAATAGATGGATTTCGCTCGATTTTCTTTCGGATCTGTGCTACATGAACCCGCAATATCTGATAGTTTTCTGAATAATGAATGCCCCAAATCTCTTTGATAATGTAGTTGTGGGTCAACACTCGCCCGGCAAATTTAATCATCAACACCAGAATTGAATATTCAATCGCAGTCAGTTTCACCTCGATATTTTCCGATTTGACGATGCGAGTATTCAGATCGACATAGAGATTTGCTGAGCTAAACGTGGGAGATTCATCCAACTTAAAGGAGCGGCGCAAAGCCACCCGGATGCGAGCCAGCAGTTCGCCGGTGTTAAAAGGTTTGGTGATATAATCGTCGGCGCCACTGTCCAAAGCCGTTATTTTGGCCTCTTCATCATCTTGCACCGTCAGCACGATAACGGGCACTCTCGTCCACTCCCTCAACTGATGCAACACCGACATTCCGTTATGGTCGGGCAATCCCAAATCGAGCAACACCACATCGGGATGATTCATCGACACAGAAAGAAGGCCGTCTTTGCCATTTTCCGCATCAAAAACCTTATATTCATTGGCTTCCAACGACATTCGGAGGAGCCGCCTGATCTGTGGTTCGTCGTCGATAATCAGAATCTTATATTTATTGTTGTCCATGATCTTGTTCGGTATCAAGTGTTATCTTAAAGAGGAGACCTCCTTCAGGTTTGTTTGTCGCAGTGATTGTGCCATTGTGGGCATCAATAATGGCTTTAGTGATGGTCAGTCCCAGACCGGTGCCACCACTTTTCGACCCGGGCACCCGATAAAATTTCTCAAATAGTTTGTCCAAGGCATCAACCGGCACACCGCTACCATTGTCTGCTATCTCCATCTCCATCTGATGTTGATCATTCATTTTTACCTGAATATCAATTCTACTCGTTGGAGGCGTATAGCTAACCGCATTGTGTAAGATATTGATAATTGCCTGTTTAAACCAATTGATATCGATTTTAATCATTGGTAGATTGTCTTCGATATGCAGATTGATTGGTTGAGGCACTTTCTCTTTCTCCAATTCATTGAGCACAATTCCCAACAAATCGCCGGCTTCGTACATCTGCAAATTTAGAGATAAATAGCCCGATTCGATGCGCGACATGTCCAGAATATTTTCGACCAACACATTAAGGCGCATGGCTGCCGAGTTGAGCTCTTCGCCGATCTGTTTGATGGATTCCGGTTTCGAAGCTGTATTCTTATCATTCATATTCGACACGGCAGTCGTAATCACCGAAATAGGGGTGCGAAGCTCGTGCGAAACACTGTTTAACACGGTTTGAAATAGCTTTTGCGATTCGGTATAGATCTGTTTTCGTTTGTTCTCGTCGATGTTGATTTCCCGTTGTAGTGATGAGGTGATTTGCGATATAAAAGATCGCAGCAGAATGATTTTTTCTTGTGGTAATTTGCTGTTATGATCAAATCTTATCCCCAATACCCCGATGATACCTTCACGCGAAATGAGTGGGAAATACTGCAATTCGGCATACGGCAATGTGTTAGTGAAATGGCCGGCTTGCTTTTTGTTTTCGTACGTCCAGTTGGCTACAGAAAACTCTTTGTCGTTGAAAAAAGTTCCATTGCCAAAAAAACGATTATCAAGCTTGGCATTCCCCTTCTCTTTCAGGTAAATAATCCCATCGGCATCGAAATGTTTGTTTAGTTCTTTCCGGGTCATATTCACCACTTCTTTGATGGACGAAGCGTTGTTGAGCGCTTCCAAAATGGAGAAAAGCACCGAAAGATTGTCTTGGCTTTTTTGCAAAACTGACTGACTCTTTCGAATGCGATTAATAAGCGATCCTCCCGTCATGGCAATGAAGAAATTGGCAAGCAGGGCAATAATATCATGAATATTATTGATGTGAAAGGTGAAAATAGGAGGAATGAAAAAGAAATTCCAGATGAGTGAACTCAACAATGCGGCTATGAATATCGGAAATCGCCCGACCGTGAGTGACAAACTGGCGATGCCCAATAAGAAAAACAGACCGACAGATTGATAACCAATGATGTTTCTGAGGGGGAAACTGATGCCGGCAATCAACAGGATCGTTAAAGCAGCATTGATATACTCTTTGTATTTCGATTTTCGCTCCGGAATTTTCCAAAATGAAGTGTGTCGATGAGTGCTTTTATCGGCTTTAACAACATATATATCAATATTCTCGCTGTTTTTTAGCAACCTATCTACAATGCTGCCGCCATTGAGGTAATTGTGTAAAGGGTGTTCGTTGGTTTTTCCTATCACTATCTGCGTGACGTTGTATTGAATGGCAACCTTTAGCAATCCCGACACTACGTCATTATCGACCACATGAATGATCTTAGCGCCCAATTCTTTTGCCATATTCTGATTTCGGAGCAAATTATCCTGCGCTTTTTTAGATAATGTATTGCCCAAATCGATGCTGACGGCAATCCATTGTGCACCGAGGTTGAAGGCCATCCGACGCGTCCACCGGATCAGTTTTTGCGACGATGGACTCGGACCGACTGCCACCATTAGTTTTTCAGTTGTTTTCCAGGTGGCGAATATGTTTTTGGCCCGCATATAGTCGAGCATATCAATATCCACCCGTTCGGCGGTGAAACGGAGGGCGATTTCGCGCAACGCATGTAGGTTGCCTTTTCGGAAGAAGTTCATCGTTGCTGCGTGAGCTTTCTCCGGCACATAGACTTTGCCTTCCGACATCCGCTTCAGTAATTCATCGGGTGTGATGTCGATCAGTTCAATTTCGGCACTTTGCAGCAATGAGTCGGGCACGGTTTCGTGAATCTTTACGCCGGTCACTTCGGTCACCGTTTCGGTGCGACTTTCGAGGTGCTGCACGTTGAGGGTCGTGTAAACGTCAATTCCCTGACGCAGCAGTTCCTG
The DNA here is from genome assembly GCA_028687995.1 of Bacteroidales bacterium. Taxonomy (GTDB): domain Bacteria; phylum Bacteroidota; class Bacteroidia; order Bacteroidales; family UBA7332; genus CAXXIC01. The sequence continues at coordinate 164,953 of JAQTZA010000005.1, forward strand.
CACATCCTGATAGCGTTTGATGTGGCGACTTTCGGGAATGTTGCTGTGCGCCAATTCATCGACCAAAACCACTTTCGGATTTCGCTCCAAGATGGCATCCAGATTCATCTCTTCGAGCAATACATCGCGGTAGATCCGCTGGAATCGTGGAATGATTTCCAGATCTTCAGTAAGTTGTACCGTCTCCCTCCGGCCATGCGTTTCGACGTATCCGACCACAATATCCACACCCTCCGCTTTGGCTTGATGAGCGGCTTTGAGCATCGCATACGTTTTGCCTGCACCTGCGCACATGCCCAGAAATACACGCAATTTTCCTCTTCGAAAATTCTCCTCTTCTATCTTAATAGTTTTGAGAATTTCATCCGGATTGGGTCGGAAATCGTCGTTCATTTTCTATTTTTTATCGGTTGTCATCCATTTGATTTCTGCCATGTTTAGCATTTCCAGAATTAATTCTTGGGTAAACCTGTTCTGTATATCAATTAATTTGGCGTTGGATTCTATTTTGCTAATATTCAAGGTCGTAATAACACCAATATTTTTAGACAAAAGAACAATGATGTCTTCGGCACGACGCATCAAACGGTAGTTGCATATATAGCAGTGTTCCATCTCCTCCATTACCACAAAGGCCGGATTTCTCTTGATGATCGCTGATAAATCTGGTTCAATATTTCTATTCTCGAATAATTCTGGATTCGTTTCAAATTCGTTCAGGTGGTCAACAAGAGTTGAGTTTTGGCAACCAATACAGATATCCTCGTTGTTTAACCCAAGTATGGGTAGTTCCGATAACAGTTTCTCTGCAATCTGTTCCACCTCCACATTAGTAATAAAAACGATTAACCGACCCACCTTTGCATCGTTCGCAAAGATATTTCTCTCCCGACTCGAATAATCCTTCATCACTTTTTGCTTTTGAACCGGTTGTCAATCATTAGATTCAAAAGCAACACATTTACCCTGGGTTCACCCAATAAAAACCATTGGCGTGATTCAACCATTTGATCTACACATTGGGTGAGTTGCACCCCTTCATCAGATGTCAGGTGTCGAGCTGTCGCAATGCGGTTGATTTGTAGTTTGGCAGCCGATACCGAAATGTGAGGATCGAGACCGCTTCCCGATGCAAAAAGCATATCGGAAGGCACTACCACACTTTGCGGCAGTCGATTATTCATCAAAAATAGCGATTTTCGCTCAATTATTTGTCGTTTTAATTTTTCGCTTGTGACAGATAAATTACTGGCTCCCGAAGGCATAGACGAATAGCCTGATGCCGATGGCCGCGAGTTGAAATAGATGGCTGTGTCGAACGCTTGCCCGATCAGTTCCGAACCAATCACCACGTTCTCTTTTGTGATAAGGCTTCCATTGGCTTCTTTGGCAAAAAAACCTTGGGCGATGCCCGTCACTACCAGCGGATAAATGACTCCGGTAAGCAGTGTCATACTGAAGAATAGTTTCAGCGCGATAAAAAATTGAGTTCTCATTAGAATAAATATTAAAATTGTGAACCGATTGTACAAAAGCCTCTGCGAACTCCCGCTACTCGGGATGTTCCATTTGCGAATTACTCTGCGTACTCTGCGGTAAAACGTTTTACACCAAATGCAGAAAATTAATAATCAAATCTATCGCCTTGATACCCAGAAATGGCACAACCACTCCACCCAGTCCGTAAACCAATAGGTTTCTGGATAAAATGGAGGATGCACCCAGAGGACGATATTTCACTCCCTTGAGGGCCAATGGTATGAGTCCAACAATAATCAGCGCATTGAAAATAATTGAGCTGAGTATTGCGCTTTCGGGCGACTGTAGGTGCATAATGTTTAATGCCGAAAGTGGTCCTTGCTGCATGTTGAAGGCATAAAGTCCGGCAAAAATGGCAGGAATTACTGCGAAATATTTCGCAATATCGTTTGCAATACTGAAGGTGGTGAGGGCTCCTCTGGTCATCAGTAGTTGTTTTCCGGTTTCCACCACCTCAATCAGTTTGGTCGGATTACTATCTAAATCGACCATATTGCCGGCCTCGCGGGCGGCTTGCGTTCCAGTATTCATTGCCACACCCACATCTGCCTGTGCCAGAGCCGGAGCATCGTTGGTGCCATCGCCCACCATCGCCACCAGACGACCTTCCGATTGTTCCTGCCTGATTCTCCTTAATTTATCTTCGGGTTTGGCTTCGGCAATAAAGTCATCGACACCCGCTTCGGCAGCAATTGCAGCCGCAGTCAAGGCATTATCGCCGGTGATCATCACGGTTTTTATACCCATTTTCCGCATTTGTGCAAATCGTTCGCGAATACCTCCTTTTACAATATCTTTTAGGACAATGAGACCGATTATTTTTCCATCTTCTGCTACGGTAAGAGGGGTAGAGCCCTCTTTTGCCGTATTGATAGCCGCTTTGTCAATCTCTTCCGGCATGGGATTTCCCAACGATAACACATATTTCTTCACCGATTCGGAAGCGCCTTTGCGAATGGATTTTACCAGTATATCGTTTTCGTACAAATCGATTCCACTGATACGAGTTTGCGCAGTGAATGGAATATTCTCGATGCGGAATTTAGCTAAATCTCTCCCTCTGATATTGAATTTTTCTTTTGCCAGAATAACAATCGAACGTCCTTCGGGGGTATCGTCTGAGAGCGATGCCAATTGTGAAACCTCCGCCAAATGCTCTTGAGTAATACTGTTTGCAGCGACAAAATCGCTCGCCATACGATTGCCAAGCGTGATCGTTCCGGTTTTGTCCAGAAGTAACACGTCGATGTCGCCGGCAGCTTCTACCGCTTTGCCGCTTTTAGCAATGATATTCTTACTCACCAATCTGTCCATACCACTAATGCCAATGGCGCTGAGCAATCCTCCGATAGTAGTAGGAATCAGGCATACAAGCAGCGCAACGAGAATGGGTAAATCGATATTGAGATTACTGCCCGAAACCGCTTCACTGTATGTGGCAAACGAATAGAGCGTGGCTACTGCCAGCAAGAAAATGATCGTCAGACCCGACAACAGAATGGTTAATGCCAATTCGTTCGGTGTTTTTTTTCGTTTAGCACCTTCTACCAGCGCAATCATTTTATCCAGAAACGACTTCCCAACTTCGGAGGTGATCTCCACCACGATCCTGTCGCTCAACACTTTAGTGCCACCGGTCACTGCGCTTCTATCTCCTCCGCTTTCGCGGATAACGGGAGCCGACTCACCCGTGATGGCTGACTCATCAACGGTCGCAATTCCTTCCACTACTTCCCCGTCCGATGGGATGGTGTCGTCAACTTCACAGATCACCCGATCACCCATCTTCAATTCTGTGGAAAGCACCTGCACCTCACCGCCATCAACTATCTTTCGGGCAAATGTTTTAGTTTTTAGCTTTTTAAGAGATTCGGCCTGCGCCTTTCCCCGTCCTTCGGCCAATGCTTCTGCGAAATTGGCAAACAACGTGGTAAACCACAACCAAATCCCGATTTGCAATGTAAATCGAGAGAAATGACCATTCAATCCCTCTTCGATCAATAGTAGTGATACCAAAATGGAACCGACAAAGACAATAAACATGACCGGATTCTTGATTTGAACCATCGGATTTAGTTTGATCAGCGATTCTTTCAGCGCATTCAACACAATCTGTTTCTGAAACAATTTGTTGTGTTTATTTTTAGTTGACATATTCGTAGTATGGTTTAAAAAGTTTTACCGGTCAGCATCTGCAAATGTTCTATAATTGGCCCCAATGAAAGCGCTGGGAAAAAAGTTAACGCACCAACGGTAATCACTACTGCAATCAGTAAAAAAACGAACAATCCATTGTCTGTGCTCAAAGTACCCGACGACGGAGGTGTTTTCTTTTTCACAGAGAGGCTGCCACTAATGGCTAATACAGGCAGGATAACACCAAAACGCCCGATTAATATTCCTGTTCCGAGCATCCAGTTGAAAAAATCGGTATTCGCATTTAATCCCGCAAATGCACTACCATTATTGCCCGCGGCTGACGAAAAAGCGTAGAGAATCTCACTAAATCCGTGCGCTCCGGTATTGCCTAGACTGGTCAGTGCCGGCGGGTACATTACGGTAATGGCGCTGAAAACCAGAATCACGAAATTTGGTGCTAATACTGCTATTATTGCCATTTTAATTTCAAAAGCCTCAATCTTTTTCCCCATAAATTCGGGTGTTCTCCCAACCATTAATCCAGAGATAAAAACAGTCAGAATCACAAACACCAGCATCCCATACAATCCCGCACCCACACCTCCGAAGATAATTTCACCCAACATCATATTTAACATCGAAACCATGCCGGATAATGGAGATAAACTACTGATCATCGCATTCACAGAACCGTTGGAGGCACACGTCGTGGCACTTGACCACAAAATGCTGTTTGTGATCCCAAAGCGCATCTCTTTACCTTCCATGAGAGAGGTTGCGCCAAAAGCATTAACACTGTATTCGGCATAGAGCATAATCGCTAAGCCCGTCACAAACATCACAAACATGGCTGCGAACAGCACCCATCCCTGACGTAAATTACCGGTCATTTTCCCAAAAGTGTACGTCAACGATGCTGGAATCAGAAGGATGGCAAGCATTTCGGCGAAATTGCTCAATGGGGTCGGATTTTCGAATGGATGACAACTATTGATACCGAAATACCCACCTCCATTCGTTCCCAACTGTTTGATGGCTTCCTGCGATGCGATCATGCCTCGTGGAATAACCTGATGGACTCCTTCGAGTGTCGCAATAGGAAGGTTGGGCAAAAATGTTTGCACAACACCCTGAGTGACAAGAAACAGTGCGAAAACCAAACTCAACGGCAGTAAAATATAGACCACCGATCGTGTCAGATCTTCCCAGAAATTGCCGACCTCTTGTGTTGTTTTGTTTCTTATTCCCCGGATAAGTACCAGCAAAACAGCCATTCCTGTTGCCGCGCTCACAAAATTCTGAACAGTCAGACCGAGTGTTTGTACCAAAGGTGAGAGCGTGATTTCACCTGAATAACTTTGCCAATTGGTATTGGTCACGAAACTGACCGCCGTATTAAATGCCAAAGGAATACTCACACCCGACAAACCCTCTAGATTCATCGGTAGATCGTTTTGAAATACCTGAATGAGAAACAAAAACAAGATTCCCATTGCATTGAAAACCATCACCGAGAAGGTATATTCCTTCCAATTCATCGGCACCTTATTGTTTATTCTGGCCACTCGGTAAATCGACTTTTCGAGTGCAGTAAAACCAGGTTTACCAAAGAACGACTCGCCTTCAAAAACTCTCGCCATATAACCGCCCAAGAGAGGTACCAAAGCAACTAGCAACAGCAAATAGAGTGCTATTTGAATAAAATCATACATATCCATATTGTTATCTCCTAAAATTTTTCGGGATGAATCAATGAGTAGATTAAATAACCTAACAAAAGGATTGCTAAAATCAACGCAACTACGATCATAATTTTCTTCGCTTTAAATTACGATACAAAGGTAGGGCACGGCTTATAAAGCTTATCTAAAGCTATATTGGGAGGGTATAAAGATTTTATAAAGATTGAAAAGAGAGAAGACGGCAATAAAAAGACCGGATAGATTTTGGAATCTATCCGGTCTCTGTGATGTGTTGGGCACGTTTATGTTAAGCTGTAGAAAGCTCACCAAATCAGAAGTTGTTATACTTATTTCATCAAAACTCTTCAAACGTATCCATGTGGCGGATGCGTTTTTCTGCAAATATCTCGTCAATTTTAATCAGGATGCCGGTCTCTTCCACTTCACCAAACTCGTGATTGACTGCTGTGCCAAACACTTTCATGGTGGGCGAAAGGCTCATATAGGCATTCACCAATGGTGGAATATTCAGTCCTAGTTTGCGAACTTCCTGATTCAGCACTTTGTAATCGCCCTTGAAATTTCCGGTAGAGAAAAGCTTGTCCAATTCATCCACATCGGTATCCCAATGAGGAATAATGGGCGTGATGGGTTCCACCAATTTATCGGCATCGGGGAAATATTTGTTCCAAAAATGAAGAATCATATCCCGAGCCCCTTTGTGGTAGTTGGGATACATGGTTACTTTACCGAAATAGTATTGAAGATTGGGTTTGATTTTCGGTAATGCGCCCAATCCGTCCCACAAATTATCAAGAGCAAAAAGCGCTTTGGCTCCTGCTTTCGACGATTGGTATTCGAGTGTCACAAACGAGCGACCAAGTTCTACCGTATAAGGCATGTATTCCTTCAAAAATTTATCGGACATGTTAAACAAATGTGCTGTTGCCAAAAGCGGGTGTCCGTGTTCATCAAAACTGATTTCATCTCCAAAAAGATAGCGATAACCACCGATAATCTCCTGCGCATCTGGATTCCAAACCAACAGCTGATGAAATGGGTTTTCCATTGTGTCGTATTCATCGAGATCTATTGGCAAACCAGTGCCACCACCTGCTTCACGAAAAGCGACTTCACGCAACCGACCGATTTCTTGCATCGTATTGGGTGCATTGTGGTGATTCACAATGTAAATTTCGTTTCCGCCCTTATTTGTTTTTCGTAAAAATCGCTCATCTGTCAATTCTTTTATAATCAACTCTTTAGCGATAGGATCGATAACCTTCTGCATATATAAAATCTATTTCTTCTTTTTTTCTAATAAATAGGTTGCTTTTTTCACTTTAGTTGCCCAGTCGCGTGCCGATTTCGATTTGTCAAATGTTTGCCACGGAATGGGCTCTCCGAAACGAACAGTGAACGTTTTCCCCATCTGCTTAAATAGTTCGCGAGGCAAAAGTAACATTTCGAGATTAACTTTGATGCCCAAAAGTTTTCTAAAATAGGCGAATCCATAAAAAAAGCGGGTATTTTTTCCGCCAAAATAGACAGGAATCACATCTCGCTGATATTGAACGGCTTTGGCAATAAATGATTTCTTCCACTCCAAATCTTCGATGTGTCCGTTTTGCCAACGAGAGACCAATCCTGCAGGAAAAAACATCACTTGCAGATCGGAACTGTACATGTTGTGCATGATGTCGGCAGCATCTTTGGCTTGTGCTCCGTGCTTATTCACAGGCACAAATACAGTGTCGAAATTGGTCACGTTCATCAAAATATCGTTCACTACAAACTTCACTTTGTGATCGAATTTTTCTCCCACAATGCTTGTCAAGGCAACGCCATCCAGCCCTCCCAATGGATGATTGGAGGCGAAAATATAGGAGCCATTCTTCGGTAAATTTTCTAATCCCTCTACACGAATAGTAACGCCCCAATAATCTATCATTGAAGTGGCGAATTCCACTCCTTTGAGGTGTCCGCGAGCTCTCAGAAAGGTATTAATTCCCTCTTGATGGATGATTTTTTTTAGCAACGAGATAGCAAAACGAGGTAATTTTCGAGCCAAAGCTGGAGCTTTTTCCCGTAACACTTTTTCTACATCGATTTGCAATATTTTTTCACTCATTTTCTGACATTTGGTCGCAAAAATACACCAAAAATTTATATACAAACACATTATGAGTCAGTTATATACTACTTTCACATAAATGAGAATCAATTGTCATGAAATCTTAATCGCAAATTTTAGATAAAGAGAAACTTCACATTATCAATACTAATGATTTGATATTTACTATATAAGCAATGATAAACTGTTGAAAACTTTTCCTGTTTTTTGACTTTTGAAACAATATTTATTTCTATTTTTACATCCAATAAATTAGACTAAAAACCGACAATCCCCTCAATGGTCAATCAATCAGATATTTATCATACCCCTGCACTACTTTCAGAGAGCATCAACGGACTCAACATTCAATCAGGAGCGACCATTATTGATGTCACCTTTGGTGGGGGCGGACATTCGAAAGAAATTTTGAAACGTTTGGGGACTAAAGGTCGCCTTTTTGCCTTCGACCAAGATGAAGATGCTGAGAAAAATATCATTGGAGATAAACGGTTTCACTTCGTTCGTGGCAATTTCTGTTATTTGCAAAATTTTATGCAATACCACAACGTAGATCAAATTGATGGATTGTTGGCTGACTTGGGCGTATCATCACACCACTTCGATGAAGCCGACCGTGGTTTTTCATTCCGCTTCGACGGCAAACTAGATATGCGCATGAATAAACGCGCCGGTGCTTCTGCAGCAGAGTTAATCAATACTTTATCGGAAGAGAAGCTGGCAGATATTTTTTATTTCTATGGAGAGATGAAAAATGCAAGACGTATCGCATCCATCCTCGTGGAATCACGCAAGGAGAAGAAAATAGAAACAATAGCCGATTTCTTGACGGTTATTCGTCCTTGCATCAACAAGATGAAAGAGAAAAAAGAGTTGGCTCAGGTGTTTCAGGCACTGCGCATTGAGGTAAACAAAGAACTAGAGACTTTGAAAAGCATGCTCGTTCAAGCTGCTGAATTACTCAAACCCGGTGGTCGCTTGGCTGTTATCACCTATCATTCACTCGAAGATCGCTTGGTGAAAAACTATTTCAAGACTGGAAATTTCGAAGGGAAAGTGGAACAAGATTTCTTCGGAAACACAAATACGATACTCAAAGCATTGAGCAACAAAGTGATTGCACCATCTGACGAAGAGATTGCTCGCAACCCTCGTGCTCGTAGTGCAAAGTTGAGAGTAGCGGAAAAACGATAAAAAACATTAAGAACTTTAATATGGAACGTCTAATATCTGACAATAACTTCAAACTTAAGTTTGACGGGCAACTTCATCAAATTGATGCAAATGTTTTAATTAGCAGTTTGGTCCATACTTCTTCTATTATTCAGGAAATTAATAGATTTCTTGATCCTGGAAAAAGGATTGAAATAAAAGTAAAAGCTCTAGATAAAGGTAGTTTTCTAGTACATCTAGAATTGTTGGAAACAGCATTAGATGCGCTTAAATCACTTTTCACAAGAGAAAGTTTAGAATTGGGAGCAGAAATAATAGCTTCATTAGTTGGTCTCATTAAAATAAAAAAATTCCTAAAAGGAAAAAGTCCAAAATCAATTGATTCTAATGAAGATAAGACCACAATTACAAATGAAAATGGAGATATTTTAATAATTGAAAATGTAATTTTTAATATCTATGAAAATAGTCCTATAATTAAAGACGCGATATCACAGAATTTTGATGCAATTAATAATGACCCATCGATTACTGGATTTGAAATAACTGATAAAGAGGAAAACCCTATAATAAGAGTAGAAAGAGAAGATTTTACAGATTTATCACTCAAATCAGAGGAAGTATTAAATGATGAGCGAATTCTAAAAGAGGCTGCGACTTTACATATTGTTAGACTTTCATTCGAGGAATTGCTCAAGTGGGAATTTTATTATAAAGGTAACAAAATTGCTGCACGAATAAAAGATCCTGACTTCTACAAACTGATAGATAAAGGAGAAGCTTTTTCTAAAGGTGATATTCTAGAAGTTGAATTGCAGGTAAATCAAAAATGGGACGAATCAGTTAACACTTTTGTGAACAAGTCTTATCAAGTAAACAAAATTGTACGTCATATTCTGCGTAACGAACAACAGCAATTTAACTTCGAAGAATAAACAATTAATTATTTGTGTAATATTTTTTTTATGGCATTTGGATTCAAAAAGAAGAAAGGGGAAGTCAATCAATTCGAGAACGAAAGCAAAAGCTTATCTGTCAAAGAAATTTTTGATGGCAAAGCAGTTAGCGAATTCCTGAAAAAACAGGTTGGATTAATTGCCATTGTACTTGCATTCCTATTTTTCTACATTAGCAATCGCTACGAATGTCAACAACGACTGGTCGATATTGTGAAGTTAGAGAAAAAACTAACCGACGTGAAATACGAAGCACTCACACGCTCATCCGAATTGATGGGTGGCAGCAAACAGTCGCAAGTGAAGCAGCTAATTGTCGAAAAAGGAATCAATCTCGAAGAGTCTGAAACTCCACCCTACAGCATTACCAAACAAGCAGAAGAAAAATAGAGATGGCAATCAATAAAAACACCATATTAGCCCGCTATGCATTGGTCATGGTATTCATCGTATTGATACTAGGATTGGTGATTTATCGCATTGTGAAAATTTCATTTATTGAAGGAGATCAATGGCGCAGTTTGGGCGAAAAAAGCAAGATCGAAAACATCGAAATAGAACCTACTCGTGGCAATATTTTTGCTTGTGATGGTCGTTTGATGGCGAGCAGCATTCCTCAATATCAACTTTTTTTCGACTTCAAAGCGGATGGTTACACTCCCACGAAGAAGATATCATCGCTCGATTCTCTCACCAAATACATGACTCCAATTTGCAACGATTTAGCAACGATAATTGGAGATAAAACACCAGCTGAATATAAAAATCACATTCTAAAAGGACTGAATAAAAAGAGCCGCCAGTTCTCCATTTCGAACAAAAAAGTATCGTACCTCGATATGAAAAAATTGCGTCTGAATCCCTTTTTCAAAATGGCACCTGGCATCAGCGGATTCTACTCGAAAGCCTTCTTCAAACGGAAAAAACCGTTTGGATCGCTTGCTTCACGAACCATTGGCGATATCTATTCTGAGAAAGGAAAAGGCGGAAAAAATGGATTGGAGCTTCAATTCGACAGCATTTTGCGAGGCACACCAGGTCTTTCGTGTCGTCAAAAAATCCGCAGCACATACCTCAACTATACCACTCAAGAGCCAGTCGATGGAATGGATATTCACACTACGATTGATGTGAATATTCAGGATATTTCGGAGCGAGCCTTGGTCGATAAGTTGAAAGAAGTGGATGCTGAATCGGGCACTATCGTGTTGATGGAAGTAGAAACCGGTGAGGTAAAAGCTATTACCAACATGATGCGGGTAGCCGAAGGCGAATATTACGAAGGTACAAACATGGCGGTTAATAGTTTGACTGAACCCGGATCGACCTTCAAAGTAGCTTCGATGATGGTAGCATTGGACGATGGTAAAGTACAACCAAACGACGTTATTTTTTGCGAATATGGGCAGTGGCACTACAGCAATCGCATTGTGAAAGATCACAATTGGGACAAAGGTGGCTACGGAGATCTGACTGCGGCTCAAACTATCTGGAACTCATCGAATATTGGTGTTGCAAAAATTATTGATAGAGCCTATCATAACGACCCTAAGCGATATGTTGACAAGCTTTATGCCATTGGATTAAATAAAAAACTGGATTTTCAGATTCCGGGAACGGCAAAACCAGTCATCAAATATCCAACGGATGCAAGTTGGTCGAATACTACTTTAGCATGGATGTCTTTCGGATACGAAACGCAGATTCCGCCGATTTATATGCTGACTTTTTACAACTCTATTGCTAATAATGGCAAAATGGTGAAACCTTTTTTCGTGAAAAGCATCAATCGCAACGGCACAGAAATCAAGAAATACGAAACTGAAGTGGTAAATCCGGCTGTATGCAAACCAAGCACAGTGAAAATTCTGCAACAAATGTTGGCGGATGTGGTGGTGCACGGCACAGGAAAACCGCTTCTTTCGAAACACATCAAAATTGCAGGAAAAACTGGGACAGCACAGGTTTCGCAAGGAAAAGCCGGATACGATGGTCATCAGGTCAGTTTCTGTGGATATTTCCCTGTTGATAAGCCTAAATATTCGGGAATCGTGGTGATTCGTTATCCTCGCATCGGTCATGCTGGTGGTGGTACGATGGCAGGGCCAGTTTTCAAACAAATTGCAGAACAAGTATATGCACGTAGTCTTCGAGTGCCATCGCAAGATGTACCAAAGGATTCGGTGAACACACTTATGCCTTCATCGAAAGTGACTTTTTCGAACGATTTGCAGATAATTTTCTCAAAATTATCGCTCAAAGTGGATAGTATGGATGCCACAAATGATTTCGCAAAAGCGGAAGCATTTACAAAGAGTCTTTCCATCAGACAAGTCACGATCAATAAAAATGTGTTACCAAATGTGATTGGAATGGGTGTGCGGGATGCCGTATATCTACTCGAAAACATGGGAATGAAAGTAGTGATTATGGGCAGCGGAACAGTTGTTTCTCAATCGCCAACTGCTGGACAAGCATATACAAAAGGTGAAATCGTGAAAATTGTTTTGAAATAAAAATATATAAAATTGCTATTTATGAGAAAACTACATATCATACTTGCTTTACTAATCTTCTCTTCTATTTGTTTTGGAGAAACAAATGATTGGGAATCATGGCAGAAAAAGCATAGCGGTCAAAAAAATTATTTTCCAAAATATGGACAATCAGCTAAAACAGTTGAAGAACAACTTGCTGACAATGAATTCATAAGTAACATTTTATCTTCAGGGCTTACAGAGAAAACAGGGAGTAATGATTTGTCGTCCAAAGCGTGGAAGTTTTTCCAAAATGGAGATTATGAGATGGCAATGTTAAGATTTAATCAATCTTGGCTTTTGGACTCAACTAATTATTCAACAATGTGGGGATTCGGAGCATTATTAGGAGTTCTAGGAAATCCGGCTGAATCTATACACTATTTGAAATCCGCATATACACTAAATTCAAAAAACAAACGGCTACTAATCGATATTTCGACAGCTTATTCTAAGCTATTTTTTCAAAATAATGATAAAGAGAGCCTCCAAATCGGACTTCCTTACTTATTGGAATATATTGAATATGACAAATCAAGTGAATTTGCACTGTATAATGCTGCTAAATTATATTTCTTATTAGAAGATTACGAGAACTCTTGGTTATACATAAACAAATGCCAAGAACTTGGAGGAAAAACCATTGACCCCCAATTTATTAAGGAGTTAAAGAAAATGATGAAAAATCCTTATTAAAATATATTCAATGAATATGAAGTTACACCAACTTATTTCGAGACTAAAACCGATTCAAATCGTTGGCTCGACCGATGTAGAAATTGGTTCGATTTGTTCCGATTCGCGCAAAGCAACCGCTGGCACTCTTTTCGTAGCGGTGCCCGGAACGGCTGTCGATGGACATAACTTTATTGCGCAAACCATCGTGCAAGGTGCTGTGGCAGTAGTTTGCCAATTATTGCCTGAAACAATTTCCCAAGATACAGTTTACGTTCAAGTAGAAGATAGTGCCGATGCATTGGGCATTCTGGCCTCTGCTTGGAACGGATATCCATCGGAAAATCTCACCTTGGTGGGAGTGACTGGAACCAATGGAAAAACGACCATCGCCACGCTTTTATACAATATGTTTACCAAATTGGGTCATAAAACGGGATTGCTCTCTACGGTTTCTAATTTTGTGGTGGATAAAGAGATTCCTGCCACGCACACCACGCCAGATGCAATCACGCTTAACGAATTGTTGAAAGAGATGGTGGATGCGGGTTGTGAATATGCATTTATGGAGGTAAGTTCTCATTCGGTGGATCAAAAACGCATCAGCGGATTGCGATTCAAAGGTGGCATTTTCACCAACCTCACACGCGATCACCTCGATTACCACAAAACGGTGGATGCCTATTTGAAAGCAAAAAAAGGATTTTTCGATCAACTGCCGAAAGATGCATTTGCCATTACCAATGCCGACGACAAAACGGGTCTGGTGATGCTTCAAAATACAAAAGCAAAAAAACTAACTTACTCTGTGCGAACGCTCGCCGACTACAAAGGTCGAATCATCGAAGATCATTTCGACGGCATGATGCTCGAAATCAACCGAAAAGAGGTGGTCGTGCAATTTGTGGGCAAATTCAATGCCTCGAATCTTTTGGCAGTCGTTGGTGCAGCGCATCAGTTGGGACAAGATATGGACGAGATATTATTGGTATTGAGCACCCTCAAATCTGTCTCAGGCCGTTTCGAAGCATTGCGCTCGCCATCTGGGTATACCGCCATCGTCGATTATGCTCACACACCAGATGCGTTGAACAACGTGTTGAGTGCTATTCATCAGGTGTTGAACGGTGGCGGAAAAGTCATCACGGTAGTAGGCGCAGGTGGTAATCGCGACAAAGGTAAAAGACCATTAATGGCAAAAGAAGCTGCTAATGCAAGCGATAAAGTAATTTTGACATCCGATAATCCACGCTTTGAAGAACCGGAGGAGATTCTCAACGATATGGTGGCTGGATTGGATGTGCTCGACAAAAAGAAAACGCTCACCATTGTAGATCGTCGCCAAGCGATCAAAACAGCTTGCATGCTCGCTCAGACGGGCGATGTGATTCTGATTGCCGGCAAAGGTCACGAAGATTATCAAGACATAAAAGGGGTGAAACATCATTTCGACGACCGCGAAGTCGTTCGCGAAATTTTCAATGAATCAATTGGATAATATGCCAATGTGCCAATTATAGGTGCATGACCTATGACTTATAACTTACGACTTACAACTAAATAGAACAACTATGCTTTACTACTTATTCCAATATTTGCACGATTTGAATGTTCCAGGAGCGGGCGTTTTCAAATACATATCGTTTCGTTCTGCGGCAGCGCTCATTCTGTCGCTATTTATCTCCACCATTATCGGACGACGGATCATCAACAAACTGCAAATGCTTCAAATCGGCGAATTGGTGCGCGACCTCGGTCTCGAAGGTCAGATGCAGAAAAAAGGAACTCCCACCATGGGCGGAATCATCATCATTATCTCTATTCTGGTGCCGGTTTTGTTGATCGGACGATTGGGAAACATCTACATGATTTTGATGATTATCACCACCGTTTGGCTCGGGGTTATTGGATTTTTAGACGATTATATCAAGGTTTTCAAGAAAGACAAAGAGGGTTTGAAAGGCATTTTCAAAGTGGTAGGACAAATCGGTCTCGGTTTGATTGTTGGTATTGTACTTTATATGAGTCCCAAGGTGGTCATTCGTGAAAACTCCGAAATCAGACACGACAATGTGATTTCGGCGGTGGAATACAAAACGATGGATGTGAAATCGACCAAAACTACGATTCCATTTGTCAAAAATAACAACCTCGATTATGCGGAATTGGTATCGTTTATGGGAGATAAAGCGCAAATGTGGGGTTGGATTCTCTTTATTTTGGTGACGATCTTTATCGTGACGGCCGTTTCGAACGGTGCCAATCTGACGGATGGATTGGACGGGCTGGCGACGGGAAGTTCCGCCATTATTGGAGTCACGCTCGGGATTTTGGCGTACCTCTCGAGTAACGTCAACTACGCTTCGTACCTCAATATCATGTACATTCCGGGTGTGGAAGAGATGACCGTTTTTGCCAGCGCATTTATCGGTGCGACCATCGGATTTCTCTGGTACAACGCCTTCCCTGCGCAAGTGTTTATGGGCGATACCGGCAGTTTGACATTGGGCGGAATCATTGCTGTTTTTGCCATCATCATCCACAAAGAGCTGTTGATTCCTATTCTTTGCGGTATATTTTTGGTGGAAAATCTGTCAGTCATTCTTCAACGATATTATTTCAAATACACCAAGAAAAAGAGTGGTGTCGGAAAACGGATTTTCAAAATGGCACCGTTGCATCACCATTTCCAGAAACCGGGAAATTCGGGAATTGAAGCTCTGATGCAAAGTCCGCTGATTCCTGTTCCAGAATCAAAAATCGTCATCCGTTTTTGGATTATTGGTATCATTTTAGCGGTTTTGACCATTGTGACATTGAAAATTAGATAAAAAAGTCCCTCTATCGCTGAGGCGGACTTTAAATAAGAATATATGAACAAAAGAATTGTTGTTTTAGGAGCAGGAGAAAGTGGAAGTGGTGCTGCGGTTTTAGCAAAGACCAAAGGTTTCGATGTGTTTGTCTCAGATAAATCGAAAATTGCTGACAACTACAAAAGCCTACTCGACAAATACGAGATTGCTTGGGAAGAGGAAACACACACCGAATCACTCATCCTCAATGCCGATGAAGTGGTGAAAAGTCCCGGCATTCCCGACAAAGCTCCCATTATCAAAGCACTAATGGCGCAAAAAACGCCTATAATTTCGGAAATAGAATTTGCAGCTCGTTACACCAAAGCCAAAATGGTCTGCATTACTGGTAGCAATGGCAAAACGACTACTACAATGTTGACCTATCACATCCTGAAAAATGCTGGGTTAAATGTCGGTCTGGCAGGCAATGTGGGCAAAAGTTTGGCGTTGCAGGTGGCGGAAGATAATTTCGACTACTTCGTGTTGGAGCTGAGCAGCTTTCAGCTGGATAACATGTACGATTTCCGAGCGAACATCGCCATTTTGCTCAATATCACGCCCGATCACCTCGATCGCTACGACTATTGCATGCAAAATTACATCAATGCGAAATTCCGCATTACGCAAAATCAAACGCCCGAAGACGCATTTATTTTCTGGAATGACGATCCCATTATTTCGGAAGAACTAAAGAGCAGAACGATAAACGCTCAGTTTTATCCTTTCGCAGAAACACCCGAAGAAGGAGTGAAAGGATATACCGAAAACGAACAAATCCACATCGAGACCGATCAGGCTGAGGTGTTTCTGATGGAGTTGAGCAAACTCGCACTTTCGGGTACGCACAACCTCTACAACTCCTTGGCAGCAGGCATTTCTGCGAAATTATTAGACATCAAGAAAGAGAATATCCGCCAATCGTTGAGCGATTTTCGTGGGGTGGAGCATCGCTTGGAGTATGTGACGCGCATTCGTGGGGTGGAGTATATCAACGACTCGAAAGCGACCAACGTCAACTCCTGCTGGTATGCGCTCGAAAGCATGAAAACGCCGACCGTCCTCATCATTGGTGGCACGGACAAAGGCAACGACTACACCGAAATCGAGGCATTAGTGAAACAGAAAGTGAAAGCGATGGTTTGCCTCGGTGTGGACAATACGAAATTGCACGAATTCTTTGATGGAAAAGTGCCGACCATTGTCGATGCTGGCTCCATGCAGGAGGCAGTTGATCATTGCTATCGATTGGCAGAAAAGGGCGATACAGTATTGCTTTCACCGTGCTGTGCCAGCTTCGATTTGTTCAAAAACTACGAAGATCGCGGTCAGCAGTTTAAGGAGTGTGTAAAGAGTTTGTAAAAGAAAGTTTTAAGGTAATGAAACAAATAATTTTTCTTTTCGGTTTAGTCTTATGTGTTTTGAGTTGTAATAATCATACAAAGAAAAAAATCAGTAATAAAACAACTCCGAATACTTCTCTAAATAGTTCGAACATTAATAAAAAGTCAAATATTTATATAAAAAACAAATCACAATACGACCAAACTTTTATTGAGGGACTAGTTGATTATGAGAATTCTTTAAAACTGATCGATAATTACATTTTAATTAATAATGACACGACATATTTTCCAGAAGAACTTCCATTAAATCAGAAGATTTTATTTAAAGGAAAAAAAGATGACAATATATTTGAACTTACTGTGACTAGAGAAAACTTAACAAATTTGAATTACGGGCTTCTAATCATAGATAAAAAAGGGGAAACAATTTTTGATAAATCTGGGAAAGCAATTTTAGGATCTTTGTTTTTCCTTGCACCAGAAAATGATGATGATTTTGAAGCAGATGAAGGTTACGCAAGTTCCGAATATTGGGACAATACCAAAAACTGTTCATTTTCAATAAGAATTGGTTTTGGTTCTGATAATAATAATAAAAAACGAGCAAAGTTCACGTATGGTTGTGAGGAGATAAATGGAAAAAATTTAAAAATAGATGATTGCCCAACCTTAAGGTCAGAATAAATTTCAATTGAAAAAAATAAACAATTATGGATTTAACCAAAGCACTATTCAAAGGAGATCGCGTCATCTGGACGGTATTCTTTTTCCTCTGCATCATCTCGGTGGTGGAGGTGTATAGCGCGTCGAGTATGCTTTCATACAAATCGGCAGTGCGTCATTTTGATCCAATTATACGTCACGCTACGTTCCTGATTGCTGGCACAGGATTGATTATTCTGATTCAAAATCTCAGCCTAAAACGTATTCAGATGTTAGGATTTGCCGCACTGATATTGGGAATCTTGTTTTTGGTGTATGCCCTTGTGGGAGGTATGAAAGTGAACGATGCTACCCGTTGGGTGAGCTTCTTCGGCATTCGTTTTCAACCCTCTGAATTTGCGAAACTGGGTGTTATTATCACCACATCCTATATTCTATCGAAGTTTCAGGACGAAAACAATGCATCGCCGAAAGCCTTCAAATGGATCATGATTATTTCCCTTGTTGTTTGCGCATTTATCATTAAAGAAAATATTTCTACAGCGGTTCTTCTTTTTACGGTGGTTTATATTTTGATGTTCATTGGTCGGGTAGAGTTCAAGAAACTGGGCATCGTAGCGGCCATTGCTATCGGATTAATCGTGCTAGCTGGTGTCACTATTACTCATTTGCCAAAGAAATTCCTGCAAGAAACACGTTTGGAAACAGCTGCCAGTCGTGTAAATAGCTTTATTGGAAAGGATAAAGATAGCGCAAGCAAAAAAATCGATTTGAGTGGGAAAGATTGCCAGAAATATTATGGGAAGATAGCCATTGCCAATGGAAAAGTATTCGGAATGATGCCCGGAAATAGCGAAACACGCGACTTTCTACCGCAAGCATTTTCCGATTTTATCTTTGCCATTATCCTCGAAGAGACCGGTTTGGTAGGTGGTGTTGTGGTCATTTTTCTCTATTTTATTTTGCTGTTTCGGGTGGGAATTATCGCGAAACGGTGCAATAAAGTTTTCCCAGCATTGGTCATCATTGGTTGTGCACTGATCATCGCTTTTCAGGCGTTAATCAACATGTCGGTAGCAGTTAATCTTATTCCTGTTACGGGACAACCATTGCCATTAATTAGTCGTGGTGGAACATCGACGTTGATTAGTTGCATCTACTTTGGGGTGATTTTGGCCGTTAGCCAATTTGCCAACGAAAGCGCAGCAAAAGCCAAAGCTGAAAAAGAGGGTACAATCAACATCGACGACGACCCTGTGACCGAAAAAGTGATTTTTGAAAACATTGAAGAGCCTGTTTCTTAATTTATTGATAAAAAACATGAAAAAGCAACCAAGAGTCGTCATCAGTGGCGGCGGCACCGGCGGACATATTTTCCCCGCCATTTCGATTGCCAATGCCGTGAAGGAGCTTCGTCCCGATGCTGAAATTCTCTTTGTCGGAGCCGAAAACCGCATGGAGATGGAGAAAGTGCCTGCCGCAGGTTATCCGATTGTGGGACTACCCGTGAGCGGTTTCGACCGAAAGAACATGCTCAAAAACGTGCAGGTGGTCTATCGTTTGGCAAAAAGTTTGGCAAAAGGATGGTTTGCCGTTCGTAAGTTCCGACCTGATGTGGCAGTAGGTGTAGGTGGTTATGCTAGCGGACCAACGTTGCGCATCGCATCGATGCAAGGCGTTCCGACATTATTGCAAGAGCAAAATTCGTATGCTGGAGTCACTAATAAACTATTGGCAAAAAACGCGGCAAAAATCTGCGTGGCGTACGACAAAATGGAACGCTTTTTCCCGAAAGATAAAATCATCCTGACCGGAAACCCCGTTCGCCAGGATTTGTTTACAAAAGAAGACAAACGCGCCGAAGCTGTTGAGTATTTCAAACTTGATCCTGCGAAGAAAACGATTCTCGTAGTCGGCGGCAGCCTTGGAGCTAGAACAGTGAACCAAAGCATCATCGCCAAACTGAAAGAAATTTCGGAATCGGACGTGCAGGTGATTTGGCAAACGGGGAAATACTACTTCGAAGATGCTGAGGCGACACTCAAAGCCGTGAATCCAAAGAATGTGCACCTCACTGCCTTTATCAGTCGGATGGATTTGGCATACTCGGTGGCAGATTTGATTATTTCACGCGCCGGAGCGGGTTCTATTTCCGAATTCTGCCTGCTTGGTAAACCAGTCATTCTCGTGCCTTCGCCCAATGTGGCAGAAGACCACCAAACGCGCAACGCCGAAGCACTAACGGAGAAAAATGCGGCAGTAATGATTAAAGACGTCGATGCCCGAGAGCAGTTGGTCGATGCGGCTTTGTCGCTCATCAATCAACCCGGAAAAATGGCAGATCTGGGTAAAAATATTCTGCTGTTGGCACAACACGACTCGGCAAAACGCATCGCCGAAGAGGTGCTGAAGCTCATAAAATAAGCATAGAAAATGAAATTCCACGCACTGCGACACCTGCAATTCGAAGGCTTGGGCATGATTGAGCCTTGGATCAAGCATCACGGCCATTCGCTCACCGAAACACTGTTTTGGGAGTCGGATTGGGAGCTTCCGACCTTGGATTGTTTCGATTTTCTCATCGTGATGGGCGGTTCGATGAACGTGGACGAAGAGGTAGAATTCCCGTGGCTCGTGCAAGAGAAAGCATTCATTGCCGATTGCATTCGAGCGAATAAACGGATTTTGGGCATTTGCTTGGGAGCGCAACTGATTTCGAGAGCGTTGGGTAACAAAGTAGGTCGCAGTCCCGAGAAAGAAATCGGCTGGTTTCCGGTGGAGAAGAAGTTCGACACGCATCCGCTGTTTCCTTCGCTGGCGGACAAAAAGCAGCTCTATGTGATGCAGTGGCACGGCGATATGTTCGACATTCCGACAGGCGCTGAGTCGCTCTTTTCGTCGGCTGGCTGTCCGAATCAGGGCTTTGCGATGAACGAAAATCGTGTGGTCGGGTTGCAATTTCACTTGGAGCTGAGCGACAACCACATCCGCCTCTTTTTTGATGAAGGCGACAATGCCGAATTCGACAACGTGACGAAATACATTCAGCTCCCAACCACCATTCTGGAAGAGAGCAAAAAACACGTCGCTGCGACACGGCAGGTGTTGAATGAATTGCTGGATGCAATGGTGAAGCTTTAACCGCAGAGAATGCAAAGAAGACGCGGAGAACCGCAAAGGAAAAAATGAGAAAATAGAATTAATGCTAACAAAATAACCTCCGCGGCTCTCTGCGTAAAACTCAGCGTATTCTGCGGTTAAAAACCAAAATATTATGCCAACCTACCAAATAGACAAAATTCTGTTTCTCGACATCGAGACCGTGCCGCAAACCGCTGTGCTGTCGGACATGTCGTACGAATTGCAGAAGCTATGGGCAGAAAAATTCGAAGCGCAACGCCGCCGTATGCCCGATCGTTATCCCGAAGAGGTGGATGCCGCCATTGCATTCAGTCAAGAAGCTGGAATTTATGCCGAGTTTGGTAGAATCGTCTGCATCTCGGTGGGGTTGGTCTTTTTCAGAGAGGGCGAAAAGTTTATTCGGCTGAAATCGTTTGCCGGAGACGACGAAAAGGCACTGTTACTCGATTTCGCTGCGTTGATTCAGAAAACCTTCACGCCCGACCACAACATTTGCGGACACAATATCAAGGAGTTCGACATTCCGTACATTGCCCGCCGGATGCTGATTAACGGTGTGGCGCTGCCGCCCGTGCTCGACATTGCCGGAAAAAAACCGTGGGAAGTGCGCTTTATCGACACGCTCGAAATGTGGCGCTTTGGCGATTACAAAAACTACACCGCGCTGAAACTGCTCACCGCCGTGTTTGGCATTCCCACACCGAAGGACGACATCGACGGAAGTCAAGTGGCATCGGTCTATTATGGTGAAAACGATGTACAACGCATTGCCACCTATTGCGAAAAAGATGTGATAGCAACGGCGCAACTTTTCCATCGCTTCAATGGATTGCCGTTGATTGAGGAAGGGAATGTGGAAATTGTAGGGAGATAGTTTCTGACAAAAAAAATGAAATTGTATGATTCAAGACGGATTAATATACTACAAAACCGTTGAAACGAATAAGATCGTTTTCAAAGGACAGACATATCAGAAAATCACGAGTTATATTTTTACTTTAATAATATTTTGTTGGGCACTAGGTGTAAGTTATTATATTATAACAGAACAGATTAAAAATAATCCTTCTATCGCTGACTATTTCATAGCAATCTTTTTCTCAGGATTAATTTTAGCTTTGTCAAGTTTTGAAATTCGAACGTTATTGACAAGAGACAAATTAAAAGAAATTGAAATAACAATCAGTGTTGGAAAAGCAAGAACCAAACTATTAGAAGCCACAGCTAATTTAAACTGGGAACTATATTCAAATTTTGATAATTATATGGTTTTTAGAACAAAAAATAGTTTTTTGAATGATTGCCAAACTGTTACTTTGATATTTTTTCCTAGCAATAGAGTATTTTTTCATAGTATAAATTTCCCTAATGATTATATCAGACGCTCAAGATTCAATTATAATTACGAAGAGCTTTTAAGAGAATATCAAAGGATAGAGAAATAAAACGAATTATAAAAACTAAATATATTTCCGCTTCAAAAGCCCCCTTCGGGGGTTGGGGGTTCCTCTTATGAAAAACTTAAAAAACATCACTTCAGTCTATTTCGTAGGTGCCGGTGGCATCGGGATGAGCGCTTTGGTTCGCTATTTTCTGGCAAAAGGAAAAAAAGTGGGCGGATACGACAAAACCGCCACCGAGCTCACTCGCCAACTGATTGCTGAAGGAGCTGACATACATTTCGAAGACAACGTTTCGCTCATTCCCGATTACTGCAAGGATGTGGAAAGCACCATCGTGGTGCGCACACCCGCCGTGCCCGAAGACCATTCGGAGCTGACCTATTTTCGCAACAACGGATTTTGGATGGTGAAGCGCGCCGAAGTGCTGGGTGAAATCACCAAGACCGACCGTGGCATCTGCGTGGCTGGTACACACGGTAAAACCACCACTTCGACAATGACGGCACATCTGCTCAAGCAGTCATCGGTCGATTGCAACGCATTCCTGGGTGGCATTCTCAAAAACTACGACAGCAACCTGATGCTTTCGGAGAAAAGTGACCTCACAGTGATCGAAGCCGACGAATACGACCGCTCGTTTCATTGGTTGCAACCGTACATGGCAGTCATCACCTCGTCCGATCCCGACCACCTCGATATTTACGGCACAGAAGAGGCATACCTCGAAAGTTTCCGCATCTTTACCTCGCTGATTAAGCCGGGCGGTTGCCTCGTGATGAAAAAGGGCATCACCGTGCAACCCGATTTGCAAGAAGGGGTTAAACTCTACAGCTACTCGATCGAAGAGGGCGATTTTCATGCCGAAAATGTGCGAATTGGCAACGGAACGATCTTGTTCGACTTCGTTACGCCAACGGAAAAAATAACCGATGTGGAACTCGGAGTTCCCGTTCGCATCAACATCGAAAACGGCATTGGAGCGATGGCTTTGGCGTGGTTGAACGGCGTTTCGGCAGATGAACTCCGCAACGGAATGAAAAGCTACGGCGGTGCAAAACGTCGATTCGATTTTTACGTGAAATCGGAGAAATTCGTGCTGCTCGACGACTACGCGCACCATCCGGAAGAGGTGAAGGCGAGCATTTCGTCGCTGAAACAGTTGTATCCCGATCGCAAATTGACGGTTATTTTCCAACCGCACCTGTTTAGCCGGACAAACGATTTCTACCGCGCGTTTGCCGAAAGCCTCTCGCTGGCTGATGAGCTGATTTTGCTCGACATCTATCCAGCACGCGAATTGCCAATGGAAGGCGTAACTTCGCAATTGATTTTCGACTTGGTGACGGCACAGAAAAAAACATTATGCCTGAAAAGTGAATTGCTTGACGTTTTTGCAAAAGGAGATTACGACGTGGTGATGACCCTTGGAGCAGGCGATATCGATACTTACATTCCTAATATCAAAGAGATTCTGGAGCGATGATAAAGAAAATTTTAAAAATAGTGGCAATTCTCTTGTTCAGTGGTTATGCTATTGTTGCAGCTGCTTGGTTTTATCAAACTCCCAAAAAGGAGATTTGCAAAGAGATGCGGGTGGAAATTGCAGATGCAAACGAGGTACATTTTATCGACAAAGCAGAAGTGGAACGAATGATGACGGCTGCCGAACTAATGCCTACGGGATTGCCGATGGGAGAAATTAACACCGAAGCCATCGAAATGTGCATGAAAAGAAATCCGCTGATACGAAATGCGGAATGCTTTAAAACGAACGATAACAAAATAAAATTGAAAATTGAGCAACGTATTCCGATACTTCGTGTGATGTCTTTTTTTGGAAATTACTACGTTGATAAAGAGGGAAAAGCGATGCCCGTTTCGTCAAATTACTCTGCCAGACTAACAATTGCATCGGGATACATAGAAAAACAGTTTGCAGAGGGAGAATTATACAAATTTGCACTATTTTTGCGAAACGATTCGCTGTGGAATGCTCAAATTCAACAAATTGATGTGCAGCAAAACCACCAAATCACGCTTATCCCAACCGTGGGAACGCAACGGATTGTGATGGGAAAGATTGATAACTTTGAGCAAAAAATGGGCAATTTGCGTGCATTTTACCTCGACGGATGCAACCGATTCGGTTGGAACAAGTACAAAACAATCAATTTAAGATACAATGGACAGGTCATCTGTTCAGCCAATTAAACAGTTAACTATGGAACCCAAAGAGTACATCGCAGCCATTGATTTAGGCTCCTCTAAAATTGTGGGAATGATCGGTTGGAAACGACCCGACAACACGCTGGAAGTAGTAGCCATGGAGAAAATCGATTCTTCTACTTGCATCCGTCGAGGTACAATCCACAATCTGGAAGACACGTCGATAAACGTGAAGCATCTGTTGAGGAAAATGGAAAATACCATTCATCCCAATAAATTTATCAGCGTGTATGTAGGAATGGGTGGTCAATCCATTCATACACTTACCGACAAAGTAAAACGTGTTTTCGGACAAGAAGAGATTATTTCCGCTAAAATTGTAACTTCCATCAACGACGAATGTTACAATTTCGATTTGGACGATAAAGAGGTTTTAGAAGTGGTTCCGAACGAATATCGCATCGATGATCGAAAAACTGAAATCAACCCGATTGGAGTCTCATGCGAAGAGATTGAAGCCAACGTAAAACTCATCGTCGGTAGAGCGGCCATGAAAGAAACGGTAGCTCGTGCCATTGAAGACAAATCGGATGTAGAAGTAGTTGGCTCACCTATTTCACAACTTGCGGCAGCATCGCTTTTACTTTCTGAAACAGACAAAATGTTGGGTTGTGCGCTGATTGATTTTGGTGCTGGTACAACCTCGGTTACCATTTACAAAGATGGATTGTTCCGCCATTTGGCAGTTATTCCTTTCGGTGGAAATGTGGTAACCAAAGATATTTGCAGTGCAAACTTGATGGAATCGGATGCAGAATTATTGAAAACCACTTACGGAAGTGCTATCTTGAATGCAGAAGCAGAAAATCTGAGTGTGAGTGCGAATAATGGTGTTGACGAAGCTCATTCCATCGAACTTCATACGCTGAACAACATCATCGAAGCACGAATGACGGAGATCGTTCAAAATATTTGGGCACAGATTGAATCCGCTGGTTTTGCAAAAGGCTTAGGAGCAGGTATTTACTACACTGGAGGAGCTTCTCAACTCGATAAAATTGGTGATTTAATTAAATCTATTACCAAAATAAATGCAAAAAAAGCAACGAATAACGTTTCGATATACAACTCAACCCTTCCGAGTGAAGTGATGCTCGATCCTGCTTATGCGGTCGTTTTGGGTATGTTATTGAGTGGAACCAAAAATTGCGTGAAAATTGTTCACGCTTCTACATCGAAGCCAGCGACTATCGAATTCCCTTCGGAGGATGAGATTCTCGAAACAACCGTTTTTGCCAAACACGAAGAGCCGAAAAAGAAGGAAGAAAAAGAGAAAGAGAAAAAAGAGAAGAAAAAAAGCAAATTATTTGGTGTTGGCGACAAAATGAGCACCATGTTTGGCAATCTTTTCAGCGATTCAGAAAACGACGATACAGCAGAAATGAAGTAAAAAATGGAGATTATGGCAAATATAACAGATGCAACGATAGATTTTCAATATACAGGCAAAAGCTCATCAATTATAAAAGTCATCGGCGTTGGTGGCGGCGGTGGCAATGCAGTAGAGCACATGTATCGCGAAGGGATGCACGATGTTTCATTCGTACTTTGCAACACCGATAATCAGGCTCTGGATAAATCGAAAATTCCGAAAAAAATACAACTTGGCGTAACCACTACTCAAGGGTTGGGTGCGGGCAATCGTCCCGAGAAAGCTAAATTAGCAGCTGAAGAGAGTCTCGACGAAATCCATAACCTTCTGAACGATGGCACCAAGATGGTTTTCATCACTGCAGGAATGGGTGGTGGAACAGGAACAGGCGCAGCACCCGTAATTGCTAAAATTGCAAAAGAAAAAGGTATTTTGACTGTCGGAATCGTCTCAATTCCTTTCCTTTTCGAAGGAACGCGCAAGATTTTACAAGCGCTCAAAGGCGTGGAGGAGATGAATCGTCACGTAGATGCGCTTCTTGTGATTAATAATGAACGTCTTCGCAGCATTTACACCGATCTTGATATCCCGAATGCTTTCCAGAAAGCAGATGAAACGCTCACAACAGCAGCCAAAAGTATAGCCGAGATTATTACAATTTCTGGTATTATGAATCTTGATTTTGCCGATGTGCAAAACACACTCAAAGATGGTGGTGTTGCCATTATGAGTACTGGTATTGCAAGTGGCGAACAGCGATTGACGCAATCAATCGAAAATGCGTTGCATTCGCCATTGCTCAACAACAACAATCCATTTACCGCTAAAAAAGTATTGTTCAATGTCTATTTTAGCAGCAAAAATCCGCTGAAAATGACCGAGATGGATCAGATTCACGAATTCATGCGCAAATTTGACCAACACAAAATTGAGGTCATTTGGGGATTGGCTTATGACGAAACATTGGATGACTCATTGAAAATGACACTTCTAGCCAGTGGATTCGAAATGTCGAACATCAACGATATCAGTGCATTGGACGCGGAACAACGGAGAATTGCCGACGATGTTGAGCAAGAAGAACAACGGAAAGCTTCTGAGTTGATTGGCAAAGTGTACGGATCAAGTGCAATGGCTAATGGAGGAAAGGTTCGTCTGAAACCAATTATTCTTGCAACCGAATCGCTCGACGACGACGCACTCATTGAGCAATTAGAACAGCATCCTGCGTATAATCGCGACATTCAATTTGTACAAAATATAAAACAACAAATGAGCGCTGAAACTTCGAGTGACGATTCAAACGAAGAACAAGAGGTAAACAACGCCAATGAAGCAACACTTTTTTAATCGAAAAATAAAAAAACAATCTTATGAATCTATTTGATCAAATAAGCGAAGATATAAAAAAAGCCATGTTAGCAAAAGACCGAGTAAGACTGGATGCTTTGCGTGGTGTGAAAAAAGAGTTTCTAGAGGCTAAAACAGCAAAAGGAGCCGATGGTGAATTGAGCGACGAAGTTGCTACCAAAATTATTCAGAAATTGGTAAAACAACGCAAAGAAAGTGCCGAAATATTCTCGACGCAAAACCGCCCCGAATTAGCTGCCAAAGAGCTTGAAGAGGTTGGTCACATCGAAATCTATCTACCCAAACAAATGAGCGCAGAAGAACTTGAGGCTGTGCTGACAGCATTGATAGGCGAAGTCGGAGCAACTGGTCCACAAGATATGGGCAAAGTGATGGGTGCAGCTACTAAAAAGCTCGCTGGACTGGCAGAAGGCAAAATGATTTCGGAAACAGTGAAGCGATTGCTAGCATAATCTAAAAGGATAACTTTATCATACAGCAACCCGCCTACTGAAATATCAATCAGTGCGGGTTGTTCTTCTTTAACTCCATAACTTCTTTACTATCTTGAGTTCGCAAAAAATAGGCATCTTCTCCGGCTCGTTCAATCCTATCCACATCGGACATTTGGCATTGGCGAATTACTTGTGCGAATACGAGCAGCTCGACGAAGTGTGGTTTGTAGTATCGCCTCACAATCCGTTGAAGAATAGTGAAGACTTACAAAATGAAGAACAGCGATTGGAATGGACAAAGCTCGCCATAGGCAGCTATCCTAAATTTCGAGTGAGTGAAATTGAATTTACTCTTCCCCGCCCATCATATTCTATTCAGACACTTCATGCTTTGCGTAAGCAATTCCCCGAAAAAGAATTTATATTGATAATTGGGGCCGATAACTGGGATTGTTTCAACAAATGGCGAGACTACAAAACTATTTTGGCAGAATTTCCGATATTGATCTATCCGCGTAAAGAATTTAATGTTGTAATTCCAGTAGAACTATCTTCCACAGTGAAACTAACAAATGCACCCATGCTCGAAATTTCCTCTACGTTTATCCGTGAAGCTATTTCCGAAGGGAAGGATGTGCGTTTCTTTTTACCAGAAAGAATTCGAGACGTAATTCTTAATTGATTTACACTCTTCCCGTCACCAATTTTGCGAAGAAGAAACGTATAGCAAACCAAATGTGTAGTAGTGTGACGGTCACAATGCCATAATGCTGCTGCATAATTTGATAGCGCTCTTTCAGTGAGTCTTTTCGTCTAGAGGTAGAGAGACCACCTTCTAGAAAATTCGAAAGCACAAGGTGAGAATTGTGAATCGTTTTAGCCTTTTTTAGGCATTGAATCGTCCATTCGTAGTCGGCAGAATGCTTGTATTCGAGGTTAAATTCCGGTGCAATAGTAAGTTTTGTGACGAACGATTGATGACAGACCAGCATTCCCATTTTGAAACTTTTCCACGTCAGCCGTTTCGGAGCTTTCAATCGGCGCATTCCCACGAAATCACCATTTACATCCACAATGGCAGTTTCACCATAAATCACATCTGGCATTGTTTTTCCAGGAACAGATTCCACCATATTTTCAATCGTTTCGTTCGTGTGGAGCGTATCTCCGGCATTGATGAACCAGATGTAGTCGCCTGTTGCCAGCTCCATCCCTTTGTTCATGGCATCGTAAAGACCGTTGTCTGGTTCACTTTTCCAGGTCAGATGTGGATTTTCCTTGTATTTTTTGACGATTTCCATCGTTTCATCCGAAGAATTTCCATCGATAATGATGTATTCGATATCAGAATAGGTCTGATTTAGGACGCTTTGGACTGTTCTTTCAATCACTGCTTCCGCATTGTAGGCGACTGTGATGATGGAGATGAGAGGTTTCATCGTTTTTTCTTAGCTAAGAGTTGCGAATACAAATGTACATATTCTTTTGCTACGTAAGATTCTGAATAACAATCTTCTACTTTTTTTCGGGCATTAGAAGATAAAACTTTGTAATCAGCCTCCCAGAGACACCAATGAATTCCTTCAGCTAGATTTTCAGCGGACTTATAAATCGATAGAAAACCGTTTTGTTTGTGTTCAATCATTTCGGGAATTCCCCCAACATAAAATCCTGTTGCAGGTGTACCACAAGCCAAAGATTCCATAATGGTGTTAGGTAAATTTTCTTCGAGCGATGGAGTAACAAATAAATCTACCGCACAATAGAGATCTCTGATAGCCTCATTATTGGTTAAATAACCAATTTGATGAATTGGAAATGGAAATAATGAATCGATATTCTCTTTTGATTTACCAAAAAATACCAATTCAATTTCATTGTTTGTGTCGGGGTATTTTTCTGCGAGAATCTTACATCCATTCACATAATAATCAATCCCTTTTCGTTTATCGGTGACGTTTGCCGCACCGTAAAGCAGTAATTTCTTATTTACAGGTAGACCAAATCGTTCCCTTGCTTTTGCTTTATCCGAAGGTTTGTAGAAATCAATATCCAATGGGTTCGGAATCGCTCTTACATTTTTTGGATTAATCAGTACACTCAGCTTTGTTCTTCTTTCGAGCCATTTGCTACAGGTCACAAACTCAATGTTGGCTTGTTGCCAGATGCGTCTTTTTTTATAAAAAACTTTGTTTGAAAGGTCATTTTCGCTTCTCGTTTCAAGAAAATAACACTCTTTGCACTCTCGTTGATAGTTTTCGCAATCGCGAGAATGGTGACATATAGCAGTCGCTGGCCACATGTCGTGCATTGTCCAAACAATTGGTTTGCCAAGTTTTGAGAGTCGTTTGATTTCTGATAATGAAAGAAAACCTTGATTGATCCAATGAATGTGAAGTATGTCAGCCTCTTTAACGGCGGGTAGTTTGCTAATGCGAATTCCAGTATTGGCGATGGATACAGCAAAAAGATTATCTAAACTCAATCCTTTGCCAATGTAAATGACCAATCTTTCAAATGCAAATCGGAATTTATTCATCCAAAATGCTACTTTCCCCGAATTAGCAGCAATCACATCTGCATCATCCGTTGATTTATCACGAACCAGCATTTTTACCTCTACATCCGATTTCTGAAGTGCACGCATCAATCTTTTGCAAGCCACAGCGGCTCCACCAGTCTGTTCGGATGTATTTATAAGGAGGATTTTCATTATATTTGAATTAAAAACAAAGGTAGTAATATTTTTTAATCTATAGATTTAGAGCCAAATGGAGAAATATTATTAAGAATGTGCGATGTCGTTCACAAGATTGGTTAAATTTGCACATATAATGACGAAAAACGAATGACCACTTTCTGGGATAAAGCGCAAAAAACGGTAGATAATTTGGTGCAAACTTCACTTTCATTGGTGAAGATTGTCCTGTTTTCGCGCAAACCGACAACCATTCCTGCCGATTTTACACAAAATCGGGAGATTGTGGTATTGGGAAACGGCCCCTCGTTGCTAAAAACGATTGGTGAAAAGAGCTATTTCCTCGAAAACAAAGATTTGCTGGCGGTCAACTTCGCGGCTACATCCGACTATTTTCAGCAGATTCGCCCCAATTTGTATGTGGCGGTGGATATGGCTTTCTTTCAGAACGAGGAGTATTGCGAACGGCTTTTCTCAAATCTTGCAAAAAAGGTGGAGTGGCCGTTGCTGCTTTTTCTACCCGCTAAAGCGAAAAAATATTCCAATTGGCAAAAATACATTTTCGGCAATAGTCAGATTCAGGTTTGCTTTGTCAACATCACCCCGGTGGTGGGTTTTTCGTGGTTTACTCATCGGTTTTATGCGAATGGATGGGGGATGCCGCGTCCGCGCAATGTGCTTATTCCGGCCATTATGCAGGCTCTGCGAATGAACTACGCAACGGTGTATGTAGCAGGTGCCGACCACTCGTGGCCACGACAGGTAGCGGTGGATGACGAGAACCGGGTGTACGAAGATTTGCGTCATTTCTATTCGGAAAACGAACCGCCCAACCGACACTATTTCACCAAACGATTGGATGAAATTCTCGAAAGCATGGTGGTTGCCTTTCGTTCGTATCACATCGTGGAGGCATTCAGTCGCTCCATAGGAAAAAAAATATTCAACATCACCGAGGGCTCGTATATCGATGCCTTCGAACGCAAAAAGATATAGATTTTATGCAGAAAAAACAGGTTTTGGTGACAGGTGCCGATGGGTTTATCGGGTCGCACCTGACAGAGGCTTTGCTGGCCGAAGGGTTTCGGGTAAAAGCTTTGTCGTACTACAATTCGTTCAACGACTGGGGTTGGCTCAATGGGATGAAGCACCCTGATCTTGAAGTGGTAACCGGCGATGTGCGCGATCCACATTTTTGCAAATTGATTACGCAGGGAATTGATACTATTTACCATTTGGCGGCATTGATTGCCATTCCATATTCGTACGTTGCACCAGATTGCTACGTAGATACAAATATAAAAGGCACACTCAATATATGTCAGGCAGCCAAAGAAAACGGAGTGAAACGCATTTTGGTCACTTCCACATCAGAGGTTTATGGCACTGCAAAATATGTGCCTATCGACGAGAAACATCCGAAGCAACCACAATCGCCCTATTCGGCCTCGAAAATCGGAGCAGATGCCATTGCGATGAGTTTTTATTACGCGTTTGAGTTGCCGGTTACGATTGTCCGTCCGTTCAATACTTACGGTCCGCGTCAGTCGGCGCGTGCCATTATCCCAACGATTATTACTCAGATAGCTTACGGGAAACGGGAAATTAAACTCGGAGATCTGACTCCTACACGCGATTTCAACTTTGTAAAAGATACCTGTCGCGGTTTTATTCAACTGGCTAACTGTGAGGCATCTGTAGGTAAGGAGGTAAACATCGCGAGCAATTTCGAGATTTCGATGCGCGACACGCTGGAGCTGATTGCGAAACTGATGAATGCCGATGTACGTTTTGTGGAAGATGAACAGCGCCTGCGTCCGAAAGATTCGGAGGTTTTCCGCTTGTGGGGCGACAACTCGAAAATCAAATCGCTGACCGGATTTGAGCCGCTTTATGATATCGAAAAAGGGTTGAAAGAGACCATCGACTGGTTTCTGGATCCCGAAAATCTATCTAAATACAAAGCCGATATTTACAATGTTTGACGCGACAATCGACTACATCAAAGAGCTGTACGGAAATCCTGCTTTTGTGGGGTTGCACGAACCCCGTTTTGCGGGCAACGAAAAACAGTATGTGGCAGATTGCATCGATTCTACCTTTGTGTCGAGTGTCGGGAAGTACGTCGATCGGTTTGAACAAATGGTGGAAGAGTTTACCGGATGTGCCAAAGTGGTGGCTTGTGTGAACGGTACAAATTCGTTGCATCTGGCTTTGACGCTGGTGGGCGTTGAACAGGATGACGAGGTGCTGACACAAGCTTTGACTTTTATTGCCACAGCCAATGCAATCAGTTATTGCGTAGCGATTCCTATTTTTCTGGATGTAGATAAAGATACGATGGGGCTTTCGCCGGATGCTGTGAGAGCTTTTCTGGAGAAGAATGGCGAAAAACGGGGAGAATTTACCTACAACAAAACTACAGGTCGCCGCATAAAAGCCTGTGTGCCCATGCATACGTTTGGCCACGCAGTCCGAATGGACGAACTGATCGATGTCTGCGCGGAATACAACATTTCGGTCGTAGAAGATGCAGCGGAAAGTCTCGGTTCTTATTATAAAGGAAAACATACGGGAACGATTGCCGAAATCGGGATTTTGAGTTTCAACGGAAATAAGACGATTACCACAGGCGGTGGCGGAATGCTTTTGTTCAAAGACAAGGCATTGGGAATGCACGCCAAGCACCTGACTACGCAGGCCAAATTGCCTCACCGTTGGGAATTTGCTCACGATGAAATCGGCTACAACTACCGGATGCCCAATCTGAATGCAGCTTTAGGCTGTGCGCAGATGGAGCAACTTCCCCTATTTTTGGAGAAGAAAAAAGAGTTGGCGCAACTCTATCGCTTGTTTTTTGAAAAACAAAATATTCAGTTTGTTACTGCACCTGAGCATTCAGATTCCAATTATTGGCTGAATGCCGTGATTCTCAACGACATCAAAGAGCGAGATGCTTTCCTGGCTGTCACGAACGACAATGGTGTAATGACGCGTCCGATTTGGAGATTGATGAACCGGTTGCCTATGTTTACGCGTTGTCAGACGGACGATTTGGTTAATTCTATTTGGCTTGAAGAGAGAGTGGTTAACATTCCAAGCAGTGTGAGATTATGAAGAAAATTGTTGTAATAGGTGGTGGCGGTCATGCCAAAGTGCTTATTAGCATTCTTAAAAAAAACGCTGATTTTGAATTAATTGGCTATACTGATCCCGAAGATAAAGGCGCATTGCTTGGCATTTCATATCTTGGGGAGGACGAAGTTATTCCTTCTCTTTTGGCAAATGAAAAAGAGCTTTTTGCCGCGATGGGCGTGGGTAGCGTGAATGTGAACGGATACCGCGAAAAGGTCTATTCTACCATTAAATCGTTCGGGATTGAATTTCCGGCGATAGTTTCTAAAGATGCGATTGTGAATGAAGATGTTGAGCTCGGCGAAGGCACGGTTGTGTATGACGGAGTAGTCGTTAACAGCGGCACTCGAATCGGTATCGGAGCGATTATCAACACCAACTCCACGGTAGAACACGACTGTGTGATAGGTGATTTTACGCACGTTGCGCCAGGTTCCACGCTTTGTGGCGAAGTCAATGTTGGGAGAAACTGCATGATTGGAGCCGGAAGTACTGTTATTCAATCCATCACAATTCCTGCAAACAGTTTGGTAAGAGCTGGTTCTGTGGTTGTGAAATAGTTAGTTGAAGCATTAGGATTTATGGCAAAGAAAAAAATATTCATAAGCAGTGTCCAAGCCGAATTCAGTGCGGAGCGAAAAGCTTTGCGCGAATATATCTTGTCCGATGCGTTATTGGGTAAATTTTTTGAGCCTTTTATTTTTGAATTATTGCCTGCTGTTGAACAACGTGCGGATGAGCTCTATTTGCGAGAAGTTGAAAGAAGTGATATTTATCTTGGACTCTTGGGGAAGCAATATGGGTACGAGGATAAAGACGGTATTTCTCCTACAGAATTAGAATTCAACGCTGCAACCGAGCATCATAAAACGCGTCTAGTTTTTCTCACTAGCGACCAAAATAGCGATCGTCACCAGAAAGAACAAGCCTTTATATCTAAAGTGCAAGATGTATTGGTGCGAAAGAAGTTTGCAGCTATCGATGATTTGAAATCGGCAGTTTATACTTCGCTGATTCGTTATCTTGAAGAGAAAGAGATTATTCGAGTTGGTCCATTTGATGCCACCTTTAATCAGTCGGCTAAAATAGAAGACTTGGATGTGGAGAAAATCAAAGAGTTTGTGAGAATTGCTCGTTCAAAAAGAGGATTTCCACTTGACGAAAACAGTAATCCTGTCAAAATTCTTTCACATCTTAATTTGCAGGATGATTCGCGTATTACGAATGCTGCGCTTTTGCTATTTGGTAAATTCCCACAGCGCTATTTTATCAATTCTGAAGTCAGATGTGCCTCCTTTCACGGAACAATTGTCGAAAAACCGATTGCTTCGTACAAGGTTTTTAAGGGGACAGTTTTTGAACTGGTCGATCAGGCGGTTGAATTTGTACTTGCGAAATTAGATTATCGGATTGGAACCCGTTCAGTGGAAATTAGTATTCCTGGAAGTTATGAAATTCCAAAGGAAGTCATTGCCGAAGCCATTGTGAATGCTATTGTGCATAGGGATTACACAAGTAATGCAAGTGTGCAGATTATGTTGTTTGCTGATCGGCTTGAGATTTGGAATCCGGGATCTTTACCTTTAGGTTGGACGACCGAAAAGTTAAAGCATTTGCATACTTCTATTCCTGCCAATCCATTGTTGGCCGAGCCGATGTATTTGTCTGGCTATATTGAGCGGTTAGGAACAGGAACTGCTGATATTATTCAAAAATCGGTTGATTCTGGTCTTAGAGAGCCGGAGTTTATTCAGGAAGATGACTTTCGGACGGTTATTTATCGACCAGTTACCCCGCAAGCTACCATGGAAGCTACCATGGAAGCTACCATGGAAGTTCAGAAATTAGTACTCGTGGTAGAAGGTGAAATGAAGCGTTTAGAAATACAAAAACTACTTCAACTAAAGAATGACGATTATTTCAGACTAAATTACATACTTCCAGCGCTTGATTTCGGGTTGATTGAGTTCAAATATCCTGAATCGCCACGACATCCAGACCAAAAATATCATCTAACTGACAAAGGATTAGCTTTACAAAAGAAATTGAAAAACGAGAAATGAGCATTTCAACAAAAACATATATCATTGCCGAAGCCGGTGTGAATCACAACGGCGACATAAATATGGCTAAGCGACTGATTGAAGTAGCCAAAGCGGCAGGTGCCGATGCGGTGAAATTTCAGACGTTCAAAACCGAACTTTTAGTCAGCAAAAATGCGCCAAAAGCGGATTATCAAAAAGCCACCACAGATGCCGAAGAGAACCAATTCGACATGATCAAAAAGCTCGAATTGTCGGTAGAAGACCATGCTGTTTTGATGGATTATTGCCGCGAGATTGGCATAGAGTTCTTGTCGTCGCCATTTGATTTGGAAAGTATTGATTTGCTGCACGAAATCGGATTGCCGTTGTTTAAAATTCCCTCGGGAGAAATCACCAACTTACCTTATCTGAAAAAGATTGCGGCGTTCAACAAACGAGTCATTCTCTCCACCGGAATGTCCACATTGGTAGAATTGAAAGAAGCTGTTAATCTGATTGTTGCTAATGGAACAGACAAAAATAAAATCACACTTTTGCATTGCAACACCGAATATCCGACGCCTTACGTAGATGTCAATCTGAAAGCTATGCAAACACTGAAAGCCGCTTTTAATGTTGAGGTGGGGTATTCTGACCATACGCAGGGCATTGAAGTATCAATTGCGGCTGTGGCATTAGGCGCTACGGTGATTGAGAAGCACTTCACGCTCGATAAATCGCTTCCAGGTCCCGATCAGTTAGCATCGTTAGACCCACAGGAGTTGAAGCAGATGGTAGATAGCATTCGACATATCGAGAAAGCGTTAGGTAATGGAGTGAAGGAAGTTTCAGCTTCTGAAAATAAAAATATAGCCATTGCTCGCAAAAGCATTGTGGCAGCGGTTGACATCAAAAAAGGAGAGTTGTTCTCCGAAAAAAATATAACGGTGAAACGACCTGGCAATGGAATTTCGCCCATGAAATGGGAATCGGTGTTAGGCGAAATCGCCAAACGGGATTTTTTGGCTGACGAATTGATAGAATTATGAGAAAAATCTGCGTTGTAACTACCACCCGGGCCGATTATGGCATACTCAAACAACTGATGTTTGCTATCAAAGCCGACCCTGAGCTTCAACTTCAGGTGATTGCAACAAATATGCACCTTTCTGCCGAATTTGGGAATACGTACCAAGAGATTCTGAACGACGGTTTTGTGATTGACAAGAAAGTGGAAATGCTGCAATCGACCGATTCGGCGAATGCTATCTGCAAATCGATTGGGAAAGGTGCAATGGGCTTTGCCGATGCTTACGAAGAGTTGAATCCCGATTTAATCGTGGTATTGGGTGACCGATACGAAATGATTGCGATTGTTTCGGCAGCACTTTTCTGTCGGATTCCAGTGGCACACATTCACGGAGGGGAAATTACGGAAGGAGCTTACGACGATGCCGTTCGCCACGCTGTGACCAAGATGAGCCACTTGCATTTTGCTTCGACGGAGTCATACAGAAATCGGATTATCCAAATGGGCGAACAACCTGAAACGGTTTTCAACGTAGGTGCGATGGGCGTAGATGCCATTCGCTCGCTCAAATTGATGCCGAAAGAGGCATTGGAAGATTCACTCGGTTTCACGTTTTCTTCACCCACCGCATTGATAACCTTTCATCCAGTTACGCTCGACAATCAGATGAGTTCTCTCGAGCAATTGTCGAATCTCTTGACTGTTTTACGAGCTAAAAAAGAGCTCTGTTGCTTGTTTACCTATCCGAATTCGGATACTGACGGACGACAAATCATTGAAATGATAAATGCCTTTGTTGAGGAAAATAAAGAACGCTCATTTTGCATTCCATCCTTGGGTCAGTTTCGCTATTTCTCGGCATTGAAGCAGGTTGATTTTGTGTTGGGTAACTCGTCCAGCGGCATCATCGAAGTTCCAAGTTTTGGTATTCCAACAGTCAATATTGGCATTCGCCAGAAAGGAAGGCTTCGTGCTGAAAGTGTAATCGACTGCGCGCCAAGTGTCGAAGGAATCTCAAAAGCGATAGATAATGCGTTGAACACTGAGTTCGCACGATTTGCAAAAGAAGTCGAAAATCCCTACTTTCGCCCCGATTCGGCGCAACAGATTTTGCACATACTGAAAACAGCCGACTTATCGCAGATTCTGCAAAAACGGTTTTACGATATACCCTTTCAACTATGAAGAATTACTCAAAATACGTGATTCCAAGTTCGGCAACCATTTACGATGCGTTGTTGCGACTGAACGAACTTTCGTCTGATATACGCACGCTGCTTGTGCTGGATGCTGATGGGCGAATGATTGGTACTGTGACCGATGGAGATGTTCGTCGTGGACTAATCGCCGGAAATCAACTTTCGGATTCACTGACGGCAATTTCTTTTGATGATTTTTTCTCGTTCAATGCCGAAAACTATTCCATTCAGACTATTAAAGCGGCTCGAGCCAAAAAACTCGACTTGGTGCCTTTTCTGGATGCAAATGGGCGAATTGTGAAACTTTTTAATTTGAAAGATAACCATTCTGCACTGCCTGTCGATGCAGTCATTATGGCAGGAGGCAGAGGTATTCGTTTGGCTCCGCTGACGGATAATGTGCCAAAACCGATGTTACCTTTGGGGAACAAACCCATCATAGAGCACAATGTCGATCGTTTGCTTCAGTTTGGAATTGAAAACATTTGCATCACCGTTCGTTACCTTGGCGAACAGATTATTTCGCATTTTGGGAATGGAACTGAAAAAGGGGCAAATATCTCGTATTACGAAGAGAATTTGCCGCTGGGAACCATCGGCTCCGTTGGTCAATTGCCTGAATTTAAGAATGATACTGTGTTGGTGATGAATTCTGATTTGTTTACCAATATCGATTTTGAAGAGTTTTACCTTCACTTCGTCGAGTCGGATTCGGACATGGCAGTGGCCTCTATTCCGTACAATGTAAGTGTACCCTATGCCGTGCTCGAAGTGGAAAACGAACAGATTGTGGCGTTGAAAGAGAAGCCAACTTATACCTATTATTCGAATGCAGGTGTTTATTTGATGAAAAAATCGGTTGTTGACAAAATACCCAAAGATCAACCTTTCGATGCTCCCGATTTAATTGAATTGGTTGCTAAAAATGGTGGTAAGGTGACCACTTTCCCGATTATGGGCTATTGGATTGATATTGGTAAGCACGAAGATTATGCAAAAGCAAAGGATTTTATCAAATATTTGAAACAGTGAATTAGTAAACAAGTTGACAAGTAAACGAGTAAATAAAGTCAATTGTGAATTAAATAATACGAATTAAGACTTTCTTTCACCCCTCCTTTGGAGGGGTTGGGGAAGGCTCCTGACTTATGACTAAAAAAACGCTTTATCTGATTCCTGCCCGTGGCGGCTCAAAGGGAATTCCACATAAAAATATCAAGCCGTTAAATGGGAAACCATTGATTCTCTATTCGGTGGAAGTGGCCCGACAATTGGCTGATGATGCGGATATTTGCGTCTCGACCGATGACGATGCCATTATTAAAGTGGTGGAAGAATCTGGTCTCAAAGTGCCTTTCAAACGACCGGAGGCATTGGCTACCGATACAAGCGGAAGCTATGAGGTGATTCTTCACGCTTTGGATTTCTATACCCAAAAAGGCATAAAATATGATGTTGTCGTTTTATTGCAGCCTACATCACCTTTTCGAACAGCCCAACACGTAATTGAGGCAATTTCGCTTTACGATGACTCCATAGATATGGTCGTGTCTGTTTGTGAAGCCGCGGCAAATCCCTATTATACTTTATTTGAGGAGAATGAAAATGGCTTTCTCGATAAATCGAAAAAAGGAAATTTCAACCGCCGACAGGATTGCCCGAAAGTTTATGAGTATAATGGTGCTATCTATGTGATTAGCGTGAAGTCGTTACGTGAAAAATCGCTATCAGAATTTGTGAAAATCAGAAAATATGAGATGCCACGGGAACTAAGTATCGATCTGGATACTCCGCTTGATTGGAAAATGGCAGAACTAATTTTTAGAGAAATATAAAATAAAGTCATAATTAATTGTTTGTTATTTGTAAGTTATTTATATTTGCATTATAATTGATTTTATTTAGTACTTAACTAT
This sequence comes from Bacteroidales bacterium, assembly GCA_028687995.1. Lineage (GTDB taxonomy): Bacteria > Bacteroidota > Bacteroidia > Bacteroidales > UBA7332 > CAXXIC01. The sequence continues at coordinate 204,598 of JAQTZA010000005.1, forward strand.
AATTGTTTTTCTCGATGAATGCGAAAATTATTTTTTTGACTGTGTGCTTTTTTACTTTTATGTCGATTAAAGTAATGAGTGAAATTCCTCGCTATATAACTACTCAAGGTTTAGTTGGATGGTGGGGTTTTAATGGAAATGCTAAAGATGAAAGTGGACAAAATAATGATGGAACTGTTTATGGTGCAACGTTGACTAGTGATCGTTTTGGAATTGATAGTAGTGCTTATAGTTTTAATGGAATAAGCAATTATATTGAAATGATTAAGAATGATGTTCCGACAAATTTCCATAAAGGACTTACCGTTTCATTTTGGTTTAAAGCGCCAACGGAGTTAGATTCGACTGCCCGACATTTTATATTGAGTAAATATAATGGTATGGGTTTACAAATCGAATTATTTAAGAAGAATGATAGTATTCCAGTAGGTTCATTAAGAACAGACATAAGAGAAAATGGCAGTCCAAAACCTGAAGTTGATATATATTCAAAACAAAGATTTGATGATAATCAGTGGCATTTAGGGGTTTTGCGGTGGAATGCGCCTTATCTTTCTCAGTTTGTTGATGGAGTTTTAATTTCTACAATTAAATCTGAAAATACATATTTTGATGCTCCAGATGCGCTACTTCGGTTTGGTTGTCTTAATAGTTACTGGATTAATCCTTCCCGATATTTCTACAAGGGACAATTAGACGATATAGGAATTTGGAATAGATCTCTTTCCGATCGTGAGATTACCTCTGTCTATAATGGCTGTAAACTTATTTTTGTTCAGCCAATGGATCAGATTGCTAGTACAGGCCAAGATGTTGTTTTCTCAGTTGATAAGAGTGATTCATTGACATCTTATCAATGGCAATCAAACGCATCAGATTTGGGTTGGTCGAATGTTCCAGAAAACGCTACATATTCAGGAGTCAAATCAAATGAGCTTAAAATCAATAAAGTTCAATTATCGAACTACAACCAAAGGTTTAGAGTGTTAGCATCTTATGAATCTTGTGTAGATACATCTAAAATTGTCACACTAAGTATTGCTGATACTTGTATTATATCTCAAACGGTAACAGACACATTGATGATAGAATATATCCCTGTAGGAATAGATAAGCTATTAAATTCTGGTATTATTAAGATATACCCAAATCCAGCTAAAGACCATGTCGTTTTAGATATGGGAAACAATACTTTAGTTAGTGGAAGTAGTGTTAGAATTAGTAATTCTTTAGGACAGACTGTCTATAATTCACAGATTAATTCTCAAATTATGAATATTAATTTGGAAAGCTGGACTGGCAAAGGGGTATATGTATTTGAACTTCTGGATAATAGTAATTCTACTATTGCGAAAAAAATAATACTGATAAAGTAATCCGAGTCTTCAAAGAGTTCTATTAAAAATTTGGGTAAACATAAAGAGGAGCTAAATGCTCCTCTTTATGTTTACCCAAATTTATTGCCTATTAGCAATAATATGAAATATACAGGAATTTTGATTTAATTTGGAAGAGGTATCAGTTTAGAAATTGACTTTCTAGTTAACGTCAAAAACTTTCTTAAAATTGATTTTAGAGTGGTTTTTTCTGTCTCTTTTTTTGATTCCAGCAATTTAATTCGTTCTGGACAAATCGTAAGAACTTTTCCATAAAGTTCTTCCTTTTTTTTAGTCATTTGTTTTTCAACATATAGCTGGTGTAAAGAAATAGAGATATTCATCCACGAATTTCTTAGTCTATTGTAAACCTCTTGGTTTTTCTTAAAATAGTCCATTAAGAGTTCTCTTATCTGAAGTGAAATCTTCCATCGCTTTTCCATTCCGGAGTCGCTCCAAATTCCCTTTTCGTGTATTCTATAGACAGCCATTACTTTAGGAGAGTAATAGATATCGCCATATTGAGCGTTTATCAAATGAATAGCATAGTCATAGGTAGAAACATTAGCAAACCAAGTTGGCAATTTACCAAAAAGACCACGTCTAAAGAGAATAGAAACGTTAGTAATGTAATTTGATGTTGCTAAATCTAATATCGAAGTAATGCGTTTTTGTCCACCATTAGAAAGGCTTTTGCTATTGTCTTTCTCAAAATAATTTAATACGCGGTGAAAACACATTGAATATTGAGAATTGACCTCTAAAACTGAAACTTGGCGACTGAGTTTCTGTTTGCTAATCCAGTAATCATCACCTTCACAAATGGCGATGTATTTACCCGTGCAACGGTTGTAATTTTTAATGAAGTTCTGCTGCAACCCAAGATTGAGAGAATTCACCTCTAGTTTTATTATATCCGGGAATGTTAATTGAAATTCGCTGCAAATCTTTGCCGTTTTGTCCGTACTGCAATCGTCTCCGATAATCAATTCAAACTTGAAGTTTGTCTTTTGTCGAATAACACTACGAATAGCTTGCGCGATGTAGTTTTCTTGATTGTAAGTCAGCATTAAAACACTAACCATCATTTCGTTAACCTGATTTGGATTTGATTCAATCTTGTTATTCATAGATGAGCTAATCTCTTTTATTGGATGTCAGAAATTCAAACAAATCTGAGAATATTTTTGAGCCGGAAATTCGGACAATTGCAATGTAAATAATGATAAATAGTGTACCACCCAATAACATTTGAACGAGATAATTATCAAAGAAATGAACTGTCAGTAGACTAAAAAAACCTGCAATTAATGAGATTCCAAAATAAGGTACTATGTCTTTAATTTGCAAATTCAATCGGTAATCAACGATTCGACCTACTATCCAAGTAGTTGCAACATACACAAAAAGACGAGTAGCTGCTAAACCATAAACAATCATTAGAATTCCATAACGATAGGTGATTGCAATTGCTACAAAAGAGAAAAATAGTTTCCAGATTTCGATACGAAATAACAAAGCAGATTTACCAGCAATGGTAGCGAAATTTTGATTTAAAACCGAGAAAACTGTGACGATACCAATGCTGCTTAATAATTGTATGTAGATAATTGATTGTTCCCATTTGGTTGATAACATGACCATCACAATTGGTCGGGCGAAAAATGCTAACCCCAAAAGTAGAGGGAAAGTGATAAATGCGGCAAGTCTCATCATTTTTCGATAAGACCGAATGAGTTGATCTTTATTGTCTTGAATGGCTGAAAATACGGTCAATGTTGAACTTTGAAAAATTCCACCAAGAGAATTGACAAACATATCGCTCCATTTCGTTCCTTGTGAATAATAACCTAGTGCTGATAATGAAAATAATCGACCAATAATGAATGAATAGCTGTTCAGATAGATAAGATTGACGATTGATGCACCTAAAATTGACAAACTAAACGAGAGCATCTCTTTAATAGACTGAAGTGAAAAAAGAAGTTTGGGTCTCCAATCGGAGATATACCATACAAATATAGTTTTAACAATCGCCCCCGAAATCATTTGTATTATTAAAGACCAAACACCAAAATCATTGAAAGCAGCAGCAATGCCAAACACTCCTCCAACAAATAAAGAGAGCATATTGGCAATCGTTTTGTTCTTAAAATCGATCTCTTTGGTCAACTTAGTTTGTTGAATCGATCCCAGTGCATTCACCAACAAAACTGTAAATCCTACTCGAGCTAAAACCGTTAACTCTTGTTTGTTGAAAAAATAAGCAATACTGGGAGCCACCATCCAAAGGAGAATATAGAGGAGAAGGCAAACGATCAGATTGAAATAAAATATCGAGTTATAGTCCTCTTCGGTTACCTCTTTTTTGCGAATAAGAGCAATGCCCAATCCGCTATCAATTATTGTGCCTGCAAAAACCGTAAATATGGAGAGAATGCCCATTACACCGTAGTCATTTGGCGATAATAATCGGGCTAAAACGATGCCAAGAATGAGATAGATAATGTTTGCCCCAAACTTATCCAGTCCGTTCCATATTAGGGCAAATATCGTCTTGTTTTTAATATCTGACATTCTTATTGTGTTTTTGTAGAAAGAAACTTGCAGAAAAGATACTAAAGTTACTTCTACTTTTTGGTTCCAATGATTAACCCTTTACGGAAATCGAAGGGTGCTACCGATGAATAGTTTGGATTTTCCAAATGAAAGAATATGTATCCGGGTGGTGAAACAAAATTAAACCCAGAGCGATTCATCCATTTCGAAAACTCCTCGAAATCTCCCGTTTTATGGTAGGTGCATAATAAAATCTTCTCCACAGAATCATCGATCAATGTCTTTTTACCTCCATTTAGAACTCTTCTTTCAGCGCCTTCTACATCTATTTTGAACAAAGTAGGTTTTTCTTTGTCCTCAAAATAATCATCCAATCTTACGCAATCTCGATTCGATTCATCGGAGACATATTTTTTTACGATTGTAATTTTCTCTTTCCAAGGTTCGAAAGTCGCTTCAAGTGCCTCAATCCATGGATCTTCGCATTCGAACAGATAGATGTGCTTTACCTGATCTACAATACTCAGACTAAAGTTTCCTTCCGCGGAGCCTATATCTGCTAAGATCGTATGGGTCGCTGCTTTAAAGTTATTGTAATAGTAGTTATGGGGTGAATTTTTGTCTTGTTCTAGGCATAATGTGTTGTAATTTGTTCGGATTGTGCTATGACTTAATCCTCTTTTGAAGTACAATTTTCTGCCTTGATCAGTAACTACATAACTCAATCCTTTCGATTTGTCATCTAGTACAGGAGTTTTACGAAAATGATAGTTTGCGACAAACGAATAATTAAAAATTTCTACTAAATTGAATGATAGAAATTTCAATAATTTTGTTCGTTCATCCTCTGATAAGTTAGTATTTTTATTCTCAGCAAAATATTTTTTTACACGTTGTGTCAGTTGATACCTTGGTGTTTTCTTAATCTTCTGTTTCGTGTATTTAAGCAGATTTAATACTTTACCTATCGTCATATTACTTTCATTTTGAAATTTCGAACAAGAAAAGGTATGTTTTTATTTTACTTCGCTACCCGGTTTCACCAATTTCTCAGGCGTAATTACAGCAAGCGAACCGTCGTTATTTTCTGCAGACAGAATCATTCCTTGCGACTCGATACCTTTCAGTTTACGTGGTGCAAGGTTGGCGATAAAACACACCTGTTTGCCTACCAACTCTTCTGGTTTGTAGTGCTGGGCAATACCCGAAACGATGGTGCGGGTTTCGAGCCCATCGTCAATTTTGAATTGCAACAACTTATCGGCTTTCGGCACTTTGGAGCATTCCAAGACAGTTCCCACGCGGATATCGAGTTTGGTGAAGTCGTCGAATTCGATGTTGGGTTGAATAGGATTTGCTTTGTAGTTGGCTTCGTCGTTCGCTTTTTTGGTATCGAGCAGTTTTTGCACTTGCGCTTCGATGGTGGCATCTTCTATTTTTTCGAAAAGAAGAATAGGCTCTTTGAGTTGAGCGCCTTCTGCCAGAATATTTGTGCTGCCCAATTGCTTCCAGTCAAACGAAGCTATTCCCAATAAGTCGCGCAATTTAGCTGCTGTGAATGGCAGGAACGGCTCGAAGGCAATCGCCAAATTGGCGGTGATTTGCAATGAAATATTCATAACGGTGGTCACACGCTCCATGTCTGTCTTGGCAAGTTTCCAAGGTTCCATGTCGGCAAGGTATTTGTTGCCGATGCGGGCGAGGTTCATCGCTTCTTTCAATGCATCGCGGAAGCGGTAGATGTTGAGGTAATCTTCGACATGTTTTTTTACGTCGGAAAATTCTGCTAATGTCGATTTATCGTAGTCGGTCAGTGCGCCGCAAGCGGGAACTTTTCCTTCGAAATATTTGTGCGTCAATACCAACGCGCGGTTCACAAAGTTGCCAAACACCGCCACCAACTCGTTGTTGTTGCGTGCTTGAAAATCTTTCCACGTGAAGTCGTTGTCTTTCGTTTCGGGGGCGTTTGCCGTCAACACATAGCGCAACACATCCTGTTTGCCGGGGAACTCTTCGAGGTATTCGTGCAGCCACACCGCCCAGTTGCGCGAGGTGGATATTTTGTCGCCTTCGAGATTGAGGAACTCGTTGGCCGGTACGTTTTCCGGAAGTTGGAACGAGCCTTCAGCCTTCAGCATGGCCGGGAAGACGATGCAATGGAACACGATATTGTCTTTTCCGATGAAATTGACGATTTTAGAATCTTCGCTTTTCCACCATTTCTCCCAGTCGTTGGGCAGCAGTTCAATGGTGTTGGAGATGTATCCGATGGGCGCATCGAACCACACGTAGAGCACTTTTCCTTCTGCGCCTTCTACTGGCACGGGTACACCCCATTCGAGGTCGCGGCTCACTGCACGAGGCTGCAAGCCCATGTCGAGCCACGATTTACATTGTCCATAGACGTTGGTTTTCCACTCTTTGTGGTCTTCGAGAATCCATTTGCGCAACCACGCTTCGTGTTGGTCGAGAGGGAGATACCAGTGTTTGGTCTCTTTCAATACGGGATTCGAACCGCTTATTGTTGAACGCGGATTAATCAAATCGGTAGGGTTGAGCGATGTACCGCACGCTTCGCACTGATCGCCGTAGGCACGGTCGTTTTTGCAATGCGGACAGGTGCCGGTGATATAGCGGTCGGCGAGGAATTGTTTCGCCTCTTCGTCGTAATATTGTTCGCTGGTTTTCTCGATAAAACCGCCTTTGTCGTAGATGGTGCGGAAAATATCGGAAGCCGTTTTCTTGTGAATATCGGATGTGGTGCGCGAATAGATATCGAACGTGATGCCGAAATCTTCGAACGATTTCTTGATAATACCGTGATAGCGATCGACCACATCTTGAGGTGTGATGCCTTCGTTTTTCGCCTTTATGGTAATGGGAACACCATGCTCGTCGCTACCGCCAATCATCAACACCTCTTCGCCTTTGAGGCGCAGGTAACGTGCATAAATGTCTGCGGGAACGTAAACTCCGGCCAAATGCCCGATGTGCACTGGTCCGTTAGCGTAAGGTAAAGCTGTTGTAATCAGTGTTCTTTTAAAATTTTTACTCATCGTTTTGTTGCTAAAATTAGAAAGCGCAAATGTACAACATTTTGCGCTTTTCCGATACGTTTATTTTTTATAAAAACCGCTGCTTTATTCGTAGCGAAAGCATTTGAGGAGAGATTTCGTTGAGACAGGCATAATCTCCTCGGTGGCACTCTTTGTTGCCATAAATTGAGCAAGGGCGACAATCAAGATCGATTTGCACGGCATCTGTCGGATTTTGATTCCAGCCATAGAAGCCAGCTAAAGTGTGAGTCGCCCCCCAAACCGAAACAACAGGACAACTAACCAACGATGCGAGGTGCATATTGCCGGAGTCCATCGTTACCATTCCGTCGAGGTGGCTCATCAGAATGAGTTCTTTTTCCATATCAATCCGTCCGACGGTGCTGATGACGTTTGGATAGGTTTCTTCCCATTTCCCGAGAATCATTTTTTCTTTGTTTCCACCACCAAAAAGGTAGATCTTGACGTTTTCTTTTGACAAAAGTGCGACCATTTTCTCCATTTTCTCGATGGGATAAATCTTGCCGGTATGCTTTGCGAAGGGTGCGATGCCGATCCATTTCTCCTTTTTTTCAGAAATAACGTCTCCTAGTTTCGTGGTGTCGCCTTTGGTCGCAAATATGGAGGTGAATTGTGTTTCGACCACGAATCCAAGTTGGCGGAACACCTTTTCGTAGCGTTCGAAAGAGGTAGGGAGTTGTTGTTTATCCTCACTTTTTGCAGCGATTAACTCGCGTTTGGCTTTGCGCTGTTTGTCGATAGACGCAATCTGGATGCCCGTAAACCGGAAGAAAAAAGACAGGATGTGACTGCGTAAAACGCTGTGCAGATCGGCAATCTGATCGAAATCTTGTTTGCGGAGTTCGCGGAAAAGTCGCCACAATCCGGCAATGCCTTTGTGTCGGTTTTTGAAGTCGATCTCTTCGAATGTGAAATTGTCGGGGGCGTTGAAAAAGAGTTTCCGTAGCGCAGGTTTCGATAGAAATACAAACTCCGTCTCTGGATTTTGTTTTGCTAACGAATATACCACTGGAATTGTCATGGCGACATCACCAAGTGCAGAAAAACGGATAATTAATACTTTTCTCTTTTCCATTTAATCTAAAAGAAAGAATAAACGCAAAGGTGCTAAGATGCAAAGGCTTAAACAGGTTTTTCTTCGCGACTTTGCACCTTTACGTTCCGTAAATCTTATTTTTTAGCGTACAATACCGGATTTAAAGATGGATCGTTATACATTTTCATCTGTTTGTAAACTTTCATCACTTTCGTGCCGGCCTCGTATCCAGCAAGCAGTTGGTCGATAGCAGTGGTGAGGTCTTTGTGTTGCTCAAGCAGAATATTGAGTTTCGTTTGGCATTGCGCAAGGTGAGCTGGTTCTGCATCGGTGCGATCTACCTCTTGCTGCATGTGATAGACTTTGAGCGCAAGAATTGACAAACGGTCGATAGCCCAAGCTGGACTTTCGGAGTTAATCGTCGCACTAGCCAAAGGTTGCACGTCTTTGTATTTATCGTAAAAGTAGCTATCGATAAGCTCCACCAAATCGGTGCGATCTTGATTTGATTTGTCGATGCGGCGCTTCAAAGTGAGAGCAGCCACTGGGTCGATATTTGGGTCGCGAATAATATCTTCGAAATGCCACTGCACGGCATCAATCCAGTTTTTGAGGTAAAGAAAATATTCGATTGTTTGAAATTCGTAAGGATTTTTGATTTCAGCATCCACATGGTCAGTTACATGATACTGGCGGGTGCTATCTTCAAAAATTGAGTAGCTCAGTTGGCTAAATGTCATAATATTGGATTGTTTTGGTGAAAAGTTTGAATTGCAAACTTACTAATTGTTTTGGTAAAAATCAAATTGATAGTTATTTGACTGGAGAAATATTTGAATAAATAAGTAGTTTTTTTAGCATTAAGCTTGTGGAATGCAAAAAATATCAAAAGTGATTTTTTTTGACACCAAAAATAGAACATTGCCACGTTTCTCTATTTATATTTACATGCTTTTTGCGGAAGAATCACACACAAAAATGTATCAATTTTGGTTTTTCTCTCATTGATTTTAAATTACAGGTTATAAATATTATTTACAATGCCCAACAAACCCCGTCAGATTTTTCAAACCGATGAGCCAAAACGTTGGAAGCGTTTTCAGTGGCTTTTCAGATCATTCTTGGTCGTCTTTACACTTCTATCCGTTACCTTCACTATCTCTATCTTAGGGCATCAGCAGAAAATCAAGTTGCCCGAATTAGAGGTGAAAAAGCAAATTCTAAAAAAGCTTACCACCGATGAGATGAGTGCCGCCTATTCGCCTCAGGCAAGAAAAGAGTTTAAAAGTGACATTCGAAAAATCAGGTCATTGCACAAAGACCATGATTTATACGAAAAAAAGGTTGCGCTTCCTGCCAATCGAGAAATTGAATTTCCAATTCGGGCAGCGTTTTATGTCAATTGGGATCCACAAGCGAGGTATTCGCTTGAATACAATGCTTCGGAGCTAAACATGGTGCTGCCAGAGTGGTTTTTTGTGACCGATAGCACGGATGAAATTGCTGTTAAAATCGACTCTGTGGGATTGGACATTATGCGTAAAGAGAAAGTAGCGATAGTGCCAATGATTACCAATATTTTCAAAGGCTCATTTAATGGAAAAAACGTTAATCGAATTATTTCATCCTCCAAGAGAAGAACAACTTTTATTAACAGCGTGGTAAAAGTACTCGATAAATACAAATTTCAAGGAGTAAATATTGACTTCGAAAATCTTGAAGATTTTACGAAACGGGAATATATAGTTGCCTTTCAGAAAGAGTTATACGAAACTCTCCATACGAAGAAATACATTGTCACTCAAGATATTCAACCTTATAATGATGCCTACGATTTAAAGCAACTTGCCAAAAGAAACGATTTTATTTTTTTGATGGCGTATGATCAACACAATGCACCTGGATTACCTGGACCCATTGCGGCTCAAAAATGGGTGGAAGAGGCGATGAATGAAGCATTGAAAGAAATTCCCTCCAATAAATTGATTTTGTGTATTCCATCCTATGGATACGATTGGCCTGAAGGATGCCAAGGCACTAGCATGTCGTATCAAAAGGCGATAACTAAAGCGTCACAAACAGGCGCAAAAATTAATTATGATAACAATAGTTATAATCTGAATTACGATTATTGGGATGATAATAAAGTGAAACACACGGTCTTTTTTGCAGATGCAGCTACCAATTTTAATGCGATGCGTGCCTCTGAGGATTTTGGTGCAGCGGGTGTTGCATTGTGGCGACTGGGTGCTGAAGATATTCGAATCTGGCAATTTTTCGCACGCGATTTGTCGTTTGAGTCACTCAAAGAGGACAAATTTGATTACACGGTATTGCGAAATTCAAAATCGAATTACAACATCGATTTTACTGGAAGTGGAGAGATATACGACATCCAAAGTTTGCCGATAGATGGGTTGATAGATGTGGAAACAACATCAGGTGATGAGCTGATAACTGAAGAAAACTACAAGATATTACCAGCCTCGTGTAGTGTCTTCAAATCAGGTTTTCGGAATGAGAAGTGGGTTTCTATAACGTTCGATGATGGTCCAAGTGAGGAATATACACCCAAAATCCTCGACATATTGAGCAAATATCATGTGAGAGCTACATTCTTTATTATTGGTACAAATGGTGAAGATAATCTCCCCATTGTCGATCGTATTTATAGAGAAGGTCATGAGTTGGGGAATCACACTTATACACATACAAACTTGAGTACTGCAGGAGTAGAGCGTGCAAAAATTGAAATTCGCTCTACTAATAAAGTAATTCAAGCTGCAACAGGGCATTCAACGATGCTTTTTCGTTCACCCTATACCTCAGAACCCAGAAGTTTAGATGAATTTATTCCACTTTTTACAGCTAAAGAAGAAGGATTGATTACAGTCTCGTCTTCATACGATCCACGAGATTGGGAAGCTGGTGTTTCTGCAGATACTATTCTTGAACGCATTGAAACTGCCAATCGGTATGGAAATATTGTGTTACTACACGATGCGGGTGGTGATCGGACTCAAACAATCTTAGCATTGCCTCGTATTATTGAGTATTTTCAGAAACAAGGATATAAATTTGTAACGGTTGCTGACTTAATGGGAAAGAAACGGGCAGATATTATGCCAAAGATTCCTGAGAATTATGAATCGTTTGTAGATCAAACGGTAGTAGAAGGCACTTATTACTGGCAAAGTTTTCTATTCGCTTTGTTTTTAGTAGCGTTGGTATTGAGCACATCGAAATTGATTTTATTAGTCGTTTTGGCGGTGATAAATCGCAGTAAAGAGAAAAGACGAGCTAAAATAAATCAAGCTGATACAACTTTTCGAAGAGTCAGCATCATCGTGCCAGCATATAATGAAGAGGTGAATATCGAAAAAAGTCTGCTCAATCTGCTTAAGATTGACTATGCAAATTACAACATCGTTTTTGTAGATGATGGATCGAAAGACTCCACCTATCAGAAGGTGTATGACCGCTTTAACCAAAACGAGAAGATGAAAGTGTTCACCAAGCCGAATGGTGGTAAAGCGTCGGCTTTAAACTTTGGAATCGAACAGGCAGATGGTGAGATTTTGGTTTGCATCGATGCCGATACTATTTTGAAACCCGATTCCATTTCATTGATGGTTAAACAATTTCACGATGATGAGGTGGCAGCCGTTGCTGGAAATGTGAAAGTCGGTAATCGCCGAAATCTGCTCACCAATTGGCAATCAATTGAGTACATAACTAGTCAGAATTTTGATCGTCGAGCATTCGATTTTCTCAATGCAATCATGGTTGTACCTGGTGCAATCGGTGCATTTCGTCGGGAAGCTTTGATTGAAGTAGGTGGATTTACCGTTGATACATTAGCCGAAGATTGTGATTTGACCATGCGTTTCTTACGGGCTGGGTATAAGGTAACTAATTGCAACGAAGCACTTTCGTTTACCGAAGCACCCGAAACGTTGAACATGTTTGTCAAACAGCGTTTTCGTTGGTCGTTTGGCATTATGCAGAGTTTTTGGAAGCACAAAGAGTTGTTATTTAATTTAAAACAGCCAAATTTGGGTTGGGTGATTCTACCCAATGTATTGATTTTTCAAATGATTTTGCCACTCTTTTCACCTATTGTGGATATCCTGATGATCTACTCAATATTTTGGGGGAATTCAGATTATGTTCTCGAATTTTATCTTGGATTTTTGCTGTTTGATAGTGCCATTTCGTACGTAGCTTTCCATTATGACAATGAAAAATTTACATTTAGGACTTTCTGGCTTTTTGCTTTACAACGAATACTTTATCGCCAAATCATGTGGTTTGTTTTAATAAAAGCCTACAATAAAGCCATAAAAGGTGAAATGGCACATTGGGGCGTTCTTAAAAGAACCGGTAACGTGGAAGATAAAACCGTTTAAGTTTTTTGTGTATTTTTGTATCTTAAAACTTGAGAATTAATTTATGTCCATTCAATTATCACATATCCAGAAAAGCTATGGAACGCAAAAAGTCCTTCGCGATTTGAATATCGAAATCGCGAAAGGAGAAATTGTGGCTTTTCTTGGTCCTAACGGTGCCGGCAAATCGACTACCATGAAAATCATGACCGGTTTGCTTCGGGCAGATTCCGGTTCGGTGTCGGTGTGTGGCTTCGATATAGAGAAAGATTTGAAGGAAGTGAAGCGGCGCATCGGTTATCTCCCCGAAAACAATCCGCTTTATCTCGATATGTATGTGCGAGAATACCTCGAATTTGTGGCAGGATTTTACAAAATAAATGGAGAAATCAGATCTCGTGTAGATGAATTAGTGCAACAAATTGGTCTCGCACCCGAAGCGCATAAACGCATCGGTCAACTCTCGAAAGGGTATCGCCAACGAGTAGGATTAGCGCAGGCGTTGATTCACAATCCTGAGGTGCTGATTCTCGATGAGCCTACTACTGGTTTAGATCCCAATCAAATTATCGAGATTAGAAATTTCATCAAAGAGTTTGCCAAAGAGAGAACCGTCATCCTCTCTACGCATATTCTGCAAGAGGCGGCAGCTATGTGCGATCGGGCACTCATTATTCATAATGGAGAAATCGTTGCCGACAAATCAACCAAAGAGCTACAAACCAATCTTTCGTTGCAGACTTACGAAGTTGAGTTTTCTGCCCCAATTAATGCGGCTGCCTTGCAACAATTAGCTGACATTACCTCTATCGAAGAGGTTTCTGAAACTCATTTCATCCTTCATTGCGAAAAAGATGTTCGCGAAACGCTTTTCCATTTTGCAGTAAATCAAGGTTGGGTGATTTTTTCCATCCAACGACGAGAGCAGTCTCTCGAAGAAGTATTTGGGATGTTGACAAAATAAAGAATTTTAAAGAGAGTCAATTCAGAATTGAATGATTATTTTTGTTTTTAATAGGAGAAACTCAAAAAAATAAATAAAAAAATATGGAAAATCAAATTGAAATTGAACTATCTGAAGAGGTTGCTCAAGGAATTTACACGAATTTAGCTGTGATTACTCATTCTAGCTCTGAATTTGTACTTGACTTTGTAAGAATGATGCCAGGTGTGCCTAAAGCGCAAGTCAAAACTCGCCTCGTGATGAGTCCCGAGAATGCGAAACGACTGCTATTTGCATTAGGTGATAATATTGGCAAATTCGAAGGGAAATACGATGAAATCCGCCTACATGATGAAGGTGGACAAATTCCAACTATTCTAGGTGTTGGAGGTAAAGCTTAAGACTTGGGAAATGGTAATGTATGGAAAAGCGGATTCGAAAGGGTTCGCTTTTGTTATTCTAAGCTGAGGTGTTCCACATCGATATTTTCGCTCAAAAAGATAGACGCCATATCAGAAAACTTCTCGACCGATTCTGTTGTGTAAAATTTACAAGTTCCCCCTTTTGTGCACTTATCTGACATCTCTGGATGAACTTGTAGATAATGGTGTAAACTCTCTGCAACATATTTTCCTTGCGAAAGGATTTGCACGCCTTCAGGAATAAACCTTTGGATTTTATCCACAAGTAGTGGATAGTGCGTACATCCAAGTACCAATGTATCTATTTGGGAATCTCGATGAAGGATTTCATCAATGTGTTTCTTTACAAAATAGTCTGCTCCAGGGTGATCAAATTCTCTGTTTTCGACCAAAGGAACCCACATGGGGCATGCCTCACCAGTGGTTATAATATGAGGGAATAATTTGTTGATTTCGATGTTGTAGGTTTCTGACTGTATCGTTCCTGTTGTGCCTAATACACCTATGTGTTTTGTTTTGGTAATACCATCTATGATTTCGATAGTAGGTCTTATTATTCCTAAAACTCTACGTGTCGGGTCGATATTTGGTAGGTTTTTTTGCTGAATATTGCGAAGCGCTTTGGCAGAAGCGGTGTTACAAGCCAATATTACTAATTGACATCCCTCTTCGAATAGTCGATTTACCGCTTGTAAGGTAAATTCATATACTACCTCGAACGAACGAGAGCCGTAGGGAGCTCTAGCATTATCACCTAAATATAGGTAGTCGTATTCTGGCAAAATTTTCCGAAATTGTTGCAAAATAGTCAATCCTCCATATCCGGAGTCGAACACGCCAATTGGACCTGATTTCGATGATAATTGTTGATTCATAGTAGTATTAAAAAACAAGAAGGATGAGACTCGGTTGTTTCATCCTTCTTATTCGATATTAGTCAAAGGAATGATTCCTTATCTTTTTGGTTTAACTGGTTGAGTTTTTACTGGTGCAGAAGTAGATGCAGGAGCAGCAGTTTTCACACGTGTAGCTAATTTCGCTTTCACTAAATCCATCACATCAGTACTTTTAGTAGAAGAGATGTAGAGTGTGTTGTTTTTGTCCATAATATAGACATATCCATTCTCGTCACCTACCTCTTTTACTGCTTTGATAATTGCTTCCATGACAGAGCGCTCTAATTCACCTTGTTGTTTTTGAACTTCTTCGGTGCTACTTTGACGGAAGTTATTGAAACGTTGCTCTAACTCTTGTAATTCTTGAGTGCGTCTTGCTTTGATGGCATCTGTCAATGAATCTTTAGCCGCTACGAAATCGGTATATTTCTTGTTTAGCTCTTCATACATCTTGGCTAATTCGCCTTCGTATTGTTTTGAAATTCCATCAAGTTTGGCTTTTCCCTCTTTCATTTCTGGCATTCCAGCTGCCAATTCTTGAATATTTACATGACCGAATTTAAGATCTTGAGCAAAAATTCCTACTGTACATACGAGTAGGAGTGATAACATGATTTTTCTAAGCATAAAATTTTAATTATTGGATTATAAATTGTTTTCAGTTGCAAAAATAGACTATTATTTTGAAATACCTAATTTTGAAAGTACATCATTACTAATATCAATCTTTGGAGAGGCAAAAATAATATTAGAGGCTGAAGCTCTGTCAATGACCATCATATAGGCTTTCTCTTCCGAAATGGCCTTTACAGCGTTGTAGATATCTTCTTGAATAGGTTTCATTAGGCTTTCTCTCTTTTTAAAAAGCTCGCCCTCTTGTCCGAAGTATTTGCGTTGTAATTCGGCTACTTCTTTCTCTTTTTTTACGATTTCTTCTTCGCGTTTGGTTTTCATCTCATCCGAAAGAAATACCATTTCAGATTGGTATTTTTTGTACATTTCTTTGGCTGCTTTCGATTGGCCTTCTACTTCGACTTGCCATTTGGTAGAGACTTGATTGAGTTGCTCGGTTGCCATTTCATAGGCAGGAATATTTTTTAAAATATACTCCATGTCAATCAATGCATATTTTTGAGCTGATCCCGAAAAGGTAGCGGCGATAAATAGGATGGCCGCAATTACTAATTTTTTCATATTCGATTGATTTATTAAGTGAGTCATACCCGTTAGATGCAACTGACTGGCAAAATGTTGATATTAAAATTCTTGACCTATAATGAAGTGGAAATTACTTCCGCTATATTGTCTGCTATTGAATACCTTATCAAAACCATACGCCCAATCAATTCCTAGCATACCAATCATTGGAAGTAAAATACGTACACCTGTTCCTGCTGAACGTTTTAATTGGAATGGATTAAAATTGTCTAAATTCGCCCACGCATTTCCTGCTTCTACGAATGCCAATGCAAAAATCGTTGATGTTGGTTGGAGCATCAATGGATAGCGTAATTCCATACCCAAGCGAGAATATCCATATCCCTCTTGTCCGTAAGGTGTTAACGAACCATTGGCATATCCACGTAAGGCTATAGTTTCTGTGGCATACATACCGCTATATCCACTCATACCGTCGCCACCCATATAGAATGTTTCAAAAGGTGATTGTTTGTTTTTGTCGTAATATCCTACAAAACCATATTCAGCTCTTGTAGCAAGAATCAACTTTTGATTGTTTGAAATTGGTGTAAATGTACGAGATTTGAATTTCCATTTGTGGTACTCAATCCATTTGAATTTCGATTCATCTGTATTTGGAATATTGGCGTAATCTTTACCATCGAACATAGAATATGGAGGGGTAAGTTGTACCGAAAGAGAGAAGCTTGATCCACTACGAGTAAACACAGGATTGTCAATTGAATTTCTGGATAAACTCAAGCTTAAGCTAACGTTGTTGGAAACTCCATTATGAATAACAAAGTAATTCCAATCTTTCAACTTGTATAGTTGATATGAGAATTCAGTTGAAAATGTGAAATAGTCATCTGGCCAAGAGAGTCGTTTCCCAAATCCAATAGAAAGACCCAACATCTGAATGTATTTATCTGGATCTAATGCCAAAGTGTAGTTTTGAGAGCCATAACCACTATAACCTCCTCCGTAACTACTTCCATAACCTCCGTAACCGCTAGTGTAAGGATTGCTCCCGTAGGTGTTGTATGGATTATATGATTGATTTATATCAGTTTGTTTACTATAATAGGCCGATACAGAGAATGAATTTGGTCTTTTTCCGCCAAACCATGGATCCATAAAAGACATACTGTATGATTGATAATAATCTGCGTTCGTTTGACCACTAATTGTCAGTGTTTGTCCATCGCCTTGAGGAATAATGCCTTTGTATGTACTAGGATTTAGCAAGTTTTTTATAGAAAAGTTGGTGAATTTCAGACTCAGTTTACCAATAATACCTGTCTGTCCCCAACCTGCAGAAAATTCTACTTGGTCATTTGCTTTCGACTCTAATCCATACAGAATATCAACTGTTCCATTCTCGGGATTTGGAGTTGGACGAATATCCATGTTTTCTGGATTAAAATGTCCAGTTTGAGCAATTTCGCGAGCCGAACGTTGAATATCTGTTTTACTGAATAATTGACCAGGTTTGGTGCGCAATTCACGACGGATAACATGCTCGTAAAGGCGGTCATTACCCGTTATCTGTACTTTGTTGATAGTTGCTGGACGTCCTTCGTAAATGCGCATTTCAAGATCAATAGAGTCATTCTGCACATTCACTTCCACTGGTTCAATATTGAAAAAAAGGTAGCCTTTGTCCATATATACATTTGCCAAAGCATCCTCGTCGCTCTGTGTGCGTTCTTCGAGTAGCTTTTGGTTATATACATCTCCAGCCTTCATCCGTAGTACTGTAGAAAGATAATCAGACGGATAAACCGTATTGCCAATCCACTTAATGTCTCGTATAAAATATTTTTTTCCCTCTTCTAATTTCAAATAAACATTCACCAGTTTATCGTTCACTTTCACAACGCTATCGCTCACTATTTTAGCATCACGGTAGCCTAATTCATTGTACTTTTGAATAATAAGGTCTTTGTCGCCACTGAAGTCCGTAGTTACAAATTTCTTTTGACGGAAGAAGTTGACCAAACGTTTTTTCTCGTTGGTTTTTTTCATCGTGCGTTGAATTTTATTCGACGATAAAGCTTGATTTCCTGTGATAAAGATCTTATTTACTTTCGTTTTAGATTTGCGATCTACACTGATTTCAATAATTACATTATTCTCTTTACTTAAATCGTCTTTTTGTTTAATATCAACATCAACACTGTGAAATCCCTTCTCTTCGTAATGTTTCTTGATGATTTTTTTAGCACGATCGATTAAGTTTGGAGTCACTTGATTACCTTTTACCAATCCTAATTTTGTTTCTAAGTCCTCTTTGTCAGATTTCTTCATTCCGATGAAAACAAGGTCAGAAATACGAGAGCGTTGTTTCAATGCAATCTCTAACCAGACTTTGTTGCCTTCAATTTTGGTAGCATCAATTTTTACATCCGAAAAAAGGCCATGTTTCCAGAATCGCTTCACAGAATTGGTTATTTCATCGCCTGGTACCGAAATTATTTGTCCAACAGTCAATCCCGA
The DNA here is from genome assembly GCA_028687995.1 of Bacteroidales bacterium. Classification (GTDB taxonomy): domain Bacteria; phylum Bacteroidota; class Bacteroidia; order Bacteroidales; family UBA7332; genus CAXXIC01. The sequence goes on from JAQTZA010000005.1 coordinate 222,973, forward strand.
GAAGCCGATTAATACATAATCCTCGTAATTTTTAACGCCAGTAACAGCAATTCCCGCAATCTCATATTTTTTTGGTGTATTGGAGTATTTTATCACCGGTTTTGCCGCAACACTATCTGTTGAGGTGCTATTCCCTTGAGCAAAACTTCCTAAAACAAGCGAAATGAAAGTAATAAATAATAAAAGTTTTTTATACATATTTTGTTTATAAACAGCTTGTAAGCTAGGTTTTATTTGATTTGCTCACTAATCTTACCAAACCGACGTTCGCGAGATTGGTAGAAAAGAATGGCTTTAATTAAACTATCTTCATTGAAATCAGGCCAAAACTCCTCTGTGAAATAGAGTTCGGAATAAGCAATTTGCCACAACAAGAAATTACTGATTCGAATTTCACCGCCTGTTCGAATCATTAAATCAGGATCAGGGATATTTTGTGTATTGATGTAAGAATCAAAAAGATGATCGTTGATATCTTCAATGAGTAGGCGATTTTCTTTCACAGCTATGGCGATTTCTTTTGCTGCGTTAGCTATTTCCCATCTGGAGGAATAGCTGAGGGCAAGTACAAGTGTTACACCCGTATTTTCAGATAGAAAGTCGATACAATTATCCAATTCTGCTCTAACTGCAGGCGCCAATCGATTAATGTCACCGATGGCTTTCATTCGCACGTTGTTTGCGTTTAACTCTTCTCTCTCGTGCTGAATAGCGTGAACGAGCAATCCCATCAAAGCTTGCACTTCATCGTCGGGTCGATTCCAGTTTTCGTTTGAGAATGTATAAAGAGTGAGGTATTTGATACCCAAATCAGCAGCAGCTTTCAAAACATTTCGCACACTTTCGACGCCATATTGGTGACCATAGCTGCGTGGTTTATCTTGCTGCTTTGCCCATCTGCCATTGCCATCCATTACAATTGCAATGTGCTCGGGGAGTCGGGATTTATCTATTTGATCTTTTAAAGACATTTCTAATTTTTATTACATTTACATTTTGGTTTGATGATATCAAACGTGATGTAGCACTTTATATAGGAATATAAATCTGTATTTTTGAAATTTGACCCACTATTTATATTGTAGGGTGAATCTAATTCAGCTGTGCGTTCGAGTCGGTCGCTAAGCAATAAGTTGAATGACAGCTCAGAGCCTATGTTGACTCTGTGAAAGAGTTTGTATTTCAAACCAATTCCCACCGGAATGTTTAATCTTGTCATATTTGAAGGAGCTGTGACGACTGTAGCACCAAATCCTGTAAAAATATAAGGCGTGAAACGTCTTGTTTCCTTGTATTTGAATGAATCGCTGTAGCTAAAAAAACTGTATTCTAAATGCGCATTAAAATCATAAAATGAAGTTTTGAACTTAATACTGTTATTACTCGGCAATACATTTGAACTGAGCTGAGAGTCTCCCGAAACATCTCCTTTTAACAAATCAACCTTTAACGCAGTTCTAAGATTGAAGTTTCTTCTAATACTGATTCCTTTTACCCATTCTGGACTAGTGAATAAAGCCATATTGTTGGCATCACCACTGTAATAAGACGCACCAGCAGTTGGACCTATTTCGTATTTATATTCTTGTGCCGAAATAGTTTCAAATGTGTAAACAGATAGTATTAAAAGCAGAGATTTGATTGCGATACTCTTCATTCTTTATTCTTTTGGGATTTGCATAATAACAACGTTGAAAGAGATTGATTCCGTATTCAACACGTTAATTATTGGCGAATAAAACCATAACGGTTCAATCTGCCTCTCCATATTTCATTAAGATTTGCACTACTTCTGTCACCTGAATGATTCAGACCACCGAAAAGCCAAATATAGTTTTCACTATCTATTAGCGTTGAAGCAAATGATCTATCAATAAATCCGGTAGGAAGTATATTCACCGTTTCCTTTTTCCAGCTAATTCCATTGTCTTTTGAAGAGTAAACCTCCTTGAAATCTTGTGTAGCATCACTTCCGCAGCTCAAGACCATTTTGCCGTCATAAAAATAGGCATTCGCTCCTTGGCGTTTCGAAAACCAATTTCCATTATTATCAATATTATAGCCACAGTGAAATCCTGATTTGTCCCAATACATTTGTTGTACAGAATTTAATAAATTCCCTGCAAAATCTTTCCCGCCGATTAGAGTTAATTTCTCTGTTAAGCCGATTGTTTTAGAAATTGAAGCAAATCCACTCAAGGGGAAGTCGCTTGGAAGAGCAGCATCTCCAATTGCTGAAAATGTTGAACCATTTGTTGTCGACACAAAGTGATTCGAATTACCTTCGCTCGAAATCAAGATCAAATGCGAAGTAGCAAATGCATCTGTTACCGAACCAACTATTCCAATTATGTCGATGGCTGATGTTACTTTAAGCCACGCTTCTCCATCGGCAGAGGAGTATAGTTCTTTGTCAGAGGTTCCGATATACAGTTTATCTCCAAAAGCTGTAATGGTCTGAAGGTTTGCGGTTAGAGGCAGATTCTGTGTTTGTAATGTCCACTGTTTACCATCGGTAACGGAAGATTTGAATAACATAATACCTGAGCTTGTATTCAGGTAGTTTAGAAATTCGTTTTTGAAAGAAACAGTTTTATTTAAATTAAATGCCGTGGTATTCCATCCATCAAAGGTTTGGGCATTCCAAACCAGTTCATTCGGATTTTTGGTGTGGATATTTAATTTAACAGTATACGTTTTTTTAGTTACACCATCCACCGCTGTCACTTCTACCATGAAAGGCTCGGTAAATGTAATCGAATCTGTGGTGGCATATAGCTTTTCGGTTCCAGATGGATATTTGATCATTACTTTTGATGCAGACGCAAAAGAGATTGTGGCAAATAATTTTCCTTTTTTGAGTGTCGTACCCGCTGGAAGTGAATCGAGGTTGTATATATTTCCCGTGTTTTGATCAATTGTAAAATAGACCTTATCCAGATTTTTTAATAAAGTTGCATCATCTGTTGATAACGTAGTTGCTTTTGATACAAGAGCTGAATCAGTTACGGTCAGATTAAATGAAATAATCTTAGCATCTGTAGAGAGGGGAGTGTCGTCAACAACAGTGCTAGTTAAACAAGAATTCAATAAAAGAGATAGAAAAAGAGGTGATAAAAGTAATAGTTTGCTTATTTTCATTTTATTCTGTGAGATAGAGTCTGTTAGTTACTTCATTAAGAGATGCAAAAATAGAAACATTTTTGGGTTACCGCCCAAAATGCCGTTGATTATTATGGAAATTTAGAAATATTAATGGACTCTTTCGGCAGATGTAGATGAAAAACAACGAATTGTGAAAATTTAATTTTTTTTGGATGCCAACTTCGGATTGGATATAAAAAGAAAAGGTTGTCATCACGACAACCTCAACCTTCTTATTAACCTTAAAAATCTAAACCATGAAAAACATATTGCAAAGATATAGCAATAATCTTTAATGGCAAATTATTAAGTAATAAAATGATATGTATTTTGTTTATTTAACATTGAAATGACATAATGATTATTATTAATGCTCATTATGTCAAAACATTGTTTGATTTAATATCAAAATGATATTTATTCACATGACCTACTCTACATAGAGCACTAATCCCTTTAGGTATTCTCCTTCGGGATGATATATATTTATTGGATGGTCTGCCGGTTGAGTCAATTGATTTAGAATTCTTACTTTTCGACCAGCTTGAGCAGCCGCACTGAAAATGGCAGTTCTGAAATTATCTTTGGTTACCACTTGTGAACAGGAAAATGTAAACACGATTCCGCCTGGTTTAATCTTTTTGAAAGCACGGGCATTGATTTTCTGGTAGCCTTGAAGAGCATTTCGAAGTACATTTTTGTGCTTTGCAAAAGCTGGAGGATCAAGAATTATTAAATCATAATCATCGTCCATTTTATCCAAAAATTTAAATGCATCTTCAGCAAATGATTCGTGACGAGGGTCATTTGGGAAGTTTAGTTCAACGTTTTTATTGGTCAGCTCTATGGCTTTTGCCGAACTATCAACAGAATGAACGGTTGTAGCGCCTCCTTGCAAGGCGTAAAACGAGAATCCACCAGTATAACAAAACATATTCAATACCTTTCGACCTTTCGAATAATGTCCAAGTAAAGCTCGATTATCTCGTTGGTCGATGAAGAATCCTGTTTTTTGACCTTTTAGCCAATCTGCATGGAATTTCAACCCATTTTCGATTGCAATCGTACTCACATCTTTTCCACCGAACAGATAACCATTCTCCTGACCCAAATCGGCCATGTAGGGTAGTGTAGTCTCCGATTTGTAGTAGATGTTTTCCAATTCGTTGCCCATTACATTTTTGAGAGCCTCAGCTATCTCGATGCGAGCAAAGTGCATACCTGGTGAATGAGCTTGCATAACTGCCGTTTTGGCATAAACATCAATAATCAATCCAGGAAGATTATCGCCTTCACCATGCACTAGCCGATAGCTATTGTTTTGTTCGCCGGCAACCAATCCGATTGCTTTGCGCATTTCGAAAGCCGCATTCAATCGCTTTTCCCAAAAAGATGTGCCAATGTCTTCTTTCTCAAACGTCAGAACTCGTATAGCGATACTCCCAATTTGAGCATGGCCTATGGCGACAAATTCTTTTTTTGAATTGAGTACTTCTACAATTTCTCCCTCTTCGGGAGAGCCTTCTGCTTCGGCAATTGCGCCAGAGAAAATCCAAGGATGAAAGCGTTGAAGAGATGCCTCTTTGCCTGGTTTTAATATAATTTTTTTGAAATTCATAGTCGTTTTTTAGATGTCTTCGTCGCTATTTTCAGTCAATGCTTGATAAATGCGATAGCATGCCCAAGCATCTGTAGCGGCATATTGTTGTTGCTGTGTAGTCAGAATCTCAGCCTCCCAGTTGGTAAGTCGTTGACTTTTCGAAATCTTTTGATGAAATAAAATGGCGAAAATCTTCTGCAAACTATTATCCAGAATGTTGTAATCTTTTACAAATGTTTGTAGTTCTATGTGTCCTTTTGGTGCAAATGCGACCCAATGATTCAATGCGCGGAAATCGTCTCGAATGGCTAATCCAATTTTCAGGATATTCTCATTTTTCAAAATCTGAGCAATTGAGTGAGGAAGTCCAATCACATTCAATCGAAATAGATAGCAGGTATCCTCGGACGAAAGCTGTAAAAGGCACACTTTGTAATTGTCTCCTTTTTTAAATGAAGGGCGAGTTTCGGTATCAAATCCAATGTATTTGAATTGTGATAAATAGGCGGCGGCGATGTCAGCCTCTTCTACCGTTTCTACGAGAATAATTTTACCCTCAAACGATACGACGGGCAGATTGTTTATCTCTTCTTTGGTGATTTGTGATGCAATCAATGGATGAGAAGGTTTATGTAAATTAGTTTATAACCAATAGTCTTTTGAATCTTCCTCAGGTTCGTACGATTCTGATTCGTCGGCATTGAAGCGTATGTGATGCAATGCGCCAAGCGCATTTACCAGTTTTTGTCCCCAAAAAATGCCGAAATTTTCTTTGCAAGCAACGAGAGCATCGTTCATCGAAATCTCGTGACCAATACTGAAAGAGGAAACGAAATTTTTCACATCTTGATAAATGTCGGCGAGATCTTCTGAAATGGATGCCAAAACAGGAGTGTCGCTAAATTTCATTTCAGGATGAAACGTTTCCAAATAATCATCTTTTTCTTTTAATAAGGATGCAATAGAATTAACTGTCATTGCATACGATTCCTCCGTCACGAATTCTTCTGTAGAATCATCGCTTTCGGCCGCACATTCTGGTAGAAGTGTAGCTTTTAAGTAGAGAAGAGGCAATATTTTGACAGCTCTATCGATAAATTCTTTTGGCTCACATTCGGTAGCACGCTCCAATAGTAGGCAATATTCGACACCTACGGTAACAAATTCAACTACATTTTTGGAGTATATAATTTCTTTATAGCTCATTGATTTGATGATTATTTGGGCAAAAGTAGCAAAATAAATTCACTTCTGCCTTGTTCGAGGTGTTGAATTTTGTTATACCTTTACGCCGTTTTTCGCGCACGCATTTACTCAATTAACAACTAATAAAACTGATTATTATGAAGCCAACATTATTTGTTCTGGCCGCTGGTATGGGAAGTCGTTATGGTGGACTGAAGCAATTGGACGGTCTCGGCCCCAATGGTGAGACTATTATGGATTACTCAATTTACGATGCTGTGAGAGCAGGATTTGGAAAGGTTGTATTTGTTATTCGTCACAGTTTTGAAACGGATTTCCGTACAAAAATTATCAATAAATATGAGAATGTCATACCTGTTGAGCTTGTATTTCAAGAGTTAGAATATCTTCCAGAAGGATTTACGTTGAATTCAGAACGAGTGAAACCTTGGGGTACAAATCATGCTACTTTGATGGGAAAAGATGTGATCAAAGAACCATTTGCAGTGATTAATGCAGACGATTTTTATGGTCGCGAGAGTTTCTCTATTTTGGCTGATTCGTTGAAAGAACTTGAAGGTAAGACCAACGAATATTGTATGATTGGCTACAGAGTGGGTAACACATTGTCAGAAAGTGGATCGGTAGCACGAGGCATTTGTGAAGTAAATAGCGAAAGCTATTTGACTACTGTGGTAGAACGTACTCATATTGAACGAGTAGATGGCTTGGTGAAATACAAAGATGAAAACGATACATTTGTAACCATCAGCGATAACACGCCTGTATCAATGAATATGTGGGGTTTTACTCCTGATTATTTCCAATTCTCTGAAGAGTTTTTTGTGAAATTCTTGAAAGAAAATGAGACAAATATCAAAGCAGAATTTTTTATTCCTTTTGTGGTAAATTCTCTTATTGAGAGTGATATCATCAAACTAAAAGTACTTGATACACCTTCTATGTGGTTTGGTGTAACGTATGCCGAAGATCGTCAATCTGTTGTGGATAAACTCAACGCATTGGTAGAAGCTGGAGAATATCCAGAAAAACTTTGGTAGATTCTTTTTGACGAAAAATTGACGAAAAAATAAAGAGGATATTTGCGCATGCAAAATATCCTCTTTTATAGCATAAAATGTTATAGTTTTTTATTTCAAGAAGTCTGGCTTGAAAGATATCATTACCCAAGCCCAGTTGTTTGTTGCATTATAATCGCTACCTGCATTCAGTTTTTGAAGAGTCTTAGTCCCAAACATTTGAGAATAGCCCGCGCTCAAAGTTACATTATCAACTAACTTATATCCTGCTATCAAGTCAATTTCTGTGCCTAATGCTTTGTCCATTGTTTTAGTTGCATCTGTTGGATCTACTACATCACTAGCTGCAAGGAAATAGTGAGGAGTCAGCCCTGCATTGAACTTGCCATTTTTGTATGACAGTGTCCCAAAAAGGTCATTCAAACCTACGCTATTGATGTGATTTCCCACATAGAAATAGTCCATTGAGCCATTAAATTTATGGTTTGTTCCATAAAAAGGATTAAAAGAGTGATTGGTGTAGTTGGCATCTTTCTTGTCCACTTCACTAGTGCCCGAAAACAACTCCCAACCTAATGCACCACCCCATTTTTCGCTTAGTTTAATATTTGCACCTAACGAAGCATAGTAAGCAGCCAGTTTGCGAAGTGTGGCATCTTCACCTGAAGTGTTATAGAATGCACTATTCAACGACCAATTTTTCTCGTCGTAAGTCAAGCGCGAACCCAATGTTTGGCTGTATGCAACTTTATAAACTGGAGTAGGATCTGTCGATTTATTTTGCAAACCATTGTTGAGGAACAACAAACTAATCCCTAAGTTTTGCACTTTCTTGTTAAACCACACAAACTGCATTGCTTTATAGTTGTTCGCTACTTCATAATTTGTAGTTTTCAACAAATCAGTGCCTTGGTTGAACGCCAAACCAACATGCAATTTGTACCCCTTTTCATATTTGAACAGAGCCACATCGTGTGAGCGAGCCTGTTGTGTCCAATCCACATTGCCAAGAATACGAGCATCGTCGTAGTCCAACTCCTGACGACCAAGTTTCATCGAACATTCATTCGAAAACATGTATTCAGCCCATCCTTGTTGCACCATCAATTGATTTGAAATAGTGCTCAACTGAGATTGGTCGCCCCAGATGCGCACATCTTGAATCGTCAAGCGGTACTTTACTTTTTCAGAATTGAATGTAAAGTTTAATCTTGTACGCTGCGTAGTTGCAAAAGCGGCATCATCTTTGTCTGTCACCATCGCTTTATAGCCATGACGATACTCCGTTCGAGGGCGATACTCAGCCGATACTTTTAACTGAGCCAGCAAAGAACTTACTGACATAATGCTTATTAAGCATAACACTACAATCTGTTTTTGATTTCTTTTCATGATCAGGGTTTTAAAGTTAATATTAAATCAATCTTTGAGATAAAATTGAATCAATTCCATTTGCAAAAATAATCAAAAAACAATACAAGACAAAAAGGTCTTCTTATTTTATTAATAAAATAATTATATCAGCTTAGTGACGTGTCTCAATGTATATCGAGATCGTTGATCATGTAGGAACTGTGTATCAAGCTTTCCAAAATCTCAGTCATATACTCTTTTACGCCATTTACACTTCCGGGCAGACTATAAATCAACGTTTTCCCAATGACACCAGCCACAGATCGACTGATAAGGGCTTTGGGATTTTGAGCACCATATTTAAGACGAATGTAATCCATAAGTCCGTTCAACTCTTTATCCAGCAATGGGCGAACAACTTCGGGTGTAATATCGCGCGGCCCGATTCCTGTACCGCCAGTTGTAAAAATCATATCTGCGCCATCAGCTACCCACTGTTTAATTAATGCTCCGAGTTGATCTTTCTCATCAGGGATGATTTGTTTCGTCAACTTACATTCTCTGCGTTTCTCTTTCATATATGCAGTAGCCATATTCTGAATCGTCTCCCCACTCATATCGCGATAAACCCCCTTATGAGCTCGATCGCTGAGTGTGATTATCCGAATGTCAAACACTTTGGGCTCGTACACCAAGACATCATTCACCTCGAGCTGACCACCTTCTACTACTCTGCAAAAGATCCCCTCCTTAGGCATAATGCAGTTGCCGGTGTCGGTGTATATGGCACAACCTGTACCGTGACAGTGTTTCCCAATCTGGCTCACCTCCAACCGAATTCTATCGAAGCTAAAAATATCGAGTGGAGCGATAGTTGTAGGGATATGGTCGATGGTAATATTTTCGGCAAAATCACCGTGATTGATGGCTTTACCCATCTCCTCTATAAATTTGTCAATACTATCCTGACCCAACAAGCTGACCTGTCTGTTTTTCATACCTGCATGAGCATCGCCCACGACTCCATCTTTATTGAGTAAGAATTGCCCAACCGGTTTCTTTACTATCCCCTTTTTCTCTGAGATATTGAGGGAAATTACTTTTCTATTTTCCATTATATGTCTGTTTTTGTTTTGCTTTTCAATGTAATTGCACCTATTTTCATTTCTTTATCCACAGCTTTGCACATATCATAAACAGTGAGTAAAGCAACCGAAATGCCTGTAAGCGCTTCCATCTCCACACCTGTTTGCCCAATACACGAAACTGTACACTCAACACTGACGCCAGTTGTCGTGATCTCGAGTTCCATACCAATTTTGGTAATGAGTAGTGGATGACAAAGCGGTATCAACTGACTGGTCGATTTCGCTCCTTGAATCCCAGCGATGCGAGCGACAGAAATTACATCTCCTTTTTTTAAGGCATTCTCCTTGATTAGCTCAATTGTTTTAGGCGCTAACTCTATTTCACCAGAAGCAGTTGCCACACGTTTCTGTGGGTTCTTGGTCGAAACATCTACCATTGTAGCCTTGCCATTGTTGTCAATGTGTGTTAGATTATTCATCTTATTATTTTTTTGTAAATGGGCAATTTATACTCTATCCTCCGATATTTGAGAAGCGGTTTTTAGAGTTTATTTCACCACGCTCGGGTTTATTGTCAATTGTTTTCAAGAATGCACTCTCTATGCCCTCTTCTCGTATGCTGTATGCTCTATCGTTAAACAAGCAAGGCTTGAAATATCCATTTGCTGTAAGTCGTATGCGATTGCAAATCTTACAATCTCCTCCTTCACCACCTTCCACAGGCCAGAAATAGCCCTTTTTGAGATCCATTTGACGGATAAATCGAAGTTGCAATCCATTTGAGTTGCAGAAATTCTCAAGTTTTGCTCTATCGGCAGCAGAGAAATCTTCGGTTCTCACACAATTAATCTTAATTGGAGAAAATCCAATCTTTTGTGCCTTTTCAATTGCTCTTAATAAATGGGGTAATTGACCCCCAGAGGTCAACCGTTCAAATTTAGCAGCGTCCAGTGTATCGAGGCTAATGTTAATGCGTTTTAGTCCAGCATCGAAAAGAGGTTGAGCGTATTTGTGAAGCAACATCCCATTTGTTGTAAGCCCAACATCATTTATTCCTTCAACAGAGGTGATAGCTTTCACAATCTCAATAATATCCGGACGAAACAGTGGCTCGCCACCAGTCAACCGGATTTTACGAATCCCATAAGGCACCAATGTCGTAACCACATTTCGAATCTCTTCTACTGTAAGAATTTCTTCTGCGGGCATAAACTTCAAATCCTTATCGGGTGGCATACAGTAGAGACAGCGTAAATTACACTGATCAGTGACCGAAATGCGCAAGTAAGATATACTTCTATCAAAGTGGTCTAACATCTACAATTTCTCCTTTCTTTATTTCTGAAACACCTTCTCCCATAATTGCAAATCCAAATATATTTTTCAATCCTGCAATGTGGGCAGAACCGTGGAATTCTGTCTTTACAACTTCTCCCTCTTGATTGAGCGCCACAGGTAAGAAAAGCACTCTTGTACTATTTTTACGTTTAAAAGCATCACCCGAAACTGCTTTAATATTTCGTTTGTTGTGTATTGTTCCCAACAGATTTGAAATCAGTGGTTTCACAAGTAATTCGCACTGCAAAAAGGAAGATACTGGATTGCCCGACAACCCAAATATGTGCTTTCCTTTTTTTGTTGCGTAAAGTACTGGTTTGCCTGGCTGTATGCCTACTTTCTGAAAATGCATTTGAAAGCCTGACTCTTGAAGAATCTGAGGAATGAAATCAAAATCGCCGACCGATGCTCCTCCTGTAATAATAACTAAATCGTTTTGACGAATCAATTCATCAATTTTCGTGGTTATGAGACTTCTACTGTCTGTTATAATTCCGTGATAATGTGCTTGTGCACCAGCCTCCTCTATTTGAGCAATGATTTGCGACGAATTACTATTACGAATAGTCACGCCAGTCGGAACAACGTCTGGTTCAACCAATTCAGAGCCAGTACAAAAGAAGGCTACTTGAGGTTGTTTCGTTACCGAAATATTGGTTTTTCCCACCGAAGCAAGTGTAGCCAATATTTGAGCAGTGATTCGTGTTCCAGCACTCAATACTTCACTTCCATACTTAATATCTTCACCTCTAAAACAGATATTGGTTTGTGTTTTTGTATCATTAATCGAAATCGTATCTTTCGAAAGTTCAGTAGTCTGCTCCACCATCACCACACAATCAGCACCATCTGGCACTTTAGCCCCTGTCATTATTTTCGTACATTGCCCCTTCAATATCGTTTTTTGAGGCATTGTCCCTGCTGGAATCGTTTCAATAACTTCAAGGGGAAGTTCCAAATCTTCCCGACGACACGCGTATCCATCCATTGCCGACTTGTTAAAGGGAGGCATATCTACATCCGACAAGACTGACTCTGCCAATACCCGTCCAATAGATTGGTTCAGAGGAATTATTTCGGTTTCCGAAATTGCTATGCAATTAGCATTTACTAAATCAATAGCTGTTGTGAGTGAGATCATTTTATATAAATTTCCAAATTTGATTTTTAAATGTAATGTTACCAAGATTGAGATTAAACGTAAATCCATCATACCGAACAACAAAATCACCAATCCTAAAAGGCTTGCCACTATCCTCGTTTCCCAAAATGTGAAGATGAACCCCTGGCTCATAGAAATCAGCTAAACCTCCAGATTCACAAACTATGGCAGCTTCAGCATCGATATGAGGCAGCAAGGTTTTCATCGCCTCTCCAACGGCATCTTTTGCGGCAATAATAAAGTAGGCACTTTTTGCTCCAGCACGAAGCATTCGCGAACTATCTTTAGGTTGAGCGTCATTCTGTTCACGATAAATCACATATTGATCGGACGAAGCGAGCATTGGCATCTCATAGGTTAACGACTTTTGATGATGCGTAATTTTCACACCTACAACAGGCTGATTTACACCAAACTGCTCGATAATACGACAGACGAGTGTGGTCTTTCCCGTATTTTGTCCACTCCCAGAAACAATCAACAAATTTGGCTGATAGACTCTCATATAGCTGCATTTACTATTTGTGAATAATCCTCCTTTGTGTTTATATTAATCAACTTATTGCACTGCTCGCTATCTTCAATTTCGAAAATCAACGTATTAGCCTGCTTTAATAGGCTTTGCAACGAATGCTTGTCGTTTTCAATCTGAGATTTCAATAGTGGTAGAATATTTTTCCGATAAACACCGCATACAGGTAGTGGCCAGCCATTTATCGAAGGTACAATTGCATCGTAATTGCGTCGATTTTTCACTAATAAATCAATAATCTGACTGTTCACAAACGGCATATCACATGCTAAAAAAAGATTCCATTCTGTATTTGAAGCTTTCAGGCAAGAAAACAGTCCACCAATAGGTCCAATAGGCGCAAACTCATCAGAAATGACACGTTTCTTAAGGTAATCGTAATTCGAGCTGTTACTACTGATGATAATCTCAGAACAATAGATAGAGAGCAATGCAATAGGATAATCGATAAGCATGCGGTTGTTGTGTACCAACAAACCTTTGTCGGTACCCATGCGGCTCGATTTACCTCCTGCCAAAACGATTCCTGTGATTGCGTCTTCCATTGTTATTGCAAATAGAGTTTGATAGCTGCAAAAATCAAAACTACACTCAAGAAATATTTCAATCCTCGTGACGATATTTTATTGGCTCCGATGTATGAACCTGTCAATCCGCCTAGAAATGCGACCACAACCCATAGCGCAATTCGGCTGTCAATAGCCAATGTATGACTAGTAAATAGTCCGAAAAGTGCTGCCGAAGAGTTCAAGAAAATAAATGCAGATGATATACAAGCACTCTCTTTGACATCTGCCCAACGGGATAGAACCAGTATTGGACTCAAAATGATACCACCACCAATGCCAATCATCCCCGACACCAAACCAATTGCACCTCCAATTAGAAGAGAAAGGACGTAATTGGGTGTTTTTGATTGATAAGAGGTATTTTGACTTGGCAGCAACATTTTAACAGTCGCTAATGCAAGACAGAGTGCGAGAATTTTACGATAAATGTCAGGCGAAATGGAAATATTTGCACCTAAAAAAGAGAAAGGAACCGAGCTAATAACAAAAGGCAGTAACACCCTCCACCTGAAGTACCCACTTCGATAGAAAGTTACAAAAGCAATAAGCGAAACAAAAACATTAAGGACAAGTGCTGACGACTTCATCACGGCTGGTGCTACCATAAATAGAGCCATCAGTGCGAGATAACCACTTGCACCACCATGTCCAACAGAAGCGTAAAGATACGCAACTATGAACAGACTAATTATAAAAATTATATCCATCAATTTCTCCTTCCAAATTCTGATAAAAAAATCTATCGTCGTGGGGAAACAACGTTTCCATCGGTTCCCATAGGTTCGATCTCGTGGTCTTGCGGACGGTAGAGAGACGAACTCGGAGTCTATTTTAATTTCATTAAACTCCTTATTATCGGAATTTAATGAGGTCTTAAGTTTATTTTTCTAGCTTGGTTTTTCGCACCCTTTGCGGTTATAAAAATACCAGTTGACAATGGTTGCAAGCACAGCAAATGCAATCAAACCATAGAAGAATGTATTCGCACTACCTGAAGCTTTAATGCTATTTCCAATCAACGAATTAAATATAAATGGACCAAATGCTGCAATGGCTGCTGTCCAGCCAATAACACCTGCTGCTTGACGCTGGTTTTCTGCAAAAATGATTGGGTACTGACGGAATGTTCCTGCATTACCAACTCCGGTGAAAAAGAAGATAGACAACATCACAGCCACAAACATTGGGAATTGATCCATAGAGGTTGGAGCAACCAAGTGCATGGTCACCAACAGCACAGAGCCTACAATAATACCAAATCCGGTAATTGTGGTCAAGATTGCACCACCCACTTTATCGGCAATAAAACCAAACAACACACGACTAGACGCTCCAATAAGCGGACCATAAAACGCATAAGTCAATGGATCAGGAGCATTGGGGAAATCGCCATACAAGACTTTAATCATCAATGGGAATGCCGCGGAAAGACCTGCAAAAGTGCCAAAGGTCATCACATAAGTGATGGTACAAAACCAAGTATGTTTGCTGCCGAAGATATCCAATTGTTCTTTGAAAGAAGCTGTCACTGGAATACTTTTCAAATAAATCCAAGCAACAATTGTGAGAATAATTAGGAACGGAATAAACCAAAAACTGGCAGATTGGATATATATCTCTTTATTTTTAATACATGGCGAATTGGCATCAATTTTGCCAAGCACTTTAGCTGCAAGTTTTGGATGGCTTGCGCTAATTGCTTTGGCTTGCGCCTTTGCAGGTAAAGCAGCCAATATCAAACCTGCATTTTTAGATCCAATCGCTGTTGATACAGAATCTACTATCTTTGGTTTTGCTGCAGATAGAATCTTTGTTTGCTGAACCGAATCTAACAACAAAAACAGGGCAGAGCGCGAAGTTTGATCCATTGCCGTAAACTGTTTAACGGTCTCTTTTGTATCGATGGATGTAAAAGTAGCAGCAGCGCCGTAAGTAGCTACACCGATAATCAGTGGCGTAACGAACTGAACAACTGAAACACCAAAATTACCAATCCCTGCTTGAATACCTAATGCTGTCCCTTTCAATCTTTTAGGAAAGAAAAGGCTCGTACTTGGCATAAACGACGAAAAATCGCCTCCACCAAAACCAGCTGTAAAAGCCAGAACCATGAATATCCAGAATGGTGTGGTTGGATCCATTACTGCAAAGCCTATCCCAACTACAGGAATCAATTTTATAAGTGTAGAAATAGAGACCACCTTACGTGTTCCGTAGATTGGTAACAAAAATGTGTGAATGATGCGTAAAATACCAGCTGCTAGACCCGGCATTGCCGCAAGCCAAAAGAGTTGATCTTTAGTGTATGTGAATCCCAATCCCGGTAATTTCACTACAATTGCACTCATCACAAACCACGTACTGAAAGAAAAAATTAATGCGAATGTTGTGATCCACAAAGTTTTCCAAGCAATCTTCTTTCCGGTTGATTCCCAAAAAATGGGATCTTCAACATTCCAATTCTCAATAATTTTAGACATAGTCAGTTTTTTTAGGTTCAAATGATATACTAGATTTCTTATTTTGCAGGAAGTTCCATAGTCACCTCTTTCTCTTTTTGTTTGAGCTTCTGCACAACATTGTACATCCATACAAAACAGATTACAGAAAGGAAAAACATAAATATCCAACAACTGGTCCAAAGACCTGTGCCTTCGAGCAAATAACCAAAAAGAATAGGGCAAACAAAACCGCCGAGACCACCAATTACGCCAACCATACCACCAACCACTCCTACTTCGTTGGGGAAATAGTCTGGAATAAGTCGATAAACGGCCGCTTTACCAATGCCCCAAATACTTCCAATCAGAAAAACTAGAATGGCAAAAATCCAAAGATTTGCTTCGAAAGTAAGAATGGTAAATCCTTTTATCAACAATTGTTTTGGTTTTACTTTATCCCCCACTTTCACCACAGGCTCTTGCCACGACTCTTTTACTGGGAATATTGAACTTTCAGTTTTCTCAGTTTCAGTCTTTACTTTTCGAGCTTCATATTTAATAGTCAAATGCCCTACCTTGACGTATTGATCAGTCACTTCAGTGACTACACCACCAAACTTTGCATTAACACCCTTTCCAGGTGATTTGAGCTCCATTTTCGGAACTATCAACAAAAAACAGATAATGATTGAAGACCCAAGAACCCAATACATTACTTTTCTTCCGCCAAACTTATCTGAAAGCCATCCACCAGCGGCTCGAATAAGACCAGATGGCAAGCTAAATACTGTTGCAAAAAGACCTGCTGTGACAAGTGGCAAATAATACACATTTGTAAAATAGGGAACTAACCATTGAGAGAATGCAACAAAGCAACCAAATACAAGGAAATAGTACAGCCCAAAACGCCATACACGCGCACTTTTGAGAGGTTGTAGCATTTGACGAACTGTTTTCCCACTCGACTCGGGCTTTTTGTTAGTAGTGAAAAGAAGAAAGAGAATACCCATTATGACAAGCGCGATAGCATAAATCACGGGCAAAGTTCTCCAACCATCCAAATACTTACCATTGTCTGTCAGATTATTCAAAATAGATGGCGCAAGCATTGTTGTGATAGCTGCACCAGCATTTCCTGCACCAAAAATTCCAAGGGCGCGGCCTTGCCAATGTTTCGGATACCAAACAGATGTAAACGCAATACCTACAGCAAATCCAACTCCTGTAAGACCAAAACCAAAACTGCATAAAGCAAAAGCGAAAAAGCTATTTGCTTGCGACAAAAAATACATCGGAATTGCACATAAAAGCAATAAAATACCATAGACTGGTCTGCCTCCAAACTTGTCGGTGAGCATACCTGCTGGCAATCTAAAGATCGAGCCGGTCAATACAGGAATCCCCAGCAACCAACCAATCTCGACTGGACCCCAGTTGAAAATTTCATTTCCTGCTAAAAAAGTAACAAGCACACCATTGAGCATCCAACATGCAAAACAGACGGTGAAAGCCAGCGTATTCAACGCCAATATTCGATGTGCTTTTCCTGTAACTTGTGTTTCCATAGAATTTTATATTTTAATTGTTTTTAGGTTTAATTCCCATTCGTTTTTCGCGCGATGCACGCGATGCTTTTAAATCTCTATTCCAAATGACCAACTGAACATTACGCCACAAATAACGTACTGGATAAGCGACAAAATGGATCAACCGGCTAAAAGGTATTAGTCCAATAAAAACAAATGCAGAAATTACATGAAGCTTAATCATCAATGGCATTGTTGTTATTACCGCTGTATCGGGCGAGAAAATAAAGATAGAACGCAAGTAAGGCACCAACGCCGAGGCGTACCACGCAGTACCCCAACGATGAAAATAGGCGATAGTCAAACCTGTCAAAATCTGAAAAGCAATAACGGTATAAACCACTAAGTCCATTTTTGATGTGACGGAATGGAGTCTTTTCACTTGTACACGTCGGATAATCAACAATAAAATCCCGACAAAAGACAATATTCCGAATGCAAAAGCAGTAATCTCTATGACAAGAAGCCACAAAGGTGTTGCGGTCAGAAAAATAATTGTTTTGGGTATTAAAAACCCAACAATGTGCCCAATTAAGAGCACCACAATACCTGAATGAAACAGTCGACTTCCCCAAAACAGTTTTTTAGATTCTAGGAATTGTGACGAATGACTTGTTACCGAATATCCGTAATAATTCACCCGAAGAATAGTGCCAATTACACATAAGAACAGAGCAGCATAAGGCAGTCCGATTAATAAAAATGAATCAATCATAGCTTAGATATTAATGTTTTTTACCACTTAATTTTGTAAAGTCCATACCACAAGAATAGACACCAGTGCTTTCAATTTCTCGCTGGTTTATCTTGTATGTTTTGAATTCCGAATCCCGATAATCTGCCTCCAAAACTCGAATAAGCAGACTCAGTAGAATTTGGTATTTGTTATCTTTATTCCTGAAATTATCATACATGTGCCTCAAGGCAGGCATTATCATCGTCACCACAAGCTCTTCTCTGAAAAGGTTATCTTCTAGTTTTGGTAACAACGTGAGCATATTGGGCAAATGATCGGCAAACTCTTTGCCACAGTCATTCTTTGCTTTTAGCTGTTCACTATTCATGTTCAACAGAAATTGCCCTCTTTTGGACTCTTCTCCGAAAAGCACATAACCAATATCGAGGTAGCACGATGCATTTACGTCGAATGTACTGATATAATACTCCTGCAAACTTGCAGAATCATTTGTAGTAAAATGTTCGGCAACAGAGAGAAAATCATCAACAGCACCCGTTCCATAATGCGCCAATTCAGTACAGAGTTCGGCAGTTGGGCGAACGAAGTCGAGGGTGGGATAGCTAAATAATTGAGCAAATAACGGATAGGTTTTCATTCTAATCAATTAAGATTGTGATTGGAGACTGTAACTAGTCAGCCTTGGTTTCTTGTTCTCGATTTATCGTTAAAAGACTCTTTTATAACCCTTATTTTCGTTGAAACCTGAGCTACCTTTGCGGTCGTCGGTACTCTCAATCATTTCGATTGCCTCTTCGCGATGAGCTGCTGGAATTACAAATCGTTCGTCGTATTTCACCAACGAAGTCAAACGATAAATGGCATCGGCAATGTCTGGGGTCAATCCTGTTGATTTATAAGCATGCTGTATCAATTCGTCGTCGATATCATTTACAGTCACCTGACGGCGATGGTAACGAACAGCCATCAATTTACGCATCACTTCACGTATTTTCTCCTCGTTTCCAGCAGAAAATAGGTTTGCCATATATTGCATTGGAACACGAGAATCTTCAATTTTTCCCCATAAGTTCTCTGTGTTCGATTCGTAAATTCCATCTGTCATTTTCCCCATCACTGGCAACATTGGTGGGACATAAAATAGACTTGGCAATGTGCGGAATTCAGCATGAAGTGGCAATGCAATTCTCCACTCTTTTACAAATTTGTAAACAGGTGATTTTTGAGCAGCTTCGATAGTAGAATCGGCTATTCCATTCTTTTTGGCTTCGCGAATAACCTTTTCATCGAATGGGTTCAAGTATATATCCAACTGACGATCAATCAATTGATCTTCTGGAGCAGATGCAAACTCTTTAATTTTGTCGGCATCGTATAGCAAAACGCCTAAATAGCGAATTCGTCCAACGCACGAGTGCATGCAAGCAGGTGCTTGACCCGACTCGAGGCGTGGATAACACAGAACGCATTTTTCAGACTTTCCACTCGTCCAGTTGTAATACGTTTTTTTATACGGACATGCCGTAACACACAATCTCCAACCACGGCATTTATCTTGACTAATCAATACCACTCCGTCTTCACCACGTTTGTAAACAGCGCCGCTTGGGCAAGCCGCTACACAGGTTGGGTTAAGGCAGTGATTACACATACGTGGCAAATATTGCATCGTCATGCGCTCCAACTGAAACATTGCTTCTTGGTCTTCTGCCGTTAGATTTCGAAGATTAACATCTTGGCGTCCATAGTCAGGAGTTCCGCTCAAATCGTCATCCCAGTTTGGTCCGCCTTTAATATCCATTGGTTCACCTGTAACCAGTGAAATTGCTCGAGCAGAAGGCTGATCGTCTCCAGCAGGAGCTTCAAACAAATGGTCATAATCATACACCCACGGTTCGTAGTAATCGTCCATTACTGGCATATCGGGATTGTGGAAGAGTTTGGTCAGCCCAGTTGGCTTTCCAGCAACGCGAAGCTCCAATTTGTCTCCATTTTTCACCCAACCGCCTTTGTAGATTGACTGATCTTCCCATTTAGTAGGATAACCTGTTCCAGGTTTGGTTTCAACATTGTTCCACCACATGTACTCAGCACCTTTGCGATCTGTCCAAATATTTTTGCATGCGACCGAACACGTGTGACAACCGATACATTTATCGAGGTGAAACACCATTGCGATTTGCGATCTTATATCCATAGTTTTAGTTATTCTAAAATTAAAACTCTACTTTTTTCATCTTCTGAATCTTGACAAACGTATCGCGGTTTACACCCACTGGTCCCCAGTAGTTGAAGTGATATGTAAACTGTCCGTAACCACCAGCCATCAAATTAGGCTTCAAGCGAACTCGCGTCAAGCTATTGTGACCTCCAGAGCGTTTGCCTCCTCTTACTTCAGATTTTGGAGTGGTATAGGTACGTTCTGGCGAGTGATAAATCAGACAAATTCCTTTTGGAATTCGAGCACTGACCACAGCCCGAGTACTATAAACGCCATAATCATTGAAGACCTCAACCCAGTCGTTATCTTTGATATCCAATCTATCGGCATCAAATTCACTGATCCAGCAAGGATACATTCCCCTCGAAAGAGTGAGCATTCGGATGTTGTCGGTATAAGTTGAGTGAATTCCCCATTTACCGTGAGGAGTCAACACATTCAGCGTGATTGAATCTCCAGTAGATTCACTGTTTTTCAGATCACCAAGGATGCCTGGAAGAGGTGAAGGTTTGTATGTTGGAAGGTGCTCTCCAAATTTAATATACATCTCATGATCGAGGTAAAAATGCTGTCTGCCTGTAAGTGTTCGCCAAGGCACAGATTTCTCCACATTGTAGGTAAATCCGGCATACGCTTTGTCTTCACCCATCGTGCCCGACCAAATTGGTGAGTTGATGTATCGACGGGGTTGAGATTTCAAATCGTCGAAATTCAATTTCACATTTTTATTTCCTTCAGACAAGTCAGTCAAGCTTAATCCAGTGCGTTTCTCAGCGTTCTCATAAGCACGATTTGCCAGCACACCATTGGTCAGAGATGAAAGGTGAAGAATAGCATTGGCAGCCTCTTCGTCATCTTTGAGTGAAGGATACATTACTCCATCAACCTCTTGCAAGTGCGCTTTATCTTCGAGCATATCCTCGTAGTAATCTGTACAGTTAAAACTACTGCCGTGAGCTCCTAATCCATTTCGTACATTTGGACCTAACGCTATAAATTTCTTGTAAATTTTAGTATAATCACGCTCCTGAACAACAATATTATGCATCGTTTTGCCAGGAATCATTTCGCATTCGCCCAAACTCCAGTCTTGGATTGTCGATTGGCTGATTTCACCTACCGAGTCATGAGCAATGGGTAAATTCACTATATCTTTTACTGGGCGAGGCATGTGCACCTCTGCCAATTCTGAAGTAACACGGGCTATCTCTTTGAAAATATCCCAGTCGGGTTTTGCTTCCCACGATGGCTTCACCGCCGCCGACAAAGGATGAATAAACGAGTGCATATCGGTTGAGTTCAAGTCGTTTTTCTCATACCACGATGCAGTTGGCAACACAATATCGGAATACAACGCCGAAGTGTCCATGCGGAAATTGATATCGACAATCAAATCGAATTTTCCTTCTGGGGCATTTTCTTTCCACTCAATATCTGTTACTAAATCCTTGGCCACTTCGTCAGCAATCGAGTTGTTGTGTGTACCGAGATAATGTTTCAAGAAGAATTCGTGGCCTTTAGCACTCGACATCAAAGCATTTCCACGCCAGATGTACCATACACGAGGGAAATTGATTTCAGCATCTGGATTAACAACCGAGTGCGTCAGTTTTTTGGATCGGAGTTGCTCGACAACATAATTTACAATCTCTTTGTCGTCTTTAGCTCCTGCAGCAATTGCATCTTTTGCAATTTCAAGATTGTTTTTATCGTATTGTGGATAGAAAGGCATCCAACCGTTTCTGACTGCTTTTACAATCATATCGGCGGTATGTTTCTCCGAAAGTTCATTTTTCGGAACGGTGTTGTAGTCGGAATGATTTCCGTCGTAACGCCATTGATCAGAATTGATATAATGCCAAATCGGAGCTTGCTGCAGACGTGTAGGGCCTTGCCAATCTTTTCCAGACATTATTGCTGCCCAAGAGTCCACTGGCGCTAACTTTTCTTGACCGACATAGTGATTGATTCCTCCACCATTTTTGCCGATGCAACCAGTTAATGCCAACGCCAACTGACCTGCGCGGTAAGTCAAATTGCCATGATACCAGTGGTTGATTCCGGCACCAATGATAATCATACATTTACCTTTGGTGGCACCTGCGGTGCGAATCCATTCAGCAGCGAATTGCAACAGAGTATCACTACCAATACCAGTAAACAACTCTTGCCAAGCTGGTGTGTAGGCCGCATTCTCATCGGTGTAATCTTTCGGATAATCGCCAGACAATCCTCGACCAACACCATACTGAGCCATGATTAAATCATAAACAGTAGTGACTGGAACTTTGCCATCAATGGTGTCGATAAGTTTGACAGGTACGCCTCTCCAGCGCTTGTTGTCCATTCCGTATTCTACACACTCTACTTGATAAACATCGTCTTTGTTTTCAAGCAATGTCAATAGTGGTGTATAGTCGGTGTTGTCTTCTCCATCGATTGGGAGTGTACTCCAGTTTCCATGTTTGCTATCCCAGCGGTGACCAACGCTTCCTCGTGGACAAACCAATCGGCCACTCTCTTTGTCGATATTCAAAAATTTCCAATCGCCATTCTCAGCCGCTTTGAATTTTTCAACTCTATTTGCGCGTAAGAGTTTACCTGGTGTATAACCATCGCCACACTTCTCTAGCTCAACAAGGAATGGGCTATCTGTAAATTTAGCAACGTAGTCGAGGAAGTATGGTATTTGTTTTTCATGATGTGCCTCTTTCAGAATAACGTGAGTTACCGCCATCCAGAATGCACCATCTTGCCCAGCGTGAACAGGAATCCAAGTATCGGCATATTTCGCCACCATATTGAAATCAGGTGAGAAAACCACTGTTTTGGTACCATTATGACGCGACTCTGCAAAAAAGTGAACATCAGGTGTTCGTGTCATTGCAAGGTTAGCTCCCATTACAGCAACGAATTTTGCATTGTACCAATCGGCACTCTCTGCCACATCGGTCTGTTCGCCCCACATTTCGGGGAATGATGGTGGTAGATCGCAATACCAATCGTAGAAACTAAGATTCAGACCGCCCATCAATTGCAAAAATCGAGAACCCGCAGCATAACTCAACATCGACATCGCTGGAATTGGCGAAAAACCCGCCAATCGATCGGGACCATACTTCTGCACCGTATAAATATTTGAAGCCGCAATCATTTCTAATGCATCTTCCCACGACACACGACGAAGGCCACCTTTGCCTCGAGCTGTTTGGTATTTTTTTCGTTTCTCAGGATCCTCCTGAATGTTCTTCCATGCAGAGACTGAATCACTAGCTTTTCTCTTCTCAGCCACAAATAGGTCGAGCAGAGCTCCTCGCATCAAAGGGTATTTTACACGAATAGGGCTGTAGAGATACCACGACGCTGAAATGCCACGTTGGCATCCTCTTGGCTCATAAGGAGGAAGGTTTTTGTCGAAAACAGGATAATCGACAGCTTGTGTTTCCCATACCACAATTCCCTCTTTGACGTGAATGTTCCAACTACAACCTCCAGTACAATTGACACCGTGTGTGCTGCGAATCACTTTATCGTATTGCCAGCGACTACGGTAGAAATCCTCCCATTTGCGGGTTTGTGGCGAAATTAAGTCTTGTATCCAACTCATATCATTCTGAATATTATGTCGTTATTTTGAAATTTTTTCTTGTCTTTTGATAATCTCCTCGTTCACACTCGTGCGACGACGACGTCCCCAAATAAGCAATATAGCGGCTACAATCAAGAAGGCAGCCACAAGGGTATAGCTTATCATCCACGCACTCGATTTTGCGGGTTCAGTAGCATTTTGCTCATCTGTGTGTTTGAGAAACAATCCGATGTAAGCTATTTCATCGTCAGTTACAGGAGCATTTTTGTAGCTTTGGTTCATCGAAGGAAATGGTGCAGACTGTATAAATCCTTTAACACCTGCAAATCCACCAACTCGCGAATGTACTTTAGTAAGATCTTTGGCAAGTATTCCCCCTCTATTTTCGCCATCAGAAGTTGCATTGTGGCACGATGCACACGAAACACCTCCATTTGTAAATGAACGAGTTCCGTAGAACAGTTCACGCCCAACTTGAATATCTTGTGGCGAATTTGCTTTTAATATAGAATCAACACGGTGTTGCGATGCTGCCGCAAGTGGATCGACAGTCTCTGCGCCTGAGCTTCCACCATCAATATGGTCGAGAAGTTTTACTACCTGTTCATCTGTCATTGCATTGTCAGGCATCGGCATATTGTTGTACTCCTTAAATAGGGCTACAGCATCTGCATCGCCTGCTTTTTGAATTTTCACTGGCGACTGAATAA
This sequence comes from Bacteroidales bacterium, assembly GCA_028687995.1. Taxonomy (GTDB): domain Bacteria; phylum Bacteroidota; class Bacteroidia; order Bacteroidales; family UBA7332; genus CAXXIC01. The sequence continues at coordinate 247,228 of JAQTZA010000005.1, forward strand.
ATTTCACGAGCCACTCTTTAGTCCTACGCTTGGTCACACCTTTTAAATCGGGCCCAACCGTTTTTCCTCCACCGATTGTATGACAAGCCACACACGATTTATACAGTGTGGCACCATCTTGCGCTTCAGTTGTCACACTACAAAGCAAAGCTGTTGTCAGTAATCCGAGTGATACAAATGTTTTAAAACGTATTTTCATAGCATTCAAATAAATTGTTTTTATCGTATTTGTTTTGTTTCACCTACGCAGTTAATTCAAATTCTGTTTTCCAAACGGTCCCAGTCTCTTCCGACGAAATAGTGAGTTCGAGCATCTTTTTATTTGCATCGGTCACCACCTCTTTACGATCAATAACTTTACCATTTCCATTCTCCTTATGTTTCACTATATCTCCAATGCGAGGCATAAAAGGGTATGTGATTGTAAGTCGTTGATCCTCATCTTCGACTAATTTTATAGCTTCATTGAATAGAATTGTTTCAAACATCTCTACAAACTCCTCCTCTTTCATTGTTTTCAACTCATTCTCTGTCAAACCTTCAACCCATTCCAAGAAAATGGTTGAAGTTCGTTTTCGAGTGGTCTCTTTAATTGCTTTTGGGAAAGGACTACGAACGTGTTGATGATCTGTGAACCAATAATCAAATCCTGGCTCGATAAATCTGCTTTTTATCGCCTCATGAACTTTCGATAAATCTGTCGTATCTGTTTGGCACATATTGTACAAGGCTATTTAGTGAATATTTTTCCTGCTTTCTTCAATTTAGCTAGGCTGAAAATGACATAGAAAATGGCTGACCACACGCCAAGTATAATCGCATTAGCGAGTAATAGCAACCAAATTGGAGCTTTATCCTGCGCTCCCCATAGTTCTCGTTGATTAAACTGTTCGTCGTAGGTTGCTAACTGTTTTCCCCACTGTTTTGTCACACTAGATTCTACATCATTATAGAGAAAATTATTTTCAATTTTGGTCACAATAGTTAGATTTCCCTCTGAATTACCGATAATATCATCAGGTACAACCACTGTTACTTTACCATCCGCCGAGGTTGGATTGGACGCGTGTCCAATTCTCATCATCCCAAAATCGCGCTTTACATAAAAATGCACGTCTATATCAGCAATGGGTGTTTTGGTTGAATCGGACGCTGTCACAAAAGCTGTCACAGAGTTTGGAGACTCGGATGTGGTTATGTCCAATTTTACGTCCACCGCAGCTGGCACCATGGTCGGATTAACCAAAACCCTTAAATAGTTTACCAAGGCCCAACGATCCTCCTCCTTTAAACTCTTAAATGAAGGCATCTGTCCCTTTCCTATACTCAACTTATAAAAAATTGCACCGTCGGTTTGCTTCTGAAAGACAGCTGAAATAAGCGATGTACTTTTCATCAATCCATTTCCATCGGCTTTGCTGCCGTGGCAAGAAACACAAGATTGAGCAAAAATATTTTTCCCAACCGCGACGTTTTTGGGTGTGACTGGGAATGAATTTATTTTTGCTGCATCGGATTCCGAGACAAGCCATGGTGAAGTTTGTGCAACAATTTCAGAAGAAAATACGATACAAACCAAAATAATCAGGATGTTGATAGATGCTCTCATTTGCATGAATTCTTTATTATACCATTACTTATTCCTTTTTCGTGTGCCGTTTCCCAAATTGGAATAATTGGAAAAACCTTAAGAAAAAGTGTGATTACCAATGCCACACCTGCAAAGCTGCCAACAACAATCAACGACTCAGGGATCGTTGGAGTATAGTGATGGTAGCTTTCGGGATAATTCTGCACGGGTAGAAATGGGTGAAGCATAGTTGGTGTTACTATCAGAAATCGTTTTAGAAATGCACCAATAATAACGAATATAGAAATTACAAGTACGGCTTTTGGTTTGCGAAATGGCTTAAAAATCATCAGAAAGATTGGGATAACCATACCAGCAATTTGTACAAACCAAAACATTGATGAAAAATGGCCAAAGAACAAACCATTGATGTGTTCTCCATCAAGGGTTTTCATTTTATAGGCAGGTACAAGGTATTCGTTGATATTAAAATATAGATAAACTAAGGAGGTCAAAACCAATAATTTAGCCATCATATCAAAATGATAATCAGTAATGTATTTCGCATAGTTGTATCGGATTCGAACAATAAACATGAGTAATATTACTGCCGCAGCACCAACCATAAAAGCCCCTGACACAAAATAAGGACCAAAGATGGTGGAATCCCATCCTGGTCGGAGTGTGGTTGCAAATAGCCACGAAGTTACTGTGTGTATCGCCAGTGCAACGGGCACAATAAGCACGATTAGAACATTGATTGAACGCTCCAGTATTTTGAACTGCTCATCAGTTCCTTGCCATCCCATCGATAATATTTGGTAAGTCTTTTGTTGCCATTTAGGTTTGTTATTCATCCTTTGTCGAAGCAAAGCAATATCGGGTATCATTGGCAAATAGAGCAAAAGCAAACTGATGACCAAATAGGTATTCACTACAATAATATCCCATACAATGGGAGATTGAATACGACCATAAACGAAAATATGCCACAGCCGATCTGGCCGGCCCATATCTACTACAATAATTGTAAGTGCTCCTACAACTGCTGCTACAGCTATCACTTCAGCTATTCGAGTTAGTGGTGTTGTCCACTTTACGTTCGACAGTTTAAGTATTGCTGTTATCAACGAACCAACGAGACTGACAGCAATCAAAAACACAAAGTCGGAAATGTAAAGCCCCCACGATGCAATGTCGCGCATATCGGTAACTGACAATCCATAAATCAGCTGTTGCACATACATGGCAACTCCAACCGCTATCAACAAAAGCAAAAATCCGACCCATATCTTAAACGATGGATAGGTTTTGTTGATTGGCAACGTCAAATCTGTCACAATTTGTTCTAATTGCAAACGTTGCTCCTGTTCTTCTTTTCTATAGACCTCTCTCATTTCGAAGAGTTATTAAACATGACTATTTTCTTCTTTAGGCACTGCAGCTCTATTCTTTGGAGGTAGATAATATACCGATGGCGCTGTACCTAAATCGTCCATAAGGCGATAACCCCCGTTTTCTTCCACCAATTTTCTGAACGAAACTGTTTCGCCCGATGTGCCGTTAGTAACAGAGTCTTCGTAGATGTTTCCAAAATAATAGACGCCATTCGGACAAGCAGATACACAGTAAGGCAATTTACCTTCACGCAAACAATCTGCACTGAATGTACATTTGGTTACGGTTCCCTTCTTTTGCGGAACGTTCTTTTCAATATCGTAAGGGACATCCTTGTATTTCTCTGCATCAATCGGTTCATACCAATTGAAAGAACGTGCTGAATAGGGGCAAGCGGCAATGCAAAAACGACATCCGATACAACGCTCATTATCGATTAGCACAATGCCATCACTACGTTTAAATGTCGCATCCACTGGACAAACCTTTACACATGGAGGATTGTCGCAATGTTGACACTGTTTAGGCATGTAATAAGGTGCTGTATTTTCACTCTCTTTCATCACCAACACATTGAGGTGATGTTGGTCGGGGCGAAGCTGGTGCACCGACTGACATTTATCCATGCACTTACGCGCATTTTGACATTTAGCTAAATCGACCACCAACACAAACTTCTTGCCAGGCAATCCCTTTCGACTTTCGCTATTGTGATTGGATGATAAGTTTTTGTTCAATGTCGAAATATACGCCGAATCAACTTCTACCAATTCATTGTTGTTGGTCAAAAGCTTAACCGTTTTTCCAGACGCCAATTCAGACTTCTTTGGGCTGCAACTTCCACCAATTATCGAAGAGAATGCCAACGAACCCAAGCCCAATGCACCTAAGTTTCGAATAAATTTTCTTCTAGATTGATCTTTTTCAGACTCTTTCATTGCCGTGCTATGATTTGTGTTTTCAAATGCAATTTATTTAAGCAACATCATCCGTGACAACTCATAGGCTGTTGAGAAGCCATCTGTGCAAAATCCATCGACTCTTGTTCTACACCATAAATCGCTGCTAACTTTGCGATTTTCGACGTTGCACTTGCAAATTTAAACTCACTATCAGTAGCCTCTTCTGCTTGTGCAAATTCAGCAACGAGGATTTCTTGATCCTTATCATCGAAGGCATCATCTGCCATTTTAAACAAGATGTTATTCTCCTTAGAAATATGCCCTTGTAGTAGCTCTGCATATCCAAACATGTGTCTATAAATATCGTCGAAAGCGGTGCTTAAACCCTTCGATGCAAGAGAAATTCCTTCAACCATTCCTTTTACATACATTCTACCCTGTTCGTGATCGTTAAGCATCACAGCCACGGGCCCTTGCTCAGTAGAAAATCCTTTAGTTACCATCATCGGGAAATACAATTTTTCCTCCTTGATATGATGTACACCATCGGCAAAATTTCTAATAAGAGACACAACCGATTTAAAATGCTCAACATCTTTACTTTTTTGTTGAGCCATTACTTGCATAACATACGTTAAGCGCAGGATATGAACGTGGTCGTTCATTAGATTAATAGATGCTGTTGTCATTTTTTTTTATTTTGTAAGTGATAAAGCTTTCGGATAGAGTATATTATTTTCGAGATGTACGTGAACATGCAGATCATCTTCAAACTCAGCCAAAAGTTGAAGTGCTACACGGTATGTATTACACGCGTCCAAAGGTATCTGATACCCATTTGTCAAACGATTGATCTCGTCCATTGCTCCGCCTGCAAACTCATGCTCAATAGACATTCTTGCGATTTCTGAGACTATTGTTGATTTGGCATCTTCCGATTGTCCATTTAAAGCAGCTTTAATGGCTGGAAAAAGCACCTTTTCTTCCTTCTCTAAATGCTGCGACAACTCGATTTTTATTTTTGAAAAGAGTTCTGCGACTTTCTCCAATTCAGGATGTGTATCGCCGTGCACTCGAGCTATTTTCTGTGTATAAAATTCCAATTCAGGTAGATTTTTCAACACATATTGATGGTGAGTATTTACAATATAGTCTGCCAAAAAATCAATTTTCCAACTTTTGAAGTCGTGGACTTGTCCCGATTTTATTATTGATAGCTCGCTTAATTCTGCCATAAGTTGATCGGCATCAAGGTTTTTTTCTGCACAAGCTTTGGCAACGCTTTTGTTACCACCACAACAAAAATCAATACCCACTCGTTTAAACAGCTCAGCAGCACGAAAATCATCTGCAACGATTTGCCCTATTGTTGCTTCTTTCAAATCTACATTTGTCATTATTTCTACAGTATTAACTATTTACGTTTGCAAATGTAAATAAAATTTATTTAGAAGACAAAAAGGTCTTCTTATTTTTTTAATTTTTTTTTTGCATTTGTTTCAAATTGTGTTGTTAGAAATTGCTTACCTTTGAAACCTGAAAACGCCACCTATTTTCATTCGATACAGATTTATATGTTTAACAAAGAGACAGAATACGCACTCCGCAGTTTGGTATATATTCAATCCCAAAATAATCAAGGATTGCGCCCTGGTATTGAAGAGATTGCAACAGCAGCCGAAGCTCCACAATCATTTACTGCAAAAATTTTGCAGCGATTGGTTCGTGTTGGGTTTATAAATTCAATAAAAGGCAAAGGTGGAGGATTCTACTTTGAAAAAGACAAACCAGACTTACCTCTCAAAGAATTGATTGTTGCCATAGAGGGAGATAGTTTATTCAATAAATGTGGTTTTGGCATGAAAAATTGTAGTTGCGAAAACCCATGCCCCATCCACAATGATTATGGTATCATCAGGGATGAAATAAATAGATTGGTAAGTGAAAAAACAATTCAGAACTTGGCTCAAGAATTTAATTATATTGGTATAGGCGTTTAGACCGCCCATTAATTTCTATAATTGCTACTTTTGTAGCATGAATCAAAGAAATCAATTTACTGGCGTGAATTCAATCAAATTTCACAATACATTTTCAACGGACGATG
>JAQTZA010000015.1 GCA_028687995.1 Bacteroidales bacterium
AATAAAATGTCTGTTTTAAACGCTGTCAGAGCTAAGCTTGTTTATCGAATGTTTGCGGTAATCAGAAATAATAAATTTTATGAACAAAATTATCTCAATTCTCTTGCGTAAACCATAAGAATACGGAGTATAATACATGACCGAGCTAATTAATCAATAAGAGTGTTTTGAAATACAGATAACGGATATCCAATTGAATCTTTTTGATTCAAATAGAGTATAAAAGTCTCCGATTTATTTCCCTTATTGTTGTTTCTTTTGAGAATACCAAACTTATAGAAATCTTCATTGTTAATTAAAATGCTTTTTTCTTCGAAAAAAATCGTGTCGTTCCTTTTAATGAATGTTCCTTTAATATCAGTTAATCCAAAGCAAACGCTTCTGAATATAAAGTTATTATTCTCTTTCAATTTTAAAGTTGTTGTGCAATTAGCAACACCTTCTGAGCCCGCAATTATGAGATCCTTGCCTTGCAATTTGTCAAAATCAATTATGCCATTTGGTTTTATGAAAATCAGAGTCATTGAAACCAAGGAAATTATTATGCTTATATTTTTTACTTTATCTGCGAATCGTTCTTTAAAAGCTAAAAAGACTAATCGAATAAGTTGAATTCCAACAAAAATATAAACAATAATTAAAGCAAAAAATACAGGAAATGCAAATAAGTTAAGCAATCCTTCCCAATAGTAGCTTGTGTTCACTAACAATAGTAAAATAACAGCAAAAATGGATGATTTCTTCGGTTTAGATAACATAAGTTTTTGTTTGATTTAATATCTTACTTCTTCATCGTCGCCTTCACCAAATACAAAATCAACAGCAGGTAAGCCGCTAATGAAGCCCATTCAGACATTGGGTTGTTTACCCACGCTTCGTTGAGGAAGTTGTAGCCACCAAAACGGATGGAAGCACTCACTACGCCCATCAGCGCACCACCAGCAATAAAGCCCGATGCAAGGAGTGTTCCCTTTTCGATGCGCGCTTGGTTCACCTCGGCATCTTTGCTGCGGCTACCCACATACCAATTGATGATGCCACCCACCACAAGCGGTGTGTTTAGTTCGAGAGGAATAAACATTCCCAGTGCAAAAGCAAGTGCAGGAATCTTGAATTTGGCGAGTATCAAAGCCAACACTGCACCAATGCCGTAGAAAATCCACGGAGCACCTGCGCCCGACATCAGCGGTTCGATAACGGCTGCCATCGCGTTGGCTTGCGGTGCAGCGAGTTGTCCACTGGTGAAGCCGTAGGTTTTGTTCAGAATCAGAATTACGCCACCCACCGTAGCGGCAGAGACGAGCGTACCGAGGAATTTCCACGTCTGCTGTTTTGCAGGAGTAGAGCCAAGCCAGTAGCCAATTTTGAGGTCGGTGATAAATCCGCCCGCCATCGAGAGTGCGGTGCAGACCACTCCGCCGATAATCAGCGCGGCCGTCATGCCCGATGTGCCGGTAAGTCCGACTGCTACCATCACTACTGACGAAAGAATGAGCGTCATGAGCGTCATCCCCGAAACAGGATTGGTGCCGACAATCGCAATCGCATTGGCTGCCACCGTAGTAAACAGAAACGCAATGATGGTGACAACGACCAAACCAACCACGGCGTGCAGCAAATTGTGCACCACGCCAAAGTAGAAAAAGATAAATATCGCAATCAGTGTGGCGATGCTACCTATGGCAATGATTTTCATCGGAAGGTCGCGTTGCGTGCGAACGACGTCGGCATCTACCACTTTGCCTTTCGAGCTAAACTCTTTCGAAGCTAATCCAATCGCACTTTTGATGATGCCCCACGAACGAATGATGCCGATAATCCCTGCCATGGCGATGCCACCGATGCCGATGTGGCGAGCATATCCACGGAAGATTTGTTCAGGTGAAAGAGTGTTCATCATTGCCGTCATGGTCGGATTGCCATAAGTCAGCACTTGATCGCCAAAGATGAGCGAAAAGAGCGGCACAATCACCATCCAGACGAGCATCGATCCTGCGGCAATGATGGCAGAATATCGCAATCCGATGATGTAACCCAATCCCAATACGGCGGAGCCAGTATTTATTTTAAAAACCACTTTCGCTTTGTCGGCTACCATTGCTCCAGCTTCGATCATGCGCGTGGTGACGTTTTCGTTCCACCAACCAAAGGTGGCGACAATGAAATCGTACAATCCGCCAATGATGCCGGCATAAATCAGCGGTTTGGCATGGCTGCCGCCTTTTTCACCCGAAATGAGCACCTGCGTGGTGGCGGTGGCTTCGGGGAATGGAAATTGCCCGTGCATATCGGAGACAAAATATTTACGGAAAGGAATCAGAAACAGGATGCCGAGAATCCCACCCAACAGCGAACTGAGGAACACCTCCATAAAGCTGACGGTGAGGTCGGGATATTTGGCTTGCAGAATGTAGAGCGCAGGAAGCGTGAAGATGGCACCTGCCACAATCACACCCGAACTCGCACCAATCGACTGAATGATGACGTTTTCGCCCAGCGCGTTTTTTCGTTTAAAACCAGAGGAGAGCCCGACGGCAATAATGGCAATCGGTATGGCGGCTTCGAACACTTGACCGACCTTCAAACCTAAATAAGCGGCTGCGGCAGAAAACAGCACCGCCATCAATATTCCCCACAATACCGACCAGAGCGTGACCTCGCGATACTGCTTTTTGGGTGACATCAACGGCTCGTAAGTTTCGCCTTTTTCTAACTCTCTAAATGCGTTTTCGGGAAGCCCCGTGATGGGCTCTTCGTGCTTGTTTTCCATACTATCTCGTTTAATTTAACCGCAGAGTGCGCAAAGATTACGCAGAGACCGCGAAGTTTTATTTTTAAATGTATTTTACCGCTAAGAACGCAAAGAATTCGCAAAGGGCGCAAAGTTATAATTCATAAGAAAAACTTCAACACTAAGCCACAAAGAACACGGAGGCTCACTAAGAAAAAAGACAAAAAGAATCTATGTGCTCTATGTGTCTATGTGGTGAAAATATTTGCGTTCTTTGCGGTTAGCTTTTATTCTGACAAAAATATTAAAAAAACGCAACACAGCGGCTCTTATTTCTGAAAGAAGTATCTTTGCTCGCTAATAATTAAGCAATAAGCGAAATGGAGCGAGTGAAAAAGCCGGAATGGTTGAAAATACGATTGGGAGGAGACGAAGGTTTTAAGCGAACGAAAGCCATTTTGGAATCGAACGGCATGCACACGATTTGCTCAAGCGGTCGTTGTCCGAACCTTGGTGAATGCTGGAGTGCAGGCACGGCTACGTTTATGATTGGCGGCGACATCTGTACCCGTTCGTGCAAGTTTTGCAACACGAAAACAGGCAAACCGATGCTACTTGACGCAGACGAACCAAACAGAGTGGCTGATTCTGTCCAAAAGATGAATCTGAAGTACGTGGTCATCACCTCAGTCGATCGCGACGACCTAAATGATATGGGGGCAAGCCATTGGGCGGAAACGCTGAATGCCATTCGCAAGCAAAATCCACTCACTACGATTGAAGTGTTAATTCCCGATTTTCAGGGAAATACAGACTTGCTCGATGTAGTGTTATCCGCTTCACCCGAAGTAGTGGGTCACAATATGGAGACTGTGCGCCGATTGACTCCGCAAGTGCGCAGTGCGGCAAAATACGATGTGTCGCTGTCGGTGCTGAAACATATTGCGGACAAAGGCTTCGAAGCCAAAACGGGTTTAATGCTCGGATTGGGCGAAACGGAAGAGGAACTGCTCGAAACGCTGAACGATATTTACCAAATGGGTTGCAAACGCCTCACTATGGGGCAATACCTGCAACCGACGCGCAAACATCTGCCTGTGGTGGCATACATTCATCCCGATAAATTTGCGTTTTATAAACAAAAAGCACTCGAAATCGGTTTTGTACACGTGGAAAGTGGTCCGTTGGTAAGGTCATCATATCATGCGAGCAATCAATAGGGATTGAGGGGGTGAGGGAATGACGTTAATTGGGTGAGTCTCTTAAATCGGGTCTTCTTTTTTGCATTATTGCTCGAACGCAGTTGCAATCGTCGTCTTTGCACGCTTCCAATTCTGCCTTTTCGTTCATCCACGATTCTATTTTTGCATTTAGCAAAAACATATTTTGGTTCTCTTTCAGCAAATCTTTGTTGTGGTCATTAATCTCATTTTGAATATAGACCAATGCCAAGGCATCAATCAGTTTAGGCCCATCATCCACTGCTTTTTTCAGCCATTTGGCAGGTGATTTGTCCACAGCAGCCTTCACTGCTGGTATAGCATCAATGACTTTGCTCGTTTTGTTGAGTCCAGCCACGAAATAGTTGCAGAAATTGACTAAATTACTTTCGCTGTTCTCTCCTGACGAATCTTCGCTGTCGATAATTTGAACTTTCTCCGAGCTCTCATAACTTGGTTGTTCGTTCAGACTTTCGAGCTTTTCGTTTACAATATCTTTAAAATAGGAGCCAAGTTGATCTTTAATTATTTTCATCCGCTCGTTTTTCCAGTTTTCGAAGTCTGTTTTGGCATTAGCAAGCGATTTCTCTTGTTGCGAAACGATATTTTGTCGGTTATTCAGCAGATTATTCAGTGCAATTAACCGGTTTTGTTTATACTCAAAAGCCGCCTTGCATTTCTCTTCTGTATCTTTCTTCGAATCTACCTCTTTTAGCTCAGTAATATCTACTTTGGCTGAATAAGGCTCTTTCAGACCCGAAAGATCAACCGTTTGCGGATCTTCCACTTTTCTAACCCGCTGATTGGTGCTCTTCAGCGCGGCATCCATCGGGTCGTATTGCGGCTCTTCTCTCTTGTACTCAGGTGCTTTCGGTGTAGCATCTTTCGAAGAACCAGAGACCGCATTCATTAATGTGTTGAGGTTGCCTAAACTATTGTTATTGCTACTTTTTGACGGGGAAGTTGAGGGTGTTGAAGATTTATGAGCAGCAATATATGCCGGACATTTCGTGTTTTTGTGCGCAGATAAAGGAGCATTGCACGGCACTCGGCAAAGCGAACATTCGCAGTTGCTTTGAGCATCGATAGTATTGCAAATGAAGAATAAAAATATCGACGCAGTGAAAAGTTTAATAACTCTTTCCATAAGTCTTATTTGTCGTAATGGGTTGCTTGTTAGAATGTTATTCCAACCGATGCAAATGAATAATTAAGTTTTAAATTCCCTAAGTTATCCTTATCACCCATAATCATGAATTTTGTTGTGCCAGCGTTACTTTGATAATTCAGAAGCAGCCTTTTGTATCTAAAATTAATACCGTATCCTTGCATAAACACAAATTTAAAGTCGCCGGGTATTATTTGTCCCGTGAAATCAAACAGCATCGACGGACGTAAGTTGTAGTAAACTGAAAAGTTTGTTTTATAAGCAGGAAAGATTGAAATGGCGGGTCCAATATTGAAACTGATATTTGTTAATACATTAGCGTCCTTGTGTCCAATAAGCTCATTTTTTTTTCCTAGAATAACATCAATCTCGTCGCTCAAATACATTCCCAGTTTAACGGGTGTATTTTTGCTCGAAAAATGGATAATTGTGCTCATAAAGCCCAAAGACATGCCTGATTCTAGTCCCAACTCATTCATTTCTGACCCTGAACTCATAAGCATCCCGAATTTCAATCCAAAGGCATCTTTCAAATAGTATTGAGATAAACTTTCAGCCTTCTTCTCTTCTGCAGTTGGCTCTGGAATTGGGTAATTTGATTCGTTTTTATTAAACGAAATAGGTGTAATTTCATCTCTAATAATTTTACTTCCTTTTCCATCATTTCTTTTTTCGATGGTCTGCATGGTTCCAACCATCGAATCGCCGACAATTTTCAGTTTGAAAATATAGGAAGAGAGGATTTGAAAGCCTTCGGTTGCCGTTGCATTCAACAATCCATGCATTAGGGGATTTAGTACAGATGCATTGCTCGATTGAGATGAAAGAATGTCAACCATGCTGTGTTCTGCATCGTTGTTGTTTGCAGCTGTTACTTTATCATTTGTGTATGCAAACGCAAATGCCTTTTCATTAAAAGGAATGGTTACCGTTTGATAGGTGAAATCCTTTTTGTATAACAGGCTTTTGGGAATTACCGTTATTCTTAACTCGTCGTTGATTAAGCGGAAGTCAAAAGCCCATAAAGGGAGACCGGTCTTTTTAACAAACATATTAGAGCGCCAAATTCCATTCAGATTATCTAATTGTTTGGTTGTTTTTACTTTATCTTCCAACTTAAATTCGAGTGCGTAGGTTTTGCTCATCACCTCATCCTTGTCGGTAGCATCGGGCGTTAGTTCTACATATTTTCTGTAATTTGCAATTGCCGCAGAATATGCCTCGGGGGTGCCAATTTTCTCTTGCACAGAGGCTAAGTTGTAATACAAATTGCCATTCTGAGGTTCAATCTTGATGGCTTCGGAATACTCGATGACTGCCTCTTGGAGTTTGCCCATTTTAAAGGCTGTTTCGGCTCTTACTAAATGTCTTTTAAAATCATCCGTCTGGCTAAAGCCTTTCAACGAAATAAATAGTAAGCATAAAAAAATTACATTTATCCTTTTCATACTACAATTGTCAGAGTTTATCGTGCTGACACCGCACTTTTGCAATATTCAATTGTTGAATATCTTGATGAGGAGAATAATATTATTTATAATCTATATAAATTGCGATTAAAATGTATTTATGGCGGTTCAAAAAAGATGAGAATCTTGTGCGAATATAAACAATATTTCTTAAAAATAATGCATAGTTTAACGGTTTTTTGTCATTTGTGCCTTTGAAATCGCCTTATTTGTGTTAATAAATTAAAAATATAAAAATGATGTTTTATTGATATTTTCAAGTAATATTTCAGTTTTTTTGGAAGCGGTTTTACTTGTTAAGTTGTGAAATAATTTAAGGATTTGTTCTTGATTCTTAAAAAAGTTACAATTCAATAATATTTCTTATTGAATGAGGTATCTTTGTCTACATTTTAAATAAAAATATATGGATAATTCAACATCGGGAACGGACTTTAAATCCGCCACTGACCAAGGAACAAAGAAACTGTTCATCGAAACGTATGGCTGCCAAATGAACGTGGCAGACAGCGAAGTAGTGGCTTCCATTATGGAAATGGATGGCTACAGCATGACCGAATCGATTAACGATGCGGATGCGATTTTTGTAAATACCTGCTCTATTCGCGACAACGCCGAGCAGAAAGTGGTGCAACGGCTACACTATTTCAATACGTTGCGCAAGTCGAAAAAGAACCTCGTCGTAGGCGTGTTGGGCTGTATGGCCGAGCGGGTGAAAGACGAACTCATCACCGATCACAAGGTCGATTTGGTGGTTGGTCCCGATGCTTATCTCGATTTGCCCAACATGATTGGAGCAGTGGAAAATGGCAACAAAGCCATCAACGTGAAACTCTCGACCGACGAGACATACCGCGAGATAATCCCTTCCCGCATCGGCGGAAACCGCATTTCGGGCTTTATCTCGATTATGCGTGGTTGCGATAAGTTTTGCTCTTACTGCATTGTGCCGTTCACCCGCGGACGTGAGCGCAGCCGCGACCCAGAAAGCATCTTGAACGAGTTGAAAGACCTTCGTGCCAAAAACTACAAAGAGGTGACGCTGCTAGGTCAGAATGTAAACTCGTACCGTTTCCACAAAGGAGCGGACGATATGGTGGATTTCTCAAAATTGCTCAGTCTGGTGGCAGAAGCTGCACCCGATATGCGCATCCGTTTCTCTACTTCGCATCCGCAGGATATGAACGACGAAACGCTGGAGACCATTGCTGCTTATCCAAACCTCTGTAATTATATTCACCTGCCGGTTCAGTCTGGAAGTAGCCGCATCCTGAAGTTGATGAACCGCACCTACACCCGCGAGTGGTACCTCGACCGCATCGCAGCCATCAAACGTATTATCCCCGATTGTGGTATCACGACCGATGTATTCTCAGGCTTTCACTCCGAAACGGAAGAAGATCACCAAATGACGCTTTCGCTTATGCGTGAAGTAGGTTTCGATATGTCGTTTATGTTTAAATATTCGGAGCGTCCGGGCACTTTTGCAGCTAAAAAACTCAAAGATGACATTCCCGAAGAGGTGAAAATCCGCCGTTTGGAGGAGATTATCAAGGTTCAAAACGAACTTTCGGTGATTAGCAACAAACGCGACATTGGCAAGACGTTTGAAGTGTTGGTAGAAGGTTTCTCAAAACGTTCGCGCGAGCAACTGTTCGGTCGCACAGACCAAAACAAAGTGGTGGTGTTCGATAAAAAGAACTACCGAATTGGACAACTTGTGAAGGTCAAAATCCGTGAAGCAAGTTCTGCTACATTAATTGGTGATTCAGTAGAAGAATAATCCGCCGAAATAATCCAAAGAAAAGGTGCAACTCAGGTTTTGAGAATTGCACCTTTTTTATGTCAAATAAATAGGCTTACAACATCGAAATGAACAATTTATTTGAAATGAAAAATGCCCCGAATTTCTCCGGAGCATTCAACAACTCAAAATCAACAAAAATGTGTGTGACTAATTATAGGCTTGTAATCTTGATAAATTTTTCAGAACTGGTCATTGAAATTCCACAACGTTTTGGCGCAGATCCATCGTACGTATTTCCGCAAGTCGGACAGATATAGAATACCTTTGCTAATGATTTAACGGTGTTATTTTCGATTGCTGCTAAAGCCTTTTCGTATAGTGGTTTGTGCTTTTGCTCAGTTTTGTAAGCGTAATTTAAACTTACTAACGAAAGTTGGTTGCCAGCAATGTTTGCATTTTTCAAGAAATCAGGATACATAGTGCTAATTTCATAACCTTCGCCTTTGATAGCGTCTGCTAAATTCTCTTTGGTAGAATTTACAGTAAATTCAGGTTTAATCTCTGGCACTGTTTGTCCATCGCCTTCTAGTACTGCTTTGTGATTGTTTGCGTGAATTTTTTCTGAAGTAGAAGCTGCTTTAAATAGTAAAGCAATTTCGTGATAACCTTCGCTTTCAGCCTTTTTACTGTATTCAGCATACTTAGCACTAGCAGTCGTTTCGCCTTTGAAAGCATCCTGCATATTTTGGTAGTTGAGAGCTTTTGCTGCTGTGGCATCGACCGCTACGCTGTCAGAAGTGCCACCTTCTGCTACTTCTTCACTTGGTTTTTGCATTTCAGCATTCGGTTTGTTATTACATGATTGAAATCCTGTAGCTGAAATTGCTACGAACAAGGCGATTGCAAGATTTGATTTTTTCATTTT
Source organism: Bacteroidales bacterium (assembly GCA_028687995.1). Lineage (GTDB taxonomy): Bacteria > Bacteroidota > Bacteroidia > Bacteroidales > UBA7332 > CAXXIC01. The sequence goes on from JAQTZA010000015.1 coordinate 9,261, forward strand.
ATCTTTGTTTTAGTGTGATTTATAGAACAAAGATACGGGGATGAATATTCATCAATTCTTTTGGAATTCTTAAAATTGGCTTAAGATTTTTTGCCAGTGAAGTGTAAAGTGAATTTAGTGAATTCGCCTTCTTTACTCTCTACATCAATAACGATGTTTTGAAGTTCACACAGTTTTTTCACAATCGAAAGCCCAAGCCCATTTCCTTTAATTGTAGAGCTTCTCGACTCATCTGTACGATAAAACCGGTTGAAAATATAGGGCAATTGCGCTATCGAAATGCCCATCCCATTGTCATTAATAGAGAGTGTATTGGCATCTATTTGAATAGATACAATTCCATTTTGGTTTCCATATTTCAGGGCATTATTTACCAAATTATTTAGTATAATTTCCATAAATAACCTATCGCCAACCATCGTATAGCTTTTTGGAATATCGATTTGGATTGTGATGTTTTTTGTCGTTGCACTCTCTTTCCATTTGTGAGTTAAGGATGCGATGAGTGCTTCCAGTTCTACATTTTCGCATTTAGAAATAGCAACTCCTGATTCGAGCCGAGCCAATTGAAGTAGTTGCTCTAAAAGTGTGTCGATGCGATCAACTTGTGAGATAATCTCGGAAATTTTGTTTTCGTAGAATTCTGGATCTCTTTGTTTGCGAATCAATACCTCCAATGTGCCTCTGATAGCGGCTAATGGAGTTCTGATTTCGTGCGAAGCATTGCTCGTGAACTGCTTTTGCTGCACAATGCTTGTTTCTATCCGTGCCAATAAATCGTTGATAGTCTGTGTTAATACATATATTTCGTCGTGTCGAACAGGTAAAGAGAGCCTGGTGCCAATATTTGAATCGCCTATACCTGATGCCGTTTTAATTAATTCATTGACTGGTTCAATCGATTTAGAAGCGGCAAACCACGAAGCCAAAAACTGAATAAAAAGGACAATCGGAAAAGCGATGAGCAGCACCAATATCAGATTATTGAGAATATTAATGGATTCTTGTTGAGGAATGGCGATGGTTAATTGTCCTATCACTTCATTTTTGTCATTCTTTATGGGGAATTGCCCCAGTCGAATAGGCTGCTTATTCAATTCACTGTCGAAGAACGATTCAGTTTCTATTTTAGGATTATATAGAATCTGATCTTTCATCATATTCGCTGAATGAAAAATGACGACGCCTTCAGCATCTACTATTTGTAGAAAGGTCGGATTCACCTCCACTTCTCGATGCTCAGCTTCATCCCATTCGGGCATCTTGTTGATGATGATGGAGTTGTTCGTTGTGTTGAGATTACTAAAAACATCTTCCTTTTCGATTAAAATATCATCGTCTAAGTGGCTGTAAGCGGTTTTGTGAACCACTGAATAGATAACAATAAACACCAAAGCCGTTGTGAGTGCAACGGCTATGGTATTGAATATCGCAATTCGATTTTTGAATTTGAGATTCATTCTTCTGATTCTATTTTGTACCCGACTCCGCGAATGGTCTGGATGAGTGAAGGTTGACTTGGGTCATCTAATTTCTTGCGCAAGGCATTAATATACACGTCTATCACTGAATTGTTGTAATCGAAATGAATGTCCCACACTTTCTCAATAATACGTGTTCTGCGACAGACTTTTCCTTTGTTGCGTAGCAAATATTCGAGCAAGGCAAACTCTTTCTGAGTCAATTCTACCGATTTGCCAAACTTAGTGACTGTGTGTTTATCGAGATTCATCTCAATATTCTGAGATTGGAAAACAGTGCTTTCTGAAGTGTGACTTCGCATTAATACACGCACCCGAGCCAGTAGCTCTTCGAAGGAAAATGGTTTGCGAATATAGTCATTTGCGCCAGTTTCTAATCCGAAAACAGCATCATCTACGGTGTCTTTCGCTGTGAGAAAGATGATAGGAATCTGTTTGTTTTCTTGACGAATATTTCGGCAAATTTCAATACCACTCATGCCAGGTAGCATCCAATCTAATAGAATTACATCGTACTCCTCCAGATTATCCATTGCGAGAGTTAGCCCTTTTTTTCCATTATCCGCTGTGTCAACAGCAAAACCTTCTTCCTCAAAACCCTCTTTGAGAAAATTAGAAATGGAACTTTCGTCTTCTACAATTAATAATCGCATAGATTTGTTTTAGATGTCCGTTGGCAGAAAATGCCTATTCTTCTTGATTGCTAAAGTCAGGCAACGCTAATTCAACACCAGCACCGTGTTTGTAAACCAATTGACCTCCTAAATAGCCAGTAAGTGAGACCGATCCGGCTAAAAGGGTGAAAACCAAAATACTGGCCCATTTCGTCCAGGTTCTATCGTATTTGAAATAGAAAATAACAACTCGGAAAAATGCTAATGCAATTGAGAGCAATAAGGTAAATAGAGCCGCATCTTCATGAAGTTCCATGGGTGCTTTTAGTGGTCCGTCTTCGATACCTTCCCCCGCTAAACTGCCACTGACAAAGGCAACTGTAGCGCCTAAAGCACCTAATAACAACAAATAAAAAGCAGCATTCTTGAAAAACTCCTTTTTGAATAGTACGGCGATTACTTCAGATAGAAAACCAGCCATCAAAAGGGCTATGGGAAAGTGAATGACCATAGCGTGAAGGTGTGTTGCAGAAATCATAACTTTGGATTTTTTAGTTTAGGACAAAGGTATATCTCATCAAATGGTTATCAGCTAAAGCAATTCTTAAGATTGGCTTAAAATTGGTTTTATGAATGGAATCTAATCGTCGTGTCCTGCATCTGAATGCATTATTTTATCGGTGTAAGCCAACAATAAAGCTGAGAATATAAATACTAGATGTATGCAAATTTGCAAAATCGTGTCTTGCATTGGCACATTGTGAATGTCGATAAATGTTTTCAATAAATGCACTCCCGATATACTAACCAACGAAACAATCAGTTTGATTTTGAGCGTCCCTGCATTGATTTTACTCAGCCATTCTGGCTTATCGACGTGATCGCCAAACTCAATTTTGCTGACAAATGTGATGTATCCACCAATGAAAACTACGACCAATAGATTGATTACCATCGATATATCAATCAACCCAAGTACAGATAGTAGAATCGAATTTTCATTAAGTGAAGGGAATGATACGATTAAAAACCATAATTGTTTCATAAACTTGAAGGCGTAAATCAAGGTAGCCACAATCAATCCTAAATAAATAGGAAGTTGGATCCAGCGACTAAAAAAAATGACTTGTTCGATATAACGTTCTATTGCTTTCATAAATTAGGTTGTCTAATTGGTTTTTGTAATTAAAATTTTATCAATTCGTTGACCGTCTTTGTCAATAATTTCCAATTCGTAATTTTCAAGTTTGAGTCGATCACCCAGATTAGGCAACGCATTCCATTTGTGGATAAAGAATCCGGCAATTGTATGAAACTTGTTTACTGTAACATCCGTATCGTCAATATCAAAATATTTTGCAAACTCAATGTACGAATATCGACCATCCGCGAACCAGCTATTTTCATCGCGTTGTGTAATTTTATATTCAAACTGATTTTGTTCCGTTACATCACCCACTAATGCATCCACCACATCATCCATCGTAGCCATTCCTTTTGTGGAACCATATTCGTCTACCACAATCGCATAGTGATTTTGTTTGGTTTTGAATAATTCCAGTAGGCGATATACAAACGTGCTTTCATTAATAAACAACGGCTCTTTGATGTAGTTCGCCAATTTGAAATTTGTTTCAATACTTGGGACAAAAAGGTCTTTCAACAACACAATACCAATGATTTCGTCAATGTTTCCTCCTTCACAGACTGGATAAGCCGAATGCTTCTCTCTATTGATAATTCTTCGAATAGTCTCTAAATCATCATCTGCGTTCAGGAAAATAATATCACTTCTATGTGTAATTAGCGATTCTACTTTTCGATCGCCTAACTCAAAAACACGTTCTACAATGTCTTGTTCGATATCTTGAATCTCTCCACCATCAGCACTCTCTTTGATCATCGATTTAATCTCTTCTTCGGTTGCTTTACTCTCCATCGATTTTTTTATTCCCAGCAATCGAAGGATTGTGTCGTTCGAGAACGAGAGCATCCAAACAAAAGGAGAGGTAATGAGTGCCAATATTTTCATGGGCTTAGCTAAAGCGATAGCAATGGGCTCAGGAAATGTCAAACCGATTCGTTTCGGCAATAATTCCCCCAACACAATCGAAAAATAGGTAATAACAACGACTATAACCGTTACCGCAATATCATGGGCAAACGGTCGAATAGCCTCAAATCCAGCAAAGAAAAGCTCTGTCTTTTGAGTCAGTTTTTCGCCACTATATAAACCAACCAATATTCCAATTAATGTTATCCCAATTTGCACGGTGGACAGAAATTTTGTAGGATTTTCTGACAACTCCAATGCTGTTTTTGCTCCTTTAATACCTTTCTTCTTCGCACTTTCCAGTTTGAACTTTCGGGAAGAGACCAAAGACATTTCGGCAAGCGAAAAGATACCGTTTAACAATATCAAGATTAAAATGATTGCTATTTCCAATGTGTTTACGTTTTATATTTTATCAATCATACTCCTTATTTATGTTCCTTCTTTTTCCATTCATCTGTCAAAAGACCAGAGTATCCCCAGTTTTCGTCTTCGATTTCCTGAATAACGATGTGGATATGTTCGGGCTTTTTATTCAATACTTGGACTAATGTATCGGTAAATTCTGCTACGATTTGTGCCTTCTGTTCGCGCGTAGCACCTTTTGTGATTTGGAGATTGATGTAGGGCATTTGTTCTATTTTTTTTTAATAAAACTCATAAAAACACTCCGTCGGAATGGCGGTATTGGTGTGGTAATGCAGGTTTCCGTTCACGCACGCAAGGCTTTTGGCAATGGCACGCACCGAGGCGATGTTGTGCGATACGAGCATAATGGCTGCGTTGGGACGAAGTTCTTGCAAGAGGTCGAACAGTTTGTTTTCAGACTCTTTGTCGAGGTACGAGTTGGGCTCGTCGAGTATCAACAGTTGTGGTTTCATCACCAACGCTCTGCCGAGGAACGTCCGCTGCAACTGTCCACCCGATAGTTGATTGATTGATCTTTTGCGCAACGATTCCAAATCGAGTTGCTGAATTATTTCATCAGCCGCCGCTTTTTGTTCGCGTGTGTACGAGGTCAGTATACCATTTTCACCAGCTAAACCAGACAACACTACTTCGTTTACACTGATAGGGAATGAGCGATCGATATTGTTGTTCTGTGGCATGTATCCGATGCGAAGCGATGGTACTTCTACATCATTATCGAAGAACCGAATTGTGCCCGTTTTCAAAGGTGCTAATCCCAATATCGCCTTTAATAAGGTGGTTTTTCCACCACCGTTGGGACCGATGATTCCGATAAAGTCGTCGCTGTTGATGGTCAGATTCACATTATTCAGTACAACGTTTTGTTCATAAGCAACGGATAAATTTTCTATTTTGATTATTTTGGACATTTCTTTTCAATTAAAAATTTTCAAATAGGAATTACGTATATCTGTCTAACTGATAACTCATAATACCTCTTTTATTCTACCAATGCATCTACGATATCAGTCAAACCTTTTGCCCATTTGTAGTTTAATGGGTCAATTTGAACAACCCTACATCCTGTTTCTTTGGCTAAGATAGCGGCATTCTTTACATCAAACTCTTTTTGTACGAAAATTACCTTTATTTTCTCTTTTTGAGCCACATTAATTAACGACTTTAGGTGTTGAGGAGTAGGCTCTTTGCCATTAAATTCTACGCTGTATTGGTCAAGACCATAATCATGTGCTAAATAAGTGAGGGCAGGATGATAAATCAAAAAAGAACGGTTTTTAACCATTTTAAGTTTTCGTGTGATTTGACTGTCGGTGCTATCTATCTCTGCTAGCAGTTTGGTAAAATTAGCTGTATAGTACTTTTTGTTTTTTGCATCGATGTCTATAACTGCTTTGTAGATATTGGTAGCCAATATACGAGAGCTTTTAGGCGAACTCCATGTGTGAGGATCTGGCCCTATATGGTTGTGGTCTATCATTGCAGGGTTTTTGGTGTCGCTGTGTTCATCTACAATGATTAATGAAATGCTGTCAGATGTGTCTACGAGTTTCAACTCGGGATGATTTTGTTTCAGTTTATTTAGCCAAGCTAACTCAAATCCCAGATTGCCAACAGCCATATAAGCTAGGCTTTTATTGAGTTTAATCAATTGGTTTGGTGATGGGTCGTACGACTCAGGATTCGATCCAGCAGGAATCATACACATCACATCCATTTTATTTCCTACAATCTGATCGGCAAAGTATTTTTGGGGTAACACCGATACGGTAATCGTCGGTTTGCTTTTTTTTGGTTGTACGCACGATGTGGAGAATAAAACGACCACAAATAGTAGTACTGATAAAAATCGAACAATCTTCATTTCTTAAATAATTTGTAAAACACAAAAGTAGTAAATATCTGTTATTAATGGACGGTGTGCGTTATCTAAATTATTTATACCTATCTTTGGATAATTCGTCTTGATATTTTGGATTTAAAACTAGGTTTACTGATAATATATTTTGTTGTAGTTCCGTAAATAGTACTTTTGTAAAGTATTTTAAAGTGTCATCGAAAAATAGTTGTTTTTAAAATTTTGTAATACCTATCATTAAACCCAGAAAATTATGTCAAAGAAAAATTTATTTTTTAGTCTTGTTATCGTATTAGGTCTTCTTTTCACAGGTTGTAAAAAGGATGAAACTCCAGGTTCAAATGGAACAACTAGTTTGACCAACAGCACACTTACAGGAGCCATTGAATCCTACCCTTCAGGTGCTAAAGATTCGTTGTATGCTATTGTAAGCGATACTGCTACTAAAGTGGGGTTTGTAGGTCATACAGTACTATCTGCTACAGGCTCATTTTCACTGCCTTTAGAGTCTCCGTCATCTAATTTTCTCCAAAAAGCAGAAATAGATGTGGCTTTTGTAGGTACAATTAGCGACCGAACAGCATTAATTTCAATTAACCCTATTCAGCTTATCATTATTAAAAATGAAACACCTGTGTATGAAATCATGAGAGCAAATTTCACTACTATTGAAAATTCCTCAAATGTAAATGCAGCGTATTCAATTTTTGTTTATAGCAATAAGCCACTTACAGTCAATGGATCTAGCACGTTAGATTTTTCAGATTTTGGTGGCGCACTTATTTTAACAGAAAAAGATAATTTTACGTTGAAAAGTGGATGGAATGAGTTGGTTTATAAAGTAGAAACAATGACAACAACAGCAACTAGTGCTTCGATCACAATGACTTTAACTAACAACATTCCTTCGGACTTAAAATGGAGATTCTTCGCAGATAATTTAATGCAAAATTCTCCAAAACAAATAGGTGTACGTGCAACTCAACAGAAAATGAATTTTCGTACTCCAATAATTTTTGGTGGCAGAAAGTAAAGTAAACTTTTACTAACTCAATTCTTTGATATTAATAAACGGGAGTGTTGCCTCAGTGGCTGCACTCCCGTTTTTATTATCTACCTTTGCGCTATGGAAACACCTCGCATCATTCTCGAAAGCACAGCCGATGGTTCGCATACGCTATTTGTGCCTGAACTTAACGAACATTACCACTCGGTGAATGGTGCTTGGCAAGAATCGCTTCATGTATTTATTGAGGCTGGATTGAAATCTTGTGAGAAGAACGAATTATCGGTCTTTGAAGTGGGATTTGGCACTGGCTTGAATGCTTTTCTCACACTTATCGAAGCAGAAAAGAGTGGAAAAGTCATTCGTTACACTTCTTTAGAATTGTATCCATTGTCTGTTGAGTTATCTCAATCGCTCAACTACGCCGATTTGATTGCGCCTCACAAAAAACAGTTGTTTGATGCGTTACACAAAGCCGAATGGGGCGCAGAGGTGCAGATAACACCTCATTTCTTTTTGAGAAAAATAAATGCTGATTTGTGTGAATACAACTTTACGTCAAAATATGATGTGGTTTACTTCGATGCGTTTGCACCCGAAAAACAGCCTGAGATGTGGGATTCAGAACTGTTTGTGAAACTGTTTGATCATACGAACCTGAATGGGATCTTGACGACCTATTGTGCCAAAGGAGTTGTCCGTCGCTCACTGCAAGCAGCAGGTTTTATGGTCGAAAGGTTACAAGGCCCTCCCGGGAAAAGGGAGATGCTGAGAGGGATAAAGGGATGATAATTTGACTGATTCAGAGAAGATGGATGTTAGGCTTTAGCCAAAATGAATTGTCACCAATACTGATGAAATAGGTATTTCACCAAGTCGAAAACGCCATACAGCAGCACTACATATCGCACAAATTTTCCAAGAAACATCCAAATAGCAACCGTCCACACATTGGTTTTTAAAAACCCAAGAGCTACAGCAATGATATCACCAATACCTGGTAGAAAAACAAAGAAAGCCATCCCTGAACCTTTTCCATTGAGCCAGTTTTGAAGTTTTTCTACTTTCGCGCGCTTGATTTTGAGGTATTTCTCAATCCACTCTATTTTGCCAAGATAACCCAGATAGTAACAACTCATTCCCCCCAGAAAATTGCCCAAGGTCGCTGCGACAATGCAGCCCCAACGATTCATCCCAGCGGCAATTAATGCTGCCAAAACTACTTCTGAGCTAAACGGTAATATCGTAGCAGCTAGAAAAGCCGCCAGAAACAGACCAAAATAACCCCACTCGGCAAACTTTAGGATAAACTCCATAAATAAATTAGAATGTAGGTGAAGAAGAGAGTGTGAAATAATATGCTAGAGAAGCGACCTCTCACGGAGGCAAAAAGATGCGAAATAAGAAATGCTGAAATGAGATAAATTAGATACAATGCTGCACCACTGTTCCCAAAATCGATGATAAATAGAATGTAAGACGATAATAAAACAATGAATAAGAAATTGAGATAAGAGCGTGTTCTAATTTTGTCGGTGAAGCTACTGAATATCGTATGACCAATGGAAAACAACGTAGCCATAAGTGTTATACCCAAATGAATCCAAGTATAGATTGGTGTAACGGTAATGTCTATCAAATGAAAGTCAATCATCGAAGTAAAATGATTGAGTAGAGGCGTATAGTCTTGAATGTAGGCAAAATAGAAAAAGGCAAACCAATAGGGTGTGATAATGCCAATTAACGATGCTGCAAAACTACGCAGATTAAACGTTTTCATCATATACATTCCCATCCAGAAAACAGGAAGCAGTAAGATGGTTTTGAGCCAAAGCATGCTTGCTAATGATAGAAACAGGGCAATGTCGAAGGCTTGTTTTTCTGCCCGATGCTGTTGGTAAGATGTGAAAAGGGAGGATATTGCAAGAATTATAAACAAGGTGCTCAAGCCTTCAGCAATATTTCCCAAAATAAAGCTGCTTGTCGCCAAAATCATGCCAGCCATGAAGAACGGCAGGGATGTGCGAACACGGATAATGTTGAACCGCGTATCAGCTTGATTAAACATAAATGCAAACATCACCACAAAGCCTCCGTCTAATATCCAGAAAAGAGTAGAGTTGGCTTTCCACGCTTCAAAAATTGTTGAGAATAATCCCCAATTTTCTTTTACTGGTATAGAGTTAGGGAAAAATATGCCTCGCGTAGCGACCAACCCGATAATTGCAAGAAGGGTCAGCAGCACAGTCGCTCTGCCCGTTGCAATTCTGTCTATCATATTATTGTTACGCATCTCTTTTTATTTTATTTTTCTAACACATAGACACATAGGTCATATAGTCTTTTTGTGAGTTAGTGCTCGACTATCAATATTATCTTCGTTTTATTAATCTATGGGTTTTAGGTGCTTATGTGGTGATATTGTTGTTGCGAGTCACTACAAATCAAAACCAATATCTCTTCTGAAATTCTTTCCTTCGAAATCAATTAGTTGAGCATTTTTGAATGACATTGCCAATGCTTCTTCTTTGTTTTTGCCATACGAACTGACCGCAATCACACGACCACCATTGGTTACAACCTTGTGGCCTTTATTTGTTGTTCCAGCATGAAAAACAATACTGCCTTTTACATCGTCAATATTGTTGATTGTTTTTCCTTTTTCATAATCACCCGGATAACCGCCCGATACGAGCATCACTGTTACAGCACTTCGTGGGTCAGTTACCATGATTTTCTCAGACAATGTTTCTGTTGCAACACCTTCGAGTAAATCTACAAAGTCAGATTCGATACGAAGCATGACGGCTTCCGTTTCGGGATCACCCATGCGCACGTTGTATTCGATGACGACAGGTTCGTTGTTTACTTTTATTAAACCAAGGAAAATGAACCCTTTGTAATTGATGTTCTCAAATCGAAGTCCTTTTACTGTTGGAATGACGATGCGCTCTTCCACTTTTTGCATAAACACTTCGTCGGCAAACGAAACGGGCGAAACGGCACCCATACCACCGGTATTCAGTCCAGTATCGCCTTCGCCAATTCGTTTGTAATCTTTTGCTTCGGGAAGAATTTTATACGATTTGCCATCTGTCATCACGAATACTGAACATTCGATGCCCGACAAAAATTCTTCTATCACCACTGTTTTACTTGCATCACCAAACATGCCGTTGAGCATTTCTGCTAATTCACGTTTTGCTTCATTGAGGTCGGAGATAATCAGAACGCCTTTGCCGGCAGCTAGTCCGTCGGCTTTCAATACATACGGTGCTTGCAAAGTTTCGAGAAACGCATAAGCATCATTCAATGTCTCAGCAGTGAAGCTCTGGTAAGCCGCAGTCGGGATGTTGTGACGCATCATAAAGGCTTTGGCAAAATCCTTGCTGCCTTCGAGTTGAGCGCCCAATTGAGATGGCCCAATCAATGCAATGTTTTGCAACGCTGCATCGTTTTTGAAGAAGTCAGAGATGCCTTTTACCAACGGATCTTCTGGACCAACCAACACGATCGTAACGTTGTTGGCAAGCACAAACTCCTTGATTTTTGGGAAATCGGTTGCCGACATATCGACGTTTGTGCCGACAGACGATGTTCCGGCGTTCCCTGGAGCGATATACAACTGCTCCACCTTTGGGCTTTGACTAATTTTCCACGCCAACGCGTGCTCTCTTCCTCCTGATCCTAATAAAAGTATGTTCATTGTATAATAATAGTCGTAAGTCGTAAGTCATAAGTGGATTGAATGACAATCAAGAATTAGGTCTTACTTTTATTTGAAATTATATCATTAATTTTAATTAGCAAATTAGCAAATTAGCACATTAATAATTCCCTTCTGCTTTGCGGGTTTTGAACTCTTTGTGTTTGCCCGCAAAAATCTCATAGCAACGGAATTCACACTCCAAAGAACCGTTCATCAATGGGAATCGGCGAGAAGGTTTTAGCCCAATCTTTTCGAAACACTCCTCACGATAGCTCAAAATCCACGCTTTGTAGCCAGTGAATACGTGTTTTAGTCGCTCACCAATCATTTGATACAATCCTAGCAAATCGTTGGTAGAAATACGTTCGCCATACGGTGGATTTGTAATCAAAATTCCATTTTCAGGGATATCGCTAATTTGTTGAAGACCAATAGTTGTGAGGGTAATGTATTTTGCCACGCCTGCACGTTTCATATTTGCTTCTGCTATTTCGATGGCTTTGGGCGAAATGTCGGAACCAAAAATCTTGAAATCAAACTCTTTTTCCCGCGAGTCATCATTGTAGATTTCGTCAAATAATTCTCTATCGAAGTCTGGCCATTTTTCGAAGGCAAACTCTTTGCGGTGTATCCCCGGAGGAATGTTAAGTGCTATCATGGCAGCTTCTATCAGTAATGTTCCCGAACCACACATAGGATCAATCAAGTTCGATTCACCGCGCCATCCAGTTTTCAGAATCATTCCAGCAGCCAATACTTCACTCAAAGGTGCTTCTGTCTGATCTAGTCGATAACCCCGTTTGTGAAGCGATTCTCCCGAACTATCGAGCGAAATCGTACAGCGATCTTGTGCTACGTGAATGTTGATATAAATGTCTGGATTTGTTAATCGAACCGAAGGTCGTTTGTCTGATTTCTCGGTAAAATAATCCACAATAGCATCTTTAACTCGGTAAGTCAGAAATTTAGAATGTTTGAAATTATCGGAATAAACCACTGCATCGATCGAAAAAGTCTGTTTTACGTCGATATATTTGCTCCAATCAAATTTTTTCACCTGCTCATAAACAGCATCCGTACTGTCCGCACGGAAAGTGAAAATGGGTTTCAAAATGCGCAAAGCTGTGCGACAATGTAGATTCGCTTTATACATAAAGGCTAAATCACCTGAAAACGATACTGCTCGACGACCTAATTGTACTTGATCGGCACCTAAATTGATCAATTCTTCTGCCAATACATCTTCCATTCCTTGGAATGTTTTGGCAATCATTTCATATTGATTGTTCATTTTTTTGCTTTAATTTGTGATATACGTGCCCCTTTCGCAACATCTTCTGTTACCCAAATATTACCACCAATGGTGGCGCCTTCGCCCAATGTGATTCTTCCTAGAATCGTAGCATTGGCGTATATTATCACATTATCCTCGATAATCGGATGACGCGGAATTCCTTTGATAGGATTACCATCGGCATCTAACGGGAAACTTTTTGCACCCAACGTGACGCCTTGATAGAGTTTTACATTTTTACCAATGATAGATGTTGCACCAATTACCACTCCTGTGCCGTGGTCGATGGTGAAATATTCACCGATAACTGCTCCAGGATGAATATCTATACCCGTTTCTGAATGTGCTAATTCTGTAATCATTCGAGGAATCAAAGGAACGCCCAAAAGATGTAATTCGTGAGCAATTCGATAGTTCGAAATGGCTCGAATGGCAGGATAACACAAGATAACTTCACCAAAACTTTGAGCCGCAGGGTCACTAACGAAAGCCGCCTCTACATCTGTCGCAAGTATTTCACGCATTGTAGGCAATTTCTCGATAAACTGTGCAGAAATAGCTTTCGCATTTTCGCGATGTGTTTCGATGTAAGTACTCTCTTCGGCAGTGCATTCGTAGCATAGTCCCGCTAGAATTTGTTCGGTCAACAATTCAAAGAGTTTCTCTGTTTTAACGCCAATGTGATAATTGAGCGTGCGTGAATTGATGGACGAATTTCCAAAAAAACCTGGGAAAAGAATGGAGCGCGCCAAAACAATAATTTTAGCTAAAATCTCTCCCGAAGGAAGCGGTTCACCTTCGCGGTGTTGGTGGCAAAGTTTTTTATATGATTCAGCTTCAGATAGTCGCTTGACGGTAGAAGTGATAATGTCGGAGTGATTGAGAGGAGTCATAACTCAATAGGATTGGATTGTGAAGCCGCAAAGATAGTGATAAATGAGCAAAAATGGTGGGCTTGGAGGAGGAAATCAGTTGAAGTAGATTCCATTAGATGGGAATGTTGATCTTTACTTATTGAGATTTCTTCTCTGATTTATAATGTTTTATGATTTATCGCATCATTAATGGACTCCGATTAGGTTGAGCTCTTTTTTGGTTTAAGTCTACACTAAATTATGCGCATTTTTCAATTTAGAAGAATAATTGACATGCAGTACATTAATTAAATATGAGAAAATGATAAATAGTTTGGTCCAAATTTTAAGCAGAAACAAAAAATTAGTCATTCGCTTTTGCTTTTATAATTGTAACTGAAAAGCAATTTTTTTAATCTGACTATTTCGTTATTAAAACAGTTGCGTATGCTGAAATACCTTCTTCTCTTCCCGTAAATCCTAGTTTTTCGGTGGTGGTTGCCTTAATTGAAATGTCATCAATATCCATATCTAAGATGGTAGAAATGATTTCTTGCATTTGAGGAATAAAGGGTTTTAATTTCGGACGTTCAGCGCAGACTGTGCAGTCAATATTGCCAATTTCATACCCTTTTTCTCTGATTAATTCTCCTGTTTTCTTTAATAATATCTTACTATCGATATTCTTGAATTCTCCTGCTGTGTCTGGGAAATGATAACCAATATCGCGTAGATTAGCTGCTCCAAGAAGGCCATCGCAAATGGCATGTAGTAAAACATCGGCATCTGAGTGACCCAATAATCCGAGTGTGTGCTCCAATTTAATTCCACCCAACCATAGTTCTCTTCCTTCTACTAATTGGTGAACATCAAATCCCATTCCTACACGTATTTTCATTTTAATAAGTATTTGGTTCTATACAAGTCTCCCCTTACAACGTCCATTGCAAGGGGAGAAGAATTGAATATATAGATAAATTATCTAGCTGTGAGTGAACGCAATCCGTCTAAATCAAAAGAGAGTGAAAAGCGCAATGTTTGATCCAAAGGATTTGATTGAGCTGTCGAAATCAAGTACGAGACATCCAATTTGAACACGTTCATTTTGAAGCCTGCTCCCAATGAATAATATTTTCTGTTCCCTTTGTTGGGGTGTTCGTAGAAATAGCCACCACGTGCAAAAAACTGGTTGTTGTAGTTATATTCAGCACCAGCAGACCACCCAATTTCTTGAAGTTCCTCTTTCATTCCGTTTGGTGCATCGCTAAACGACGAGAATATTCCTTTGATTGGCGACATGTTATTGTAGTCGTCAATTCTTAGTTGAAAATCGGCATCGTCTTCACCATCGTTTTGCATCGGACGGGTGGGGACCATATATTTGTTTACATCGAAATTGAATGATACAGCGTTGTAAGAATCGAAGGGATAGTTGTAACTACCTCCAATACGAAGGTTTGTCGGGATGAAATTAGAGGTGCCATCGGCATAACTAATTTTTGTACCAATATTCGATGCATTCAATCCTATACTTAATGTCGATTCGATGCCATTATCCAACGTGATAGGAGTGGTGTAGTATCCTGCAATGTCCGCAGCAAAAGCTGTTCCAGCAGATAATTCTTCTACTTGCATATCAGAATAGATCAATCGCATAACTACCGATCCTGAGAATTTTTCAGACAATTTTCTCGAATATCCAAAGTCAACAGACATTTCGTAAGGAGCAATATCATAAAGAGGGATCCCTCCTTCATCGGTAATATCTATTCTCCCCAATGAAAAGTATCGGAGTGATGCACTGACCGCTTGCATATCGCCTTCGCCAAATTTATAATATCCCGAAAGATAAGATAAGCTGATGTCGTTAACCAATTTGCGCAACCATGGGGTGTACGATAAAGAGACTCCAACACCCGATTTCATAAAGGCATATTTTGCGGGATTCCAATATTGCGAATTCACGTCTGGTGACGTAGCAGCACCAATGTCTCCCATGCCACCGCCACGAGCATCTGGTGCGATTGTTAATGATGGTACTCCAGTTACAATTGGATTGAGTAAAGATTTCTCTGTTAAATCACCTTCTTGCGAATATGCAGTAGATACAATCGAAACAAACCCAAGTGTTAATGCTAATAATAATTTTCTTTTCATTTGTAATTCTCTGTTAATGTTGAACTGTTCTCAAAAAAGAGAAGAAAAACAGCCTGTGTGATTTTGTGATTTATAGGTCGATTAATTGATGATAATCATTTTCTTCGTTAAAGTGGTCTCTTGCGTTTTATCTGTGTAGATAGTCGCTTTGTAGAGATACACACCTGGCGTAACAGTTAATCCATTTGTTCCTTTCAAATCCCAACGAACTGGGAAAGCTTGAAACATATCAGATAGTCCAGCTTCTGAATGCGACCAGACTTCTATGCCTGATAGATTATAAACGCTCACTTTCACGTTAATGTTAGTGTTTGGTCTGTCGTGTCTTAATGAGAAGACAACTTCAGGACTTGATAATTTCACGATATTTTTGGTGTATAAATCGAAAATGCGTGGTGCATGTCCTTTTTTGACCGTACAATTAATGGTTTGACTCGAAGAGTTGTTTTGGATATCCCAAGCTCTGAAATAGAGTGTGTGATTTCCTTCAGTTAGTTCTGGAATCACATACGAAACCTTGCCGGCAGTGGCGCTACCACTATTTGCTTCGTACGAATTATTCAATACATAAGTCTTAGAAGGACTATTATCAATTACTAAAAGTAAATCGTGTCCAATTCCTGTTCCCGATACGTTCAATCCGTTTTGATCTTCCAAATCAACTACCAATAATGGTGTTTCGTTCACAACATCGCCGCTGATGAAGCTTTCGCTATTGAGAAATATTTTTTTAATTGTTGGCCCTTGAGAATCAGCAGTTGCGTTTGGATTGGTACCTCCTAGCAAAAAGTTCTCATAATATCCTTGAGCCTCATTACCTCTGTTGTCAGAACCATAAAGATTTACTCGTCCACTTTTGAATGAGTAACTCATGTCTTTTGGAATCGTAAATTTGAATGTAAATTCACCATTTCGAATGGAGTCTTTTCCTGTAAAGAGAATTTTGTTTCTGTCTTTATAGGTAAAAGGTGAGCCTGTTTTATCATTGTCTAATGTTGTTACGTCTTCTTCACTGTCATAGACAGTTGGCTTTACAATACCAACGAAAGTTGGATCAAAAACGCCATCAGGTGTTAATACACGACCTGCCAAAGTGACTTCGCTTAACGCTGGAAGGGTCGGTGTATTCTGATCGATAGGCTGTCCGTTGATTGCCGTAATTTCCATTTTATATTCTGCATAAGCTAGTTTTAATGCAGGGTCACCTAGTAAAGTGAAATTCAATTTATTTTGGTCCGAAGTTCCAAGAGCTATTTTTGTTTGACGAATAATATCTCCCAAACGCAAACGTGTTCCATCAGGGTTCTTTTTCAAAAGTAATTCGTTCAATGCTGAATTTAATCTGAAATTTTGAGCAGAATAAACTACACGGGTTGTTGTGATAAGCCCAATACCACCTCCTTTTGGATTGAGAAGCACTTCCTCTCCAGCAGTGGTGTTGAAATCGTCAAAACGACTAAAATCGCAAGTAGCAGTTACCCATAATGGTAGTCGGTTCAAATAGAGTGATTTGATGTCAGCTGTTGTCATTATTTGCTCTACTGCCCATGAATTTACACTACCGTGGCCAGTATAATTTACAGCCATTACTCCTGAATTCAATAAGTCGAATAGTTTTTTCTTTGCAGAAGGGTAAGTTCCTCCTGTTGACGTAATCGATTTCTTGTATGAATCAAGAAATATTTTGTTAATAGCAAATTGTTTGTAGTTGGTTTCTAAATATTGGGTCAATTGATCTGATTGTCTCATGTGACCATTATCATCACCATCATCAGCTACAAAACAGAGGTTATTTTTCCAAGTTCCTTGTTGTGTATTTTTAGCATAACCTATTACTTTGTTGACAACCGCATCTGCTTCGTAGATATTACGAACAGGAAAACGACCAATACCCAAGTCTAGACCATCAGCTACTATATTTTCGCCTTCGTTATCATCCAAAAATCCGAAATAATCATCGCAAACATAGGCAGATGTTTCAACTAACGAGGATACAGATTCATATGTCAGAATTTTATCTGCATGTTCTGAGTTCTTCCATTCAGAGCTAAGTAATCTATTGTCGAAAGTCCCATCTCCAAATAAGAGCAGATATTTCGGTTTGTCGCTAGCTGATTGAGCTCTATCGTAAAACATTTTCATAAACCATCTATAGGCGGTTCCATCAGGAGTGCCAGAAGAGAATTCGTTGTAAACCTGTTCAGGTTGAACAATCGTAACACGCAAATTGTCTTTTAATGGGTCACGGTGAAGTGTAGCCAACTTTTCTGCCGAACTTAATAGATCCGGCGGACAAAGAATCACCATGTCTGTTTGCTGTAATGCGTGAAGATTTTGATTTTCAACGACACCTACGAATTCAGGCTTTGGGAAGCTTCCATTTACATCTACTGCTACAAATTGACGGGCAGTGTCAACTGGAGAGGCAATTGCAAATTGAAGTTGAGCGCCACTGGTAGTGGGTTCTATCTGAATACAATTTCCATTAGTGATGTCCCATACTTTTACATTGGGGTTTGTATTTTGAATTGTGTATTGAGTTTTTACGCCTTTTGAGTTGAGTGAGCGGAACGCAGTAAATGAATTATATAGTTTCAAATCGCGCTCCATGTTTAATCGAATATAGTTCAATCTACAATTCAGATCGTTGGTCTTACCATACTCTATTTTAATGTCAAATTTGTCAGCTGAACTTGTATTTGTAAAATCACCAGATGTGTTCAACGCTTTTGCATTTTCATAATGATCTGCAGAAGCAGCTGGCATATTTGAATTGATAATTAATTGATTGTTAACAGAGACTTTGTATGTCGTTCCTCCCGAAGATTTTGAAATAAAGTCTGTAGTTACATGCAATGGCTTGTTGGTGTTTACTCCAGGAATATTGAATGTAAATACACGAGTATTGGTTAACGAAAAGTCCTCTCCATAAAATTCTCTTCCCGTAGCACCCACATTTACCAAATCTTTTTCATATACATCATAATCATCATAAGTGGTAAGTGAAATATCAGGGTCAGTTATAGATGCTACCGAAGTCATATCTGAAGGAGCACCTTTGCTGTCAGTTAGAAAATAGTATGCATAACTCGAATATGTATTGGTTGTTTGGTTGAAATAGGAGCCCGAATTTTTCCATGAAACAACCCCTTGTGCCCAAAATAGAATGTAGTTACTTCCCTTATAAACAGGAACTTCTGGAATGTCACCTCCCGTTTTGGTATCTTTTTTTGGATATTTAAATGCCTCAGGAAGCATTGCACCACCAAATCCATAGACTCTAACTTTTGATGGATCACTAAATCCCATCGTGGTGATATCTGAATAGGTGAGCTTGTAAACTCCAGAATTTACCAATTTTATTTTTACCCATTTACCGCTTGCTAAGACAGAATTGTCGGCAAACGAAAATAAACCTGACGCAGCAAAGGTGGCTGCTGAAATCAGTAGGCTAATGAGTATGATTGAAGCTCTTTTTGACATAGGAAATTTGTTATTTTACGTAAAAATCTAATAGTTTTGTCTCTCCGATAAAGCCCTCTAAACGGTCATTTATCTTAACCGGACCCACCCCGCTGGGTGTGCCAGTGAAAATAATATCACCAATTTTGAGTGTAAAAAATTTACTTATATATGCTATAATTTGATCTACTTGGAAAATCATTTCTGATGTATTTCCGCTTTGAACTGTATTACCGTTAATATCCAGTTTGAAATTGATATTTTGTATTTCTCCAGCATTCTCAATAGTTATAAATTTCCCTAATGCAGCTGATCCATCAAATGCTTTACAAATTTCCCAAGGACCGCCACTCTCTTTTTGTTTTTTTTGCAAATCACGTGCTGTGAAGTCTATACCTATTGTTATTTCATTATAATATCGATGGGCAAATTTTGGTGCAATATTTTTGCCTAACCGATTGATTTTTAATACAATCTCAGCTTCGTATTCTACCTGATTTGAAAAATCAGGAATAAAGAATGGCTTACCATCTTTTAGAAGTGCTGTGTCAGGTTTTGAGAATATTACCGGTTGCTCTGGTAATAACGCTCGATTCATCTCTTTATTGTGGTCGGGATAATTCCAACCAACGCCAATTATCTTCATAAATCAGCTTGGTTTAAGCTATTAAAGATGACTGCAAGATGTGAGAAAAGAGAAGTGTCTTGAAGGACTATGTTTTCTGGAACTTTTACTCTAAAAGGGGTGAAATTCCATATAGCTTTTAAGCCGCCATCCACCATGATATTTGTAACCTCTTGTGCCTTGTCAGGTGGAACCGTTAGAATTCCAATTTCTGCATCAAGTGTTCCTCGAAGCGAGCCACATTCGTCGGGATGATAAATCGAAATTCCATTGATTGTGGTTCCTATCAAATCAGCTCTTACATCGAAACCTGCGACAATCTCCAAGCCATAATTATTTAATCCAGAGTCAAGTATCAATGCTTTTCCAAGACTACCAGCACCAAAAATAATAGCTTTGTGTTTTCTATTAAATCCTAGAAATAACTCCAATACCTCAATTAATTGATCAACTTCGTATCCTACACGAGTTTTGCCCGAAATGTCTACATAAGACAAATCTTTAGCTACTTGTGACGCGTCGATTCCTATTGCCCCTGCAATTTGCGTTGAAGAAACAACAGAGGTCTCCTTCGTGTGCATAATCTTTAGGTAAGCCAAGTACCACGGAAGCCTTCTTAATGTTGGTTCTGGAGTCTTGTTGATAGGTTTAGGTTTTATTTCAGCCATAATAAAAAATATAATGCTATTTAACTTGCAAATATAGCATCTTTTTGCAAAACATTTTTTGCTTATACGGCATAATAAACCTAAAAATTAGCCTTAAATGTATTTTTTTACTTTCAAAATTTTAATTATTTCTTCAATTTAGTCTCTTTTATTATGAATTTGTAGAAATTATATCGATATACTTACGAAGTTGTTGCATAATAATCAAGTCGTTTAAAGAATTTGAAATTTACTCAAATGTGAAATTTTCATTCGAATTGTTGATATTTTCTATGCAAAATATTGTGGCATTTAATATATATGATAGATATGGACTTGTCAATTCTGAGAAAATTTATTGAGTGAGTTTGTGAAGTATCAATATTGGAATTGTATTCAATGTCTTTTTCTGGGTCTGAGTGAAAAACGAGTTGTTTTGGAGGTGTATTAATTGTATCTATTTGTTTTTCAATAATCTACCTGTATTTTAAGAGGTGATAATCTTTCTTAAAGAAAAATCATCGAATAAATGGTTGTGGTTGTAAGATTGAATAATGATTAAAAATACAGTGTGAAAGAGTTTCAAAAAGGGTTTTCAAACATTGTTTTTTGTATATGTATGATACAGTTTTAAATTTTAATTAAAGTTAAATCTCGTATAAATTATAGATTATTACAATATGATACACTGATGCAGATATAGTGTAAATATGTGCTAAAATGAAAGTATATAGTGTGAATTACTTACAAAAAGCAGAAATTATAGCTCTTTTTGCAAAAATATTTAATTTGTAATTTGGAAGATCCGATTTTTTGTGCGAACTTTGTACCGTAATCAAAAGAGGTCTGCTTCTTTGGTTTATTTTAAAGATGATTTGATGCCGCAGTAGTCGGAATTAGATAAAAATACATACTATCTCTTAATGTTTAAACTGGAAGAAATTTAATGAAACTTTGATTTATCAAAGTCAGTTTTAAAAATTCCGAAAAAGCCGAGACGTTGTGATAACGTAGTAGGCTTTTTTTTATTCTACCAATTTTTGTTTTATTCCGGTGTTGTATTTATGGTGTCATATTGTGTATGTTCGCAAAGGGTATCACTTAAAATGAGATTCGCGAAATGTTAACAATTATTTCGTATTAGAGTTTTGATACGTGCTATAGCATTGTAATAAACTTTAAAATAGTCCGATTTTACCAAGTATCAGTTATCTTTTCTATATTTGTAAAAATACAAATCAAAGAACTTTATGAAGAATAGTGACTGGAAAGATAGGCTGAATGTAGTTTATTCCACAAACCCTGATTTTAATTACGAATCGGAGGAACAAGAATTAATAGAGACCAAATCGAAAGATAAACAATCGCTTAGAATCTCTTTTGATAAACGAAATAGAGGAGGAAAAGTCGTGACGCTCATCACGGGCTTTGTTGGAATGGATGATGATTTAAAAGAATTAGGAAAACTATTGAAAACGAAATGTGGGGTTGGTGGATCGGCCAAAGATGGAGAAATTATAATTCAAGGTGATTTTCGTCAAAAAGTACTCGATATCCTTGTAAAAGAGGGATACGCAAAATCTCGAATTATATAAATTATGCTAACGGTCTATCGTGCTTCTGCCGGATCAGGTAAAACATATCAATTGACGGGTGAATACCTAAAATTGCTATTTAATGGATCTAATTCTTTTCGTCGAATTCTTGCCG
Source organism: Bacteroidales bacterium (assembly GCA_028687995.1). Lineage (GTDB taxonomy): Bacteria > Bacteroidota > Bacteroidia > Bacteroidales > UBA7332 > CAXXIC01. The sequence goes on from JAQTZA010000015.1 coordinate 31,160, forward strand.
TTACATTTACAAATAAAGCAACGGAAGAGATGAAGAGTCGAATCATCCAGGAACTTGATTTGTTGGCAAGAAAAGGTGATTCAGGATATTTATTTTTATTAATGTCGGAGTTTTCTCTTACTTCTGAGCAAGTTTTCTTGAAAGCACATCGAATTCTTCTAGAAATTCTCCACGATTATTCGTCATTTAATATCAGTACAATAGATCGTTTTTTTCAACAAACGATGCGTGCTTTTGCACGTGAAATCGGATTGCAAGGAGGATACAATGTAGAGCTTGATACAAAGCGAGTGCTGTCTGAGGCGGTGGATAAAATGCTCTTCACTCTTGATGAACCGGCGAATAGAGATGTACTTAACTGGTTGCTGAAATTTTCAGAAAATAAGATTGAAAATGGAAAATCCTGGAATTTCAAAAAAGAGGTAGTTGATTTAGGTGAAGAATTGTTTAAGGAAAAATACAAACGATTAAGCAGTGATATTCATCAGAAACTTGCGAATAAGGAGGTTTTAAAAGAGTATCAGCAAAAGCTTAATAGAGTGGTTGTAGATTTTGAAAGCAAACTTTCTTCAATTGGAAAAGAGGGCGTTTCCTTTATTCAAAAATGTGGGTTTGCGGAAGAGGATTTTGCCGGAGGAACTAACTCTCCATTAAAACATTTTGCCATTTGGGCGAAAAATGAGGTGAAAATTCCCACGAACACTTTTCGTAAATTAGAGGATGATATAGAGCAGTGGAAAGCCGCAGCCAAATCTAAACAATTTGATTTTGCAATTAAAACGGCTTATTCATCTGGATTGAATGATTTTGTCAAGCGCGCTTTGGTGCTTTTCGATGAATACCCTATATATAATTCTGCTATTATAATTCGTAAAAATATTTATGCACTGGGTATTCTTAGTGATATTGATATGAAAATTAAAGAGTTAGTAGCCGAGAATAATTTGATGCTATTGAGTGACACCACCCATCTTCTCAATAAGCTGATTGATGGTAGTGATACACCTTTTATATATGAGAAAATTGGAGTGAGAATAGAGCATTATATGATCGATGAATTTCAGGATACATCTGTGATGCAATGGCAAAACTTTTCTCCGCTCATTCATGAGAGTCTTTCCCAGAAAGTCCCAGAGTTAAACAAGTTGTCAAACTTGATAGTGGGAGACGTGAAACAAAGTATTTATCGCTGGCGAAGTTCTGATTGGAAATTGCTTGAAGATCAGTTAGGAAGAGAATTTCTGAGTCAAATGAAAGATGAAGTTTTGTCTGAAAATTGGAGAAGTGGATCTGCTATCATCGGTTTTAATAATGCTTTCTTCACGTCAGCTTCAGAAGTGTTAAGAATGAAATTTATTGATAGTATTCCTCTTGCTTTAAAAGATAATCCAATTCTCTCTAGCTATAGTGAAAAAATAAAAAGTGCTTACAGGGATGTTTATCAAACACAGCCCGAAAAGAAAAAAGGTATTACGGGGCATGTGAAAATAAAGTGGGTAGAGACAGATGCAACTAAACAATGGATGGAAGATGTTCTCGACTTTATCCCAAAGGAAATTGAGCAATGGCTAAGTAGAGGGTATTCCTTGCGCGATATGGCCGTTTTGGTGAGGACGAAGGACGAAGGATCGAGGGTGGCTGATTGCTTATTGGATCATAAATTTGCAGTAATTTCAGATGAGGCTTTGATGCTAAAAAATGCGTCGGCAATTAAACTTATAGTTGCTTTGTTGAAGCATATTCGTCGTCCAGATGACTTAAACTTGAGAAGATTGGCCTTGATTGAGTATGCTGTATTGAATAGACCGACGGAAGATGCAGTAAGTCTTTTTTTTCAACATAGTAATGATGTTTTAGCTCAATTTCCAAAAAATAAATTGAAAGAACTTGAGGTCATCAGTCGATTGCCTCTGTATGAAATGTGTGAACGGATTATTGCGCAATTTATTGAATATCCTACTGTGACCGATAATCTCTACCTTCAATCATTTCAAGATGTTGTATTGGAATTTAGCACCCGAAAGTCGCCTGATTTGATAGCTTTTCTTGATTGGTGGGAAGAGGTTGGTGCTTCCAAAAGAGTTTCGATGCCTGATTCGCAAGATGCCATTCGCATAATGACGATTCATAAATCAAAGGGATTAGGATTTAAGGCTGTATTGGTTCCATTCTGTGATTGGGGAATGGATCAAAAATCTGGAAATATGCTTTGGGTAACCCCCGAAATAGAACCATTTAACGATTTACCCTTGTTACCAGTGCCTTATGGTAAGGATTTGACTGAATCAATTTTCGTTTTTGATTACTTAGAAGAGAAATTACATGCGTATGTTGATAATTTGAATCTTGCGTATGTTACATTCACCAGAGCAAAAGAGGAGTTGGTTATCTTCGCCCCAAAAACTAAAAATGATTCTACAGAAAGGTTGGGTGGATTGCTATATGAATGTGTGAATCATTCAGATTTGAAGGATGAAGAAGGAAAATCATATCTAAATCTAAATGCTGATTTCTCGCTTGAAAGTAAGACTTACGAAGCTGGATGTGATTGGGTGCCGCCGATTACATTCGAAAAAAAACCAAAGGAAGAGCAGTCGGTAAATATTCGCTCTATCAATCCTGATGGTCGATTGCAATTAAAGCTTCGAGGTAGCGATTATTTCACCGACACTAATGAGCAGATTTATGGAAAAATCATGCACGAAATACTGAGCCGCATTCAATCCATTTCTGATATTGATAATTCTGTTGCTGAGGTTGTAAATCTTGGAGAAATATCCTCAAAAATTGGGACGGAAATTATTGTCAAATTAAGAAAGTGGATTGATCAACCCAATGTGGATAAATGGTTTATGCCTGATACCAAAGTTCTTAACGAGGCAGAAATTTTATTGCCGGAAGGTGTGCATTATCGTCCAGATCGCGTGGTCTTTTTTGAAAGCGAAGTGCATGTAATTGATTTTAAATTCGGTCAGAATAAACTCCAGAAATATCACCGTCAGGTGTCGACTTATATGTCATTAATTTCTCGAATGGGTCATACTGTAGTGAAAGGTTTTTTGTGGTATGTGGAGTTGAATGAGGTAGAAGAGGTGCTAAATTAATTTTTTTTTTCGTATGACTGATAAATTTAAAAGTCAATAGCCTGATGGTTATTGGCTTTTTTTGTCACTTATAAATTGTCAGTGAAAACAAAAAATACTCATTCTGATTAGTTTAATATGAATTTGATATTAGTATTGTTTAGAACAAATATAAATATTTGAGAATCAGCTATTTTATGTAAAACGAATGAATTATTTAAGCTATATTTGCTGAAATATTTCTTTAATAATGAATATCAATACAAAGATACGATACGGACTTAGAACAATGATTGAGATAGCAAGCTCAACTGAACCTAAAGGCTTGCTACAGAAGGAGATTGCGGCCAGTCAAAATATTTCATTGAAGTATCTTGATCCAATAATATCGGCTCTTAAAATCAAAGGATTGATCTCAAATTCAAAAGGAAGGGGAAGTGGATATATTCTCACTCGCTCGGCTGAAAGTATAACAATGTTTGACATTTATACTGCTTTTGAGCAAATTACAATTATAGAATGTATCAATAATTGTAATTTGTGCGAACGTTCTGTTCATGATTGCCATGCCAAAAATTATTGGTTAGAATTTAAAGATCAATTTATTGAACTTTTGAAAAATAAAAATCTCTCGCAAATCGTGGAAGATACCTATTACGAATGTAATAATTCCAAGAATCCATGCTAAGAACAAATATTTATTAAGTCACATCACACTTTCTTTTTAACTAAATTATCTATCTAAACGAAGAGAGCCGACTGTATTTCTACAGCCGGCTCTCTCTTTTATACTATGTGTATATTACTTCACTTTTTGGTAGCCATATACAGCTCTTTCACCTAATTCTTCTTCGATACGAAGCAATTGGTTGTATTTAGCCATACGGTCAGAACGGCTCAAAGAACCAGTCTTTATTTGACCACTGTTGGTAGCAACCGCGATATCAGCAATAGTTGAATCTTCAGTTTCACCAGAACGGTGAGAAGTTACAGAGGTGTAACCAGCACGGTGAGCCATTTCGATTGCATCCAAAGTTTCGGTCAAAGTACCAATTTGGTTTACTTTGATCAGGATTGAGTTAGCAGCACCCAATTGGATTCCTTTTTTCAAATATTCAACATTAGTTACGAATAAATCGTCACCTACTAATTGACATTTGTCACCTAATTCTTTTGTCAAAGCTACCCATCCGTCCCAGTCGCCTTCGTTCATACCGTCTTCGATTGAATCGATAGGGAAGTTCGCAACTAAAGAAGCTAAGAATTCAACTTGCTCAGCAGAAGTGCGTTTTGCACCCGTAGCGCCTTCGAATTTAGAATAGTCGTAGATGCCATTTTTGTAGAACTCAGAAGCAGCGCAGTCCAAAGCGATAGAGACGTCACCGCCATCTTCTTTGCGACCTGGTTTGTAACCTGCATTTTTGATAGCAAGGATAATGCTGTTCAAAGCATCCTCTGTACCGTCCAATTTTGGAGCGAAACCACCTTCGTCACCAACTGCTGTACTAAGGTTACGATCGTGCAATACTTTTTTCAATGAGTGGAATACTTCAGCACCCATACGAAGACCTTCGCGGAATGAAGTAGCACCTACTGGACGAATCATAAACTCTTGGAATGCGATAGGAGCATCTGAGTGAGATCCACCGTTGATGATGTTCATCATCGGAACTGGAAGAACCACAGTGTTTGTTCCGCCGATGTAACGATACAATGGTATGTCGAGGTAAGCCGCAGCGGCTTTAGCAACAGCCAAAGAAACTCCCAATAATGCGTTTGCACCTAAGTTAGATTTAGTTTTAGTGCCATCTAATTTAAGCAACAATGCATCGATGTCAGTTTGTCTCAAAGCGCTAACTCCAACCAATGCAGGAGAAATCACTTTATTTACGTTTTCAACAGCTTTCAAAACGCCTTTACCTAAATAACGTTTTTTGTCGCCGTCGCGAAGTTCAATTGCTTCGTTTTCGCCAGTTGATGCACCAGATGGCACAGCAGCACGACCAACAACGCCCGATTCGAGCACTACATCTACCTCTACAGTAGGATTTCCACGTGAATCAAGTACTTCACGTCCGATAATTTGTTGAATTTTCATCTTATTTTATTTTAATAAATGATTGATTTCGACGATGTGTGTATGAATTAATCTTCAAAAATATAAGCATTTAGGCTTAAAAATAGCGTTTCTTAATTCCGCTGCAAAGGTAAGATATTTTTTTACATAAAATAAAAATAGAGCAAGCATCATTAAGGAAATATTTCTTTAAAATTTTAAAAAATGCTCAGTTTGTCTAACATTTTGTCAGAATGAGTGTTATCGTTTTACATTTAGTATAGAGTTGCGTTTTTGGTTTTATCATGCTTTTTATGTATATTTCTCGCTGATAATGATAGGATTAAGTGAAAATAGCGATAATCCGGTAGCGTAAATACCTAATTTTCGGTATTTCAAACCCCTGTTTTTTGCTGTTACTTTGCATTATCAAACCGTTACACATTATAATACTTAAATATTATGTCTAAAATTGCAAAAAATCTAACCGAGTTAATTGGAAAAACGCCATTGCTCGAACTTTCGAATTACAACAAAGCTCATAATCTTGACGCTACTGTTATTGGTAAATGTGAATTTTTCAATCCAGCAGGTAGTGTCAAAGATCGTATTGGTAATGCAATGATCGCTGATGCTGAGGCAAAAGGAATCTTAAAACCAGGATCGGTGATTGTAGAGCCAACAAGCGGTAACACTGGTATTGCATTGGCATTTGTTGCAGCAGCTAAAGGATACAAAATCATCTTGACAATGCCTGAGACTATGAGTGTTGAACGTCGAAATTTATTAAAGGCATTGGGCGCTGAATTGGTCTTGACTCCAGGCGCTGAAGGTATGAAGGGTGCTATTCGTCGTGCTTCTGAGGTTGCTGAAACGATTCCCGGAGCCGTGATTTTGCAGCAATTTCAAAATCCTGCAAACCCTGAAATCCACAGACAAACCACAGCATTGGAAATTTGGAACGATACGGATGGAGAAGTTGATATTTTCGTTGCGGGTATTGGTACTGGTGGAACTATCACTGGGGTTGGTGAAGTATTGAAAGCAAAAAATCCAAACATCAAGATTGTAGCAGTTGAGCCTGCAGATTCGCCTGTTCTTTCAGGTGGAAATCCTGGTCCTCACAAGATTCAAGGTATTGGAGCTGGTTTCGTCCCAGGTATTCTTAATACAAAAATTTATGACGAAATCATTTTGGTGAAAAACGATGATGCTCTTGAAACAGGTCGCGAATTGGCGAAAGTCGAAGGTGTTTTGGTTGGTATCTCAGCTGGAGCGAATGTTTTTGCGGCACGTCAGTTGGCTGAGCGCCCTGAAAACAAAGGTAAAAAAATCGTAACCGTTCTTTGCGACACGGGTGAACGTTACCTTTCTACATTGCTTTTCAACTTTGAACAATAATCAAATTTCATTATATAGAAAAAGAGGCTGTCTCATTTGAGATAGCCTCTTTTCTTTTGTGATCCGCCTGGGGCTCGAACCCAGGACCCCAACATTAAAAGTGTTGTGCTCTACCAGCTGAGCTAGCGAATCGTCCGCTTTGTTTTTCAAAAGCGTTGCAAAAGTAAGCCTTTAATATGAAAATGCCAAATGTTTTCTGAATTTTATTCCTTATTAGATGGGGCTTTGCTGCTATCTAATTCATTTTCAGCGATTGAAGACGTTGAGTTTTTTATATCAAATTCTCTCAAAATATATCTTTTGTAATAGCTGAGACACAAAGTGGTTAAAGGCAATCCAATAATTAGTCCCATGATTCCCATCAAACTACCCCAAATGGAGAGGGAAAGAAGAATGATTGCAGGATTAAGTCCCGTCACTTTCCCCATTATTTTGGGAACCAACAACGTGTCTTGTATGATTTGTACTATAGCTAGAACTCCAATCGCCATTCCAAATATCGCCCAAAAGCTATTTCCAGTTTCTGCCGATTTTAGTAAGCTTAGAAGTGCCATCGGGACTAATCCTATGATTTGCATATAGGGAACCATATTTAGTGCTCCGATTAGCATTCCCAAGAAAATACCCATTGGTAAGCTGATGATACTAAATCCAATGGAGCAAAGCACTCCCACTAGAAATGCTACCAATGCTTGTCCTCTGAAGTAGCGATTCATGCTATCACTGATGTCTTTTAGTAACTGGTCAGCAATAGTTTGATATTTTTCTGGAAAAAGTGAGATAAATCCATTTGTTATGCGATCGAAATCTAGTAAAATAAAGACTAGATAAAGCAGAATGATAGCTGAAGCAAAAAATCCCACCACCAATGAAAATGAATTTGTCAGTAGCATCCACATATTTGGAGCAATTTGTTTTATTAAATTGCCTATATCTTCGCTAGTAAACGAAGATATCATTTTGTCTGGATTAATATTTTGCTGAAAATAAGATGACCATTCTGATGGGATTAAATTGATGAATCCACCATTTGCTTGATAATAATTGATAAGAATTTGTAATCTGTCAAATTCGTTTGAAAGAGTTGGAATCAACGCCCACACAATACCGCCAATTAAAATAAAAGCAGTAAGTAAGGTGGCTAAAATGGAGATGAGTCGATTTCGAATGTGCAATTTGTATTGAAAAAAACCGACCATCGGATTGAGCATGTAGGCAATCAGCCACGAAATTAAGAAAGGAAGAAGTGCATCTTTTATTTTGGTTGCAATAAAGATAATTCCCCATACAATTAGCAGCGTAAAAAATATCCGCGCTACACGGTCGAATGTGAATGGTTTACGTTCAGTATTCATGTTTTTTGAATTGAGTTATTGTAGCAAATCCGACAAAGAGGCTGGTATTCATTTTTTTCACCCAAAAATACACGGTTTTCGTCTTTTACCGTACGATGCGAATAGCTTGCTGTCCGTCCACAGCTCACACATACTGCGTGAACCTTCTGCACATCATCGGCAATGGCACAAAGGGCAGGTATCGGTCCAAACGGCTCTCCTCTAAAGTCCATATCCAATCCCGCCACAATCACACGAATGCCTTGATTTGCTAGTTGATTGCATACATTTACCAAACCTTCATCAAAGAATTGAGCTTCGTCGATTCCCACTACATCTACATCTCCAGATAATAGCACGATACTAGCCGAATTTTCGACTGGAGTGGATGGTATGGAGTGGTTGTCATGAGAAACTACTTCTGTAATTGAATAGCGAGTATCAATAGCTGGTTTGAAGATCTCCACATTTTGACGAGCATAATTTGCGCGCTTGAGACGGCGTATGAGTTCTTCAGTTTTACCCGAAAACATAGATCCGCAAATAACTTCAATGCCTCCTCGGCGCAAGTGTTCGTTGTGAGTGTCTTCTGAAAATAGCATGATTTTATATTGATTTACGGATTAATATTAAACAAATCTTGAAAGTATGGAGCATATATTGGCAAAAGTAATAATTTTGTGAAGTTATGTACAACAAACCGATAAGAAAACTAATGCGAAAATATTTCTCTCTTTTTCTACTACTTTTTTTGCTTCCAGAATTATTGATTTGTCAAACCAATCAGGCTCTGAATAGTTTCGTCAAGTCACCTATTTTCAAAAATGCAGGATTATCGGTTGCTTTTGTTGATGCGACTTCTGGTAAAGTGATTGCGTCATATTTCCCAAATCAAAATTTGGCTCCGGCATCTACTCTGAAGCTTATCACTACGGCGACGGCTCTCGAAATGTTTGGCCCCGATTTTCAGTTCGAAACAGAAGTGGCCTATTCTGGGAAAATAACAGATGGTTTGTTAGATGGAGATTTGTACGTTATAGGTCATGGTGACCCAACCATTGGTTCACAATATAGTCAGCAACCCTCTGCGCTTTTTGATACTATTTTGTCTGCATTGAGAAAGAGGGAAATTCGCCAGATTTTTGGCAAAATAGTGGGTGATGAAAGTGCATATAACAATCAATTGATACCACCCAAAACAACATGGGAAGATATGGGTAATTATTATGCTGCTGGTGTTTCAGCCCTAAATTATGCCGACAATAGTTATCGGTTGTCTTTTCGGACTGGTGGCGCGGGTTCTACTCCTCAAATCACAGACTTGGAACCATCTATTGAAGGCTTGAAATTTGAGAATCATCTGGTTTCGAAAGCCAATGACAAGGATAGTGCCTACATTTACGGAATGCCTTTCCAATATCAACGTTATCTTTATGGAACAGTTCCTTCGAATCGAGCTACTTTTACGATAAAAGGGGATGTTCCTGATCCAGCATTTTTCTTTGTGAGTCAATTATCATCTTTTCTTCAGAGAAATGGGATACAAGTGAAACAAAAACCAGAAACAAACACCATAAAAGCAAAATTAAAAGAGAGTCAGGATTCAAAACTTACGAAGTTACTCACTTTTAAGTCCGATAAATTGTCACACATAGTACAGATAACAAATAAAAAGAGTTACAATTTTTATGCTGAAGCATTGTTGCGATTGATTGCTTCGAAGGCGAGTAACGATGCATCGTTACCTGCTGGCATCGCAAGTATTAGGAAGTTTTGGAGTGATCATGGCCTCAGTACTGATTTTTTGATGTACGATGGTAGTGGACTTTCACCTGCCAATCGCGTGAATTCTGCTTTTTTTGTTCGACTGCTAAATTACATGGCTACTAAAAGTCAGAATAAAGATCTATTTATATCGTCTTTAGCCATTGCTGGCAATGATGGTACCTTGAAGTCTTTCCTTGCCAATACATCTTTAAGTGGAAAAGTATATGCTAAAAGTGGCAGTTTCGAAGGTGTTTTGAGTTATTGTGGAAAAATGAATAAGAATAATAGATCATATTTGTTTTGTATAATTACAAATGCTTTCACCTGCTCTCCTTCTGAAGTGAAAAAGGCGACTGAAAAACTCCTTCTTGATTTCTAATCAACTTTCTATTATGATATATATTACTCGTCACAAAACTATCGATTGAGCAATAAAACTCAATAAATTGTTGGTTTTCTTATTATAAAAGTTAATTTTGCAAAGCTTAGAGTACATTTTATAAAGATGAATGAGTCAATCCAATCCATTTTCACTATTATATCAGACGATTTAAAGGATTTTAATAAATTATCAAGTGATTTAAAGAATTTAGAAGAATTCGATTCTAAATTAATTGACCTGAAAAGTAAGGCTGTTGATTTGATAAATCATATCGATTTATATCTGATTGAAAGAGCCGAAGCAGATGTAAGGATTGAAGATCAAAAGAATCCAACTATTATTCAAACGGAGGTTCGTGTTCTCGTTTCGAAGAAAGTTGGAGATGTAATTGCAAAACGCTTGTCTGTTGATTTGTCTCAAGCATTCTCGATAAACGATAAATTTCGTTTCCAAAAAGAGTTGTTTGGAGGTAGTGCGCAGGAAATGAATAGAGTTTTGAATTTTTTTCAGAATGAGACGAATATGGAGGCGATTCTTACTTATATTAAAAATGATCTCCAATGGGATTTAGAATCACAGTCGGTAGTTGATTTTATTGAGATTGTTGAAAAAAGATATTGAGAGATTCGATTGTACAAAAAGTAAATGGCAAAATTAATTGTTATCCCAACGCCAATTGGCAATTTAGAAGATATAACTCTCCGTGCATTGCGTTTGTTGAAAGAGGCCGATATTGTATTGGCTGAAGATACACGCACCACTGGAAAACTATTAAGACATTACGAGATTTCAGCAAAATTAATATCACATCATAAATTCAACGAACACAAATCGGTCGAACAAATTATTTCTAGAATCAAAGCTGGCGAAAACATTGCATTGGTTTCAGATGCTGGTACTCCTGCTATTTCAGATCCAGGATTTTTAATTGTTCGAGAATGTGTGAAAGCAGGCATTGATGTCGAATGTTTGCCTGGTGCTACTGCTCTTGTTCCTGCGATAGTAACCTCTGGATTACCGAATGATAGATTTTGTTTCGAGGGCTTTCTTCCTCCAAAAAAAGGAAGAAGTACACGGTTGAAAGAGTTGGCGCAAGAGTCACGCACGATTGTTTTTTATGAATCGCCCTATAGAATTGTGAAGACATTGCAGCAATTAATTGAATATATGGGTGATCAACGTCAGGTTTCTGTTTCGAGAGAAATCTCAAAAATGTTCGAAGAAACTGTGCGAGGAACATTGGTTGAAGTGATTGCGCACTTTACGCAAAAGGAACCAAAGGGAGAATTTGTTGTGGTATTGGCTGGCAATAACACGATGGCGGAGGAAGATAAGAATAGTGAAAATCCTGTTGCATATAAAAAGAATAAATACAAAGAATAATCACAAACACAAACTGAATACTAATTTAAAAACTATTGAAATGAAAAAGATTTTGTTACCACTACTAGCATTAACTTTAATGGTAGTATCCTGCGGAAAAAGTTCTGGAGTTTACAAGGATTTAGCTTCGCAAAATGACTCGCTGAAATTAACGCATGAGAAAACCGTTCAAGAATTTGACAATGCACTTGCTTTGATTAACGAAGTTCAAGATGGACTTGCCAAAATGAAAGATGCTGAAAATTATTTGAAAGTTGAGGCTTCTCAAGGCAAAGAATTGACACCCACTACTCGCGAACAGATTGCAAGTGATATGGCTACAATTGCTGAAACATTACAAAAGAACAAAGCTGAGTTAGCTAAATTAAAAGCCAATACGAAAGCACAATCTACTCAACTAAAAGCTACTATCGAAAGATTGATGGGTGAATTAGATGCAAAAACCAAGTTGGTGGCTGATTTGCAAGCACAATTACTTGATAAAGATGTGAAAATTGGAGAATTGGTTGCTAAAACAGAAAGTTTGTCAGGCGAAGTAAGTAATCTAAGTGCTGAGTCTCAAAAGCAAAAAGATGAATTAGCTGCGCAAGATAAATCATTGAACACAGCGTGGTATGTGTTTGGCACAAAAGCTGAACTCAAAAAACAAAGTGTAATAACAGGTGGAGGTCTTTTCAAATCGGCTGATGTGTTGAAAAAAGACTTTAACAAAGAATATTTTATTGCAATTGATGTTCGGAATACCAAGTCAATTGAATTATTCTCGAAAAAAGCAAAATTCTTGACAACACATCCAGTGGGAAGTTATTCACTTGAAAAAGACAACGCTGGTATGCTAACCCTTAAGATTTCTGATTATAAATCTTTCTGGAGCATTTCTAGATATTTGGTTATTCAGGTCGATTAAAATGAGTAATACACATTATTATATAGAGACCGTTTCAACCGATTGTTGAGACGGTCTCTTTTTTAGAGGCAATTAATTTTTAATATTTACTTAAATGAAGTACAAAAGCATTTTCATTGACCTTGATGATACGCTCTGGGACACCCGTGCTAATTCAAAAGAAAGTATGTCTGAAGTCTATGAGAAGTATAAACTAGCTCAGTGGTTCCCCAGTTTTGAATTTTATTACAAAATATATTCCAAAAAAAATCTTGAGTTATGGAATCTCTACCACTTTGGTAAAATAACAAAACAAGAATTAACAAAAGAGCGATTCTTATTTCCACTTCTGCAAGTAGGTGTGAAGGATGAAGATTTGGCAAGAAATTTAGGATATGATTTTTTAATGGGAACAGCCACTAAAACAAAGCTTGTCAAGAATGCTATTGAATTACTTGATTATTTGTCTCCTAAATACAGACTTTTTATTTTGTCAAATGGATTTAGAGAAGTACAATTTAAGAAAATAGATAATTCAGGCTTGTCACCCTATTTTGAAAAGGTAATTGTTTCGGAAGATGCAGGCGCCAATAAACCACATCCCGACATTTATCATTATGCCCTTAAATCTACTAATTCTCGCAAAAATGAAAGTATTATGATCGGAGATAATCCGGAAACAGATATTGCAGGAGCGTATAATCTTAAAATAGATCAAATCTACTTTGCTAATAATCAGGAGATAGAGCTAGATTTTCAGCCTAATTACGTTGTTAACTCCCTTTTAGAAATCAAAGATATTCTCTGAATTTTAAGCAATTGTGTCATTTTGAATGTTTTTTATTGAAAAATAGATTAAATACATACCGTATTGCTGAATTTTTATATTAATATTCGTTAAAGTTGAATCGAAATGTCAATTATGAAAGATTTTGCTTCAAAAGATGTTGCGTGATACGCTTTTATTATTATTTTTGCGAAGAGATAGTTAATATTAGTTTAATCATTAAGAGAAGTTTTATGAAAAAATGGACATTTGTCTTACTATGTTTCTTTATGAGCATAGGGCTTGCTTCTGCACAATCTAAGGTCAACGGTGTTGTACTTTCAGCAGAAGATGGGCAGCCAATTATTGGTGCATCCGTAGTAGTAAAAGGTACAACAATTGGAACTGTTACTAATTTAGATGGACAGTTTAGTTTAAGTGTACCTGCTAGTGGTAAAACACTAGTTGTGTCGTATGTAGGTATGGACGGTCAGGAATTGGCAGTCAAACCTTCTCTCCGAGTAGTGTTAAAAGCATCATCTCAAGCTTTGAGTGAAGTTGTTGTAACAGCTTTGGGTATTACCCGTGAAAAGAAATCATTGGGTTATGCAGTTCAAGAAGTTAGTGGAGATGCTGTTAATCAAGTTAAGTCGAATAACTTCGTTACTTCACTTTCTGGTAAAGTAGCTGGTATTAACATTAAGAATAATACAAACTTTGGTGGTTCTACCAATGTCATTATTCGTGGTGCTAGCTCATTGACTGGAAATAATCAGGCGTTATTCGTTGTAGATGGTATCCCAGTTGATAATTCAAACTTTAATAACTCTGGGCAGACAACTGGTCGAAATGGTTATGACTACGGTAACTCCGCTTCGGATATTAATCCAAATGACATTGAGTCTGTATCTGTTTTGAAAGGTGCTGCTGCAACTGCTCTATACGGATCACGTGCTGTAAGTGGTGTTGTTTTGATTACAACCAAAAAAGGTAAAGCATCTTCTTCAAAAATGCCAAAAGTGAAATTGAGTACAAATTATACTTTTAGCAAAGTAGATGAAAGCACGTTCCCAAAATATCAAAATGAAGCTGGTGCTGGTTATGGTAAAGCATACTATAGCGGTGGTGGTGATGGAAGTATCTATCCTGGTTTTGAATATTATGCTGATGTAAATGGTGATGGAACAACAGATTATACTGTTCCTTATTATGAAGATGCTTCACGTGGACAAAAATTTGATCCAAGTGTAATGGTGTATCAATGGGATGCATTATATCCTGAATCACCGAACTATCACAAAGCGACTCCTTGGGTAGCAGGTGCAAATCAACCTATTTCATTCTTCGAAACAGGCATTAGTACTTCTAATAACATTGAAATTTCTGGTGGTGACGAAAAAACTACCTACCGTGTTTCTTACACAAATTTTGATCAAAAAGGTGTTATGCCTAATAGCCAATTGACCAAGAATAATATTTTATTCAATGGATCACATATGTTGACCAAAAATTTGAAATCTACTACTTCTGTCAACTATTTGAATACAGCTGGTAAAGGTCGCCCATCGACTGGTTACTCTGACAATATTATGTCTAGTTTCCGTCAGTGGTATCAAGTTAATGTGGATATGGGATTGCAAAAATCATTGTATGAGCAAACAGGTAAGAATATATCTTGGAACCCTGCCGCTCCAGATAATACAGCACCTGCATATTGGGACAATCCATACTGGGTACGTTACGAAAATTTTGAAAAAGATGGTCGTGCTCGCTTAATTGGTTCAACTCAATTAGATTGGACTATTACTAGTGATTTGAAAGCAATGGCTCGTTATTCTATTGATACCTACAATCAATTGCAAGAAGAACAAAAAGCAGTTGGTTCTGGATCAGGTGAATTTGGTGTAGGTCGTAATGAAGTTGGTTCTGGATACTCTCGTTATACAAGAGCATTTACTGAAAGTAATTTAGACTTTATGTTGAACTACCATAAAAAAATGAGTGAAGATCTTGATGTTTCTGCTTTATTAGGAACCAATATTAGAAGAACATCGTCGGATGCTGCATACATGTCAACCAATGGTGGTTTAGCAGTACCAAAAGTTTATGCATTGAGCAATAGTGTTGACCCTATGCTTCCTCCAGAAGAATCGGCTTGGAAAAAGGGTGTAAACGGATACTTTGGTAGTTTAACTCTTGGTTATAAAGACATGTTATATTTAGATGGTACTTTACGTAGAGACCAATCATCGTCTTTGCCGAAAGCTAATAACGCCTATTTTTATCCATCTGCTACAACAAGTTTTATTTTCTCTAAATTAGTTGAGCAAGATTGGATGTCGCTTGGTAAAATTAGATTGAATTATGCGCAAGTTGGAGGTGATGCTCCTGCGTTGAGTGTAAAGGATACTTATATTGCAAATGCACCTTTCTCTGGAACTACTCTAGTGACTGTGCCAAATACCAAATTGAACGCAGAACTAAAATCTGAGCGTCAAACAGCTTTAGAAGCAGGTTTAGAGATGAACTTCATGAATAGTCGTTTAGGTTTTGATCTTTCTGTGTATAAAAATAACACCAAAGATCAATTGATGCCAGTTTCAATCTCGTATGCTACAGGTTACTCTTCAAAATGGGTAAATGCTGGAGAAATTCAAAACTCAGGTGTTGAGCTTCAGTTTAAAGCAGTTCCTGTTAAAACGAAAGATTTTAGTTGGGATGTAAATGTAAACTGGGCACAGAATAAAAATAAAGTAGTTTCTCTTTATACAGATGCAGCTGGTAATGAGGTTAAAAACTTAGTAATTGGATCATTACAAGGTGGTGTTACGATCAATGCAACTGTTGGCGAACCTTATGGAACAATCAAAGGCTCTGATTTCCAATATCATGCAAATGGTGGTAAATTGGTAAGTGCAACTTCAGGTCGTTATTTAAAGACTACTACCAATGATGTAACAATTGGTAATATTAATCCTGATTGGACAGGTGGTATTACGAATGCATTCAGATACAAAAACTTTACATTTAGTTTCTTAGTTGATATGCAAAAAGGGGGTGACATCTTCTCGTTAGACTTGTGGTATGGAATGGGTACAGGTTTGTACGCTGAAACCGCTGGTTTAAATGACTTAGGTAATCCAAAACGTAACGCAATCGTTTATAACAATCCATCTGCTGCAACTACAGCTTTGAAAATTGCTTCAGGTTATGCACCAACTAGTGGGGGAACGTTGAATCCAGGTGTGAAAGCCGATGGTACTCCTAATACAACTAGAGTAAGTGAAGAAACCTATGGTGCACAAGGTTGGGCTGTAGATCCAAACGCACGTTATGTATATGATGCATCTTACATCAAATTACGTGAAGTTGCTTTGAGCTACGATTTGCCAAAAACATTGGCTTCTAAACTTTCTTTGGCCGGTGCTTCAGTTAGCTTAGTAGGATCTAATCTTTGGATTATTTCAAAGAACTTACCTTATGCAGATCCAGAAGCAAGTCAAGGTTCTGGTAACATTCAAGGATGGCAATCTGGTGTAATGCCAGCTACTCGTAATTTTGGTGTTACTTTAAATTTACAATTTTAAAATGTGAGAAGTATGAAAAAGATAATTTTTATAATTTCAATCTTCCTTGTTGCTGTAACTGGGTGTACAGATCAATTTGAGGATTTTAACACGGATAAAAAACATCCAGCGAATGTACCAGGAGAAGCCTTGTTCTCTAATGCTCAGAAAGAGTTGGCAGATTATACAAGTAATACGAGTGTCAATATCAATGTATTCAAATTGATGGCTCAATATTGGACAGAAACAACCTATATTGATGAAGCTAATTATGATTTGGTTACTCGTAATATTTCTTCAACAATCTATTTTAGAATGTATCTACGCATTTTGAAAGATTTGGATGAATCATCAATGTTGATTCAAGCAGATGCAAAAATGAATGCGAAAGAGAAGAAAAATAAACTCGCTATCAATGAGCTTATGAATGTATATTGTTATGCACATTTAGTGGATGTATTTGGAGCAATTCCTTATACTAAAGCTCTTGATGCAGAAAATGTATATCCTAAATATGATGCAGGTTCGGTAATTTACACTGACTTGATGGCAAGATTAAATAGTGCCATTTCTAAACTAGATGCAAATGAGGCTGGTTATGGAAGCGCTGATTTGTATTATCATGGAGATGTAGCTGCATGGGTCAAATTTGCAAATACAATGAAAGTGAGAATGGCTATCACTTTAGCTGATGCTGATAATGCAACTGCAAAAACAGCCGTTGAATCAGCTTATTCTAAAGCATTTGCGTCTAATGACGATGATTGTATGATGGCTTATTTAACATCATCGCCTAATTACAATCAATTGTATGCTGATTTAGTTGCTTCTGGTCGTCACGATTTTGTACCAGCAAATACAATTGTTGACGCAATGGCTAAACTAGGTGACCCTCGTATGGATGCTTACTTTAGAGATAAAATGGATACTTCATCTGTTTCTGGTGTTGAAAAATTAGCTTATGTGGGTGGACAATACGGATTTCCTAATTCTTATTCTCAAACATCACATCTTTCTTCTACCATTGAAGCTCCTAATTTCCCAGGTATTATGATGTCATATACTGAGCTTTGCTTCTATCTAGCTGAAGCAGCTGAAAGAGGTTACTCTGTAGGTGGAACAGCTGAATCTTGGTACAATAAAGGAGTAACTGCATCCTTTGATGCTTGGGGTGTTAGTGGAGCGGCAGCTTATTTAGCTAAACCAGAAGTAGCATATACTACTGCTGTAGGTACATGGAAACAGAAAATTGGTGAACAATCATGGATTGCCAATTACACTAGAGGTTATGAGGCATACAATAACTGGAGAAGACTTGACTTCCCTGTTCTGAATTTGCCTGAACAAGCTACAAAGTATTCTGATATTCCAGTTAGATTTACATTCCCTGTTAACGAACAGACGTTGAATGCTGCTGAATATAAAGCAGCTGCTACTTTGATTGGTGGTGATTTAATCACAACCAAAGTATTCTGGGATAAAAATTAAAAATTGAGTCTTATATTAAGAGCCCATTTCTTTATGAAATGGGCTCTTTTGTTTTTGATAGACACTTATAAGCTAAGGTTAATTATTTCTTGTAAATTTTAGAGGGTATTAGTAAGTTGAATTGTGAAGTTTTCCATTCAATTATCTCATATATTTATTTTTCTATATTGAAGGAGATGTATTTGAATTTACCATCTATAAAAATTGCTAACGTCGTGAACTTTTTTTTACTTTATATAAATCCTATGGTTTAACAAGTATTGTTTTATAAGTTTTTGTTATTCAATAAGTTAGTGTATATTTAACATTGTTAATACATGCGCATGCTGATTTTTTAACCTATAAATTGCTATCTCTACTTAGCAAAAATGGAAAATAAATGGAATATTTTGTGCTGCATTTGATTAATTTGACTTAATTTTGCGCATCATTTTATTTCGGAGGAATAAATGCTACAAATTTTCTCCGTAAACTTTCAATTTTTTGAGTCGTTAACCTATTTATATATAAACTTCGTATATGGGAATTGCTTCAATTTTAACTATGTTACTGACTGGAATTGGTTTTGCTTTGATTGCAATCGGTATCGGTAAAGGATTTGGAATGCACTCGTGGAATCCTCAAAAAGGAGAACCTTATGAGTGTGGTATTCCGACAGAGGGTGTAACTTGGGTTCAGTTCAATGTAGGCTATTATCTCTTTTCGCTGGTCTATTTGGTATTTGATGTCGAAATCGTTTTTTTATTTCCTTGGGCAACTGTCGTAAAGGAAATGGGAATGTTTGCGTTCGTCGAAATTATCCTCTTTTCATTGTTCCTGTTTATGGGGCTTTTGTATGCATTTAAAAAGAAAGCATTGTCATGGATGTAAAGAAGAAATTTCTTCCCGATTTTCCCGGTGAAGTATATGAAAATGAATTTGGGAACAGTAGTTTTATTGTTTCTTCGGTTGATGCACTTGCCAACTGGGGGAGAAGTAACTCCCTTTGGCCCCTCTCTTTCGGTACAAGCTGCTGTGCTATCGAAATGATGAGCACCGTATCTGCTAAACACGACTGGTCGCGCTTCGGATTTGAGGTAATGCGTGCTTCTCCACGTCAATGTGATCTCATTTTAGTAAGTGGAACTATCACTTACAAAATGGCACCAGTATTGAAACGTCTTTACGATCAAATGCCAGAACCACGCTATGTGATTGCTATGGGAGCCTGTACCATTGCTGGCGGTCCGTTTGTGATGCACTCGTATTCTGTGCTGAACGGAATTGACAAAATTATACCTGTCGATGTCTATATTCCCGGATGTCCTCCTCGTCCCGAATCTCTTCTTCATGGCTTAATGGCGTTGCAAAAGAAGATTATGCTAACAAAAGCGTATGTGATTGAGAATCCAACACATGCTGCCGAACCACAACATAAAATTATCTAATCGAACCCATTATGAATCGAGAAGAACTAAAAGCATATTTGACGGAAACTTTTCCAACAGCTACGATTGGCGACACGTTCGACTTTCCTTTGATCGTGGTTGCTAAAGAAAATTTATTGGAGGTGGTAGGAAAGCTGAAAAATGCACCCGAAACCAAAATGGATTTTCTTTTTTGTGAAACAGCTGTTGACAGAATCGAACAATTCGAAATCGTTTACCACCTTACTTCGACTACCTATCGCCACGATATGGTTTTGAAAGTGATGTTGGACAAACCGGAACTCCCTGAATTACCGAAAATTGATTCTGTCTATTCATTGTTGGAAGCTGCAGAATTTTACGAAAATGAAATTTTCGACCTTTTTGGAGTTACTTTTGATGGACATCCAAACTTACGTCGAATGATTCTTGGCGACGAATGGCCGGGCTATCCGCTTCGTAAAGGCTACGAATACCCTGATATTGAACAAACTCTTAAATAAGCGTATGGAACCAATTATAAATTTTGCAGCAGACGTTGAAAAAACGGATGAGTTTGTAGTCAATATCGGCCCCCAGCACCCTTCTACACACGGGGTTTTGCGTTTCCAAACCACTCTTGATGGTGAAATTATCAAAGATATTGTTCCCATAATTGGATATATCCACCGCGGAATTGAGAAAATGACTGAGTTCTTGAGCTACAAACAGTCGATTTACCTCACTAGCCGAATGGATTATTTGTCCTCTTTCATGAATAACCAAGCATGTGCTCTTGTGGTAGAAAAAGCGTGCGGCATTGAGGTTCCTGCTCGTGCACAAGCTATTCGCATTTTGATGTGCGAATTACAACGTTTGGCTTCTCACGAATTATGGTGGGGATCTTGTACGATGGACGTAGGTGCGGTAACGCCGTTCTTTATGGCATTCCGCGATCGTGAAACCATTATGGATGTTTTCGAGGCAAATACAGGTAATCGTTTGACTACCAATTATATATTACCGGGTGGTGTGATGATGGATATATTGCCTGATTTCATTCCTCAAGTGAAAGAGATTCTGAGAAATTTGAAAAACTTTCTACCTGAATACGAAGCATTGGTTAATGGGAACTTTATTTTCCAGAAACGGATGAAAGGGGTTGGTATCCTCACGAAAGAGCAAGCCATCTCGTTAGGTGTTACGGGGCCTGTGGCGCGTGCTTCGGGTATCTCATGCGACGTTCGTAAGTTGCACCCTTATGATGGCTACGAAAAACTAGATTTTAAAGAAGTGGTTGCCGATGGTTGCGATAGCTGGACGCGTTATTTGGTGCGTCTCGAAGAGATGAAACAATCGATTCACATCATTGAGCAATTGATCGATAATATTCCCGAAGGCGATTTCCGCACCAAAACCAAAGCGGTATTGAAAGCCCCGGAAGGCGAATATTACCAACGAGTGGAAACTGCTCGTGGGGAATTGGGCGTTTATTTCGTGAGCGATGGAACTGCGAAACCTTACCGTATGAAGTTCAGATCACCTAACTTTTCCAATTTGGCTGTGGCTAAACCACTCAATGTGGGAGCCAAAATCGGTGATTTGATTGCCAGCATGGCAACAATCGACTTAGTAATTCCGGATATCGACCGTTAATCAATTCGTAAGAGTAAAAAGAAAACAGATATAGTGATATGATAAAACTTGCTGATATTGTTCAATGGATACATCAATGGCTGACAGATGTTTTACCTGCGTTTTGGGCAACGATTGCCGCTAATGCATTGGCTGGAATTGCCATCTTGTCGTTGGTGTTGGTCTGCGTGATTATTTGCGTATATATGGAGCGAAAAGTAGCTGCGTTTATGCAGTTGCGTTTAGGTCCGATGCGTGTGGGTAAATGGGGTTCGCTTCAGGTCTTGGCCGATGTGATCAAACTTTTGTTGAAAGAGAGTTTTGTTCCAACCCGCGCCGACAAAATTTTATTCGTAGTTGCTCCCGTGTTGGTGCTTACCGTTTCATTAATGGCTTTGGCTCCGGTTTCGTTTTCAGACGGAGTGCAGATGTGGGACATGAATATAGGAGTGCTCTACATTACGGCTATCTCTTCGTTGGGAGTGATTGGTGTGTTGATGGCAGGTTGGGCAAGTAACAACAAATTCTCGCTGGTGGGTGCCATGCGTGCCGGTGCACAAATTATCAGTTACGAACTTTCGGCAGCGTTGTCAATCCTTGCAATTATTGCAATGACGGGAACTTTGTCGATGAATGAACTGGTACAATCGCAAGCCGATGGTTGGTGGATTTTTAAGGGTCACATTCCTGCTGTGATTGCGTTTGTTTTTTATGTTATTGCAGCTACGGCAGAGTGTAACCGTGCTCCATTTGACCTTGCGGAAGCAGAGCAAGAGTTGACAGCAGGTTATCATACCGAGTATTCGGGTATGCAGTTTGGTATGTTTTACCTGACCGAATACATCAACATGATAGTGGTTTCGATTATCGCTTCTACGCTTTTCTTAGGTGGGTGGCAACCGTTCCACATCTACGGTTTCACTGCATTTAATCAGGTGATGGATTATATTCCTCAGTTTTTCTGGTTGATGGGTAAAGTCTTCTTTATCATCTTCCTGATGATGTGGTTCCGCTGGACGTTCCCCCGTCTGCGTATCGATCAATTACTGAAACTGGAGTGGAAATATTTGATGCCAATTAGTCTTGTGAATTTGATTATTGCGGCATTGTGTACTGTTATGGGATGGCATTTTTAATACTTGAATAGATATGAACTCAATAAAAAAATATTTTAGTGATCTCTTTTTCGGGTTTTACTCGCTCTGGCAAGGTTTGATGCTGACGTTGTATTACTTCACTCATCCAAAGAAGACAATCATTACGCAACAATACCCTGAAAACAGAGAGACATTGCAGATACCAGTGCGCTATGCTGGTAATTTGGTGATGCCTCATTACGAAGGAAATGTGCACCAATGTACCTCTTGTACTTTATGCGAACAAGCTTGTCCGAATGGAACAATTATCATTACCACCAAAATAGAAGAGACTGAAGATGGCAAAAAGAAGAAGTCGCTCGATACTTATTCTTATAACCTTGGACTTTGTACTTTCTGTCAACAATGTGTGGATGCTTGTCCGTTTGATGCCATTCGAATGGTAAATGAATTTGAATTGAGTGTGTATGATCGCAGTAAATTGATTGTTCAATTGAATGCACCTGGTTCTAAACTTAAAGATAAAAAGGCATAACTATGGAAACTGCTCTGTTTTATATTTTGGCGGGTCTGATTGTGACATTTGCAGCAATGACCGTATTTTCTCGTCAGATATTTCGTTCTGCGATTTATCTTTTGACTACATTGACGTTTATTGCCGGTATTTATATGATGATGGAGATGGCTTTTATGGCTGCTTTGCAAATCATTATCTACGTGGGCGGTATCGTGGTTCTCATTATCTTCTCTGTATTCCTAACCCACAAATCGGGTGAAAATATTCCCGGACAACCGTTGGGAAGGCACATTCGCTCAGGAGTATTAGCCGCATTGGGATTAGTTTTGGTGTTGGGCGTGTTGATTGATTACTCATTCACACCATCTATGCAAGCTCCTATCGAAGCTACTGTGCAAAATGTGGGTCGCCAGATGTTGAGCTATACCGATTATGGATATGTTTTCCCTTTCGAAATTGTGAGTTTATTCTTATTGTCTGCTTTGGTGGGTAGTATTGTAATTGCAATGAGAAGCAAGGAGGAGAAAAAATAATTAAGAATGATATATAGTTATGTACAGACGCAAAATTTTGCGTCTTTGCAAACGACTTACAACTTAGAACTATAATTATGGAACAAGTACCTTTATTACACGTCCTGATACTCAGCACTACCATTTTCTTTTTGGGAATGTACGGATTTTTTGCGCGCCGAAATATGTTGATGATATTGATGTCGATCGAATTGATTCTGAATAGTGTGAATATCAATTTCTTGGCATTCAACCATTATTTATACCCACATCAGCTCGAAGGACTGTTTTTCTCTATGTTTATCATAACTGTGGCGGCAGGAGAAGTAGCTGTGGCAATTGCAATTATTATCAATCTCTATCGTCGGTTTAATACGGTTGATATAGAAGATACAAACACAATGAAATACTAAGCGTATGAATGTAGAATTATCACTTTTAATCCTTCTTTTTCTGCCATTGGTCAGCTTCTTGTTTTTGTCGCTGAATGGAAAAAGATTGTCGCCTGCATTAGCGGGAATGATCGGTATCGCATCTTTATCGGTGGTTACTGTACTCTCATTAATTACTGCGTATGGTTATTTTTTCGAATACGGATCGGTTGCCGATGTTTACCAAAAATTGGAACCCATCAAATACGAATGGTTGAGATTTAACGAAAACCTGAGCATTGATTTGGGTGTTCTGTTGGATCCGATTTCTGTAGTGATGCTCGTGGTCATCAGCTTTATCTCTACGATGGTACACATCTATAGCTGGAACTACATGCACGGTGAAGAACGTTTCCAAATGTATTATGCCTATTTGTCGCTATTTACCTTCTCCATGTTGGGATTGGTTGTGGCCGTAAATATGTTCCAGATGTATATTTTCTGGGAATTGGTCGGTGTATCGTCTTTCTTATTAATCGGATTTTATTATACCAAACAGTCAGCAATTGCGGCTGCAAAGAAAGCATTTATTGTCACTCGTTTTGCCGATTTAGGTTTCTTAGTTGGTATATTGTTGATGAGTAACGGTGCGCAAACACTTGATTTCGGAGTTTTGATTGAGAGACTTTCAGTTCCTTCATCACCATTTACCATCGCTATGAGTACGGGTGCTACCTTTATGGGTATGTCGGCACTCGCTTGGGGATTGATTTTAGTATTTATCGGTGGTGCTGGAAAATCAGCCATGTTTCCGCTTCACATTTGGTTGCCCGATGCGATGGAAGGTCCAACGCCCGTTTCGGCTTTGATCCACGCTGCGACGATGGTGGTGGCTGGTGTGTTCTTAGTGGCACGTCTTTTTCCAATCTTTGCCATTTCGGCTCCAGATGCGTTGGAAGTAGTGGCATACGTGGGAGCCTTCACGGCACTGTTTGCCGCGGTTATTGCGACTACACAAACTGATATTAAACGCGTGTTGGCATACTCTACTATTTCGCAAATTGCCTATATGATGTTTTCGTTGGGTGTTGCCGGTTGGGGTGAAGGCCACAATGAAGGTTACACGGCATCTATTTTCCACTTGTTTACGCATGCGTTCTTTAAAGCATTGTTGTTCCTTGGAGCAGGTGCGGTCATTCACGCAGTACACAGCAACGAAATGGCGGATATGGGTGGTCTTCGTAAGAAACTTCCTATCACGCATTATACTTTCCTGATTGCTTGTTTGGCGATTGCCGGTGTGCCATTCTTCTCAGGGTTTTACAGTAAAGAGGCTATTTTGTCGGCTGCATTTCACGATAATAAATTGATTTATGGAGTGGCTCTGTTCACCAGTGGTTTGACAGCATTTTATATGTTCCGTCTCTATTTCCGCATTTTTTGGTACAAAGAGGCAAAAGCAGATCACGGACATGGTCACGACAATCATGAATCACACACATGGGCGATGAACATTCCGTTGATTCTGTTAGCGATAGCTGCATTTGGTGCTGGATACATTCCTTTCGGCCATTTTGTGAGTGCTGATCGTTCTCAAGTAGAACTGCCATTCCATCTTGAATTGGCAATTCCTCCGGTAGCGGTTGGTTTGATTGGTATTCTGATTGCCTATATGTTTTTCGTGAAAGAAAACGTAAAGGCTTTGAATGTGCAACAATCGTTTGGAGCATTTTATAAATGGGCGTACAACAAATTCTACATAGACGAGATTTATCTCTTTGTAACGAAAAAAGTACTATTCAATTTAGTGGGACGTCCGGCGGCATGGTTTGATCGAACAATCGTGAATGGTATGATTAACGGTTCGGCTTCTATAACAGCATTTTCTTCAGAATCAATCAAAAAGATTCAATCAGGAAATGTACAAACGTATGCGCTTTACTTCCTAGGCGGCGTATTAGTAGTGACATCTTTGTTGATTTATTATTTCCAATAATCTGAAATATAAAGTATATGAATATTCTGACTGTATTACTTTTCATTCCTTTGGTTACTGTGTTGAGCATACTTTTCGTGCGGAATGATCGTGCTATAAAGTGGATGGCTTTTGGAGGAAGTAGCGTGCAATTGCTTTTCTCGATATGGCTGACGGGTCATTACATGAGTTTGAGAAGTGCCGGAGAAACAGCGCCGATGTTGTTTCAATCGTCCGTTGCATGGTTCGAACCGCTCAATATCTATTTCAGAACTGGGATTGATGGCATTTCGTTGTCGATGATTCTGTTGACTGCTCTGGTGGTGGTTGCTGGTGTGTTGGTTTCGTGGAAAATTGAGAAACAGGTGAAAGAGTTTTTCTTCCTTATATTATTACTGAGCACTGGGGCTTACGGGTTTTTTATTACTACCGACTTATTCGCCTTATTCTTCTTTTTAGAATTAGCTGTAATCCCAAAATATCTATTGATTGGTGTGTGGGGAAGCGGTAAAAAAGACTACAGTGCCATGAAGCTGGCATTGATGTTGATGTTTGGTTCTGCCTTGGTATTCTTGGGAATTACAGCTTTGTATTTCTTGGGAGGTCACACTTGGAATATTCTGGAAATTGCCAACCTGCATCTTCCAATTGAAGTGCAACGTGTGGCTTATGTGTTGTTGTTTACTGGTTTTGGTGTGTTCACTGCGATGTTTCCGTTTCACACTTGGGCGCCCGACGGTCACTCTTCGGCACCGACAGCTGCTTCGATGTTTTTAGCCGGTATCTCTATGAAACTTGGTGGATACGGCGCACTTAGAGTCGCTTCGTGGTTGTTGCCCGATGCAGCGCACGAATTATCGTGGATCTTTATCATTTTGGCATCGATTGCCATTATCTATGGAGCATTTGCAACGTTGATGCAGACGGATTTAAAATATATGAACGCATACTCTTCGGTGAGTCACTGTGGATTTGTGGTACTCGGTATTTCGATGTTGACCAAAGCCGCCATACTTGGCGCAATCATGCAAATGGTTTCTCACGGGGTGATGACAGCCCTTTTCTTCGCCGCAATCGGGATGATTTACGATAGAGCACATACCCGACAAGCCAAAGAGTTGGGAGGTATGCTCAAACAAACTCCGTTCATCGGAACAGCTTTTATTATTGCTGGTCTCTGTTCGTTGGGTCTTCCGGGATTCAGTGGATTCGTTTCTGAAATGACCATCTTCATCGGATCGTGGGAACGTATTGGTGCAGGTTATCGCATCGCTACCGTTTTGGCAGCTGCCTCTATCGTGGTAACAGCAGTCTATATTCTTCGTGCTATCGGTTTCGCCATCTGGGGAACGATTACCAACAAAGAGTATTTGGGATTGAAGGATGCTAGTTGGAATGAACGTTTGGCTGTTGTTATGCTCGTAGCAGGTATTGTCTTGATTGGTTTCGCACCATTCTTGTTGACACGCCTTGTTGGAGCTGACGTTGATATTATTTTTGCCTCATTAGTTAAATAATAAAAGAATATAGACATGAATCTTGAGACACTTTCTCTTCTGCGGTTTGAATGGGTGATTATCGGAATCATCTTTGTGCTGCTTGTCATGAAGTTGGCCGATGCCGATGCAAAAGTGAAACCGATGTTGACGGCAATCAACGTGATTTTATTGGCGAATTTCCTGTTGGGATTAGTGCCCATGTCCGATGGTAGTCTGTTTAATAACTTTTTCAGAAGCACTTCGTTGATTGTTCTGCAAAAGAATATCCTCAATTTAGGCGTGTTGTTGATTTCATTAACTGCTTATCGCTATTTATCGAATATTAAAAATCAGATTGAATATTACATCCTAATGTTAACCAGTTTATTGGGAATGTTTGTGATGATCTCCAGTGGTCACGTTCTGATGTTGTATCTTGGATTGGAGATGTCAACCATTCCAGTTGCCGCTTTGGTGAACTACAACCGCAAACAACGCAATTCGAGCGAAGCCGGTTTGAAACTTATTTTCTCATCCGCATTTTCAACGGGAGTTTTATTGTTTGGTATCTCGATGCTTTACGGAGCGGTGGGAAGCCTCGATTTTACCACCATTGCCTGTAACCTCGAAGTAAACGCGTTGACCTTGATGGCATTTGCCTTTATCTTAGGCGGATTTGCGTTCAAAATGTCGGTAGTGCCTTTCCACCTCTGGACGGCTGATGTGTATGAAGGAGCTCCTGTTTCGATCACTTCTTTCTTGTCAGTAATCTCAAAAGGTTCTGTGATCTTTGTGTTTATGTCGGCTTTGTATAGCCTGTTCGGACACATGGAAGAAGCCTGGTT
The DNA here is from genome assembly GCA_028687995.1 of Bacteroidales bacterium. Lineage (GTDB taxonomy): Bacteria > Bacteroidota > Bacteroidia > Bacteroidales > UBA7332 > CAXXIC01. Next base: position 59,087 of record JAQTZA010000015.1, read on the forward strand.
ATATATTGTCTCTATTTTGGCCATCATCACCATGACGGTTGGTAACTTATTCACCCTACGTCAGCAAAATATCAAACGTCTGTTGGCGTTCTCGTCTATCACACAAGTTGGTTTTGTGTTGGTGGGTATAGCAGGTGCTTCGGCAATGGCGAACAGCTCTGTAATCTATTTCGTACTGATTTATGTGTTGAGTAACGTCGCAGCATTCGGTGTAATAGGAGCTATCTCCGATACCAACGGAAACGAGACATTGTCAGCCTACAAAGGCTTATACAAATCGAATCCATATTTGGCATTAATTCTCTCATTGAGTTTGTTCTCGTTGGCAGGTGTGCCTCCTACCGCCGGATTCTTCGGCAAGCTTTTCTTATTGACTTCCGGTATGGGAAATGCGCTCTATGTGGTATTAGCATTTGCGTCGATCAATTTAGTGATCTCGCTTTACAACTACCTGCGCGTCGTCAAAACTATGTTTATGGACGAAGCTGAGATAGAATTGGGAAAAGTCGAAACGAATTTCCCACTCAACATTGCACTGATTGTTTGTGCTACGGGTTTAATCATTATCGGATTTATTCCTGCCATCTACAACTACATTAGCTCGTTGAGCTACGGAATTTAATAGAATCTAGATTTTACAAAAGAGCCAAATCTCGCAAGGGGTTTGGCTCTTTTGATTTAATTTACCTACTTTTGCAGCATAAATCGTAACAAAAATGCAAATATTAGTCACTTACGCCATTCCGCAAGAAAAAGTAGAGATACAGTTCCACGATTGCACCGTCCGTTATTGCCAAACCGGAGTTGGGAAAGTGAATGCGCTCCTCTCGGTTTTTGAGGCGGTATCCGAGTACAAGCCCGATGTGGTGATGAATGTGGGCACAGCGGGATCTGTTCGTCACGATGTGGATTCTATTGTGATTTGTTCTCGTTTTGTGGATCGAGATATGGAAAAGTGCAAAGATTTCGGCGTCGATTACGAACACGACTTTTTGTCTGAAGTAAAAAAAATAACACTTTTCACTGACTGGAAAATCGAAAACAGTTGTAATACCGGTGATTCGTTTGTCACCGAAGCCATTGATAATGCCGATGCTTTCGATATGGAGAATTTTGCCGTGGCAGCATTATGCAAGCGAAAAGCAATTCCTTTTCTTTCTGTAAAATACATCACCGACAAAATTGGAGAGAACTCTGTAAAGCATTGGGAAGATAAACTCGATGATGCAAATGCAGGGTTGCAGGCTTTTTTCAATAATCTCTAAAACAATTAATCAGCAAGCTTGTTTATTTAGTTGAATTGCACATCGTAATTCGTAATTTCTAATTCGTAAATTATCAATGGGTCTCGAAAATGCTCTTTTTCAGCGCACAGAGTTGTTGCTTGGTAAAGAAAAAATGAATAAAATAGCGCAACAACGCATCATCATATTTGGTATAGGCGGTGTGGGCAGCTGGTGTGCCGAGAGTTTGATTCGTTCGGGCATCCGACATCTCACGATTGTCGATTCAGACCGGGTGTGCATCACCAACATCAACCGACAACTGTTGGCAACGACAAAGACAGTTGGTCAGGTCAAAACCGAAGCGTTGAAAAGCCGCTTGCTCGAAATCAATCCCAAAGCGGAGATTACTGCTATTCAGAAAATATACAACAAAGAGACTCACGACTCTTTCGATCTCGATTCTTACGATTACATCATCGATGCCATCGATAGTTTGGAGAATAAAATACATCTTATTCGCATGGCTACACAAACCAAGGCTACCTTCTTCTCTTCGATGGGTGCTGCGTTGAAGATTGATCCTACACGAGTGCGCGTGGCTGAATTCTGGAAAGTGAGTGGTTGTCCACTAGGGTCAATCATTCGGAAACGAATCCGAAAAGGAGACTTGCCTTCAAAACCTTTCTTTTGTGTTTATAGTGATGAAGTGCTGGAAAACGAAGGCGAGAATGACGCTTGTGGAACAGAAAAATGTATGTGCCCGAAAGCCAAACACGGTCCGGGTGATGAGGATCTGGTCAATCACGAGTGGTGCAGTCTGAAAGCCAAAATCAATGGAACTTCATCGCATATTCCAGCCATTTTTGGCTTTACCATTGCAGGATTGGTTACACAATCTATCAACGAAAAGGTCATGCAGGAGAGAATTCAAGAACTTGTTTAGCTGAATTCTACAATAGATTTGTGTACCTACAGATTATATTGTAAATTTGCTGGAAAATCACTCAAACTCTTCTTTAATAGATCAAAAACTAGGATGAATATACTTTTTGCCGATTTTCAAGCACTTACACGCGAAGGAATTCGCTCTGTTATTCGTCGAAATCATCCCGAAGCCACATTCTCAGAAGCCTATTCACGGCAAGATCTGTTAGCCCAAATTAATACAGGTCAATTCACTTTATCTATTATCGATCCAGTCTCTTTTGATGATTTCGATTTCTCTGATATTGCTCTTACTAGAGCGCAAAAGCAAAGAGTGGCGTTTTTTATTTTTACCTCTTCGTTGTCACCTGAGTTTATGACCAAGGCTCTTGATTATAATGTCGATGCATTCTTGACAAAAGATTGCGATGTGTCTGAATTTTCAAAAGCCGTTGAAGCTGTACTTGTTGGAAAGAAATACTATTGCCCTGAATTGTCCGAATTCCTTTATAAATTACACTCGCGAGAGAAACAAAACGAGGCGTCGAACAATAAAAAACACTTATTGACAACAAAAGAAGAAGAAATTGTACGATTGATAGGGGAGGGACTATCTGCGAAAGAAATAGCAAATCGATTATTCATCAGTGTGCATACCTCTAATACTCACCGAAAAAATATTTATCGTAAGTGTAGTGTTCGCAATGCTTCAGAATTGGTTATGTTTGCGGTAAAGACAGGTATTATAGAAAAAATTGAATATTACATCTAAAGTTAAGCAACTGCAAGCGTAAACAAGCTGATCTTCACTCCATCTACTTGAAGGAGTACTACCGCACAAGCCTCCATGGTTGCCCCAGTTGTCAGAACATCATCTATTAGAAGGATATGTTTGCCTTGCAATAAAGTAGCATCTTTCAGTTCGAAAATCTCTTGCACATTCTGCCATCGTTGCAAAACGCTCTTGCGAGTTTGTGTATTATTCGCCTTTACCCGATGGACACCATTCAATTCCACCGGTTTTTTCAAAACCTCCGACATCCCTTTTGCAATACATTCCGCCTGATTATAACCTCGTTTTCGTTCTTTCTTTTTATGAAGCGGAATAGGAATGATGCAATCAATGTCCGAAAATGCACCCTGTTGCAATAACTCTCGTGCAGCATATCTTCCCAGTGTCTCGCCCACATCTTGCCGATCTTTGTATTTTAGCAAATGAATTAGGTGACGGAAGTCGCTACCTTTATTAAAATAGAAGAGAGAACTGGCCTGCTCCACGGCTATTTTCCCGAAGAATCGTTTTTCAACCCGATTTTCTCTATCGTTGTGAAAATTCGTGCGGGGTAGTCTGTATAGGCAATGCAAGCAAATAATATCTTCGCTTTCGATCAGAGATTTTCCACAAAGCACACAGGTCTCGGGGAATAATAATCTCATCAAATCATTCCATATCGCCCGAATCTTCATGTTGTAGAATTCTTGAAATAGTTTGCAGAATCAGATTCGATTCAAATCCTCTCGAAGCAGCGAATCTGAACAGCTTTCCTTTCACCGTTTGGTAATCTTTATCTTTTATCGTTTTGCGTTTGTGGTGCAAAATTTCAATTAACGTCTCTTGATAATCCTCTTCCTCTATCTCGGCTAAAGCATTTTCGATTGTTTCCGGATTCAGTTTCTTTTGTTGGAGAGTCATTTTTATTTTGTATTTTCCCCATTGATTGAATCTGAATTTATCCTTAACAAAAGCCTTGGCATAGCGTTCGTCATCTATAAATCGTTCACTGATCAGTCGTTTTACTATACGAGTAGCCTCTACCTGAGTTCCACCCCAGGCAATTACTTTCTCTTGAACCTCGCTTTTGCAATGCTCCGAAGAGGAGCAGTAAGCCGCTGCTTTGTGCAAAAGTTCCGATTCTGTCAGATGTGCTTTCATTCGCATCCCGTTTAGTCAATCATGGCACGCAGCATAGCAATCTCTTCGCCCCAAATCGTTTCGTCCGGTGTTTCCAGTATAATAGGCATATCGTTAAACCGGCCATCATTCATAAATCGCTTGAAAAAATCAAGATTCAGCAACCCTTTTCCGATGCTGTCGTGTCTGTCCACTCTACTACCCAACGGTTTTTTGCTGTCATTCAGGTGTATTCCCCGCAAATATTCAAAACCGACAATTCTGGCGAAATCATCAAAAACTTCATCATAATGTTCCAGAAAATCATACCCAGCAGTAAATGTGTGGCAAGTGTCAAGGCACACACCCACACGCGATTTATCTTCTACCTTATTAATAATGTACGCGAGATGCTCAAATCGATGACCCATGTTGGTTCCCTGTCCTGCTGTATTTTCTATTACTGCGGTCACGCCTTCGGTCTTCGCCAAAGTCAGATTGATCGATTCCGCAATGCGGGTCAGGCACTCCTCTTCGCTGATTTTGCTCAAATGGCTCCCTGGGTGAAAATTCAGTAATTTTAAACCCAACTGCTCGCAGCGTTGCATCTCGTCCAGAAATGCCACGCGTGATTTTGCCAGACCGTCCTCTTCAGGATGTCCCAGATTAATCAAGTAGCTATCGTGTGGCAAAATGTGCTCCACTTTTATACCATTCGCCTCACACTTTGCCTTAAAATCCTTAATACTTTTCGCACTTAGCGGTGCTGCCACCCATTGTCGTTGGTTTTTGGTAAACAATGCAAACGCAGTCGCTCCAATCTCCAAAGCATTTACGGGCGCATTTTCCACACCACCCGATGCACTCACATGAGCTCCGATATATTTCATCTTTTTCAGTTTTTGATTTCAGTTTATAAATTATTCTTTTGGGCGAGCCCCTTCGGGTCGGGCTATCCGTTGCGAGTCCTCGCCTCGATAAAACGAGGCTGTGGGCTCTCCACTGCTATCCCTCTCGCGACATTCTACCAGTTTTCGCCAGATTATTGGCATTTTTTATCGAACTCTTCCTCCACAAACCCATGTTTTCTGGTAGAAATCTTCATCCAGACTACTAATGATGACACCTTGAGAAGTCGATACATGCACAAACTTATTGTCTTTTAAATATACGCCTACGTGATTCACTCTGTTTTTATCTCTTTTCGATGTTTTAAAAAATACCAAATCGCCCTCTTTCAACTTTTTTCGCTTGATCTGCTTACAATTTTGCTTCAATATATCATTTGAATTTCGTTCAATCACCTTATTATATACATTTCGATAGATGGTTTTGGCCAAAAACGAACAGTCAATTCCCGATTTTGTTTCTCCACCATCTCGGTGGGGCGTTTTCCACCAAAATGCCACCTCTCTATATAAGGTGATATTATCTTTCGAACGAACTGCAATATTGAGGACTTTGCTCAGCTCTTTCTTGTCAAGATTATAACGACTAACCTCTTTATTTGTTCTGCACGAAGAAGCCAATATCAAAAACAGGGTCAAGTAGAAGAATATTTTTGATCCTTTATTGATGCTGTTTTTCATTTTAGATTTTTGGTTGTGAATTTTATTTTAAAAAATAGTCAATACAAACCTAATCAAAATCTATCAAAATGCCAAAATATACATCTCCTTTACACGGTGAAAAGAATATGTCAAGATTATTTTTTACAAAAGCTGCCAGTCCCATGATTGCGGTTCAGCTTGTTATGTTTTTTAACATAAAAATGGGTTAAAAATATTTGGAGGGTGAAGATAAAGGGGCTACTTTTGCACTCGCTAAACAGAGGTGGAGCGAATACAAAGGATATGAAGAATAAATATTT
>JAQTZA010000006.1:0-32385 GCA_028687995.1 Bacteroidales bacterium
ACATTTATTACTATAACAACAGTAGAATCAAAGCTAAACTAAAAGGACTAAGCCCGGTATCATACCGAACTCAGTCCAATTAATCTCTTTTTTTTAATCCGTCCAACTTTTTGGGGGCAGATCATTGGGTCGCTTTTTTTGTTCCTTAAATAGCCTTCGGCGATTAGATTCACTAGTTTATTTTGTGTCTCCGTGTCTTTGTGTTAAATCGTTTACGCAATTCCTCGCTCTTTCTTGATGGCTTCATACGCCTCGTTGATGGTGCGGAATCGCTCAGTTGCAGATTTCTTCACATCTTCGCCAAGGTCGTGCACTTTGTCAGGGTGGTATTTCATCGCCATGCGGCGGTAGGCTTTCTTGATTTCGTCGTTGGTGGCAGACGATTCAATTTCGAGGGTTTTGTATGCCCAATCGCGATCGACAGTCTGCGTGTAAGGTGCACGAACTGAATCGAAATCGGCTGCCGATATGCGGAAATTCGCCGCAATTCGCTGTATTGCCTCTAACTCCAACGGATGTACTTCTCCATCAGCATACGCTACCATAAAGAGAAGATGAAGCAGCTCAAGTTTCGATGAATAGTTCATCTGCTGACCTATTTGTGCGGCTACTTCCGTTTCGTTGATCTCTTTGTTGAGAAGGTCTTTCAGTAGTTTCAATGCTTCGAGAGCGTGTTCTTCTCCGTAGTTCGTAACAAGAAATTTTTTTGCCACTGCAAGTTCCGATTTCAGAATCTTGCCATCGGCTTTCATGATGCAGGCAATCAATACCAGCAAACTAATCTTGAAATCTGCCTCAGTGGTGCGATGTACACCTGTTGTTTGTACGGTTGTTCCCTCCAACAGAGAACCAATTCCATATCCAATCAATGCGCCAATCGGTCCGCCAAATGCCCAACCGAGTCCGCCTGCTATCCATTTTCCTAATGCCATGTCGTGTTGTTTTTGTTTAGGTTGCAAAGTTACAAAATGCGTGCCAATTTACTTTTTCATTTTCTCAAATAGTAAAGTCACCGCTTCTTTCACGCTGTTGGTCTCAGCGATGCAATTGATAAACGTGCTGCCGATGATGGCTCCGCTGGCGTTTTGCTGTGCGGCATCGAGGGTGGCTTTGTTCGAAATACCGAAACCTATGAGACGCGGATTCTTCAGGTTCATCGCATCGATGCGGTGAAAATAAGCCTGTTTCTCGTCGCCAAACGAACTTTGTGCACCGGTGGTAGAAGCCGACGACACCATGTAGATGAATCCCGCCGTGTGGTCGTCGATCAGGCGGATGCGCTCGTCGGATGTTTCGGGAGTGATGAGCATGATGAAGTTGATGCCGTAGCGGTCGGCAATCGGTTTGTAGTTGGTGATGTAGTCGTTGAACGGCAGATCGGGAATAATCACGCCGTCGATGCCCGCCTCGGCACAGCGTTGGCAAAACGGCTCGATGCCAAACTGCATAATCGGATTCAGATAGCCCATCATCACGAGCGGAATGGAGATTTCGTCGCGCACGTCTGCCAGTTGCTCAAACAGTTTGTGGAGCGTCATGCCGTTTTCGAGTGCGGCGGTGCTGCTTTTCTGAATCACCAAACCGTCGGCCATCGGGTCGGAGAAGGGAATTCCCACTTCGATCAGGTCGGTGCCTTGCGCCACTAGTTCGCGAATTACCTCGCGGGTGCTGTCTAACGTAGGATATCCGGCTGTAAAATAGACCGAAAAAATGCCTTTTGGCTTCTGTTTAAATAACTTTTCTATTCTTGTCATTTTATCTCTTTTTTTATTTCTTGTGCGAGTTTATTTAAAACGATCCAGTCATTATATTTCTGAAAATCATCCAATTTTGGATAGTTTTTCTCGAATTTATTTTGGCTTAGAGTTATTGTTTTATTGAAAGTTTCTAGCAATTCTAGATGCGATTCTTTAAATGCTTCTTTTTTTATATTATTATCGATTTTAAAATTGAAATTCCATTGCTGAAACATCTCTTCGGTTATATTTTGATTTTCGTTTGATTGTTGTAAATCAATCTGCAAATCCTTAGATGACCAAAGTTCTAACACATCAATGATTGAATCTCTTGTGTCTTTTATGAATTTAGAATCATATATTTCTTCTGCAATTCTTTTGATTTTATTTTCTCTCTTAATTCGTTTCATTCGAAACATATAAAAAGGAACATAGTAAATATTAAAAATGAGAAGTAATATCAAATACTTTGAATTCTTGTCATGTTTAATTGCAAACCACAAGCAATAACCCCAAAGAACCATTATAAAAAAGCTCAATAGCAAGATTATTTTATTTGGATATAAAAGTGATATCAGATTCATAATTCTAATGTGCTAATTAGTTAATTTGCCAATAAATGAGGATAGTTTTTCAGCATCTTTTCTCCCCGGTTCTACCTCGAAACGGCTGTTGAGGTCTACGCCCCAAAGCTTTGGATGATCGATAGCTTTAATAGTATCAGCATCGTCGGCAGTGATGCCACCACTCAGCAGAAAGCGTGTATTGCCTTGATAAGCTGAGAGAATGCTCCAGTCGAATTTCTGTCCCGAGCCACCGTGTTGCGGTGTTTTGGTGTCGAAAACGTAGAAGTCGCACGTGCCTTCGTACTCTTCCGTCAGGTCGAAATCTTCCGGTTCAGCAATTGAAAACGCCTTGAGCACGAGCAGTCCTGCCGATTTGAAAGTGTAACACATCTCTTCCGACTCCGAGCCGTGGAGCTGCACACCGTGGAGGCTGTATTTCTTCACGATTTCGAGAATGTCGTCGAGCGACTCGTTGACGAAAATGCCGATTTTGAGCACACTGCGTGGCAACGAATTCATCGTCTCCACATCGAGCGGCTCGGCGTAGCGCGGCGACTTCGGGTAGAAGATGAAACCCAGAAAGTCGGGCTTCAATGCTACGATTTGAGTAATGTTTTCGGGATATTTCATCCCGCAGATTTTGATTTTCATATTTTAAAAACTAAACGCAAAGGAGCAAAGACGCAAAGAAAATTTCTTTGTAATCAGTAGAAAAATCTTAATTTGCTTCTTTAGTGATAAACAAACCACTTATTTCCTGAATCAATTTATCTGTATCTTGCACTGATTCATTAAAATGGCTCAAGGGTTCTCTTACACAAGGATATTCATCAATAAATTCTAAATCATCTACTAAAGGCAAATTGAAACACTCCATTATTGATTTAAATTTATCCAATTCCACGCCCCAAAATTTTATGTATTTAGCATCTGAAACAAATAGTTCAATTAATATTTTATCATTATTGAAGATAATACCCCACTCAAGAAAAGCATCTGCAGTTAACTCTGTCTTGTATTTAGCCAGAGTTTTCATCAATATTTTTGTGTCAGTATAATCGCAATATATTAAATCGGATTCTGATTCGCCGATTAATAAAGATGATGTCCCTGGGAGCGATTCAGCCAGTTTAGTTATCAAGTCCCAAAGCCTATCATAATTCACATTAATTTCTGAATAAAACAGAAATGGAATATCTTTATGCTCAGGCTTATTGTTAAATTTTAGAGTGTAACCTTCGACAATCTTTGCATTACTTATCTTTTGTAATTTTTCAAGAGCTAGAGAATCTTTCGGAATTTCATCAAAGCGTGCAGTTCTAATTGTTTCAGGTAATACTATCATTGTAATACTAAGATTATATGTAGATTTATCTCAACCGCTCTATAAACTTCACCAACGCCTCATCTGGTTTTTCTTCTTTCATAAAATTCTCTCCCATCAAGAAGCCGCGGTAACCTGCTTTGCGGAGTTCTGCTACGGTTTCTGTTTTTGAGATACCACTTTCGCTCACTTTCACGAACTGGTCGGGAATGTGTGCTGCGAGGTCGAAGGAGGTCTGGATGCTCTGCTCGAAGGTTTTCAGGTTGCGGTTGTTCACACCCAACATATCCACGTGATCGTTGGCGTGCCCAAGTTCTTCTTCGTTGTGCACTTCGAGCAGCACTTCGAGCCCGAGGTCGTGAGCCCAGCGTGCGAGGTCGAGCGTTTCCTTCACCGTGAGGGCTGCGGCAATGAGCAACACCACATCGGCACCCATCGCTTTGGCTTCGAACAACTGATATTCGTCCACCACAAAATCTTTACGCAGAATCGGACATGTAACCTGCGGACGAGCCGCTATCAAATCCTGCGGCGTGCCACCGAAATAAGGGAAATCCGTCAGGATGGAGATGCCCGATGCTCCGGCGCGGCTGTAGCCTTCGGTCACCTGCACCACGTCGGCGTGCTCGTGAATCCAACCCAGCGACGGCGATTTCCGTTTAAACTCCGAGATAATTCCCGATTCGGAAGTCAGCAGGTTTTGTTTCAGCGAAAGACAAGTGCGCCCGAAAGCCACCGTTTTCTCTAAATCGGCAATCGAGGTCGTTTGCTTGCGCGTGGCAACTTCGATTCGTTTGTCTGCTATGATTTTATCTAAAATGGAAGCCCCACCCGACCTCCCCAAAGGGGAGGAGTTTGTATTGCTTTTGTCAAAATTGTATCCCATACATCATTTTCTAAGTTTTAATAGCCCCTCCTTGGGAGGGGTTGGGGAGGTCTATTTATTCGCCTCAACAAACTTCTTAAACGCCGCTTTGGCATTGCCGCTCTCGATGGATTGGCGCGCCTCGGCGATGCAATCCTGAATGCTTTTGGCGGAATTGAACGTTTGAATCGCATACGCAGCGTTGATTACCACGGCATTTGTTTGCGGAGCGGTGGCTCTGTTTTCGAGAATGTTGTCGAAAATTTTAGCTGCGTCTTCCACCGTTTCGCCACCAAAAAGGTCGGGCTCGGTGCAACGCTCAAATCCGAGGTCTTCGGGAGCAATCACACGCTCGCCCTGACTGTTGATGATCTTGAAATCGTCGGTCAGCGAGATTTCGTCGTATCCGTCGAGGTTGTTCACAATGGTGAATTCTGTGCCGATTTGTTGGTACAAATAATGGTAAAGACGTGCCAGTTTGAGGTTGTAAACGCCCAGCAACTGACGCTTCGGCATACTCGGATTCACCAATGGACCCAACATGTTGAAGAACGTGCGAACGCCCAACGCTTTGCGCACGGGAGCAACGGTTTTCAATGCCGGATTAAACAGCGGTGCGTGCAGATACGCCATGTTGCTGCTATCCAGCGAGCGACGCATCTGGTCGACATCCTGCGTAAACTTCACACCGTGCATCTCGATTACGTTCGATGCTCCGCTGACGGAAGTCGCGCCGTAGTTTCCGTGTTTCACCACTTTGTATCCCGCACCCGCCACCGTGAAGCAGGCTGTGGTGGAGATGTTGAACGTATTTTTGTTGTCGCCACCTGTGCCCACAATGTCGATGGCATCGTATTCCGACAAATCGATGGGCAGACGCATCTCCAGCAACGCATCGCGGAAGCCGGTCAGCTCGTCGATGCTGATGCTGCGCATCAAAAACACGGTGATAAACGCGGCAATCTGGCTCTCGTTGAATTCGCCTTTGGCCATACGCAGTAGCACGTCGCGCGACTCGTTGCGGTCGAGTGTGTTGTGGTCGAACAGGTGATATAGTAGTTGTTTCATTAGGCCTCCCCAACCCCTCCCAAGGAGGGGCTTTTGAATGATATTGGTTATTTATTATTTGTTAATTTTTCGTTTACGTCTTACTCCTTCCCCTTGGGGGAAGGTTGGGATGGGGCGCTTATCCAGTTTCGGAGCATCTTCAATCCTTCGGGAGTCAATACTGATTCGGGGTGGAACTGCACGCCGCGCACATCGTACGTTTTGTGGTGCATCGCCATATTCTGTCCGTTGTCGTCGATAGCTGTCACTTCGAGGCAATCGGGGAAATTGGCGTTGCTCACAATCCACGAATGGTAGCGACCCACTTCAATCTGCTTGTCTAAGCCGTTGAACAGCACATCGTCTGCGATGATGTTGACGTTGCTCGTCACGCCGTGATACACATCTTCGAGGTTGGTCAGCTCTCCACCGAACGCCTCACCAATGGCCTGATGCCCGAGGCAAATGCCAAGAATGCATTTCGTCGGTGCGAATCGTTTGATCAACGGCAGCAGCAAACCTGCTTCCGAAGGAATGCCCGGCCCCGGTGAGAGCACGATTTTGTCGTATTTCTCCACTTCGTCGAGCGAGATTTTATCATTTCTGTGCACCTCAATTTCGGCAAGGTTGAAGCTTTTCAACGCGTGCACCAAGTTGTAGGTGAATGAATCGTAATTGTCGAATACTAATATTTTCATAAATAAGACCTCTCCCCCTGCCCCCTCTCCCATAGAGAGGGGATGGCTCGTTGAGGATTTTTTTATTGGTTAAAATCACATTCTTTAGTCCTCCCCTTGGGGGAGGGTTGGGTGGGGCTTAATTTATTGTCGAAGCCAACACCACCGCCTTATTCAGCGCGCCGAGTTTGTTGTTCACCTCCTGCAATTCGTTTTCGCGAATCGATTTGGAGACAATGCCCGCACCTGCTTGAAAATGCAACGTGTTGTTTTTGCTCAAGAACGAACGAATGGTGATTGCCTGATTGAAATCGCCGTTGAAGCCGATGTAGCCGATGCAACCGCCATAAAATCCGCGGGCATGTTTCTCGATGTTGTCGATGAGCTGCATCGCACTTACTTTTGGTGCGCCCGAGAGCGTTCCGGCTGGGAACGTGTCAGCAAACAGTTTGATGCGATTCGCTTCTGGGAAAATGGTGCCCGACACGCGCGACACCATGTGGATGACGTGCGAATAGAACTGAATCTCCTTGTACGACTCCACGTGCACATCGGAGCAGTTGCGGCTGAGGTCGTTTCGTGCCAAATCCACCAACATCACGTGCTCGGCATTCTCTTTCGGGTCGAGGAGTAATTGCTCTGCCAATAGCTCGTCTTTCTTGTCGTCACCCGTGCGTCGGAAAGTACCTGCAATCGGGTCGATGGTCGCTTTGTCTCCCTCCATTTTGAGGTGTGTTTCGGGCGAAGAACCGAAAATACGGAACGAACCGAAGTCGAAATAAAACAGGTATGGCGATGGATTCACCGAGCGAAGGGCGCGATAAACGTTGAAGTCGTCGCCTTTGTATTGTTGCTCGAAGCGGCGCGAAAGCACGATTTGAAACACGTCGCCGCGTTTGCAATGCTTGATGCCTTTGTCCACCATCTCCATGTATTCGTCGTCGGTGATGGGCGAAGTGATGCCGCCTTTTGCCTCGAACGGATAGATGGGGAAGTTTCGGCTGTCGAGCATCGCCACTATCTCGTCCATCTCACTTTTATCACCTGCGGGAATGTTTTCCACAATCACCATTTCGTTTTTGAAGTGATTCACCACGATGATGTATTTGTAGAGAATATAGACCATTTCGGGAGCGTCGCTCGACTCAACGGCGGCTTTTCGGATGGTTACGTTTTCGAAATGCTGCACCGCATCGTAGCCGGTGTATCCGAAGAATCCATTGATGCCGGTCGGATTGTTGTCGTTGTTTACGTCAAACTCTTTCACGAAGTTTTCGAGCAATCCAGGGAGGAAAGTATCTTCTTCGAGCTGAATTTTGTTGATTGTTCCATCGGGATATTGCTCGGTAACAACACCTTTTTCGACCACGAATTTTGCCAACGGTTTCACCGCGATAAACGAATAGCGGTTGTCCACCACGTGGAAATCGGTGCTTTCGAGCAGTGCCGATTCGGGGAAAATATCGCGCACCTTCAGGTAGAGGCTCACTGGCGTCTGAAGGTCTGCCAGCAATGCTTGGCTGCGGGTTTGTATTTTGTAGTTCATAATGTAGAAAGCCCCCTTACCCCCAAAGGGGGAATTAAGGCTGTTATTAATAGATTATTTTTTCGATAATATTAAAAAACCATTTTAAAAGTCCCCTTTTGGGGGATTTAGGGGGCTTCTTTTCTCAAAAAGACTCACATACGTTTCCATATCCTTGTCGCCACGTCCCGAGAGGTTGATGACCACCACATCGGTTGGTTTGAATTTCTTTTTTGCCAAAACAGCCAATGCGTGAGACGATTCGATAGCAGGAATAATTCCTTCCAGAGCCGTGATTTCGAATGCGGCTTCGATGGCTTCGTCGTCGGTCACTGCCAGCACTTCCGCACGACCAGTTTGTGCAAGATGCGCGTGCATTGGTCCGATACCCGGATAATCCAATCCTGCTGAAATGGAGTACGGCTCGATGATTTGTCCGTCTTCCGTTTGCATCAGTAGCGTTTGGCTGCCGTGGATAATACCTTTTCGTCCGAGGTGGATTGTCGCTGCCGATTCGCCTGAATCAATGCCTAAACCTGCTGCTTCGAGAGAGATGATTTTCACCCGTTCATCGTCAAGGTAGTGGAAGTAGGTACCAGCAGCGTTGCTACCACCGCCCACACATGCCACGAGGTAATCGGGGTAGTCGCGACCCTCTTTTTCAAGCAACTGTTTTTTGATCTCTTCGCTGATTACCGACTGAAAACGCGCCACCATATCAGGGTATGGATGTGGTCCAACAGTCGATCCGATGATGTAATAGGTGTTTGCCGGATTGCTGCACCAATCGCGAATCGCTTCGTTGGTAGCATCTTTCAGCGTTTTGTTTCCACTTTGCACTGGGAATACTTTTGCGCCGAGCATCTCCATTTTTTGTACGTTCAGCTTCTGACGAGCCACGTCCACCGCTCCCATATAGACCACGCACTCCATGTTCATCAGTGCGCAGACGGTGGCTGTTGCTACGCCGTGTTGCCCGGCTCCAGTCTCAGCGATGATGCGGGTTTTACCTAATCGACGTGCCAACAGAATCTGACCGATGGTGTTGTTGATTTTGTGTGCGCCGGTGTGGTTGAGGTCTTCGCGTTTGAGATAGATTTTCGCACCGTATTTCTCAGAAAGGCGACGCGCCGGATAGAGTGGTGTAGGGCGACCCACGTAGTCGCGCAGCAGTTGCTGAAACTCCTCCTGAAACGACGGCTCGCTCATTATCTCTAAATAAGAGGTGCGCAAAGTTTCCACATTTTTGTACAGAATTTCGGGGATGTATGCTCCACCAAATTCTCCGTAATAGCCTTCTTCGTTGACGTTGTAATTCATAATTTAGCTCCCTCTGTCCCCCAAAGGGGGATTTCCGGAGTAGTATTAAATTGTTTTTAACTTTATAATTTCACTCTGCCTTTCTTTCTCCTCCCCTTTGGGGAGGTCGGGTAGGGCTTAAAAAAAAAGCCCGTCGTGAGTGCGACAGGCTTTTGTTATTTTTACTCTTATTCAGATGTAAATTTTGGCAAAATGTTAGCGGCTCACGACTGTTGAAGTTGTAAGTGCCACCACCAAAATTTGTTTACTGAAGTAAGATTCATTGTCTTGTTTGTATTAATTTGGTTGCAAATGTATAGGATATGAAATAAATATGCAAGCATTTTGTTCCTTTTTTTATTAATTGGTTTAAAATTTCATCGATTCAACGACAGTTTCCCCTGTGGTAGGGTTTTTGCCATAAATGTCAATTGCCGAAATTTTTGGGGCAAGAAATGTTCCTCCGTTATTATGAATAAAAATCCGATACACCTCTATTTGACCTTTCTCCGAATTAGTATAAACTTTGAATTGACCTTTAGCATCCTTTTTCAGCTCGAAGTTTCGTTTGTTGGACGAAGCGAATTGAAAAAGTGCATAATCTGCCTTTTTCGAAATGAACTTTAATCCGTAACCAAACTTATTCTGTATCCATGTTAACGGTTCTACTTTGTTGCCATTGCTCCGTTTCAACCAATGAATGTCTATTGGATTTTCGTCGTCCAGTTTGTTTTTCTCATCTAGATTTACGGAATAAAAAATCTGATTTTTATCCATTGTTCGTTCGAGCATGAATAAAGTGTTGCTCGAACCATAAGAATCTGAAATCTCAGCCAGAATAATCAGCAGGGATAATAGTAATTTGTTTCGAAAATTATGCTCAATTTTTTTTTCCATGGTTCAGTTCTATAATTCGCAATAATTGCCGTCGTTCGTCAGATTTTTGCAAGGTGAACGCCACGTTGTATCCGGTTCGTCGAACATTTGTTGTGCCTGCTCGGGTCCCCAGGTTCCGGCTGGGTAGCCATAGAGCGGTACATCTTTGTCGTTCTTCCAGCATTCGAGCACCGGCATCAGGAATTTCCATGCCTCAATGACCTCTTCTGTGCGGGCAAACAAAGTAGAATCACCTTTTATTGCATCGTTGATCAGTCGTTCGTAAGCCGATGGAATCCGTTGAGCAGTCAAGTCCGAATAGTGGAAATCCATGTTAACGGTTTGAACTTCAAAACCTGCACCTGGTGTTTTCATGCCGAATTTCAGTAAAATTCCCTCGTCGGGTTGAATACGAATTACCAATTGATTTTCAGATTGAACAGTCGATTCGTTGGCGAACAGAAAGTGAGGCGTTGGGCGAAAGTGAATTACCACTTCAGTCACACGTGTAGGCAGTTTCTTTCCTGTACGGATGTAGAACGGCACGCCGCCCCAACGCCAGTTGTCGATATAAAATTTAAGAGCCGCATACGTTTCTGTATTCGAATTCGGATTAACGCCCTCTTCTTCGCGGTATCCGGGTACTTGTTTCCCCTTGATTTTAGACGACATGTATTGTCCTCGCACAGCAACGTCTTTCACCTCTTCGCACTTGATGGGGCGAAACGATTGAAAAACTTTCAAAATCTCGTGACGAATAGAGTCCGATTCGAGTGAGGTTGGTGGTTCCATGGCCGTTAATCCAACCACTTGCAACAGGTGATTTTGTACCATGTCGCGCAACGCTCCCGAGCCATCGTAGTAGTTGCCTCGTTTTTCTACACCGATGCTTTCGGCAGAGGTGATTTCTACGTGATGGATAAAGTTTCGATTCCAAAGCGGCTCAAAAATACCGTTTGAGAAACGCGCCACCAACAGGTTCTGTACAGTTTCTTTGCCCAGATAGTGATCAATTCGGAAGAGTTGTTCCTCTTTCCAATCCTGCATCAACTGATCTTTCAACTTCAAGGCCGACTCTAAATCGTAGCCAAAGGGTTTTTCGATGATCAGTCGTTTCCAACCGTTAGTTTGCTTATTCAGATTAACCGATGCCAAATGTTGAGGAATCACGCCATATAAACTCGGAGGCGTGGAGAGGTAAAAAATGGTATTATGGCAAATATTATACTGTTTGCGTAGCTCTTGAATGCGAGCTTTCAATGCGATATAGGTTGAGGCATCGTCAAATTTGATGGGTTGATAGAATATTTTCTTGACAAAATCATCAATTCGGGAAATGTCGTCAATCTCCTTAAATTCAGTGATTGCTGCCTTCATACTCACGCGAAACTCTTCGTCGGAAAACACAGAGCGCGAGGTGCCCAACAATGCGAAGTTATCGGGTAGCAGATTTTGCACAAAAAGCGAATAGAGTGCTGGCACCAATTTTCGTTTGGTTAGGTCACCCGATGCACCGAAAATAACGTAAATAAGACTTTCGTTTGATTTCATTGACTTTTATTTTTTCACTATTTATGTATAAATATAAACAATTAGACAGAAAATTGTTTACCAAAAGTTCACATATTCCTTTATTATCCGAATGACATCTCTTATCCCCTAATATTTCTCGGATGATGTTCCAAAATCTCTCGTCGTAGCATTTCTCGGTCGATGTGGGTATAAATCTCGGTGGTGGTGATGCGTTCGTGACCCAGCATTTGCTGAATGGCGCGAAGGTTTGCACCGCCTTCGAGCAAGTGAGTGGCAAAGGAGTGACGAAAAGTATGCGGACTAATGGTCTTCTTTATTCCTGCTTTTTGGGCTAAATCTTTGATGATATAGAACACCATTACTCGACTCAATTTGCTCCCCCATCGATTCAAAAATAAGAAATTTTCGTTCCCTTTTTTGATGTTTATTAGGTGGCGGTCGATGTAGTACAAGCGGATGCCATCGATAGCATTCGTAGAAAGTGGGACAAGTCGTTGCTTATTGCCTTTGCCCGTGATTCGCACAAAACTTTCCTCCAGATAAAGGTCTGATATTTGAAGATTTATTAATTCAGAAACTCGCAATCCGCAACTGTAAAGCATTTCGAGCATCGTCAGATTACGTTGTCCTTCAGCTTTTGATAGATCAATTTGCGACATCATCGTATCTATTTCTACTGTTGATAGCACTTCTGGAATTTTTAGTCCGATTTTTGGAGACTCGAGTAGTTCGCAAGGTGAGGCTTCGAGATAATCTTCGAGCACGAGAAATTTATAGAACGACTTCAATCCCGAAATGATGCGAGCTTGGGAGCGGGGACAGATGCCTACATCTCGTAATTGTGCCACAAATTGGTGTAAATCGTTCAGTTCGATATCCAAAACAGATTTGTTTTCGTTCAGCAAAAAACGCGAAAGTTTACCCACATCGTCGAGATAAGCTTCAATTGTATTTGCTGACAACGATTGCTCTAATCGAAGGTAGGAGGTGTATTTTTTTAAAGCCGAATGACTATCCTTCATAATTTTTGACTACTTTTGCACCGAAATCAACGCAAGAGTTTTTGCAAAAATAGCAAAAAAAGAGCGATCATTTCCAAACCCTGTAAATTTCATTTTGATATGAAGATTCAGATTATCAATGGTCCAAACCTCAATCTGTTGGGGAAACGAGAACCAACCGTTTACGGAAACTCTTCCTTCGAATCGTACCTCACTCAATTAATCGAACGTTTTCCTTCTTGTGAACTTAGCTATTTTCAATCAAATATTGAGGGTGAGTTGATTAATAAAATTCACGAAGTTGGTTTCGATTTTGATTCCATTATCATCAATGCCGGAGCTTACACGCATACGTCAATCGCACTGGCAGATGCCATTCGTGCGGTCACTACACCTGTCATCGAAGTACACATATCAAACATACACAGTCGCGAATCGTTTCGTCATGTATCAATGATTGCACCTGCATGCAAAGGTGCGATTCTTGGATTTGGCCTCGATTCGTATCGTTTAGCAATTGAATCAGTATTAAACAGCAAATAAATTTATGTCAAAGTTTACAAAGATTGTAGCCACTATTTCGGATTGGAGAAGCGATGTTGAATTCCTTCAAGAATTATACGATAGTGGAATGAATGTGGTGCGTATGAATTCGGCTCACCTCACGAATGAAGGATTTCTGAAAATTATACAAAATGTTAGAGCCGTATCTCCTAATATCGGTTTGTTGGTTGATACCAAAGGTCCCGAAGTTAGAACTACACCAATAGCGAATAACGAAAAAATTCGTTTTGAAGCAGGTGATATTGTTCAAATCATAGGTGATCCGAAGGTTTTGACCACAAAAGAATGCATTGCCGTTTCGTATCCAAATCTAATGGATGATATGAATGTTGGTTACAAAATGCTAATCGACGATGGTGAGCTAGAGTTTACTGTTACGGAGAAGAAAGATCATACATTGATATGTATTGCCGAAAATAGCGGAGAGCTTGGCTCTCGCAAAAGCGTGAATGTGCCAGGTGTTCGCATTAATTTGCCTTCACTTACCAAACGTGATGAGGAGGTTATTCAACTAGCCATCGAAAACAAAATTGATTTTATTGCACACTCATTTGTTCGTACCCGTCAGGATGTTCTTGATATTCAGAAAATATTGGACGCTAAGAAAAGCAATATCAAAATTATTTCAAAAATCGAAAATCAGGAAGGTGTTGATAATATCGACGAAATTCTAGAAGTGACCTATGGTGTGATGATTGCTCGTGGCGATTTGGGTATTGAAGTTGCTCAAGAGAAAATCCCAGGCATTCAGCGTCAATTGATTCGCAAATGTGTGCAAGCAAAGAAACCAGTGATTGTGGCTACACAAATGTTGCACTCGATGATATCGAATCCACGTCCAACGAGAGCAGAGGTGACAGACATTGCAAATGCTATCTATTACCGTACTGATGCGCTGATGCTCAGTGGCGAAACTGCTTATGGAAAATATCCAGTAGAGTCGGTGAGAACGATGGCGAAAATTGCAGAAGAAGCTGAGAAAACGAAAATGCCAGAGAATGATATTCCTGTCAATGCAATTGATTCTCGCATCGCATCTTTTTTGGCGGAAAAAGCAGTTCATGCTACACAAAGATTGAATGTGCAAGCTATCATTACCGATGCTTATACAGGCGGAACTGCACGTTACGTGGCTGCTTTTCGCGGTGTTTGTCCTGTCTTTGCTATCTGTTATCACGAAGATGTGATTCGTCATTTGGCTTTATCGTACGGCGTTTTCCCAATATATCAAGCTGAACGAGGTACAGCCCGCGAGTATTTCTTCGACGGAATTTATCTTCTTTTGCGTAGAAAACACATCAAAGAATCTGACGTTGTGGCATTCCTAGGAGGTAGTTTCGGTGAAGGTGGTGGAACTACTTACCTCGAAATTAACGAAGTGTCGAAGATATTGAATCATAGCAGCGACTATATTTTACCCAATTTCTGCAAATTAGACTAATCAATTTCTGTTTTAACTGACAGATTGATAAAGCAATACAATGGCAGACGCAATAGAGCAATACATTCTTGACCATATTGATCCCGAAGGAGAGAATCTCCAACGACTCAATCGAGATGTGCATGTGAATTTGCTTCGTCCTCGAATGCTTTCGGGTCATCTTCAAGGTCGGTTTCTGAAAATGCTTTGTCGAATGATTCGACCAAAATCGGTACTCGAAATCGGTACTTATGCGGGTTATTCAGCTCTCTGTATGGCAGAAGCTTTGGCAAATGATGCAGAGATTCATACCATTGAAATTGATGATGAATTAGAAGATTTTATTCAGAAACAATTGAATGAATCTTCTGTCGGTAATAAAATCCATCTTCATTTTGGAGATGCTGCGGATTTAATTCCTCAGATGGATAGGATGTTTGATATGGTTTTTATTGATGCCGATAAACGGAGCTATTCAGAGTATTATGATATGGTTTTTGATAAAGTAGTTTCAGGAGGATTTATCATCGCAGATAATACGCTTTGGGATGGAAAAGTACTTGAAACGCCTGATGAGAATGATGCACAGACCATTGGTATATTAGCATTTAATAAAAAAATAGCTGCCGATAAGCGAGTTGAAAAGGTGATTCTTCCTCTTCGTGATGGCATTACGCTAATACATAAATTGATTTGAAATAATTTTGAATTGAAGCGAAAATGGCTTGATATTTTTGGATGAGTCCTTTTTATCGTAAGTACTATGATAATAAAGATTACCAATTTAAAGAAATGCATAATCGATAGTCCCAGTGGGGACAAACACAAATACCAAACGTCGAAATCTTGTAGAGTGAGAGAGTCCAATTGCAACTGTTGATTTAATGGTCGTCAGTTATGTGGACGATTGAGCGAGTTATTTCGACAATGTTTTTTTGTTTACTTTTTTTGCGCCAAAAAAAGTAAAACCCGCGGTAGCGAGATTGATTATATAATCACAAATACTCGTCCATTTCGTTATAAGACAAATAGTATATCAAACTTTTAAAATATAATATTATGAATTTTCCTTCAGAATTAAAGTACACCAAAGAGCACGAATGGATTCGTATCGAAGGCAATCAAGCCGTTGTCGGTGTTACTGACTTTGCTCAAAGTGAATTGGGTGAGATTGTTTACGTCGATGTAACCAGCGTTGGTGAAACTTTGGCAAAAGACGAAGTTTTTGGCACAATCGAAGCAGTAAAGACCGTATCAGACCTTTTCTTGCCAGTCTCTGGTGAAGTGATAGAGTTTAATGCGCAGCTCGAAGATCAACCAGAATTGGTCAACGCCGATGCCTATGGCGAAGGTTGGATCGTGAAGATTGCGATTTCTGATGCTTCGGAAATAGACTCACTTCTTTCGGCAGAAGAGTATAAAGCACTTATCGGATAAATTCCGATAGTTATTGAAAACCCAAACTAAAATTCAAAATGAAACCAGTAGTAAGTATAATTATGGGGAGCACCTCCGACCTACCAGTGATGGGAAAAGCGGCTGAGTTGCTCAACGAATTTGAAATACCGTTCGAAATCAATGCGCTATCGGCTCATAGAACTCCAGCCGAAGTGGAGGTTTTTGCCAAAAGCGCTCAAGATCGTGGTATCAAAGTAATCATTGCAGCTGCAGGTATGGCGGCTCACTTGCCGGGTGTTATTGCATCAATGACCACACTTCCAGTTATCGGGGTTCCAATCAATGCGTCACTCGACGGGATGGATTCGTTGTTAGCCATCGTGCAAATGCCTCCGGGAATTCCTGTGGCGACTGTCGGCATCGATGGCGCTTTGAACGCAGCCATTCTCGCTGTGCAAATGATGGCATCCGACAACACCGAGTTGCAAGGGAAATTAGCGAACTACAAAGCAGGCCTTAAAAAGAAGATTGTGAAAGCAAATGAAGAGCTATCGCAATTGAAATACAAATACAAAACAAACTAATTTTGCTTAATCGCAGTAGAATCCTCTGAGTGAAAGCTCAGGGGATTTTTTGTAGAAAGATACACCAATCCGATCGATATGTTCTTTTAAATCACTATTCTTTATGGTGTGATAATTTAGTATGTCAAATTTGTATGGCATCAGACTCTCTTCATTCAATTCAAAACTAATCGCATTTATTGTTGAGAAGGTAATTGTATTTCCTTTTAATGCAATATCCACATCGCTTCCATTCTTGAAGTTACCTTTGGCTCTACTGCCAAAGATGATAGCTTCATCAACCTCTTGATGTGTTGCTAAAATCACACAAATTGCTTCAATA
This sequence comes from Bacteroidales bacterium, assembly GCA_028687995.1. Lineage (GTDB taxonomy): Bacteria > Bacteroidota > Bacteroidia > Bacteroidales > UBA7332 > CAXXIC01. The sequence continues at coordinate 16,738 of JAQTZA010000006.1, forward strand.
TCAGCATCTTTTAATCCGAACATATTAAGGAATTAGATTGAGCGTGTTTTGTAGTTTTTCGAGTAAGGGATAGTATTGAGTTCTGATGAGTTGAACCACTTCTGCTGCTGTTTCTTCGTCATACGTATGAGAAGTTAAATTGCGGTTTTCCAATGCTTGTAACCAAGTGTGTCCATCTTCAATTAACTCAATCTCAAATGCTTTCTTAATGGTATCCCGTGGTGATTTTATATCTGTAAAGCCCTGCTCATTAAGCATATCTTTCAATGTATTCCATGCTAGTTCAAAGCTCATTTCGAAAAATTGAATTAATCCAGCTCGTTGAATAATGTCGGGCTCTGTGATGTCTAACGCATCTTTTAGATGACCGACAGATTTCTCGAAGTTCTGAAAACGTTGTTTCCAACGAATATCTTTGTTTTGCATACCAATTGTGTTATAGTTATGCAAATGTAAAAAATAAACATGCATTATAAAACAAAAGGGACTAGTTTCTTGAAAACTAGCCCCTTCTCCTCAATAAATTTGATTGTTTTCCTTAATCTATTTTGTTACCACTTTCACTACATATATTTTCTTGTCGATAGTCGGTATTTCGGTTACGCCTTCGCTGCCTCTAACCGATTGTACTCGTTGTCCTTTCACGTCGAATACATCAATAGCATCACCTGCTTTAGTTCCTTCTACTCGTATCAATCCAGGAACAGTTACCACACGCACTTGTTCTTTTGGCGCGGGAGCAATGCCATCTACGAAATTAACGTGTCCCATCAAAGGCATGTTTGAACTAACTGCACCAGTGGATGATAACATTAAATATCCGCTGTAATATCCTCTTGTTAAGCTAGATTGCAATCTCACATAAATGGTGGTTTTGGAAATCTGACCATTTAAGTTGGTAATCGAGATTGGTGTAGTAGAGTAAGATCCACCTTCGACTAAGCTGATTTCGAAATTAACAGAAGGAGTGACCACCACATCATAATCGAGATCTAATGCGTCAATGATAAATGGTTGTGGCAATGAAGGACCACCTTCGTTTTCATTGTAAGTTAAACCACCTAAAGCAGCACTGATGGTTGGAGGGTTGACAACCTTTCCGCTTATATTTATATTTTGAGTAGTAGCTCCCGAAGATACATTGGTCAGTGTTCCAGTATAATCAGCTACGCTTAATCCTGCTTTTAGTCGAATGTAAATGGTGGTTGATTCTACTATATTGCCACTTTGAGTAAGAGTAATTGGACTAGCATCGTATCCACTCCCCGAAGTTAAAGATAATTCGAAGCCAGTAGGAGCGGTAACAGTGATGTTATTGGTCAGATTAACACCTTGTACAGTAAAAGACTGTTCAGCCGAAGGTCCGTTTCCAAATACATATTTGGGTATGTTGATGTTCGAAGCAGAAACAGAAAGAGAAGGAGTAGAAATACTTCCACTACAAGCTACCGTTTTCGAAGGTGCACCCGACGATGTGATGGTGATATCTTCAGAATAGTTGCCTGCTGTCAATCCCGCTTTTAAACGCACATAGATGGTAGTTGTTGAGGCTGTTCCTCCCGATTGTGTAATCAGAATTTGACTAGTTGGGGAGAATGAAACACCACTTCCTGTCGAAATTTCAAAATTGGTAGCTTCATTTACCAATACCACCCCATTGAGATAGTTGCCAGCAACTGTAAATGATTGCTCTGCCGAAGTTCCTGTGCCAACGATGTAGTTGAGATTTGCCAACGAATTTACTGAAACAGATAATGCCGGTGGATTAGTTACTGTACCACCACAAGAAATATTTTTGGTAGTAGCATCTGTAGCTGTTAAGGCTATATTTTCAGTATAAGTTCCAGCAGTTAATCCCGCTTTAAGACGCACATAAATTGTTGTGCTCGAGACGGAGCTGCCTGACTTCGTTAAAGAGATGGGTGATGATGCTACAAAAGCGCCACCAGTTCCTGTTGATATTTCATAATTCGTTGGAGCCGTAATAGAGACATCGCTAATCAGATAAGCACCACTTACCGTGAAAGATTGCTCGCTCGATGGACCCGAAGCTGTGAAATAATTCATTCCACTTAAAGTTGAAGGCGAAATTGTAATAACAGGTCGATTAACAACATCTCCACTCAAAGAAACTGTTTGAGAAGTCGCGCCAGTAGAAGATAGGGAAATATTCCCCGAATAGCTGTTCACGGCTAATCCTACTTTGAGCCGCACATATATTGGTGTGGAAGCCACTGCTCTGTTGGTTGCAGAGATAATTAATGGCGTGGATACATATCCTGAACCCGCAGATGTTGAGACCTCAAAATTAGTAGGAGGAGTGATGGTAATGCCCGTGCTTAAGTCAGTACCACTCACATTGAACGACTGTGCCGAAGAAGGGCCAGACGAAAGATAATAGTTGAGCAAACTAACTGACCCAACGGATGCGCTAATAGCGGGTGCGTTATACACATTGCCACTCAATGCTATGTATTGAGTAGTGACACCTGTTGATTCCAATGTCATGTTTTCGTTGTATGCCGCAACCGAAAGGCCCGATTTTAGACGAACATATAAGGTAGTAGAAGCGACAATTCCACCTGATTGTGCGATTGAGATCGAACTTGTAGGTGTGAAATCTACACCCGAAGAGGCAGACAGTTCGTAGTTAGTAGGTGCCGTCACCGTGATGCTTCCAGATAATCCATCTCCACTCACCGTAAATGATTGGGTAGTAGAAGGACCACCTGTTACAGTGTATTCAAAGCCACTCAATGTTGAAGTTGAAGTTGTTATGAGTGAAGGAAGTACTGTGCCGCTGCAACTTACATTTCGGGTAGTTGCACCAGTTGAAGAGATTGATATATTTTCGTTGTTATAGTCAGCTGCAGATAATCCTGCTTTTAGTCTTACATAAATCGGCGTAGAGGATACAGTGCCTCCTGTTTGTGTAAGAGTGATTGTACTACTAGTAAATCCTGAGCCGGACGTGGTCGATATTTCATAATTTGTTGGAGCAGTAACTGTAATATCAGATGAAAGATTTCCACCACTTACATTAAAAGTTTGTTCCGACGAAGGACCAGTCCCCAATGTATAGGAAAAGCCAGATTTAGTATTAGAATTTGAATAGACAGTAGGTATGGGTATGGAACCATAATATCCAATTGTTAAATTATCTGTACCAGCAGCTAAATAAACAGGGGCAGTTGCTGTATAAGTTGCACCACTAATTACAGGATCAACATTAAATCCAGCAGTCACATAATCGCCCAAAGCTGAAGTTGGATAGATAGTACCTACCGCACCTGCACCTGTATAGTAAACTGCATTATTTGTATTTGCCTCAACACCTACACCACCACAAATATTAGCAGTAACTGAAGCACCACGATTTGCAAACAAAGTATTTTTAATAACTGCAGGTGCACCTGTTGTTCCAGTTGTACCAACACTAATTTCTTTCAATGTAGTAGCAGCACAACCATCAAATGTACAATGGTTTACCATCAATGAGTTCGACAACATAGTACTCACATTACTATTGATGACACTACCCACCATATTTTTAAAGTAGTTATTGGTAAACGTCATATTGTTTGGCACATTGAAGTGGTTAGCTCCGACTACTGATCCCGCTGATATCAATGAGTTACCTCCAATAAAGACGGAGTTGGTAACCGTTAAATCACCAAAATTAGAAGTGATTTGAGTAGTTGCCTGTGAATTAGCATAACTGAAGTAAGTAGTTGCGCCAAATCCAGTAAACTTGCAATTATTCACATTTACTGAAAATGTACCTCCCGTTGTAGTTTTACCTGCAATTAGGAATGTAGTGATAGTAGCATTACCAGCAATTTCCACACCATCAAATGCAATTGAAGGGGTAAAAGCTGTAGTATTATTAACAGAAATAAAAGAAGCAGTTGCTAAAGGTGTAATTACAGGGCGAGCAGCTAGACCTGCGGCAGCTCTCACTGTAAATGATTTTGTTACGGTTGATAGTTTAGTACCCCAAGTATAAGCACCACCATCGGTAGTTAGCTCAATCTCATCACCAGAGATAAAACCAGCATCGTTATACGTTGCATAAAGATCTGCAGGCGCAGCCACTTGCCATACTGCTGCTTTAGCATTGCTTGCAAATAAGCTCACTAGAGCCATTGTCAAAAGAAAAGTAATTTTTTTCATAAGCGTAAGGTATCAGATTTAAGTTTATTAAATAGGATTTTGATTCAGATTTTAAATACTGACAAATGTAATTTTAAATTGCTGCCGAATAAATGCACTAAATGACACTTTCCATGCACTAAATGACACTTTTGAGGTTTTGTTTAAAGTTCACTTTTGGTCATAATGCTTATCGAAATCACATACACCCACTTCGCAACGAGCCATTTCTTTTTAATTTCGGTATTTTGAGCGCAGCAATCATACGAATTTAGTTTCTGTTTGTACCTTTGCACCGTGCAACGATATAACCAGATTGCCTTTACTTATCATTGCAGCGAGTTAAATTGAGAATTTGGGTTGGTAGGTTCTTCTAATTCGTAGAACTCTTTTATTCCCAAAGCGTTCTAAAACCATCATCCAAAAGAGAAATTGTTGTAAGTTTGTCATTATGATTTTCAAAAAGATTGAGTTGAGTGATTGGAAGTTGATTGAGGGTTATTGTCGTGTAAATAATTTGCGACAATTGAACTACAGCTTCGAAGTGCTCTATTTGTGGCGCGATGTGTGCGATTTTGAGATTTGCGAATGCGATGGATTTTTGTTTATCAAAACCTGTTTTCATGGGAAACATAATTTCCTCTATCCGTTGGGTGAGGGTGATATTACAAAAGCTTTTCAGCTTATGGAAGAGTATTGCATCGAGAAAGGAATTGAATTCGTTATGTATCAGGTGAATGCGCAACAGAAAGCGTTTATTGAAGAGACTTTCCATAACAAATATCAACTAGAATCTTTGCGAAGTGAATTCGAGTATATTTTCGAAACGGAACGATTGTCAACTTTGCAAGGTAAAAAGCTCCAGGCAAAGCGGAATCACACCAATTTTTTTGAAAAGAGTTTTAATTGGAGTTTTGAATCCATCACCGAAGAGACACTTTTGGAAGTGATGATATTTGCGCATAAATGGGATTCGGAAGCAGAAATCTCTGCGGGAAGCTCACTCAATATGGAGAATATGGCACTGATGAATTCCATCGAAAGTTTTACTTGTTTGGATCTGCACGGCGGAATATTACGGGTTGATGGCAAAATTGTTGCCTTTGCGATAGGTTGCCCACTTTCGACGGACACCTATATGATTCTCTTTGAAAAAGCAGATGCGTCTGTTCGTGGCGCTTATGCAATGATTAATCGTGAATATGTGCGTTATTTTTGTACGAATTATCGCTATGTGAACCGAGCCGAAGACAATGATGATGAGGGTTTACGCAAAGCCAAATTGTCATATTATCCGGATATTCTGCAAGAAGTATTTGTTTTGAAAAAATCGTAACAATGTTTGAAGTTTAGTTATGCTATGATTCGAAAAGCACAAATAATTGATATTCCACAAATTGTATTGCTTTGGCAAATAAGTTTTGGCGATTCGGATGAATATATTTATTCTTTTCTGGAAACGGTAGGTCGCGAAGATCGATGTTTCGTGGTAGAGTCAGAGGGGAAAATCTGTTCGATGCTTTTTCTGCTTCCTGCAATGATGCACGTCAATGGAACGTCGAGAAACGTCGAATATATTTATGCCTGTGCCACTTCACCCGAGCATAGAGCGCAAGGCTTGATGAGAGAACTGCTCGATTTTACGTTCAATCAAGCAAAAGTTCAATCTGTTTTTGCTCAAATCCTAATTCCTGCCTCCGAACAGCTCTCCCAATATTACAAGCAATCTGGATTCAAATCTTTTTTCTCAAAAAGTAACTTTGTCGTAGATCGTCAGGAGCTAGCATCGGCGCAACCTTTGACTGAAAATCTAATTCAAGAAATAATTGACATTAGAACAAGAATTTTAAAGTCAGAATTTGTTGTGCAATGGTCGGAGGAACACCTCAAATTTACACTCAAAGATTTGGCGAAAAATGGGGGGAAAGTTGTGATAACAGAAGATTCATACATTCTTTTAGCTGGAGAAAATCGAGTGATAGAAGCGTTGCCATTTTCTAAATATCTGACGTCGACGGAAGAGGATTTTGCCATGATCAGATTTTGTGAAGAAGTTGATTTTGAATCTGCTACCAGACCGTATTTTAATTTTGGGTTGGATTAACGTAGTTGAAATAATACTCTTTGATCCCTTCATTTGACGTGTTAATGCGAAGTTTTATGGGAACGCTCATTCCAATTTTTGCAAATGATTTTACGGAAGATGAATAATATGTTTTCACCCAATACCCTGGTGCATCGCCGTTTTTTGAATGACGTAGCTCTAAATAGATTGTATCGTTTAGCGGTGTTGTCCGTTGAAATAATTCCAAGCTGTGTTTCTTTTCCAAATAGTCAAAACTAAGTCTAAAATTTAGCCAATCTCCACATAACCAAACACTCTCAATACGCAATGGGTCGTCGGGATAATTGGTCAAAGGTTTGATGGAGCTGGAATTGATTATCCCTACAGAATTGATCCCAATTGAATAGGTTTTTATGTCAATTGAACCTTTAATGGTGTAATTGAGAAGTACTCTTGAACCCGTTTTTATCTCCGAGCTAATGGTCGAAGGAGGGAGTAGATTTGTCTGATTATCAAGTAAATAATATCGTCCAATAGAAGATTCTGACACAGTTGCAAAATCCATTCTGAAATCACCCAATCCATATTCAAAATCGCTACTGCAAGCAGAGAGTGCAATGAATATTCCGATTAGAAGCGCTTGACGAAATTTCATGTTAGCAATATTAAATTTCGATAGTGGAAGTTTCGTCAGAAAGATAGGTATTGGGAAAAATCGCTTTTGCTTCATTCAACAACACTGATAAATCGCGATATCGAGCAGAGTAATGTCCAATTAACAGTTTCTTGACTTGTGCTTTGAGAGCGATCTCTGCTGCTTGAGAAGCAGTAGAATGCATAGTTGTTTTTGCTCGATTGACTTCCGTTTCTGCAAAAGTAGCTTCGTGGTAGAGTAAATCTACCCCTTCGATAATGGGAATGATAGAGTTTGATGGTGCTGTGTCAGAGCAAAAAGCATATTTGCGAGCTGGTTCTGGTTCTCGTGTCAATCTTGAGTTAGGTATCACTTCTCCATCTTCGGTCGTAAAATCGAGTCCTTCTTTCAATGCAATGAAATATCGAAGTGGAACTTTGTAAAATATTGCCATCTCTTTGTTGATGTGTCGCTCTTTTGCTTCTTCTTCAAATAGGTAACCACAGGTTGGTACTCTATGCTTCAGGGGAATTGAATAGACTTTCAGCGAACGTTCTTCATAAATAAGAGCGTGCTTTTGAGGCGAAATATTGTCAAAAATAACTTTGAAAGGCAAATCGGCGCAGAAATAATCTAGTTGTGGGCGAAAAATTCGTTCTGCATCAGGATGAGCATGAATTACCAAGTCCGCTGTTCTATCTAGCAATCCTAAAGTCGAGATAAATCCCATCAGTCCAAAACAATGGTCGCCATGCAGGTGTGATAAAAAAATATGACCCAAACGGTTCATCTTCAATTTATTCAATCGCATCTGCAATTGAGAACCCTCTCCACAATCAATCAGGAAGAGTTTCTCCCTGAAATTGACTACCTGAGATGTGGGATTGAATCGGCTCGTAGGCAGAGCCGAACCACATCCTAGAATATTGAGTTCAAATTTATCCATCTAATCTTTAAGTTAAGAGATAATACTCTCTTTTTCTCCGTCAGCAAAAAAAGTAGTTATCTTTTCTCCAGTTTGCAATTCTGTGGCGGAACGCACCACTTTTCCATTTTTCAAAGTTAAAGAAAAACCTTTCTTGAGCATGGTTTCTGGTGATGAAAGTAGGATAGTTTGTTCAAAAAAAGCCAATTTGCCCTTTTCGTTTTGAATATTTTGCTTAAATGCGCTTTTGAGAATGAATTGCCACTCTTTTAATTTTATATTTTGTGAAGTGATGGTATTGCGAATTTCATTTTTCAAAAGGTGGGAAGTGTTGATGATTCGATTCGATTCATTGTTGAGCAATATGTTTGTTCGATTCGAAAGTTGATAAGTGAGTGAAGCTGCTCTATTTTTCTCATTCTCAATCATCCATTTGGTCTTTTCAATTATTTTATATTGAATTTCAAAAAGATAATTTTCGAGATTTTCTAAGCAAGAGATTAAGTGTTCGGCAGCAGCGGTAGGCGTTTTCATGCGAGTGTGAGCCACTAAATCAAGAATTGATTCATCGCGTTCGTGTCCGATCCCAGTAATGATTGGTAACGAAAAAGTAGCACATCGTTTTGCTAACGCATAACTATCGAAACAGCTAAGGTCAGATACTGCGCCACCTCCACGAATGATAACGACTACATCGAACTCCTCTTTTCTCTTGTCGATTGCATTTAACGCCTTTAATATGGTAGATTCTGCTTGTTCTCCTTGCATCAATGCTGGGAAAAGTGTCATTGAAAATGCATATTTACCGCTATTAGTGCGAAGTTGATTCGTTAAATCATCGTATCCAGCGGCAGTGGCTGATGATATAATGGCAAGTCGTTGAGGTAAAATTGGGAATGAATGTTGTTTATTTTGGTCAAAAATTCCCTCTTCTTTCAATCGCTTGATAATTTCAAGACGCTGACGAAGCATATCACCAATAGTAAAGGTAGGATCAATGTCGGTCACGGTTAAACTTGGGCCGTATAGCTCATGAAAATCAATTGAAACCTGCACCAAGACTTTCAGCCCACTGCCGAAAGGTTGACCAGTCTCTTCTTCGAAATATGGTCTCAATAATTTGAAGGTTGTTGCCCATATATTGCCGCGCATTTTGGCTACAATATTGCCGTTACGACTCTCTTTTTCAACGAACTCCACATAGCAGTGCCCCACGCCCGTAGTTCTCACTTCGCTTAACTCGGCGCGCACCCAATATTTGTCTGGAAAACATTCCTTTAATGCAACCTTAACTAGACTGTTGAGTTCATAAAGTGAGAGAGCATCCTTCATTTATTTTACTAATTTCTTTGTGAAGTGTTGATTTGCACCTTCAATGAAAACGATATAAAAGCCGTGTCGCAGAGTTTTGATATTGAAACTTCTATCTTCTGAATCGGTTTTTTCTGAAAAAATCATTTTCCCCGTTTCGGTGTAGACACTGATGCTGTAAATGGAGTCAGATGTTGGCAGATTTCGAATCGTAATACTATTTCCTTTTTTATTATTAAAGAAGATTTCGGGAGTTGGGTTTGTTTGAATGTCAATGTGAGTCGCACTTTGATAGGCTGCCCAAAGATCAGTTACGCCATATCCGTAGTGTATGTCTGGTAGTGTATAGAAACTCGAATATGTTCGGATAAGCTCCAGTAATTGCTTATTTGTGAATTGAGGAAGTGCTTGCCATAGGCATGCTACCTGTCCAGTCATTAATGGGGCAGAAAAAGAAGTCCCGTTGGACGTATTTACATGACCATATTGATCAAGTAGATAGGTTCCTTCTCCCACACTTACCACATCTGGCTTTACTCGATCGTCGGCAGAATAGCCAAAAGAACTAAAGCTGGCAATTTGTAATTTCTTATTCACTGCGCCAACAGTTAAGACGTCTGCAGCATCAGCAGGGAAACTGATTTTCCCCCAACTTTTATCGCCATCGTTACCAGCACTTATCACGACAAATATCCCTTTGTTGGTTGCCATCTGAGCAGCACGACTTATAAATGCTGTTTTTCCATCCAACTGATTATGATTATGATCCATAACTGGTTCATCGAATTGAGTGTAGCCCAATGATGTGTTTATCAAATCTACTCCAACGCTATCTGCGAATTCAGCTGCTGCTGCCCAATAATCCTCTTCTACCGGAAATTCAGAAACAACATCTTCTGAACGAAGCAACCAGTAGGAAGCTTTGGGAGCGGCTCCTATAAAATGAAATGAATCTTCGGCAGCCATAATGGATAATACGGATTGACCATGTTTATCACCTAGAAAAACATTTCCTCCTGGTGTAACAAAATCTTTTGTTCCAAGAATTGTAGTATTCTTATATTTTGAAATAGTATCGGCATGGAAAAACCCAGCATCTATAATGGCAATTACCTTTCCTTCGCCTTTATAGCCTGCTTGATGAAGTTTTTGTCCGTTGCTAATGGCTAATTGAGCCAATCCAAAACCATACTCCTCGAATGCATTTGCTGCGCGACTCTCCACATCATCCATTTCATTTCTGAATTTTGAGGAGTTATATAATGCTTGTCCTTGCCAAATCCATTCAGATCCTTTGACGAACGGAAGTTGACGTATTTGCTGCATAATACCACTATCTTGAACGGCTACCACAGCACTATTCATCCAGCGACTTGTGGTGACTATTTGCAATCCGTTCTGAGAAAGAATGTCAAGGTAATGTTTGCAAACAGGTAAATCGGTGGAGTCAATGGCAATGGATTGCTTAGAGCGTCTCTCCAATGCTCTTTGTGATAGAAATTGATCAGGTTTGTTGAGTGAAAAGGAAGAGGTGTTTTTGTCTTTGAGCCAAACTCGGAATTTGTATTCCGTAGTGGCACTTCCCATTAGGGATTGTATGATTAAAAGTGCGAATAGTGTATTTCTCATATTAAGGCAATAATTATATTACAAACATACATAAATTTTTTAGGAGAATAAAGTTCGATTCTAATTTGAAGAAATATGTCACTCCTTTATGGTTGTCGGTCTATTTCACTTGTTTTAAAAAATATGTTTTAAAACATACGTTAAAATAGATTTATCAATCAATTATATGTTATAAAACATATTAAATTAATTGCAAATATTGAAGATATATTGAGAATGTCTTGTTTTTGTAACATTCACCATATACTTTTGCAGTGTATTTATTACAAACTGGTTCAGAAACTAAGTAAATGAACCAACAAAAAAGCAGAAAATCTGCGAGTCTGAATACTCAGACTAGAGTGAAACTTAAATTACAAAGTATGAAAAAAATTAAAATGTTAGTGGTATTGGTTGCATTATTTGCAATTGTAGGATTGCGTGCTGAAAATCGCATGGAAGTGTCAATGATTTTAGTGCCGGGTGTGAAGGCTCCAGAGTTGAAATTGCAGTCAGAAAATGACAGTTTCGAATTGAGTAACTTCAGAGGAAAATATGTTTTGTTGCAGTTTTGGGCTGATACAAACGAAGGTTCGTTCAGAAACTTTGCAAATATGCAAAACATCGTGAAACACTCAAAAAATGAGAAGCTCGAAATGGTTTCAGTTTCGTTTGAACCCCTTAAAGCGGTATATAACGATATGGTGAAAATTTTCGATCTGAAGAGTTCTAATTCGATCTTGGTAGAAAATGGTGTTTATTCTGAAATTTATAAGAGATACCGTTTGTATAATGGAGGATTAAATAACTATTTACTTGACCAAGATGGAGTGATTATCGCACGCGATTTAACACCTCAGGATTTGGTTATGTACATTAATCAAATTAAATAATATGAACACATGGTATAACCCAGAAATCAATGATGGGAGCTGTTCGATAAAAATTATTCGAACAGCTCTTTTTTTTATGTGTAAATCTAAATAATGGTGCAACGTTTCTAATCTTCTTCTCATCTTTGTTTTGTATCTTTACTTTCTTAATACAAAGCATATTATGAAACACATTCTCTTCTCAGTCATAATTCCTATTTCTCTGATTTTGATTGCCGCCTCGTGCAATAATAATGAACCAAATCCTTCTAATAAACCAGTCGTTCGCGAAATGCGTGCAGCAGAGTCTGCTTTACTGATTTCATCTAACGAATTTTGCTTCGACTATTTCAAAATACTATCGAAAAATCAGACTTCTCAAAATGTTCTTTTTTCTCCATATAGTGCTCATGCTGCTTTGAGTATGTTGATTCATGGCGCTTCAGGGGAGACCAAGCAGGAGATTAAAAATGTGCTTCGCATCTCTACCCAGAGTGATGATGACGTGAAGTCTTCATTCAAAAGTCTCAAAGAATATTTGCTTCAAGTAGATAAATCGGTGACTTTGAATATTGAGAATTCAATATGGACCAAAGGTGGATTAACTATCAATCCTACTTTTGCATCAACTATGAAAGAATATTACCAATCTGAAATCACATCGTTAGATTTTGCAAATCCATCGGCTCCTAAAACTATTAATGATTGGGTGAATAAGCAGACTTCGGGAAGAATACCAACAATCGTTGAAAAACTCAGTTCGGATGATGTGATGTTATTGATAAATGCTGTTTATTTCAAATCAGATTGGAAAACAAAATTTAATGCAGCATTAACAGAAAAAGCATCATTCGTTAAAGATGATGCTTCCGTAATTCAAGTTGATCTGATGAGCAGTAGCAAAATGGAGGCTTGGCATTATTATGATAATGACATTCAACTGTTAGATATTCCTTTTGGTAATGGCGGCTATTATTTCAGCGTAATAATGCCTCAGGGCACGCAAACTTTGGATGATTTTATAACCAATTTCACTAATGATAAGTTGCAAAGTATTCTTTCGTTAGAGCCCAAAACGACTGATGATATTCAGACGATTCAATTGAAAATGCCAAAATTTAAATTTGATTATGAACACAACATGGTTGCAAATCTGCAGTTAATGGGCATGAACCGAGCATTTACCGATTTGGCAGAGTTGTCTAATCTCTTTGTGGATCCGATGAATTTAATGGTCTCGGACGTGAAACAGAAAGCATTTATTCAGATAGATGAAAAAGGAGGAGAGGCAGCTGCTGTTACTTCTATCACAGTAGGTGTTACTTCAGCAGGTCCAGATTTTTTCACTGTAGATCGTCCGTTTTTGTTCTTGATTCGTGAGAAAAATAGCAACTCAATCCTCTTCATTGGAAAGGTTCACGAACCTAAATTCTAGTTCTCGAAGTTCTTGTTTACTACCGATAGTTTGTAACCTAATTTTGGAATTGTCAAAATAGCCACACTTGAGTCTGCACTTAGCTTTGCTCGCAAAGAAAATAGCACATTGTATAGTGATGCCTCTCGCATAGGTATCTCTTTATCTCCCCAAATCGATTCTAAAAGATCTTTCTTGGATACCACCTTTTCGATATTCTCACATAGAATGGATAATACAGCACTCTCATTTTTTTGTAAATGAATGGTGTCAATGTTTTGAAGAGTTTGATCACTTGGTGAAAATACGTAGTTTGCTAAATGAATGCATTCTTCTTCCGTTTGAGTGGCTTTTTGAAGCTCTTGATATCGTATTAACTGAGCATTAATCCGAAGACCTAGCTCTCTAATACTGTATGGTTTTTTTAAATAATCGACATTTCCAACCTTGAATCCTTCTTTTAAATCTTCGATTTGAGAGCGAGAGGTGGTAAAAATTATGGGTATGTTGCTTATTTTTCGAATCTCTTTGCTAACATCGAATCCAGTCATTACCCCTTTCAGATTGACATCCAGCAGAATAATATTGGGTTCATAACTGGTAAAAGCATCGATAGCATCTTCACCTCGAGTGATGTGATATACCTCAAATCCCTCACTCTCCAATCCATCCGTTAGCATAAAAGCTAGATTTGCATCATCCTCAATTAGTAGTATTCTATTCATCATTTTCTCTAGTAATTATGTATTTCAAGCGGGTAAATATACTTTAAATTCGCTTCCCTTTGTTAACTCACTGATCACTTCTATATGTCCGGCATGTTTTTCGATGACGGCTTTTACATAGCTTAATCCAATACCAAAACCAGCGGGAGCTCCTGGTACTGGGTTCAGACGTGTGTATTTTTCAAATACACTTCCAATTTTGTCGGGTGCAATTCCAATGCCATTGTCTTTTACACATAGTAGCAAATCTTTCTTTACATGTTCAACCGAAATTGAGATTTGGACTGTCTCTTTCGAATATTTGATTGCATTATCAATCAGATTAGCAATACTTTGAGTTAGGTGGTCTTTGTCACCCTTTACCATAATCTTCTCTTCTAGGGTATCAAATCGAATAGACACCTCTTTTTCTGCAACATCCGTAAACTTTTCCTTGAGCACCGATATCACTTCTTTTAAATCAAATTCGCTAAAGTTTAGATTGAAAACGCCCTCTTCTGCCATCGATAAAGTCATAATCATGCCAATTTTTTCAGACATATCTCGAGTGGCTTCTTTCGAGATAGCGAGATAACGTTCTTTTTTTAGTTTGTTCTCATCAATCGATGGTCTCGAAAGTGCATCCAATGCCATGTGAAGTTGAGCTACCGGTCTTTTTAATTCATGCGCCGTGTGCCCGAAGAAATCATTCTTGATTGCATTCAACTGTTTCTGTCTTGAAAGAGTCAGAAACAGAAACCACAAACCATAAAGACAAAAGATTGAGAGCAATAGTGATCCTAGCAAAAGTGTACCCATTCGCTGGAAGATATTGGCAAGGGGATTCATTAAAATCAACTCCAAAGATTTGTGCTTTTCTAAATCAATCGAAAGATATTCAGATCGTATGAGAAATGATGAAGAAGTTTTGAGTTCTTTTGATGATTCCAATATATCTCCATTTTTGGGATTTACCACACGAACAGTAAAGTCAGAAATAATACGACGCGAAGCTAATACGTCAGCGATTGTGCTGTCAAGCCTTTGAATGTTAAGTGGTGCAGATTTGCTGGTGTAATCATTCAGGCTTTTCGATATTAAAGCAAGGATATCACTTTTATCGATATTCATTTTGTCAATATCGTAGGTAGCTACACTTTCATTGTTGTCATTCGATGAAGTTGCATCGATATTTATTGTCGAATTTTGAGTCTTACCTGACAATGAATTTTTTCTATAATTCAAATCAGTATTGTATGCTTCAGATAAAATGGCATTTGTCTCTCGTTTCAAGGATTCTTGCGTTAGCCGAAAATGATCGTAAACGATGTATGCCTGCGAAACTAAGATAAGCAAGAGGCAAAGGATAGATATAAAGGTGATTATACGGGTTTTCATCGACGACTATTTATTTCTAAAATCTGATTCACTTTTGATTATTGAAATAACTCCTCTGTTACATAGCAAAAGTACAAAAAAAAATCAAAAAAGATTCAATCCCTGAAATTTCATTTTTTTTGGTAAATCCATTTCTACAATTTATAAATATTTATCGCTACAAAAGATTCATTCTGAACAATTTTCTCGAGAAATATGAAGAAATGCTCTTTTTTGAGCCTTTTTTTATCGTTTTTACTATGCTGAAAATTGATGATTTTTTTAATCATAATTAATTGTTTATTAATTAATTATGATAGATTATATCAACAATTAATTGAATGTTGATTAGAAAAAAATGAGAAAAAAATGAGATTTTTATTAGAGTCCTTTTTTTCAACAGCCCTTAATATTGCATCATCAAACAATTATTACTAACCCAATCAAATACTTAAAGCTATGAAAACAACAAACAACACAACAGCTAAAATGGAAGAAATGACATTGTCAGCAATGAAACAAGTAAATGGAGGTCAATATATTGAGATTATAATTGACGGAACAATTTATAGAATTAGAATTTAAT
>JAQTZA010000006.1:32485-244433 GCA_028687995.1 Bacteroidales bacterium
AATTTCTGACCCAATTAATACTTTGAGCTATGAAAACAACAAACAACACAACAGCCAAAATAGAAGAAATGACATTTTCAGCAATGAAACAAGTAAATGGAGGTCAATATATTGAGATTATAATTGACGGAACAATTTATAGAATTAGAATTTAATAATTTCTGACCCAATTAATACTTTGAGCTATGAAAACAACAAACAACACAACAGCCAAAATAGAAGAAATGACATTTTCAGCAATGAAACAAGTAAATGGAGGTCAATATATTGAGATTATAATTGATGGTACAATTTACCGTATCAAAATTTGAGTTCAGTCGCTTAATTTTTATAAAAATGATGATCATCGTGTTGATGAGCCAGTATTAAATTCTTTGAAAAGAAAATTACTGATATGAAGAATAATTTTATTTCACCCCGAAATCTACCCCTAATGTCTGATTACATGAGGAGGAGAGAGAATAATATCATAACACTCGTAGATCGGTTGGGTGTTGATGAATTTACTGATGATATAAAGATGAATGCTGCACTATCGCGGATCAAAGCAAGCATTTTATTAAAGCCGGTCTCATTCGGAGAACCGCAGTTTGAAGATTACAAGTATGAAGTGTCAACTCTCATGTTGAAGAATACAGCCATTGAGAATGATCTGTATGTTCATAAGATTTGTATTCCATTCACAGGAGATAAAGAAATATTCAAATATACGCCGTATAGCAATTTCCCTATTACGGAAGCGAACAAAGTCGTAGTTATACCTTTTGACGAAACATTAATTGTGTATGTCGCTCTCGATGTACTTGATCCTGAATCAGCAATTGAACAGGCTCGTAAAATAATGCAATTGACAATACATCTTGTTAAAAGCAATAATGCAATGATTGAAATGTGGAACAAATCTGTTACGCATCAAATTGTTGAGAAAATGAGAGGTAAAAGTGAGCAATATCATCGCTTTGTACCCGAAAAACAGTTAAATATTTTTCATGCGCCTAAGATTGATATTCAAAAACAGGCATAAGTAATAAAATATTTAACGTTGAAATAATGGAACTAAGTAGTGCGATTATATCGCATGAACAAATATAAAATAATATGAAAAGATTATGAAAAGAAAGAAAATATCAAAAAGCAAATTCGAAATCTATACAGAATTGAACGTTTATCAAAATGCACCTGAAAAACCAGGTGTCTTCCTTCTATGGGCAAAACCATTTCGTGGAAATTGGGAGTGTTTTCATATTGGAAAATCTGACAATCTGAAATTTGATTTGCTTCAATTTTTGAGTCCAGACGATTCTGAGAACCCAATCAAAGAGAAGGTTCGAAAGTTTATTTGCGGTTACGAATGGACTGATATTGCATTGGATTAATTACAAACATTGAATTGTGCATAAAATAGTAAGAGATAAATTTTGAGAACTCCTGATAAGAGTCAATCATATCGTTTTTTTTGATTCAAACAATACCGTTGTGGAATGGGATTAGTTTGAAAATGTTAGGTGAATATATAAATTGAGAAAGATGCCAGTGCTTGCCTGTGATAGGTAGGTACTGGTTAAATTTTTTTATAGGATATTTTTGAAAAAATAAAAGGACTCAACCAAATCAGTTAAAGTCCTTTTATGATTGAGGTTATCTAAATTTTGCTAATAACTCTTTTACACCATCCTTATGGATGGTAAAGCCCATCATTTTAAGCTTGATATAATCTTCAGAGAAGAAATAATATCCAAATTCGGAGGCCGTTTTGTTGTTGTTTCGTGAGCCAGAACTAGAATCTTTGATAAGAAACCAGTCTTTACCATCGCCGTTATAGTTTGCTATGTAACCTACTAAATGCATTCCGTGATCGTCAGTGGTAGATTTGTTCGAAAAACGAAGTTGACGTGCATCTTCGTTTATGAATGCTGAAGGAATATCAAAGTCAGGTACAATTGCACACTGTGTCTCTTTTGAAAATCCAGCTTCAGAAACGTCTCCCCCAATGCTCATCGTGTACCCATTTCTTATAGCTTGTTTCACCGCTTTCATAAATTCATCAAGTGGCACATTGTAATAGTCGGCACTGTGCCACCAATTGTCTGGAACTTCATATTCAACTTGTTGCCAATAGGATTTTTGTTTTAGTGAAAGTATCTCCACGTACTCTTTTGGATTAAATTTGAGATAATCTCTCATGTAGGTCTGAGGTGTATATTCTTTACCATCCACTGTGAATTTAGTGGGTGGTTCGCCCAAATAGTGTTTTAGAATATCACGAATGGTCGAAGTAACTGCAGTCTCGTTCCAAGCATTGTTGGATTTTACGGACTGTAAATAACTATTCATCTCTTTGTAGAGTGCCTCGTGTGTGTGGTATTTGCGTCCACAAATGAGACCAGTGTAAGCTGACTCGGGAATAATGCCATAGATAGACGTTAATCGTGCTAATGCATTACCCTCACTGCCTTCTTCAAAAAGAGAGTTGCCTCTTTCTTGAACAAATCGACGTGCTTTTTCTACATATTCCCAATATGTATTATAAATTTCGGACAACTTAACCTTTTTGCCTTGTAAGCGATAGATTTCAGTTTCGTAAAACGAAAGAGTCGAGAAATCCCAGCAAGTGCCAGTATTTCCTTGTGAAATAACTGGATTAGCCCATTGACGCTTGTAAAGTTCCACTTTGTTTGGAAGCTTTAATCCAGATTGATCCATCAGAAAACGATATTCGGGCATTTTCTTTATTAAGGAGTCATCTACGTGACTTACATCTTTGAGGATGGTTTCGTTGTAAAAACCTTTGCCTTCAGGTATTTCAACCATTTTACCTTTGTCACTATTTTGTGCCAAAGCACTCATACCCCAGATGGTTAGGGAAGAAATTAATACTATTCTCTTCATATCATATTGTTTAAACTGATTTCCAAAAGTAGAAATATTTTATTAAAGAGAGATTGTAAATTCTGATTTTAACCGTTTTTTTGAGGAATATCGCCTAAATTTGGGAACTAAACATAGTCGGTATATGAAATTGAAATATGCAATTATTGGAACTGGAGCATTAGGTGGGTTTTATGGAGGTAAATTGGCGAAAGCTGGTCATTCAGTCGAATTCTTGCTTAATAGTGATTATGAATATGTAAAGGAAAAAGGGTTAAGAATTGATTCTGTTCTTGGAGATTTCCATTTGCCAGATATTTCGGCATTCAGGCAAACGGAGGAAATGTCGCTAGCAGATGTTGTATTTGTCTGTCTCAAGACAACGCAGAATCACTTATTGAAAAAACTACTGCCTCCAATTCTTCATGAAAATACGCTTATAATATTACTTCAAAATGGGTTGGGAGTTGAAGCCGATGTAGCAAAAGAGTTCCCTAATCAAATGGTGGCGGGAGGAGTGGCATTTATCTGTTCTCAGAAGGTTGGTGCAGGTCACATCACGCATCTTGATTTAGGAAAAATAATTATGGGGATGCATCAAGGAGATAGGGGATCTGTACTAAAGCAGATTTGTGAAAATTTCATTTCGTCTGGTATAGATGCAGAGATGACTGCCGATTTAGATCTTATTCGATGGCGTAAATTGGTTTGGAATATACCATTTAATGGCACTACTGTGGTGATGAATACGACAACAAACAGTTTGATACTTGATGAGGCGACACGACCTTTAATTTATAGCTTGATGAATGAAGTAGTGTGTGCCGCAAATGCATGTGGAGTTGCCCTTAATGAAGAGTTTGCGCGAAAAATGATTGACATGACTGAGGCTATGATGCCATACGAACCAAGTATGAAGATCGATTTTGATCTTCGTAGAGAGATGGAAATTTTTTATATTTATACTCGTCCCATAGAATTGGCAGCAGCTGCGGGATATGATATGATTCGTGTCAGAATGTTGGAGCAGGAGTTGAGATTTATGCAGAAAAATTTATCGAATGACAAGGGTTGAATGTAAAAAGGGGTGCTTCTTAATGAAACACCCCTTTTTAAGATTGATGAAGTTGACTATTGAATCAATTTCAAGAAATCAAGATTCTTATTGAATTTTGAAAATTCGATATCAGTTAACGCTTTTTGAGCTTTTGATTTGTCTTTTGAAATTGCATCTTTCAGATTACTTAAAACCATTCCTTCATTATTTGTACGAGCACCAACGACTGCCATCAAATAACTTGTAGTTGCATCTGGTGAAGATACGCCAGCCAACGTGTTTTTAGCTTTGTTGTAATCTTTTACCAAGATTTGAGCTACTGCAGCATTGTTGCTTTTTGTTGCACCGAATGCATTCACAGCTTTATCATATTCTCCTTTTTTCAAGTAAAGAACTCCTAACCCTTCTCCTAACCCTTCAGCACCTGCTGCTTTACCAAATAACTCTTCGGCAGAACTTCCTTGGTTTTTGTTCAAAGCGATTAAGCCAAGATTCATCGAAACCTCTGGCGTATTATTCAACGTTTTCGCTTGGTTGAAGAGAGTTTCTGCTTCATCAAGTTTGCCTTGTTGGTATTTTACCATACCTAAGTTATTGAATCCACGATAGTCAGATGGGTAAACTTCAGTAGCGCTTTTATAGATAGCGGCTTTGTTTGCACCTGATACTGTTGCAGCATAAAGTAATTCTTCGATAGTTAAAGCTTTAGGGTTTTCTGCTGCCAATTTAACCAATTCTGCATCAGATTTACCAATGATGTCGTAAGTGGCAGTTAAGCGAGAACGACGAAGTTGTGGCAAGATATCTTTAGCAATATTGCTGAATGCTACAGAGATATTTTTGATTTGAGCTTCTCTTTCAGCAGGATCGTTGTAGGTAGAAAGTACTCTCAATACCAATTCTTTATCCTGAATATTTGATTGACTCATCAATTCTTTGAATCCGTCCCAATCTTCAGCAGTAAATTTTGAATCAACTGATGTGCTTACTTTGCCTTTTTTCAGCTCTTTGTTTAAATAGTCGAGCGTGTTTTTCTCACGTTTCTCAGCTAATTTTGTATTTAAATCTAAAGCACCGTCTGGTGAAGCATAAGAAGAAACTTCAATTCCAGTCAATTTTTTAGAAGCATCACTTGCAGTAGCCTTGATATTTTTCTGCAAATCTTGCACAGATTCTGATTTCAATTCACTTGCACGAAGATTTGCTTGTTGAATTAAGAACAAGATGTTTGCTTTATAGGCGTCTTTAATAATGCGTTGGAATTTGTCCGCTGCAAGGGCAGGTGTAGAAGAAGTTGCAGATGCAATTTCTGAAGTAGAAAGTACACCGTCAGCTACTTTTACGCGAGGCAATTGATAAACTAATTTCCCTTGTTTTACCGCAAATGTAAGGAAAAGCTCAGAGCTTCTCATTGCATCTTCGTAAACAAAACTTGCAGGTACAGCTACTTTTCCGCCATCAAGATAGCTAATAACTTGACCATTTGCTTGAACTTTTTCTCCTTGTAGTTGAACTGGTGTGCCTGCTACTTCTTTGCCTGCAAATACAAGAACAGGAGTGACAGTTACTTCAGCTTTTTTGTTGAAGAATTTGGCAGGAATAGTTCCTTCGATGGTGGCTTCTACCTTGCCGGCTTTTACTTCAAGAGGATTTGGAGTACATTTAAACAAGTCAGGAGACAAAGGTCCCATTTGCTTGTTACAAGAGGTAAAAGCAAAAATTACAGCCATCATTAAGATTGACAAATAAGATTTTCTTTTCATAATTGATTTTGATATTTAGTTAGATTGCTTAAATTCTGCACAAATATACAATATATTATTCATTCTCATTTTAACACAACTATGTCAAAAAAGAAGATTGGACTTGATTTTTAGTTAAATTAAGGTTTGGAATGCCTCTTTTAGATAGAATTATGGGATGTAAAATGAATAGTTTAGTAGATTATTACCTTTTGGCGCAATATTTGTTCGTCTCCTTGTATGTTCATCAAGAATATTCCGTTTGGTATGCGATTCAAAAGAAGTGAATTGTTTGATTCTAATTGTCTATTAATAATCAATCTGCCTGTTGTATCGTATACACTTAATTTATAATTTGTCAAAGGTGTTAAACCTATAAAATATAATGTTCGAGATCGTGAGTCAAATATGATTTTTGCTGGTGGTAATGTATCGATTGGTGACACAGCTGTAGCGCCTAATTGTATAATAGGATCAATCCACAAAGATGTTTTCATTGGCTTAGGATTGTAATCGGATAGTGCTCTCCATCCATTTGGCACATCATTGATATAGGTTGAGTTAAAGGGTGATAAGCGACTTTTGACGTTGTAAACAGCAAAAGTGTCTATCGATGGATATTCAATTTGGTAACTGATGAAAAAGCTGTAATCAACCTTAATAGGTGTCGGTAATTTAACAAACACATCGCTAGCATCTCCATTCGGTCTGGTTATTTGCTTAAGAGCACCTAAAGAATATGATAGATAACTTAGATTGAATGTGGTCGATGTGAGCAGCTGTCCGGGTGTAGTGTATCCATTGTAAATTTTGAAATTTACTTTACCATTCCAATTAGATTTCCATTGAGGTAATACGATATTGAAACCGTAGATTGTTGTCTCTTTGGCAGTTATGAAACGTTCTCCAAATTCTTTTGTTTTTAAAGAATTATGACCAAAGACTGGACCACTATTCTCATCTGTAAAATGAGTAACTTCCACATCTTCGTTGTTGGCAACATTACTCATCCTAATGCAAGCAGAGTCAGGGTATGGATCATATCCATCTAATTTGTTGGCTCCTTTACTTAATGGGTCAAGCCAGTGCTTTAATTGGCGATTTGCTTCAGGATAATATGACCAGATTTTTTGCAATGCGAAATAATAGTCGTCGGTAGGAGTTGAGCAAAAGGAAGCACCTCCTGTTAATATCCCAATTACGCGTTTATTTGAGTCGAAAAGGGGTGATCCAGAAGAGCCGCCCTCTGTCGTTCCATCGAGCCAAGTGTCGATTTTCCAATGGTTATTTGGATCTATCGCATATCCCATATCATTCCCAGGATATGATTCAAGTGTTAATTTTTTCTCCGAAGTAGCAATTTTTTTGGTTTTACTCATCGGATGATGAATGCCAAAATAGGGAATTGTTGCTGGTGTTCCTACATTCCAACCTGCATAGTAGGGACGAAAATAGGTAGGTGGTTTTTGAGATAATTTTAATAACGCAACATCAATCAACGGCTCATTTACTACTAAATCTGCAGATGCTAAGCTCATCTCCTCTGAACCAACTACTGCAATTTGACAACTTGGATTTTGATAATTAAAGAATACAACTGTATTCTGGGCACGAGTTTCAGAAGTGGTTGTGCCACTTGGTAAGAAACAATGGGCTGCTGAAAGTAAATATGGAGTTCCGTCCTGTTCTACATTGTTCACTAAACAGCCTGTGCAATATTCATTACCATTGATAATTAGAAGTGTCACCGCTTGTGTCTGGTCTTCATATTGGGGATAGCAAGCGGCATCTCGATGGCATGTTTGAGAACTACTCAAGGAACCTGGCCGTCCCCGGAAAGTCAACCCGCTATAATCATGATTTACCTCTCCAATCGTTATTTTTCCTTTGAATTCTGCATTTGCAGGTTCCTGGTATTCTACAATTATTTCATCACCGTAGATAGGTGCTGTTGGTAACTTGTCGTATTTATTGTTGTTAATTTCGGTAAAAGCTCCGATCTTATGTGTTCGATTGATATTATATACGAATAGTTTTGCTCCAGATGGAACATGATATTCAGAAAAAAGAAGATTAATAGAATATGCGCCTTTGGAGCGAATACCGCATTGCCAGACATGCGTTCCATCTGCAGTAGTAAATCTAATTCCCGAACTCTGTGGACTTAAATCTGTGTAGAATTTCTTCGCAAAACGTGCTGCCCTGTGATGTAATGCTGCTATTGAGTCTTCTTTGAGCATAGGTTTTGCATCGAACGACTCCATTTCTACAAAAAGCGCTTCGCTAGCATGGCGAAACATTGTCGGAGGAAGCGGTTCACCCCCTTGACTTATTTGACCAAAACTGATTTGGATGCCTATCCAAAGAAGAATATTGAATAAAATGTATTTCTCTTTTTTCATCAATTTGCTTTATAAAAACAAACTTACTACTTTTTTTAGAAAGTACTAAGTTTGCTTTGCAAAATGAAGACGAAAATTAGAGAATCGGCTCTATTTGTGTATTAATTTTGATCGCTCCGAGCATGCTTAAATTACTATTTTCAATTTTTGTTGAATGAAATATCACCGTTATTTCCACCGGTTGATTCTTTACTTCAGTAATTTCGAATGTCGCTACTAAGCAGGAAGAGAAATCAACTTTATTAATCAAAATCATATATTTCCCTTTTTTTATGTTTTCGATTGTCAGGTTTCCATTCGTATTGCATTGCTCCGATTTTATCACTTTTGTTGATTTTATACTGCGAATCGAAGCCATCACCTCCGTTAAAGGTTGGTTCTTTTCATCCGTCACTAACACTTTGATTTGTGTTCTTTCTCCTGCATAAATCGCTATGGACATTAATAGACCTACGATTATTAAAGCAATTTTACTCAAGTTGTTTTGAATAAGTTCTGGTTTCATAATAAATTATTTTTAATTGTTAAACATAATACCTTGTATTGCATAATTTATAGGTGTGGATTTCCTCAAATCTGCTTCTTTGTCTATTAGACGAAAGAAAGCAAAAGTTGGGTTGCAGTCTGAATAAATTTTTATAAAAAAAGCCCAACTAATCAGTGATAGTTGAGCTTTTAAAGATTGCAAATTAAGAAATAGTTATCGTTCTCCTTTCGCTATTCTGATCACTTCATTATAAATATGAATCAAAGGCTTTCCCGTTTTTTCTGCGATAGCTCGACACTCTTCGTATTCAGGTGCATATTTGATTAATTCTCCGTTTCCATAGGCTTTTTTCACTGTGATTTCGCCATATTTTGTAGTCACTTTTTCAAATGTCCGCTCGAGCTCAGTGCGCTCCACGGCGTATTTTCGAATACCGAGTGTCGTTGTTTCAGTGAAAATAATCTCTTCGATTGTTTGAATATGTTCCTCTTTGCACAACACGCTAAGCTTGTTTGCCGGACGACCCTTTTTCATCGTTATGGGAGTAATGAAAACATCGAGAGCTCCGTTTTCCAACAATTTAGGGAAAATGTAGGAGTATATTTCAGGATTCATGTTGTCGATATTGGTTTCCAACATCATCAATCCGCTTGTTTTTTTCTTTCCGATTACCACACGCAACACATTGGGTGTCTCCATATCTCGTTTACCCAAGCCGTATCCGATTTTCTCAATAACAAATTCTGGAAGCGTACCAAAACTCGTGCTCAGTGCTTTGATAATGGCTGCTCCCGTTGGAGTGGTCAGTTCGTTGTTTGCATTTTTGCTGTAAACGGGAACGCCTTGCAAGATTTCTAGTGTAGCCGGTGCAGGTACCGGAAAAACGCCATGCTCGCAATGAACAAATCCACTGCCCAGGTTTAAAGCCGAGCTTTGGATTTCATCGACACCGAGCATTTCTATGCAGATGGCTGCTCCGATAATATCAACGATGGAATCGACTGCGCCAATTTCGTGAAAATGAATTTCGTCAATCGTTTTACCGTGAATTTTCGCTTCTGCTTCACCCACGATCCTGAAAATCTGTTTACTCGTCTTTTTTACAAATTCACTCAATTTACTTTCGTCAATAATCTGTTCGATCGTTTTCAGATTTCTGGCATGTCCGTGGGCATGTTCATGCTGTTTGGGTTCTTCGTGATGATGCGCATGAGTATGCTCATGAAGATGTTCGTGTTGGTGCGTGTGTGCTTGATCCTCTTCTTTCTCAAGCTCGTGTTCATGGGCATGATTTGTAACATGAACCGTGAAATCAGTTCCGGTAATTCCTTTTTTGATTCCCTTCTTGATTTCCAGCGTAAACTCATCCAGCTTGATCTCTTTCATTCTTTTAACAAAATCCTGTTGGTCGATGCCTAAATCCAATAGTGCACCTATAGTCATATCGCCACTAATGCCGGAGAAGCAATCGAAGAATAATATTCGTTTTTCCATGTTATTTTGAGTTTGATTCGATTTGTCTGATAATGGTAGCTGCCAAAAATCCTGCGCCAAATCCATTATCAATATTTACTACGCCAATGCCACTGGCACAACTATTAAGCATGGCCAATAGTGCTGCTAAACCACCGAAGTTCGCACCATACCCAATGCTCGTGGGTACGGCAATCACCGGTTTGTCGGTCAAACCACCCACTACACTTGCCAAAGCACCTTCCATGCCAGCCACCGCTATGATTACCTGCGCTTCGTCGAGCAGATGCTTGTTCGCCAGCAGTCGATGAATTCCAGCCACACCCACGTCGTAAAGTTTTTCAACACGGCATCCAAGCTTTTCTGCAGTTACCACAGCCTCTTCGGCTACAGGTATATCGGAAGTTCCGCCGGAAACAACGAGTATTTTGGATTTGCTTTGTTTAATTTCTGTCCGTTGAATGAAAATAGTTCTTGCCTCCGAATAATATTCAATATTGGAAGCTAAATCCTTTACCGCATCAAATATCTCCTGACTGGCACGACTTGCCATAATGTTTGTGTTTTTTGCCAATAAGCTAGTGATGATTCCTCTAATTTGCGAAGTTGATTTCCCCGGACAAAAAATAACCTCGGGATATCCTGTTCGGATTTCGCGATGATGATCAATTTTGGCATAGCCAAGATCTTCAAAAGGGAGGTTTTTGAGCTCTTCAATGGCTTGCGAGACCTCGATTTTCCCCTCTTTCACATCCGTAAGAAGCGCATATATTCTATTCTCTGTCATAAATTATGCCTTTCCGATTTTTCGATTCAAACTTCCGGTTTTGTAGCCTTCTAGTTCGAGACAAACATAAGTGTAACCGAATGATTTCAACTTTGTAGAGATGTCGTCCAATAATTTCTCGTCAAATAATTTCGTGCGCTCCGAAGGATCCACCTCAATCCGTGCCATATCGTCGTGTGAACGCACACGAAATTGGATCAAGCCTTTGCTGCGAATATAATCCTCTGATTTGTCAATTTTGGTAAGTTTTTCAATGGTAATGCGTTCACCATAAGGAACGCGAGACCCTAGACAGGCTAAAGCTGGCTTATTCCATGTACGCAATCCCAATTGATGAGAGAGTTCGCGAATGTCGCTTTTTGTTAGACCCGCCATACGCAATGGACTAATTACTTTCAGCTCGGCCAATGCCTGAAGACCCGGACGATAATCAGACATGTCATCCATGTTTGACCCATCATACACGATTTTGATTCCTTCCTCACTTGCTTTTTCCAGAATTTTGGTAAATTCAGTCTTTTTGCAATGATAGCACCGATTCACGGGATTGGCTAACACCTCCTCTTCCACCTCTTTCTCTAAGATTTGGTAATGGCGAATGCCAATTTCCTTTGCCAAGTCTTCGGCATCTTTCATCTCAGATTGCGCATTCATGGGCGAAACCAATGTGATGGCTATTGCATTTTCTCCTAATACATCATATCCGACTTTTGCCAATAATGTACTATCTACGCCACCCGAATAAGCCACCGCCGCTTTCCCTGATTCAGCAATGACGGCTTTTAATTTCTCGTATTTTTCTTGTAAATCCATTTTTTTCTTTTATTATAATCCTAAAAATTGAATCGCAACACCGCACAAAAACAACGTAGTTCCTGCTAAGGCATGCGAGTATTTTTCAAATTTGCCAAATTTCAAAAAGGAGATTCCGTATTTCATAAGCAGCACAACCACAGTCATGGTGGCAATTGTGACGATTCCAAATATGGAGGTGAAAAGAACTATCCCAACGGTATCATGCTGATAGGCCAAATACATTAGCATCGGGATGAGTACTTCGCAAGGACCGAAGATGAAAATTAGGAACAATAACCACGGCGTGAGACTTTTATATGATTTCTTCGCAGATGTTTCGTCCTCAAAATGTGGATGGACATGTTCTGTGGAATGGTCGTGGTCGTGTTTGTGCCAAAACCCATGAGCATGGAAATGCGCATGACTATGAATTCTATTTTTAGTAACCTGCCTTAATCCCCAAAGTGCATAAACTAAACCAAATGTAATGAGGAGCCATCCAGCTATGTTTCCACGAATGGAATCGAAATAATTGAGCTTCGAAATGGCTAATCCGAACGCAATACCGATAGCGCCTAAAACAACAGAGCCACCGATGTGTCCTATTCCGCACACAATCGTGATCCAGATTGTTTTGAAATTACTCCACTTGCGTGCTTTAGATAGTGCTACAAAAGGGAGGTAATGATCGGGACCTAGCACCGTATGTACGAATCCTAATGATGCTGCGGTAAAAGCCAGAATGTAAAGTTGTGAGTTCATAGTGAGATGAAATGGTGTTATTAATTAAAGAAATCGTATTACGATAAAGGCGAAAAATTATTCCGCTTTGCTCATGATCAATTTCCCGTGTTCGATGCCTTTTATGCTAATTAATTTATCGGATAATTCGGTAAGTTTATACGAAGGCCCTTTTAAGGCGACGATAGTCAAATATTTTTCAGAAGAAATAAAGAAATGTTGTGCAGAGAGAATAATATTGGAATAATCTGATTGAGTTAAACTGATTTTGCTTTGTAAATCAGCTTTGCTTATGTTGTAAATCAAGACGATTGCACCTGCAACAATATTATTGCATTGCCATTTAGATTCCACTATATTTTTTTCAATGAGATGGCGAATTGCCTGCGATCGATTGGGGAAATGATTGGTTTCTACATATCCATCTAATGCGTCCAATAGATCGCTTTCTAATGAAACTCCAAATCGTGTGACAGCCATCGTGTTACTATATTTTAAATTAGTAACACAAACTTACGATTTATTTCTAAAGAATTTGTTTTAATCGGAAAATAATTAGAAGGAAGACTTCGTGTTTTCACATAAAAAAAGACCTCATATTTCTATGAAGTCTTCTTCGTGGGTGGGAGACGGGATTCGAACCCGCGACTTTCGGCACCACAAACCGACGCTCTAACCAGCTGAGCTACAACCACCATTTTTGCTTAAAAGCGATGCAAAAATACAACGGATTTTGCATTTGTGCAAGCCTTCAGCGATATTTTTATTTGTAAATCTCTTTCTTACCAGCTAACAAGGTGTTTTTCAGGAGAGAAACAATTGTCATTGGTCCAACTCCGCCTGGAACTGGTGTGATGAATGCACATTTTGGTGCAACTTCGTCAAATTTTACATCACCAGTCAGCTTAAATCCTGATTTGGTGAGGGTAGAAGGTACGCGGGTAGTTCCTACGTCGATTACTGTTGCACCCGGTTTTACCATATCACCTTTCAAAAATTCTGGAACACCCAAAGCAGCAATGATGATGTCAGCTTTTAGGCATTGTTCTTTCAAATCAGATGAGTAGCTGTGACATATTGTTACGGTTGCATTTCCAGGATTGGTTTTTGCCATCATCAAGTTAGCAACAGGTTTTCCAACGATGTTGCTGCGACCGAGTACCACGCAATGTTTGCCTTTGGTGTCGATGTTGTAACGTTTCAGCAATTCCATAATACCAGCGGGTGTAGCCGACACGAAGCATGGCAAACCGATCGACATTCGACCAACGTTTATCGGGTGAAATCCGTCCACATCTTTGCGGTAATCGATTGCTTCGATCACTTTCTGTTCGTTGATGTGTTTCGGTAGCGGAAGTTGCACAATGAATCCGTCCACGTCGGCATCGTTGTTCAGCTCGTTCACCTTGTCGAGGATTTGTTGCTCGGTAGCATTATCCTCAAAGCGAATCAAGGTTGATTTGAAACCAACTTGTTCGCATGATTTTACCTTATGTGCTACGTATGTTTCGCTTCCGCCGTCGTGACCTACCAAAATGGCTGCCAAATGAGGAATTTTACCTCCTGCAGCTTTGATTTGTTCTACTTCGGCAGCAATCTCTTGCTTTACCTGATCTGAAATTGCTTTTCCGTCAATTAATTGCATAATCTTTTATATTTAAACGCAAAGTTGCGAAGGCGCAAAGTTGCATTTGTAATGTAGTTCTCTTAAGCCACTCCTCGGGAGTGGTTGGGAAGGTGTTATCTTCTCATCTTTTTCATTAGGCTGGGATTACTTTGCGCAGTTGTCACCATTTTCATCATTTTGCGAGTCTCTTCGAACTGTTTCAATAAGCGATTTACCTCTTGGATATTTGTTCCACTACCGTTAGCGATACGTTGGCGACGGCTTCCATTGAGAAGTTGCGGATTCTCACGTTCTTTAGGAGTCATAGAATGAATGATAGCTTCTACGCTTTTGAATGCGTTGTCATCTAAGTCAATATCTTTGATAGCTTTTCCAACTCCAGGAATCATCGCGGCAAGATCTTTGATGTTTCCCATCTTTTTAATTTGCTGAATCTGACTTAAGAAGTCGTTGAAGTCAAATTGATTTTTTGCAATTTTCTTTTGCAGACGGCGGGCTTCTTCTTCGTTATATTGATCTTGAGCTCTCTCTACAAGTGAGACGATATCACCCATTCCGAGAATACGATCAGCCATACGATCGGGGTGAAAGACATCGAGTGCTTCCATTTTTTCGCCCGTACCGACGAATTTGATTGGTTTGTTTACTACCGAACGAATCGAAAGTGCAGCACCACCACGGGTATCTCCATCAAGTTTAGTCAATACTACACCATCAAAATCGAGTCTGTCGTTGAACTCTTTAGCTGTATTTACAGCATCTTGTCCTGTCATCGAATCGACTACAAACAAGATTTCATCTGGTTTTACAGCCGCTTTGATGGCTGCAATTTCGTTCATCATCAGCTCATCTACGGCAAGGCGACCTGCGGTATCGATAATTACCAAATCGTGACCATTCTCGCGGGCGAATTTGATACCAGCATTGGCTATTGAAATTGGATTGTTGTTTCCTAAATCGGAATAGACCGCAACTTCGATTTGCTCACCAAGAATCCTAAGCTGCTCAACAGCTGCAGGACGATAGACATCACATGCTACCAAAAGCGGATTTTTGCCACGTTTGGTCTTGAGCATTTTAGCTAATTTCCCAGAGAATGTGGTTTTACCAGACCCTTGCAAACCGGACATTAAAATAACGGATGGT
The DNA here is from genome assembly GCA_028687995.1 of Bacteroidales bacterium. Classification (GTDB taxonomy): domain Bacteria; phylum Bacteroidota; class Bacteroidia; order Bacteroidales; family UBA7332; genus CAXXIC01. The sequence goes on from JAQTZA010000006.1 coordinate 47,611, forward strand.
TTGCTTTTCATGTTGATATCAACACTGCTTCCACCCATCAATTTTGCCAATTCGTCGTGAACGATTTTCACCATCAACTGGCTAGGTTTCACCGAAGTGAGCACGTTCTGCCCTAGAGCTTGTTCCTTCACCGTATCGGTGAAAGTTTTTGCCACTTTGTAGTTGACGTCGGCATCCAAAAGTGCACGGCGCACATCTTTCAGTGTTTCTGCAACGTTGATTTCGGTGATTTTACCTTCGCCTTTGAGTATCTTGAATGACCTTTCGAGTCTATCACTTAAATTTTCAAACATAATCTATTATCTGTTAGTCGATTTGGAGCGCAAATGTACAAAATTTTGCTTTATCCAGAGTTGTTTCATTTTGATTATTAACAAAAATAATACCCAGTAATTTGAAGTATATACCTATTTTCTTGGAAAATAATTTTCAAAAAAAGAGACTGAACTCAATGAAAGTAGAGTCAGTCTCCTTATAATTATCCAGAAATAAAGGGATTATAATGGAATATTTCCGTGTTTTTTAGCAGGATTACTGCGGTTCTTGGTGTGAGTCATATTCAAAGCTTGAATAATCTTCGCACGTGTTTGTTGTGGCAAAATGATTTCATCCACATAGCCCAATTCTGCAGCACGGTAAGGATTTGAGAATTTCTCTTCATATTCTGCCAACGCTTTTGCTTTTGTCTCTTCGTCTGCATTTCTGTAAAGAATGTTGACAGCGCCAGCAGCCCCCATCACTGCAATTTCTGCACTTGGGTAAGCAAAACAAGCATCAGAACCAGTATGTTTACTTGACATAACGATATATGCACCACCGTATGCTTTACGTGTAATTACTGTTATTTTTGGCACTGTTGCTTCTACAAAAGCGTACACGATTTTTGCTCCGTGGCGGATAATTCCATGATGCTCTTGAGTGGTTCCAGGTAAGAATCCAGGAACATCTTCAAACGTTATCAATGGAATATTGAAACAGTCGCAGAAACGGATAAAACGAGCTGCTTTGTCAGAAGCATCGATATCAAGTACTCCTGCTAAATAATTGGGTTGATTGGCAACAATACCAACTGTTTTTCCTCCCAAGTGAGCAAATCCGATGACAATATTTTGTGCAAACAGACCCATTACTTCAAAGAAATATTGGTCATCTACAACCGCTTCAATCAATTCTTTAATGTCGTAAGGTTTGTTTGGATCCAATGGAACAATGCTATTTAAGCGAGTGTCTTCACGAGACACATCATCCAACGATTTAGCGCGAGGTGCATCTTCCATGTTGTTGCTCGGCAAGAAAGACAATAATTCTCGAACCATCATCAAGGTATCTTCTTCACTATCTCCCATGAAGTGAGAAACCCCACTGACAGAGCAATGAGTGTGTGCACCACCAAGCTCTTCCTTGGTCACATCTTCATGTGTAACTGTTTTTACAACATCTGGCCCAGTCACAAACATGTGACTTTTCTCTTTCACCATGAAGATGAAATCGGTAAGAGCCGGAGAGTAGCAAGCGCCACCAGCACAAGGACCTAGAATAACTGAAATTTGAGGAATCACACCAGATGAAATGGTGTTTTGGAAAAATATATCTCCATACCCTGCTAAGCTTGCAACTCCTTCTTGAATACGTGCTCCACCTGAATCATTCAATGCAATAATAGGAGCACCCATTTTGATTGCCATTCGTTGTAGTTTCACGATTTTATTAGCTCCCGTTCTGCTTAGAGAACCACCGAAGACAGTAAAATCATACGCATAAACAAAGATTAAACGTCCATCTACTCTTCCATGACCAGCAACAATACCATCACCTGCAATTTTGGTTTTTTCCATACCAAAATTATTGCATTGATGAACTACAAATTTGTCAACTTCAACAAAAGTTCCTTTATCTAGCAATATGTCAATGCGTTCGCGGGCGGTATTTTTGCCCGATTCGTGCTGTTTATTTATTTTGTCGGCACCACCGCCTAAGTCGGCAATACGGTTTTTTTCTAGGAAAGCTTCTTGGATTTGGTTTTTGTGTTTCATACAATCTTTTGTTAAGTTTTAAATTATATCGCGTTGCTCAGAAGTAATGAGGCGGCGCTATAAAATTTTATTTTAATATTATTGTTGAATTCTAAAATTTGAATAAATTATTCAAGTGTTATCAATGTTTGTCCACCATCAATTGTATCGCCTTCTGCAACTAAGATTTGTTTAATCGTACATCCTTTTTTTACTTTGTAATCACTCTGCATTTTCATTGCTTCAATCACAATCATTGATTGTCCTGGCTCTACAACTTGACCTTCCGTAACCAAAATTTTAACCACTTTGCCTGGCATGGGCGAGAAAATACGATCTTGCATTTCGTCGGTGTCATCTTTTTTTCTGCTTCGCAAATATTTTGCTTGAAGATCAACAATCTGAACCGGAAACGTATTGAAATGAGTGTTTACGATGTAGGATTTTCCATTGTCTGATTTTGTAATTTCGGCATTGTAGGATTTGCCATTATTTAAGATTGAGCAAACACCATTTTCTGCCATCACAACATCCAAATCATAGGTTTTATCATCGATTTGAATAACGACTTTGTTGTCCTCTTTGCTGATTAGTTCTACTTGAGCTATTCTGTCTCCAATATGAATTTCCATAATTTCTTCTTAATTAGCATCCAATCTGATTAGATTGAGTTGATTAGATTCTTAACATTGCTTTTTGTTTGCCAAATTCTCTCCAACGACTAATCGGTCTATTATCCGTATCTTGAGGAGCATTTTCTTCGAGATTCAAAATGTAATCTACATAAGCCGCAATGATGGCAATGTCTTCTGTTTCATCCTTTGTACCTTCGTATGTGGTTTTAAGCAGAAAATCGCTGTTTTTTTCAATAAAGTGAGTGTCATATTTGCCCGATACGAAATCAGGAGTGTCCATGATTCGACGTAAATAGCTGATATTTGATTTGATTCCCGTGATTTTGTATTCATGCAAAACACGTCTCATACGTTCGATAGCATATTCACGGTTGACAGCCCAAACAATAAGTTTCCCCATCATTGGATCGTAATGCATCGGAATTTCATAACCTTCATACACATAACTGTCAACGCGGGTTCCAATACCCAGAGGCTCTGTCAATTGTTTGATAATGCCAGGACTTGGCATAAAATTGTTTTCAGTATCCTCAGCGCAAATACGGCATTCAATAGCGTGACCAATTTGTACAATGTCTGATTGTTTAAGTCTGAGAGGAAGATTGTTTGCGATGTTGATTTGCTCTTTTACTAAGTCGATTGATAATACTTCTTCGGTAATAGGATGCTCAACTTGCAAGCGAGTATTCATTTCAAGGAAGTAGAAATTGTGATCGTTGTCAACCAAAAACTCTATTGTTCCTGCACCAGAGTAGTTAACTGCCTTCGCAGCCATTACAGCCTTTTCTCCCATTTCGGCACGAAGTGCGGGTGTCATCAAAGGTGATGGGCTCTCTTCGACAATTTTTTGGTGGCGACGTTGAACGGAACATTCACGTTCACACAAATGGATTACGTTCCCATGATTGTCTCCTAAAATCTGAAATTCGATGTGGTGAGGAGATTCTATGTATTTTTCAATGTAAACAATGTCATTGCCGAATGAGTTTGCAGCTTCTGATTTCGCAGAGAAAAAAGCGTCTTCAATTTCGCTCTCTTGACGAATCAATCTCATACCTTTGCCACCACCACCGGCAGTCGCCTTCAACATTACTGGAAGTCCGATGGTTTTTACCATCTCTTTCATCTGTTCGATGGTCTTCAAGTTGTCTTGAGAACCAGGAACAACAGGTACGCCTGCCGCAATCATCGTTTCGCGTGCCGATATTTTATCACCCATGGCAATCATCGCTTCTGCTGATGGACCAACAAATATAATACCTTCGGCTTTGCATCGTCTTACAAATGCTGAACTTTCCGATAAAAATCCATACCCTGGATGAATGGCATCAGCGCCAAATCGTTTGGCTGCTTCGATGATATTATCAATAACTAAATAACTCTCTTTGGAGGATGCCGGCCCGATACAACAGGCTTCGTCGGCGTATAAAACATGACCAGAGGTTCTGTCTGCTTCTGAATAGACTGCTACTGTTTTTATTCCCATCTCTTTGCAAGAACGCATCACGCGAATCGCAATTTCACCTCTATTTGCAATAAGTATTTTTTTTATCATAGAAATATATTATTGTGGTTTTGTGTGTGATTTGAATGTCTAACAATGCCAAAACGAGGCAAAAGTAAGGAGAATTTATTAAGAAAGCATCAAAATAATGATGTTTTTGCACAATTATTCAGATTTTGTGCATTCGATTTGGTCTATAAGCAGATTAAAAATATTCATTATCTGAATGTTAGGTTAATATACCTATTGAATGTAATTTATTGCATGGGTATCTATTTGAAAAGAATAGCCAAGTTTGCCCAAATAATAATATTTTTTTAAATAATCAGTGATTTGATTAGGGTGAAATCGTTGCATTACGGTTATGTGTTGTAGATAAAATCAGTATTTCATATACGAATAAGATTAATCTGAAGCGAAAAAAAGAGTTGGCTACAACTAAAAATAGTTTCTACTTATTTAATGGGGTGTTTTACTGAATTTGTTTGCAATAAAAGAATGGTAATGATATTTTTGCGAAGTAATTACAATGCAATTTTACCCATTGACCCAAGAAAATTAAATTAGTAACAATTAAAATTTATAGTTATGAAAACGAAGAGTTTTTATTTAGCGCTTATCTCTTTCGCAATGATTGCATGGAGTTGTAGCAAATCAGATGATGTAGTCGGTACTGGCAATTCTGCCTCTCTGAAATCTTCTATTAATACAAGTGTGCAGAATCTGAACACGGCATTAAGTAAGATTACGTCATCTACTGGTTACCAGTTGTTGTCAGATGGAGTTACAATGAAAAGTACAGCAGAATCTCCTGTTGATTCTCTTTTGACCAATCAGATTCTTTTGTCTGATATTGCTGGAGAGTACAACTATATGATGCCATCCACTAAAAGAGGATCCATCAATAGCCAACGTTTCTTTACCAAAGTGGCAGAAAATCCATTGATGTTGATTCGTTTACCAGAGGAAAAGGTGAAGAATTGGAAGACAATGTTGACATACCACGCAGCTGACACGGCATTGGTAAATAACTACGTGATTAGTTTATCGGAATATGAATACAAATTTCACAATTATGTAGGATGGACTTATAAAATGGCCTCTGGAATCAATGTAAAAGGAGTGGATGCAGGTGTATTGAGAATATCTTCATCAAACAACAAAATACAGGGTTACAAGTATTCTTCTGAGTTTGATTTTGCAGGAGGTTACAAAACCATTTGTTCATACACTACAGGTGATACTATTGTGTCAGATTATGCCATTACCGATGGCACAAAAACACTTTACGAAGAAAAATATACTGCCATCAAAACAAATGCAGATTTCAAACATCGTGAAAAGGAGTTCTCTTTAACCATTGGCGACGTGAAGATTGTGAGAAATGCAAGCCTTGGCAAAGCTGGTCTAGATAGTGCAAAAGTTTATGTTGCAGGTGTTTTGCAAGTAAATTCGAAAGTGACAATTGTGGATAAAACTACTGATCCGACAGCAACTTCAGTAACTCAAAAGAAAAGAGAGTTACAGATCACATTTGATGATGGCACGATAGCTACATTCTCTCAATTAGCAGGTGCTGCCATTACCAACATCAGCGATTTGTTCACAACAATGCGTCAAGTAACGTTCTCTACCAATGTAGTTGACTGGATTGCCTGGGATACGTACAAAGCAAATAAGAAATAAGTAGTTTTAATTAATTAGTTTTTTGGTTGAGTAATGGAGAGGCTGTTTCGTAAGATTCAGTCTCTTCTTTTTTTAATTCATTTGACTGAATAGGATTAGACTTTGACTGAGTTTTATCTTCAATCTGCTGATAACGTTTGGCATTGTTACCATAGAAGTTTATATTTGTGAAATAAATAGATCTGATGAAAGAGAAAGCGTTAAATATCAAAATGATTGAATTGATTGTGTTTGTTCTTATTTGGACAGCCATATTCTCGATTCCATTTTTCAACCAAAGGATTTATAATACGGTAAGTTGGGATAAAGTGACGAAAGAGTGGATAAGAATGTCGTCTTATCTGATCATTTTTATCCTGAATATCTATGTTCTTGTTCCTCAACTCTTGTTTAAAAAGAAATACGTTCTCTATTTAAGCATCTCTTTTCTGGTCATTTTAGTGGTTTTTGGCATTAGTATGATGTTTCGAGACTATCTTTTCCCTCGACAAATAGCCATGCCACCCATGGATTTTGGTCCTGGTATGCCACCTATGGAGCTAAACTCAGGTATGCCAGCACCACTTGGCTACAAACCGGCGATTCCCATTCCTGAGAAATCAATATTCATGATTTTTGCAGATAATTTTATGATTTCTATCCTCGTGGTGGGCGCAGGGACTTCCGTGAAGATGCTTTCGAAATGGTTGAACGAAGAGGGTAAACGCAAAGATGTGGAGAAGGAACAACTCAAAACAGAATTGGCGTTTCTTCGTCATCAGGTTAGTCCTCATTTTTTTATGAATACGTTGAATAACATTCATGCTCTAATAGACATCAATACCGAAACGGCGAAAGATTCAATTATTAGACTTTCAACGCTGATGCGTTATTTGCTCTATGAAACAGCTCATGGGCAAACGAGTCTGAAAAAAGAGGTAGAGTTTATCGAAAGTTATATTGCGCTGATGCAGTTGCGTTTTTCTAAGAAAGTAACAATTTCGGTTGAAGTACCAACCACGATACCTGATATTCAGATACCTCCCATGTTGTTTATTTCCATTCTCGAGAATTCTTTTAAGCATGGAGTGAGTTATCAGGCTGAATCGTATGTAATTTTCAAATTAGAACTAAACGATAACAGCCTCAAATGTGTCGTTAAAAACAGCAAACATAAATCGAAGGAGAATGCCGATAAAACGAATTCAGGAATCGGATTGTCAAACATTAGAAAAAGTCTTGCATTGCTTTATGGCGAAGATTATACACTCGACATTTTTGATCAACCAACCGATTTTGAGGTAGAGTTGACAATCCCTATTTATGAAACGAATGTCTCGAAAAGCGAGATCCCTGAATCATAACATCCATCTATTCCCCCATTTATGATATTCTAAATTTACAACAATGAAAATAAAATGTCTTGCCATTGACGACGAACCTCTTGCTCTAAAACAAATAGCGGCATATATTGACAAAACACCTTTCTTAGAACCCATCGCGTTTTGCCAAAGTGCGTTCGAAGCCATTGAATATTTGACTAAAAATGAGATAGACTTGATGTTTGTTGATATCAATATGCCCGATATCAACGGACTCGATTTTGTGAAATCATTGGAGAAAAAGCCGCAGGTGATTTTTACTACAGCGTATAGCGAATATGCGATAGAGGGGTTTCAGGTCGATGCTCTCGATTATATCTTGAAACCTATCAGCTATGCGGTATTCTTGAAAGCTGCCAACAAAGCCAAAGCGTGGTTCGAACTCAACCAGAAACAAGCCGAAGTGGTGCAGACTACTCAAGATTTCTTGTTTGTAAAATCGGAATACAAGCTGATTCGAATCCTGCTTTCAGAGATAAAGTACATCGAAAGCGCCAACGAATACATTCAGATTCATCTGATTAATAATGAATCGGTGACAACCCTCATCCGACTCAAAGTGATGGAAGAACAACTACCCAAGGATAAGTTTATGCGTGTTCATCGCTCCTTTATCGTCAATCTCGATCGGGTGAAAGTGATAGAACGAAACCGCATTATTTTCGATAAAAATGTTTACATTCCCATCGGCGAGCAATACAAAGAACAATTTCAGGCATTCATCGACAAGACTTTCTTGATGTAAATGTGTATTTTTAGAGGCAATTTCTAAGTTTTGACTTGAAATATTTTTACCTTAGCCGTTCAAAAATATTTTTCACATCATTTCTTTACACGTTTGCCTATGAAACGCCTTTTATTCGCCCTTTCCATAGTTATTCTCACTGCTTGTGGGTCATCTAAAAAAGCTCTTCAAAATGGTCGTTTCGACGAAGCCATTCAACGTTCGGTAAAGAGTTTGCTTAAAAATCCAGAGAAAGAGAAAGAGATAAATATTTTATCTCAAGCTTATGTCAAAGCTGAACAAATTGATTTAGAAAGAATCCAATTCTTGAAAGCAGGATCAGAAGAATCTGCTTGGGAAGAGATTTTCAATCGGTACAATGATTTGCAGAGCCGTCAGACATTGGTCTCCAGTTTGCCGCACACCACTTTGCAAGCGATTCAGTTTTCTCCCAAAGACTTCTCTCGTGATTTGTTTGCTGCCAAGAAACGAGCATCCGATTTCCTTTATCAACGTGCACTCGCGGAGCTGTCTGCCGGTAATCGCTACAAGGCACGCGATGCATTCTACGATTTGCAAAAGGTGAAACGCTACTCACCCGACTACAAAGATGTGGATCGCCGTCTCGACGAAGCCGCTTATAAAGGCACCAATCAGGTACTATTCAAAATTAGAAATGGGGCGAATGTCATCATTCCGCGAGAATTGGAAGCTGAAGTGCTTAAAATCAGCATGAAAGATTTGAATGTCGATTGGCTTAACTACGACACCAAGGCAATAGCCGGCACCACGTATGACTACTACATTATTCTGACCATAAAATCAATTTTTGTATCGCCAGAACAGGTGAAAGAGACCGAATTTACAGACGAAAAAGAGATTCAAGATGGTTTCAAATACCAACTTGATAAGAAAGGAAACGTGGCAAAAGATTCGGCAGGAAACGATATCAAGCTACCTATCTACAAGAAAATAACCTGCAAAGTAATAGAAACGCGTCAGTGGAAGACATCGTTAATCGGTGGCTCTCTCGATTACCTCGATGCGCGATCAAATCAACTAATCAAAACAGTACCAATTTCTGCAGAAATGGTGTTTGAGAACCGAGCGGCCACGGCAGTTGGGGATAAAGAGGCTCTCAAGCAAGAATCTCGCAAATGGTTGGGCAATCGCATCGTGCCATTTCCCACAAACGAGCAGATGGTGTTTGATGGGGGCGCGGTGCTAAAAGACAAGGTAAAAGAGACGCTTTGGAACAACCGTAAATGGCTGAAAGAGTAGCTCACCCACTTAAATCATAGCCAAGTTCACCATAATCATAAACTATCGTGACAAAAACCTAAATGCATTTACCTTTTTCCTGAATTCATTGATGTAAAAGGTAAATGAATTCACCTCAGAGGTCAATTCATTTAGGTGAAAGGTTAATTAATTCACCTCCGACATGAATTAATTCAGGTCAGAAGTAAATTAATTGAATTCAGAAGTCAATTCATTCATGTAAAAGGTAAATGAATTCAACTTTGAAGTGGGAGGGGGTACTTCCGAAGTACCCCCTTTGGGGGTTTTTATGCCTTTAGAATCAATTCGGCAAGATAGTGGAAGTGATCGTCTTCGTAGATTTTGGTGCATGAAAATCCGTGCTGCTCGGCGAGTGTGGTGAGTGTGTCGAAATCGATGTAAATCCAATCAAAAGGTATGCCTTTGTAGTTGGCAAAATCCATCCGATAGGTCATTTCGCCATAATAGTTGGAGTTGAGATCGATTAAAGCGCTTCCGTCATCATCGGCAAACATATAGATGATATTCGAAGAATCGAGAATAATCTTTCCTCCCGGGTGGAGGAGTGATTTCGCTTGAACGAAGAAGCGGGTGAAGTTTTCCATCCGTTCCACAATGCCTACGCCGTTCATGAGTAGGAGCAGGGTGTCGAATTTTTCCTCTTTTAGTGTGAAGAAATCTACTAGGCGGGCATCGTTCACACCTCGTTTTTGCATCACCTCTACTGCTCCTTCCGAAATGTCGATGGCGGTCACTGTTTTTCCTGAATTCTGAAGGTGAAGCGCATGGCTTCCTGCTCCTGCACCAGCATCGAGCACTCTGCCTTCGCAGCGCGACAGGGCGATTTGCTCAATCTCTGGCATTTCGTCGAACGAACGAAAAAAGAGCGCGATGTCCCACTTTTCGGTAGCGGCAAGGTCGCTAAACACGCTGAACTTTGCACTGCGTTTGCCTTGCCAGTAGGCCTTCAGGCCTTTTCCGTAGGCATCTCTGTCGATTTTCTTCATGCTATTTTTATTTAAACGCGAAGGGGCTAAGACGCTAAGTCTTTTGAATTTGTTCTCTGGTGTTTTGTTTTCAACCTTTTTTGCCTCAATAGTTCTAAAATGCTATGAGGCAGATATCCTTTAAACTTTGCGTCTTCGCCCCTTTGCGTTCAATCTCTTACTGTTTCCGTTCTATTTCACGAAGGTTTTCCATCTTCTTTTTCTCGAGGAATCCGTATATGCCTTCGAGGTGTTCGGTCACTTTCTTGTGGCTGAATTCGTACACTTTTGTCACTAAACCGTCCAAGAAATCGCGGTCGTGCGACACCACAATCAGTGTACCATCGAAGTCATTCAATGCCGCTTTCAGAATGTCTTTCGTCTTCATATCGAGGTGGTTGGTCGGCTCATCGAGAATGAGCAGATTCACCGGTTCGAGCAGCAGTTTAATCATGGCCAGACGGGTACGTTCGCCTCCCGACAGCACTTTCACTTTTTTAGCAGATGCCTCGCCACCAAACATAAAGGCGCCGAGAAAATCTTTCACTTTTGTGCGAATGTCACCCACCGCCACGTCGTCGATGGTTTGAAAAACGGTCAGGTTTTCGTCCAACATAGAAGCTTGATTCTGCGCAAAATAGCCAATCATCACGTTGTGTCCGAGGGTTAAATGTCCCTCGAAATCAATCTCTTTCATAATTGATTTCACTAAGGTTGATTTTCCTTCGCCGTTGCGGCCTACAAACGCCACTTTTTCGCCACGCTCGATGGCGAAGTTAGCATTCTGATACACCACATGATCGCCGTATTTTTTACCCAATCCATCAGCTACTACAGGATAAGTGCCCGAACGAGGTGAGGCTGGAAAGCGCAATCTCAATGCCGAAGTATCCTCTTCGTCCACCTCCAGAATCTCCAGCTTTTCGAGCATTTTCACCCGCGAACTTACCTGATTGGTTTTCGAATAGGTGCCTTTGAATCGCTCGATGAACTCCATGTTCTCGGCAATCATCTTTTGTTGCTCTTCGAAAGCTTTTTGTTGATGCACGCGTCGGTCTTTTCGAAGCTCAAGGTAAGACGAATAGTTTACTTTGTAGTCGTAGATACGACCCATTGTTACTTCGATGGTGCGGGTCGTAATATTATCGACAAATGCGCGGTCGTGCGAAATCACAATTACCGCTTTGGCGTTGTTGATCAAGAAATCCTCCAGCCACTGAATCGAGTCGATGTCGAGGTGATTGGTGGGCTCATCGAGCAGAATCACATCTGGTTTTTTGAGCAGTATTTTAGCCAACTCGATGCGCATGCGCCAACCACCGCTGAAATCGCTGGTCGGTCGGGTGAAATCTTCGCGTTTGAAACCCAATCCGAGCAATGTCTTTTCAACCTCAGCATCATTGTTTGATGTGTCGGCAGAGTAGAATTTTTCGCTGAGTGTGGATACTTTTTCGATCAGTTCGTAGTAGCTCTCAGAATCATAATCTGTGCGTTCAGACAGTTCCAAATTGGCCGTTTCGAGCTCTTTCTCCATTTCTAGAATATGAGAAAATGTACGCGAAGTTTCGTCGAACACCGAGCTATCGTTTTCGGTCATCAAATGCTGTGGAAGATAAGCTACAACTGCCTCTTTGGGTACAGACACTTTCCCTCTATTAGGCTGTCGTTCGCCTGCCAATATCTTGAGCAGAGTCGATTTCCCTGCGCCATTTTTGCCCATCAATGCGATGCGGTCTTTTTCGTTTATTACAAATGAAATATCCTGAAAGAGGGTCGTTCCTCCAAACTCTACTGCTAATCCGTCAACTGAAATCATATTCTGTTTTTAAATTCGGCTGCAAAGATAGGAAAGATTGACGAGAAACTCGTTGATTCGGAGTAGTCATAAAAAAAGGTCAAACGCTTTGTTTGACCTTCTGATGTTTTAATATATCAATGAGGATTGCCGATAACCTGTTTTGGAATCATACCAATCAGAAAATTCACTTCCAGAACTTTCAGCCCATCGAATTAGATGTAAATAGGCGTTTTCTATGGAGGTATGTTCAACTGGGTAGTCGAATCCTTGCACAACATTTAATGCCCAAGGCAGATTGCTTTGTGTTTTGTAAAAGCGAGAAGAGCCTGCCGAATCGTCGTCCCCTTTTCCTAGATAAGAGCGATTGGCTAAATCGGTAGGTCGTCTGTCGGGTAGATGCACTTCAATCTCTCTATTGCGATTAGAGATAATATAAAAATTGTAACCAGAAATTTGCAAGTCAGTAAAATCAATGGCACCACCTGCTGGTACAATACCATTATCAATGAATTTAATGGTCATCGTGATTGTCTTTGAATTGGCTCGTTGACTAGCCTTTTCAGTATTTACTCCAACTCCTGTTCCATTCTTTGGAATAAGATCAAAGAAATTATCAAAAACGATACAATTAGGTGAAGTTTGACCATTCTCTAATCCTCTTGGATTAAGCGAAATATAAGATCCAGAGCTTAAATTCGAACCAGAAACAGAAGATATTTGATTATTGTTGATATTGTCTAATTGAAAGCCAAATCCGTGACTGTATGTTGCACCAGAAGCTTTTAACGTAAATTGTCCAATAACTTCAACTATTTTATTTCGAGAATTTGTAACTGTGTTTAAGTTGTAGTCAACTACCACGTCGTTGAAGTCATAATCTCCTTTTGTTGGCCAATTATCTTCAAAGGCCAACGTGCCAGTTGAATTCTTAGAAGGGAAATAGTTGTTATACGCTTTGTTTGGATCAGTAGGATAGTCATCATCTCTATCTGCAACTCCATCTTCATCTTGATCTCTGGCATCTATTTGGCTAGTAGTTCTTTTTTGTATGCTTGCGCTTGAAGGTGTTGTGAATTTTGAAAAATCGACATCTGCTTTACCACTCGCAATTACTACCTTTTGTTCTTGAGAATTAAATTTTAACGTCAAATTCTTTTCGTTTGATGGGATTGTTAATTTTAATGTTTGCTTGTTTGATTCTTTATAAAGCGATTTAAAATATGAGCCACCCAAACCTTCAATTGATAAGGTAGATTCAATAGGTGCCGAGGTGGTCTGTCCAATTAGATTGATTGTAACTATTTGAGTTGTTGTCCATTTAAAATTAGTTGGAGCAACCATTTGATTGAAATTTTGTGCATTATCAGAGGGCTTTAAATCGTCGATGGTAAAATCTGTACAACTTGTCGCTGCAAAAATTACCGTTATAAAGCTTAAAAGAGGAAGAAATTTTATTGTTTTCATTTTTTTTGGTGGTATAAAGAATGAAGTTTATTACAGAATGTAAAGGTTTATTCGCCTCATTTGTATTGTCTATTGTACAGAAGCAAAGATAGGGAATTCAATTTTAAAAACAAAAGAGTAAAGGGGACAAAATAGGGACAAGCACAGTGTCAGGTCTGTCGATTATTCTTCCATTTAGAATAACTATGTATTTATTTGCATCGTGCTTATTTATTCTAGATAAATATTTTAATTATAGAAATTTTTCTCAAATGCTTTAAATTCACTTTTTTGTAGAATGATTTGTCTCCAAGTAGCTTTCAAAAATCCCAAACCGTAGCCAAATAGTTGTACAAATGAAGCGGGTATTGAAAATAGCCCAACTTGAATGTTATGATTCTTAAAAGTAGAATCTAAAAAGACAATTAATATATATAGAATGATTGGCAATGCACTTAAACTATTAAAAAAAATAGCATAAATAGCAAGGCTAAACATGGTAATTGTAAAAAGAGTCGGTAGTAAATGAACTAGCTTAAGAGATTCGGGATGTTTTTTGAAGAGATTAATTCTGGCAATTCCAGAATTAAAGACTTGCCTGTAAAATTTTCTGAGATCAACTCGTCGTTTATGATAAACCCAGGCTTCCGAGAATAATCGCACCTTGTATCCTGCTTTAAAAAGCCTGATACTGAAATCGATATCTTCACCAAAACGCATGTTTGAAAATCCATTAAGTCTCGTAAAAGCCTCTTTGCTTACTCCCAAATTAAAACTACGAGGATAAAATTTATCTAGTTTTTTATTGCCACCACGTATTCCCCCAGTAGTGAAAAATGAGGTCATGCTGTAATTTATCGCTTTTTGCATGGTGGAAAAGGAAGAGTGGGCTTTATCTGGTCCGCCAAAAGCATCGCAAGCTTCTATTTTGAGAGCCTTCGTAACTTCTGCCATGTATTTCGGAGGAATGATGCAGTCCGAATCAAGAATTATGAAATAATCACCATTGGCTTTAGACGCACCGTAATTTCTTGAATCACCAGGACCCGAATTTTCTTTATAATAGTAGCGAACCTTCAACATTGAGTCGTATTTTTTGACTATTTCATGACAAGAAACTGTTGAGCCGTCTTCTACTATAATTACTTCAAAATTTAAGACTGTTTGATGGGAGAGACTATCTAATAATTCAGATATCTCATTTGGGCGGTTAAATACAGGGACGATAATTGAAAAAAGCATAAATTTAGGGTCAATAGGGATAAAATTTTACGGTTTCAAATATATAGAAAATAATTGGAATGGTCTGTTCGTAATTTCCGAAAAGAGGTAATTAAAGAAATAAATAGAGAATTTCTTCCTTGCGTATTTTTCTTTCAGTATGATTTTTTATTGTATTCTCAATCTAATTTTTCGCTATTATATTTTTTTATTTTTATGCTTTTAATTACAAGAAGATTGTACCCCAAATAATTAATAATTGCTAAACAATAATAAAATCTAGGATTTAGTACTTTGTATTAAAGTTTTATGCAATGATTATCAATACATTTGATGGCATAACGTTGATTTGTTTGCTTTGCAGGGTTTATAATTTATCTCCAATTGTGAAACGAAAAACCGTCTTTTTATTTTTGTTGGGCCTTCAAATTTTGACAGTTTCGGCTGTCAATCAGGTGCGTCAGGTAGATAGTGCAACGTATGCTTCAACTCAAGAAATGTTGATGCAAGAATACGGGCAACACCTGATGTGTCCTGAGGAATTTAGTTTGCAAATGCTCATTGCGCTCTCGCATTATCCTGAATTGCAGAATATTTCTATAGTTGTTAAATTTGCCAAAATAGGTACAACAGCATCTTGTCGCCCCATTTTGCCATCGAAAGGAACGAAAGTGGAGGTCGATTCTGTGCTCAAGAAATATCACCGAAAATATGTGATACGCATCAACGTGAAACCCGATTTTCGTGGAGTTTTGCTCAAGGATGTCCCGTTCAATGCGCAGGTAGGTGCTTTGGCTCACGAATTGGGACATATTCTGGACTATGAAAAGCGGAGCAGCATTGGTTTAATGGAGCGCGCTGTCGATTATACCAAGAGTGGGTGGAAGCGGAAATTTGAGACCAAAATAGATAAAATTACTATTGCTCACGGCATGGGTTGGCAACTTTACGATTGGGCCGATTTTGTGATGAATAAATCGACTGCAACCGATAAATACAAGGCTTTTAAGCGAAAAATATATATGTCGCCGGAGCAAATAGCAAAATACATTGCTGAATGATTGCCGTTTGAATCAATAGTGATTCTCAGTACCGCTACAATTTCAGAATTATTCCTCTTTTATATAACCAGTTGCATACTGTCCAGTTTAAAACGACAAAGAAAATAGCAAAAAGGAGAGAACTTATTTTTGGAATTATAAATATATGGTCGAATAAGTAGACTACATTATCTTTGATCGTGCCCGTCAATCCAAAAACCGATGGATGAATAGTCTCGATCAGAGCTGCGAAAATGGTGGCAAAGATGTAGATTGCCAGGGGATTTACGCCGAAAGTCACGAAGAATTTGCTCCATTTTTGCTTTTGTTTGTCGTCGATAATCCAAATCAACAGAGTCAACGCAAGGGTGGCAAACCCGGCAGAGACAAGGACAAAGGTCGGAGACCATATTTTTTTGCTCAACGGAATTAACTCCACAAATAAGAATCCAGAAAACAGCAATATGATTCCGGTGATGGATAATTTTACCATCATCTGATCGAGATTTTTGGCTTTCTTGATGATGCTACCCACAAAAAATCCAATCAGAACGTGGGCTACAGCAGGCAAATTGCTCAATAGACCTTCGGGGTCGAAAATAATCCGATCGCCAGAGGGCAACCAATCTTTATACATGTGTGGTTCGGTGAGGATTGCTTTGTCAAAAACGGCGATGATATTGTCTGTCGAAAACTCAAATCCGTTTCCGAAAAGCAACAAAAACGAATAGAATACAAGAATGCCAATGGAAATAGCGCCAATGTAGATTCTCGGAATACTCAAAATGATCAGGGAGCCTATGAGATAGACCACCGCGAATCGTTGAAAAACACCAAGTATACGAATGTGTGGCAGAATATCCGAGATACGATTGATCTTTTCACTCCATTGGAGACCACTATTGTCAAAAATGATTTTGAAAAATGGACCGAGAAAGTTTAAAATTACTCCGATCGCAAACAACATTATTGACCGCACAACAATTTTTTTTGCCAACGCAGGCGTAAATTTAAACTCCTGTTTTGACAGGGAGAGATACATTGAAACTCCCATGATAAAGATGAAAAAAGGGAAAATAAGATCGGTTGGAGTCATGCCAGTCCAGGGCGCATGTTCAAAGGGCGTGTAAATAGCACCCCAGTTTCCCGGGTTATTTACCAAGATCATTCCTGATATTGTAATTCCTCTGAGCACATCTAGTGAAACCAAGCGTTGCGATGTATTTGACATAATGTATGGATGTTATCGGATTATTTTTCCGGTTGATAAATCGTTGTTACACTCTCTTTGTTTAAAAAGAAACATTTAGCTTTCAATATTTCTCCGTTATATTTTACAGGACACTGCCACAATCTATCAGTCGAGGTTGGTTCGCGACCATCAGTGGTGAAGCGTATTTGACCATTTTTGAGCGTCGTATTGGCGTAAATCGAATCATTTATTATTGTGATGCCGGGTTGCTCGATTCTGAAGTTGCAATTTTTTTTCGCTAAATAAGGTAGCTCGATCTCAGCTATCTTCGCCAGATAGTTCGCCAACGCTTTTTGATACAGTTGAGCCTCTCTTGTCGAATCATTTTCGGCTGCCCATGCCGGATAAGCGTTCCATCCTCGTTCTATCAAACCGAACATTTTTGGGAAAAGTGCATATTGTGCCCAATTCGCATTGGGAATATTCTCTGAAAAAAGTTCGCCCTGAACACCTTTTATCCTGGAAATGGCATTTTTATTCAATCTAGGCTTTCCTTTTTCCTGCAAGCGAAGGTTGTTTTTTTCTCCTTTAAAATTCGTTCGGTTCGATTTGTAGATGTCGAAAGGCAACATGTTAAACGAACTGACCTCATCTACAAATCCAGCCCAATAAAGACCTCTTTCGCAGGGATGTTTATTGTACGCCAAATCAAAATAGAAGTTGCTTACGTTGCATAATATGACGTTGTATCCGGCATTTGCCAAATTGTAAGGAATGACATCTCCGCCCCATTCGGACACCGTATTCCAGCAGTAAACTCCGTCGGTGATGGTCTTTAAATCGGATTTCACACTCTCCTTTTTGGTTAATGCAATCTCTTGCCATCCGAGCATTCTCAAGTGGTATGGTTGGAATATTGAATCCACTCTTTTGAAAAACCCAGATGAAAATTCCTCTTTCTTCAATCTATATTTCTCCTCCATTGACCGGAAAATAGGAGAACCTATCCATGCGCCATCCGGTACTTCATCACCACCAATATGGATATTCGAAAGAGGAATTTGTGCTTCGCGATAGATATCCACTATTTCACTCGTTACTTTATTAATAAAACGATAGGTGGACGGTAACGCAATATTAACCACATTATCGGTGTATCCTTGGGCAGATTGATATTTCGACGAATCGGCAAAATCCGACAACAGGAACTCTTCTGCTTTTGCCGGATCAGTGGCAATGTATTTGTTGTAGCGGGCTTTCATACTGACGATAGCTGCACGAGCATGACCCGGAAAATCAATTTCCGGAATAACCGTTACGTGATGTTTTGCTGCAAATTGTAAGATTTCGATGAAATCCTGACGAGAATAAAATCCATTTCCGGACGATTGCGCATTCGTTGCCGACCAACCGCTGCCGAAAGCGGGAAACAGTGACGTCAATTCATCGTGTGTGTGTCCTCTTCTGGCTCCAATTTGCGTGAGCTCTTCGAGTCCCTTTATTTCGATGCGCCACCCTTCGTCGTCGGTTGCATGCAGATGCAAGGTGTTTATTTTGTAGGAAGAGAATAGCTCAATGAGCTTCATCAGTTCTTCTTTCGGCATAAAGTTCCGAGCAACATCAATCAATTGCCCGCGGTAAGCCAAATCAGGATAATCTGTGATGATGCAGTTGTCAAGTAGCTTCCCTTTTTTGAGAAGAGACAAAAATGTTTGTATTCCATCGAAAATGGCTATCGGTTGATTTCCCTGAATTAGAATCTCGTTGTGGTGAATTTGCAATCTGTAGTATTCTTTATTTCTGGAAGCAACGCTCGATGGTAGTTTTTCTAAGACGATTTTGAATGAACTATTTCCGTCGTTTTTTATTTGATAAAGCGAAAGCAGTTCGTCTCCCAGAATCTCCTGTTCATTTTTGAAAGCAGCGTTAAACACGATGTTAACACGCTCTTTTAAGGCTGTTTTACCTCCAAGAGATTGGTAGTTCTTCACTGAAGGTAGTATATCCTGGAATGCTAAATTTCCTTGACCGATCTCCTGATTTCGGGCAAATATTCTATCTCCTGAAGGATAAGGAAGCTCAGGAACCAGCGGTCGCGACCACTGATTTTCATTCGTAAATGGTACCACATCTATCGGAATGGAAACTGGTTCAGTCTCTTTCTTGTCTGTTGTCGTAACCCAATAAGCTCCGTTAGGAGCATGCGACTCTTTAATAAGACCATTCGTCGCCATAAAGGAGATAATGATTGAATCGTGAGGCGGAATCGGTTGATAGAAATTTGAGGGAGAAAGTTTGAAATAGTCGGCGTTAATTTTTGAAATCAAGACAGGTGCCTGCGAATCTTGTTTTATGGTTCGGGGCATTTGGTTGAAGTAAAGCGACCAATTGGCCGCAAGAGGCATCTCGGTGTTGTTTGTCAGCACAAAACGATTGGAGTAGTACCCTTTTACAATTCCGTTTACACCCATTTCCCACTTCAGAGAAACTGGTTCTATGCTATTTATAGTGAATGTTACCAGCAACCATATCCATGGAAGAATAAG
The DNA here is from genome assembly GCA_028687995.1 of Bacteroidales bacterium. Taxonomy (GTDB): domain Bacteria; phylum Bacteroidota; class Bacteroidia; order Bacteroidales; family UBA7332; genus CAXXIC01. The sequence goes on from JAQTZA010000006.1 coordinate 67,040, forward strand.
AATCTTTCTAATCATTGTGATCTATTTTTTATTAGTCCAAAGTGAAGCTCCCAACTCGTATTTATTGGAGTTTATCTCGCTATTGTAATCTGATAATGAAGTGATTTCGGTGCCATTTCGGTCAGCAATATAGAGGTCGTAGCCATTATTTTTTACTTTAGTGGCAGATAGGATTAACCAATTGTCGTCTATTGGGCACGCATCAGAAAGATCAAAATCAGGTTTGTTGAATGGGAGTTTTTCGGCTCTCAATCCACTGAAATAGCCATCAAACAGTTGATCGACTCCGTTGGTTTCTGAAGACGTGGCGGAGAAATAAAATTTATCGGAACTATAGGTAATGGGATAATACTCCGCTATGTTCTGTCGATCATACAAGGCAGTTTCTTTTTTCGTCAACACATCGATGAGTACGATGGATGAGTTTTTCCCTGCACCTTTCGAACAGACAATCTGCTTGTCGTCTTTCGAAAAATAAGGCATCGAGTATTCGGAGGAATGATTATCGGTCAGAACCTCAATTTGATTAGTCTGAAGATTGTATATCGCAATTTGTCCGTCACGTTTGTAGGTGATGAGATGCCCGTCATGCGAAAACTTTGGATCTTCGTTGCGATGGATTTCTCCCGCAGTAAGATTGGTGGGTTGATGGGTTGTGTTTAATTGATAAAGAAACAAATCCCACTGATTGTTTGATATAGCCATAAAGGTGATGCTCTTTCCATCGGGTGAGAAATGAGCATTCATAGTATTGGTAATAGACCAATTTTTACTAATGTTTTGTAATTGATTGTGAGAAAAATCATAAATGAATAACTCAGCATCCATCGCATCGTAGCTTGTGTAGCGATGAAAAGCCAATAACCCATCTATGAGTGGTAAGTTTTTGTTTTCGCTCACAGATTTACTGCATCCGTGATACAAAAATAAGAGCAAAAACAACAAGGGTAGTATGCGGTGTATGGGTATTAGCATGGTTATATAAAGTAAAAGGTCGGTGCTGCTTTGATGTAAATAAAACAGCACCGACTGAAGGTTATTGTGTCACTAAACGTTCAAACAAAATCTTGGTTTTTGGTAAACCTGCAGATACATCGACCGTTAGTCTGTAGAAACCAGGTACAAATCCAGTAGTACTCAGAATGTCAGCACTTGCGCCTCCTGCATACTTAATACCTTCGGCATCACCAGTGAATGATGTATCGTCGAAGACTGCCATGTCTGCCGACCAGGTTCTGTTGCTGTAGAGTTGAAGGTCGAAATCTCCCCAATCGTGTGTATTTACCAAATAAACCTGAGCCTGATATTTACTGCCGCCAATGGGTCGGAAGTATGCTAATTGAGCAGGATCGTCAAGATCCCATCCGATGGAGTTGAATCCTGTATTCCAAACGAATGAAGAGTTGAAACCGTGGCCCACACCCCACAAACATTTAGGATACACATCGTTCATGCGATTCACCCAGAAATATTTGTATTTCAAGGAGTAATAGACATCCCAATCACCTGTTTCGCCTGTAAATGTAAATTTCTTGGTTGTGGCGTTGTAAGTGAAGAAATCGCGATTATACTGAAGTTCAGGATTATCGATGCCTGTAATGTCGAACTCTTCGTTTTTCACAAAACTTACTTTTGAATAGAAATAACTGCCATTGCCCGAGAATGTTTTATTTTTCACCACAAGTGTTACCTCTTGTCCTTCAACGCTAACCTTAAAAGTTTCGGCATCAAAAATGATTCGACTGACCAACCATGTTGGGAACGAAATATTCATATCACTGCCAAAACGGTCGGTAATCAGTGCGTTGTTTGCCGATTGACCAGCTCCCCAAATAAACGAGGCTGTTTCCAGATCATTACCAGTGGCTACTTTGGCTGTAAAAATAGATTTGTAGCTACCCTCTTCCGATGCGTATTGTGATGTGCCCGTTATTTTAGCCAATTTCACATCGGCTCCCCCGCTTTTTAAATAGAGAGTGTCGGGCAAAATAGGTCTTTTCAGCGTAATGTTTTTGGTAACTGTTACTTCGTTTCCATCCACATTGATTAGTGTAAATTTCACATCTACCGCTTTCCCATCTTTTACATTCGGTAGAAATGGAAAATCGAGAACTTCGTTCGTCAAACTAACACTGTTCCCTTTTGTACGGATAGATTTGTGCAGAAACACATTTGCTCCATCCTTCACTTCTACCTCGAGAGTGGATAGTGGTGTTACTGCATCGGCAACATTGGCGCTAAAATTGATAGCTCCTGGTACTGAAAGCTCCGATCCTGTATTTATGGTGACCGAATTGATGGCCGGAACAGAGTATCGCACCGGATCATTTTTGGTACAGCCCCAACCCAGCAATAGGGTTAAAAGCAATATATAATTAGCTCTTTTTTTCATCGTATTTCTTTCTTAAAGGTTCGTATAATTAATAACCTGCATTTTGAGTCAGATTTGGATTTTTATCCTTCTCAGTTTGTGGTATTGGCAATAGGATTGCGGTTGATTTCACTCCTTTTTTGATGAATAGATTGCCATTTTTATCCTTGTGTTTGCTCATCACAGCCACCACACGGTCGTTGCGTTGAAGATCAAACCAGCGTTGAGCCTCTAATACCAACTCCAATTGACGTTCGTTTTCAACCGCCAATCGGGCATCTGCTTGACTCATTGCTGTATTAAGAGCGCCTATTCCAGCACGAGTTCTGATGGTGTTGACAATAGCCATAGCAGAACTTACATTATTCATTTCCACCAATGCTTCTGCTTTGAGCAATAAAATATCAGCTAAGCGAATCAGAATAATGTCTGAGCTTTTCTCCCGTATTTTGTAAGCAAACGGATAGTTCTTGGATGGATAAAAAGCTTCGTAAGGTGCTTCCTTGAAAATAAATGAGGAGGCATAGCGTTTGTCACCTTGCTCATATTTACCCAACAATTCGTGTGTGGGCGTGCAATAGCGTCTCCAGGTCACCGACCCGTCGTCTTCTTTGAGCAACACCCAGTATGCCCAGTTTGGCGATTCGCTGGTGAAGTATATTTCGAAGATCGATTCGTTAGTGAACTTGTTATCAGCATTCCATAGAGCGTCAAACTCTGGTTCCAATTGATAACCTTCGCCAATCACTTTGTCGCAGTAGCTTACCACTTTGCTGTAGTCGCGAGATGCTTTCGTTCCTCGGGTGGCATATACTTTTGCCAATAATGCTTCTGTAGCGCCTTTAGTAGCTTTGAATGCTCCGTGACTGACCGATGGCAGAACGGCTTCTGCTTCTGTCAGATCTTTGATGATCTGATCGTAAATCACGTCACTTTTCGTACGCGCTGGATAGAAGAGAGGATACACTTCATCGATGTTTTGCGATGTGATTGGAGGCACAAGGCTCAAAAGAGTTGGGGCATCACCCCATAATCTAACGATATCGAAATAGGCATACGCACGGATGAATTTTGCCTCAGCGATGATTTGTTGTTTGTCAGCATCTGTAATAGTGCCGGCAGTCATCAATTTGGTATTTTCGATCACAGTGGTAGCGCTACCAGCCATGCCGTAGTACTCTTCCCAATCGAGTCCCACTTTGAAATTCAGTGGACTGATCGATACGTTGTCAAACTCTTCTGCTGCTACTTCATCAGACCCCAAATAGCAGTTGTCAGATTGAATATCGTTCAGCACGAAGTTTTCCAATTGGAAGATATCTTGTTTGAATTTTGAATAGGCTCCGTTGAGGTCACCTTGAGCGTCGGACAAACTCTTGTATTTTGATTCCAACGTGCCAACAGCTTTCTCTTCACTTGTGAAGTCAGATAACGGTTGTTTGTTGATGAAATCTTCGCACGAAGAAAGGAGTACCGTCGCAAGAATGAATATACTAAATTTAGTTTTCATAATTGTTTGTATAATAAGTTAGAATTCAACATTTACCCCACAAATGAAGGCTTTTGATTGAGGATACGTTCCATAATCGACACCCAATGCTGTGGCACTGTTTCCATAGGCATTTACTTCAGGGTCGTATCCTTTGTATTTTGTCCAAGTCACAATGTTTTGAGCGGTGAAATAGGGTTGAACTTTGCCAATTTTGTATTTTCTCAAGAACGATGATTTGAAATTATAAGAGAGCGTTACATTCTTAATTCTTAAATAAGAGCCATCTTCTACAAAACGGGTAGAGTTGTTGATGTTATCTACGTTCCCCGCTTTCGGCATATCGGTCTCTTGACCGGGACGCACCCAACGTCTCAATACATCTACCGACTGATTACGGAAATCTTTCATTCCTTCAATATCAATCCGAGTGGCATTGAAAATATCGTTGCCTTCACTGCCTTGTAAGAAGATAGAAAGATCAAATCCTTTGTAGCTAAAGCTGTTGGTGAACCCATAAATATACTTAGGTTGAGCGTTGCCAATCACGGTTCTGTCTTCTGGATCGGTGATTCCGTTTTTGTTTAGGTCAGCATATATGAGATTACCGGTTTCTGGATCAACCCCTTGCGATACATATCCGTAGAAAGAACCCAACGGCAATCCTTCTTTCAGAATGATAGCATTTTGATTGGTCTCGTACATTGGTGCATAGAAATAGACTTTACTCAATCCTAATTTTGTCAATTTATTTCGGTTGAATGAGATATTAAAGTCTGAATTCCATTTGAATTTTCCGGTCAAATTATGTGTTGTCAATGCAAATTCCAATCCTTTGTTTTCCATTTCTCCATCGTTACGGGTAATTCCACCGGGCAGATTGCTACTGCTTGGTAAGGATACGGTAAGCAACAGATCTGTGGTTTTTTTGTAGTAGGCATCTGCGGTGAAAAGTATTCTCGAATCGAACATCGATAGATCGATACCTATGTTGTTCTGAGTTGTTTTCTCCCATGTTAGATTTGGATTTGCTGCCGAATATTGCGAAATAGCATATCCCGGTAAATTGTTGTCGGTGGTAGGTGGTACTCGGGTGGCGCTGTATTGTGCTAAATAGGCATAATTGCCAATTCCATTTTGGTTACCATTCATCCCCCAACCGGCACGGATTTTTAAGTCGTTAATCACCTCTTTGGTTCCTTCCATAAATTTTTCAGACGAGATTCTCCAACCGGCAGATACAGAAGGGAAAATACCCCATCTTTTGCCGGGTGCAAATCGAGATGAACCATCTGAACGTACGTTGGCAGTCAACAAATAGCGACTATCGTAGTTGTATGATGCCCGACCGATAAACGAAGCCAAAGCCCATTCGGTAGCCGTCGACCATGTTTCGTTTTTCGTAATTTGATTGGCTGAACTCGCGGTGTGCAAATTTGGATAACTTGGCATCAAGTCGATACCTGCCAACTGACTCGCTTCGTATTTCGAATTCTGGATAGTAGAACCGCCTAACAACGATATATTGTGGTTCTCAATTTGGGCATCGTATGTCAATAGATTCTCCAATATCCATTCAAAGTTTTTGGCAAATCCTTCTTGCACAATCCCTTTTGTGTTTCGTCCGTCAACGGTCGAAAGTGGATCTAAGTAATAGTTGTGTTTGGTATTCGTCAAATCTAATCCGAAGTTACTTTTGAAATTCAACCCTTTGTAGAGTGTGATGTTCATATTCATTGCTCCAATCATCCGGTCTTGAATGTTTGTTTGATCGGCCTGATTGGCTGCCATTGGGTTCGGTATGCGAGCACCATAAGCATCTTCATCGTATTGGGTAGGATCGGTCGGACTCCACACTTGCATAAAAGGAGGAGTGTTAATCACCGATAAAATTGACCCTGCACGCATCGAGCTTCTGTTTTCGTACACCTCACGACCTTCGTTGTGTGTATAAGACATATTCAATCCAATCTTCATCCAGTCGGTTTGTTGACTTTCGAGGTTGGTTCTGAATGAATAGCGGTTGAAGTTGGATTTATTCACAATTCCTTTTTCGCCCATGTAACCCCCCGAAATGAAATAGAGTAATTTGTCAGTTCCTTTCGAAACCGATAGCTGATAGCTTTGGTTAGTTCCAGTTTTGAAAAATTCTTTTGTCCAATCGGTATAGCGAGTCTCTTCTGCTGGAATAGTAGGAATGGCAGTAGTGCTAGCACTCAATTCGGTCATCAGTTTTTTGTATTGCTCTGTGTTGAGCGCTTTGAGCTCTTTGCCCAACGACGATACTCCGAAATAAGAACTAAATTTTACCAATGCAGCACCATTTGTTCCTCTTTTGGTGGTGATCAAGACCACGCCGTTTGCTGAACGTGCACCATAGATAGCCGCCGAAGAGGCATCTTTCAAAATCTGCATACTCTCAATATCGTTGGGACTCAAGTGAGAAATATTGTCTGTCGGAATACCATCCACCACATATAGCGGTTCGTTATCAGCGTTTACTGAGGTCGATCCACGCACACGGATAGAGAGTCCCGCTCCCGGTTGTCCCGATGGTTGCACCACTTGCACCCCAGCCGCCTTACCTTGTATAGCCTGAATGGCCGATGTCATCGGGCGCTCTTCGATATCGGTCGTCGATACTACCGACACAGCCGTCGTGATGTCTTTTCTTTTCACCGAACCGTATCCAATCACGACAATCTCTTCCAGATTTTTCGAATCTTCTTGCAAAACGATGCGTAACGATGTGCGATTCGGATTCAGGATAATTGTTTGAGAAATACAACCCAAATAGGTTATCTCCAATTTGCTGTTTGTGGCAGTCTCGATAGAGAAATTTCCATCTATGTCGGAAATTGTGCCTTTGTCTCCACGTACAAAAATGTTTGCGCCGATAATGGGTACACCTTTTTCGTCTGTCACCTTACCCGTGAATTTCTTGTGTGTGTTTTTGAATTCAGTTTTGCTCTTATCGACTAGCACAATCAGGTTTTTGTTTGCTTTATCGAAGCTAAAACTGATGTTTGTGCCATCAAAGAGTTGGTGAAGCACCGTTTCGATGGGTGCATTCGTCACCTCGATAGACGATTTCTTATTTAAATCATCCAACCCTTCGTTGTAGAAAAACTGATACTTGCTGCTCAGTTCTATCTTCTTTAATACGGAGCGAAGCGATTGATTTTTCTCATTCAGAGAGATCTGCGCTAAACTGGTGGTGACTACACCAAACATCAGTACCACTGCAATGCCTATTCGTTGCATTACCCTCACTGAAGCCCGTTTTGGTTTTAAATGTTTCATAAATTGTTCATAGATTAATTAATAATTAATTGTTTCAGAAACCAAGGTGGCATTCGAATTGTATGCATTTTCATCTTCTGCCTTTGTAAGTAATACAACTAAGTGACGTGCAATCCTTTAATCTATTTGTATTTATTAACTATCATTAACGTTTTCGGATCAGGTGTAAAGGTAGTCTTTGTGAATGTCGTTTGGTGTTAATGGCTCTTGTTTTAACTATGATGGAGTGGCTCCACGTGATGAAAAGCAGGGTGCTGTTTTGATTTTGCAGGAGCGAGAGATGAGTTTTCAGTTTGGACAATCAATCTTTGTAGCAGCAAAATGTATATTGCAGTTCGAAGAACTGAAACTGCCGTCACGAAAATGTAAACCGCAGGATGGAGATTTAAAGTCGCAGGTATGAAAATGTAAACCGCAGGACGGAAAATGTAAGTCGCAGGAGCAAAATTTAAAACCGCAGGAGCAAGATTTAAAGTCGCAGGTATGAGAATGTAAACCGTAGGAGGCTCATCGGGTTTTGCAGAATCCGGCTGGCACAGCATCGCTAAGCGAAAAGAATAAAGTGGTTTCAGTCACCACGATTGAAGCCGTTTTTGCATTATAAAGATAAGAAAGTTTAACTTTTCGTTGTATTTCCGAATCAGAACTTACTATATTTGCTGCGATAAGATTCGGAAATGATGGTGGCAATTAAAAGAACTCTATTTTTTATTTTCTTAATATGTATTGTTAAGAGTGGCTATTCTTCAATATATGAACCTTCAATTGACACAGTGTACTCTGAAAATAAAATTTACAAAGTTATTATAAGCCCTTTGTTTTGTAATAAAGATAGTTGTCTTCCAAACTCATATAAATTGAGTTATCTAAATACAACTATAGACAGTGATTTTAGAAAACAGCAAATATTTTCATATAAGCAAGTAAATGATAAATATCAAAAAATAAATATTTATGAAGTACCGGTCAATAAATTCTTTTTCTCAGGAGGATATAATACTAAATTAAGTAATGATGGCACAAAAGTCATGTTTTTCAATCCCAATGAATTATATGGGGCAATTATTAACATGAAAGAGACTGTCAATATTGTTGAATTCAATGTGTTTTCTGATTTTAATTTGTCTCCTAGCGAAAGCGTTCGTTTAAATGAAGAGTTAAGATTCAAAGAAGGTAAGTCCAAAATTCTAGTAAAATTGACAAATGATAGATGTACTATTCGTTTGTGTTATTATAATGAGAAAGGGAAACGGTATCTTAATAAAAAGAGAATATTCTACTTGAAATAAGTGTTGGTTATTTCCGTCCCCGTTCGGCGTAGCGAGTAATAAACCGTAGTGCGGTCGTTTGGTGTAGCGTCCTCGTCATAGCCGTCAAGCTAATTTCGCCTGTCACCTAGGATATGAACCTGAAGAAAGATGATGTTCCGTTCGTGGGATATGTTATCCCGCTAACGTACACCTCCATTGTGCGGTATATCCGAAGTGACGGGATATAGAACTTCAATTTTATCAGAAGGTCAAGTCGGATCGCAAGAGAACTTTGTGAACACTTATGATTTTGGGGACAAGTATAAACTGTATGATATTGCTCTTGCCTATGGTGTAGGTGCTGGATATTCTCAGAATTATGAACATGGGTATTTTAAAAATCATTCGGCTAACGCAGGATTTAACAGTGTAGGAGCATCTTATAACTGGTCTAATGGTCACGTCAATGATAATTTTTGGGGACTAGATATTAGCGGCAAGATTGCATTGGGTTGGGGTGTCAAAGGATCTATTAAGATTGGGTTTATAAATATATTTAAATAGAAAATATGAAAAAAAGAATTCTGATTACCATTTCATTGTCGTTATATTTGGTTGGATTATTACTTCTATCTTTTTTATTATATCCAAATGGGATGTTTGCAAAACTTGAAGTATTGTGTGGTATCGGTTTCTCATTTATTATATTTAGCATTTTTATTGGATTTAGGTTATGGATATATAGAGACAAGTCGATTGGAGAGAAACGAGTATCAGGGCTATTGACACCGCTATATAGTATCTATTTACCACTCGCAATCTTATTTCTAATATTATACACACTAACGGTTGTTTTTTTTCATTTATATAATGATAATATTGCTGACTATATCATAATTGGTTTAGTTTTTACTTTCTGGTTTTTTATTGCGACTAAATATAGAAAGTTGAAAATGATATATCTTTTGAAAGATGAAATAGTTTATACGGATCTATTCAGTATAAATAAATGTAAACTAAACCATATTAAAAATATAAAACCATATATGAGATATTTATATAAAATTGAAATAAAAATTGAGGATCAAGAATTTGATATAATTTTTCTACCTCGATTAAGGGAATCAATTTTTATATTTAGTAAGTCAAAAAGCATAGAAGAGTTAAAATCTAGGATTATTGGGTAATGTAGGTAATTTGGTGATAGCAATTCAAATAGTTGAATATCAGTAATAATTAGCAAATAATAATCGAAGAGTGGTGGGTAGAAATGCTCACCATTCTCACTATGGATTGGATCTGAATGGTGCTTGGAATAAGATGGAGGTCTCTAGTTTTTATCATTATTCACGACATCCAGATGATTATCATAATTTTGTTTTGAAGGGAATGGAGAATGCTCATTATAGAGTAATGGATGCTGGAGGATTCGGTAATAGTGATTTATTCTTGAAATATTTCTATGAATATATAAAAATGCCAATAATTAGAAACCCAAATATGTTGAATAAAACAGGATGGTGATATGGAGTATTTTATTTTAGCAGAGAAAGTAAAAAAAGGTACAGCTATGGCGTGTTCAGTGGGGGAAGTTCCCCCACTGCATTTATTTGTAAAAGAACTAAAGGATAAACTTGAATTTCCATTTGAGTTAGTATTCCAAAAATCGACTATTGTGAAAGGGCGTTGGCAGCCGAACGATGATATTTCTGATTTGACTATTTTTTGGACAGATTTTATTTTAAATGATAGAGCACTACCATTTATGTCTGAAAAAATGAAAGAAATCATTGACCATAATCTAACAGGAAATGAAGGAGTTGCTTGGATGCAAATAGGAGTAAATCTTCTAAATGAAAGGCGTATATATTATTTGCCGCGGTTTGAAAAGAAACTAGATGTGTTAGATCTTCAAAAAACTATTTTTGTTGAGAGTTCAGGGTTAGTACTAAAACCAACTTTCTCCAAAAATAAAGTGGCTAATCTAAGTATTTTTCATTTACCAGATTTTAAATGGGAAATGCCATCTGGATTATATGTAAATGAAATTGTGAAAAAAGAGATGCAAAAGGCAAAGCTCACGGGTGTTGGATTTGAAAGTGCTCGGGTAGAATAACTTCAAATTCGATGGTGCAAATGCATTGATTTATGCAGGTAGAGGGCAATGGGGGAATACAGGGATAAGTTTGGCAGGATTTTACCCGGTTTGCCGTAGGCTGGCGAAGGCCGTTGAGCAAAGGCTCTGCCTTTGTTCGTGCTAAAAGCCAGCCTCCCGGCTGGCAAAGTATCGCGTAGCGAGAAATAAGAAAGCGGTTTCAGTCCATAAGATTGAAGCCGCTTTTGCATAAAAGATAAGAATCGTTATCTTTGTGTTTATTGGAAATTATACCTATTATTCGCTCGGTTGAGAAAATTGGATTGATGCGAACTATTCGTTAGTTGAATTTGCAAGCGAGGACGCTACGCCAAACGACCGCGCTACGGTTTTGGTAGGCTACGGCGAACTAGGGATTTAACACAGAAAGTTTATTCCTCGTGGCAACAATATCCACAAAATGTTAAATTAATAAATGTATATGGTAGCCGACATGGAAGGAAATAAAGTTTCAAAGTTGCTTTTAGCCATTCTTACAGTACTCATTTTGTCTAATTGTACTTACTCTCTTGATGGTTATGATTACACAAAGTCAATCTTTAGAAAATATTATTCTAAAAAAGATATTACATCGCATTTCCCAGTAAAGACAGGCGATAAATGCTATGGATATTTCTTTGGACCTAGTAGCAAAGTGAATTTTGGAGATATGTATCTTGCAGAATTTACGACATCTGAAAAAATTGAAGAAGTCAAAAAAGAACATTTTCAATACATTGACAGATTCGGAAGCGATAAGCTTTTTTCAATTAAGATTGATTTAGTTCGAGATAGTTCAGAAATATGCAGAAGTGGCATTTCTAATAATTTTATTCCAATAGCAGATATTGAATCTTTAAATCTGGGATTAGGTGAATTGGAAGATTCAATATATAACCCTGATATTCAGAAATATATTCCAATAAGTAAATATATCATGCCTAAAGATCTTATTGTGTACGTAATTGAAGCAAAAAGTGGAGATTATTGGGAGAAAGCTGTTATACGACAATCTCGATTTAGTCTTCTTGGAAAATGGAAAAACGGATTTTCAAGAGGTTACGCAATTTCTGAAAAAGAAAAAATTTTGATTTATTGGGTGGCTGCGTGGTAGGGTGGACGTATGACAAATCAGGAGTTGTTAAAGACAAATCGTGGTAGAATTATTACTGCGCGGGGTCGAGGCGGCGCGCGTTGATAAAGTAAAAAGAAATAAAATGAAGAAATTTATAATTATCGTCATTGCTATAGTTCTTGTAATTCAGGGGTTGTCGCTTATTACAAGATACACCCTTGTAATTCCTCTTTCAGATGCCGACAAGATTGAGTCTGATTATGGCAAACTTAGGTAATGTATTAGATTTGGCGATAGAGAAGTAATACATTGTAACCCAATCCTGATTTACAAAAACACAATAGCGAATGGAGGGTGTCTGCTCACCATTCGCTATTTTTATGAGCGTAAAACGACTTGAAAAGAAGTATGAAGAAGGAAAATGATGGTTCGTGTTTCAGATTTGGCGATGGCTATAAATGCCCTATATGTGAGTCGCAAGAATTAGTAAAAAATGGCAAGACTAGTACTGGTAAACAACGGTACAACTGTAAAGAGTGTAAGAAACGGTTTATCATCGACTATACCTATAACGCTTATAAAAGCAATATTGACCAACAAATTGTTCTTTTCACGAAAGAAGGATTAGGCATACGCAGCACTGCCAGAGTGTTGCAAATATCAGCCACTACGCTGCTGAAACGAATCATAACCATAGCCTCCCACATTGCGCAACCTCCGATAGTCAAAGGACGGACGTATGAAGTGGATGAGATGAGAACTTACATCGGCAAGAAATCGAGATTGCGTTGGATTGTGTATGCGTTGGATCGGGAAAGTCGTGCAGTGGTCGATTTCAATGTGGGCAGGCGCACAAACAGAACGTTGAATCGGGTAATCACAAGTCTGGAGCTATCCCCGTCCCACCGGATATGAAGCCGTAGAAAAATGATGTTTCGTTGGCGGGATCTGTGCTCCCGCCTTTTGAATACTATAAGCATTTGTAATGCGAAAAAACAATATCTTTGCAACAATCAAAAAAAACAAATGAACATTGCAAACCGCATCACCGGCGAAGTATGGTTCGTCCCCCAGTTGGTCGTAGCGTGCCAAAACCGTAGCGCGGTCGTTCGGCATAGTCTCCTGACTATGTCGTGCTAAAAGCCAGCCTCCCGGCTGGCAAAGTATCGCGTAGCGAGAAATAAGAAAGCGGTTTCAGTCCATAAGATTGAAGCCTTTTTTGCGTCATAAAGATAAGAAAGTTTAACTTTTGGTTGTATTTCCGAACCAGAACTTACTATATTTGTTGTGATAAGATTCGGAAATGGTGGCGGAAGTTTGATCGTTTTCGTTTTTTTGAATGGATGTTAAATGCCTGTAAATCAGCGATTCGTATTATTTGATACAGAGAGATTGTAATGAGTGAAGCCCACGAAAATAGAGCTATTCTTGAACGCCTAAAGGCGGGATCGATGGAGGCATTCGAGCAGATTTATAGAAAATATAATGCTGCGCTGTTTAATTATGTGCTCAAAATATCGAAAGGCGACCGATATATTGCCGAAGAGATTGTTCAGATTATTTTTATTAAAATCTGGGAAACACGTGCCAATATCGATCCCGAACGCTCCTTCTATGCCTATCTGGCCACCATTGCCAAAAATCATCTGTACAATTCGTATCAACGAAATCTGATTGAGCATATCTATGTGGATCATGTGCAAAAGCAGTCGGTCGAATCTGATGGTGAGATGGAGTTGGTCATCGAGCAACACTCGTTGGAGTCGTTTATGGATAAAGTGATCGAAAATTTACCCCCTGCGAGAAAGAATATCTTTATTTTGAGCAGAAAGAAATTTAAAACCAACCGCGAAATTGCGGCTGAGCTGGGTATTGCCGAAAGCACGGTAGAGACACAATTGTCGTTGGCCAACAAATACATGCGAAAGGTTTTTACGATGTATATTGATAAGATTTTACTGATTGTTGGTTATTTGATAAATTAAAAAATACTAATTATTAGGATTTGAATAGTGGACAAGGTCTGTCCAATTTGTATGTATGATAGTCGGGCGATTCGTTTCAACCGGATGTTGGAAATCGAGCAATCTATTTTCGACAAAAAAGCACTCATGAACCCATGAAGATAAAGAAATATTACATTGATCTTTTTGAAAAATATTTGAGAAACGATATTACCGTTATGGAGCTGTCGGAACTCAAAGCATTTATTCTCAATAATGAAACAATTGATGAATGGATGAAAGATGAGCTGATGAATAGCTCAACGGAGATTTCGATGGAAGAGCAAGAAAAAATGTGGCGCGGCATCAAAGAGGGTGTGATTCATCATTCTGCGAAGAAGAAAAATGTTGTCACGCTACAAAAAAGGATGATTGAATACACCAAATGGGCAGCCATCTTGATTCTTCCACTTTTGTCGGTGCTTTTCACCTACTATTATCTGAATGGTAATCAACGCAATATGCCCGTGAAAGTGTACGCTCAACGCGGTGAAAAAGCGATCGTATCGTTGCCCGATGGCACCAAAGTATGGCTGAATAGTGAATCGACTGTGAGTTACGATAACACGTTCAATCATCGGAATCGGAAGGTCTCTCTTGTTGGGGAGGCGTATTTCGAAGTGAGGCCCGACAAAACCCGTCCTTTCATTGTGGAGACCAAAGCGCTCGATGTGCAGGCGCTGGGCACCAAGTTTAATGTGCGGGCGTTCGACGAATCAAACGAAGTGACAGTGGTGCTTTTGTCTGGAAAAGTGAAGGTGTACAACGAGTATAATTCAGCCATTTTGATGCCCAACGAAGCCATTCGATTTAATACAATAAGCCACAGTTCGGTGAAATCAAAAGTATATGCGCAAGATTTCACGACGTGGAAAGATGGCGTGATTCGATTCAATAACGAGGATTTCGAAAGCATTGCCAGAACGTTATCGCGCATCTATAATGTGAACATTGTGATAGAAACACCATCGCTTAAGAAACAAAAATTCACCGGTATCGTGGGAAGTAGTGGTCTCAACAACATCTTGAATATTTTGTCGATGACCTCCACCATGGAGTATCGGATGAAAGATTCGACCACCATTGCCCTCTACGAAAAATAATTATTTATAATGAGAAAAGAGCTATTTGCATTTACACTTCTATTTGTTTTGGTAGCAACGACTGCCAGCGGACAAGATTGGGCAAATCTGAATCGATTTGCAAAAGAAAACGATTCGCTGAAATCGACACCTGCTGTCGAAGATCGGGTGGTGATGATGGGCAACTCCATCACCGAAGGGTGGAGCAAGTTTAATCCAGCATTTTTTGCCAAACATCCCAATATGGTGAATCGCGGCATCAGCGGACAAACCACGCCTCAAATGTTGTTGCGTTTCCGTGCCGATGTGATTGCCTTGCATCCCAAAGCGGTAGTGATTTTGGCAGGCATAAACGATATTGCAGGTAATACAGGTCCTTCTACGTTAGAGATGATCGAAGACAATATATCGTCGATGGTAGATCTCGCAACAAGTAACGGCGTAAAAGTGGTCTTATCTTCGGTCTTGCCTGCTTACGATTTTTATTGGAATCTGGGGCAGCGACCAGCAGATAAAGTAGTTGCACTCAACAAATGGATTAAGTCTTATGCACAACTTCGTGGATGCTCTTATGTCGATTATTTCACCCCGATGGCAGACGAACGAAAGGGACTGAAAAAGGAGTATTCCGAAGATGGGGTTCATCCCAATCTGAAAGGATATGAATTGATGGATCCGCTATTGGAAGCCGCTTTAGCAAATATCCTACCATAGCTTCTTCTTTATGAATTTTCTGACCAAAACGCTCTGGATCTATCTCTTTTGTGGCTGTTTTGTTTCCGAAATAGTTGCGGTGAAAGTGATTGCTCATCGGGGCGCCTGGAAACAATGCGCTATTCCCAAGAATTCGATACAATCGCTCAAAAACTCTGCTAAGTTGGGAGTTTATGGGTCGGAATTTGATGTACACTACACGAAGGATAATATCGGAATCATTGTCCACGACGATTCGTTGAAAAATGAGTTGATCGAAAAGCTTCGATTCGACGATATCAAACAGATTCGGATTGGCGGAAATGAATACCTGCCAACATTGAAATCTTTTCTGAAAACTGCAAAACATCTTCCTGAGATCGTGCTCTTCATGGAAATTAAGCCCACCTCGTCTCCCGAGCGGGATAGAGAGGTTGCCGCTTTGGTTCTGAAAAACATAACCCAGTGGGGAAGGGGTGTACCCATTGAGTTTATCACCTTTAGTCAGTCTGTGGCCAGGGAGTTGCTCCGATTATCGCCTGATGTTCATGTGCATTACCTCGAAGGTGAATTCACACCGTCACAAATCAAAGCGAAAGGTTTTTCAGGACTCGATTATCATTTTTCGGTCTATCAAATCCATCCCGATTGGGTGACAGAGGCGAAAGAATTGAACCTAAAGACCAACGTTTGGACTGTAAATTCTCCCGAAATCATGAAGCAGATGATTCTTCTCAACGTTGATTACATCACTACCGACGAACCGCAACAGTTGCTGGAGTTGCTTTCCACACAAGCTCAACCATAAAAAATAGGTTTGTCATTAATCCGACAAACCTACTGTATAATCCCAAACCTTCTTCCGAACAGAAGCATCGAGTATCACCCGAGGCCATTTTGCCTGTTTCACATTCTTATCGAAATATAGTCCAGTTTTGCCCTCTATTTCAGGAGAGGTAGCTAAAAATACTGAAGATCGAGACGCCTTCTTGGCCGATTTGCCAGCATCAGAACGAACGAAAAATTTGAATAAAGGGAAGATAAGTTTCATTATGCCTGGGAGCATATCTGCGGTGACATTTTGTGTCATATTGGTGCTTGCCTGCCCTGGATAACAGACATTTACAGTTATATTCTGACCTTTAAGTCGCTCTGCATATTCATACATCACAGCCATCATGGTAAGTTTCGATTGTGAATAGTAATTCAACCCATCAAATGATTTCTCTGCTTGTAAATTATGCAAATCCAACTTCTTTGGCAAGTCACCTCCCATAAGCGTAATCACTCTCGGAGACGAGGCGTTACGAAGAAAAGTTGTCATTAAGCCGATCAGCAAATAGGGTGCCATCACATTCGTGGCAAAATTAAGTTCAATGCCATCAGAGGTAAGCTTTCTCTCAGATGCAGCACAGCCCGCATTGTTAATCAACACATCGAGTTTGTTGAACTTCGTTCCGAACTGTTTTACAAGTTCTTTAATTCCAAATCTTGTTGATATATCAGCCAGAATGAGTTCAATATTGTCGTTGCCACTGATATCTCTGATTTCGGAAATGGCTTTTTCCCCACTCGCTTTGTTACGACCAGTAATGATAACTGTTGCGCCCAATTTTGCCAATGAGATCGCTGTCTGGTTGCCAATTCCACCAGTTGCTCCTGTTATCAAAACGATTTTAGACTTCATTATTTTAAGTTTTTGACGTATTTTTCAATTGTAACAGCGGGTTTACTCAATTCGTCCCATGTTTTTTGTGATTCGAAAGGTTCTTTATTGGCATACATTACATCCATTAGCTTGGTCACAAATTTTAATTCCCCTACAAAAATTGCTAGAAATTTAAATAATCCCATTGGTGCATGGCTGAGCGTGAGTTTTTGCTTAGCATAGTTTTCTACTGCAATCTGGCAAGCCTCGCCGATAGTAAGTGCTTCGAGTCCCTGCACCGGATACTCTCTATTTTTTGCTTTCTCGAGATTGAAGGCCGCAACCACCGTACGCCCAAAATCTTCACCGGAAATCCACCACGCCTTTTCTTTTGGATTTCCCATAATGGTCATTTTATTGCCTCGTACAAAGCCATTCTCGAAATTCTCCATAAAATTAGAAGGATAGAAGATTGTATAATTCAATCCACTATTCTTCACCTTTTGGATGCTCTTGTTTTTGGCTTTCATCACCCACCAATCGCCTTTATAATTGCGTGCCAAAAACGATGAGAGATAAGCGACTTGCTTTATTCTTAGCTCTTTGGCAACAGATAGGATATTGTCTAGTCCATCCGTTTCGGGATTAAATTCACTCTCTTTGTCGGTAGCTTTTGTAGAAATGTTTACATACAAGCCATCAGCCTCTTTCAAAGATTCGGCAATAGATATTTTATCGTTCAAATCGCCTTTCACGTAATTAATTCCTGAGCCAAATATTTTTTTAGCCTTTTCAATATTTCTAACTAAGAGAGTTACGTCAAAACCTGCTTTTATGAGTTCTTTGGTAACCGGTACGCCAATCATACCTGTAGATCCAATGACCGTTATTTTTTTCATATCTTTTTGTTCTAATGATAAGTGTATTTGATTTTGCGAAATTAGACCTTAATCTATGATTGCGAAAGTAATTTTCAGCTTTAGTATGGCACTTTTAATCTTTGCGCACCGGACGTTTCCCTTTTACGTTGAATAACCCGACAAAAACAGAATAGCCCAGTAACGCTCCAAAACCAATCTGTTTCATCACACCCAATAAATCGGTTGTTTGCCACTCTTGCATCACTTTTCCATCTTTTATTTTTCGCATAAATATACCGTGAACTTCCAGGTTTCGTTTATTGGCAGGTGCTCCCATAAAACTACCTGTGTTCACCGCGGTAGAGATAAAGCGAATCGAAACCATATCACCTTCGGCAATAAGAGAGGGAAAACTCATTTTTAGATTGGAAAAAGCAGCCTTCATATCTTGCATGAATCCAATGTATTCGTCCTTTGTATACACAAATCCATCACCAGTATAGGTGAAATCTTTGTCAAGCAATAGATCCAAGTCATTCCATCTTCCATCCATTATTGAAGTTGATACCGCCAAAGCTACTTTTTTGTTTTCTTCTAAATTCTCCATTTTCGTAATGTTTTAAAATTGTTTGTGCAAAGGTGCGATATGCACTATTCAAATGCAATATACTTCCCAAAAAGAAAGTGTCTTTTTAAAGGGTAAACTTCAGAATATGGGTTACTTTTGTCAGAAATATTTATACAATATGAGACGATATAAATTAGATGGCACCTATTTCTATTGTCCGGTCGATTTAACCTTGTCGGTGATTGGCGGTAGATGGAAAAGCTTGGTGTTCTGGAATCTGCGGGATGGTGCAAAACGCTACAGCGAGCTGAAACGCATTTTGGTTGGCATCAACGATAAAATGCTTTCACAGGTGTTGAAGGAATTAGAAATTAGTGGGATAGTCTCTCGAAAAGATTATTCCACCATTCCACCGAAAGTAGAATATTCGCTCACCGAAGAGGGATTGAGATTATTACCGGTTATGAAACTTATGGAGGAGTGGGGAGCAAAATTTGAAGTGATTGCGTCAGATGTAAATACAATTGAAGAGAATTAATGAACCACATTGATGCTGGAAGACGATTTAATAAAAAAACGGTTGAAGCATATTCAACCGTTTTTTTGTTAAGGAAAAAAGGATTTAAAATCAAGAGTGGCCACCCACAACGATGCGCATAATGCGTAAGTTGAGAACCACAAACCGAATGGCTTGATAAATCACACATGTTCTCCAAAATTTCGTCAGACCAGTAGGTTCAGTAGCGTAAGAGATTTGACTATAAGGAGTTGTTTTCTCTATTTCAGATTTCATAATATTTGGTTTTAGTTTGTTCGGTAGAAAATATTGTTCTTAGAATTATTCAGGAATCATCCACCACAAGGGCAACGCTTTGGCTTTGTAGATGAAAAGATAGTGCATGAAAAGTTTCATCCAGTGTCCGGCTAATCCCACTTCTCCAACGGTGTATGAAATGTCTCTTCCCCATTTCGGGTATTTTTCCCAATCAGCCACAATCGGGAAAACAGTCATCACCGCTGCTTGACCTTTCGTCAATCCGTATCCGGCTGACACAATACACGCGGCGCCCATTTTTGCCATTGAGGCTTTGTGTTTATGATCTTTGGTGCCAGTTTTGATCTTTTCGACAATATTCTCGGCTACGATGCGTCCCATTACTCCCGACGGCATGCCCGTGCGAGGAGGTGTTGGGTTGATTTGTGTGCCATTTTTACTTTTCATCGGTTTCGACATCGGATGAGGCGGTGCAAAAGCAATCCCCGCAGCATATACATTTTCATAGCTAGGACATTGATAAACGGATGGCCAATCGCTGGCTTTCCACTCTTCGAACGGTTTGGGCGTGTAATCCGCATCCACTTTCATCAATCCATTGGGCGCAAAAATTTGAGGGGTAATATCTTCGTTGTTTTTGTCAAAAGCCTTCATGCCTGCTCCGGCAAAACTTGGAATGAGCATCGAAAAGTCAAACTCTTGCGTATGAAATTCGCCATCCAGCGTTTCGTAATGAGCCACACCTTCTGTCACTTTTTGCACACCCGCTCCGATAATCCAATGAATATTATTCTCCTTGAATATAGATTCGGCAAATATCTTTGTTGGAGTAATGTAACCTCCTCGTTTCACATAAGCACCGCCCATCCCAAAATCGCCTAATTCGTATTCGTTCGAAATCCAGACCAACTCAGCGAGATGTTCTAGTTTTCTTTTCTTTATTTCGAAGGCAATGTTTAGAATGTATTCGAAAGCTGCACCCTGACAGGTGGCCAACGGGTGTCCAGTTCCAATCAGGAAACGTTGTTTTTCACCCTTTTCCATCTTGGCGAGCGACGATTGTAGATTTTTCCATGCGTGAGCAGCATGATCGAAAGTACAAACCGAGTTGGAGAATTTGTCCGGACCCAATCCTTCTGTAGCAGCGAAATTTAATTTCGGACCCGTAGCATTGATCAGAAAATCATAAGTTACATTCTCTTCCCGATCTCCGGCAATGTGTTTCACTTTCACAAATCCGGAAGTTGTTTGCGCATCGCCATCGGGATGAATCGAAACAGCGATTGCCTGTTTGTAAACTATTCCCATTTTTTTATAAACAGGAGCCAATGGGAATTTCACCTGATCCGGAGTCATGAGCCCTACGCCCACCCAAATGTTGGACGGCACCCATTGATAATTGCTATTGGGACTGACAACCACCACTTCATGATTCTTGCCTAATTGTTTTTTTGCAATGAGCGCAGCCGTGTGTCCTGCAATGCCTGCTCCTAAGATTACTACTCTTGCCATATATTTATTAATGTTAATTATTTGTTGAAATATCTTGTGTTAAATCGTTATCGCTTTAGTAAGTATTCCAAAATAAATTCATCCTGAAATAGGATGGATAATGTATTATGCGCGAGAAGAATTTAGGAAAATGTGTTTTTCAGGTCGCGATTTTGATCTTTAAAAGAAAAAGTCAAAGTGCAAATATAAATTTATATTGATATATTGATTGTGTTTTTTGGATTAAAATAGAAAGTTGCAGGTTAATTTAGAAAGAAAATTTATTTTAGCCATTTTTGCTTAGTAATTGTAATTTCTGCGTGTCGATGAGAATGATGTCTTTTTCATTGAGGGAGATAATCTCCTCTTTTTCAAATGATTTAAGTAGTTTAACGGCACTTTCTGTAGAGATTCCGGCAAAGTCGGCGATGTCTTTGCGCGAAAGCATCTGGAAAATCTCGGGCATTTCCGGTTTCATTGCTTCGAGATAGAGTAGTGTGTCGGCCAGTCGGCCATTCATCTGTTTGTATAGCACGGTGCGTAAAGTGTCAAACAGTTTGGTGTTTTGTTGGCAGTAGCGTTTGATGATGTTGAATGAAAAGGCGCTGTTCATTTTTGCTACGTGTTCTACCGCTGCATTTTCTATCAAAAAGGCCTGACAATCAGTGATCGCGACAACCGAATAGTTGTATGTGCTTTTTGAGTATACGGAAGAAAGTCCGACAAAATCACCCGGTTTTACAATGCTCATATTGAAGCTTTTGTTTTGCTCGCCTTCGATGTATTGTTTTCCTATGCCATTGACAATGAAAAGAATATACGAGGCAAAAGCGCCCTGTTTTGTGAGCGTGTCTCCTTTGCGAAAAGAGACCTGAGTCTTACTGGCTCTCACAAATTCAATCTCTTCGGGCGAAAGCATCTGAAAGCAGGGGGCACTTATATCGCAAATAAACTCTTGGTCTGATTCTGAAATTGTATTCATTATACGCTTACTTGATTTGAAGGTAAAGTTAATCATAATCAACTAAAAAGTTGAGATAAATCAATCAAAAGTTTGGAAACTGCAAACGCCTTCTCCTTTAGTTATCATCCGCTATGCCGTAATTTTGTACCATCATAATTCAATCTATTTTCGTATGCAAACAGCATTCATCATTCTTGGCGGATTAGCCGTCGCATTTTTTGCTTTTGTCTATTTCGCAAAATCTTCGATGAAGAATATTCCTAATGTGGAGAGCCATGCAGAGATTCTCATTTTAACCGATAAAAACTTTCAGCAACAGTTGAAAAATCGAATAGTGTTAGTCGATTTCTGGGCAGAATGGTGTGCCCCCTGTCGCATGATGGCACCCGTGCTCAACGAAATTGCCGCTGAATTACCCGCTGACCGATTCGTTGGAAAACTCAATGTGGAAGAGTATCAATCTCTCTCTCAAAAATTTAAAGTCAGGGGAATTCCAACAATGATTCTTTTGAAAGATGGAGAAGAGGTGAATCGTTTCGTCGGTGTGAAATCAAAAGATTTTTTGCTGAAAGAGATAAATAATGCGTAAGGATGGGAAAGAAGAACAGCATGTTAAAAGTATTGGTTGATAAGCGAATGATGATTCTCGCTGCGTTAGGAGTTGCTCTCTACGTTGCGGTTTCTCAATACCAAATTTCGCTTTGGTATGTATTGATTGCGGGAGTGGCATTGGGTGGCATTTTCGGAAAAGTATTTTGTCGATGGGTTTGTCCGATGGGATTGATCATGGAGCTGATGATGAGCATGAGCCCCGATGGTAAAGTGAAACAGATGTATCAGTATCACAAACTCGGCTGTCCGATCGCTTGGATTTCGGGAGGACTTAACAAATTCTCTCTTTTCAGAATCAAAGTGAATAATGATAGCTGCGTGAGTTGTGGCAAGTGCGACAAACAGTGTTACATCGTTGCGATGGAGCCAACAAAATACAGTCTATATAAACCTAAATTCGAAACGCCGGGCGAAAGCTATACCTGCTCCAAGTGTTTGAAGTGCGTAGCTAATTGTCCGAATGGCAGTTTAACTTATAAAATTCGATAATTCAAATAATATGGCAACAACAATCAACAACTATTACGAGTACACCGATAAATTAGCAGCCGGAGGTCAACCTACACTGGAGCAACTACAAAAACTGAACGAAGCCGGCTTTGAGGCAGTTATTAATATTTCACCCGTTTCGGCACGCAATGCTGTACACAACGAACATCAGCTGGTAGAATCATTGAACATGGATTATGTCCATTTCCCAGTCGATTGCTCACGTCTTCAGGAGCACCATTATCTTACTGTCCGTTCATTATTTAACTCTTTCGAAGGGAAAAAAGTCTTTGTTCATTGCGGTGGAAATATCAAAACTTCTAACTTTGTACACATGTATTCTGTTCTCGAAAAAAAGATGGAAGAGTCAGAATCACTCCAGACATTACTCAAAATTCAACAACCGGAAGCAAAATGGTTCTCCTATTTCAAAAAGATGGGAATGAAAGGTATCGAATTAGTAGAAACTCAAAATTAAAATTTAGAAATTATGAAAACAAATGTTGGAACAATTGACAAAGTAGTGAGATTCTTAGTGGCAGTCGTCATCATTGGTTTGTATTTTGCAAACGTAATATCCGGAACAATCGCTATTATCGGGCTTGTATTAGCCATCGTGTTTATCCTTACCGGACTAATTAGTTTTTGCCCACTGTATCTTCCATTTGGTATCAATACCGGGAAAAAGAAATAATCTCGTAATACAAATAAACTCATGAAACTTAAATATTGGCTACCGGCATTTGTGCTGATGCTTACCTCTTTCGCTACAATTGATGCGCAAAACAAGAAAGAAGTTGTCTCTTCTGACGTTGTAACAATGCTTCAAAAAGACAAGAAACTGGTTGTGCTAGATGTGCGTTCTCCAGAAGAATTTAGCGAAGGACACATCAAAGGAGCACTCAACATCGATATTCGCCAATCGGATGCAACAGCAAAAATTGACAAGCTCGATAAAAATGCGAAATACATTGTGCATTGTCGTACCAATCATCGAAGTTCAATGGCTGTCAGTTACATGATGCAGAAAGGTTTTAAAACCATTTTTCAAATGATGGATGGATTTTCGGGTTGGGCTGCCAATGGATTACCTATCCAGAAATAAGAAAAATCAAAAATGGAAAATCAAAAGCGACTTTATAGCAAATCGGATATACAGACCATGCGCATGGCGGATGAATCGCGGATCATGGGCAAAAATAGAGTCGATGAATTAATCAATTTTGCACAAAACTCAGGACTCAAACGAATTGGAATTGCTCATTGCATCGGTATGCAGAAAGAAGCCGACAAACTTAAAAGTCGATTGTCTGAAAAATTTGAAGTTTATTCTGTGGATTGCAAGTATGGTCGTATTCCTTCGTCTGAAATGCTCGAAAATGATTCGAAAGGCATTTCGTGCAACCCTGCCGGACAAGCTGACTTTTTGTCACAAAACGATACGGAGTTAAATATTTCGTTTGGGTTGTGTGTGGGTCACGACATTGTATTCAATCAGAAATCGAAAGTTCCAACGACGACTTTGATCGTAAAAGATCGTGAGCATAAACACAATCCTTACAAAGAGTTCGAAGATTAAATCTTTGATTTTTTTATAAAAATAAAACGGTTTCGTTCATATTCTGAGCAAAACCGTTTTTGTTTAATAAGAGCTAGGTGTCAATCGTGTTCTTGATGCACTGCTTCGTATTCTTTCAGCAACTTGTCTTGCACATCTGCCGGTACCAATTCATAACTGGCAAATTTCATCGAAAAAGCCGCACGACCACCAGTGAGTGAACTCATAGCTGTAGAGTAATTACCCATCTCTTTGAGTGGTACTTTTGCACTCAGCTTTTCGAATCCTTTGTCGCTTTGCATACCCATGATGATGGCTCTTCTACCTTGTAAATCGCTCATTACATCTCCTAGCTTGTCGGCAGGAGTAAGTACTTCGATGTCGTAGATTGGTTCCAATATTTTCGGTCCAGCAGTTTTGAATGCTTCGATAAATGCATTACGTCCCGCTAATCGGAATGATATTTCATTAGAATCTACAGGGTGCATTTTGCCATCATATACAATTACGCGTACGTCACGAGCATAAGAGCCGGTAAGTGGGCCCTGTTCAAGTCTATCCATAATTCCTTTCAATATAGCCGGTAAAAACCGAGTGTCGATGGATCCACCAACGATGCTGTTTACAAATATCAATTTGCCACCCCAGTCTAGTTCATGTACTTGCGTGTCACGTACAGAAACTTTAAACTCTTGTCCATTGAATTTGTATGTTTCTGGAATTGGAGCACCTTCTATGAATGGTTCCACGATCAAATGCACTTCTCCAAACTGACCTGCCCCACCAGATTGTTTTTTGTGGCGATAATCGGCTCTTGCAGCCTTGGTGATGGTCTCTCTATATGGAATTTTAGGTTCAGAGTATTCGATTAACATTTTATCGTCGTGTTCCAATCTCCATTTGAGGGTTTTGAGGTGGAATTCACCTTGTCCCTTTACAATGATCTGTTTCAACTCTTTTGAATGCTCTATAATCCATGTTGGATCTTCTTCGTGCATACGAGTAAGCAATTCGCTCAGTTTTTCTGCATCAGCTTCGTTTACAGGTTTTATTGCACGACGATATT
Organism: Bacteroidales bacterium; assembly: GCA_028687995.1. Taxonomy (GTDB): domain Bacteria; phylum Bacteroidota; class Bacteroidia; order Bacteroidales; family UBA7332; genus CAXXIC01. Next base: position 92,471 of record JAQTZA010000006.1, read on the forward strand.
TAGGCTCAGGATATTTGATGAAATTAAATTGATATTCGCATCCTTTTGCATTAAGGGTAGCGCCTGTTTTAGTCTCTTTCAATTTAAGAGTGACGCCTATATCACCAGCTACTATCTCCTCTACTTTGTTTCGAATTTGACCAGAAGCACAGAATACTTGAGCGATGCGCTCTTTTGATCCTCTATTTGCATTAATGACATCCACTCCTTCGTGCAGTTTTCCAGACATCACTTTGAAATAAGTCACTTCGCCAATGTGCGGTTCTACCGATGTTTTGAACACGTAAACGCTTGTTGGTCCGTTTACTTCTGGTGAAATATCTTCGCCTTCCGAAGTAGTCACATGAGGCATTTCGCTAACAAATGGGCAAACATTTCCTAAAAATTCCATCAGGCGACGTACGCCCATATCCCGACCACCATCTACGCAAAAAACAGGGAACATTCCTCTCGAAAGCAATCCTTTGTGAATTCCTTCTCTCATTTCGTCTTCAGACAATGTGCCTTGATCAAAGAATTTTTCCATCAAAGATTCATCATTCTCGGCGGCTGCTTCTACTAATTTTTGGTGAAGTTCTTCGGCTTTGTCTTTTTCTGAACCTGGTATTTCTAAAACTTCTGGAGCGCCACCTTCTGGTCTCCATTTATACATTTTCATTTTCAATACATCAATTACTGCATTGAATTGAGGTCCACAGACTACGGGATATTGTATCAACACTATTTTACCTCCGTAAGTTTCTGTTAGTTGCTCGACTGTGCTGTCGAAATCCGCCTTTTCTCCGTCCAATTGATTGGCAACGAAAATTAGCGGCTTGTTTAATTTTTCCGTAATACGAAATTGATTTTGTGTGCCCACTTCCACTCCATATTGGGTGTTTACTACCATTAAGGCGGTATCGGTCACATTTAATGCTGTATAAACCCCACCCACAAAGTCATCGGAGCCGGGGCAATCAATAAAATTTAGTTTCTTTCCGTTCCATTCTACGTGGAAAACAGTTGGGAAGACGCTGTATCCGTATTCTTGCTCTACGGGGAAATAGTCACAAACGGTGTTTTTGGAATCCACGTTTCCTCTACGTTTGGTGTATCCACCCTCGTAGAGCATTGACTCAGCGAGCGTGGTTTTCCCCGATCCAGAACTTCCCAAAAGGGAGATGTTCTTGATTTCATGCGATTGATAGACTTTCATGTTCAATCAGATTTAAATGGTTAATGAATAAGGAAATAAGTATGCGCAAATTAGAATAATTTCGCCAAATAAACAATCTTATGACAGTGTTAGAAAACATAATTGTTTGACAGACGTTTTAAGGTTGTTCTGCTACATTTTGAAAGTGAGATTTTTTAGAATTCTGAGAAGTAAATTCATCAGAAATGTACGAATAAGTGGCTATAGCAAAATATTTCCTCTATTTTTACACTGTTAATAAAAGAGATTTGGCTGGAATTTATATACACATACCTTTTTGTAAAATGCGATGTAGTTATTGCGATTTTTTTTCAACCACGAATGACTCTACCGCGAGTCGCTATGTGGATGCAGTATGTCGTGAGCTTGAAACCCGTAGAAACGAATTACCTAATGAAACGATTCAGACTATATATTTTGGTGGTGGCACTCCTTCGCAACTGACGATTGGTCAATTTGGTCAGATATTTGAATCGATCCATGCGAATTTTAAAATTGAGGAAAGTGCTGAAATTACGATCGAGGCAAATCCTGATGATATGACTGAATCGTATGTATCTGGAATCACTACTTTGCCATTCAACCGCGTGAGCATGGGCGTACAGAGTTTTGATGACCACGACTTGAAAAGTTTGAATAGGAGACACGACGCCCGTCAAGCGTTGGATGTGATTGAATTGTGTCGCAAAAACGGATTGACTAACATTAGTATCGATCTGATGTATGGCTTGCCAAATCAAACCATTGAAGCCTGGAGAAAAAATGTAGACATTGCCATTTCGCTGCCTGTGCAGCATATTTCTGCCTATCATTTGATTTACGAAAAAGGAACAAATCTTTATCGCAAACTTAAGAAAGGTGAAGTAAAAGAGGCGGATGAAGAATTAAGTGTTGCTATGTTTCAATATTTACGTGAGAAGCTGATGGCAAAAGAATTTCTACATTATGAGATTTCCAATTTTGCACTCAATGGTTTCTTCTCGCAACATAACTCATCCTATTGGCAAGGTATTCCTTATCTTGGAATTGGCACATCAGCACACTCGTTTGATGGTGTGAGTCGGTTCTGGAATCCATCCAATATCAAACTCTATTTGGAGCAAGCCGAAAAGGGCATTTTTTCGCCTGAAATTGAAGAAAGCTCGCTTCACAGTCGATACAACGATTTCGTAATAGTGACTCTACGAACAATGTGGGGTCTCAACTTGATAGAATTAGAAAAACGGTATGGAAAAGAACTAGCCACGTTTTTCCTCAAAGAAGCAGAGCCGTTTCTTAAAAATGGCATGTTGTTGAAAAATGGTAATCAATTTTCGATTTCTAGCAAAGGGCTTTTTGTTTCCGATACCGTGATGTCTCAACTCCTTTTTGTCGATTAATTTCCCTCAATTTCTTCGTATTCTTTCTGCTATTTCTTCCAAGATTAAGCTAACTGCTTGATTTTATGTTAAATCCGATATTTAGGTAAAAAAACAAAAATGTTATATAAATGCGTTATTCAGTTTGCATAAATTGAATATTTTCTCGTTTAAGTTATAATTTGAAGTTTTCATAAATAAAATGCAGCAAATGAAAAACTTAGACTTTATAAAAAAAAGTCCATAAAATTTGCAATTAACAAGTAAATAGTTAAATTTGCAGTTTAAAGTTAAATGATTAGCGTTTAATAAATGCTAAAAAAAACAAACAATTTAACTTTTAACTTGTTTAAATAGGATGAATTCGCGCTTAAATCCTTTGAAAAGAACCATTAAATTGACCCACGCCTGCTGATAATGAAAAAATCGACGATATGGTTATTGATAATGGTTATGGTGCTCACTTTCGTTACGTTACTTGGTCTTCAGATAGACTATATTAATGTGATGGTAAAAATGAGAAACGAGCAATTTAATGAAGCAGTAACTCGCAGTTTATATCAAGTTTCCAAAACATTAGAATACGAAGAAACACGACAATACCTTGAGGAAGATGTGGTAGAGACCGCAGAAATTGTCCACAAATATAATTTTGCAAAGCTGAGTGAAAAATACCTCGATATTCAGAACAATAATAACCCGTTTGTCGAGCAAAATCGTCAAATTCAACTCATAACCGACAGTTTAAACCAAAAGGTGGTTTCGCCCAAAGTTTATATCTCTTCGGGGCATGGAGTGAATAGCATTTTGCATACATCGCGAGAACTTCAAGATGTACTCAAAGGTAGATATTTGTATGAAAAGGCATTGCTCGACGAAGTTATATTGAATATCCTATATCAATCGGGTACACGCCGACTCGAAAATCGGTTGGATATGAAGGGGTTGAATGATATGTTGAAATCGGAATTGCAAAATAACGGTTTGAATTTGTTCTTTGAATATGAGGTAGTTGACAACGATAAGAGAGTTATATATCGTAACTCGGTGGAAGATTTTGATCAGCAAGATGATGTTTATACACAAATTTTATTTCCGAATGATACGCCGTTGAAATTAAACTTATTGAGAGTGCATTTCCCAACCAAACAGAGTTATATATATAGTTCTGTTCGTTTTATGATACCGTCGTTTATTTTTACTTTCATCTTGTTGATTACGTTTGGCTTTACCACCTATATAATTTACAGGCAGAAGAGGGTTTCTGAGATGCGGAATGATTTTATAAACAATATGACGCATGAATTTAAAACGCCACTTTCGACTATTTCTCTCGCTGCGCAAATGTTGAAAGACCCTGCGGTTACGAAAAATCCAACGCTGTTTCAGCATATATCAGGAGTGATAATGGATGAAACAAAAAGATTGAGTTTTCAAGTTGAGAAGGTGTTGCAAATGTCCCTTTTTGATCGACAAAAGGTGGTTTTGAAATTCAAAGAGCTTGATATGAATGCATTGATAGTCGATGTGATTGATAAGTTTAAGCTCAAAGCAGAGAAATATGGAGGCTCTATCGAATGCAATCTAAATGCTGACAACGCTTATGTGATGGCTGATGAAATGCACATTACGAATGTTGTTTTCAATTTACTTGATAATGCGGTCAAATATGCAAAACCAAACGAACCTCTTTTATTGACGGTTACCACTTGGAATGAAGCTAACAAGTTGAATATTTCGGTAATGGACAATGGGATTGGTATCCGAAAAGAAAACTTAAAGAAAATATTCGAGCGATTTTATCGCGTACATACAGGTAACGTTCACGATGTGAAAGGATTCGGCCTCGGATTAGCGTATGTGAAGAAAATAATTGAAGATCATAATGGCACGATAAGTGCAAATAGCGAACCTAATATTGGAACAAAATTTATTATCACACTACAAATAACTAAAAATTGAGTATTATGGAAGAAAAATTGAATGTTCTTCTTTGTGAAGACGACGAAAATCTTGGCATGTTGCTAAGAGAGTATCTGCAAGCCAAAGGTTTTGCAGCTGAATTGTGCCCAGACGGCGAAGCAGGTTACAAAGCTTTTATGAAAGGAAACTTCGATATTTGCGTTTTTGACGTAATGATGCCTAAAAAAGATGGATTTACATTGGCTCAAGAAATTAGAGCAACCAATAGTGATACCCCAATTATCTTTTTGACTGCCAAAACATTGAAAGAGGATATTTTGGAAGGTTTCAAAATTGGAGCAGATGATTATATCACCAAGCCATTCTCTATGGAAGAGTTAATTCTTCGTATTGAAGCGATTCTTCGACGCATCAAAGGCAAAAAAGGGAAAGATGTACAATCATACAAGATTGGTAAATTCTCTTTTGATACCCAAAAACAGATTCTTTCTATTGGCTCTAAAGCAACTAAATTGACTACAAAAGAGTCTGATTTGTTGAGTTTGCTTTGCGCTCACGCCAATGAAATTTTGGAAAGAAACTTTGCTTTGAAAGCAATTTGGGTAGACGATAACTATTTCAATGCACGTAGTATGGATGTTTACATCACTAAATTGCGCAAGCACCTAAAAGATGATCCAGAAATCGAAATCATCAACATCCACGGTAAAGGATATAAACTAATTGCTCCTGATGTAGAACAAGCATAAATAGGAATAAAACAACTCCTCAAAACCGCTTTCGTAATGAATGCGGTTTTTTTTTGATATATTCTACAACAAGAAGAGCCTCTTATCAAATTTGATAAGAGGCTCTTCTGTAAAAGTCAAATCTGTGTGTTAATCAGCTTTTTTGTTGAGTGCAATAAAACTCAAAATTCCAACAACAATGGTCACTAGTCCGGCAAGGAGAACATTGTTATCGGTGGCTCCAAGAAATGGAGGAATGGCGATAATAGCAGTACCAATCAATACGATGATTACGCCTGCATATTTTCTTAAATCTTTCATACTGTGTCGATTATTTGGGTTATCTGTTGAATTTTTGACTTTGATTTTACAAGAAATAATATCAAAAAAGAGGTGTTTCTTGAGATTAAAGGCAAAAATATCTATTTTTATTGAATTGAGCAGCTTTTTTGCTGCTAATTTTATGTAAAGGTGTTATTTTTGCACCACATTTTACAAAACGTCAGTGATATGAAGCGAATTCTCTTATTTCTCTATCAATGGATTATCTTGGTGCCAGTTTTTCTGGTTGTCGGTGTACTTACTGCTTTGATTACTACTGCTGGTTCGTTTCTTTTTAATAGTAAATTTTGGGGATATTATCCTGCAAAATATTGGGCGAGACTAATGTGTTTTACCGCACTTTCGCCAGTTGAGGTTGTTGGTCGAGAGAATTTGAGAAAGGATCAATCATATATATTTGCAGCCAACCATCAAGGAGCTTTTGATATCTATTTGATTTACGGCTATTTGAATAAAAATTTCAGATGGGTGATGAAACAAGAGCTTCGCAAAACACCATTCATGGGTAGAGCGTGTGCCGAAGCCGGACATATTTTTGTAGATCGAAGTAGTCCGAAATCAATCAAAGAGACTCTTGCGAATGCTTCTAGACAGTTAGAAGGTGGATTATCAGTTGTGATTTTTCCGGAAGGAAGTCGCACTCAAACAGGAAAAATGGGTCGATTCAAAAAAGGTGCCTTTCAAATAGCCGTCGATTTGAAACTTCCTGTGGTTCCACTAACTATTGAGGGTTCTTTTCATATTTTGCCTAGTGGGTCGAATATATTTCGACCACATAAACTACGTTTGATTATTCATCCACCTATTGAATCTAAGGGAGAAGGATCGGAGGCAATCATCTCTCTTATGGACGAGTGTCGCCAAGCTATCGCTTCTGCATTGCCCGAATCTGATCGTTAATGGGTTTTATCTTCCTGTAATAAGAGCTATTTTTGAGGTAAAGTGTTGTGATTTCGAAAATTATGACTACTTTTGCAGCTCAATTTTTTAATCAAATTATAAATTAGTATGAACAATTACGAAACCGTTTTCATTTTGACTCCCGTTTTGTCTGATGTACAGATGAAGGAAGCGGTAGAAAAATTCAAAGAGATTCTCGCCGCAGAAGGTGCTGAAATCGTCAATGAAGAGAATTGGGGCTTGAAAAAATTAGCCTATCCAATTCAGAAAAAATCTACCGGATTTTATCAATTGATCCAGTTTAAAGCTGCTCCAACTACGATTGCGAAGCTTGAACTCCAGTACCGTCGTGATGAGCGAGTAATTCGCTTCCTGACATTCAGTATGGATAAATTTGCTACTGAATATGCAGCGAAAAGAAAGAGTGTTAAATCAGCGAAAAGCGCAAACTAAGGAGGATATAAACTATGGCACAACCAAATTCGGAGATTAGATATTTGACTCCCCCATCTGTAGATGTAAATAGAAAAAAATATTGTCGTTTCAAAAAGAGCGGTATCCGCTACATCGACTACAAAGACCCTGAGTTTTTGAAGAAATTTTTGAACGAACAAGGTAAAATTTTACCACGTCGTATCACCGGAACTTCATTGAAATTCCAACGTAGAGTAGCTCAAGCAGTAAAAAGAGCGCGTCATTTGGCGTTGCTTCCGTATGTTACTGATATGATGAAATAATTAACAGAAGGAGGAAACAACAATGAAATTAATATTGAAAGAAGATGTTACCAATCTCGGTTACAAAGATGATGTGGTAATTGTAAAAGACGGATACGGAAGAAACTTCCTGATTCCTCAAGGCAAAGCAGTGATTGCTTCTGTATCAGCTATTAAAGTATTAGAAGAAAACTTGAGACAACGTGCGCACAAATTGGCGAAAATCAAAGCTGATGTGCAAGAATTGGCTGCTAAATTAGAAGGCGTTTCGTTGACTATCGGCACTAAGGCTAGTTCTACTGGTAAAGTTTTTGGTTCTGTATCAAATATTCAAGTAGCAGAGGCGTTGGCGAAATTAGGTTTCGAAATCGACCGCAAAACTATCGTTATCAAAGATGCCGCAAAAGAACTTGGTTCTTTCAAAGCAATCTTAAAACTACACAAAGAGGTATCTGTAGAGATTCCTTTCGAAGTTGTTGCTGAATAATTTTTCTTGCTGAGCAATGTCTCAAGCCAGATAAATCTCTAAAGACCGTTTTCATTTGAAAACGGTCTTTTTTTTATAATAGCTGAACATTTCATGAGTGCTTGAAGTTATATGGATAAGTGGTTTTGTGAATTCTTAAATCGCTGTAAATATTAGTAAGAAATACAATGAAGAAAATATTCTATGTTCTTATTTTTATCATAAGCCTGCCGGCTTGTAGTCAAAAAAACAATACTAAAGTTGAAGTTATGAGCAAATTCAGAGTACTTACTCCAGAAGAGGAGCGAGTGATTATAGGTAAAGGGACGGAGATGCCTTATACAGGAAAATATGAAAGTCATTTTGAAAACGGTGCTTACCTTTGTCGACAATGTGGCACGCCGTTATATTTGTCATCGTCCAAATTTCATTCAGAGTGCGGTTGGCCGTCATTCGACGATGCCATTCCAGGCGCAGTAAAACAGACCGTTGATGCTGATGGACGACGTATCGAAATCACCTGCAATCACTGCGGAGGTCATCTAGGCCATGTATTCAAAGGAGAAGGATTTACACCGAAAGATACACGCTACTGTGTCAATTCCGTTTCTCTTGATTTTGTGAAAACAGATACAGCGTATTTTGCATCGGGTTGTTTTTGGGGAACAGAATATTACTTCGAAAAAGCAGAAGGTATTATTACAACCGATGTAGGTTATATGGGCGGTCATGTCGATCATCCAACGTATAAGCAGGTTTGCACAGGTGAAACTGGACATCTCGAAACTACGCAAGTGATATTCAATCCTGAAAAAACATCTTTTGAGTCATTGGTAAAGCTATTTTTCGAAACACACGATTTTTCACAAACCGATGGTCAAGGTCCTGATATTGGTTCTCAATATCACTCTGCAATTTTCGCAGTCAATGAGGAGCAAAAGGAAATTGCTAATAGATACAAGAAGATTCTTGCTGAAAAAGGATATTTCGTAGCGACAGAGGTTAAAGGCGAAGCTCCATTTTGGCGAGCCGAAGATTACCATCAAAATTATTACACCCACAAAAATGGGACACCCTATTGCCACGTTTATCGAAAAATATTTTGAATCATAAAGAAGAGACTTAATCAGGTTTGATTAAGTCTCTTCATATTTTATGTGGCAATTGATTCACAAATGTAATTTGGAATTATTCCTGTGGATTGAATAAGAAGTTCAGCATTTTGTGCCAGAATATTTCCAGAAAGAACGAGACATGTGTCGATTCCAAATTTGTTGGCACCAATGATGTCCGTTTTGAGTGTGTCTCCCACCATCAATATATCACGTTTTGTAATGGCTTGATCTTTTTTTGCGTGTTTGTATGCAAAATTGAATATTTGAGAATCAGGTTTGCCAAAACGGATAAATATCTTTTCCGAAAGAGGTTCTAGTAAATCAGCAATTCCGCCGATAGCAATGGCAACGTTTTCTCTTGATAATGGATAGGTTTCATCAGAATTGGCGACAATCACGGGTAAACTTCTTTTTCGTAGTAGATTGACGGCTTTAGTAAGATCTGTTTTCCAATCAAAACCTTCATCGTCTAGTAGCACCAATGCCGAATAGTCATCTACTTTATCTACATCAATATCGCTAATCGAAATGGTATTCAGACCAACTGTTTCGATGTAGTGTGCCGAGCACTCTGTACCCAAATAGACAACGGTTCCACCTTTTATTTTATTCTCCAGATATTCGTTGGCAATCATTCCGGAGGAGATGATTTTGTCTTCCGAGATTTCGGGAATTCCACGAGAGTTGAATGCCTCGGCTAGCTGTTTAGGGCTCCTGGAAGCATCGTTCGTCAAAACATAATAAGCAATTCCTTCCTCTTTCAAGAATTGCAGCATTTCGTTAACTCCTTGCAAGATTCCTTCGTAATTTCTCAAAACACCATACGAATCCAGAAAGATAACTTTGTATTGTTTGGCAACTTCTTTGAATGACTCTATATTCATAATCGAGCTTGTATAATTTAACTATTGCGTATCTTTATTGTTCTTTTATAGCCTGAATAAACGCTTCAAAAACTGCTTTATTTCCAGCGTATTCTTCTAACATTCTTTCTGGATGAAACTGTAATCCAACAACAAAACGAAGTGATGGATTGTATATTCCCTCTATCAATCCATCTTCAGAATATGCCATTGGTAGCAATCCAGTTCCAAGTTGCTTTATTCCTTGGTGATGGTATGAATTAACCATTAACTCGTTTTGTTGATACCAATCATAGAGTGGTGTTTGTTCGACGAGTGTGATTTTATGTCTATGTGTATCGTAATTATCATAGTTGATATGATGCACTTTGTGATTAAAGGTTTCGTGTACGTCTCGATGGATTTTTCCTTTATGTAGGACATTAATCAATTGCATTCCTCTACAAAAACCTATTGTCGCTTTGTTATTTTCTAACGCATGTTTCAAGCAAGTTATCTCTATCTCGTCTTTTAGTGGATCATACTCATCTAAAGTGTTAATGTCATAATTTTCACCATAAAAGAGAGGATTAATATCTCCCCCTTCCATCATCAACAGACCGTCATAATCTAGCAGATAGTCGCCTAAAATCTTTTTTGTTGCCTCTGCAATAGGAATAATAATGGGCATTACACCCCCTTTTGCTAAAAGTTGAAGATATATTTCAGATACCCAGTTGATAGTTTTTCCCTTGCGAATGAGCCTTCGGGAGACGATCAATACCTTTTTCATATTATTGTTTCGATTTTTTTTGTTTTCTTGAAAGATATTGCAATGCTTTATTCAGATGCAAATCTTTTTTTTCCTTTTGATGCTACGCGTATGTGATATTCATTCAAGCCTATTTTGTTACTGCAACCGCAGATAAATGAGTGATAATCTTCCAGAAGTAGGTGCTGAATTTCCATTGCATTTAATGCACTAAATTACAAATTTATTGTCAATTACCAACCGAAATACCTTTTTCATCTTGAAAAAGAGTTTCAATCGATTTTTTAAAGAGGAAGTTTTTTTAATTGAATATGGAATGAGAAACCCCGAATCAGAGTTTTATCTGTTCGGGGTATTTACGGTAACTTGGGATAGTATTAATCCTCCTTTAGTTGGTCTATTACGTTACGTATCTCCTTGGCATATTTTCCATAATAGTGATTAACCCACCATTCCACAGCAAAGCCCATATAGAGGAATGAGAAAGCAACAATACCAAACACAGCTAATAGTAATGAGTTGTTTGTTAGATTAGTTGAAACAAAATCTGGATTCTTATTGTACAAAATTCCGAGTAAATAAAGAATGAGAAATGGGATTAAGGCAAATCCAAAAGTTTTATACATTTCCATATTTAGTCTAATATCAAAGTATGTTTCATAAAGACTATCTTTTGTGTTCAACGTATAGTTATTTAGTCGCTTGAAGAAAATATATAGTTTTACCAAATAATATATGCACACCGCCAGAAACATTGTAAATAGTAAATAATATGGAGCATAAGCTGTTTTGGGAAGCTTATACAAAAGCGGGAACACACCAATAAAAATAATTGAGAGAATCTGGTAGATAAACTCTTTTTTTAGATTCTTTTTTATTTTCTCCAGTGGCATGTTCGCCGAATGTATTTTTTCTAATGTGGTTGGAATCGAAACGTTTTCTGTGTTTTCGTTTTGCCATTCTGATTGTAGATTATTAAAGTTCATATCCTTGCGATTTAATGATGGTTTTTAATTTGTCTTTAGCTCTGTTTAGTTTTACACGAGCATTACCCTCTGATATTCCAAGATGGTTACCAATCTCTTTGTGTGAAAATCCTTCGAGTTGATAGAAAATAATGGCTTTTTCTATTTTATTCAATTTTTGAATAGCTTTATAGAAATGAGCTAACTGGCTCTCTTTTTCATCTGAGTCGTTCTCTTCTTCTGGAATATTCTCAGGGAAGGAGTCAAATTTCTCGGGCTTCCGTTTCTCTTTCTTCAGATATACGATGGAAGTGTTAATAGCCACACGATACATCCATGTCGAAAGCTGACTATTTCCTTTAAATTCATTGTGTGATTTCCACAACTGATAGATAATCTCCTGAAATAGATCTTGTTGATCATCTTTGTCATCCATATATATTTTCGAAACTTTATGGAGCATTCCTTTGTGTTGTTCCAAATGAATCAGAAACTCTTGTTCTTTGGCTTTCAATGCTTCAATTGATTATTGGTTTTACAATATATCCTGCCTTTCTTAGTAAATTGATTAACCCCGATTCACCCACTAAATGTGCGGCACCGATGGCAAAAAAGAGACTTTCAGATTTCATCATATTGGGCATTTCCTTCATCCAATTTTTATTTCTGTTGTCTAATAGAAGTATTTTAGCTTTGTCAGACATGGCTTGCTTGTCGGCCATCATTCTATAAAGAGCCTCTATGTCTTCATTTGAATAGATTTTTACCATTTCATTCGAATAATCTGAATTTATCAGTTTGAAATAAGAAATGAGCTCATCATCCGAATAGGCATTCTCTAATATTTTCATCTGATCGTTCACTTTTTCGAATCCTAATATCGGTTTTTTACTCTCATTTGCTTTGGCGATAAATTCCAATTCGTATGACTTAATGTTTGTGCAACCAAACGACTTAATAAATAGCAAGCTTAGTAATGTTTGCAATGTAAATTTATCAAATTGTTTCAATGGCATACCTATTTTCTGTTGTAATATTTTAGTCAGTTCTTCATTCTGTTCTGGCGATAATTTTTCTGACAAGGGTACTTTTCCAAAAGCTAATTTTTGCAAAGCTTCCATTTCAGCATTATCATTGAGATTTATTTCCAATACTAGTTTTGATGTCTTATCAAAAGCTCTGTCCACTTTCGGCTTTATACTAAAATCCTTTTCGCAAATCATGTGAATTGTGCCAAAAAGATAAGACGATTGATTCAATCCATTGCCTGAAATCTCCCATAATATGGAATTTTCGGGTTTATCATTGTTCGCAAATGCCGATAAACTGAATACGGCAATAAATAGTAGAATGAGTGGTTTTCGTAGTGTTTTCATTTTTATTTCTTTTTAATTTTGAGTTAGCAATATGTACACTTTGGGCTTAATAGATAATAGAATGCAGCTGCTGTTAATGTATAAAGTTTAGGTGTTACACTTCGTAAGTATCATAAAACGAAAAACGTTACAAAAAAAATATTTATTTAAGAAAGAAACCCCGAATCAGAGTTTTATCTGTTCGGGGCTTCTAGTTCTATAAATAATGGGTTTACTTCACTCCAGCCAAAAATTGGTCTAAACGTTCAAATCTATTTTTATAATCTTCGGTAGAGCGACGGATGATTTCGTGAGCTTCCTCCACATCAAATGTATCAGTAATCTGTACATTAGCCTTTTCACCAGGTAGGTCTTTGTAGGTAAGGAAATAGTGTTTGATACGCTCAACAACTACCTCTGGACAGTCTTTGATGCTGGTGTAATTTCCGTAAATGGCGTCATTTTTCAAAACTGCAATAATTTTGTCGTCCGACTCATCGCCATCAATCATGCGGAATCCTCCAATGGGAATAGCTTGCACCAGAATATCGCCATGAGAAATAGTATTCATGGTCAATACACAGATATCAATAGGGTCACTATCGCCCACAATTCCTGTCAGTTTAGTGCGCTCCATCGTGTGTTCAGCCACTTTCGATCCACTAAATGTTTGTGGAATAAATCCATAGAGAGCTGGTACAACGTTTGAATATTTCTGTGGTCGGTCGATTTTGAGATACCCAGATGTTTTGTCAACTTCGTATTTTACAGTGTCAGTTGGTACAATTTCGATAAATGCTGTTAACACACTAGGTGCTGCATCACCAATATCAACCCCGTGCCACGGATGTGATTTGTAGCGCAATCCCATCAATTTGCCGATAGGATCCATGATTTGATTTTTCATATTTTTCACTTCTTTATTTTTGTTATATTCAGAAATCAAGAGTTTTAATTAACTCTTTTTTATCAATGGTGCTAAGATAAGTTATTTGCAAGAAATAGCCTACCAAATGATATTAAAATGCTGTTTAAATATCAGAAACTAGAGAAAATATCAGAACCTCGTGAAATCATGAACTCGAATTCAGAAAGTTATTTTTTTATATTGGGTAGCTCTAGTCCATATTGTTTGATTCTATCTTCGCGTTTCAACATATATGAAAAGAAGATAGCCAACACGCCGAATCCAGCAAAAATCAGCATTGGTATGGTGTAATTGTATTCAACAACCGTGTAAGAAACGCCTTGTTCAATTACTGTATGTTCTCCTATTTTACAATATTTGTCGAGAACATTTCCAATCAAAAGCGGCACTCCCATTAAACCCCAGTTTTGCACCCAGAAAATCATAGCGTAGGCAGTTCCAAGTAAACTGTGAGGAACAACCTTTGTGACAGAAGGCCAAAGTGCCGAAGGTACGAGTGAAAAAGCGATGCCAAGAATGACAATAAGACCGATGGCGACTGGCAAACTATTGAGAGTTGGAATTGCAAATAAAAGGAATACAACTACAAGTAAAATGGATCCAATCATCATGATAGAAGCACCTTTGCCCTTGTGGTCGTAGATGCTGCCAAATACGGGTGTTAGAAATAAGGCGCCGACAGGTAGCATCGCTGGAATAGCACCAGCAAAATTGTCGCTTACACCATATTTCTGCATGATAAGTTCGGTTGCATATTTGATAAATGGAAACACAGCCGAGTAGAACAAAACGCAAAGAATAGTGATGTACCAGAAGCCAGAGATTTTTGCAATTCGAAGAATGTCGCTGAAACGAAAATCTTCTGCCACTTCCGCAGTGTTGTGTTTGGCCTCTTCTTTGTCTAACTTTACATCCATGACGTTAAATAATAGAAACGCCATGAGTCCAATCACAATCATCAACATTGCCATCAAAATAGGAGCGCTCACCATTGGAGTGGTTGGGGTTCCCATCCATTTTGCTAATGGAATTGGCGCTATCATTGCTAACCCGGTTCCGATTCGACCAGTAGAGGTGTTTAGCCCAATAGCTAATGCTAGCTCTTTTCCTTTGAACCAACGTACAATGGCTTTGTTGGCTGTAATACCAAACATCTCAATTCCCATTCCAAAAATAGCGAATCCCAACCCAGCATACAGTACTTGTCGTTTAGTTTCGAAAAGCTCCCACGAGCCAATATGTATATTCACAATGTCACCCAATGTTGTGCTATTGATTGCCCAATATTTGATAAAAGCACCTATAAGCATAATGATTATGGCAAGAACTCCCGTAAAGCGAGTCCCCATTTTATCAAGAATAATACCCGCAAAAACAAGCATTAATAAGAATACATTGAACCAACCATAACCGCTAGTAAAAATTCCATAATCTGTACTCGTCCAATGCAATTGTTGTTCGAGCATCGATTTGAGAGGAGCCATGGCATCTGCTAAAAAATATGAACAAAGCATGGTGAGGGATACTAGCACTAATACCAACCAACGAGCGCTTTTAGATTCACTCAGTTTTTTTTGAATTATTTCCGTCATGTCAATTTTGTTTTAAGTGATTGGCAAAAATAGTTTAATTTTAAGTATATGAATCATAATTTGAGTAGAAAGAGTTATATTCGTAAAAAATATAGAGTAGAATTAATTTTGGTTGAAAGACATTAATAACTAAATCTTGATATTATGGTACTATTTATTTTAGGCATTATTATTTTTTTAGTGGTGGGCTCATTAGCAAACACGTTTTTAGCTATTAAACCTCTAGTAGGAAAAGTGAGAATTGCAGCTGTGTTACTAGCAATTTTAGGAATTGCTACCGCTTCGATTCGACAAATTGAACCGGGTGAAATCGGGGTGCAAAAGCTCTTTGGAAAAGTGGATAGCCACATTCTCGAAAGCGGGTTGAATGTGATGAATCCGTTGGCGCAAGTGGTAACGTTTAGTTCCCGTACGCAGAATTACACTATGTCGGGTGTGCACGACGAAGGTAATCAATCTGGCGATGATGCCATTCGCGTGTTATCTGCTGACGGACTTGAAGTTATTATCGATTTAACCGTTTTGTATAAAATCGTTCCCAACGAAGCACCTCAGATTTTGCAACAAATCGGTACAGACTACATTAACACCATTGTGCGTCCAATTTGTCGAACTAAAATCAGAGACAATGCCGTTTATTATGATGCGGTTGCTCTTTATTCAACAAAAAGAGATGAGTTTCAAAGTCGAATTTTCAAGACGATTGAGAGTGATTTTCAGAAACGTGGATTGATTTTGGAACAGCTTTTGGTGAGAAATATCACTTTGCCACCATCGGTGAAACAAAGTATTGAATCGAAAATCAATGCCGAACAGGATGCGCAGAAGATGACCTTTGTTTTGCAAAAAGAGCGTCAGGAAGCAGAACGTAAACGTGTGGAAGCACAAGGTATTGCTGATTATCAGAAAATTCTGAGCACTGGATTGAGCGATAAACAGCTTCAATATGAGATGATCAAAGCTATCGCCACATCACCCAATGCGAAACTAATCATCATGGATTCGAAAAAAGGTTCGCCGATTATTGTGGACGGCAAATAGTATTATTGCATCAAACTAACTATAGCTCCGGTAATGGGATGAAGAATCGCCTTTGCCGGGGCTTTTTTTCTGGTAAATAGATCGACAGGGAAATTTGCTTGAATGCCAAATTGTGTGAATGTGAATTCTTGTTCAAACAGTTGATTGTTATTGCGCGAAATTGTCACCTTTCCTTTGCCAGGAATATTGTAGATTAATCCTTTTTTATCAGATGGTTTGCTTTTTGGATCAGCTGCTAGAAACTCTTTTCGGTCAGTAGCTTTTATATCTAAATAAACAGGTTCGCCACTCAAATCATCAGCCGATACAAAACCAAAATGTTTGGAGAAACGAAACAATACTTTGTGATTCAAGTCGATTTCAGTTGGCGTAATTTTGGTGCGAACAAAGAATTTTTCAACTCGTTGAGTCCCTACGAATAAAGCGGTAAGCGCTTTTTCTTGTTTATCGAGTTGTTCAAAAATCACTTTCAATCCTTCTCCATCTTTTGGTAAGTGGTCGTTATCGCCATTGATTAAATCCAATCTGCTTTCGCGTAAACGAAAGATTTGCTTGGCAGCCAATTCCGCCATTTTTGCCGTTGATCCAGAAGCCAAAGTTTCTTCTGTGAGCGAAAGCTCGGAGTTGGTAATTGCCTCTTGTACCACATAATTTTGAGGAAGAGGTTTAACAGCGTTTTTGGTCAATGAATCGGGAGAGCAATTGACAGCACAAAGAATGCCGTCTGAATTCAGTACGAGATATGGGATAGTTGACTTGAATTGTACCATACTTGCACTATTTGGATCAGCAATTGCAGTAGATTCTCCATCTACTTTATCCAACGAAAAGAAGACGGAATCTTCAAGAATTGGATTTGCTATTCCCAGCAATTTTTCTGCATATCTGTAATAGATTCCAGCTTTCAATGTGGTTTTGGTATATTCTGCATCGATGTAGATAATTGTTTTGGGCAATGTATAGTTGAGTCCAAAATCGGAAGCTTTGGTTGCTGATAGTTTTTGCCACTCCGTTTGTGCTGATAAGGATAGTGTGACGAAAAGAATGAAAAGTAGAAATAAATGTTTCATAACGAGGTATTCTTCTGATTGTTGGATTCGATTTTACAAAAATAGAAAATAATTCGGTACATGCCGTTTAATATTAGGTTGTGAATTAAAAATTGGTATGATTTGCTTGGGATACGTTATCTTTGTCATAAAATTTATTTTTGAATGGAGACCGCTTTTCTGACATCGGCATATTTGCCCCCTGTGCACTATTTTTGCAAATTGTATCACTTCCCGCAAGCTGTCATTGAATCTCATTGCAATTATGTGAAACAGACTTACAGAAATCGATGTACCATTGCTTCGTCACATGGTGCAATGGCATTGACTATTCCCGTAGAGAGAACAGGAGAGGTGAAGAATTTAACACGTGATATTCGAATGGCAGATCATGGAAATTGGCGTCATCTGCACTGGCAAGCCATTGTGTCGGCATACAACAATACACCTTTTTTTGAATATTATCGGGATGATTTTGAGCCGTTTTACGAGAAGAGACAGGAATTCTTGTTTGATTTCAATAATGAATTGCTCCATGTCTTGATGAACCATCTCGATATCGAAACGCCTGTTTTATTTTCTGAAAGTTACGAGAAAGAACTTGAAATCAACCAGTTTGATTTTCGAGAAACGATTCATCCCAAGCACGATTTTTCGGATGATGTAGATTTTCACCCCGCTCCATATTATCAAGTATTCGATCGTCAGTTAGGTTTCTTGCCAAACATGAGTGTGATTGATTTACTCTTTAATTGTGGCCCAGAGTCGGTGCTTATTTTAAGGGATTCTCACCAATCGCATAGACTTTAGCAATTTTTGCATCTTTGCCCATTTTCAATAAACAAGGCGTTTGCCCGATGCCAATTTGGCGAATTATTGCATTTTGAAAACCTCCTCTTGCAATCAATTGTCTGCCTTTGAATTCTTTTGCTGTGTTATGCCATTCGTCGAACGAATCGTCGAGACTGATGGCGGTGTAGCCAACTGTGTCTTTGGCAAGTTGGGGTATGGCAGCTGAGAGTTTCTTATTCAAATAGGTAGAATATTTGTCGCTGCTGCTCCAAAATAGAATCAACATCTTCTTTTCAGATTGTACGTAAAAATATTCCTGTTTGTTTTCGAGATTATAGGCTTGAAAAGGAGCTAAACTATGTTTTTCCGAAAGCGGAAGAAGTTGTTTGTACACCTTTTTGAGCTCCAGAAAAGTAGGAAAATCCTTTAGTTTCGTACCCTTTAGTTGGGGCCACCACGCTTGAAGCGACTTTGTATCGTTGGTGAAATGCAGATAGTCACGCACTGCTAAAAGTGCCTGATACGAAGATTTGTTGTCCGAAATAAATAGCGCTGTTTTTCGATAGAGATTTGCTCTATTTGTCATCTGTTGAGGTGAATAAAGCGTCTCTTCGTATTTCTTCAAGCTATCTTTCGCCCAAGCTCTATCGGCTTTGATATTCGCATTATCAATTGATTTTATTTCAGGTTGTATAGCCTTACGATAGGCTGTAAGCTGATTGTTTACCGAATCACCTTCCACCACCAACGTTTCAGGTGCGTTGAAATCCCCTGATATTTTGAGTCGCGAATCAGATTTGCCGAAAAATGAGATTTGTCGATTATTTTTTGGGAAAAAGAGGGTCAAAGCTTCTGCCTCTTCGGGAGCAGCATTCACCGTAAATGTCCCTTTTCTGACCATAATCGTATCGACCTTGCTATTGCTGCCGGCTCCATACCAAAGATAGATCTCAGTCTCATCGAGATGTGCGATACTCGAAACCAAGAATTCTTTTTGCGTCTCTTTTTTGCAAGAGAAAAGGGTGAGAATGAGAAGTAGGATTGTGATGTGTTTCATTGATGTAGTGCTTTTAGCATTTGGTTTTGTTTCTTCCAGTAGGTTTTATTCACATTGACAGAGATGCTAATTCGATGATGCCCAATGTACTTTGATAAATAATTATTGGTAAAGACATTATATCCATAACATAACTCCCAACGTCCCAATGAAAATCCATATTTTGGTGTAAATGTAAGAGTTTGTTTGTTAAAATCAGTATAAAGAATTGTTTCGAAAGCCATTGCCGCAGCTGCTGTTGGTGCGGCTCCTGCAAATTCGAATCCAATTTTTGGTCCTAAAAGACTCTTATCATTTCGTAATAAAAATTCGGAAGAAAGATAAAATCCAGAAAGAGAACTGCCCCAATGGGAGCGTTTCTCGATTCCTGGGATAATTACATTGTAGCTATGAAATGAAATGCCAACTTCGGCAAATACATTTTGCTGATAAGATAATCCGAATCTAGGTGCAATCTTATTAGAATGATAATTCTCAATGATCGAGTCGTTTTGCTGTCCAAAACAAAATGTCGTAAAACATACGAATATCGAAAGCAACGAATATTTCATATTATTCTTATAACTCCCTCTAATTTCTTTTTCTAACTTCCTTTAATTTTTCATTAACTCCTCAATCCTCAATCCCCAAACACCAACATTTGGCAATTCTTGCAGTCAAATTCCAAGCGGAAGCGCAATCCATCGTTGTGGATGTAAAACGGCTCTGTGAACTCTTCGCTCTTCTTCTGGTGAACGGGGCAGATTTTCAGGCTGTACTTCACGCAATGTTTGGTAAACATCAGTGGCGCATTTTTTTCTGGTTTTAGCTCGAATGCTGGTGCAATCTCTGTTACTTCGTGCTTGCGGTAGAACAGTTCGGCTTTGGCATTGGCTACATTCCCCAAGTAAGTCAGTTTTTTCTCAGGATAAGGAACTCTTTTCGATTCATCCACTGGTTTCCGGAGGTCGCGTTTGTAGCCGACTTTGCGCACTTTTAGCAACTCTTCCACCAAAATCCGTCGCCATTCTGCCAATTGCGAAGCGGGAATGAACCATTCATTTTCGAACCCGAATTTCACCTCTTTCGCTTTGAAAATGGTATTGCCAAGCTTCGAGAGTTGTTTGGTAATATTCTCTTTTTGTGGAGTTTGTGCAGTCTGCTTTTCGCACTCAAATGTTTGAACGGCCGTAAAGTCATTTTCGCACGTAAAGGTCAACTGAAATCCGTCTGGAGTCTCATCCAATGCGATTCGAACATCAATTTTTCTCTCTGCTGATGGCTTCGAAAGCAGTTTCTCAAATTCTTGATCCCAATTGCGGAACAGTTCTGTTTTTGGCATCAGTTTTGGCATTTCTGCTGGGAAAACACGGTTTTCTTCTACACGATTCACCCGAAATCCAGTGAGGTCACCCTGTTCATTCATAAAGCAAAGTCCATCACCGTTGTTGAGTTGCACCGTTCCTGCCACGGTGAAGTGATTTCCGTAAATTGCTTTCACTGTTCCTACAGGTTCTCCCATCGCTTTGGGACTGTCGTAGTTCCAAAGTTGCTGCGGTGCTTGTGTTTTGCGATCGACGTAGTAGTTCGTAAAACCACGGTTGAACGTCCGTTCGGGCGCAGGAGTAAAGAGTGCTCGCGTTGTTCCAGATGAAAGTCGTTTAAACTCCGGACGGCGAGCAAATATTTCGTCTAACTTTTTTCGGTAAGTGGTCGTTACGTTTTTAACGTAAGAAATCTCTTTCAAGCGCCCTTCTATTTTGAAGGAAACTACGCCTGCATCGAGCAACTCTTCCAACGAGTCGCTGCGGTTCATGTCTTTGAGCGAAAGCATGTGGCTGTTGCGCGACATCACTTTACCGGTAGAATCTTCGAGCCGATAAGGCAATCGGCAGAATTGCGAGCAGTCGCCACGGTTAGCACTTCGTCCGGCGTATGCCTGACTGATATAACATTGACCGCTGTAGCTCACGCACAATGCCCCGTGCACAAACACTTCGAGTGGCACATCTACTTTGTCGGAAATGGCTTTTATTTGAGGAATACCCAATTCGCGTGCCAATACGACTTGCGAAAATCCGGCTGAAGAGAGAAATTCTACTTTCTCTGGTGTGCGATTGTCGGCTTGCGTGCTTGCGTGTAAAGCAATTGGAGGAATTTCGAGTTCGAGTATTCCCATGTCTTGCACAATGAGTGCATCGACTCCAATGTTGTACAATTCGGTAATCATCGCTTGTGCTTCGGCCAATTGCTCGTCAGTGAGGATGGTGTTGAAAGCCACATACACACGAGCATGGAAAAGGTGCGCAAATTCCACTAATTCGGCAATTTCTTCGATAGAGTTGCCTGCCGCAGAGCGCGCACTGAATTGTGGAGCACCGATAAATACGGCATCTGCACCGTGACGAATCGCTTCGATGCCTGTTTCGGCATTTTTAGCAGGAGCTAATAATTCTATATATTTGGGTTGCATTGTGTCTATTGTTTTGAGCTGCAAAGATAGTGAAAAAGAGGAAACAAGAAGCCATCTTTGAAAACCTCTTTATCAAGCATGACTATTAAAATATTCAATTGAATGAATAATTTACTATTAAAATATTCAATTGAATGAATAATTTACTAATTTTGTTTCGTTTAAAATGCAGATGTATGATAACAAGAGATATTGAAGAGAGAATTATTCAGCGACTTGTCGCCAACAAAGCGGTTTTGTTGTTTGGCGCTCGACGCGTGGGTAAAACCGTTTTATTAAAGAATATTCTACAAAGAATGAGTGTCAATTCGCTTGTTTTGAATGGAGAAGATCAAGATTCAATCAAATTGTTAGAACAAAGGACAATTGCAAATTATCGTCAATTGTTGCAACGAATAGAATTATTGGTAATTGATGAAGCACAAAATATTCCAGAAATTGGACTGAAAATTAAGCTAATGTTAGATGAAATTGAGGGAATAAAGATTATAGCAAGTGGCTCATCGTCTTTTGATTTGCAGAATCAAACGGGCGAACCATTAGTGGGTCGAAGTACTCAATTCTGGTTGTTTCCTTTCAGTCAGCACGAACTGTTACAAAATGAAAATATGTTGCAGATGCGACAAAATCTAGAGATTCGTTTGATATATGGCTCATATCCCGAACAAGTGTTGATAGAAAATACTGAGCAAAAAAAGGAGTATCTCCGCGAGATTGTGAGTGCATATTTATTAAAGGATATTTTGACGATTGACGGAATAAAGAATTCATCAAAAATGAGAGATTTATTAACGTTAATCGCTTTTCAGATTGGGAATGAAGTTTCTTATGATGAATTGGGTAAACAGCTAGGATTGAGTAGAAATACGATTGAAAAATACCTCGATTTGCTGACAAAAGTCTTCGTGATTTATCGTTTGGGAGGCTACTCTGGAAATCTCAGAAAAGAGGTAACTAAGGCTAATAAGTGGTATTTTTATGATAATGGTATTAGAAACGCGATCATCAATAATTTCACTCCGCTGGCATTACGAGCGGATAATGGACAATTGTGGGAGAGCTATTTGATCTCGGAACGAATGAAGCAAAACTTTTTTTTAGGACAAAATAAATCATTCTATTTCTGGCGTACATACGATGGTCAGGAGATTGATTTGATCGAAGAATCATCGGGTAAGTTGTCGGCTTTTGAGTTTAAGTGGGGCGATAAAACTGCTCGTCCACCTAAAGCTTTTAGTACTAATTATCCTGAGGCTGATTTTACTTTAATTAATAGGACAAATTATTCAGATTTTATTCTTTAACAAAAAAGCTACTGACGAACAATTGCCAGTAGCTTTCAATTTTAATAAAGTTGATATTTTTTATTCGCCAATCAATCGCTCCACCTCTGCCCAGTTTACTACACTCCAGAAAGCTTTGATGTAGGCTGGTCGTTTCGATTGGTATTTGAGGTAATAGGCGTGCTCCCAAACATCTAATGCTAATACAGGAACGCCTTTAACCGTTGCATCTGGCATATAAGAATTGTCTTGATTGGCGGTTGAGGTAATCTTCAGTTTGCCTGATGCATCTTTGATTAACCAAGCCCAACCCGAGCCAAATCTAGTTGCTGCCGCTTTTTCAAATTCCGCTTTGAAATTGTCAACACTTCCAAAATTTTCCACCAATTTTTTTTCTAGTTTGGCAGATATTTTAGTTGTTCCCGCTGGAGCCATCATGGTCCAGAATATGGCGTGATTGTAGAATCCACCACCATTATTGCGGACAGATGCCTGTACTTCGGTAGGTAGATCGTTAAGATTTTTCATCAAATCGATAATGTCCCTTTTATAAAGTTCAGGATATTTTTCTAACGATTTATTAAGCTTGTCGGTGTAAGCTGCATGGTGATTGTTGAAGTGAATATACATCGTTGTACTATCGATATACGGTTCCAGCGCACTGTATTTGTAGGGGAGTGGCGTTTGTTTGAATTGTGCTGATACTGAAATAGCAACAACTGCCAAAAGAAGGAGAATCAAATTTATCTTTTTCATCTATTTATATTTATATGTTAGTTAGTTCTTCATAAACAAACTGTTACTTCGTTTGTTTGCCAATTTCTAAAGAATTATGATTGATTAATTTTAATTTAACCATAAATAGGTTTAGGTAATAACAATGCCAAATTTTCTCTTTCGTGTTTCTTCTTTTATCTAAAATTAATACCATTTAAAAATTTTCAGCCCCACTACAAAGGTGATGATGCCAGTTGCGGATAAAACGAGAAGAGATTTCCAAATTTCCAACAATCCTGCGCCTTCGTTGAAGATGCTTCGCATACCATCCGCAAGCATGGTCAGTGGTAGATTTTCAATGAATGTAATTGCCCACGCTGGAAAGTGATGATAGCTAAAGAATACTCCCGACAATACCATCATTGGTGTAACCACGGCATTGATTAATCCATTGCCGACTTCCGAATTGGCCGTATGTGAGGATATGAGTACCGAAATACCCGCAAAAGCGATGTTCCCCGCTATAAAGAGAAGTGCCAGAGCAATTAAATTTCCCTGAATTTGTAGGTCGAAATACCAATAAGCGAAGGCATAAAGCAGCACAGCTTCAATGATATTCATAATGAATCGGGCGAAAATTAATGCAATCAGCAAATTCGATTTTCTCATAGGAGTTGCCACCATACGACGGAGTAATTTCTTCGAGCGACGCTCTATCAACGTGTAGCTGATTCCCCACGAAGAAGACATCATAATCCCCATGGCGATAAGTCCTGGAATCAGAAAGTCGATGTATCGTGTCCCTGTCACAGTAAGTGGTTTAATCTCCTCCTGATGCGATGCGTAATACTGTGGCCCGTTATACACAACCCCTTTTACCAATTGATAAATCAATTGAGCTTCTGCATTCACCGGATCGAAATAATAAACTAATTTGTCGTCTACCACATCTATAATCAGACTGATCGTTCCTTTTTTGAGCATTACATGCGCTTCGGCTTCAGTGCATTCGTGAAACGATAGCTTTACATTGCCTAATTTCTCATTTTTGAGCGATAGCGCATAGTCTCCTTTTTCTTTATCGGGATAATGTTCAATAATATTTTGCAATGCTGATTTCTGAATCGTACTGGTGTTGCTGTGTTTGATGACAGCGATTTCGCGATTCAAATCTTGCTTGCTAGAGAATGCAATGCCTAATCCCCAAGCCATTAAAATGGGAAAAACAATTCCCCAAAACAGAACGACCGGTTCGCGCACAATCTCTTTGATGTGAGCAGCTGTCAGACGATATAGTTGATGATTCTTTATCTTATTCATTTTCTAAATGTGCTAATTGTTTAATATGCTAATTTGCTAATTTGCCAATTTCCGAATCTGCTAATTTGCTATTCATACAAATGCCTTCCGGTCATATTGATAAACAGCTCGTCGAGATTGCGGGCATTGTCGAAATCGCGTAGTAACTGATCTAATGGACCATCTGCCAGAATCGTTCCTTGATCCATCATCACGATGCGGTCACAAAGAAATTCTGCCTCTTCCATGTAATGGGTCGTTAAAATCAAAGAGGTGTTCTGTTCGTCTTTTAGTTTTTTTAGAATCATCCAGATTTCTCGTCGAGCATTGGGGTCAAGCCCGGTAGTGGGTTCGTCGAGTAGCAATACCGAAGGTTTGTTGAGCAATGCGATACCAAGAGCCAATCGTTGCCGCTGTCCGCCTGAAAGCGTAGTCACGTATGCTTTTCGTTTCTCCTGCAAGCCGACTAGTTCAATTACCTCATTCACACGATCTGTTCCCAATTTATAAAAACTAGCAAAGAGTTGACCGGTTTCAAACACTGAAAGTCGATCGATAAAGTGGGTCTCTTGCAGCGAAAGTCCAATTAACTGATGTAACTCTTTGGAGTTGTTTTTCCATGTTTTTCCAGCTATTTTTATTTCGCCACTGTCTGGATGCTGCAGTCCTTCAATCATCTCCACCATGGTGGTTTTTCCTGCACCGTTAGGCCCAAGTAGGCCTACGAATTCACCAGGTTTGATCGTTAGATTAACGCCTTTTACAGCATGCACCTCTTTAAATGATTTTTTGACGTTACTTACTTCTACAATATATTCCATTTCGTTCCTATATTATTCTCAGAATGATGATGTTTTCGCTTTTTTAAAAACCATTTCATGCTCTTTTTGTTCAGATTTTTACGTTACAAAAAAACGCTGACCCAATTTCTTGAGACAGCGTTTCTAAAGTTATTCGATTCTGAATTATTTTTTAACTTCAGCTTTCTTTTCAGTTTTTGCGCAGCAAGCTTTTTTCTCTTCTTTTTTGCAACATTCTTTCTTTTCAGCAGCTGTGCACTCTTTCTTACCTGCATTTTTGCAGCACTCTTTTTTCTCAGCAGCAGTGCATTCTTTCTTTTCTGCTTTCGCACAACACTCTTTTTTCTCAGCTTTAGCATCTTTGCAACAAGCTTTTTTCTCTGTTTTTGCTTTCTCTGTTGGTTTTGCATCTTGCGCCATTGACAATACTGGAGCCATCATAAATGCAGAAACAATCATTGCAACTATTAACTTTTTCATTTTCTTTGGGTTTTAAATTGTAAAGTGCGAATATATATATTCTTTTCACAAGTGATACTCGACTTAACAATATTTGGATTTTTATTTTGGAAATTGGCGAATGTTTGCAGTCAATATTATTAAATCAACGTTATTTAATGTTGATTTACAAGAAATCAATATTTACATTCAAATTGTCTCAATAAAAATGCTTACATTTGCACGCAATTAAATATAAAACATATCCCCTATGTCGTCATTTATTGCAGATAAAGTAGTGATGGACGGTCTCACATTCGATGACGTTCTTTTGGTTCCATCTTATTCCGAAATTCTTCCCCGCGAAGTTGATTTGTCAACACAGTTTTCACGCAATATCAAAATGAATATTCCGATGGTTTCGGCGGCTATGGATACCGTTACCGAAGCCAAATTGGCTATTGCGATGGCTCGCGAAGGTGGTATTGGTGTGATTCACAAAAATATGTCAATTGCAGATCAAGCTAAACAGGTGAAAACCGTGAAGCGTGCCGAAAATGGGATGATTTACGATCCAATTACCATCCGTCGTGGTGCTACAGTGGGTGATGCATTGGTATTAATGAAGGAGTATAAAATCGGTGGCATTCCTGTGGTCGACGAAGAACGTCATTTAGTAGGAATCGTTACCAATCGTGACCTTCGTTTCGAGCGTAGCTTCTCTAAATTAATTGATGAAGTGATGACCAAAGAGAACCTTGTCACAACGAATCAATCAGCTGATCTTGATGCTGCCGCCGAAATACTTCAAAACTACAAAATCGAAAAACTACCTGTGCTGGACAAAGATGGCAAATTGGTAGGACTCGTTACCTATAAAGATATCACCAAAGCAAAAGACAAACCGATGGCTTGCAAAGACGAAAAAGGTCGTTTGCGTGTTGCTGCGGGTGTAGGCGTAACTCCAGATACAATGGAAAGAGTTGCTGCATTGGTCGATGCTGGAGTGGATGCCATTGTGATTGATACTGCTCACGGAGATTCCAAAGGAGTAGTAGAGATGTTAAAGGCGGTGAAAGCAAGCTATCCACGATTAGATGTAGTAGTGGGAAATATTGCTACTGGATCTGCCGCAAAGATGCTTGCAGATGCAGGTGCAGATGCCGTGAAAGTGGGTATTGGTCCAGGTTCAATCTGTACTACTCGTATCATTGCAGGAGTAGGCGTTCCGCAACTTTCTGCCATTTATGATGTGGCTAAAGCGTTAGAAGGCACAGGCGTTCCGTTGATCGCCGATGGTGGTATCCGTTATTCTGGTGATATTGTGAAGGCATTAGCTGCTGGAGGAAACTCTATTATGGTCGGTGGGTTAATTGCCGGTGTGGAAGAATCACCGGGCGATACTATTATCTTTAACGGTCGTAAATTCAAATCATACCGAGGTATGGGTTCGATAGATGCCATGCAAAAGGGTTCGAAAGATCGCTATTTTCAAGATACGGAAGACGATGTGAAGAAATTGGTTCCCGAAGGAATTGCAGCGCGAGTGCCGTTTAAAGGTTCTCTCTACGAAGTGGTTTATCAGTTAGTAGGTGGTCTGCGTGCTGGAATGGGATACTGCGGAGCACAAAGCATCGAGAAGTTGCATCATGCTAAATTCACTCGCATTACCAATGCTGGAGTTGCCGAAAGTCATCCACACGATGTGTCGATTACGCAAGAGGCTCCAAACTATAGCCGAGGAGAATAGGTCGTCAATTACGAATTACGAATTTAAAATTACGATATGCAACCCTTTGTCAGTTTTGACGAGGGGTTGTTTGTTTTTAACTCAGATGTCTTTAAACGTTTTCTGATAATAAACACAGAATTCAGTCAAGCCACACTCTTCGCATTTTGGCTTTCGAGCGATGCAAACATATCTTCCATGTAAAATGAGCCAATGATGAGCGATTGGTAATAGGTGATTGGGGAAATTCTTTACCAATATTTTCTCTGTTTCGTAAGGGGTTTTCGAGTTTTTGGTCAGTCCAATGCGATTACTTACTCGAAAAACGTGTGTATCTACTGCCATCGCTGGTTTGTCGAAAATGACCGATTGTATCACATTGGCAGTCTTTCGCCCAACACCAGGTAACTTCACCAACTCTTCGAGGGTGGAAGGCACCTCTCCGTTGTGTTTCTCGATCAATAGTTTTGCCATACCCACCAAATATTTCGATTTACTACTTGGATAAGAGACGCTACGAATATAGTCGAATACATCATCAGGCGAACTCACAGCCAGAATTTCGGGAGCTGGGAATGCATCGAATAATTTTGGTGTAATCATATTCACTCGTTTATCGGTACATTGCGCAGAGAGTATGACGGCAATCAATAATTGGTATGGATTTGAATAGTGAAGCTCGGTCTCTGCTGCTGGCATATTCTGGCTAAACCATTCTATGGTGCGAGCATATCTCTCTTTTTGAGTCATGTTTCTGTGTTTATTAATTTCAATATTGTAAACGGCAAAAGTAACAAACAGTTTTTCACAATCCAATTTTCTTCCATTTTTGTCTATATAATAAGCATATTATCATCTGTTTAGTCTCATTTTAATAATTTTGTTGGGCAATTATCATTAATTTTCTACATTTGTACATCTTATCAATTTATATCACTTGAAATCATGGAAAAAAAGGTATCATTTCAGACTAAAATTAAAAAACAGAGAGCTCAAATGGAGCGGTTTTTTACAGCAGAAGGTTTTACAATATCGAGAGATTACGCAGGCAATTTCAATCGGGGACTTGATCTTTATTACAAGGAGATAAAACCCAACTGTTTCTTTGTGTTTAGCAATAATCAATTTTCGTTAGAAAAAGAATTTGAGCGATTTGAGTTTAGTGTTGTAGAAGCTAACACGAAAGACGATTTTGTCTATAAACTTTTGCAAAAAGAGCCGAGAATTGTAGTTAAAACGTTCAAGCCAGACTTAAATATGCCTCTTTATGAGGAAGAGTTACAAAAAGCAATGGAATAAATATAAGTCACCATCACATTCATTGAAGAAAATCACCTAATTTTTTCTATCTCTTTGATTACTTAACAAATGCCGCTCAAAGGAAAGTTTATAGCACTTTTCCCCGCAATTTTAGCACACAATAAGTAAAACTGCTTTTGTAATTTACAAACAATACAGTCAGTCAATTTGTTTTGAGTAAATAGTTGGAATCATCTCTCTAAAATGAAAGATAGAATGCAAAAATTTACTCAAAGCAGGTTGTTGATTTTCTTTTTTTTATCAGGTTTATTGTTTCACTTGAATGCTCAACAATCAATGTTAGATGTAGGTGTTCGACTTCAAAAAACGGTAAATTTATATGTTGAAAATGGGTTTTCGGTTCAATATTCTCATCCACATTTTCTTTCTGATAAATTATATGTAGGCGCAAGTTTTGTGACGAGTCGCTTGGGTACTGCTTATCATTCAAACGCCATTCCACAAGATAATTACATTGTATCTGCTTCGTGGCTTTTTCGAAAGAATCACCTGCTTCGACCTTTTGCGCGACTCAATTCCGGCTATTTTAGTGCCGACTATGGCGATCCTATTTTCGATGATTTATCTCAAAAATCCTTGTTGCTTTCTCCAGAGTTTGGAGTTACCATTCAGCCTCATATTCCATTGAAAATGTCTTTTTCTTTTGGTTATAACCTTATTGCTGGCGATGGTTTATCAGGGCCCGGTACGTTGTTCCCACTTTACCTTCAAACGACTATCTCATGGAACGTATTCAAAAATTAACGGCGACAATAAGTTTGTTGGTGTCTCTTTTCCTATTCTCAGGATGCGATAAAACACCACCCATTACCAATACAATGCTCGATGGAGAAGTGCTATTTGATCCGTCACTATATCAACCCGAGTTTTACCTTGCATCTTATGCCCATCCCACACCTTCTGTAGCAGAGAAATCGAAGCCAATACTGATTGCTAGTCATGGTTATAGTGCTTCAACTTTTGAGTGGAATGAGTTTCGAGATTGGTCGGTGGGCAAAGGTGATTATTATCTTTCGCAGGTGTTGCTTGGTGGTCACGGGCGCACCTATCTGGATTTCAAAAATGCGACATGGCACGACTGGCAAACATCCATCACCGATGAATACGAACGATTGGTAGCAAAAGGATATACCAATATCAGTTTTGTGGGTTCCTCCACGGGTGGTACATTGTTGCTTGAGTTGGTTTCGTCTGGCTATTTCAATGGAAAAGTAGCGCCGCGACATATTTTTCTCGTTGATCCTATTGTCATTTCTTCCGATAAATCGTTGTCGTTAATTGGGTTGGTCGGCCCCATGTTGGGATATGTGGAAGCAGATAATACGACCGAAGAAGATAAATATTGGTATCACTACCGCCCACAAGAGACACTGCAGCAATTGATGAACGTGATTTCGAAAGTCAGAGTTGATTTGGAAAAAGGAGTAACACTTCCTGTTGGTACTTCCATGAAAATCTATAAATCGAAACACGATGCCACTGCCGATGCCGTAAGTGCGGTACTGATCTACCGTGGCGTGAAAACTGCTACTGCGTATAAAGTAGATATCGATATGGTGGAATCGAATCTGCACGTTTTTACAAGACTTTTGCTGCGCTCGAATGTGTCAGATGCAGACAAACAAAATCAAAAGGCAGCATTTAATGATATATTGAATCGCGTGATCGAATAAAAAAGAGTGGTTTTTCGTTTTGATTTTCCTATTTTTGCAGAAACTGAAAAGTAAAACACGAATGGCGCACTCACATACACATCACGAGCAGAAAACAAAATGGGTAGTGATTCTCACTGCCGTAACGATGGTTGCCGAAATATTCTTCGGCATTTCGTCTCACTCTATGGCACTTCTCGCCGATGGAATTCACATGGGTTCGCATGTATTGGCTATTGGCCTGAGTTGGGTAGCTTATGTTTTTGTGCGTAGAATTTCTGCTGGGGCTGCTTTTAGTGGGGATAGTAAGAAAATACTATCTCTTTCTGGATATAGCAGCGGTTTGTTGCTTCTCATCTTTGCCTTTTACATCTTGATTGAAGCGGTTGAGCGAATTTTCAATCCATCAACTATTCATTTTCAAGAAGCCATTCTGGTGGCATCCATTGGTTTGCTTGTTAATATCGCGAGCGCCTTTTTGTTGCATCACGACCACGAGCAAACGGATCACAACATCAAAGCCGCTTATATTCATGTTCTTGCAGATGCCCTCACCAGCGTGGCAGCAATAGTTGGACTCCTAGCAGCGATGCTTTGGAATTTGATATGGATGGATGCTCTTTGCGCCATTATTAGTTCTTTTGTTATTGTGAAATGGTCAGTTGGTCTCCTTAAGCAGGCAGGAAAAACATTGCTCGATGTGAAAGGGTAATCCGAGCGCCGTCATTACTTACTCATTACCCTTACCCATAATGTGTCGGTCGCAAAAGCGGTAAAAATGCCTAATCCATTCATGATATTAGTTGGTGGGTTGGTCAAGCTTTCAGAATTGCTTGAATATCGTTTGAATAGCTCCGAATATTCTTTATTTATATGAAATAAAACAATTCGATGCCAGCCATAGTTGCGGAAAGTTCGCTCTGTTAATCGCAACGAATCAGTTTGTGATGGTTCGAAATTTTTTGTTCGTGAAGAACCAAAATACGAATCAATGGGATTTAGACTGGGATCTGTGAAATATATGGAGACAAAATAATAATTTGAATCTGGATTATTCCATTTGAGTGTAAGGATACTCATTGAGTCAGCTATATATGTTTTGTGAATATAAAAGTAATTTGTTGTGGAGTTGAAGTTCTCAGGTTTAGTTGGAGCTTTACAGGTTGCCGAAATCCGTTTGTTGTTATAAACAAATGAAAGCGTGTATGTTTTCCCCTCTTTTGTAATAAGGGAAGAGCTGTATTTACCTTCTCCTTTAGAGGTAAGTTTGTACGATGCTTTATCATCAGAAATAAAGATGTCCAACCCTGAAATCGGTTCGTAAGTGGAGTCAGCTGAGTCGAAAACAAATTGTCGGGTTACTTTTATTGCTACAGAATCACCCACATTTAGAAAGGCCTGCACAACGACCTGATTTGTGTCGGCAGTCAGAATATTATCGTTGTTGCACGATATGGACAATAACAGTAAACTTAAAATCAAAAATATAAATGGTCTCATTGGTTATTTGCTCATTGGTTAAAATTTAATACTAAAGTTCAAATTTGGAAGTATGCCCAGATAGTTGACGTCGGTTCTTACAACTTCGCTTTCCACAATTTCAAACTCTCTGTACCACACATTCTTACGATTGTAGAGATTGAATACAGAGAAATTAAGAGTGCAAGGATAGAGTTCTGAAATCTTGAAGTTATAAGTAGCAGCTATATCCAATCGATGATAATCTGGCAGTCGGTTTCCGTTTTTTATTGAAGCATTGAAATATTGTTTGACTGTACCGTCAGGCAATGTTAGCTGGTAGATTCCTTCAGGTGAGGTGTATGGTTTACCCGAAGCGAAAATCCAATTTGCTGAGAAGTCCCAGTTGTGCCATTTGAAAGAATTGACCACCTTAAATTCATTAGTCACATCGTTTGAAGCATAATAATCGTATCCGCCAAACGCATCGAAATTATTAATCGTTTCACTGATTGTATATCCAATCCAACCAGTATAATTGCCATATTTTTTTTGAAGAAGAAAATCAATTCCGCGGGAATATCCTTTTCCGGAATAAAACCTATTTTCGTAGTTCGTTGTCGTTGTTACGTTGCTCGACATCATTTCCGGGCCTCCGCCCACCTGTTGATCGAAACGAATAGAGTATTCAGAAATATTATCCAACCGTTTATAGTATGCCTCCATATCAAACAGATAGTTTTTTGTTTCGTAAGCAACTCCTGCCACATATTGTACTGACGAGCTGATGGGCATCTGACTTCCATCGGAAAGCATCCAGAATTCCCGATTACCCTGCATAATATCTTCGCGTGTCACTTTTTTTGCAAATTGATAATACTTCCCGGCAGATCCTTTTAGTTTAAATTGCTTGTTTATGTTATATGAGGTCGTGAGGCGAGGCTCGTAATATCTTTGATTCGTTAGGCTATAGTAATTGGCTCTTAATCCAGGACTTACCTCAAGTTTACTTTTCATAAATGTTATTTTATCTTGCAGATATAAAGCTGATAAAGTTCCTTTATTATCTTTATTCAGAATAGTAGTCGTATCGTTTTGAATATAGGAATATTTCACATTATTGAATGTGTGATCCAATCCAAAACAGAATAGGTTATTGTTCGTTAACTTATATTCCAAATCAATTTTGGCTGAATAATCTTCGAGACGATTATTTTCCTGAGAGCCACTGTTGATAGATACTAACGTGCTGCTTGAGTTATAGTAATGTCCTTTATTTGTACGGGTACGGTCGTTATAATAATCAGAATAACTGATCAGGGTATTAGCATAAAGTCGATTTGTCCAGTTGCGCGACCACTTCATTGAAATACCGGTATTCCCCCACGACGTGAGATCTGTATTGCTTGTGTTTAGCTGAGAGAAACCTCCACCACCAGGACCTCCACCAATATTCGGACTGAAATCATTGCTTAAATCGTCTTTTCCATTGTATAAACTAAACGAGATGATATCTTTTTGAGTGGGTCGATAGGTTATTTTACTGTTTAAATCATAGAAATAGGAGGTTGCGCTAGTCGTGTTTGGCGATCTACCTCCTAGAGGGTTGGGCATGCTGGAGTTGTTTGCTCCGGAGGTTGCGCTGCTCTGCGAGGTAGCTTGTTTGTATATTAAATTGTATAATGGACTTTGCCAGCTGCGTCTGCCAGCAACGAGAAATGTTATTTTTTTTCCAATAGGAGTTTCGATAAAGGCGTTAGCCGACATTAGACTCAATTCAGCCGTTGTACTGAAATTTTTCTGATTACCATCTTTTCCAGTGATTTCGACAACACTAGATAGTCGCCCGCCATATTTTGCATCGAATCCGCCTTTGTATAACTGTATATCTTTAATGGCGTTACTGTTGAATGCGCTGAAGAATCCAAATAGATGCTGTACATTGTAGATCGGTATCCCATCGTATAGCACCAGCGACTGATCGGGTGTGCCTCCACGGACATAAAGTCCGGATGAGTTCTCGTTGGCTGCGCTGATGCCGGGCATCAACTGAAAAGTGCGAAAAATATCCTTTTCGCCCAAACTCGGCAGCGTGTTCATTTTTAGTGGAGTCATCTTGATCATGCCCACCTTTTCGTTGGTTTGCAGCAAATCTTGTTTGTCAGCCATTACAACCACTTCACTCAATAATTCAGTATTAGGCTCAAGCTCTATGACCGTTTTTCGGATAGGGAAATTAGGAGTTAAATGAACTATTTTGGGCTTGTAGCCGATGTAGCTGAATGTGATGGAAGAAGTGTCGGTGGGTACTTTTAATAAGGTGAAATACCCATCTACATTGGTTGATGTCCCGTTTGAAGTACCCTTAATTACAACGTTTACAAAAGGCAATGATTCATGAGAATCGCCATCCACTACAGTTCCGGAGAGATTGAAATCGGTTTTAGATATAATATTTTTATACACTTCTGCCTTTTTTACGTTATTTTCCGCCAATTTTTCCCACTGGCTGATAATATATACAGCGCCGTCGTCTTTATTGATGTAATATTTTAGTTTGTTACCGTTGCAAATCACATACTTTACAAAACTTTCTACCGAACGTTCAAAGGGAGGGCTATCAATATTGATTGCTTTGGCGGCTTCCCGATTGAATTTAAACACGATCCCTTTTTCCTTGCCGATTTTATCCAACACTTGATCCATAGTGCCTATGTACCATCCACTAATATGAATAGAGTCTAGCTTGATTTGAGCCGAAAGTTGAGCTGATGTAACAAGAAGTGCTATTATTATCAATCTGATTATTTGTTTCATTCTTCGAAGTAGTATATCTGGTTCGGTTTGGAGTGTTAATGAGATTATTTAACAATACGGGTGGAAACGCCTTTCCACCCGTCTCTACCCATTTGAGATAGTTAACATTAGTTTAATATTAGAGAAAAACTGCTGTTTGTAGAGTTATTGTTGATTGGTTATTAAGATGTTGTTTTTGAAAAACAATTTTCCTTGATTACCCATCATTAGGCCATCGGGGCTCATTCCACCCATCGGTCCCCCAGGCCCCATTCCTTCAGCTGGTCTACCCTGAGGCATGTCGCCGTGTGTCATCTCGGGCATTTGAGGCGTGTTTAGATTCACAAATAGCGCAATTTCTTTTTCAATAATTTTGGATAAATCATAGTTTGTGCCAAAAAGTTGTGTCAGTGGAACTCGCATTTCGAGAATCATTTGATTTGCTTCATTCCATCGTATTTGAAAAGCAATTTCACCATTATCACCAGCGGTGATAGGCTCTTTCCGAGCAATAAGACCTTCTGTTTCAATCGTTGGCTTCGAGATAAGATACGATTGTTTGATTGGTTCAATGCTTGGCATTTGATGCTTATCAGATTGTCGGGTAGTCGGGTCAAATTGACGCTGCGAATTACCTTCACCGGGCTCATGAGGAAATTCAGGTCTTTCAAGCGACTTTCCATTCAAGTGAAAAGTTGCCGTAATCTTGGGCTTCATTTTCGTTTTCAACCGAATGTCCATTCCATTCATCATCAGATTTATCTGAGTTGGGGTTTCTATTGCTTCAAAAGCGAGGTAAAGAAACTTCTCATCGTTGGCGAAGTCGTATTTTATTCTGCTGTTTTTGTCGTAGGAGCGAAGGTTTCCATGCCATTCATCTATTTTGCCATCAATTGTTGCATTTTTTTGCCAACAAGCGCTGTTTTGACCATTTGCCAAAGTTGATAGGATGATGCTAAATGCAAATGCACTCACCTGTTTTAATTGACTCTTCCATTTCATCATTGTATGTATTTTATTGTTTTAACTTTTGAGGTAGCGCAGATCGTAAATAAATGAAATCATAAAATAGGGTTTTAAGACATTGTTTGTCGTATCTTCATAATAGTTTGCGGTCACATTTCTATTGATTGATCTGTTTTGATGTAAAAGATCGTACGCCTGAATTTTAATTTCACCAGCGTCTTTTCTGAATAATTTTTTTCCTAAACTGGCGTTGAATAGAAAATAATTTTCGTTGTATCCGCTGCTCAACCCTGCATAGTTTTGCCAATTGATTTGACTACCAAGAGTAATGCCTCGATAAATTATCCAGTTGAATTTTGCTCCACCGGTCTGATTGAAGTATGAAGAACTGGAATAATCTGATGTTTTGCTCTTGGCTAGGTTTATCTTGGCGCTATATGATAATGTAAAATCAAGATTCGAGCTAATATTACTGCTTAATATTCCCGTAGGTGACACAGTGTAGTTTTGCGTAATCTGTTTTGTTCCATTGTAAATGCCTGGTAGACGATTATATTCGAAATTTACATTTGCATTGAAGTTACTTTGAAACAGATCAACTGGAAATCCATAAGTTAGCATCGATGAAATGTTCCAATAGCCATCAAGATTTATTGGTTTTGAGATTTGTTGTATTAATCCATTTTGGGCGGGTCGAGTGTAAACAGAGTCACCGATGTAGTTATGTTTATTCGAAATATTAAACATCGCAATAAAGGTTTGTCCAGTAAGACTTGAATGGGTATATCTGATATTCAGATTGTTGCTAATTTGTTCTTTGAGGTATGGATTTCCAGTGGTCAACATCATCGAATTAGAATTGTCGATTGCTGGTTGCAATTGTGAAACTGTAGGTGCCGATGTCATAGAAAAGAGACCGATGCGCATCGCACTGTAACGGCTTAGGGAGATGTCTGCCATAGCCATAGGTGATAGCGATACAAAACTATTCGAAGTCAAGTGATTATCTGGATAGTGTTGATTTCCATCTAAAAGAGAATATTGATAGTTTAAGCCAGCCATCAAATTTGCATTTTTTGTACTGAAGTGAAGACCTGACCCAAGACGATGTATTTGATAATTGTTAGAATAGATGTTTGATAAATCAGCATCCAGCAAATTGTACTCCGCTGTTGAGGGATTGTAATTCAGCCTTGTTTTTTCCGTTTTATTATATTGATTGCTGAGGCTGTAGTTTGCCATCAGTTGCACATTTTTGCTGATAGGCTCGGTATACATAGCATTAACTCCCCAGTTGCTCACTGATTTATAATTTTTTATTTGTTGATTCAGCTGCGTGATAAACCACGATGCGTTTCCGCTTGTTGATTGAAACAAATAGTTCTTTTTGGTACTTGTAGCACCGCCGTTGAGGCCAAGCGAAAAAGTACGGCCCTTCTTTGAGAATTTATGACGATATAAAAGTAATCCGTTTAGATTATACCCGTTGCTAATACCAATGGTTGAAGCAGTTGTTTTTCTTAAGGAGTTGTTATCATGTAGATCGGCCGATTGATTTCCCGAGTAATTGCTGTTTTGTAAACTGATGCGTGGCATAAAGGTGAGCGAGTTTCGATCATCGATTTTGTAATCAAGTTTCATGTTGAATCGATGATTGTAGGTTCTACTCAACGATAGGCTGTTATCGATATAATTCCGACTTTGCTGAGCCGAATCAAAATAGTTTCGGTTGGTACTTGTTTGCGCATTATTTTCTGTCGAATTAAAAAAATATCCCGCAGTTACCTCAATTTTCTTCCCCCATAGATCTGAATAATTTGTTCCAATGGAGTTAATCTTGGATATTCCATTTAATTGTCCAATTAAGTTGTCGGTGATTCCACCTCCCGTAGGTGGAGGCATCATTCCACCAGAGCCTCCTACTGATAAGCGATTGCCACTGCTTATGATGCCTACAATATCTTCTTGCGAAAAATTTTGCAAATTGATGTTGTTGCTCATTCCCAGAAGAGTGATTCTGCGATTCCCATTAAACCAATTTAATGAGCCAGAGAGTTGATATCGATTGTCTGTACCATAACCAACCATCATTTTCCCAGTATATGAATTGTGCGATTTACGATTTGTCACAACATTAATAGTTTTGGTAGATTGCCCATCGTCGAACCCGGAGAATTCAGACTGTTCGCTTTTTTTGTCAAAAACCTGAATGGATGAAACTATCTCTGAAGGGATGTTCCGAAGTGCGGTCGTCACATCACCTTCAAAGAATTGCTTTCCATCCAACAATACCTTTTTTACCTCTTCGCCTTGAGCTTTCACGTTGCCGTTGTAAACTACTATGCCAGGCATTTTTGCGATCAAATCTTCGGTATTTCCCCCTTTTATCCCCTTAAATGCACTTGCATTATACTGCATCGTATCGCCTTTTTGAATGGAACGTGTAGCTCGACCCAAGGCATTTACTTCACTTAAATTTACTGCTAACTCTTTGAGAGGTATCACTCCCAAATTCATTTTGTCTTGTACTACTAAAACATTTTTACTAAAACTTGAATAACCTATATATGAAACTAACACCTTGTAATCTCCTATTTCTGGAAGTTTTAGATAAAACTTTCCTGAAGGATTCGTTGTCGAGAAGAATTTTCTACCGCTATCATCAACCTTGGTGAAACTGATAGTTGCACTAACTAGTCCGTTACCTGATGCATCGCTTACGATGCCGGAGATTGTACTGCCAGTTTGCTGTCCATTCATGATGAAGCATGACGTTAAGCTAAAGCAAATAAAAAACAACCATCGACTCTTCATTCGAAATTATAATCCTTTAATTCTCGATTCAAAGATCAGGTGAAAAGTTGTCATTCGAAATTCTATTCAATAAACGATTCAATTCATTCAACCAAAGAGAATTCGTCTGTATTTGAGGCTGAAAAGAAGTTTATTGGAAAAAAATGCTCTTTTGTTGAGTTTATCTAGACTTTCGCTGAAAAGAAATAGTTTTAAAAGATAGAAATTTGTACTTTTAATTCTGCAATTGCCTAACGAATCACGGTATGACCCGTACCGTCTGGCATTATCACTTCTGAAATAAAAGGTATTGATGAAAAAAGTAAAATTTTCAAGATTATTGGAAGGTAAACTCGGCGAATTCTTTCTATGGTTTATGATACTTGTTATGCTAACTGCAAACAATGCACGGTTTAGTATTAAGGTGTCCATTATTCTTGCATTTGTGAGCCTTGGAGGGATGCTAAGTATTTCAATCTTGAATAGAGCTATTTTAATTCCTCGGTTATTAGATAAGAACCGTAATCAGTTTTTCTACTTTGCATCATTTGTTTCGATTGTGATATTGTCTTTTCTATTCTCGATAATTGATTTACAAATTGTGAGACAATTGATTCCTATGCAGCCTCTTCCAAAAATGACTTTGCCACCTCCACCTGAAGGGTTCAATCTTATCCCGTTTTTCAGAATAGGATTTCTAATTGTCGGATCTTTTTTAGTGACAATGATGTTGTATATGGCTGCGAAAGCGAAAGTGCATGAGAATAGAACCCAAGAATTGCAAAATGAAAAAAGCGGAATGGAATTAAAATTTCTAAAGTCGCAAATCAATCCTCATTTCTTATTCAATGCGCTAAACAACATCTATTCGATGATATATACTGGCGACAAAAAAGCAGCGTCTTCTGTATTGAAGTTGTCTGATTTGCTGCGTTATGTGACTGACGATTGTCAATCGGAAACCATTTCAGTCGAAAAAGAGGTGCTATATATTGAAAATTATATTGATTTTCAGCAAATTAGAATGGAAAATCGGATGAATGTCACATTTGAGAAAAATATTGCAAATTCTCGACAAATGATTCCACCCATGCTACTACAGCCTTTTGTTGAAAATTGCTTCAAGCACAGTCGCATAGAAAATAATTCACATGCATATATTAGTATCGCGCTCAAAGTAGATAACCATCAGC
The DNA here is from genome assembly GCA_028687995.1 of Bacteroidales bacterium. GTDB lineage: Bacteria > Bacteroidota > Bacteroidia > Bacteroidales > UBA7332 > CAXXIC01. The sequence goes on from JAQTZA010000006.1 coordinate 132,503, forward strand.
TGATTTTCATCGTTGAAAATTCTAAACCAGATCAGAAGATAAAGACAACAGATATCAAGCGTAATGGAATTGGGATAGAAAATGTAAAAAAACGGCTTAGCTTGCTCTTCCCCGAAAAACATTCCATCGAAACTATAGATAAATCCGATAAATTTACTGTAATTTTAAAGCTCGAAATTGATTAATGAGTATTAGAAATTTTATTTCAAAAGTATGTTATTTCTAATGCAAACACCTAAAATTTTGGTTGATGAGTGCCGAGTCTTATAAAACATTAATTATTGATGATGAACATTTGGCACGCAAATTATTGAGCGAGTATGTGCAAAAAATACCCGCTTTATCATTAATTGGCACTTGTTCCAATGCATTCGAAGCACTTCAAGTTATGCAAACGCAAAAAGTGGATATTATTTTTTCAGATATCCAAATGCCTGATTTGACTGGATTGGAGCTGATGCGCATGCTTAAAGAGAAACCATCAGTTATTTTTACTACGGCTTATTCTGAACATGCTCTTGAAAGTTACGAGCTCGAAGCTGTCGATTATTTGCTGAAACCGATTGCTTTTCCTCGATTTTATCAAGCTGCAAATAAGGCCATTGAACGAATTCGCTTAGGACGAATGGCTGAACAACCCCCAATAGCCATCGGTAAGGAGGCAAATATCGAGAGCCAAGCTACAAAAGGATACTTGATGGTGAAAGCAGACCATAAAGTTTATCGAATTAATCTTCTCGAACTTCTTTTCGTTGAAGGACAGGGCGAATATGTCACATTTCACCTTCAATCCAGAAGAATTACAGCCTATTATTCACTCAAAAAATTGGAAGAAGAATTGCCTGAAACACAATTTGTGAGAATCCATAAATCGTTTATTGTCGCGCTCAATGCAATCGAATCTCTGGAGGGCAATATGGTCATTATTGCAAATCAAAAGATTGGCATCGGTAAGATGTACAAAGAGACTTTAATGAAGTTGCTGAATAACTAATAGTTTTATGAATGAAATTTTTGAAAAACTTTCTTTTCTCTATAAATGATTGAAATAGAAAATTAAGCCGTTCATTAGCAAGTATAATTTGTTTTTATCTCTCTTAGATTTTGTTTTACGTTAAAATGCATTGACTTGCAAACATGCAGATTGAATTCTTCATGTTTGTTAAATTACAATTAGACTGACCCATTTACATTCCATAACAATCCTCAAAAATATTTCCTAATTAAAAGCAGAAACTATTTCGACTGTCGTTCAAAATTTGTAATTTTGCAGTTCTTGAATATCAACTCAAAACTCCTATATAAATGAAGAGCGCTTTAGTGAAAACAGACTTCGATTTTCCCGGACAAAAAAGTGTATATCACGGAAAAGTTAGGGATGTCTATAATATAAATGACGATTTGTTGGTGATGATTGTGACTGATCGTATCTCAGCATTTGATGTCGTTTTACCAAAGGGAATTCCTTACAAAGGACAAATGTTGAATCAGATAGCAGCCAAGTTTCTGGATGCAACGACCGATATTGTTCCCAATTGGAAATTGGCAACGCCCGACCCAATGGTCACTGTGGGTGTGCAATGCCAATCTTTCCCTGTAGAAATGATTGTTCGTGGGTACCTTTGTGGAAGCGCTTGGCGAACCTACAAAAGCGGTGTGCGCGAAATCTGTGGCGTGAAAATCCCAGATGGAATGCGTGAAAATCAACGCTTCCCACAACCCATTATCACGCCTACTACCAAAGCGGAGCATGGTTTCCACGACGAAGATATCTCGAAAGAGGAGATACTTGCCCAAGGATTAGTTTCTGCTGAAGATTATGCTCTGCTCGAAAAATATACGTTAGCCGTTTTCAATCGTGGAACTGAAATGGCTGCTCAACGTGGTCTTATATTAGTTGATACCAAATACGAATTTGGCAAACATGACGATAAAATCTATCTGATTGATGAAATTCATACCCCAGATTCTTCTCGTTACTTCTATGCAGAAGGCTATCAGGAACGATTCGAAAAGGGCGAGGCGCAAAAGCAACTTTCGAAAGAATTCGTTCGCGAATGGTTAATGGAAAACGGATTTCAAGGAAAAGAGGGGCAAGCTGTTCCCGAAATGACAGACGAAATTGTGGCTGGAATCAGTGAACGCTACATCGAGCTTTTCGAAAATATTGTAGGTGAAAAATTCGTAAAAGCCGATAACGAAGATATTATTTCACGTATCGAAAACAATGTAATTGCTTACCTAACCAAATAATAACTTCTCAATTGTACGTTGAATTAATTTGACTTGCAACTTACGACTTTTTTATGCAAAAATACGGCCTCGTTGGTTATCCATTATCTCACTCTTTTTCAAAAGGTTTTTTTAATCAAAAATTTGTTGCTGAAAAGATTGAAGCGAGTTATCTCAATTTTGAGATAGCTTCATTGCGCGATTTTCATAGCATAATTGATAGCAACCCAGAGTTAAATGGTTTGAACGTTACTATTCCATATAAAGAGCAAATCATTCCGTATTTGGATGAATTGGATGAGACTGCCAAAGAAGTAGGTGCTGTAAATGTTATTAAATTCTTTCGAACTCGTCAAGGGTTGAAGCTTAGAGGGTACAACTCTGATATTATTGGATTCTCAAAATCTATATCAGAATATATTCTTCCTCACCACAAAAAAGCGTTAATACTCGGTACAGGAGGAGCGTCGAAAGCAGTCGCTTATGCACTCGCAAAACTGGGTATTGAATATCGTTTTGTTTCGCGTATTCCGCTTTGGGGTCAATTTAGCTATGCCGATTTAAGCGCTGATATACTCGAAGACTTTACCGTGATTGTGAATACTACTCCCTTGGGTATGTATCCCAAGGTTGAGGAGTGTCCAGATATTCCTTATGGATTTTTAACAAATCGCCATTTGGTTTATGATCTGCTTTATAATCCCAACGAAACCAAGTTTATGAAGCTTGCACAGGCACATGGAGCTGTCGTCACAAATGGTCTTCAAATGCTTCTTCTTCAGGCTTTTGCCTCTTGGGATATTTGGAATGAGTAGAGTAACCTATTTTATCTGATTTGACATTCCAATCTCACTTACGACTTACGACTAATTTAACCATATTATGCCAACTCCATTTCATTATCAAGAGCCATTCCCAATGGGGAAAGAGAGTACTGAGTACTATTTATTGACCAAAGATTATGTCTCTGTTTCTCAATTTGAAGGAAAAGATATCCTCAAAGTTGAATCGGAAGGATTGACCAAATTGGCAAATGCAGCCATGCGGGATGTCTCGTTTTTGCTGCGTCCAGAACACCAACAACAAGTTGCCAATATTCTTAACGATACGGATGCAAGTGAAAATGACAAATTTGTCGCTTTGACGATGCTTCGTAATGCTGAAGTGGCAGCTAAAGGAATTTTGCCATTCTGTCAGGATACTGGCACGGCTATTATCGTAGGGAAGAAGGGGCAACAAGTTTTTACTGATGGTTGTGATGAAGAGGCTTTGTCCTTGGGCGTTTATAAAACGTATACCGAAGAGAATTTGCGCTATTCTCAAAACGCGCCACTTGATATGTATAAAGAGGTAAACACGGGTTGTAATTTACCCGCTCAGATTGATTTATACGCTACACAAGGCGCTGAATACAAGTTTCTGTTGATGGCAAAAGGTGGTGGATCTGCCAATAAAACATACCTTTATCAAGAAACAAAAGCATTGCTTAACCCTGATTCGTTGGTGAAATTTATGGTTGAGAAAATGAAATCGTTGGGTACCGCGGCTTGTCCTCCATATCACATCGCATTTGTGATTGGTGGTACTTCTGCCGAAACATGCCTTAAGACGGTGAAGTTGGCATCTGCTAAATATTACGATAATTTACCTAATATTGGTAATGAAGGTGGACAAGCATTTCGCGATGTGGAATTGGAAAAAGAAGTTCTGATTGCAGCGCAAGGTTTAGGACTTGGTGCTCAATTTGGAGGAAAATATTTTGCTCACGATATTCGTATCATTCGCTTGCCACGTCACGGAGCATCTTGTCCTGTCGGGATGGGAGTCTCTTGTTCTGCTGATCGAAACATCAAGGCGAAAATAAACAAAGACGGAATTTGGGTAGAGAAGATGGAAGACAACCCTGGTCGTTTTATTCCTGAAGAGTTACGCAAAGAGGGAGAAGGAGAAGCGGTAAAAATTGACCTCAATCGTCCGATGAGTGATATTTTGACAGAGTTGTCGAAACATCCTGTGGCAACACGTCTTTCTCTCGATGGCACAATTATTGTGGGTCGTGATATTGCACACGCAAAACTAAAAGAACGCATCGACGCTGGACAAGGCATACCAGAATATTTGAAAAATCATCCAATCTATTATGCAGGTCCTGCTAAAACTCCCGAAGGTATGCCTTCAGGTTCTTTTGGACCGACAACTGCCGGTCGAATGGATTCGTATGTTGATTTGCTTCAGTCGCACGGTGGTAGCATGATTATGATTGCAAAAGGAAACCGTACCAAACAAGTGACCGATGCTTGTCAAAAGTGGGGTGGATTCTATTTGGGAAGTATTGGCGGTCCAGCTGCTATTTTAGCTCAAAATAATATCACGAAAGTAGAATGTCTCGAATATCCTGAATTAGGCATGGAGGCAATTTGGAAAATAGAAGTGACCGATTTCCCAGCATTTATTTTGGTGGATAATAAAGGAAATGACTTTTTCGAACAGATAAAACCTTCTGCAGTTTGCGCGAAATAATGCTATTTTCAGCTGATTTCTAGTAAGTTTGAAAGGACGAATTCTTAAATTACAAAAAAATAAACAAAGATTATTGGCAGAAAAGTTTGGGATTAGAAAAAAATACCTAATTTTGCGCCTCTTAAAAAGAACGAATTAAAATAGATATTATGATTGTTGTACCAGTAAAAGAAGGCGAAAACATCGAGAGAGCCTTGAAGAAATTCAAACGTAAATTCGAAAAAACAGGTGTAGTAAAAGAGTTGAGAAGACGTCAAGCCTTCAATAAACCTTCTGTTGTGAACAGACAAAACAAGCTTCGTGCTGTTTACGTTCAAGGACTTCAATTGAACGAAGAATAAATAACAGATTTTATTTGCTTTTTTGGTTTCAATAGCTTATTTTCGTTGAATAGTATTTGATGAGAACGAAAATAGATGATAATAAACCAATTCTTAGAATATTTGCAGTATGAGAGGAGTTATTCCACTCATACTGTTTTGTCATATAGAAACGATTTATCTCAGTTTGTTGAGTTTATTAGGCTTGAGCAAGGTGAATTTATTTTGGGGAAAATAGATAGCGATATTATTCGTTTGTGGATAGTTGCATTGATGGAACAAAAAAGATCGACAACTACTGTTAAGCGAAAACTGAGTGCCTTGAAATCTTTTTATCGATTCTTATTGAAGCGAGGCATAGTAACCAAAAACCCTATTATTAATATCGCAGGGCCTAAATCAGGAAAAGAAATACCTAGTTTTGTAAAAGAGTCAGAGATGGATTTTTTATTGGAAAAATCATCAGAAGATACCAATTTTGAATCCCTTCGCGACAATGCAATTATGCATCTTTTTTATGCAACGGGTATTCGTCGAGCAGAATTACTGAATTTAAAAGATAGTGATGTCGATTTCTTTACTTCGGTCATCAAGGTCACAGGAAAAAGAAACAAGCAAAGAATCATTCCTTTAGGTGAGGAGATAAAACAACTGCTTCTCAATTATCTCGAAGAACGTGATGTGAGAATTGGTGTGGGTGATGGTCATCTGTTTGTGAAAAGTGACGGCGAAGCTCTATATCCAATGCTTGTGCATCGAATCGTTTCAGAGAGACTTTCAATAACGAATATTTCTAAAAAAAGCCCTCACGTGCTCCGTCATACTTTCGCTACATCTATGCTTAATAATGGAGCTCAACTCAATGCAGTAAAAGAGCTACTTGGGCATAGCTCACTGGCTTCCACAGAGGTTTACACGCATACATCATTTGAAGAACTAAAACGATCATACAATTCGGCTCATCCTCGAGCTATTCATTTTAAAAAAGGAGGTTAATATGGAAATTAGAATTCAAGCTGTTCATTTCGATGCATCTGAACATCTCGTTGCATTTGTCGAGAAAAAAGTCTCAAAATTTGAGCAATATTTTGATGGGATATTGTCGGTAGAAATCACTCTAAAAGTAGTGAAACCTGAAACTGCAAACAATAAAGAAGTAAATATAAAAGTAAATGTTCCGCACAATGAACTTTTGTTTAGTGAGAAAATTTGTGACTCATTTGAGGCGGCTGTAGATGAATGCGCAACAGCAATTTCAAAGCAATTGCATAAGCTCAAGGAAAAAACGCGGTAAGAGCAAAAAAAAGAACGATTATTTTTGTAATTCGGAAATAATACCTAAATTTGCACCCGTTTCGCTCTGAAAAGAACTGTAACGGGTGTTTTATTTGCCTTCATAGCTCAGTTGGCCAGAGCACGTGATTTGTAATCTCGGGGTCGTGGGTTCGAATCCCTCTGAAGGCTCCACGTTTTTTACTAAGCGTAGTAAAAAATATATATGTATTGAGGAAAAGAAGCATTGGGGCGATTACCAGAGTGGCCAAATGGGGCAGACTGTAAATCTGCTGGTAGTACCTTCGGTGGTTCGAATCCATCATCGCCCACACAGACGGGAGCGATTCGAAAGTGTAAGTATCCGAATCGTTTTTATTGCGGGAGTAGCTCAGTTGATAGAGCATTAGCCTTCCAAGCTGAGGGTCGCGGGTTTGAGTCCCGTCTCCCGCTCTATATCCCGCCTTTGTAGCTCAGTGGTAGAGCACTTCCTTGGTAAGGAAGAGGTCACGAGTTCAACTCTCGTCAAAGGCTCAATAATAAATAACAGTAGAAGCTAATCATTAACTTTTTATAATAGAATAAATCATGGCAAAAGAAGTCTACAAACGTGACAAACCCCACGTTAACATCGGTACCATTGGTCACGTTGACCACGGTAAAACTACTTTGACCGCTGCTATTACTATGGTATTAGCACGTAAAGGTCTTTGTGAAGTAAAATCATTTGATCAAATTGACAACGCTCCTGAAGAAAAAGAACGTGGTATTACTATCAATACTGCACACGTTGAATACGCAACAGAAGCTCGTCACTATGCTCACGTTGACTGTCCGGGTCACGCGGATTACGTTAAAAACATGGTAACTGGTGCTGCTCAAATGGACGGTGCTATTATTGTTGTTGCTGCAACTGATGGTCCTATGCCTCAAACTCGCGAGCACATCCTTTTGGCTCGTCAGGTAAACGTTCCTAAACTTGTTGTATTTATGAACAAATGCGACATGGTTGATGACGAAGAAATGTTGGAATTAGTAGAAATGGAAATGCGTGAATTGCTTTCTTTCTATCAATTCGACGGAGATAATACTCCAATCATCCGTGGATCTGCTTTAGGTGGATTGAATGGTGTACCAGAGTGGGAAGAAAAAATCATGGAATTGATGAATGCTGTTGATACATGGATTCCACTTCCTCCACGTGAAATCGACAAACCATTCTTGATGCCAGTTGAAGACGTGTTCTCTATCACGGGTCGTGGTACTGTAGCTACAGGTCGTATCGAAACTGGTGTTATCAAAACAGGTGAAGAGATTCAAATCATCGGTTTAGGTGCAGAAGGAAAAAAATCAGTTGTAACTGGTGTTGAAATGTTCCGCAAAATCTTAGATAGAGGTGAAGCTGGTGACAACGTTGGTTTATTGCTTCGTGGTGTTGATAAAAACGATATCAAGCGTGGTATGGTTATAACTCACCCGGGTAAAGTAAAACCTCACACTAAAGTTAAAGCTGAGGTGTATATCTTGAAAAAAGAAGAAGGTGGACGTCATACTCCATTCCACAACAAATACCGTCCACAATTCTATATCCGTACATTGGATGTAACTGGTGAGATCACTCTTCCAGAAGGAACTGAAATGGTAATGCCTGGTGATAACTTAACAATTTCAGTTGAGCTTATCTACCCAGTAGCTTGCGACTTAGGTTTGCGTTTCGCTATCCGCGAAGGTGGACGTACAGTAGGTGCAGGTCAGATTACAGAAATTGTAGAGTAATACTATTTATTACTTGAAATAATATCGAAGCCGGTCTCGTTTCGGGGTCGGCTTCTTATACGGGTCTAGCTCAGTTGGTAGAGCATCGGTCTCCAAAACCGAGTGTCGGGAGTTCGAGTCTCTCGACCCGTGCTAAGTCCTTAGGCATATGAAAAAATTGATCGAAAAAATAAAAGAATCTTATAACGAGTTAGTTTATAAGGTGTCTTGGCCAACCAAAGCTGAGTTAAGTAATAGCGCTGTTGTCGTAATGTTTGCTTCCCTACTGATAGCGTTGCTTATATTTGGTATCGATTTTGGTTTTGAGAAAGTTATGCAGTTTTTTTACTCAAAAGTTTTCTAAAGGAGGAAATAAATGTCTGAACTTAGAAAAGAGTGGTACGTATTGCGTGCCATAAGTGGAAAAGAGGGTAAAGTCCGTGAGTATCTTGAACATGAACTCAAGAATACAAACATGAAAGACTTTGTCTTCCAAGTGCTTATCCCAACTGAAAAAGTAATGCATGTACGTAACGGAAAGAAAGTAACTTCTGAACGGAGTCTTTTCCCTGGTTATGTATTGATTGAAGCTCTTTTAGTCGGTGAGATTGCACATAGATTGCGTAATATTCCTAATGTTATCGGCTTCCTAGGTGGTAACATTGCTCCTGTTCCCTTGAGACAATCAGAGGTGAATCGTATTTTAGGTGCAGTTGATGAGCTACAGGAAACTGAAGCTGATATGAATGTATCGTATGTGATTGGTGAGGCTGTTAAAGTCAATACTGGTCCATTTAGCGGTTTCTCAGGTGTTATCGAAGAGGTGAATAATGAGAAAAAGAAACTCAAAGTAACGGTCAAGATTTTTGGACGTAAGACGCCGCTTGAGTTAGGCTTTTTACAAGTAGAGAAAGAGTAGGAAATGGTTACGCATAGACTCCTATTCTAAATGTGAACATCAAAAATGAATCAAAATGGCTAAAGAAATTGCTGGACAAATCAAACTACAGATTAAAGGAGGCGCAGCAAATCCATCACCTCCCGTTGGACCTGCATTGGGTGCAAAAGGGATTAATATTATGGAGTTTTGCAAGCAATTCAACGCCAGAACCCAAGACAAACCAGGTAAAATTTTGCCGGTTGTAATCACTTATTTTTCTGATAAATCTTTTGAGTTTGTTGTTAAGACTCCTCCTGTACCTGTACAGTTATTGGAAGCTGCCAAACAAAAAAGTGGTTCTGCTGAGCCAAATCGTAAGAAAATTGCAGAGATTACCTGGGATCAGGTGAAACAAATTGCAGAAGACAAAATGACTGACCTTAACTGCTTTACGCTGGAATCAGCGATGAAGATGGTTGCCGGAACGGCCAGAAGTATGGGTATCACTGTAAAAGGGGAATTCCCGTTAAACAATTAAAAACTTCAATTGAAATGGGTAAACTTACAAAAAATCAAAAGTTAGCTGTTGCCAAGATTGAAGCTGGAAAGTCTTATTCGTTGAAAGAGGCGGCTCAATTGGTAAAAGAGGTAACTCTTGTTAAATTCGATGCTTCTGTTGACGTTGACGTACGTTTAGGTGTAGATCCTCGTAAAGCTAACCAAATGATACGTGGGGTAGTTTCTCTACCACATGGAACAGGAAAGCAAGTGAAAGTCCTTGCCTTATGTACTCCCGATCAGGAAGCAGATGCTAAAGAAGCAGGTGCTGACTTTGTAGGATTGGACGAGTATATCGAAAAGATTAAAGGCGGATGGACTGATATTGACGTTATTATTACACAACCTGCTATTATGGGTAAAATCGGAGCATTGGGACGCGTTTTAGGTCCTCGTGGTTTGATGCCAAATCCAAAAAGTGGTACTGTAACTAATGAAGTTGGTAAAGCGGTAAAAGAAGTAAAGCAAGGTAAAATTGACTTTAAAGTTGATAAAACCGGTATTGTACATACTTCTATTGGTAAAGTCTCTTTTTCACCAGACAAACTGGTTGAAAATGCTAAAGAATTTATCGGTACACTAATTAAGCTAAAACCTTCAGCAGCTAAGGGAACTTATGTGAAGAGTATTTTTCTTTCTAGTACTATGAGTCCAGGTATCAAAATCGATCCTAAATCAGTAGACGAACACAATTAAATTATTAATTATGAGAAAGGAAGATAAACATACGAATATTGAACAAATAGTTGAAACTATTAAGGAGTACGGACATTTTTACCTCACTAACACAGCTTCTTTGAATGCTGCTAAGACAAGTGATTTAAGAAGAGAGTGCAACAAACAAGGAATCAAACTACTTGTTGTAAAAAACACCTTGCTGCAAAAAGCTCTAGAAAGCTTAGATACAGATTATTCTCCATTATATGGATCTCTTAAAGGCTCTACTTCTGTGATGTTTACAAATGTTGCGAATGCACCAGCTAAACTAATCAAAGACTTTAGAAAAAAAGAAGAGATCCCTGCCCTTAAAGCTGCATATGCTGAAGAGAGCTTCTACATTGGAGAAGATCAACTGGATGCTTTAATCCATATCAAAAGCAAAAACGAGCTTATTGGCGAAGTTATCGGATTGTTGCAATCACCAGCGAAGAACGTTATATCGGCTCTTCAATCAGGTGGAAGCACACTCCACGGCGTGTTAACCACGTTATCAGAAAGATAAAAATAAAAATTAATAGTAACAAACATTTTAAATTATACTACAATGGCAGATTTGAAAGCTTTTGCTGAACAATTAGTAAACTTGACCGTAAAAGAAGTAAATGAACTTGCTGGAATTTTGAAAAGCGAATATGGTATTGAACCAGCTGCTGCAGCTGTTGCTGTATCTGCTGCTCCTGCTGCTGCTGCAGCTGAAGAAGTGCAAACTGCATTCGATGTTGTTTTGAAATCAGCTGGTGCCAATAAATTGGCTATCGTTAAATTAGTAAAAGAACTTACTGGTCTTGGCTTGAAAGAAGCAAAAGATTTAGTTGATTCTGCTCCTGCTAAGTTGAAAGAAGGTATTTCTAAAGACGAAGCCGATGCGTTGAAAAAACAATTGGAAGAAGGCGGAGCTGAAGTTGAACTTAAGTAATTTTTCCAAGATTTTGGAATGATGGTTAAGAATCCTCTGCTGGAGGATTCTTAACCTTTTTGTGCTTATAATTTTTATTAGGTTCATTAATCTACTTACGATGTCTTCAAACAATATCAAACCAAGGGTAAATTTTGCTTCCATCAAGAATCCGATGGCATATCCGGATTTCTTAGAAGTTCAATTGAAGTCATTTCAGGACTTTCTACAAATTGACACTCCTCTTGATAAACACAAGAATGAAGGTTTGTACAGAGTTTTTGCTGAAAACTTTCCCATCGCAGATACGCGAAATAATTTTGTCCTCGAGTTTTTAGATTATTTTATCGATCCACCCCGTTATACAATTGACGAGTGTATTGAAAGAGGTCTGACTTACAGTGTGCCATTAAAGGCCAAATTGAAGTTGTATTGTACAGATCCTGATCACGAAGATTTCGATACAGTGATTCAGGATGTGTATTTAGGCCCAATTCCGTACATGACTGCAAAAGGAACTTTTGTAATCAATGGTGCTGAACGTGTTATTGTTTCTCAGTTGCACCGTTCACCTGGTGTATTCTTTGGTCAAAGCACTCACGCCAATGGTACAAAACTTTATTCTGCACGAATAATTCCTTTTAGAGGATCGTGGATTGAGTTTGCTACAGACATCAACAATGTGATGTATGCTTACATCGATCGTAAGAAAAAATTACCTGTAACTACACTTTTACGTGCAATCGGATTTGAGAATGATAAAGATATTCTCGAAATTTTCGGTTTAGCTGAAGAGATTAAAACCTCTAAAACTAACTTGAAAAAAGTGGTTGGTCGTAAATTAGCTGCACGTGTTTTGAAGACATGGGTGGAGGATTTTGTAGATGAAGATACCGGTGAAGTTGTTTCGATCGAACGTAACGAAGTTATTATCGATCGAGAGACTGTGCTTGAACTTGAGCACATCGACGAAATTGTTGAATCTGGAGTACAAAACATTCTTCTTCATAGAGAAGATGTGAATTTGTCAGATTTTGCAATTATCTATAATACATTGCAAAAAGACCCTAGTAACTCTGAAAAAGAGGCAGTCTTATATATCTATCGTCAACTTCGTAATGCTGAGCCAGCAGATGATGCTAGTGCTCGTGAAGTTATTTCAAATCTGTTTTTCTCTGAAAAACGTTATGATTTGGGAGAAGTTGGACGTTATAGAATCAATAAAAAGTTAAACCTTGATATCAGTGTTGATACAAAAGTGTTGACACGTGAAGATATTATTCACATAATCAAGTATTTGATTGAGTTGATCAACTCTAAAACAGATGTTGATGATATTGACCACTTGAGCAATCGTCGAGTGCGTACAGTTGGGGAGCAACTCTATAACCAATTTGGTGTAGGTTTGGCTCGTATGGCTCGTACCATTCGTGAACGTATGAATGTACGAGACAACGAAGTTTTTACCCCGATTGACTTGATCAATGCGAAAACTATTTCTTCGGTAATTAATTCATTCTTCGGAACGAATGCATTGTCGCAGTTTATGGATCAAACGAATCCATTGGCAGAAATGACGCACAAACGTCGTATGTCTGCTCTTGGACCTGGTGGTCTCTCTCGAGAACGTGCAGGTTTTGAGGTTCGTGACGTTCACTTTACTCACTACGGTCGTTTGTGTCCAATTGAAACCCCAGAGGGTCCGAATATCGGTTTGATTTCTTCGTTATGCGTCTATGCAAAAATCAATGAACTTGGTTTTATTGAAACACCTTATCGTCAAGTAGAAAAGGGTGTTGTGAACTTAGATGATAAAGGAGTTATCTATTTAACGGCTGAAGAAGAAGAGGGCAAAGTTATCGGACAGGGTAATGCACCATTGGACGAAAACGGAAATTTCATAAAAACTCGTGTGAAAGCACGTATGGAAGGTGATTTTCCTGTAGTTGCACCAAGTGAAGTTCAATTGATGGACGTTTCGCCAACCCAAATTGCTTCGATTGCAGCTTCGTTGATCCCTTTCTTGGAACATGATGATGCCAACCGTGCTTTGATGGGTTCGAATATGATGCGTCAGGCGGTTCCGTTGCTTAGAGCAGAAGCTCCAGTAGTTGGAACAGGTCTGGAAGGTCAAATTATTCGCGATTCTCGTTCTCAAATTACGGCAGAACGTGATGGTATAATTGAATTCGTAGATGCAACATGTATCCGTATTAAATACGATAGATCAGAAGAAGAGGAGTTTTTGAGCTTCGATACTTCTGTAAAAGAATATAACATTCCGAAATTCAGGAAAACAAACCAAAGTACAACACTTGATTTACGCCCAATTTGTCGTGTAGGTCAAAGAGTAACTGGTGGTGAAATTTTGACTGAAGGATATTCAACTCAAAACGGTGAATTAGCACTTGGAAAGAATCTGAAAGTGGCGTTTATGCCTTGGAAAGGCTACAACTTCGAGGATGCAATCGTAATTAACGATCGTATTGTAAGAGAAGATGTCTTTACTTCGGTTCACGTTGATGAATATTCATTGGAGGTTCGCGAAACAAAACGTGGTATCGAAGAATTAACTTCTGATATTCCTAATGTGAGTGAAGAAGCAACGAAAGATTTAGATGAAAGAGGTATTGTACGGGTTGGTGCACACATCACTCCAGGCGATATTTTGATCGGAAAAATTACTCCGAAAGGAGAATCAGATCCTTCACCAGAAGAAAAATTGCTTCGTGCAATCTTTGGAGACAAAGCTGGCGATGTGAAAGATGCTTCTTTGAAAGCTTCTCCATCTCTAAAAGGAGTCGTTATTGCTACAAATCTCTTCTCGCGTGCAGCTAAGAAACGTAAATCTCGCTTGAGTGATAAAGCTCTTTTGCCTAAACTTGACGAAGAGTACGAAGTGAAATTGAACGCATTGAAGGAGATATTGGTTGACAAACTGATGATCTTGACGGATGGCAAAATTTCACAAGGAGTGAAGGATTATTTGGGCGCTGAAGTGGTAGCAAAAGGTGCGAAATTCACCCCAAAAAATCTGATTGAACTTGATTATTTCTCTATTCAGGTAGGTAAATGGACTGCTGATGCGCTTAAAAACGATCAGATCAAAACAGTTATCATGAACTATTTGCGTAAATATAAAGAGATTGATGCTGAATTGAAACGTAAGAAATTTGACATTACCATTGGTGATGAACTTCCGTCAGGAATTATCCAACTTGCAAAAGTTTATGTTGCTAAAAAACGTAAAATTTGTGTGGGTGATAAAATGGCAGGTCGTCACGGAAACAAAGGTATTGTTTCGAAGATTGTACGTAAAGAAGATATGCCATTCCTCGAAGATGGAACACCTGTTGATATTGTGTTGAACCCATTGGGTGTACCTTCACGTATGAACTTGGGTCAGATTTTCGAAACCGTTCTTGGTTGGGCTGGTGTAACTCTAGGTGAGACTTTTGCAACACCAATCTTCGATGGTGCTAAGATGGAACAATTAAATGAATGGACTGACAAAGCAGGCGTACCACGCAACGGTAAAACTTACCTTTACGATGGTGGAACAGGCGAACGTTTTGACCAACCGGCGACAGTAGGTATCATTTATATGTTGAAACTTGGTCACATGGTAGAAGATAAGATGCATGCTCGTTCAATCGGACCATATTCATTGATTACGCAACAACCATTGGGTGGTAAAGCTCAATTCGGGGGACAACGTTTTGGTGAAATGGAGGTTTGGGCACTTGAGGCATTCGGTGCAGCTCATATCCTACAAGAGATTCTTACTATTAAATCGGATGACGTAGTGGGACGTTCAAAAGCGTACGAAGCTATTGTTAAAGGTGATCCACTTCCAACACCTGGTATTCCAGAGTCGTTGAACGTGTTATTACACGAATTAAGAGGACTTGGTCTCAGCGTAACATTAGATTAATTATTTTTTGCTGATTTTCAGAATCTCGGTTTTGAAAATCAGCACTTTATACAGATTTATACAACTCTTTATAAATAAATAATATGGCATTTAGAAAAGAAAGTAAGATAAAGAGTAATTTCAGTAAAATCTCTATCGGCTTAGCTTCTCCTGAAGAAATTTTGGAAGGTTCAAGTGGAGAGGTACTGAAACCGGAAACTATCAATTATCGTACTTACAAACCAGAACGTGACGGTTTGTTTTGCGAACGTATTTTTGGTCCGGTTAAAGATTACGAATGCCACTGCGGTAAATACAAACGTATTCGTTACAAAGGAATCGTCTGTGACCGATGTGGAGTAGAAGTAACCGAAAAGAAAGTGCGTCGTGAAAGAATGGGACACATCCAATTGGTTGTTCCTGTTGCTCACATCTGGTATTTCCGTTCATTACCAAACAAAATTGGCTATTTGTTGGGAATCCCTACCAAAAAACTTGATTCAATTGTTTATTACGAACGATATGTTGTTGTTCAAGCGGGTATCAAGGCTGATGATGGTATTGAATATCAACAACTTTTGTCAGAAGAAGAGTACCTCGACATCTTGGATGCTCTACCAAAAGACAATCAACTTTTAGAAGATACTGATCCAAATAAATTTATTGCCAAAATGGGTGCAGAAGCTATCATTGATATGCTTGCTCGCTTGGATTTGGATACATTATCTTTTGATCTTAGACACAGAGCTAGTACAGATGGTTCTCAACAACGTAAAACTGAAGCATTGAAACGTCTTCAGGTAGTTGAGTCTTTCCGTTCGTCGAGACTAAAAAATAAACCAGAATGGATGGTTCTTCGCGTCGTTCCTGTGATTCCACCTGAATTACGTCCGTTGGTGCCACTAGATGGTGGTCGATTTGCGACTTCAGATTTGAATGACTTGTATCGTCGTGTGATTATACGCAACAATCGTTTGAAACGATTGATCGAAATCAAAGCACCAGAAGTGATTCTCCGTAACGAAAAACGTATGCTTCAGGAAGCGGTTGACTCGTTGTTGGATAATTCACGTAAGTCTAGTGCAGTGAAAACTGATGCTAACCGTCCATTAAAATCATTGTCTGATAGTTTGAAAGGAAAACAAGGTCGTTTCCGTCAAAACTTATTGGGTAAACGTGTGGATTATTCTGCTCGTTCGGTAATCGTCGTTGGACCAGAATTGAAAATGCACGAGTGCGGTCTGCCAAAAGATATGGCAGCTGAACTCTTCAAACCATTTGTGATTCGTAAACTGATTGAACGCGGAATCGTTAAGACCGTTAAATCAGCGAAGAAAATCGTGGATCGTAAAGATTCTGTGGTTTGGGACATCCTTGAACACGTGATGAAAGGTCATCCGGTGTTACTTAACCGTGCTCCGACTCTTCACCGTTTAGGTATTCAGTCATTCCAACCAAAAATGATTGAAGGAAAAGCGATTCAGTTGCACCCACTTTCGTGTACGGCGTTCAATGCCGACTTCGATGGTGACCAAATGGCGGTACACTTGCCATTGAGTAACGAAGCGGTTCTTGAAGCTCAAATGTTGATGCTTGCATCTCATAATATCCTTAACCCTGCGAATGGTGCGCCGATTACGGTTCCTTCTCAGGATATGGTTTTGGGTCTTTATTATATTTCAAAATTACGTACTGGTGACAAAGGAGAAGGTTTGACTTTCTTCGGTCCTGAAGAAGCCGTAATTGCATACAACGAAGGCAAAGTGACTATTCACGCAAAAGTAAAAGTAGTTGTTGACGACTTAGATGAAAATGGAAACATCGTTAAAATGATTCGCGAAACTTCGGTTGGACGAGTGATGGTTAATGAATTTGTGCCTAAAGAAGTTGGTTATATCAACGAAATTCTTTCTAAAAAATCACTTCGTGACATCATCGGTAAAGTAATCAAAGTGTGTGGAGTTTCACGCACAGCGAATTTCTTGGATGATATCAAAGATTTAGGTTATAAAATGGCGTTCAAGGGTGGACTATCGTTCAATCTTGCTGACGTTATTATTCCACCAGAAAAAGAGGTATTGGTACAAGAGGGTTATGATGAAGTTGAACAGATCATGGGCAACTACAACATGGGTTTCATTACCAATAACGAGCGTTACAATCAAATTATTGATACTTGGACACACGTCAATTCTAAGTTGTCGAACATCTTGATGAAGCAATTGGCTTCTGATAATCAGGGTTTCAACTCTGTATATATGATGCTTGACTCTGGAGCTCGTGGATCGAAAGAGCAGATTCGTCAGCTTTCAGGTATGCGGGGTTTGATGGCGAAACCGCAAAAATCAGGTGCAACTGGTGGACAGATTATTGAGAATCCAATTTTGTCGAACTTTAAAGAAGGCTTGTCTGTGTTAGAGTATTTTATCTCTACTCACGGTGCTCGTAAAGGTTTGGCGGATACAGCGTTGAAAACGGCCGATGCGGGTTACTTGACTCGTCGTTTGGTGGATGTTTCGCAAGACGTTATTATTCAGGAAGAGGATTGTGGTACACTTCGTGGTTTAACTTGTACTGAGTTGAAAAACAACGAAGAGGTTATTGCATCTCTGTTTGAAAGAGTGTTAGGTCGTGTCTCTGTTCATGATATTCAGCACCCATTGACTGGCGAAGTGTTAGTCGAATCTGGTGAAGAAATCACAGAAGATGTGGCTAAAAAAATAGAAGATTCTCCAATTGAACGTGTTGAAATCCGTTCTGTATTGACTTGTGAATCTAAAAAAGGTGTTTGTTCAAAATGTTATGGACGTAACCTTGCAACAGGTAAAATGGTTCAAAAAGGTGAAGCTGTTGGTGTTATCGCAGCACAGTCAATCGGTGAGCCAGGTACACAGCTTACGCTTCGTACATTCCACGTTGGGGGTATCGCTTCTAACATCGCAGCAGTTTCGAGTGTGAAATCTCGATACGATGGTATTCTTGAAATAGATGAACTTCGTACAGTGGATTCGGTTGATGAAAATGGCAAAAAAGTAATGGTTGTAGTTGGTCGCTTAGCAGAAATGCGTGTGGTTGATCCTAACACTAAGATTGTGCTAAATTCTCAGGTGATTCCTTATGGTTCGAAACTCTATTTTAACCACGGCGAAAACATCAAAAAAGGCGAAATGATTTGTGAATGGGATCCATTTAATGCAGTAATCGTTTCTGAGGTTAGTGGTCGTATTCAACTTGAAAGTGTTATCGAAAATATTACGTATAAAGTTGAGTCTGATGAACAAACCGGTCTTCGCGAGAAAATCATTATCGAGTCGAAAGAGAAAACAAAGGTTCCAGCTGCCTTAATTTTAGATGAAAAAGGAAATGTAATCAGAACATACAATTTGCCAGTGGGAGCTCACTTGATGAAAGATGAGGGAGATACCATTAAATCTGGAGAGTTGTTTGTGAAGATTCCACGAGCAGTTGGTAAAACAGGTGATATCACCGGTGGTCTTCCACGTGTAACAGAGTTATTCGAAGCGCGTAATCCTTCTAATCCAGCAGTTGTTGCTGAGATTGATGGTGAGGTTACTTTCGGTAAAGTAAAACGTGGTAATCGTGAGTTGGCCATTACTTCTAAGACTGGTGAGTTAAAGAAATATTTGGTTTCACTTTCAAAACAAATATTGGTTCAAGAGAATGACTATGTTCGTTCAGGCACACCGCTTTCAGATGGTGCAGTCACTCCTTCTGATATTCTTGCCATTAAAGGTCCAACAGCTGTTCAGGAGTATATCGTAAACGAAGTTCAAGACGTTTATCGTTTGCAAGGTGTGAAAATTAATGACAAGCATTTTGAAGTTATTGTACGTCAAATGATGCGTAAAGTGGAAATCGTTGATCCAGGTGATACTCGTTTCCTTGAACAACAAATCGCTGACAAACATGATTTCATGGATGAAAATGATCGTATCTGGGGCAAAAAAGTTATTCTTGATGCTGGAGATTCACAGTTATTGAAACCGGGACAAATTATTACACCTCGTAAATTGCGTGACGAAAATAGCTTGTTGAAACGTAAAGATTTACGCATTGTGGAGGTTCGTGATGCAGTACCTGCAACATCAAATCAGATTTTGCAAGGGATCACTCGTGCAGCTCTTCAAACACAAAGCTTTATGTCTGCGGCTTCGTTCCAAGAAACAACAAAGGTGTTGAACGATGCTGCAATAAATGGCAAAGTGGATCGTCTTGAAGGATTGAAAGAAAACGTTATCTGCGGTCACTTAATTCCTGCAGGTACTGGTCAGCGTGAATTTGAAAAACTAATCGTTGGATCGAAAGATGAATTCGATAAAGTTTTTGCAGCGCGTAAATCGGTTATCGATTTTGAGTAAATAAATATATTTGAAAAAGAGGCTGCTTCTCAGTAGCCTCTTTTTTTTGTTAAATATTGTTTTCCATCTCGATTTCTCTATAATTATTCGTTTTTTTGCATCAATATTTGGGTAACTCTGTTTTAATCAATAATAAGAATGTCATACCGCTACATTACGTCGTGTCCTGTCTGTGAAAATAAGGAGTTTTCTGAATTTCTTGCTTGCACTGATTTTTTCACGACCAGCGAAACATTTGATTTGAAGCGATGCGATAAGTGTCAGTTTGTCTTTACCCAAAACTTTCCTTCTGAAACAATTATTGGAAAATATTATGATGTTCCAGAATATGTTTCGCATAGCGATACCAAAAAAGGAATTGTGAATTATCTTTACCATTTTGCTCGCCGTTTTATGTTGAAACGTAAAATGAGTTTGATCACCAAAGTGAGCAAAATGAATTCGGGAAATATTCTTGACTATGGTTGTGGTACTGGGTATTTTCTGAATGAAATGGCAAAAAATGGTTGGAAAACCACTGGCATCGAAAAAAGTGATTTGGCAAGAGAATTTGCACTCAATGAATTTGGATTAGAAATCAACGAACCCTCTTTTCTTTCCAAAATGGAAGATAAGAGTTGCGATGTAGTTACATTATGGCATGTTCTGGAGCATATCGAAAATTTTGATACCCTTTTATCTGAATTGAAACGAGTGTTGAAGCCTGATGGTACATTGATATTGGCTCTTCCTAATTCTTCGTCATTTGATGCTAGACATTATCGTGAATATTGGGCAGCTTTTGATGTTCCTCGCCATTTATGGCATTTCACGCCAAAGACTATTGCACTCGTTGGCGAGAAGCATAACATGAAAATTGTTGGCGCAAAGGCAATGCCATTAGACTCGTTTTATATCTCAATTATGAGTGAACAAAATAGAGGTTCTAGATTTGCTTTTGTAAAAGGAATATGTGTTGGATTGATTGCTAATATTGTTTCTCTAGCGAATATTTCAAATCAAAGTTCACTCATCTATCTGTTTAAGAAATAATTAAAATGACTAGTAAGAATAAAATAAGCTCTTCTACATTTTTTGGAGCCCGAATAACATCCATTATCAGTAGTTCGTTAGTGCTTTTCCTTTTAGGGATTTTGGTGGTAATGAGTTTAATTACCAAAGAACTCTCTTCTTACGTGAAAGAAAATATCGGTTTTTCTGTCATTCTTTCGGATCGTATTTCAGAATCTGAAATGAATAAATTGGAGCAAAAAATAAACACAGCCAATTATGTGAAATCAACTGATGTATTCACCAAAGAACGTGCCTTAAAAGAATTGGCTGAGGAGTTGGGCGAAGACCCTAAGAAATTTATGGGAAATGTGCCTCTTATGGCATCGATCGATGTGAAACTGAAATCTGATTATGCAAATAACGATAGCATTGCTCAAATAGAAAAAGAGCTTCGTGCGAACAAATATGTTCGAGAAGTTGTCTATCGAAAAGATTTAATTCAGATGGTGAATGATAATATGAGTCGTATTGGATTTGTATTATTGACTGTCGCGTTGGTGTTGATGTTGATTTCTGTAGTTTTGCTTAACAATACGATAAGATTACATATCTATTCTAAACGTTTCCTTTTGCGCACAATGAAGCTAGTGGGTGCCACTCATGGATTTATCAGACGACCTTTTATTATTAGCAACATCTATAATGGAATACTAGCGGCATTTATAGCCATTGGGTTATTGAGTGGAGTGCTCTATTTTCTTGCGAATGAAATTGATGGTCTAGGCGCTTTAATAAGCGCACAGTCATTACTCATCTCTTTTGGAGTTGTCTTGATTCTTGGTATTCTGTTATCCTTCTTGATTACCTATTTTTCATTGACTCGTTTTTTGAGAATGAAAAAGGAAAACCTATATTCAATTTGAAATAATTTATAAATCTATATGGAAGAGAAAAATCTGGCTTTTGGTAGAATCAACTACATCTTGATTGCCGTTTCTGTGTTTTTAATCATATTAGGGTTCGTGTTGATGACTGGTAGCGGAACGACAGAGCAAAGTGGCTTTAATCCCGATATCTTTAGCAAAACTAGAATTGTATTTGCACCTGTGATCTCCCTTTTTGGATTTCTTTTGGTTATTGTCGGTGTTGTATATAAAAAGAAGGAGAAGTAATATATGAATTTAATACAGACAATCCTGATTGCAATAGTTGAGGGATTGACCGAATATCTTCCGGTATCATCTACCGGACACATGATTATTGCTGAGAAACTGTTGAATGTAGAGAGCACCGAATTTGTCAAAGCTTTTACCGTTATTATTCAATTTGGAGCTATTCTCTCCGTAATTGTTCTTTATTGGAAGCGATTTTTACAAAGTTTCGAATTTTATAAAACCCTACTCATTGCATTCTTGCCTGCAGCTGTAATTGGATTTTTATTGAACGATTATATTGATATGTTGCTCGAAAGCGTTGAAGTTGTTGCCATTATGCTAATTATTGGTGGAATTCTGATGCTTTTTGTAGATAAATGGTTTAATAAAACGATAGAAGATCAGACCGTTACACCGAGAAAAGCGTTAACGATTGGCTTTTTTCAATGCATTGCCATGATTCCAGGAGTTTCTCGTTCGATGGCAACCATTGTGGGCGGGATGAGCCAGAACCTAAACAGAAAAAATGCTGCCGAATTTTCATTCTTCTTAGCCGTGCCGACGATGTTTGCGGCATCTGCCTATAAGTTGTTGAAGTTGATGAAAGATCCAGCTCAATTTTCAATTTTGAAAGAGAATATCGACATATTAATCATTGGTAATATTGTGGCTTTCATTGTTGCCATGTTGGCTATAAAGTTTTTTATAGGATATGTTACCAAATACGGATTTAAAGCATTTGGTTATTATCGAATCATCGTTGGTGCAGCTATATTGATATTACTCATGAGTGGGGTTGATTTAACTGTTTTATAGAAGAATGGATTTTGAGAAAGGAGAAGTTCTTTACTTTAACAAACCGTTAACCTGGACATCGTTCGACCTAGTCAATAAAGTAAGAAATAGGCTATCGAAAGCGATCGGCGTCAAGAAATTAAAAGTGGGACATGCGGGAACGCTGGATCCTTTGGCCACTGGGGTATTGATTGTTTGCACTGGGAAATCAACTAAATTGATTGACCATTTTCAATATCAAACAAAGGAATATATAGCTGAAATTGAGCTAGGGGCAACGACACCCTCTTTTGATTTAGAGTCAGGAGTGGATGGCAGATTTCCGTTTGAGCATATTACTAGGGAATTGGTAGAAGAAAAATTGAAGGGATTTTTGGGCTCGATAATGCAAGTTCCTCCTTCCTTTTCGGCCAATAAAATCAATGGCGTTAGGGCTTATGAATTGGCGAGAAAGGGCGAAGCGGTTGAATTGAAAGCAAAGGAGCTGGTGATAGATGAAATTGAATTACTCGATTTTTCTTTGCCAGTTATTAAGATAAGAGTTGTTTGTAGCAAAGGCACTTACATAAGGGCATTAGCACGAGATATTGGCCTCTCACTACAGAGTGGAGGACATTTAATCTCGTTAGTACGTACAAGGATTGGAGAAGTTTTATTGACCCAATGTATGGAGATCGAAGAAGTCGATCAATTGTGTGAAAATATTGCAATAGAAAAACAAAAAAGTGGGATATAATATGAAGTTATCGCAATTTAAATTTAAACTACCCGAAGAGTTAGTGGCTCATCACCCTGCCGAAAACCGTGACGAATCTCGTTTACTAGTCTTAGATCGAAAAACTGGCAAGATTGAGCACGATGTGTTTAAATCGATTTTGAAATATTATGATGATAAAGATGTCTTTATTTTCAATAATACAAGGGTTTTTCCTGCTCGTCTTTATGGGAATAAAGAGAAAACTGGAGCGAAGATTGAAGTTTTCTTGTTACGTGAGCTGAATTCAGATCTCCGTTTGTGGGATGTGTTAGTAGATCCAGCTCGTAAAATCAGAATCGGAAATAAACTCTATTTCGGAGAAGATGATTCGATGGTGGCTGAGGTAATTGATAATACGACATCAAGAGGTCGTACGTTGCGCTTCCTGTATGATGGACCTCATGCAGAATTCAAAAAGGCATTGTACGATTTGGGCGAAACTCCACTGCCAAAATACATCGAAAGAGATGTGAATCAGGAAGATGCTTCACGTTATCAGACGATTTTTGCACAGCACGAAGGCGCAGTGGTTGCACCAGCGGCAGGTTTGCATTTTAGTCGTGAACTTCTCAAACGCATGGAAATTAAAGGAATTGAGATTGGGTTCGTAACTGTACATTCTGGGTTAGGAAACTATCGAGACATTGATGTGGAGGATTTAACGAAACATAAAATGGATTCTGAGCAAATGCTGGTGGATGATGCCATTGTGTCTATGGTTAACCAGGCCAAAGATACACAACGTCAGGTTTGTGCAGTCGGTACTTCTGTGATGAGAGCAGTAGAAACTGCAGCCAGTACTGGCGGACACTTAAAACCGTATGATGGCTGGACTAATAAATTTATATTTCCTCCATTCGATTTTTCAGTAGCTACATCGATGGTGACAAATTTGCACATGCCTTTGTCAACACTTTTGATGATGACAACTGCATTCGGAGGTTATGATTTAATGATGGAGACTTACAATGTTGCCATTCGCGAAAAATATCGTTTCGGAGCTTACGGTGATGCAATGCTTATTCTTTAATTAAAAGATGGCGGTTGTCTATTTGGCACTGGGCACGAATATTGGAGATTGCGAAAGCAATCTGAATCAGGCAGTACAATTAATTGAAGAGCGGATTGGGAATATTACTTCCCTTTCCGCTTTTTATGCATCTGAACCCTGGGGTTTTGAGAGCCAAAACACCTTTCTTAATGCAGCACTAAAACTTGAGACATTTTATTCGCCATTTCAATTGCTCAATAAAACGCAACAAATTGAAATAGAAATGGGGCGAACCAAAAAAAGTAGAGGTGCATATTCCGATAGAGTGATTGATATTGATATTATCTATTACGATTTAGAGAAGATTTGTGTTGAGCAATTAATAGTTCCGCATCCACTAATGCAGTTAAGAGAATTCGTTTTGTCTCCCTTAGTAGAAATTGCACCCGATTTGCTGCATCCCATACTTCAGAAAACATCGAAACAACTTCTATATGAATTACAATCAGGCTTGAACTCATAATAAGCAAAAAAAACTAAACGAAGTTTGAATCTGAAATAAATTAGCTATTTTTGCAGTGAGATTTTGAAATGTGGATAAATTTGGCTGCTTGCAACCACTATAAAAAATGCTAAAATCGCGAACTTCGCGCTTTTTCTCCTTTTGTTATTTTCCACAATCTCTTAGTCTCAACTATATTATTAATTATCTAAATTACTGATAAAGATGAACTATTTATTTACTTCTGAATCTGTTTCAGAGGGTCATCCAGACAAAGTTGCTGATCAAATTTCAGATGCTATACTTGACGAATTTTTAGCTCAAGATTCCACATCCAAAGTGGCTTGTGAAACATTGGTTACTACGGGTCAAGTGATTCTTGCTGGAGAGGTTAAATCACAAGCCTATATCGATCTACCCGAAGTGGCGCGCGGTGTTATCAATCGAATTGGGTACACCAAAAGCGAATATAAATTTGATGGAGATTCGTGTGGCGTTTTTTCTGCCATTCATGAGCAATCCCAAGATATTAATCGTGGTGTAGAGCGTGAAGATCCCATGAATCAAGGTGCAGGAGATCAAGGAATGATGTTTGGTTATGCTTGTGACGAGACGGATAATTACATGCCGTTGTCACTCGACCTTTCGCACTTGTTGTTAAAAGAATTAGCAACCATTCGTAAAGCTGGAAAAGAGATGGTCTATTTGAGGCCGGATTCAAAATCACAGGTTACGGTAGAGTATAGCCCAGAAGGCGTGCCTGTAAGAGTTCACACAGTGGTGATTTCTACACAACACGATGATTTTATACAACCTGGAAATTTTTCGGAGGAAGCTCAAGAGATAGCAGATACGACCATGTTGAATATGATTTCGGAAGATGTGAAATCTATCCTGTTGCCTCGTGTATTAGAACAATTACCACATCGTGTACGAGTGTTGTTCGATGGCGATTTAATTTTGCACGTTAATCCAACAGGAAAATTTGTAATTGGCGGGCCTCACGGAGATACAGGTCTTACTGGTCGTAAAATTATTGTCGATACTTATGGCGGCAAAGGAGCTCATGGTGGTGGTGCATTTTCAGGTAAAGATCCTTCAAAAGTGGATCGATCGGCTGCTTATGCTGCTCGTCACATTGCCAAAAATGCAGTTGCAGCTGGTTTGTCCAAAGAAATATTGGTTCAGATCTCTTACGCCATTGGTGTGGCAGAGCCTGTAAGTGTATTTGTTGATACGTATGGAAAGTCGAAATTGGACCTTTCGGATGCAGAAATTGCGGCTAAACTCAACGCAATATTTGATCTTCGCCCTAAAGCGATTGAAGAACGTTTGAAACTTCGAAATCCGATTTATCAAGAGACAGCCTCTTATGGACACATGGGGAGAAATCCGAAAAAGGTTACCAAAACATTTAAGTCTCGTTATTTGAATGAATCGATTGTGAAAGAGGTCGAGCTTTTCACTTGGGAGAAACTTGATTATGTAGACGTTATAAAAAAGGCATTCAAATTGTAAATTATTATATCAAGATTGAAATGTCGCCACTCATCATTCATTGGGTTGGCGACATTTTTCTTTTACACAAGAAATCGCTACTTTTGTCAACTAAAATTTACGGTTATGGCTATCACTTCTGTCTGTGTATATTGTGCTTCAAGTTCCAAAGTTGATCCTGCCTTTTTTGATGCAGCAGAGCGTCTAGGTAAAATATTGGCAGCTAACAAGATTACTTGTGTATATGGTGGAGGCAATAGAGGGTTGATGTGTACTTTGGCCGATTCGGTTCTTGAAAATGGAGGTACGGTAAAGGGAATTATTCCTCATTTTATGCACGAAGAGGGTTGGAGTCATGGCGATTTATCGCAGCTTGATTTGGTGAGTTCTATGCACGAACGTAAACATCAAATGTCAGATGGTGTAGATGCTGCCATTGCTTTACCTGGTGGATGCGGGACGATGGAGGAGTTGTTGGAGATTATTACATGGAAACAACTGGGATTGTATAAAAATCCAATCATCATTGTGAATACAAACGGTTATTATAATCCTTTATTAGAGATGTTTGAGAAAGCTTTGGAGGGAAATTTTATACGCGATATCCATGCTCATATATGGAGTGTAGTGGATCAGCCTGAAGAAGTATTGGCGGCCATCGAAAAAGCTGGAGTGTGGATGGACGATGCTCGTTCAAAAGCAGCTATCTAATTTATTATGCCTCATACAGCTATCTTTTCTAATTATGTAGTTTTGAATCAAGATGTAATCCCATCTGATTCGGATATTGTTGCTTCTGATTCGTTAACTCAAATCAGATCTTCTTTTGTCTATTTTGGAAAAGATAGCACTGCGATGAATGAAAAACAGACATTCAATCCTGATTCTGTTTTAATACAACAGGTAAATTTTCAAGTACCTGATTCTGCTTCACTAGCGATTGATAGACCTTATGGATTTGATGGAATTATCTCTGGCGTTCGACTCGAAAATTCGGTTGGAATTCAGTCGGTTCTGCTACTCTCAGTAATACTCACTACAATTGCTATAGGGTTGGGATATAAACAATTTGACCAGATTTTTAGAGGATTGTTTCAGGCTAGAGACCGCTCGAGTTTTTTTGTCGATAACTCGGTTGTGGGTTTGGGCTTTAAGGCAATCCTTACTATTCAGGCAATATTGCTTGAAGCGTTGGTCGGATACATTATTGTCAAGGATGCTATTTATCATGATATTCTTCAATCTAATTTTGTGATCATAATGGTGCTTTTTGCGCTATTGTTTATCTTTTATCATCTTTTCAGAATTTTTTCCATAGCGGTTCTTGGTTTGATATTTTCGGAACACCGCACACTTAAATCATATCTGTCAGAGTATTTTGATTTGCTAAGTGTATGGGGAATATCGCTATTTCCAATTTCATTTGTGTTGATTTTCTGGCATTTTTCACCTGTAGTTATTATGGTGCTGTTGGCAGGAATCATCATTTTTGTGAGAATTTTGTATTTTGGGAAAGGTATTAAGGTTTTTTTTATACAAAGTCGAAATATATTTTATATAATTTTGTACCTTTGCGCCCTTGAAATATTGCCTTTAATAGCTTTGTATCAAGCGTTGGTCTATATATATTTTATTTCACAATAGTAAATTTTTGAGTCTTGAATATTCGAAAAATTCTTGTTTCGCAACCTACACCATCCAGTACAAAATCTCCATATTTTGATATTGCGGAGAAATATGGAATTGAGGTTGTTTTTCGCCCTTTTATTCGCGTTGAGTCTATCTCTTCAAAAGATTTTAGACAGCAACGGATTCAGTTGGCGGAATATACTGCTGTAATATTCACAGCAAAGACTGCTATTGACCATTTCTTCAAAATTTGTGAAGAGATGCGAGTAACGGTTCCGGAGACCATGAAATATTTTTGCACGACAGAGACCATTGCGCTCTATTTGCAAAAGTATATTGTTTATAGGAAACGCAAAATATTCTTCGGTAAATCGGGTAAGGTTGATGATCTTATTCCATCGATAAACAAACATAGTGGGGAGAAATACATTGTTCCTATATCTGATGTTCATGTTGATGACTCGACACACATACTGGATACATTAAAAGTAGAATGTGTGAAAGCTGTGATGTACCGTACGGTTAGTAATGATTTTGCGCCAGAAGAAGCTTTTGACTATGATATGCTCATTTTCTTTAGTCCAAATGGTGTGAATGCTTTATTGAAAAATTTTCCAAATTTTGATCAAGGAGATATTTGCATAGGAGCATTTGGCGCTAGTACCGCTAAATCTGTGAAAGAGGCGGGATTAAGACTCGATATTGAGGCGCCACGTCCTGAAGCTCCATCTATGACAGCAGCATTGGATCTTTTCTTGAAAGATAAAATCAAAAAAGAGAAAAAATAATTCAAATAAGGATAAATATTACCCCCAAAGGTTTGTTTCAATGAATTTGTTAAACAGACTTTTGGGGTTTTTTATGAAAATAATTTTGTACTTTCGTAATGCCACAATGGCGGAAACATTCGTTTATGGAGCTAATTAAACACACTTTACCTAAATCGGAACGTATCTCGAGAAAGCTTATTCTCGATAAGATATTCGTAGAAGGCAAATCGTTTGTAGTTTATCCAATTCGAGTAGTTTATCTGACTTCAGTGGAATTGCAAGAAGCGCCCGTGGCAATTGTTGTGAGTGTGTCGAAAAAACGCTTTAAAAGAGCCGTAAAGAGGAATTTTGTCAAACGGCGAATTCGAGAAGCATTTCGTTTGAATAAGCATAAAATTGAATTGCCTGCTTCCTTGAAAAATGTAGCAATTGCATTTCTATATTTGAGCACCGAATTGAAAGAATTTGAGACCATAAATGGAAAGATGGAGGCGATTATTGATCAATTAAATAAGAAATTATGCTCCGAAAACTCCTAACATTTATTCTATTGGTGCCAATATATTTTTATCGTTATGCGATATCTCCCATCAAGCCGCCCACTTGTCGATATACACCTACCTGTTCGCATTATGCGGTTGATGCTTTAAAAAAACATGGACCTGTCAAAGGAATGTATTTGGCGATTAAACGTGTGTTGAGCTGCCATCCATGGGGTGGAAGTGGTTATGATCCTGTTCCGTAATATGCAATTGTTCAATTTTCATACCCATAAATCATCTTCTTTCAACAACGAAATATCAATTTGGAATATCTCGGTTGAAGATGTCGAAAAATACGAAGGGTTATGCTCTGTTGGAGTGCATCCTTGGGATATACGAGAACCCGAAGTGATAGCGCAAATCGAGTCTGTTAGAAATCGAAGTTTGCTCGGAAACGTTGTTGCAATTGGTGAATGTGGATTGGATAAACTATGTAATGTTGATTTTGCACTTCAAGTGGCAGTGTTTGAACAGATGATCGTGATTTCCGAAACATCTCAAAAACCTCTGATTTTACATTGTGTAAAGGCATTCGACGAGTTGATTTCTCTCAAAAATAGATATGCCCCAAAACAAAACTGGATTATTCATGGTTTTCGAGGCAATGTGATTCAGGCAAAACAGCTTTTGCAAACAGGTTTTTACTTTTCGTTTGGAGCAAAGTACAACAGCGAAGCGATAAAAGTTTTACCTTTGTGGACTTTTTTCATTGAGACTGATGATGCCTTGGAGTGTATAGCGGATGTTTATTCCAAAATAGCCACTGATAGAAATATTAGCATAGAAGAGCTTTCTGAAGCAATGAAAATGAATGCGAATAATATATTGAAACTGAAAATATGAATTTTGTAGAGGAATTGAAGTGGCGGGGCATGATTCACGATATGATGCCGGGAACTGAAGAACAATTGAAAAAAGAACTCACATCGGCGTATGTAGGTATTGACCCAACGGCAGATTCATTGCACATTGGTCATTTGGTGGGTGTGATGATGTTGAAACATTTTCAACGTGCGGGTCATCGTCCGATTGCATTGGTGGGTGGAGCCACAGGGATGATTGGCGATCCATCGGGTAAATCGCAGGAGCGTAATCTCTTGACTGAAGATGCGTTGCGTCATAATCAAGAAAGTATTAAAGCTCAATTGTCGAAATTTCTCGATTTTACATCCGAAGCTCCCAATGCAGCACTGTTGGTGAACAACTACGATTGGATGAAGAGTTTTACTTTTCTCGATTTTATTCGTGATATTGGAAAGCATATTACCGTCAATTACATGATGTCGAAAGATTCTGTCAAGAAACGATTGAGTTCAGAGTCAGCAAGTGGAATGTCATTCACTGAGTTTACCTATCAATTGGTGCAGGGATTTGACTTTTTGTATCTATATCAAAACTACAATTGCCGATTGCAGATGGGCGGTTCTGATCAATGGGGGAATATTACTACTGGCACAGAATTGATTCGTCGGAAAACTGCTGGAGAAGCCTTTGCACTCACTTGTCCGTTGATTACCAAAGCCGATGGAGGAAAATTTGGCAAAACAGAGTCGGGCAATGTTTGGTTAGATAGACATTACACCAGTCCTTACAAATTTTATCAATTTTGGTTGAATGTGAGTGATGCTGATGCTGAGAAATATATCAAGATTTTCACCGCATTGCCCAAAGAAGAAATTGATGCATTGGTGAAAGAACAGACGGATGCGCCGCACTTGCGTCCCCTTCAAAAATGTTTGGCGAAAGAGGTCACGACGATGGTTCACTCTGAAGAGGATTACAATGCAGCTGTCGAAGCATCAAATATTCTGTTTGGCAATGCAACTTCGGATGCGCTGAAAAGACTTGACGAAGAGACTTTCTTGCAAGTGTTTGATGGAGTTCCTCAATTTGAAATATCATTAGAAGAATTAACAGCAGGAATTAAAGCTGTAGATCTTTTGACCGAGAAAAGTACTGTTTTCCCTTCAAAAGGAGAAATGCGCAAAACGGTTCAAGGCGGTGGTGTTTCTATCAATAAAGAGAAGTTAATCGCTTTTGATCAGGTAATAGACATTGCTTCACTGTTGAATGGTAAATATATTTTGGTACAAAAAGGGAAGAAAAATTACTTTTTGCTTCTTGTGAAGTGAATTTTTAGGGTAGGGCACTTGCAAAATAAAAAAAACGCCTTATCTTTGCATCGCTTTTGAAAAACAGAGCAACGGAATTGACCCATGGTGTAATGGTAGCACTGCAGTTTTTGGTACTGTATGTCGAGGTTCGAATCCTTGTGGGTCAACCATTTTTAACGAAAGTGTCTCAAAGAAATTTGAGGCACTTTTTTTGTCAATATTTTCTTTCTCTTCTTCTATTAATTCCAGAAAATTTAGTGGTATAAGTACTTTCTTTTAGCATTGAGCTTTTAAATCCTAAATTTGGCTGTTCTTTTTTGAGAAATATTCGTAATTGTTTGGCTGGATGTCTAAATGTTTGTGTTTTGTGTTATATTAAATCAAAATGAAGATATATGATGAAAATATATAACATATTTTATTGTCACATTAAATTTATGTGACAAAATCATTTTTTTTATCTTTTGGTTTGTTTTAATTTCCTACCTTTGTGAGCAAGCTAAGTTACCATCATGTTTAGTCAATAAAATAGCTCCCTATGAACACATTCGCACATGAAACAATAATTTTGGATTATTCCATAAACATAAATGATTTGTTGAAGAGAGCTTTCGATATTGTCTTTTCACTCTTCGTTTTGATTCTTATTCTGCCATTTGTATTTCTAGTTGTAGCCATCGCTATCAAATTATCTTCTCCTGGGCCAGTGCTTTTTGTTCAGAAACGAACGGGTCGAAATGATGTGGAGTTCAATTGTTTTAAATTTCGCTCAATGCGCGTGAATGCTGCTGCAGATCTGTTGCAGGCAAAGAAAGATGATCCCAGAAAGACGAGGTTGGGCGATTTCTTGAGAAAAACCAACATCGATGAGTTGCCGCAATTTTGGAATGTACTTAAAGGTGATATGTCGGTTGTCGGTCCTCGTCCGCACATGTTGAAGCATACGAATGAATATTCTAATAAGATTGAGAATTATTCAGATCGTCATGCTGTAAGACCTGGAATTACAGGTTTGGCTCAGGTCAGAGGATTCAGAGGAGAGACTAGGGAGCTTCATCAAATGTATGCCCGCGTAAAAATGGACATGTGGTATATTCAGAACAGAAGTTTTTGGTTGGATATCAAGATTATAATGAAGACAACAGTCAATGCTGTCAAGGGACAGAAATACGCTTATTGATATTTATTTAATATAGGTTATTCTAAACTGCATTCGAAATTTTTTTGAATGCAGTTTTTTATTGTCGGGCTGTCACGTGGAAACAGCCTTGTTTTACTTCATATTTCACGAAGCATTTGTTGGCTTCTTTCATGTCGCGAAGCACTTCGGCCAATACCACCTTTAATTTCGATTTGTCAATCTCTATGTCGGTCGTATCTACTCGCTCGAAGCGCCAATAGGCTATGTCGAAGGTGGTGCCGTAGAGATGTGCCGAGTTGACATTTGCATTGGTGTTTTTCTTGTGCAATTTATCGATGTCTTCTTTCGAACGGAGAATGCTGGTAATGTGTATTTTATAGAGTGGAGCACCTTTGCTTATCAATGAATCTTGAAAACGAATGCCAATAGAATCGAGTCTTGCAGCCGCAATATTTACCAAAAAAGGTAATGAGCTGCGGAGGCTATCGACGGTGTAGTATTCGTTGGATTTGATTTCTACTAGCTTGTCTGCCATTTTAAGGGCTTGTTGCCGAGTGGAGATGGGTGAGATGCCAATGGTTGTGGCAACCGTTAGCTGTTTATCGTTCCGATCGTTGAAAGTGAGGTAGTATTTTGGGAAAGGTTTCAGCTCAAAATCATGAGTGATGCGTTTTTTTTCTTTTTGGCAAGAGGCGAGAGAGATAATAATGATAATAGCACTAATGATGTGTTGTGTTTTTCTCATAAAATGGGCTTCTTTGAATTTTTTTCGAAAATAATAAATGTTTCTGAAACTATTAGTGTGGTTTCATTATATTTGTGAAAAATAGAGTAATCAAGCGGACAAGGAAACCAGTGAAAGGCATATTTTGACTTCTTTTTTTGTAACTCATAACTTATAATTAAAAACTCATAACTCATAACTCTTCTTCCAAGTATGATTGAAAAGATAATTCTGTTCGAACAAGTTGATTTAGCTGTGTTTTACGGCGTGAATAACTGCAATATACAGTTGCTGAAAACGCTTTTCCCAAAATTGAGAATAGCTGCTCGAGGTAGTGTGATGAAGGTCATTGGCGAGGAACAAGATGCCGAATCATTCGAACGAATCATTCGGCAATTGGAGTCGTATTGCGTGGAGTTTAATGTGCTCAACGAAGAGGCGATTGTCAGTATTGTGAAAGGCAGTCAGCCCGTTGAAATTCGACTCGATAACCTCATTATTCATGGAGTGGGAGGCAAATCGATTTGTTCTCGCACGCTGAATCAGAAGAAGTTGGTCGAAGAGTTTGAGAAGAACGATATGGTGTTTGCGCTTGGACCAGCAGGCTCTGGCAAAACTTATGTGGCGATTGCATTAGCGGTGCGAGCGCTTAAAAACAAAGAGGTGAAGAAGATTATCTTGAGTCGTCCGGCAGTAGAAGCTGGCGAAAAATTGGGATTTTTGCCAGGTGATATGAAGGAGAAGATTGATCCGTATCTTCAACCGCTTTACGATGCATTGCAGGATATGCTGCCTGCGTTGAAATTGAAAGAGTATCTGGAAACGAACGTGATACAAATCGCACCACTGGCTTTTATGCGTGGACGAACGCTGAGTGAGGCGGTGATTATTCTGGATGAAGCGCAAAATACAACGACACAGCAGATAAAGATGTTTCTCACCCGATTGGGAATGGGGGCGAAGATGATTATTACGGGTGATATTACGCAGATAGATTTACCACCGGTGCAAAAGTCGGGGATGATACAGGCGTTACAGATTCTTCGTGGCGTGAAAGGAATTGGCAAAGTGGAGTTTGATAAGTCGGACATCGTGCGGCATAAACTGGTGCAACGCATTGTGGAGGCTTACGAGAAGGAGGATGAACGGCGTAAAGCGGAGAAGGTGACGAATGAGTAGTGTTTTTTATTAACTTTACGTTTTGTATTAAAAATTGTTTTCATTTACAAAGAATCGAAAATACTGTAATACATGGATAAGCACATTTTCCCTCCCGAAATTATAGAGTTTTCAGCCGAAAACCATTTTGTGAGAAATCACTCCAAAAGCAAAATCATTTATCAAATTTTCATTGTCGCGCTCTTAGCCTTTCTTGTAGCGATGCCATTTATCTCTGTCGATATTACAACGCAAAGCCGTGGCGTAGTTCGCACTCCCAACGAGAATAATCAGTTGCAAACCTCTATTTCGGGTGAAATTGCTCGTACTGATGTCGAGGAAAATAGGGTGGTAAAAAAGGGCGACACCTTGTTGTGGCTGAGCACTCAGAAGCTCGACGAACAGATGCTCGTAGCGCATAAGAAGATGGAAGAGAATCGTCAGATTATTCGCGATATTGATCTACTGATGGGAGGCAAGCAGCCTATTGGGTACAAGTATGTAGGCGAATATAACGAGATGTTCAACAAACGGAATGAGCTGACTACGCAGATTCTATTTGCAGAACGAGAGTTGAAACGCGCCGAGTCACTCTACCAAAAGAAAGTGTTAGCCGAAGCGGATTACTTGCAAGAGAAGAACAAATACGATTTGGCGGGTAAGCAACTGGAGTTATCGACCAGCGAATACCACAATCGTTGGCAAACGGATAAGAAACGGTTGGAACTTGACAACATCGACTTGGCATCTCAAATAGAACAACTGCGCAAAGAGAAGCGGAATTATTCAATTGTAGCCTCTTCCGATGGCTCGATTATTCAAAGTGCTGGAATGCAAACGGGTAGTTTTATCACTCCCGGACAAATTGTGGGTTATCTTTCGCAAGAGGCAAATCTGATTGTGGAGTGCTATGTGAAACCATCTGATATTGGATTCATTCGATTGAATCAAGCCGTCTCTTTTCAGTTCGATGCCTTTAATTACAGAGAGTGGGGCTCGTTGGCGGGTAAAGTGATAGAAATTTCGAACGATGTGTTTACCACAAGCAACAACGAAACGGTGTTTCGTGTGAGGTGTTCGTTGAACAAAAGAGAATTGACGTTGAGGAACGGTTATCAGGGCAATATCAAGAAGGGCATGGCTGTGACAGGTCAGTTTTACCTCACACAACGAACGTTGGCGCAATTGCTTTTCGACAAAATAGACGATTGGATGAATCCCAAACTCACTAAAATTCAATAGTCATGAACATAAAAATCAAACAACAAGATATTACCGATTGTGGAGCCGCTTGTCTGGCATCGGTGGCAGCACACTACAAGCTGAAATTACCCATTGCTCGCATTCGCCAAATAGCAGGAACCGATAAAAAAGGAACAAACCTGTTTGGATTGTATCAAGCAGCAGAGCAACTCGGATTTCAATGCAAAGGGGTAAAAGCCAATCTGGAAGCACTCGCCACCATACCAACTCCCACCATTGCACATGTTATTGTGAAGGAGCGTTTGGAGCATTATGTGGTGATCTATTCGGTGAAAAAGGAGACGGTAAAATACATGGACCCCGGGGATGGAGTGATGCACAAAGTAACGGTAGATGAATTTCAAAAGATATGGACTGGCGTGCTGTTGTTGATTTCGCCGAGTGTTGATTTTCAGACAGGAGATACGAAGATTTCCAACTACAGTCGGTTTGTTTTTCTGCTTCGTCCGCACAAAAGCATTTTGATGCAATCCATTCTGGGTGCGATTCTTTATACCGTTTTAGGACTTTCTACCGCCATTTATATTCAGAAAATAGCCGATAATGTATTGGTGAATGGCAATACCAATCTGCTCAATCTCCTGAGTGTGGTGATGCTGATTCTGTTGGTTTTGCAACTGTTTATTGGTGCTGCCAAAAGCGTGTTTATGCTGCAAACAGGGCAAAAGATTGATGCGCAACTCATCTTGGGATACTACAAACATTTGCTCAAGTTACCGCAACAATTCTTCGACACCATGCGGGTGGGCGAGATTATTTCGCGGGTGAACGATGCCGTGAAGATACGTGCGTTCATCAACGAAACCATTGTGGGGATGATTGTCAATCTCTGCATTGTTGCCTTTTCGTTTGCCTTGATGTATATTTATAGTTGGAAGTTGGCGTTGATTATGTCTGCCATCATTCCGCTGTATGGATTGCTCTATGTGGTGGTGAATCGATTGAATAAAAGCAGGGAGCGCAAACTGATGGAAGGAACGGCGGAGCTCGAAAGCCAGTTGGTGGAGTCGATTAATGCAGTGCGAACCATCAAGCAGTTTGGCATCGAAGATTTTGCCAACTTGAAGACCGAATCGCGCTTTATCTCTTTGCTGAATACCGTTTACAAATCGGGTATCAACACTCTTTTCTCCACCTTTTCTTCAGAGTTCTTGATTCGATTCTTCACCATTGTTGTGCTTTGGATAGGTTCTTACTTTGTGTTAGATAATAGTATTACACCGGGTGAATTGCTCTCTTTTTATGCCATTATCGGATATTTTGCGGCACCGATGGCATCGCTCGTATCGATGAACAAAACCATACAAAATGCCCTGATTGCAGCCGATCGTCTGTTTGATATTATGGATTTGCAACGGGAAGAGGAGGGCGAAAAGATAGAACTCAACCCCGAATTTATCGGGGATATTCGCTTCGAACAGGTTACGTTTAGCTACGGCACACGCACCGATGTGTTCGAAGAGTTTAATCTGGAGATTTCGAAAGGAAAACTCACCGCTATCATTGGTGAGAGTGGTTCGGGCAAGACTACGTTGGCGGTGTTGTTGCAAAAACTCTATCCCATCAACGGTGGGAAGATATACATCGGCGATCACAACATCGACTATTTCACCAATGCCAGTTTGCGGCGATTGATTAGCAGTGTGCCGCAGGAGTTGAACCTCTTTTCGGGCAATGTGATTGAGAATATTGCCGTAGGAGATTTTGCGCCCAATACCGAGCGCATCATTCAGATCTGCAAGAGGCTGGGGATGTTGGATTTTATTGAGAAATTGCCCAAAGGATTCTCTACACACATCGGAGAGAATGGCTCCACACTCTCTGGCGGACAGAAACAGCGATTGGCGATTGCCCGTGCGCTCTACAAATCACCCGAAATACTTATTCTCGATGAGGCCACTTCGTCGCTCGACTCCGAATCGGAGAACTATGTGCAACAAACCATCCAACACTTGGTGGAGAGTGGTAAAACGGTCATTGTGATTGCTCATCGCCTCAGCACGGTGGTGAATGCCGATAAGATTGTGGTGCTACACGAAGGCAAAGTGATAGAGGAGGGCACGCATCGTAGCTTGTTTGCTGCCAAAGGTGTTTATCATGCCATGTGGCAAAAGCAAATTCCCAAAGAGCTAAGGGGAGAGTTGATTTTGTAGTGGTAAGGACATGTAGATTGTTTCAATTTACTTGCCCCTAAATCCCCTGAAGGGGACTTTTACTGAGGTGCAATTATGAAAAGTTGATCATTGATAAACAATTATTTAACAGTAGAATCTCAAAGTCCCCTTCAGGGGATTTAGGGGCTTTAATGAGAGTTAGTCTTCCCTCACTCCCTTCAACGAAGTGCGGGAGATATAAAATAAAATAAAATCAAACCAAATATGAAAAAAACATTGATAACATTTTTCTTCTTTTTGAATTTAGTTGGTACCTATTCTTATTCTCAACTTTTTGTTTTGAATGGAAATATTAAAATGGGATCGTCTGGTGTTGCTGAATTATCTTACTGGAAATTTGAACGACAAAAATCTGAGCAGGTAAAATTAACAGCTCCAATTAAAAAAGGAAAATTTCTGATAAAAGGATATTTGAAAGAGCCAGTTGAGGCTGAGTTGAAGATTGCTGATGTTAAAACAATATTATATATTGAACCAACAGTTATGACATTGAATATGTCTTACAAACAACCAGACAAGTTTAACCTAATAGGGTCAAAGACTCAATTAGAATGTAACAAACTGAAAATTGCAAAAGAAAAATATGATCAGCGTTTAGAACGAAACACATTACAGTTACACTTAATTGATAAAAAACTTGATAGTTTACAGAAGGCTAATCAGAGTTTGACGGAACTTTCCATTGAGAAAGATATGTTTTTACGCCAACGTGATTCAACTTTTAATTCGTTGGCCAAGATTATGGTTGATGCCGTTCGATCAAATAGAAATTCATCTTATCCAATAGTTTCCAATTTATTTAGTATTTATCTTTCTCGAGGTTATATTTCGATTGACACGGCGAAAACAATTCTCGAAAGATTATCTCCAAAAGTTAAAGCTTATCAAAAGACAATCGAACTTATGGAATATATTCAAATGAAGACTAATACATCTATTGGTTCAATTGCTCCAGATTTTAAGATTTCTGATTTTAATGGAAAAGTTATATCTCTTTCGAGTTTTCGAAACAAGAATTATGTCTTGCTTGATTTTTGGGCAAGCTGGTGTTCGCCGTGTATCGAAGGAATGGCGCATTTGAAAAAACTGCACAAACTTTATTATAGCAAAGGATTACAAATAATAGGTGTTTCGGTGGATCGAGATAAAGAGCAATGGCTTGCCTCAATTGAAAAATTTCATTTATCTGAATGGATTCAGGTACTTGGTGTGCAAAACCTCAAAAAGTACAATGATGAATATGTAAATAAAGAAGATATTGTTCAGAAATACCCAACGGATGGAGGAGTCCCCATATACATATTGATTGACAAAACTGGAAAAATCATTGCTAAGTGGGAAGTGTATTCTGAGGAAAATGAAACAGAGCAAGATAAATTGTTAAGTGAAATTTTCAGGGAGTAACTGATCTTATTCAATGTAGGTAGCAAAAGCGGATAGTATATCCCGTTTGACAATCTTTGCCCCTTATTAGCTCCGCTGATTTTCAATTCTTCGTCAAGGCGGATTTGTAATCCGCCTTATTGGATACGAGATGGATTTGCAATCCGACAATATGAATTTTAGAGTATTATTCATATCTTGGTCGTCGGAACAACCTTAGCAAATTAACTTGTACTCGCAGACTCATTAAATATTCCGCCTTCCGCGGGACTTACTTTTTTTCATGCAAAAAAAAGTAAGCAAAAAATGCTTCATCGAAAAGAACTCGCTCGCTCGTCCATACAATATTTGTTTGCTTTGCTGTAAGTTGTAGATGGACTACTCACTCTACAGCTTTTCGATAGTTTGGAATTTGTATTTGTCCCCGCTGGGACTTACGAAAAACTATTCGTTACCTTAAGTTCCCTCATTCCCTCATCCCCTATTTTTTCTATCTTTGCAACATCAATCCCCACTATTTGATGTTCAAACGGATTCCATACCTTATTCTCTCCCTCGTGTTGGTGGCCTGCACGCAGTACAATGCCGATTTGCAGCTTGCCGATCGGTTGATGGAGAGTGCGCCCGATTCCTCTTTGCATATCCTGCAACGCATTCCTGCTAACAAGATATACCGTAGCGAAAACAAAGCACTTTATGCCTTGTTGATGAGCCATGCGTTGGATAAAAACGAAATTAAACTTCAATCTGATTCACTCTCGGCCATTGCCGCAAGCTATTTTGGAAATGATGACCCCAAACGAGCAGGATATGCTTGGTTCTTTTATGCACGCACAGCTCAGAATTGTGGTAATGTAAAGGATCAGGCGAGTCGCTTGCTTAAAGCCCAGGATTTCTCTGAAAAATCAAAGAATCTGAAACTATGTGGATTAGTATATGCCGATATAGCATTAATGTATAGTTCACAGAATCAGTATGATAGTTCTATCTGTTATTATAAATATACATTCCATTCGTTGAATCCGCAAAAAGATATTTATAATAGTTCGTTAGTTTTGCTGAGTATTGGAGAGAATTTTCGAAAGATGGAGAAATTTGATAGTGCGATGTATTATTTTCAATTAGCTGAGAAATATTCGAAAAAAACAGAAGATACAAATATACTTTCTGCGATATACCGCAACTTGGGATCTGGTTATTTTAAAGTTAAGTCTTATGAGAAAGCATTGGAATATTTTTCAAAAGTTCCACAAACTGGTATCGATTTGTATGATAGTAATAAGTGGCTTCTAGTTGCGAATGTATATTTGGAATTAGGAATGGTCGATTCTGCGAGAGTGAATTTGAAAAAAGTTAGAATTGTAAAAGAATTAGCTCCTCATTATTATGAATTGCAGATGTTGATAAACGAAAAGGAGAAGAATATATCAAATGCTCTTTTATTTGCTAAAAGAGTAAATTCAGCTAACGATTCACTTTATGAGTATAAACTTAAAGAGAGTTTTGCCGGTCTCGAGAAGAAATACAAGTATCAGGGTTTGCAAATTGCCAATCAAGAGCTAGAGATTCAAAACAAACAAAAGAATTTTTATCTCCTGTTGGCATTATTCGTGTTGATTGCTTTTGGTTTACTGTTTACGTTGTGGCGGCTGAAGGTGAAGCGTGAAGAGTTAATCGTACAGGCAAAATTGTTAGCGGTAGAGAAATCGTTGGTGAAGACAGAGAAATTGAAATTCGAGAAAGAACACGAAAACAACCTGATTCTCGAAAAGCAAGCGAAGCTGCAAAATATAGTGATGCTCAATATTGAACACCATCGCAAAAATGCCATCCAAAGACCCACATCGGCAAGCGGTAAAGCGGACGATTCGAAAGCCACTTTCTACGACGAGCTGATTGCTTGCATGGATTTGGAGTACAACGACATCTCACATCGGTTGAACGCACAATTCCCCAGTCTCACGCAACAAGATATCTTGATCTGTTGTCTTCTCCTTGCCGGATTCGACACCGGTATGATGGCGTCTGTGATGGATGTAAAACTCGATTCGATGCGTACCCGCCGCACACGATTGCGTAACAAACTCAATCTGTCGAATGCCGATAAGTTAGTCGATTATTTGAGTGGGTTTTAAGTTGTATTGTTAAGTGTTCGTTCTATTGTTCCCAAAAATCGATTTTTGAGGGGTTGATGATCAAATTGGTAATTCTTTCCAATGAAAATACTCTATCCTCATTCCTCATATAACAATACCCCTTAACACAAAGAGATTCAGAGACACCCACTTGTTCAAATAGTAATGGTTTTATCGTTCTTTTACTCGATGCTCCATTGCTAAATAGATTTGATTTCTGATATGAAAATTGAATTAGTTGGTTTTTAATTATTGCATTGCTTATTGCATTATATTTTACATTGATATCTGTACTATCTATTATAATTTCTTTTGTATAATCTTTACTATCCTTATTTACATTGTAATGATTTAGATAATAATCGATATTACTGCTTCCTAAATTCTTTGCTGTCTGCCAATCGTTAAAAGCACTGTTATAAAGTTGTTTTTTCGCACAACATACACCTCGAAATACGTATGCTTCTTTATCATTTGAATTTTTTTCAATATATCTGTTTATGTACTCAATTGATAAATCTATTTGACCTAACTTGAATTGAGTTTTTGCTAACCAATATAATGTGCTTTTATTTTGAGGATTAATTTCATCTGCTTTTTGCCAATCAGATAATGCATTGGTATAATTATTCATATCATAATGCACGCTTCCTCTCCAATAATATGAGCTGGAATTTTTATCATTTAATATAATTGATTGATTATAATCACTCAAGGCCTCAACTTTATCACCACTTTCCTCAAAACATCTACCCCTATTATAATATGATAAATAATTATTATTATCATTTTCCAAAGCTTTAGTATAATATGCAATAGCTTGACTGTAATTCTTTTCTTTATAGAAGCTGTCTGCTTTTTCTATAAAGTCCGAGGGTGCAATCTTACAGCTGTAATTGCAATAATGAATGTTGCTACAAGCATA
The DNA here is from genome assembly GCA_028687995.1 of Bacteroidales bacterium. Classification (GTDB taxonomy): domain Bacteria; phylum Bacteroidota; class Bacteroidia; order Bacteroidales; family UBA7332; genus CAXXIC01. Next base: position 174,594 of record JAQTZA010000006.1, read on the forward strand.
AAAATAACCAAAAGGTCCTTTCCTTTCAATCAGAATGCCATTATCACACCAATTACAGTGTTTTTTTTCAATCTTTTCATCGACTTCAATTTCATCTATAAATTTGGATCGGGTTTCATTATTTGTTAAAATGTAAATATGTTCTTTTGCGCGTGTTAAAGCCACATAAAAAACTCTTCGTTCTTCCCCATTTGGAAATTGATCGGACTTTGATAGTAAAAAATTTAATAATGGGTCATCTGAAATTTCAGAAGGAAATCCATATTTACCCGCATTCCCATTTAATATTATAACAAAATCAGCCTCTAGCCCTTTTGCGGAATGAACCGTAAGAAAATCAATCTTAAAATGAGGATATTGCGGATGAGTAATTTTAATTTCTTTTGAATTTTGATTAAAATTAAATTTCAATCTGCTTTTTTCTTTAATTTCCTTAATTTCATGTTCATATCTACCAAGTAATAGAATTGTAGTTTCTTTCGAATTAACAATTGTTGAAATGGAGTCTAAAGCTATATGAAGCGGATTAATAATGCTAGAATTGAAATCATATTTAAGAATTGTGATAGGTTTTTTTTCTGTTTGTTTGAAACTTTTTAAATTTTTAGCAATTTGATTTGTGTTTTTTAATATAAAATTACTTGAAGTGTTAATTAGCTGGTTGTCGAATCTATATGTGTTTTCAATATATGATTTTGCTGTTTTTCTTTCAAAGCCTTGAATCATTGTTGTTTTAAAGTAGTTCTCGAATTCAGTAAATATACCTATGTCACTACCTGCGAAACGATATATTGATTGCCAATCATCACCAACACTAAATAGTTTTGTTTCAGCATTTTGATCTAATAAGGATTTGATTAGTAGATATCTAGATAGAGATATATCCTGAAACTCATCTATAATAATGTATTTGTATGGGGAAATATAATTTTTCTTATTAACTTCTATGATAGCATTATTTATCATATCATTGAAGTCAATTTCCCCTGTTTCTTTTAAATATATTTCGTAGCTATTTAATATTGGAATAAAAATTTCAATAAATGCCAATGCTCTTTCGTCTTTATTATTGGCTGCGATTGTTTTTAGTTTTTCAATAGAAAGATTATTGGATTTGTAAAGAACTAGAAATGTATGTACTAATGTTGTGAAATTTTCAATCTCAGTTGAAGTGTTTTTTTTCATATATGCCCAAACTTCTTCATCTGATTTTGGATTGAAAACAACACCTCTTTTCTTTAATTTATTTTCAAGATTTGTTAGTAGAATTCCATCTCTTTTTTCCCAGGAATAAGTCTCAACTAATTCCATATTGTATAGTTCAAATAGTTCTCTCTTCCATGCAATACCGTTATTGTATTTCTCTTTCGCTGTTAAATAATCATCCCCTTTGAACCAATTAGGAACATTTCCGCTTTGATCTATTGCAAAATGTTCAATATAGATATTATATTCAGGTAAATAAAAATCAGGTTTGTATTGTCCAAATGTTGTACTAGCAGTTTTATATTGAAACCTTTCCTCGTATGAATATTCAATATTATTTAAAAATAAGAAATTTGCAATCAATACTTCTTCTTGACTTTTAAGTTTTTCTCTGTATGATACCGGCAGACCTTGTATTTTCTTTTCAATCAATTTTAAACCTTGTAGGTCGTGATTGTTTATAATACTATATTTTATTCTCTCATTTCCAATTAGTTTTAATCCTTCATATTTTTGATCAATTAAGTAGTTTGTTCTTTCACTTTCTGTTTCAAATTCTGTTTCTTCTTTATATGGTTTTAATAGAAACAAACAAAAGTTTAGAATTCTATTAAAATAATCTGAGTTTTGTGTATTGTTTGCTATAAATGAGGCAAATAATTCTAATGTTTCTTTCTGGCTAAGCCTAATAATTGAAGGTTTTTCATTATTTGATTTTGAAATAATATCTAATCCTAATTTATGAAATGTTTTTACATCAATACCAACGTTAATGTTCTTTTGTATACGATTTCGCATTTCATCTGCTGCTTTTCTCGTAAAAGATATAAGTAGAATTTCATTAGGATTAATGTGGTAATTATCAATTAAATATTTTACTTTTCCAACAATTGTTGTCGTTTTTCCACTACCTGCGCCAGCAACAATAATATTATTATCTTCATCTAATATAATTGCTTTTCTTTGTTGATTATCTAAAGATTTACATTCAATATTATCAAAGAATACCTTATTTATTTCTAATTCGCTTTCAATAAAATCAAGATTGCGCTTATCAATTATATCAATCAAATTATTAAACCTAAATTTGAAGATTTCAATTTGTTGCTTTGTTTCACCTTCATAAGCTAATTTGCTAATATCATTAAAAGGAATTCTGTTGTATAAATCTTGATATTTTGCTTTGAATTTATAAGTTTTCAGATGATTAATGTATTCTTTTTTTGACATTAATTCTTGCAATTCAATACTTGCAATATTGACTGATGAAAGAAAATTATTGAGACGGTTGTTGAAATCCTTGCGTTCGTTATTTGCAATTAATTCAAGTTTTTTTTTCTTTCTATAATTAATGTATAGAGTCAGCCCGACAATAGTGATTATAGTGCTTGTGATTATTATGTACATTACATTCCTTATTATGTTGATAGATCAATCAAACCTCCGCAGGTGCAAGTCTTTGACTTGTGGCTTTTCATTATGCAGTTATTCACAGCTTAAGAAATTCCTCCGTTCGGCATAGGCTCTGCCTATGTCGTGTTTATTTAAGGCTCATTTTGCAAAACGGAGCTTTGCATTTAGCACTGACGAAGGCAGAGCCTTCGCCATACGACCGCACTACGGTGTATTGTACGCTACGATGAACGGAGCTTGTTAATCCTGAAATTTACATTAGAATTTTATTGTTGAGCAAGCATCCATTTTAATAGTTTCATGTTTTTTGTTTTTTTACACACTTTAAACATTGTATTGTGAGTTTCATTGTTGTAATATTTTTTGAGAAGAGAAGATTTAACGGTGTTGTCAAGTCTTGAATATGTAATAGCCCATATCATTGTAGTAATTTGATAATGTGATAGATTATTATAAAAGTCAATTTGTAACTTTTCAAAATCAGGAATGCTAACTGGATAATATTTTGCTCTGTCCATTGCAACTTCATAAAACCGTCTGGTCAATTTTAGTTCAGGTGCAGTTGTTTCGGAATTTTCAAAACTTGATAATTCATTATTTTGATTAAATAGATCATCATTAATATGCTTGCGGATAGATAAAGATAAAGGACCAAACTTTTCTTCAATCATTTTTATAGCATTATTTAACAATCTAAACTCTGGATTTGTTTCTAATAATGCACGAGCTTCATCGTTTTCTGTGATTTCTGTTTTTTCTTTTGCCTGAATATCGATCTTGTTATCTATCTTTTTAGTCGACTTGAGTGCTTCTTCATATTTCTGTATTGTCAGCGAATCAATTGCATTTAGAAATTCAAAATCGTCAATCAATGTTTGATTTTCAATTTCAAAATTTGGCTTCTCATCAATAATCCAACTCGTTATTTCCGCTCTGCGATTTCTAGAAATCACCATATCAAAATTTTGTCTAGCCCAATTGCTAATAATTCTTGATTTGGTAGGATAGCGAAGAACTCTGTTTAATAAAAGCTCTGAAACTTCAATATTTTCACAAAGCCATTGTTCTTCAGTTGGCGTTAGATTTACATTGATCAAGAGGTTATTGCAAATTCTTCGTGCTTCATCTATTTGTTTGACACTAATGTAATTATCTTCCTCAAACACTTTTCTAAATAATTCAAAAATCAAGAATCTTGTTTCGGGAGTTAATATTTTTTTTCGAGTCAAATCTTTATTGTTAGATATTATGTAATTTTTGAGTATGCTAATCAATGAAAGTCTATTAATTCTGTTTGAAGAAGCCCATTCGTCATTCGTTATTTTTAGTATGTTGTGAAAGACTCGTGGATTGAACTTATAATAACATAAATAGTCACGGTGTTTCAGGAAATCTGCATACGACAAAATCAAATCATCTTTTGGATATGGGTTTTCTATTTCTAGTATAGATTTTCTTAGATCAATTTGTCTTTCTTTATTCATTATTATTCTGTATATGATTAGAAAGTCCTACATTCATAAATCCATTATAAGTTGTAGTAATAACTCTTTATTCAATATTTATTTTTTTGTAGACGCAGGTTTTGCTAGTTTCTACGATTAAGGCTTAACCATAAGATGGATATGTAATCTTTTTTTCAATTCTACCACCATCATCATAAATCCACTCATCTATTGATGATAATGTCATACCCATAAAAATCCACTCTTCAAGGATTTTGTCATTTTTGTATCTGTGAATATAAGAATAGTTTATATAATCAGATATATCAATAGTTCGCTTTTCTACAATATTAATTTGGTCTAAAAATTTATAATTTACTATTTTACATAATTCACCATCTTTATTAAATTCATTTTCTTCTAAAGAACGATTTTGCTCATCTTTAAGATTAATAATTTTTTGTTTTGTAGATCCTATTCTTTTTTCTGTACTTTGTTGCGCAGTCATAATTTTTTGAAGGACTTGAACATGTTCCAATTCCGTTAATGCAATTTTGCTATTGTCTAAATTGCTTTCTAACTCACAAGTTTCGGATTCTGCATCAAAAAAACGATTAATTAAATTTATCCAGGCAATATTTGCATTGCTTTGGGAAAATTTACCTTGACTATACGCAAATTGCATATCATTTTTCAATTGCATATAACACTCAAGGTTGAAATAAAAAGTGCTTCCACTGTCTTGCTTATGTGTAATATACCAAATGTCACCTATTTTAGGCTTTGTAAATAATTTAGTTGCAAATGCTCTGTAAAGCAAAGCCATTTCATATCCACTAAAATCTTGTTTTTTTACAATCATAATTTTGTCGTTATTTTACCATTTTATTTTATTATTATCAAAGTCAAAAGTTTTACTTGAAATATTCCATATAGGATATTTCATATAGTCATCATTGCAAAATTCAACATTTACTAGGAATGCTTCTGATAATTCAAAATAATTATTTTCAAAGAGTATTGATGGAAAAGCGTAATTAAAGCCATAATAGAAATAACCAACACTTGGGTAAATTAGTCCATCAATCTTGTTTTTTGGATTTAGTAAAGTCTTCGAATGCAATGCTGAGACTAAATAATCATTTTCACATTTAATATTTGTCTTTGCGTATTGGTCTGCAATAAATCTCGTTTTTAGAAAATAAGTTCGATAATCTTTTCTTTGCATTTCCTTAAACCTCTTATTTTTTGTCGCTTTACAATATAAATTTAAATCAGTTCCTGATTTTTGTGTTTTCTGTGAGTTTGATATAATCTGTAGAGCGATTTTTTTCTTAATTTTCCACTTAGTAACAGTCATTGAGAACTTTCTGTTTTTAGTATTCCTAAGTGAATCTTGACAACCTTCTATAATTGAAATATCAAGGGCACAAGTATAGTAACCAATCGGTTGACCTTTCACATTTGCTCTTGACAAATACATTGGATTTGGATTATAGCTTATTCTTGCTATACTATCATATGGTTTTTCATTTTCATTGATGCAGGCACGATATATATAGTTATTATCTGTAACCTCTAAGTCATGTAAATCAAAAGGGAATTTTCTTAAACAACTAATTTTAGAAATTTGTGCGGGTTTGAATCCACAGAAATTTATTCGATTTAGAAGTTTAAACCTTTTCGAAAGCCGTCTGTTTGAATATATTTTATTTTTAATTCCTTTCACACTACGTGATATGTTTTTTTCTTCGTCCCCCGTACGGCGAAGAATCTGCCTATGTCGTGTATCTATAAGGCTCTGCCTTTCTTCTTTTGCAAATGATACTTCACGAAAAGCAGAAGTTTTTGATCAAGTATATTTGTTTGTACTACTCTCAATCCCCAATCATTTCCTCCCAAACCCAGTTTCCCCACCATATATAATATACACACCCTTCCGATTTTAGTAAGTACCCCTCACTATATCCTCGTATTTCACAAAAATAGTGTTTTGTTCGAATATATTTAAAGAAACGGCAGGGAAATACATACAGATGGTATTTATTTATTTTCGTTCTAGGGTAAGAGGTGGATTTTAGGGTTTGGGTAGAGTAGTAAAAGAATGAAATTCTTTGCGGTGAATTATATTCTTCGGTGTGGGGGAGGTCAGCCTCTTGCGTTTCTCTCGTGCGGTAATCGTCACTTTTCGGGTCAGAAAAGAGAATTTGATTGCTGTTTCTCTTCCTTTTCAAGGTAGCTTCCTTATGTCGTTCCGTTTTTCAATATTTCGAAAAAGCGTTGCTAAGTGGTGTCGTTTTGGGCTGTTTTCTTCACTCAAAAACCCTCATTTTGGGCATGTACCTATCGCCCGATTTTTTCGCCATTGTAAATAGCTGAAAAACAGTATGTTACAAAGGAGCTCAAAACCCGATGTACCTATAATAAATTCGGGAAAAAGCGAAAATGTCGGAAATTTTTTGTATTTATTTGTAGTGTCTTTTCCGCATCTCATTAAGGCACGTTACGAACTCATCGGTGCACCACCTCGCACCACAGAGAGAACAACATCCCCAAAGAGTAAGACGAGCAAAAGACAAGGCGATCATTCACAGCAATGTCAAGTAGCACATAGATTAAAAGGTGGACTGCATTCATCGGTCTGCTTTCCGCCTCAAAAAAACGGAAAATGAGCAAAAGCAATTGAAACAGGAGTAAAAGCAATTGAAACAGAACAAAAAGCAACAGGAACAGAACAAAAAGCAATTGAAACAGAACAAGAACCAATTGAAACAGGACAAAAAGCAATTGAAACAGGAGTAAAAGCAATTGAAACAGGAGCAAAAGCAATTGAAACAGAACAAAAAGCAACAGGAACAGAACAAAAAGCAATTGAAACAGAACAAGAACCAATTGAAACAGGACAAAAAGCAATTGAAACAGGAGTAAAAGCAATTGAAACAGAACAAAAAGCAATTGAAACAGGAGCAAAGGCAACCGTAACAGGAGCAAAAGCAATTGAAACAGACCAAAAAGCAACAGTAACAGGACAACAAACTAAAGAAATAACCTGAGTTCGGGATAAAAAAGATTATCAATGATTAATACCAGCCTGACGGCAGGCAGAATCAATAAGGTAATAAGGTTGATCGTGGCGTAAACTTCTATTACTACTAAGGTTAAGACCTTATTCGTTGATTGGTCAACCTTAGTAGCCGTGTTAAAGATTCTAATTTAAACCTTATTACCTTATTTTTAATCAGTTAGAGAGCTATATAACAACTCTTTTCGCGAATTCAGACTAACAGAAAAATAGTATCACAATAAAATAGATGTTGAACCAAAAAAAGTAACAAACAATGAAAAAAGAGAAAGTAGTTTTAGATTTCACACGCATTACCATTGTACAAAAGTGTGAATTTGGGCGTAATGTAGTGCTTAAAATGACCAACAACGCGAAGTTTGTCAATCCCGATGTCGCATTGGCAGACCTAAACGCCAAAACCGACTTGCTGGAGCAACGCAGTATTATTGCCCTCAGCGGAGGTAAAGAAGCCACCGCTCTGATGCACCAAACAGAAGCAGAGTGGGACGATTTGATGCGCAAAATGGCGAAATACGTCGATCGTATAGCCGATGGCGATGGCGCAGTGATTTTAAATGCAGGTTTCAATCTGGCAAAACAGGCTACACCTAGTTCACGACCTGAATTTAGTGTAGAATTGGGTGACAAATCGGGCACAGTGGCTTTGCGTCGTCAAAAGGTTGATGGTGCCAAATCGTACATCTGGCAATATTGCGTGGGCGAAACTCCATCGGAAAATGAAGGCGATTGGCAATTAGGAGCAGCTACCAGCAAAGTGACAGCCACCATCACGGGATTAACTCCCCTCGCCAAACATTGGTTTCGCTCGTCTGCCGTCACTACCGATGGCACCGCCGAATTGGTAGGCCCAATCGCACAGGTGGTGATTTAAGAATAAAGATCTTAATTTTTTAGAAATTAGCCCCTCAATCCCCTTAAGGGGACTTTGAGATTCTACTGTAAATATTTGTTTATCAATGATTAGCTTCTCATAATACCACCTCGGCAAAAGCCCCCTTCAGGGGATATAGGGGCATTAAATTAAGGCATTTCATATAAAAAATCCATTAAAAAACCAATACAATGAAAACAATCAATCTGAAAAAAAGTGAGTTTGCGATTCTAACAGAATCGAGTGTCGAAAGTAATGTGCCAAATCAAGCTGGCATTTATCTAATCTGGACCAAAAAAGGGATACAGGGTTGGGAGTGCGTGTCGGTAGAGCCATCGACCAATCTAAAGAGTGATTTGCTAAATAGACTTTCGAGTGGAAACAATGATGAGAATTTGAGACTAAAATTAAAGAACCTCATTTTTGGATATGAATGGGCGTTGGTGAGTAGAAAGTGAGTTTGCTGTATTCCGCAGACTCTGATGATGTATGAATAAGAAGAGCGTGAATAATGAATTTAAAAATTATGTATTAAAGATCAGTTTATTATGGCACAATTTCAAGAAGCGTTTGAGAAAGTGATGAAGAACGAGGGCGGATATGTAAACGACCCGCAAGACCCGGGAGGCGAAACCTACAAAGGCATTGCTCGCAGTAGAAACAGTAAGTGGGAGGGATGGATTCGGATTGATATCTGTAAAGGTCAGTCGGGCTTTCCTGCTAATTTGGAGAGAGATACCGTTTTGCAAAAGCAAATCGTCGGTTTTTATGAAACAAACTATTGGGATACTATCAGCGCTGATGGAATTGCAAATCAACAGGTAGCCGAAACGATCTTCGATTTTGGAGTAAACGCCGGAGTGAAAGTAAGTGCCACGCTGGCTCAACAAGTGGTAGAAGCCACAGCAGATGGCGTGATTGGGCCGAAAACAATTGAGAAACTAAACGCATTCGATGCTGATCATTTTCTGGCTGCATTCACTGTGCTTAAAATTGCGCGTTATGTGAGTATCGTGAAGCGACGCCCCGAAAGCCGCAAGTACTTCTATGGATGGGTTTGTCGGGCATTGGAGTGAAGATGTACAGGGGTTGTCAATTCATATTTATGTGTCCTGATTCATTGCCGTCCCATTTATGTGACGATGTGCAGGTAGTCTAAATTTATGGGTTTTTCAATTTTTTTGATTTCTACTATACTAAAATAGCTTTCGTTTGGCGCCGTCCGCATTTGTGTAGAGTATCCATATTTATGTGTTCTGATTCATTGCCGTCCCATTTATGTGAAGATGTGCAGGTAGTCTAAATTTATGGGTTTTTCAATTCTTTTTATTTCTACTATACTAAAAATAGCTTTCGTTTGGCGCCATCCGTATTTGTGTAGAGTATTCATATTTATGTGTCCTGATTCATTGCCGTCCCATATATGTGACGATGTGCAGGTAGTTTAAATTTATGGGTTTTTCAATTTTTTTGATTTCTACTATACTAAAATAGCTTTCGTTTGGCGCCGTCCGCATTTGTGTAGAGTATTCATATTTATGTGTCCTGATAAATAGCCGTCCCATTTATGTGAAGATGTGCAGGTAGTCTAAATTTATGGGTTTTTCAATTTTTTTGATTTCTACTATACTAAAATAGCTTTCGTTTGGCGCCGTCCGCATTTGTGTAGAGTATCCATATTTATGTGTCCTGATTCATTGCCGTTCCATTTATGTGACGATGTGCAGGTAGTCTAAATTTATGGGTTTTTCAATTCTTTTTATTTCTACTATACTAAAAATAGCTTTCGTTTGGAGCCGTCCGCATTTGTGTAGAGTATTCATATTTATGTGTCCTGATTCATTGCCGTCCCATTTATGTGAAGATGTGCAGGTAGTCTAAATTTATGGGTTTTTCAATTCTTTTGATTTCTACTATACTAAAATAGCTTTCGTTTGGCGCCATCCGTATTTGTGTAGAGTATTCATATTTATGTGTCCTGATAAATTGCCGTCCCATTTATGGGACGGATAAAATTGGAAGTGCATATTGGCTTTAGCCAAAATTCTAAAACTATTTGGCTAAAGCCGGAAAAACTCTACTTCTCGCCGCCCCATAAATGGGACGGCAATAATAATCAAATGCTACTTTTTATTTGGTAAAGTAGAATTATACATTATAACAAATTAGAATATGAGTTTCTTATCAAATCTTTTAGGGGGCGGAGCCGGGAAACTGGTCGATAGCGTTGGTAACACGCTCGATAAACTGAGTTCGTGATAATGAAGAAAGCATAAAAATCAAACCTTTCTTGCCCCCAACCCCCTAAAGGTGGCTTTAGTTAGAGCCAATTAGGAGATATAGATTCTTTTTTGGAACATTCTTGGTGTAGCAAAGTTCCAAGTTGGTAGTCGGTAAAAGCCCCCTTTAGGAGGTTGGGGGCTATTTCAATAATTGAGTAGATTATTTGTTCTTATCCCTAATTCACATTTATACATTAAAACAAACAATATTATGAGTTTCTTATCAAATCTTTTAGGCGGCGGAGCCGGAAAACTGGTAGATAGCGTGGGCAACACCCTCGATAAACTGACAACATCGAAAGAAGAAGTCTTGCAGATAGAGCAGGAGCTGAAAAAGGCAGAAATGCAATATCGGTTGGAAATGCAACATCTAACTATTGAAGAACAGAAAGCTTCGTTTGCGGATACCGATAGTGCCCGTAAACGAAGTGCCGAGGTTGAGACTAATGTAAATGCATCGTGGCTCTCTAAGAATGTGAGTGCTTTGCTGGCAACGGGTACCACCATCCTCACATTTATCCTCTTCTACCTATTGATATTTCAACCGAATGTGGTTTCGGACAAAGCAAAGGATATTATTATCTATGTTTTAGGTGTTTTGAGTGCCATCATTACACAGGTCTTTAGCTTCTATTTTGGATCATCGCAGGGCAGTGTAGATAAGGGTCGAACAATTGATCGAATGACGAAATAGGACGCATTTATGTTAGCCAAAACTTCGTCAAGGCGGAAACAACGTTTAGCGGAGCTAATGGCAATCCGCAACTACTTAAAAATAAGGTAATAAGGTTTAAATTAGACTCATTAACAAGGCTACTAAGGTTGAAAAATTAGCAAATAAGGTCTTAACCTTAGTAGAAATCGAAATTTACACCGCTATCAACCTTATTACCTTATTGATAATATTGATTATTAACCTGAGTTCGGGATAAGGAAATTGTTCATTTATTTGTCATTCAGACCTCTCCCCTCCGATAGCTATCGGAGCCCCAAATGGGGAGGAGTGGTGCATTTATCATTGAAATACAGGTTGAAAAATGTGTTTGAGTGCGAATATTGCAATAACTACTGCGTTAAAAGCCCCCATTTTGGGGGTTTGGGGGTCTGTCATCTCAAAGCAATTCTTATCCCGAACTCAGGTTAATAGTAGATGTGACATTATTTCATTCCTCAGACTTCATGCCATCGATTTTCTCCTTTAAAAGGGAGATATTCGGTGGCATTTTTTTATGGTATAAGAAACTGGCTTTGAAATTAAGAAAGAGACATAATTCTTTATATCTCACTCTTCATCGGGATTTTTACTTTGATTTGCTCTTCGCCACGCAGAATGAGTAGATGAACCGAGTGGGAGGGCGTTTCGAGGATGGAGCGTATCTCGTTGATGTCGTATTCGTAGCTTTTGTGTCCGTTGACTTCCAGAATCTGATCGCCTTTTACGATTCCTGCCTTTTGAGCGGGTGATTTTTCCCACACCATCATCACTTCGGGGATTCGAAGGAAGAAATTCTGCTGAAAAAGTTCGATGCCCGATATGTTGTAGGTAAATGGTCGTTTGAATTTCGCATTTGGTTTCATGTAGAGCAAGTTGGCTGATACATTGACGATGAGGTTGAACCGACTCAATATCTGACTGCCCAACGTGCCATCGCGTTCTCCTTCGAACGATACATCGGCGATGGAAGTAGAGTCTGGAAAGGTTACGATGGAGTTTTTCAGAACAGAGTTTCCAAAACGAATCTCTGGCAACCGACCCACATAACCCGTAATCTCTCCATTCAACCCTTGTCCGATAAATCCACGCACTTTTTGCTCTGGCATCGACAGCGATTTGTTGCCGTGTGCTCTGAACCAAGCTGCCAATTCTGCTCCGGTATCCACCAGCATTTTCACCTCGCGAGTCTTTCCATTTGCTTCGGTAATGGGTATTTGGATAAACATCTTCTGACCCTCCATGTTCATATACAGTGGCGAATAGTTCTTGGGTGCAACAAAACTTTTGGGATCGTAAAACACCAGTCGTTTGCGGTCGTAATTAATCTCTACCACGTAATCTTGCAAAATATCGGAACCCAGCAAGCCGTGTATTCTCGATCCTGTGTATTTCGATAGATTGAAAACATCCTTTTCGAGAACCAAAACAGTTTGATTTTGAAGATCAAGTTTGCCAATCTGCATCGTATTTCCTTTGCTCGAAAGCGCAACTAATTGATCGCCATTTCCCAATCCGTTGAGGTGAGTAGTCTCAGAATATTTCAACAAAATGCTGTCTTGTGCGCTCAATTCAGTGATGATGGTGTTGCGCACACCCGAATCGAGAATTAAATTTAGCGGTGTAGATCCGTTGATGCTCAACTCCACAATGATGTAACTGCCAACAATCTGAAAAGGCACAGAGATGGGTTTGGGGCGGGCGATGGCGCCAAAAGAATGTAAGGCAATAAATAGCGTACAAACGAATAGAATTGTGCGACTCATGATAGAAATATTAATCGGTAAACCAGCGACAATTTTAAAAATAAACTACCTCCAAACGGTAACCCCCGCTGGTGCTATTTCATTACACCCAACAATGATTTTCGCATTTTCGGGCATATTTACGGTCACATTGTCAGAAGAGTAATTGGTGGCAACCCAAAAACCATTGCGCCAGTTTACCATCACGCCATTCGGTTGCACTTCCACTGGAATACCTGCTGATTGATAGGCTTTCTGGATGATCTCTTTTTCGAAAGTACCCTCTTTGGTCACTGTGCCGATGTAAGTAACCGTTCCTTTCCCCAACTTGCGATGCACCGAAGAGGCCTTGCCTGCATAAAACTGATCGGCATACGTCGCCCACGTTTCTGTCTCGGAATCTGGAATCAGAATATCGCCCCAAATGTTCCAATTGTAGGTTTTATCACCAAGTTTCACTTTCGCAAATAGTTCAGCTCCCAAATTGTCGAACATCTCAATCTTCGCCCCAATCAGTTTAGAAATGGCATCGCCCCAAGGCGCCTCAAAGAAGTGTCCGTTGCGATCTTTCAGTCCGGTGCGTGCGGTCAAAATCAGATTTCCACCATTTTTTACGTAAGTTGTCCACTTTTCTATTAACGCTTTGTCCACCATCTGATAAGCCGGCGCAATCACCACGGGATAACCCGATAAATCACGATCTTCTCCCACAATATCCACTGGAACAGTCAACGATTTAATTGCAGAATAACAATTTGTGACAAAGTTGTATTGATTCCACAAATAGGTCTGCTTCTGAATATCGGTCTCCCATTGATTATCCATGTTATAGATGAGTGCCGTTTTGCGAGCTGCATACTCCTTCGGCATGAGTGTATTTGTTTTATATAGTTTTCTCAATTCACGCATCTCATCCATGAACTGACGGTACTGTTTTCCGCCCGAAAGTTCGGTTACGCCGTCTGTTCCCACCATGCCATAATGAAACTGTTCGCTGCCATAGAGTGGTTGGCGGAAACGATACGAACAGATGAAATTCAAACCACCAGCAAATGCATTCCAAAGCCATGCTCTCACCGCTCCCGGATAGGGTTGAGCGTTGTAACTTCCCCAATTGACTTGCCCGGGTTGCAATTCCATTACACCCGTCATTCCTTTTAGTGGTCTGAAAAAGTCGTTTGCCCAAGAAATACGCCACGGATCGCCCATTCTAAAACCTTGATTGCCTAATCCAGAGGTATATCCCGCAACGGGATAGATGGTGTAGGAGATAAAATCGAGGTCTTTGTTGTTCCATGGATCTGCCTCACCATTTTGATTCATAAAGTTGGTGGTCACAAACTGAGATTTAGAAATATTGGCTTTCAATACCTTATTTTGTAAGGAAATATAGTCGGCACACTCATCTGCACTAAACCGTTTGAAATCGACTAACGGTGTATAACTTGCTGCTCCAGCTGTTAAACGACTCGGATTGGGAATCTCTATCTCATTGAAATCGGAATAGATTCCCGACCAAAACGCAGTTCCCCAAGCTTGATTGAGGTGGTCGATGGTTTGGTATTTGTGCTGCAACCACGTTCTGAAATTAATTAAAACGGATGTACCATAATCAATTGCGCCGTAGTGAGAAGGTTCGTTGTCAATCTGCCAACCCCACACTCGTTTGTCGTTTCCGTAATGCTTTGCCAATGCGGTCACTATGTTGGTGGTCAATTCACGGTATTTGGGGCTTGACCACGAATAGTGTTCGCGTGTGCCGTGTTGAGCTAGATTTCCGTTGGCAAATTGTACCAAAACTTCGGGGTATTTGCGAGTTAACCACACCGGTGGAGTAGGTGTGGGTGTGCAAAGAATGACTTTTAGGTGATGTTTTGCTGCTAGTTCTACCGCTTTGTCGAGCCACTGGAAATCGTACTCGCCTTCTTTGGGTTCTAATTGTGCCCAAGCAAATTCAGCCATGTGAGTAAACTCGAATCCCATGTCTTCCATTTTCTGAAAGTCACGATCCCATTGCGATGGATTCCATGCTTCGGGATAGTAGTAAACGCCTGTTTCTACCATCTTTTCGGGTGAGAAAAACTGTTGTGCAAAAGTGAATGAGGCGAATGAGAGCAACAGTGTTGCTAGAAGTGTCTTTTTCATGGTGCTATTGTGTATGTGTTGAGATACAGGTTCTTGTATATCGAAGTCGATACAAATATAGCAAAAAGGTCAGAAAAGTGTTCTTGTTTTTTAAGTAAGAATTGTCTATTTGTTGGCAACGTAGAAACCGATATTTTAGGACTATAATTTTAAAAGTCTGTATTTTTTGAAATTCTTTTGATAATAAAAGGATCCTATTTGATAAAATGCTTGATCGATAGTCCCAGTGGGGACAAACACTCCCGTCAAACGGGATCTTCGTTTCACTACGAAAATACCAAACGTCGAAATCTTGTAGAGTGAGTGAGTCCAACTACAACTTTTATTCTAGTAGTAGTAGGATTCATGGACGATTGAGGGAGTTATTTCGACAATGTTTTTTTTGTTTACTTTTTTTTGCGCCAAAAAAAAGTAAAACCAGCGGTAGCGAAAAGAGAAATATAATGACAAATATATCAAATCAAGGCCTATTCATTGATTTTGTTAAAGAATTATTAATTAATTGGGGTTTACTGAAAATTCAGCAATGGAATATATGTATTATTTCAATTTCTATTTATTGGCAACGTAGAAGCCGATGGCATAGGTGAGCATAAGGGGTGGGTAATTTTGTCCTGCTGTCCAATCTGGATTTCTTTCTATAAGCATGCCCAATCCAATTTGTGCTGTAAATCCACCTTTTGTTCGCCAAACATAACTTGGTCCCATTAGGCTTTGGGTAAAAGAGTCTTGAAATCCTTGATGCCAATATTCGAATGCAAAATAGGGACTTCTTATATCGGGACGAATATGAAATGTAAGACCTCCACCGTAAGATAACACCCCAACACCTATCTGTATTCCAATGTTTTTTGTCATCAAAAGCTCAAAATTTGCACCTATCAATCCACCTCCACCTTCAAGAACACCAATGGTCATTGCTGTCGGTGAGTATTCGGCATCCATTTTTTTGTAGTTATAACAGATGTTTTCTACTTCTGATTGTTTTATCTGACTATCGAGATACAAATCGTCGGAAGACATTCTAAAATGGACTGTTATACTATCTTCTTTTGTTATTTTACAGTAGATCAGTTTGTCGTTTTTCGTAACAATTAAATCTTGAGAAAATGATAGTAAAGAGGTGAAAAGAAAAATGGATAAAATGATAGTTTTGCGCATCTGAATTAATTTTATCGCAAAGATATAAATACTTTTTAAAAATTTTATAGGCTGCATAAAAAAGGCAGAAACATATTTTATTATGTTTCTGCCTAAATCTAAAGTTTTATTTTTTTTCTACCCTTCGAGCGTGAAGAAGAAAGTGGATCCTTTTCCTACTTCTGATTCTGCCCATATTTGTCCACCGTGTTTCTCGACGATGCGCTTTACCGTGCACAGTCCGACTCCAGTGCCATTGTATTCGCTCTCACTGTGTAGTCTTTGGAATGGTAAGAATAGTTTCTCTGCTTGAGCCATATCAAATCCAGCACCATTGTCTTCGATGAAAAATAGATCGTGACCGAAATAATCTTTTTTGCCGATTACTATTTTAGCAACTTCTTTTTGCGCAGAGTATTTAATTGCATTACCAATTAAATTGTCAAAAACCACGCGAATCATTTTTGAATCGGCTTTCGCATGCAGATTGTCATCGATGGATATTTCAATTTTTCGATCTACTGTGTTTTTTAATAATGTTTGAAACACATCATCAGCCAAATTGCTAATGTCTATTGGCTCTTGTTCAATCGTAACGGTTCCTGATTTAGCAAAATTGAGTAAATCTTTGATTAAGTTTGACATCGATCGAGCTGAATCGTATATGGTATTGATATAATCTATTGTGTCTTCATCCTCACTGTTGGCCAGTTGCATTTTCAATATATCAGCAAAACCGATTATTCCATTCAAAGGTGATTTCAAGTCATGAGAGACCGTTCGTGAAAATGCCTCTAAGTCTTGATTGGCTTGTTTTAGATTTTCGTTGGCAGTCTCCAATTCAGCTTTCATGGCTGTTAGTTCATCATTGCGCTGTATGGCTGCCTCATATACGGAAAGGAGAAGATCGAGAATTTGCTTCTTGTCTGAGTTAATCCGGTATTTCTCTCCGTGGAAAGTCATTTCAATCACCATCTCGGCACTGCCTGCAAAGCGCACATCGCGACTGATTAACAGGTACTGAATACGAGAAATAAGGTTCTCGTTCGTGTATGGTTTGGTAATAAAATTATCGGCGCCGGCTTGTAATCCTTTGATAATATCGTGAGAATCTTGTAGAGATGTCAACAAAATAACTGGTACTTGTGACAAGGCTTCGGTTGATTTTACCTTTTTACAGAATTCATATCCATCCATTCCGGGCATGATAATGTCGCTCACAATTAGCTCCGGTTTTTGGACTAATGCTGCTTTGTAAGCCTCTTCAGCATTGGTGTAAAGCTTGTATTGGATATGGTTTTCTTTGAAGAAAAACTCTAATCTTCTTGCTTGAACCAATGAGTCTTCAACG
Source organism: Bacteroidales bacterium (assembly GCA_028687995.1). GTDB lineage: Bacteria > Bacteroidota > Bacteroidia > Bacteroidales > UBA7332 > CAXXIC01. Next base: position 191,989 of record JAQTZA010000006.1, read on the forward strand.
GCTAAAACGTAGCCACCATCTTGGATTAGCTGTACTGTATTAATCATAATTTATCTATTAAGTTGACTATTTCTTTTACTATATTTTCGGGGCGCAATATTTTGTTTACTGCACCTAATTTTACTGCTTCACCGGGCATTCCATATACTAAGCAGCTACTCTCTTCTTGTGCAATTGTGAAAGCGCCTTTTTCGTGAAGTTTTTTGAGTTGCTCCGCTCCATCTTTCCCCATTCCCGAAAGAAGAACGGCTATCACATTGTTGCCATATACTTCTCCAATGCTTTTGAATAGCAAATCGACCGATGGTCGTAATCCTTTTTCTTGTGCATCTTTTGTAATAGCCATCACACCATCTTTTTTCACTAATAAATGATGATCGCCAGGAGGTAAATAAATATGACCAGGTAATGCTTTTTCTCCGTTTTCGGCTATTTTTACAGGGATGGCTGACATCGTATTTAACCACGCCGCAAAACCTTCAGCGAAATTGGCATCGATGTGTTGAACTAGAAAAATCGGAACGGGCAAATCAATAGGTAATGTTGAAACAATGGTACTTAATCCTTGGGGTCCACCAGCAGATGCCCCAATGGTGATTGCTTGAATTCGTTTGAGTTCAGCTGGCTTTGATATTAATGGATTCTCAACTCTCTTTAATGGAGTTGGATGAGTATTGTGTCCGATTTTTCGACGTACCACTTTTATTTCAGACATCATTTTTAATGTATTCAGATACCGCTTGGCAGTTTTTTCGAACTGAGCATGACCAGGTCCAAAAGGTCTTGGTAGAATGGTGACGGCTCCTGCATCGAGTACTTTCATTGCCATATCTACCTCTGATGTCTGGTAAAAACTGCTAACAATAACGACAGGAGTGGGGTAGTCTTGCATGATTAACCGTGTTGCTTCCACTCCATCCATAATGGGCATCAGAATATCCATACTGATCACGTCTGGCGAATATTTTTTCACAAAATCGATGGATTGTTTCCCATTTTCTGCAATCCCTACCAGCTCAAATCGTTCGTCACTATCGATCAACCCTTTGAGTAGTTTTTGAGCAACGGCCGTGTCTTCAACGATTAGAACTTTTATCTTTCTATGGCTCATAATAGTCGTTGAATGGTGTCAATCAAATTACTTTTCTCGAAACTGCTTTTTACAATGTACGCATTTGCGCCTGCTTGCATACCTCGTTGCTTATCGTCTATTGTCTCCAAAGCAGTGACTAAAATAATTGGTAAATCTACATATTTTTTATTCTCTCTGATTTTAGCAGTCAATTCGAATCCATTCATTCGAGGCATTTCGATATCCGAGACTATTAAATCGAAACTTTCGTTTTGTAGAAAATTAAAAGCTTCTTGTCCATCAACAGCCGTTTTTACAGCAAATCCAGCACTCTCGATGAAATTCCGCAACAATGTTCTGATGGTGATGGAGTCTTCTGCCACAAGAATGCTTTTTTGAATGCTTTCATCCGCAGCATTTTTATTTTCATTACTAAAATCAGTAGAGATAATTGCTTGTGTTGATGAGTCCATTAGTTCAGATGGATGTAAGATCGGTACAATCTTACCGTTTCCGAGAATGGTAGTTCCTGCCATGTTTTTGACATGTTGCAGTTGCATTCCCAAATCTTTGACGATGCCCTCTTGTTCACCCAAAATTTCATCCACGACGAGTGCAATCTTCCGTTGAGAAGTGTTCAGTATGAGAATATGCAGGTGATCTTCGTCACTTTTCTTCTTGTTCAGTTTGGTGATTTTCAGAATGTCAGAAAGGGCAACCAAGGCAAGAGTTTCATTCTTATGTAAGATTGTTTTTCTCGATTCTACACTCTTGATTTCTGATGTCTCAATCCGAATAGCACGTTCCACCACAGAGGATGGTAAAACAAAGAATTGCTCGCTCGATTTAATGAGCACACCTCTAAATGTAGATAGTGTTTGTGGCAATGAAATGGTGAAATGAGTGCCAGCACCTTGTGTAGTTTCTAAATCGATTGTACCACCTAGTTTGGTTACTTTTTCTGCTACAATGGCCATGCCTAAGCCACGACCAGATATATCGGTAATGAATGGACTGGTGGAGATTCCAGAACTGAATATCAAGCTGTAAATCTCTTTGTCAGTTAACTTCTCTGCATCCTCCTCTTTAATGATGCCGATTTTTTTTGCTGCATTGATGATTCTATTTTTGTCAATTCCAGCACCGTTATCAGTGATGTGTATCTCAATCTTACGATCAATATTTTGAATGATTTTAATCTCAATCTTTCCTCTTTTAGATTTCTTTTTTGCCAGTCGCTCAGCGGTCGTTTCGATGCCATGATCGATGCAATTGCGAATCAAATGAATCAATGGGTCTTTAATCTCCTCTAAGATGCGTCTGTCAATTTCGATGGTGTCTCCTGTGATATCAAGGTCAATCTCTTTTGAATACTCTTTGCTTAAATCTCGTACTATCTTCGGAAAGATACCCAACATTGAAGAGAAAGGAAATAAAAGTGTAGTTTTTACATCGTGAAGCAACTCGTCAATCATTCGATTGGTGACACGTTGAAATTGCTCCATATCTTTTCCCAATCTATAGAGTTCGTCTTCGTGTTTTTTCTGGAAATTTTTTTCTGAAGCCAAATAATTCGAAACAAAAAGAGCCCAATCGCCGTTCTCCGGTGTCTGATTTTTATCTCCGCTTTTGTGGTATCGCTGCGCAAATTGATATTGAATATTTTGCAACTCTTTTGTGTAGAATTCAAACGTTGATTTGATCGAAATTAGCTCTTCGGATTGCTGAAGTAGATCGCTTAGCTTTTGAGTTGAAATACGTACGGTTTGATTCTCTGCGGGAGATTGTCTAATTGTCTCCTCTTTTTCGATAACCTCTTCTGCTTGAAGTACCTCGTTCTCTATAATGGTTTCTTCAACAGATTTTTGAGAAACGGATATTTGTTGTTTTTGAGATTCATTATCTTTCGTGATGAGCGAATTCTGATGTACAAAATCCAGATTTCGTACGATTTGCCCAAGGTTATATTTACCAGCGTTTGTCTTATTCTCATTAACGTCTATCAGCAACAAATTTAATAAATCGGCAGCTTTGTGAAATGACTCAAACATCTGAGGCGATAGAGTCGATTGTTTTTTCTTTAAGCTATTAAAAATGTTTTCGAGAGACATACAGAGTTTCTCAATGTCCAATAAGTTTACCGCTCTAGATGCTCCTTTTAGACTATGTACTTCCCTGAAGATAAGCTCGATAGTGGCTGCTTGTTCCGTATCATCTGTGGAGCTTTCCATTTTAATCAACCCATTAACCAAGGTCTCATAATGTTCGGAGGCTTCGATTTTGAATTCGGAGAGCAACTCTTTTAAGAAGTTTTCTTGTGATTTGTCCATCTTCTATTAGAGCTTGAATTTTTCGATGATTTGTTTTAAATTTTGTCCCAGACTGTTTATGTCATGAGCTGCTGATTGAGCCTGTTTTATGCCTATTACGTTTTGCTCGCTTGCCAGTTTTATATTTTCCATGGCAGGCACAATCTGCTCCATCCCCGCCATTTGTTGTTGATTGGAAGATGAAATTTGAATAGCCGATTGAGCTGCCTCTTCTACATTCTCGGCAAGAATTTCAATCACTTCGCTACTCATCTCTACAAGCTTGCGACCCTCTTCAACGGTACGAGCACCTTGCTCTGTAACTCCAACTGCTTGATTGACTGATTTGTTTATTTCGTTTAGAATATCTTTGACTTGTGTAGTCGCTTTTTTAGATTGATCGGCTAAACTTCTGATTTCTTGTGCAACGATAGTGAATCCGCGTCCATGTTCGCCTGCTTTGGCAGCTTCAATAGCTGCATTCACAGCCAATAGATTGGATTGATCGGCAATGTCTGCTACACTAGACGTTATTTCGCCAATGGTGCGATTTTGCTCTGATAGTTTTAGAACGGTTTCTGAAATTAAATCCATCTGATGATCGATTTTTTTCATCGATTCGATAACTTCATTTACCGACTCCCTTCCTTTTTCTACTGAATCAGCCGCTTTTTGTGAGCTTAGCATCAAAGTATTTGCCTTTTGATTTGAGACCATAGCAGTTTGTCGTACTTCCTCTACTGTAGTGGTGGTTTCTGATACTGCGGCAGCCGTTTCAGAGGCGCCAGTCGAAATTTCGGTAACGGTACTCAAAATTTCAGCAGACGATGTTCCCAATATGTTTATACCGTTTCGAATATCAGTCGTAATGCCTTTCAGTTTATCTACCATTGTCTTTAATGCCGATGTTAGTTGTCCAATTTCATCTTTTTGGTCAATATCAATAGTGACAGTCAAATCGCCAGCAGCTACTGCTTCGGCTAATTTCACGCCTTTTGATAGTGGAACAGTGATGGATCGACTAATGATGACGCCTAATAAGATGGAAACTATAAAGCCAATCAAAATAGCTATTAACAACTCTTTTTGAGCGGAATTAATTTCTTCTTCTGCTAATAAATCAGAATTAGCAGCGATTTTTTTATTCACATCGATGACTCTTGCTAACAATGTTTCTGCCTTATAAAATGGGTCAGAAATTGATACTAAATCATAATGGCTCATCGCATTATATGATTGTTCAGTCTTGGTAACTCTAAAACTATGTTCCAATTTCATGAATGTTTCGTGATGATTTATCCAATCATTCCATGCAGGGACAAACTCTCTCCAAGCCACTACTCCTTCAGGAGATTGGGGCAGCGATTCGTACATCTTCCATGCTGCGGTCACTCTGCTTTTGGCGGAGTCGATACGTGCATAAGCAATTTTTTGTTCTTCTGGGCTAATGTTGTTAGCAAGCAAAGCGTTCTCAGTTCCATCAATTACCGCTTGAGCTTCATCAATGATTAATAAAGATTCTATGCTCGGAAGAATGTTTTCAGCAACGATGTTTTGTTGATCTTCAATCACTTTCATCCCTTTGTATCCAATGTATCCAATGATGACAGTAATTAATAATATGGTTGAAAAACCTATCATTAATTTATTCCCGATTTTAATGTCCTTTAGTTTCATCGCAATTCATTTTAAGTTTGTAATGGTGGTATGATGTTGAAAATTATAATTTGAATTTTTCAATGACTAGTTTCAAATTTTGACCTAGATTATTGATGTCGTGTGCAGCTAATTGAGCTTGTTTTATTCCGTTAACGTTTTGTTCACTCGCCAATTTGATGTTTTCCATGGCTGGTACAATTTGTTCCATTCCAGCCATTTGTTGTTGATTGGATGAAGATATTTGAATAGCAGATTGAGCTGCTTCCTCAACATTATCGGCTAGTATTTCGATTACTTCGTTGCTCGATGCAACCAAGTTGCGACCCTCTTCGACAGTGCGTGCTCCTTGCTCGGTGACACCAACTGCTTGATTGACCGATTTGTTTATTTCATTGAGAATTTCTTTTACTTGAGTGGTTGCTTTCTTTGACTGATCGGCAAGAGAGCGAATTTCTTGAGCAACAATTGTAAATCCACGGCCATGCTCCCCCGCTTTTGCGGCTTCGATGGCTGCATTTACTGCTAGTAAATTAGATTGATCGGCAATGTCGGCAACGCTCGAGGTGATCTCGCCAATGGTGCGGTTTTGTTCTGATAATTTTAAAACGGTTTCAGATATTAAATCCATCTGCTTGTCAATTTTTTTCATCGATGCAATCACCTCATTGATAGATTCTCTCCCTTTTTCTACCGAGTTGGCTGCTTTTTGGGAACTTTCCATCAACGATAGTGCTTTCTGATTCGATACCAAAGCAGTTTGACGAACTTCTTCTACCGTAGTGGTTGTTTCGGAAACAGCGGTAGCAGTCTCTGCCGCGCCAGTCGATATTTCTGTAACGGTACTCAATATTTCTGCAGCAGAGGTGCCAAGTACATTGACTCCATTTCGCATCTCATCAGCAATTTTCTTTAACATCGTAATCATCGAAGAGATAGAAACTGCCAAAATGATGGTAATGATAAGAATGCCAATACCTAAAATTATGAATGTGAAGTTAACTGTTTGATTCAAACTCGCATTTTCTTGGTCGTGCTGAGCTGCAATTTGGTCGATTTGTTTTTCAATATTGTATGAGTGATCATGAATGCTTTCGTAAAGTGGGTCTTGTTTCATTTTTACAAAATGAATCGCTTCTTGAATTTTTCCATCATTCACCATTGAGAAGACCGTTTCATTTTCTTTGTTGAAAGTAATGAAGCTGGCTGATAGTATTTCTATCTCTTTCTTTTGTATTGGATAATCGATCAAAAGACTGTCTATTTCGAATAATAAATGTGCTACACTTGTTTTTTTGATATTAATTTGTTCGAGACTCGATTTGCGATTTGCCGCATCATCAATTACTAAATATTCATAAGTTAAATCAGAAATCCGGTTGACATCCGACCGAAGTTGCACAGATATTCTAGAAATGTGATCGAGTGTAGAAATCTCTTTGTGTAGAGCATCAATTTTAAAAATACAGGTAAACGATACAATTGCTAGTATAGCAAAAGTTGAAATAATTAATCCAAAACCGATTTGAAGTTTTGTTTTTGAGCTTAAATCAGATAATTTTTTCATTGGGATAAGTCTATTGGGTTACTATTTCAAAATAATTTGTTTACTAGTCAACAGTTTTTCAGCGCTTAAAAGAATCAATCCTTCATTTGTTACGCCTGTGATATATTCAATTCCAGCATTATCGAGTGTGATAGGCGGTACACTAATATTGTCTAAACTGATGGTTGTATTGCCAAGAATTGAGTCTGCGACCACACCAAATTCCATGGTCTCGTTTTTGAGAATCATCACCTTATTGAGCTCTGTCAACCCACGCTCTTTCAGATTGAACAGAGATTTCAGATTGATTACGGAAACAATTCTACCTCGTAGATTGATGATACCCATCACAAAAGCTGGTGTTCCTGGAATTGTTGTAATTTCTTTTAGCGAAAGTACTTCAGAGACATAAGACTCCTCGAATGCGTAACGTTCGGGTGTTAACAAAAATTCGACTACCGAAATTTGCTTTTCTGAGCGTACTTGATTGTCCTTTCTTCGGATGGCTATTAATTTTGCCCGTTGTTGTAGAATCTCTTTTTCACTGTTCATCATAATCGAAGTTACATGTTGTTTAGGATGTTTTCAGCCAAAGCTTTTATTCCACCAGCAGTTAATCCGTCAGAATCAGGTACAATTTCATCATCCGAATATTTATTAAGCAATTGAATGGATGTGTCGTAATGCTTAACTGCCATTGTAATATTGTCTCTTTTTAAATGCAATTCGCCAAGCATTAAATGTGATAAAATGTGCTCATGATTTAAGTAAATGGCTTTCTTGAGTAAATTCTCAGCTTCGAGAGCTTCGTTTTGCTCCTTTAAAAAAGAGGCATAAATATAGTACATTTCAACCGTAGCAGAGTGAGAAGTGAAAATTTTTTGAATGATTTTATTTCCTTCTTTCAATTTACCACTGTTTGCAAGAGATTTTATGAGAAGGGTAAAGATCTCTACCGTAAGTTGTTCAGTATCAATATACGATATGCAACTTTCGATGCAAAGATCGTAGTTGCCATTGTTGAAGTGTGCCGAAGGAGTTGTCTTCTTTATTGTCTTTGGGGCAATTGGTGGAGAAATACGAGTTGTCGCTTTAGGTATTTCTATGCTTTTTTTGACAATGTCAGGTTTGATTTTCGGTTTTATTGTTTTAGGCAAAACGGCATGCGACGGTTGTTTGGTGATGATTACTTTTGGCGCATTTGATTTTCTGTAAAAAATACCACTATTGAAATTTACCCTTTCGAAATTACCGAAATACTCATCATTCAACTCAACTTGACTGGTAATAAACCAACCATTTTCTACGATTGCTGCTCTAAATCGACCACTTACCTCGTGAATCACTTTCGGCGAAAAATACATCATCACATTTCGGCAAAAAATCACATCCATGTTTTCTGTGTCGGTAAGACTCGATGGGTAGGAGTTTTTCGACAAATTCAGGTATGAAAAAGAGACCATTCTCTTAATTTCAGAAGAAATTATCCAGTTTTTGCCTGATGGAGTAAAATATTTATTTTGGATGCTCGGCTCTGTCTCTCTGAATGACCAATCGGTGTATTCTCCATGCAACGCTTTCTGAATAGCGGTGGGGCTGATATCGGTAGCTAATATTGAAATGTTCCAATCAGATAATTCGGGGAAATATTGTTTCAGAATCATAGCCAATGTGTAAGGCTCTTCGCCCGAACTACAGCCAGCACACCAAATTCTGATTGTTTTGGAAGTTTGTTGCCTTTGTTGAATCAGCTCTGGAATAATTCGCTGTTGAAAAAGATCTAACGCTGGCTTCTCTCTGAAGAAATAGGTTTCATTGACTGTCAGGTGAGCCGAGAGGGTATTAAGTTCTTGGTGATTGAAGTTCTGCTGCGACATCCACTCCTGAATGCTCGAGTAGTGATCACTTTTGCCCAACTCTTTCGCAGCGGATTTGATACGACGCTCTAAATCTACATATTGAGTAGAGGGGAAATGCAGACCCAATAATTGGTGCACCTTCTCGCTTATTTCAATCATGTGATTTCCGCCCATTCTATCACTTATTTAGTCGAAGAGCTCTCTTCAATGATTTTCTGAAGAGCAATTTCTTCTTCGTTCGATAAAAGATTCTCTAAATCATAAATCAACACTATTCCGCTATTTGTTCTTACTATATTCATGAATTGTAACCCATTGTGTATGGTTTTGGTATTATTGATATCTTCTAGTAAGGGGACAAAAACATCTTCAACAAGATCTACTAGTAGGGCTACTTTGCGTTTACTCGTTTTTGCAATAATGAGACGGTCGTTGAGTCCCATTTTTTGCTGGGGCAATGAAAATCGCGTACGCAAATTAAAGGTTGCAATTACCTCGCCGTAATAGTCGATAACACCTTCTATTGCGGCAGGTGCATTACTTACCGGAGTGATTTCTTGTGCACGAATTACACGCTCAATCGACGAAAGTGGGAGCGCAAAATGTTGTTCGTTTAAGGTGAAACCAAGTAATTCTTCAACCATAATATTAGATTCTGATAAAACAAAAAACAAATATAATCTTTAATTCATCTTTAGAATACTTTGGTGTGCAAGAATTCTTTTAAACTTGCTAATTCTTACTAAAAAAAGCATAAACATGCTTATGTGAAATAACTTGAACTAAAATTTTGCGCAAAATAGTTTATCTTTACGAGAATAATAGGAAAACAACGGAAGATGAAGAAATATATATCCATTAGCTCGTTAGATGCTGCTCATTTGCTGACTAAGCAAATAATTGGATGGCTCAATGAAGAGCTATCACGCGATTTTTATTTGGCAATTTCGGGAGGCTCTACACCGATGATTCTGTTTCACGTATGGCGCGAATTCTATGTCAAAGATATTGATTGGCAGCGGCTTCAGATTTATTGGGTTGATGAGCGTTTTGTCGATCCACGAGATTCGGAAAGCAACTATGGAATGACCCGTAAAATCTTATTAGATCATGTGCCAATTTCAGAAAATAACATACATCGAATTTTGGGAGAAATCGATTCATCTTTTGAGAAGGAGCGTTACTCGAAGGAGGTTTTGCAATCAGTTCCACTTCTCAATGGAATCCCTTGTTTCGATTTGATTCTTTTAGGAATGGGAGATGATGGGCATACTGCCTCCATTTTTCCAGGGCAAACTGAGTTTTATACTTCGCCTGAAATTTATGTCGTTTCACCTAAACCAAACACCAACAGTGTTCGACTTTCGATGAGTGGAAGCGTCTTGAAAAATGCCAAACGAGTGGTTTTTTTTGTAACTGGAGAAGGTAAATCAAAGATATTGCAGGAGATTTTCGACAATGCTCCTAATGCAGCAAATTACCCCGCTAACTATTTTGCCAAAAAATGCACTAATGTGGAATTCTACCTCGATGAAGGTGCTGCACGATTATTGACTTTCCCGTAAAGAATTTAGAATAAATTGAGGTATGGTTTTTGGCTTTTATCTCAATTTCTTTAATCAAAAAAGCAGAATGAATGGTGGAAATTCGAATTGAATTTATACTTCCTATTTTTCTTATTTTAGTGAAATGATTTTTCTTATCTTTGCGATTCTAAAGTGCAAAAACGATTATGGACGAAAATCTCAATAAACCGCAAGGAGAAACCCTCGGATACGACGACAGCAATATTATCACGCTCGAAGGACTGGAACATGTTCGCCGACGCCCCGGTATGTATATTGGCAAGCTGGGCGATGGTAGCCATATCGACGATGGAATCTATGTGTTGTTGAAAGAAGTTCTAGATAATAGTATTGATGAATACCGTCAAGGTGTGGGTCGATCCATCGATGTGAAGGTAAAAGAAGGCAAAGTAGAAGTGCGAGATTACGGTCGTGGTATTCCGCTCGGCAAAATGATTGAAGCGGTATCCATCATGAATACTGGTGGTAAGTACGACTCAAAAGCTTTCAAAAAATCGGTCGGCTTGAATGGAGTAGGTACCAAAGCAGTAAATGCCTTGTCTTCAAAATTTATTGTGCAAGGTTTTAGAGATGGCGTTAGTCGCAAGGCTGAATTTAGCAAAGGAAAGTTGGTGTCAGATTCGGATCTTTTCAACGATACATCGGAGCGTGGAACCTACATCTACTTTGAACCAGACAATACCCTTTTCGAAAATTACAATTACAAAGACGAATACATCGAAACCATGATACGCAACTATGCGTACCTCAATACAGGGCTTTCGATCAATTATAATGGCAAAAAGATTTTTTCCAAAAATGGATTGACTGATTTGCTCAATGAAAATATTACAGCAGATTCGCTCTATCCGATTATTCACCTAAAAGGGGAGGATATTGAAATCGCATTTACCCATAGCGATCAGTATGGCGAAGAGTATTATTCGTTCGTAAACGGGCAGCACACTACGCAAGGCGGAACACACCAAGCTGCGTTTCGTGAGGCAGTGGCTCGTACCATCAAAGAGTTTTATGCTAAAAATATGGAGCTTGCCGACATCCGCAATGGACTAATTGCATCGGTTGCAGTGAGTGTCGAAGAACCCATCTTCGAATCGCAAACCAAAACCAAACTTGGCTCTCGAGATATGGGCAAAGATGGACCGTCGGTAAGTAAGTTTATTGGCGACTTTCTGAAAAAAGAGCTAGATAACTATCTGCACAAAAATAGTGAAACGGCAGAAACGCTTCTCCGCAAAATTATGGATTCGGAGAAAGAGCGCAAAGCGATGGCTGGAGTGACCAAAATAGCCAAAGAGAGAGCGAAAAAAGCGAATCTTCACAATAAAAAATTGCGTGATTGCCGTGTGCACTTTTCCGATACCAAGGGCACTCGTTTAGACGAAACTTCAATCTTTATTACCGAGGGCGATTCGGCTAGTGGATCGATTACCAAGAGTCGCGATGTGGAAACACAAGCCGTGTTCAGCTTGAAAGGTAAGCCGCTGAATACATTCGGTTTAACTAAGAAAATCGTTTATGAAAACGAGGAGTTCAACCTCTTGCAATCGGCTCTCAATATCGAAGAAGGACTCGAAGGATTGCGCTACAACAAGGTCATTATCGCCACCGATGCCGATGTGGATGGAATGCACATTCGACTGCTGTTGATTACGTTCTTCCTCAATTTCTTCCCCGATTTGATTAAGAAAGGTCACGTCTATATCTTGCAAACGCCGCTTTTCCGCGTAAGAAATAAGAAAGAGACTTTCTACTGTTATTCGGAAGAAGAGCGCCTTTCGGCCATGGAGAAAGTGGGAGCCAATCCCGAAATCACCCGATTCAAAGGATTGGGAGAAATATCACCCGACGAGTTCAAGCACTTTATCGGAGCGGATATTCGCCTCGACCAAGTTTCGCTCAAGAAAGAGGATTTAGTGAAAGAGCTTCTCGAATTCTACATGGGTAAAAACACGATGGAGCGTCAAAACTTTATCATTGATAATTTGGTGGTAGAAGAAGATGTTGCTTGATTTTGTAGATTATACTCTTTATCGTTGCATCTTAGCACCTTTGCGCTTAGATTAAAAAAATATGAAGAAAATCGCCATATTCCCTGGAACTTTCGATCCCTTTACAAAAGGACACGATGCATTAGTGCGCCGTGGCTTGTCGTTTTTGGATGAAATAATCATTGCCATTGGTGTCAATGATAGTAAAAAAACGATGATTTCGCTCGAAGATCGCATCAAAGCAATCAATTCTGTTTACGGTGAAGATTCTCGTGTGAAAGTAATTGCCTATGATGGCTTGACAGTTGATTTTGCCGTTCAGCAGAATGCAAAGATTATCTTGCGAGGCATACGCACTACTACCGATTTGGAATACGAGAAACTGATAGCCGATGTCAATCGAAAAGTAGCAGGAATCGAAACTGTCATGCTCATCACCGAGCCCGAATACGCGCATGTTAGTTCTACAATTGTGCGTGAGTTAATGCGTTACGGTAGAGATGTGAGTGAATTCTTACCATAAAAATCAATCAATTTTGAAACTACAAATCGTAAGGACAAGAAAAACTTTTGGTGTTTACTTGTCTTCTAAAAACTTGAATATGAAACGTATCATCTTCCATATCTCTCTACTTCTTGTATCCATTACAGGAGTATTCGCCCAAGGAATGCAAACGGCTGCTTCGCGAAAACTTAGCTTTGCTCAATTTGCCATTCAAAATCTCTATGTAGATAAACTGGACGAAAATAAACTGACTGAAGATGCTATTGAAGGAATGTTGAAAAAGCTTGATCCACACTCAAATTACATGAATCCGCAAGAGGTGAAGGAGATGAATGAGCCGCTTCAAGGAAATTTTGAGGGAATTGGCATACAATTCAATATGTTGAATGATACTTTGTTTGTCATTCAGACTATTTCGGCAGGTCCTTCCGAAAAAGTAGGAATCGTGGCCGGTGATCGTATTATAATGGTGAATGATACCTCAATCGCCGGTAAAAAGATGAAAACCACTGATATTATGAAGCGGTTGAAAGGTCCAAAAGGAACGGTGGTAAATGTGAAAGTGATGCGACGGAATACCGCAGATTTAATTGACTTCCGTATCGTTCGCGATAAGATTCCAATTTACAGTCTCGATGCTTCCTATATGGTAAATAAAAAGATTGGTTATATTCGAATCAATCGTTTTGGAGCTACTACCTACGATGAATTCATGACAGCATTAACAGCGCTTCAACTGCAAGGTATGAAGAGTTTAATCCTTGATTTGGAAGACAACGGAGGAGGTTATCTCAAAGCAGCCATCGATATTGCCGATGAGTTTTTAAAGAAAAATGAATTAATTGTTTACACCGAAGGAGTTCATCAATCTAAAGAGGAGAGTTTTGCTGGCGATAAAGGCACTTTCCACGAAGGAAAATTGGTGGTTTTGATTAACGAAAGTTCAGCTTCGGCAAGTGAGATTGTGACTGGTGCATTGCAAGATTGGGATCGTGCAGTGGTGGTAGGCCGTCGCAGTTTCGGCAAAGGATTGGTTCAACGCCCAATTCCACTTCCCGACAATTCGATGATTCGCTTGACCATCGCACGCTATTACACTCCAACGGGACGATGCATTCAAAAACCGTATGAAGATGGAATCGAGAAATATAGTAAAGATTTGATTGACAGATACAACAAGGGAGAGATGGCTCATGCAGATAGCATTCATTTCCCAGATTCTCTCAAAACTTACACAAAAGTGAATCGTCGGGTGGTGTATGGAGGTGGCGGTATTATGCCTGACATATTTGTGCCCATTGATACTTCTCGCTACACCAATTATCATCGGGATATTGTGGCAAAAGGCGTGATGAACAAATTTACCATTAGCTACATCGACATGCACAGAGCTGAGCTAAAACAGAGTTATCCCAAAATTGATGATTTCGTGACTAAATTCAACGTGAGCGATGAAATATTGAATGGACTTGTGACTGCGGCAGAAGGGGATAAAATTAAACCCGATAGCGCGCAATTCGAAAAAGCAAAACCGCTTATTTCTACACAATTAAAGGCACTGATGGCTCGTGATTTATTTGATATGACGGCTTATTTTAGAGTAATGAATGCCGAAAATGAAACATTCCAAAAAGGGGTGGATATTTTGCAAAACGAGCGTCAATATGCAAAACTGCTTTTAGGAAAGAAAAAATAGTATTTCCTTTAATTCAGATGTTTTTATACATCAGAATATGATTGGATAACGCATTAATATTAAATTCCCCGAACGAATTGCTCGGGGAATTTTTATGACTTTATGGGAAGAAAACGACTAAAGAAAAAATATAGGAAACCATTCAGAATCATTGTCTCGTCGGTTGTATTAGCGGTTTTGGGAATTATTTTTATTCCAAAGATTATTCGGTATTATCAAGAAGAGGATGCGGTGAAAGGGTTACCTGATTACCCTTTTTCGAAGAATGCAGTTATTGGAATAGACGTATCAGTTCATCAAGGACAAATTGATTGGGACAGCGTAGAGAAGTTTGCTGAAAAACCCATCTCATTTGTCTATATTAAGGCAAGTGAGGGCGCAACCAAACACGATATTTGCTATAACTACAATCTGGAAAATGCACGCGACAAAGGTTTGTTGGTGGGTAGTTATCATTACTTTAAGGCAAATCGACCTGCGGAAAAGCAATTCTCGAATTTCCTGACAGCTATTGATACCGAAAAGCAAGATCTTGCACCTTTGATAGATGTGGAGGAGATGAATGGTGCTTCGCAAGAGGAGTTTCACAGTCGATTGAGTCGTTTTGTGCAGTTGGTCGAGGAGCATTTCGGTCGGAAACCTATCATCTATTCTCAAAATCACTTTTTCAATCGTCATTTGGCAGATAAATATAACGCCTATCCGCTCATGATTGCTCGATATCATTGTGAGAAGCCAAAGCTAGAAATAAAATCAGAGTGGGCGATTTGGCAATTCACTGAGAAAGGAAAAGTGGAAGGTATAAAGGGTTTTGTGGATATAAATATCCTCAATAACGTAGATTTTGATTTGGATGATTTGAAGTTGTAAATCTTTACTGCAACAAAATTTAGTTGACAATCCCGTCAACTATTGCTTTTTCAGTCATTTCGAAAAGTGAGTTGTAGTCGAACTCTTTGACCGCTATTGGAGCATGAACAGTAAAGGCGATTTTGTTACCCATTCCCAGTGGAAAAGAGCCGTATTGAAAAAGCTTCCAGGAGTTATTTACCGATATTGGAACGACCAAAGCATTTGGAGCATATTTGCAAAGAATTTTCAATCCATTTGGAGCAAAAGTCTTGGGTGCGCCAGTAGTCGACCGAGTTCCTTCTGGAAAAATAACTGCTGAACGCTTATGGGTTTCGATGTATTCGCCCAATTGTTTCAATACAGGCAAAGCTTGTTTTGGATCTTTTCTGTCAATCAAAACCGAACCGCCATGTTTTAAGTTGAACGAAACGCTGGGAATTCCTTTCCCAAGCTCAACTTTACTCACGAATTTAGGGTGGTATTTTCTCAAAAACCAAGCGATTCCAATGATATCGTACAACCCTTGATGATTAGAGACGAAAATAATGGGTTTGTCTTCGGGAATATTTGCCTCAAATTCAACTTTACAACTTGAAAAGGTAAGTAATAAAACATGAAGTAGAAAGTAATTCAATACATCCACACTTTTTTTATGAGCCTCATAACCAAATAACTTTAGGCTAATATATTGAATAGGGTGAAAGACGCAAATGATGAGTATAAATGAGATGTATGCTGCAAACGTAAGGGGATAAGAAAATACTTTGTTCATTTTCAATTTAGATTTGAAATTCCCGACAAAAGTAACGATAATTTTAAATTTATAAAATCAATGGAGTGATAAAAGTCATCTTTTCGAAATGGCGAAAGCTTCTGGGACCTTAAATTAGACTACTTGCCAATAGATTTCCAATTGTAGAGAAGGATTGATAATGTTAGCGTGGCTGATAGAAAATCAGAGGCTGGAGTCGCCATCCACACACCTTTTAATCCAAAGAAATGAGGCAACATTAAAATCATCGGAATGAGAAACAAAACCTGACGAGAAAGGCTTAGGAAAATAGATATTTTTACTTTTCCGATTGATTGAAAGAAGCTCGAGGTTACCATCTGAAATCCGATGATTGGCATAAATACAAAAGCGGTTCGTAATCCATCAATCGCGATATTCACCAATTCTCGATCTGTTGTAAACGCCATCGCTATTTGGCGAGGAAAGAGCATCGCCACTGCAAATCCTACAGAAGTCACGACAGTTGCTACTCGAATGGTTAGCATCAAAGTTTGCTTCATCCGGTCGTAATTGCCTGCCCCATAATTATATCCGACAATAGGCTGCATACCTTGACACAATCCAACGACTGACATAATAACCACGATAGCAAGGGAATTCACAACGCCATTGGCGCCAATGGCCAATTCTCCTCCGTGTGATAGCAATGCATTATTGAGAATTACATTTACCAAACAAGCTGCTACATTCATCGAAAAAGGCGACATGCCAATCGAAACAATGCTTTTGACAACTTGCCATTCCAAACGAAGATTCTCGATTCGAAAGTGTAGGAAACTGCTCTTTTTAATAAAGTGCATAATTACTATCACAGCTGTAGTTGTCATTGAAATGAGCGTCGCAACTGCAGCACCACGTATTCCCCAATGAAAGACAAAAATAAAAAGCGGGGCTAACACCGTGTTGATAATAGCACCTGTTATCATCACGTTCATCGCCTTGGTCGGATAACCCGTTGCGCGCATCACATTGTTGAAGCTGTAAGTCAATGTAGTGAATACACTGCCAGGAATAAGAATGAGAAGATACTCTTTGGCATAAGGAATCGTGTTTGGAGTACCCCCAAACAAAGTGAGGATTTCGTCGAGAAAGGTTAGCATCAAAACTATAAACAATGCCGAAAATAGGAGAGAGAGCACAATGCTATTTCCTAAAATCTTTTCAGCCCAAAGTTTGTTTTTCTGCCCCAATACGATTGAAATACGAGCAGAAGCACCGACACCAATCAACATGCCAAATGCTCCTTGAAGAATGACGATGGGAAATGTAATGGCTAATCCTGAAATGGCAAAAGCACCCACTCCATGCCCTATAAATATTCGATCTATTACATTATAAAAGGTGTTCACCAATACCCCTACGATAGCTGGTAAGGAGTATTTCAACAGTAAACGACCAATATTTTCTGTTTCTAAGGCTTTGGTGCGGTTTTCGTCTTTCGTCATTATACTTTTTCTACCCAATCGCCATTTTCTTTAATCAGATGGATTAATTTCTCTACCGATTCTTCTTCTGGAATGTTACGTTCAATACACACTTTGCCTTTGTAGAGGCTGATTTTTCCACGACCTGCCCCTACATATCCGTAGTCAGCATCCGCCATTTCACCAGGTCCATTTACGATACAGCCCATGATGCCAATTTTCAAACCAGTCAGGTGCGATGTCACTGCTTTTATTTTCGCAATCGTAGGTTCTAGACTAAACAACGTACGACCACAACCCGGACAAGAGATATATTCTGTTTTACTGACTCTCAACCGTGCAGCTTGTAGAATACCAAACATCAACGAGTGTGTTTCTTGAGCAGATACCTCGCCACTGTTGAGGATAAAGATTCCGTCACCAAATCCATCGAGCAAAAGAGGTCCAAAATCAGCAGCCGCTTTTACCATCAAAGTTTCGGCTTTGCTTTCGGCATAATGACGACCAATAATCACGGGATTTGTAATCTTATTAATCAATAATTTGTGGAAAAATGCACGTTGTTCTCCAACGCCATTGAGATGATTGGTAAGTAAAAGCACCACAACGTGAGGATTCGTTTTTAACCCTTCGCATACATCCAATGACAACTCATCGTACACTATTGGTAAAAATACTGGCTCTGTATAATTCGTTTTCAATAGATCCTCTACTGAAATAATCGCAAATTCATTGCCTTCTCTGTCGAATACTCTATCTACCGAAACCAAATAGTCGTGAGCAGGATCGGTCTGTTTGCTCAAGGATGACATCACCACTGGATGATTTGTGCCGCCGATGCCCTGAACAGCAACTGATATTCGTTTTTCGGGAGCGAAGAAGTTGAAATCAGGCGATTGTTCTGCTACGATAGGTTGATGATTTTCTCTTTCTAAGATATAGTCTGCCAATCCTTTTGCAACTGGTACTTCATTTTCTGGTGGTTCGCTCAGCGATACTCTAATCGTATCGCCATATCCGTCAGCCAATAGTGCGCCAATTCCTAAAGCTGATTTAATCCGTCCATCTTCTCCATCGCCGGCTTCGGTCACGCCTAAGTGAATTGGAAATTTCATACCTTCACGTTCCATCACCTCTACCAGCCATCTCACTGAACGTACCATGACTACAGTATTGGATGCTTTCATCGATATAACTACGTCGAAGAAGTCGTTGGCAACGCAAAGGCGTAAAAACTCCATACACGACTCTACCATTCCTTCGGGTGTGTCGCCGTATCGGCTCATTATTCTATCGGATAGCGATCCGTGATTCACCCCAATGCGCACTGCTGTATGATTTGCTTTGCAGATTTCTAGAAAAGGTAGAAAGCGATCAGAAATCTTTTGTAATTCCTGCGCATACTCCTCATCGGTATATTCGATTTGTTCAAACATGCGAGCAGAATCTACATAATTACCTGGATTGACACGTACTTTCTCTACTTCTTTGGCCGCAGCATCACCCGCTTTGGGATTGAAATGTATGTCGGCAATGAGTGGTGTCGCATATCCTCTTTCGAACAAGCCTTCGCGAATATTTCTCAAATTTTCTGCTTCACGTACTCCTTGGGCCGTACATCGTACATAATCGGCTCCTTTTTCGATGATTCGTATAGCTTGCTCAATCGTTGCTTCAGTCTCCATTGTAGATGTGTTGGTCATCGATTGAATGCGGATTGGAAAATGACTTCCGAGAGGAGCATTCCCCACTGTTACGTTAGAAGTCTCTCTGCGTTTATAGTTGAATAGGTTCATATCATTTTATTTTACAAGAACAAAGATATAGAAATTGGGCTATTTATCTCGATTTCGGTTTTGACAATCTCAAAAATCATCAAACAAAAATCACGTTTAAGAATAACAGAGAAATTGCCGATAGTGTTCCCTTGTGTTGCGAATAAATGTGGAAAGCGATAATTGATTTGTTTAATTAAAAAGAAACTAAAACTAAAAACGACCTACAAGTCAATGTAAGTCGTTGATAATCAGCAGTCGGGGTGATACGATTCGAACGTACGACCACACGCCCCCCAGACGTGTACTCTAACCGGGCTGAGCTACACCCCGCTTTTGCGAGTGCAAATGTAAATAATTATTTTTGAAATTGCCAATTGGAAATTTTAAAAAAAACGTCAATTAATTTATCCCTCAAAACTTTTCAAATAAAAGTCGAAAGCAGAGTAGATTTGTTCTGTGGATGCTTGTTGGTTTATACGAATATCGCCAATTTCGCCCATCATTGTAAAGTTGATAATGCCCGACTCATTTTTTTTGTCATGCATCATCAAAGCACACAGTCGTTCATAATCTTGTGGTGTGAATGCGAATTTCCCATAATGATGATTTACAAATTCAACGGTCTGATCCAATTTCTTTTTGGGAAAGTTTACAATTAGAGTGGAAAGAAATAGTTCGCAAACCAGGCCCCAAGCAACGGCGTAACCGTGAGGGACAGAACGATTCTCTTCGAAGGAGAGACTCTCGAAAGCGTGACCAACTGTATGGCCTAGATTTAGTGCTTTTCGGATGCCGTGTTCGTATGGATCTTCGAGCACGATTCGCTCTTTTACTGCCACAGATTCTCCTACCAATTGAGTGAGGTGGTCAAAATCAATGTTTACGAGATTAAAATTCAATAGTTTTTGATAATCTTCATCGTTGCTTATAATGCCATGTTTTAGCATTTCGGCATATCCAGACAGAATGTTTGTGGCATCCAATGTTTTGAAAAACTCAGAATACAAAATAACCGCTACGGCTGGACTAAAAACACCGATCTCATTTTTTAAACCGTTGAAGTTAATGCCAGTTTTTCCACCAACCGCAGCATCAACCGCACCTAACACAGTTGTCGGAATATTGATGAATTGAATTCCCCGCTTAAAGGTTGAAGCCGCAAATCCACCCAAATCGGTTACCATTCCGCCACCCAAATTTATCAATAATGATTTGCGGGAAGCCTCATGTTTGCTTAGCTCCATCCAAACTGACGCCAAAGCTTCAATCGTTTTGTGGGTATCGTCAGCCTCAATCATAATTTGATGTGCATCCTTCAATCGATCGACTGATAGCAGATGTGGCAAGCAGAGGTTATGAGTATTTCTGTCGGTTAAAATAAAGACTCTGTCGAAAGATATTTCTGATAAAATTCTGCTTACATCTTCGTTGAGGTGCTTGCTTATGATTACATTTTGCTTCATCAAACTCAAAGTATTGGTATTTCTGCATTTTTCACTCTGCGGTAAAAGGCAAGTTGCAGAAAGATATTTCTATTAATATTATGTGCCACAAAGATACAAATTTTCGACAAACTAAAATTGCGAGCCATTTCACATTGCCCTTTTTATGAATACGAAAGCGGATATTGATAAATTTTTCCTACTTTTAGGGTCAATATCAAAACCGAGGCAAATGAAAGAGGAAAGTTCGTGGATTTATGTAGTCATAATGATTATTGTGTCGCTGATAAGTACGTTTGGGAAAAAGAAGAAACAACCCAATCTGGAACGTACTCCACCCATAAATGAAGAAAAAGAGGAAGAAGAGTTTTTCCCTCCCGTACAGCCTGCAAATGTGCGAGTAATACGAAAAAAGAAAATTATACAAGCTGCAACAGATACAACATTAGCTCCTGAACTATTAAATGATAATAGTCAACCCAGTATGAATCAGTCAAAAAAACCACTTGAATTATTTGAGGAAGAGAGTGCTCCACTGTCTGTTCGTTTCGAAAATGTAGAAGATGCAAAAACAGCATTCCTTTATTCCGAAATTTTCAACAGAAAATATTGAATGTATCGCTATCTGAGTTCCTCCATCTTTACTTTTATGAGTAGAGATGGTTTTTTTTGTCCGTCAAAATTCAAAAAATGACTTTTTCGTCCACTTTTTATTAATTGA
This sequence comes from Bacteroidales bacterium, assembly GCA_028687995.1. Lineage (GTDB taxonomy): Bacteria > Bacteroidota > Bacteroidia > Bacteroidales > UBA7332 > CAXXIC01. Next base: position 213,219 of record JAQTZA010000006.1, read on the forward strand.
CTAAATTTTTCTTTAATTATCTTTTGTCTCTCCTCGAATATTTGTAATTTCGCAGCGCAATTGAATTTACTCCTACGCATTCATTTATATACATTATAAGACATGGCATTAAAATTCATTTCAGCCGAAGAGGCTGCAACTTACGTTAAGCACGGCGACAATATTGGTTTTAGTGGATTTACTGCAGCGGGTAGTCCCAAAGTAGTAGCGCAAGAGATTGCTAAAATCGCTGAAGCAGAACATGAAAAAGGCAATCCATTCAAATTAGGATTGTTTACTGGGGCATCTTCAGGTGATACACTTGATGGAGCTCTTTCGAGAGCTAATGCAGTGAGATTTAGAACCCCTTATCAGTCAAACAAAGATTTACGCGCAGCCATTAATAGCCATGAGTCGCACTACTTCGACTATCACCTTTCTCAATTGGCGCAAGATATGCGATATGGCTTTTTAGGGAAAGTGAATGTGGCAATTATTGAAGCTGCAGATGTGTCTGAAGAGGGTGAAATTGTGTTGACATCGGCAGTGGGAATTTCACCAACTGTTTGCCAACTTGCTGACATTATTATTATAGAGTTGAATAAAAATCAGCCCAAAGAATTAAGAGGATTTCACGATATTTATCTGCCGCTTGATCCACCTCATCGAAGAGAGATACCAATTTATAAGCCAAGTGATAGAGTAGGTTCACCAGTCGTAAAAGTTGATCCAAAGAAAATTGTAGGTGTAGTTGAGACGAATCTGACAGATAATGTCTCTCCCTTTTCTCCACTCGACGAAACAACTCTAAAACTAGGTGAGAATACGGCAAATTTCCTTGCCGCAGAGCTAAAAGCCGGTCGGATACCAAAAGAATTTCTACCAATTCAGTCGGGTGTTGGTAATATCGCCAATGCTGTTTTGTTTGGTCTGGGTCATAATCCCGAAATTCCTGCATTCGAAATGTACACGGAAGTAATTCAAGATGCTGTGGTTGAATTAATAAAAAATGGTCAATGTAAATTTGCCAGTGGCTGTTCTTTAACGTTGAGCGATCCTGTAATGAAAGAGGTGTATGAAAATCTCGAATTTTACCGCGATAAATTTGTGTTGCGCAATCAAGAAATCACAAACAATCCAGAAGTAGTACGTCGTTTAGGATTAATCACCATCAATACAGCTCTCGAAGCAGATATTTTTGGTAACATCAACTCGACACACGTAGTGGGAACCAAAATGATGAACGGAATTGGTGGCTCGGGAGATTTTACTCGAAACGCCTATATGTCAATTTTCGTAACACCCTCTATTGCAAAAGGAGGAGCAATCAGCTCATTCGTGCCGATGGCTGCTCACGTCGATCATAACGAACATTCAGTAAAAATTATCATTACAGAAAATGGTGTGGCAGATTTACGTGGCAAATCACCCATTCAACGAGCACACGAAATTATCGAAAATTGTGTACATCCTCAATACCAACAATTGTTGTGGGACTATCTCGAATTGGGTCAAAAAGGACATACACCTCAAAATCTGATGGCTTGTATGGCTTTTCATACTCAATTCACCAAAACAGGAGATATGCGTACAGTTGATTGGAATGAATTTATTTGAAACAATACCTAATGATTAAAAAGAGACACGCTTCAACTTTTTTTTTGAAGCGTGTTTTGTTTCGTAAGTTTTGTTTTGTCAATAAATTAGATGATAATGTGATAAATTAAAGCAAATAGGATAAAAAAACTTATATATTCGCTTTAAATTGTTTAAAAAATAGTTGAATTGATTTGTTTATAAAATAATTTGTATATATTTGCATCATTAAAAAAAACGAATGAACGCTTTAACAACTAATATTTTACTGCTAGGCATTATTATTCTACTGAGAAAATCAGTTGGAAGTGAGTTTAGTGTGTGATTATGTTTCGCGTTTGTGTTCAGAAAGCCTTTCTCACTTCTAAGTGGAAAAGGCTTTTTTCGTACTTGTATTAAAATTTAAATAGTATAAATCGTATATTTATGTCTGATAAATTATTTATTTTCGACACTACGCTTAGAGACGGCGAGCAAGTCCCTGGTTGTCAATTGAATACAATTGAGAAGATTCAAGTGGCAAAAGCACTAGAAGATTTGGGAGTGGATGTTATCGAAGCAGGATTCCCAATATCAAGCCCAGGTGATTTCAATTCAGTGATTGAAATTTCGAAAGCGGTAACATGGCCAACCATTTGTGCATTAACACGAGCAGTGCAAAAAGATATTGAAGTTGCCGCAGACGCCCTTAAATTTGCAAAACGCAAGAGAATACATACAGGGATCGGTACATCAGATTACCATATTAAATATAAGTTTAACTCTACACGCGAAGAGGTCATCGAAAGAGCAGTTGCTGCCGTTAAGTACGCCAAACGATTTGTAGAAGATGTAGAATTTTATGCAGAAGATGCCGGTCGCTCTGATAACGAATACCTGGCTCGCGTGGTAGAAGCCGTTATCAAAGCTGGAGCCACTGTCGTAAATATTCCCGACACAACTGGCTATTGCCTACCTCACGAATATGGAGCAAAAATAAAATATCTCGTTGATCATGTTAGTGGTATTGAAAATGCAATTATCTCTACACATTGTCATAATGACTTGGGTATGGCCACAGCAAATACTATTTCTGGGGTTTTGAATGGAGCGCGTCAGGTAGAGGTCACAATTAATGGTATCGGTGAGCGAGCTGGCAATACTTCACTCGAAGAGGTAGCAATGATTTTGAAAAGTCACAAAGACTTGTTGATTGATACCAATATCAATACCAAAAAAATCTATGGAATGAGCCGCATGGTTTCGAGTTTGATGAATATGCCTGTGCAACCCAACAAAGCAATCGTAGGCCGTAATGCCTTTGCTCACTCGTCTGGTATTCACCAAGATGGTGTGTTGAAAAATCGCGAGAGCTACGAAATCATCGATCCAAAAGATGTAGGTATCGACGAAAACTCTATCGTATTGACAGCTCGAAGCGGACGCGCAGCTTTGAAACATCGCTTAGAGGTATTAGGGGTAATCCTCGATAAAGAAGCTTTGGATACTGCTTACGAAGATTTCTTGAAATTAGCCGATAAGAAAAAGGACATCAACGACGACGATGTGTTGATGTTAGTAGGCAAAGAACGCCAAGAGCACAGCCGCATCAAACTCGAATATTTGCAAGTGAGCTCTGGAATCGGCATCAAACCAGTGGCAAGTGTTTGCTTGAATATTGCTGGTGAGAAATTCGAAGCGGCTTCGTCGGGCAATGGCCCTGTAGATGCAGCGTTGAATGCCATCAAACAGATTCTTCGTCGCACTACAGTCGTGAAAGAGTTCCTGATTCAAGCCATGACCAAAGGCAGCGAAGACGTGGGCAAAGTGCACATGCAAGTAGAATACGACGGTGCTGTTTACTACGGATTTGGTGCAAATACCGATATTGTTGCTGCTTCAGTTGAGGCATATATCGATGCAATTAATAAATTTGTGAAATAATCCACCGATTGTACAGACGCAATGCTTTGCGTCTCATTTATTAATAAAAAATAATAAACCAACAATAAATGCTCTTAAAAAGTCCCCCTTTGGGGGATTGAGGGGGCTAAAGCTTTTAATATGAAAACATTATTTGACAAAATCTGGGACGCACACGTAGTGACTTCGGTAAACGACGGCCCAACACAATTGTACATCAACAGACACTTCTGTCACGAAGTAACAAGTCCGCAAGCATTCGACGGACTTCGCAAGCGTAACTTGAAAGTGCTGCGTCCAGAGAAAACCATCTGTACGCCTGACCACAACATTCCTACCATCGATCAGGACAAACCAATTCAAGATCCCGTTTCTCGTTTCCAAGTAGATACTTTAACCAAAAACGCAAACGAATTTGGCGTCACGCTTTGGGGATTGGGACACAAGAAAAACGGTGTTGTACACGTCGTTGGACCAGAAAATGGTTTGACTTTGCCGGGCTCAACCATCGTTTGTGGCGATAGCCACACTTCTACCCACGGTGCATTCGGCGCTATCGCATTCGGTATCGGAACAAGTGAAGTAGAAATGGTGCTCGCGTCGCAATGTATTCTTCAGCCTCGTCCAAAAACAATGCGCATCAACATCGAAGGCGAATTGGGAGATAAGGTAACTGCTAAAGATTTGGCTCTTTACATCATCGCACAACAAACTACCGGTGGTGCGACAGGTTATTTCGTAGAATACGCTGGTGCTGCTATTCGTGCCTTGAGCATGGAAGAGCGTATGACGGTTTGTAACCTCAGTATCGAAATGGGTGCTCGTGGTGGACTAATCGCTCCTGACGAAACTACATTTTCTTACGTAAAAGGCCGCGAATTCGCACCAAAAGGTGAGGAGTGGGACAAATCATTGGCCTACTGGCAAACATTAAAAACCGATGAAGGTGCAAAATTCGACAAAGAGGTGACTTACCAAGCGGCAGACATCCAGCCAATGGTGACTTACGGAACGAATCCAGGTATGGGAATGGGCATCAACCAAAGCATCCCAACGCTCGAAAGCGTGGACGAAGCAGGTAAAATCTCGTACAAAAAATCGTTGGATTACATGGGCTTCGCAGCTGGTGAGAAAATAGAAGGCAAAGCCATCGACTACGTATTCCTCGGAAGCTGCACCAACGGTCGTATCGAAGATTTCCGTGCATTCGCCAACTTCGTAAAAGGCAAGAAAAAAGCCGACAACGTAATCGCGTGGTTAGTTCCGGGCTCTTGGGGTGTTGAGAAACAAATCCGTGAAGAAGGTTTGGACAAAATACTCGTTGAAGCAGGTTTCGCACTCCGTCAACCGGGTTGCTCGGCTTGTCTGGCAATGAACGACGACAAAGTTCCAGCAGGGAAATACGCTGTTTCGACTTCTAACCGTAACTTCGAAGGTCGCCAAGGACCAGGTGCACGCACCATCCTCGCCGGTCCACTCGTAGCAGCGGCTGCAGCAGTAACGGGTAAGATTACGGATCCGAGGTCTCTTTAAAGACCTCCCCAACCCCTCCTAAGGAGGGGCTTGAAGATACAAAATACAATAATTCAAATTTTAAAATAATCCCAAAAATCGAATCTCCTCCCCTTGGGGGAGGTCGGGTGGGGTCTCAAATTATGGAAAAATTCACAACATTAACATCGACTTGCATTCCTCTTCCGATAGAGAACGTCGATACAGATCAAATTATTCCAGCTCGCTTTTTAAAGGCGACTACCCGCGAAGGTTTCGGCGACAATCTATTTGCCGACTGGCGTTACGATAAAGCAGGAAATCCAATTCCTTCGTTCATCCTCAACAACCCTACCTTTAGTGGTCAGGTGTTGGTAGCAGGTAAAAACTTCGGAAGCGGATCGAGCCGCGAGCACGCTGCTTGGGCAATTGCAGGTTATGGGCTTAAAGTCGTAGTTTCGAGCTTTTTCGCAGATATTTTTAAAGGAAATGCGTTGAACAATGGTGTTTTGCCGGTTGTTGTAAGCGAAGGCTTTTTGGCAGAATTGTTTGCATCGATGGAGGCAGATCCAAAAGCGACAGTTACTGTGAACCTCGAAGCACAAACCATCGTGAACAATGCCAACGGCAAACAAGAGTCGTTCGATATTAATTCATACAAAAAAGGTTGTATGCTGAACGGTTTCGACGACATCGACTTTTTGCTCAGCAATAAAGATAAAATTGAAGCTTGGGAAGTGAAATAAATGCGCCAATTATTCGATGTGCCAATTATTCGATTAAAAATGAATTCGGTACAGACCACATTGGCATATTGGCACATTAATACAATTGGCAAATTAGTAAAATCATGAAAATAGAGATAATGGACACCACCTTGCGTGATGGAGAACAGACCTCCGGGGTTTCTTTTGCAGCGCAGGAAAAATTGAGCATTGCCCGACTACTCCTTGAGGAGTTGAAAGTGGATCGTATCGAGATTGCATCTGCTAGAGTCTCCGAGGGGGAATATCAGGCCGTTTCACGAGTCATCGAATGGGCAACAAAACGAGGGTTTCTTGATAAAATCGAGGTACTTGGTTTTGTTGATGGCGGTGTTTCTATCAAATGGTTAAAAGATTCTGGTTGTCGGGTGCTTAATTTGCTTTGCAAGGGTTCTCTCAATCATTGTGAGCACCAACTTCGAAAAACTCCTGAGCAGCATTTGAAAGATATTCAGGCAACCATTGCATTAGCCAAAGCGAACGATGTAGATGTAAATATCTATCTCGAGGATTGGTCGAATGGAATGATAACTTCACCAGAATATGTTTTTCAATTGGTGGATACCCTTCAACATGAACCGTTGAAACGAATCATGCTTCCCGATACGCTTGGCGTTTTAAACCCTTATAATACTTTCGATTTTTGCAAAATGATGATCGAACGTTACCCGAATGTTCATTTCGATTTTCACGCACACAACGACTACGATTTGGCTACAGCTAATGTGTTTTCGGCTGTGAAGGCAGGTGTAAAAGGAATACACGTAACGGTAAACGGACTTGGAGAACGTGCGGGTAACGCACCTATTTCGAGCGTGATACCAGTTCTACACGATCAATTGAAAGTGGAAACCAACATCAATGAGCAAAGTGTAAACAATGTAAGTCGCATCGTTGAGTCGTATGCGGGTATTCGGATTCCATCAAACAAACCAGTTATTGGAGATAATGTTTTTACTCAATGTGCGGGTATTCATGCCGATGGTGATAGTAAAAATAACCTATATTTTAACGAATTGTTGCCTGAAAGATTTGGCCGAACTCGTGAGTATGCCCTTGGGAAAACGTCAGGGAAAGCCAATATTCGAAAAAATTTAGAAGAATTGGGCATTGACTTAGATGAAGACTCAATCCGTAAAATTACCGATAGAATTATCGAATTAGGTGATAAAAAGGAGATTGTTACGCCAGAAGATTTACCATATATCATATCTGATGTGTTGAAACAAGATGTGCTTGAGAATAAAATTCAAATACTCAACTACTCACTCTCTTTGACACAAGGGTTAAAACCAATTGCATCGCTTTTAATAGAGATTAATGGGAAATCTTATGAGTCTGCGGCGAGAGGTGATGGACAATACGATGCTTTTGTAAGAGCGTTACGCAAAATATACAAAGATCAACTAAACCGCGATTTTCCAATGTTAATAAACTATTCGGTGAGTATTCCGCCAGGCGGAAGAACTGATGCGTTGGTGCAAACGATGATTTCTTGGGAATACAAAGGTATAGAGTTCAAAACTCGTGGACTGGATGGTGACCAAACAGAGGCAGCCATCAAAGCAACAATTAAAATGCTGAACAAGATTGAAAATATGTGAGATTATTCTGATAATAAATGAAAAGGTATCTTTGAAAAAGGATGCCTTTTTTAGTGCCATTTAATCTGTAATAATTCCAAATTTATAAGGTGACAGCATTATTTAGGATTATCAATCTCTTTTCTTCGTAAGTTTGTATTTATTATTTCTAAAAACGATTCTTTGTGACCGAAGCTCAAATTAAAATTTCAGTTCAGAAAACGATTCTGACCTTTTCTGCCATTCTTTTGATTGGTAAGTTTATCGCTTTTTTCTTAACCAATTCAGTTGGTATCTTAACCGATGCCATGGAGAGTATTGTCAATGTAACAGCTGGAGTCATTAGTTTAATCAGTTTGTATATTTCTAGCAAGCCGAAAGACGAAGATCATCCTTTCGGCCACGGAAAAATTGAACTAATCTCCGCTTCAGTGGAGGCTGTGTTGATAATTTTAGCAGGTGGTTTAATCATCTATGAAGGTTTGAAAAGAGTGATTCATCCTACTACAATTGAATTCAATAATATAGGATTGATTATTGTTGCAGCTGCGGGATTAATTAACTATTTATTGGGCTGGTATAGTATTCGTGTAGGCAAGAAACATCGCTCTATGGCGTTAATAGCCGGAGGGAAGCACCTGCAATCTGATACCTATTCATCTATAGGATTAGTATTGGGCTTGATACTGCTTTATGTGACCAAAATTTCGTGGATCGACAGTGGTCTTGCCTTTATTTTTGGTGGAGTTATTCTCTTTACTGGTTTAGGTATTTTGCGAAATACCATTGAAAACTTGATGGATAAAACCGATCAGAGAGTGTTGGATCTTTTGTTAGAAACCATTATTCGAAATAGAAAAAGTTATTGGATGGACATTCATAATCTTAAAATGATAAAGAATGGCGCCACATATTATGTCAATTGTGACCTGACGATACCGTGGTTTTATACTATCCGTCAAGGACATGTGATATGTGACGAAATCGAAGAAATTATTTTTAAAGAGATGCCAGAGAATATAAATCTTTCTGTGCACTCCGATCCTTGTAAAATACATCAATGCAGTGGTTGCATTATGGAGGATTGTGAACACCGGACTGAACCGTTAAATAAACCACTTGAATTTACCATTGACCTCATTACTTATTCTTCTGATAAAAGTCAAAAATTCAAGAAGTAAAATTCAGAACTCACTTTTATTTTAAATATTTCGCTATTTTTGTCGTATACATTCCAGTATGTATAATGAACGACTTTAGAAATGGAGAATTCTGACAGATTATCGATAAAAGAGTGGGCAGAAGCAGATCGTCCGCGAGAAAAGATGATGCTAAAAGGAGCTGGCACCCTGAGTGATGCGGAGCTGATGGCCATACTCATCGGATCGGGCAATCGCAGGGAAACAGCAGTTGAACTATCTCGTCGCATACTGCAAAGCACCGACAATAACCTCAATCAATTGGGTAAATATCAACTCAACGATCTTACAAAATTTTCGGGAATTGGTGAAGCAAAAGCCATCACAATATTGGCTGCATTAGAGTTGGGGCGGCGGAGAAAGCTCTCTGAAGCAATGCAACGGGATCAGATTGAGGGAAGTCACTCTGTTTATGCAATCTTTCATCCCATTTTGGCAGACATTCCTTACGAAGAGTTTTGGGTGTTGCTGCTCAACCAATCGAACCGGGTAATCAATCGCGTAAAAATCAGTCAGGGTGGTGTGGCAGCAACGGTCGTTGACGTCAAATTAATTCTGAAATCGGCTTTGATTGAACTTTCACCGGCGATAATCCTCTGCCACAATCATCCTTCCGGCAATAAAATTCCAAGCGGAAACGACGATTCGCTGACCGAAAAAATAAAACGAGCGGCCAAAGAGATGGACATTCGGGTACTCGACCATGTGATTGTTTGCGACGGAAGTTATTACAGTTATGCCGACGAGGGAAAGTTGTAGAAAAACAATGCGATTGCAATCCAGACTGAACAAAACCACTGTTTTCCCGTTGGAATTAAATGACTATTTTTGTTGTCTCAATTAGCATTACTCACATAACGAATCACTTACAAATCAAATATGGAAAATAACTTTCTTATTCTCGAAGAGCGCATCATCAAGATGCTCAAGATGGTATTCGATCCCGAAATTCCGGTAAATATATACGACCTTGGCTTAATCTACAACGTGGATATTGACGACGAAAAGAACGTCAAAATATTGATGACACTGACTGCTCCCAACTGCCCAGCGGCAGACTTTATTGTGGAAGATGTGCGTATCAAAGTAGAAGGCATCGATGAAGTGAAGGATGTGGAAATCGAATTGACATTCGAGCCCACCTGGGACAAAGAGATGATGAGCGAAGAGGCCAAACTGGAACTCGGATTTTTGTAATATAAACCTCTCCCTAAATCCCTCCCCACAAGGGAGGGACTTAAAAAACTTATGACTCTAAAAAAGAAAATCTATTTTGCCTCCGATGCACACTTTGGTGCCAAGACGTTGAAGAACTCGATCGAGAACGAAAAACGGTTTGTGCGTTGGCTCGACAGCATCAAGCACGATGCCGAAGCAGTCTATTTGGTGGGCGACATGATTGACTTTTGGTTCGAATACAAGCACGTAGTGCCCAAAGGATTCACTCGTTTCCTTGGAAAATTGGCAGAGCTCACCGATATGGGTGTGGAAGTGCACTGGTTTATTGGCAACCATGATATTTGGATTTTTGGATATATTCAACAAGAGACGGGCGCTATCGTGCACCACCAACCACTCATCAAAGAGTTCAACGGTAAGAAATTCTTTATCGGACACGGAGATGGATTGGGCGACAATTCGGTGGCATTCAAAATGATTAGAACGGTTTTTCATAGCAAATTGGCACAACGCATGTTTAGCTGGATTCATCCCGATGGCGCCATATCATTTGCCTTGGGTTGGTCGAAAAGCAGTCGTGAAAGTGGTAGCCGTGAGTACAAAGATTACCTCGGAGAAGACAAAGAGCATTTGGTCGTTTATGCCAAGGAGTTTCTGAAAAGTCAACCCGAAATCAACTTCTTTATCTTTGGTCACCGACACATTATGCTCGACTTGATGCTCAGTCGCACCAGCCGCGTAGTGATACTGGGTGATTGGATCCAGTTTTTCTCGTATGCCGTGTGGGATGGTCACGATATTCAATTGGAGCAGTTTGAAGTGTAATCCTCTTGGCACACAGATGACACTGAATTGAATCGATAGACACTGATAAAACTAAAATGCCCAATCTTTTTCATCGGAGATTGGGCATTTTTTGTGTTCAAAAAACATTAGGTATCTATTAGAATTCTTTTTTATATAGCGAAAGAATTTTTTGAGAAGCTTGCATTTCATTCATGCTATTTTTAGCATGAATCGAAATAATTCTTGTTTCTTTATTGATAATAACAGTTGTATGATTATCTTTCTTAACACTTTTCTGTGTATCAAAACTATCAAATCTTACTATCTTTTCCATTTGTATTATTGTAATTACGATTTGTAATCTATCTGCAAATATAATATCTATTTCTCAAATGCCAATTTTTTCTTCAACTGATTTTAGATAATGTGTTTCTTTTTCTGGAAGTGATTCTAGATGTACCTGATGTTTTGGTTTAAGGTTCTTCTTATCTTGATTTTTAATTTTTTCTTTTCTATCATCAGTAATTAATTGAAAGAATTTGATAAATGATTTGGGCGCAACACCTTCATACATAAGAATTTTAACTTTGCCTTCTTTAGCTTTATCGCCTTCATCTTCTGTGATTGCATCTTTATGTAATTCTAAACAAAGACTTTTGCTATATGGTTCAATATAATATACATATTCTATACCAGCCATAATAATATGTCTTGCACAATTATGACATGGATATGTTGTTGTGTAAAGTTTTCCATTTAGCATTTTATCTCCTGTCCTTTGGCTACCAACTATAATTGCATGCATTTCTGCATGAACTGATCTACCGAACTCAGTCAAGTCATTTATGCCATTCTTTTTAAGAATATCACGAACAATTGAACCTTGATCAGCTATTGCTGTAGTTTTTTGGTTTTTTGGAATTTTTATAATCCCTTTTTCGTTTAGGTCATTAATGATATTATCTATCATATCCTTTTTTCGGTTCGAACTTGTACACAATTTCCATCCTTCACAGAAACATCTTTGATCTTTAACGTCAGTGCTTAAATAAACACCCCCTCCAAATCGAGGCACATCATTCCAGCCAAGTGACAATGTGTTTCCATTTTTGTCTGTAATACAGGCTCCAACTTGCCTTGATAAACAAGCTGAATTTGCCGCAGCCGCAGCCGCTTGAAACATTGCATTTTCATCTGCATTAGGTGTATTAACCCCAAAGTCAAATATCAGATTGACAAAATAATTAAGTTTATTCTTTAACTTTAAATCATCCTTAGGTTCACGGATAAAAAAATCAGATTCGACAAACACATTGCGAAGCTTTTGTCCATGATCTATTCTTGAATCATTATCTCTTTTTATTAAATCTGGTATTTTTGAATAATGTGATGAATTTATCTTAGCCTTAAGATTATTTGCCCTTTCGTGTTCAGGAGAAAAAACACCAATCAAATAGAAGCTTGTTCCATAAACTTTCTGAAAAGACTTTAATTCATCAGGATGTTTTATGGAATTTATAATAAAACATTTCCTCCATGAATGAAATTCTCTATTATTGAGTTTTTCTTCAGGTGTAGATTGTGCTCTTTTTATTGATATATCTTTTATTGCAGACGATGCAAGGAAATTCGTTCCCTTTTTACTTCTTATTTCATCTCCATGATCCATACCGAAAACAATCCGCTCATATTCTTCACTTGAAATAGGTTTGTTTTCGCCTTTAAAAATAAAATCGCTTAATCTTATTTCTTCACAATCATAGCCATATTCATTTCCTAGAATATCCTTCAAATTCTTTGTTATTGCTTGTAGATTAGTTCCAAGTTGACCACATAAACCGATTATCAATTCCTCGGTGTGGTAGAAATCAAGTATATCGGTGGGGTTATCTGATTTCTTTTCAGATTGCGATTCTGTACGTAGTTTTGGTGCACCCATATTGTGTAAATATTAACTGTAATTTTTCCATAAATATCATCAGAACCTATCAACACGAGGTATGTCCTGGTATTTCAATCCTTAGAAATGCAAAAATATAAAATGATTTTAGATACTCGAACAAAAAAAATGATATTATAAAACATTATTTGGAATTTAATCGAAGAAACTGTTCATTTTAACTAAAAAGAGTATTTTGTTGTATGAAGAAGGCTATCATTTTTGCGTGAGGGATAGCAGCGGAAAGCCCACAGCCCCGTATTTCGGGGCGAGGACTTGCAGCGGATAGCCCGACCCGAGGATGCGAGGGGCGCGCCCAAAACAGAAACAAAACGAACAAAGGGGTGGATGTAGCTGTTTTGATGTTGTTTAACGAATGCGGGTAATGGATTGGAATAATTAATTTTGTACCTTTGCAGCGCAAAAACAAGGAATTATTTCAGATAGAAAAATTGTTTATACATCTAAATAACAGACATTCATTATGGCAAAAAAAGCACTTTTACTGATTCTCGACGGATGGGGAATTGGAAACAAGGGAAAAGAAGACGTAATCTACAACACACCCACTCCATATTGGGATTATTTGAACGCAACGTATCCAAACTCGCACCTGTTGGCGTCGGGTGAAGATGTGGGTTTGCCAGAAGGTCAGATGGGTAACTCGGAGGTGGGTCACTTGAATATCGGCGCAGGTCGCGTGGTGTATCAGGATTTGGTGAAAATCAATATCGCTTGCCGCGACAACTCGATTATGGAAAACGAAGGCATCGTGAGTGCTTTTTCGTATGCAAAAGAGAATGGCAAACAGGTGCATTTCCTCGGATTGGTTTCGGATGGTGGTGTGCACAGCTCAATGGATCATTTGTTTAAATTGTGCGAAATATCGAAAGCGTATGAGATAAACAAAACCTTTGTGCATTGCTTTATGGACGGTCGCGACACCGACCCGCGCAGTGGAAAAGGGTTTATCGAACAACTGGAGGCTCAACTGAAGAAAACAACCGGAGAGATTGGTTCGGTAATCGGTCGTTTCTACGCAATGGATCGCGATAAACGTTGGGAACGGGTGAAAGAGTCGTACGACCTGATGGTGAACGGCATTGGTACACCGACTACCGACATGGTGGCTGCTATGCAGGCATCGTACGATGCTGGTGTGACAGACGAATTCGTGAAACCACTCGTGAAAGTGGGTGCTGACGGCAAACCGGTTGGGGTAATCGAACCGGGTGACGTGGTGATCTTCTTCAACTTCCGCAACGACCGCGCAAAAGAGCTCACCATTGTGTTGACGCAAGAAGATATGCCGGAATTTGGTATGGAGAAACTTCCGTTGCATTACTACACGATGACTCCTTACGATTCAAGATTCAAGGGATTGACCATTTTGTTTGACAAAGACAACGTGCAAAACACGCTCGGAGAGTATGTTTCGGCATTGGGATTGAAACAACTTCGCATCGCAGAGACCGAAAAATTCGCACACGTGACCTTCTTCTTCTCTGGTGGTCGTGAAAGCGAATTCGAAGGCGAAGAGCGTATCTTGATCGCTTCTCCGAAAGTGGCGACGTACGATCTTCAGCCCGAAATGAGTGCTTACGAAGTGAAAGATAACTTGGTAGCGGCCATCAACGAACAGAAATATGACTTCATCGCTTGCAACTATGCCAACGGCGATATGGTGGGTCACACTGGCGTTTATACTGCCATTGAAAAGGCTGTCGTAGCCATCGACAATTGTTTGAAAGACACCGTAGAAGCGGCCAAAGCAAACGGTTACGAAGTAATCATCATTGCCGATCACGGAAATGCAGACAACGCATTGAACGAAGATGGCAGCGAAAATACGGCTCACTCGTTGAACCCCGTCCCATTCGTCTATGTCACCGAAAACAAAGCGGCGACGGTAGAAAACGGAATTCTGGCAGACGTAGCTCCATCGTTGTGTAAAATCCTCGACATCGCTGTCCCTTCCGAAATGACAGGCAAAAACCTGATAAACTAAAGCCCCACCCCGACCCTCCCCTAAAGGGAGGGTGCTGGAAGTGCATTGAACTAATATACAATAACTTTTAAATGCCGCTCTCTTTCTCCTCCCCTTTCGGGGGAGGCTGGGAGGGGGCTTGTTTTTTATGCTTCAAATAGACGATACCATTATTAGTTTTGATTTGATAGAACGCCAATTCATTTGCGATTTGGATGCGTGCAAAGGTGCTTGCTGCGTAGAAGGCGACTCGGGCGCACCCATCACTTATGACGAACGGAATACAATTGAGGAGATTTTACCCCTCATCTGGGAGGATCTCAGCGCCGAATCGCAGCAGCTGATTGAAGCTGAAGGTGTATCCTACATCGACATAGAAGGCGATTTGGTCACACAGATTGTGCATGGTAAAGAGTGTGTGTTCACCTACTACGACGAATCGGGGAAATGCAAATGCGCCATCGAAAAGGCGTATCGCGAAGGTAAAACAGACTTCTACAAACCGATGTCGTGCCACTTGTATCCTGTGCGACTGAAAGAGTACGACGGATTCACCGCTGTGAATGTGCACCGTTGGAAAATATGTAAATGTGCCGAAGTACTTGGGCGTAAAGAGGGAGTGGTGATGTATGAATTCCTGAAAGAACCGCTCATTCGCAGATTTGGCGAGACTTGGTGGGATCAACTGAATATTGCCGCAAAAGAACTGACATAAAATAGGCATTGAGATGAAACGAGCACTACAAACTAATTTTGACACACAAGGAGATGTTTATGTGCGAGTTCCATGTGATCTATAAAATAAATTACAAACACATGAAATCATCTATTTCCAAATCTCTTATTCTTCTATTTTTGATTCTGTCGAATACAGGTTGGGCAAGAGAAAACGGCTCAAATGAATCGTTGCCGAAGACGAAATTTCCAAAAGAGAAATTCAATATTCTGGATTATGGAGCCATTGCCAACAGTCCTGAATTTTCGACTTTTGCCATCAATAATGCGATTGAAAACTGTAGCATGGCAGGTGGCGGATATGTCATTATTCCGAAAGGAAAATTCTCGACTACAAGCATTATCTTGAAAAGTAACGTGAATCTTCGTTTAGATGAAGGTGCTGTTTTGCAATTCTCCACCCGTGCAGAAGATTATTTTGGAACTAAGGCAAAAAATGGAATTATTCCCCTGATTTATGCTGAAAGTGAATCCAATATCGCTATTTCGGGGAAGGGAATAATCGATGCTCAAAACAACTGGGTAAAGCAAATTTCGTTATCAGATAGCACCGAAATACAAACTATGTCGATGACAATTCTATTGGTCAATTGCCATCAAGTAAAGATAGAAGATGTACAGATATTGAATGCTCCTACACTCTCGATTTTACTGCAATCATGCGACAATGTGGTGTTTGATGATATCGCAATCGAGAATCCGAAACTGGAGGCAAATGCACTGATAATAGAGCATTCAACCCATATTGTTTTGAATGACAAAAAAATAGAAGAGAGCGACAAAGCATTGGCTATCAAACGAATTGGATTAAAGGAATTTACGACAAGATAAAGATGTTTGATGGCGGACCTATCGCTATTTACAAAATAAACAACGACAGAATAATATTATTTCCTATTTTTGTCCATTAACTTTTCTAACCGAGATTTAAGATGAAAGATTTTTTCAAAGTATTGCTTCGTTTTGTTCCGCCTTATAAGAGATTTCTTATTCTCAATATTCTTTTCAATATTCTTTCCACGGTTTTCAGCCTCTTCTCGTTTGGTCTGATTATTCCTATTCTTCAAATTCTATTTAAGATCGATCAATCGGTTTATCATTACATCCCTTTTGGAACAGGTACTTCATTCAAAGATGAATTCATCAACAATTTCTACTTCTATGTTAATGATACCATCAATCAACATGGTGGTAGTTTGGTGTTGATGTTGCTTGGATTAATTCTGATATTGATGACGTTGCTCAAAACGGGAGCTGCATATTTGGCACTTTATAACATGATTCCGCTGCGTACCGGTGTTGTACGTGATATTCGGAATGCCATTTTTCGTAAAATAGCTTCGCTTCCCATCGGATTTTTCTCAAACGAACGAAAAGGCGATATCATTGCCCGCATGAGTGGCGACGTCAACGAAATCGAGAACTCCATTATGAGTTCACTTGATATGATGTTCAAAAATCCGATCATGATTATCGTTTATCTCATAACGATGTTTGCGCTGAGCTGGCAGTTGACAATTTTCGTACTCATTTTATTGCCTGTGAGTGGATACATCATGGGAACGGTGGGTAAAAAATTGAAACGAACTTCGCTTGAGGGTCAACAGCAGTGGGGCATACTCATGTCGCAAATCGAAGAGACTTTGGGCGGACTGAGAATCATTAAAGCATTCAATGCAGAAGGAAAAATCAAGGCTCGTTTCGAGAAACAAAATAATCTGTTCAGAGGAACAACCAATCGTATCAATCGCCGTCAATCGCTGGCTCATCCGATGAGTGAATTTTTGGGAACGGTGACTATCGCTATTGTGCTTTGGTATGGAGGGACATTGATTTTGAATAACACGAGCAGTATTAATGCATCGTCGTTTATCTACTATATTGTGATTTTTTATAGCATTATTAATCCGGCAAAAGACCTATCGAAAGCGGTATATTCTATCCAAAAAGGATTAGCGTCGATGGAGCGTGTAGATAAAATTTTAGCTGCGAAGAATACTATCGTTGATCCGCAGAATCCAGTGGAAATGCACCCTTTTTCACAAAAAATTGAATTCAAAAATGTCTCGTTCAAATACCACAATCATTGGGTGTTGAAGGATATTAATCTTGAAATCCCTATCGGTAAATCTATCGCTTTAGTTGGTCAATCCGGATCTGGAAAATCGACATTAGTAGATTTGATCCCACGCTTTTATGATGTTCAGAAAGGGGAGATTTTGATTGATGGAGTCAATATTCGCAATCTGAAAATACATGATTTGCGTTCGCTGATGGGTAATGTCAATCAGGAAGCAATTTTGTTTAATGATACATTTTTCAATAATATAGCTTTTGGAGTGGAAAATGCCACGTTCGATCAAGTGATTGAGGCAGCAAAAATTGCCAATGCGCACGATTTTATTGCAGCCACTGAAGAGGGTTACGAAACCAATATTGGCGATCGCGGCGGCAAACTCTCCGGCGGACAACGTCAACGCTTGAGCATTGCGCGTGCGATTCTGAAAAATCCTCCGGTGCTGATTCTTGACGAAGCTACTTCGGCTCTCGATACTGAATCGGAACGCCTCGTGCAGGAAGCCATTGAAAACTTGATGCGTAACCGCACGTCTATCGTGATTGCACACCGACTTTCGACCATCAAAAATGCCGATCTGATTTGCGTGATGAACGAAGGTGAAATCGTGGAACGTGGTCGGCACGATGAATTGATAGCACTCGACGGATATTACAAGCGATTGTGTGATATGCAGAGTTTCTAATAAAATTTAACCGCAAAGAACGCAAAGATTTACGCAAAGAAACGCAAAGAATTTGATGCCACAACTCAATTCCTTCGATCTCAAAACTTTTCTCGATGAGAAGGTCGATCGATATAATCGACCGGCGTTTATTGAGAGTGACCCAATTTCGATTCCACACAGTTTCGACAAAAAACAGGACATTGAGATCATGGGTTTCTTTGCAGCGGTTTTGGCTTGGGGACAACGACCGACCATCATCAACAAATGTCGCGAATTGGCTCAACGGATGGACGGCAATCCCCATCAATTTGTCACCCAATCTTCCGACAACGACCTGAAGCAATTGCTTGGTTTCAAACACCGCACTTTCAACGATACAGATTTGCTCTATTTTGTCGATTTTCTGAAACGACATTACACGCAATTCGACAGTTTGGAAGATGCTTTTGTAGGAAAAGATGTTACAAATGTAGAATCCGCATTGTTGCATTTTCGCAATTCATTTTTCGATAGCCCTGATGCACCTTTGCGAACTCGGAAACACATCTCCTCCCCTGCTCAAAAATCGGCATGCAAACGACTGAATATGTTTCTTCGTTGGATGGTTCGGTACGATGAAAAAGGGGTGGATTTCGGTATTTGGAAAATGCTACAACCTAAAGATCTTATCTGTCCACTCGATCTTCACGTGGATAGAACCGCTCGCCATTTCGGAATGATCTCTCGTAAACAAACCGATTGGCAAACGGCTCTCGAATTGACCGAAACTCTTCGCTCTTTTGACCCACTTGATCCGGTAAAATACGATTTTGCCCTGTTTGGCATTTCTGTAGAGAAAGAATTATATCTCTTCGAGTAGTAAAATGTGAATATTTACAACTATATTTTCATAAATATTTATAATCTTTGTATTCTATAATAATGCAACGTGATTTTGCTCCAAAAAGAAACAAATGTTGACTAAACTAATGTTCATACCGCTTTTATTTCTTCCGTTTCTCATTAGAGCTGAAAACTACGACGCAGAACTTATTTCTCAAAAAACAGAAATAATTGTTTCAACCTCCAGTTTAACGAAAAAATATTCTTTAGAAATAAAAATCAATAACAGGTCAGGAGAAGAATATGCAGAAATATCCATTCCATTTTCAAAAATGAGCAGGGTCAGTAAGATTTCTGCTTGTATTAAAGATGCGAATGGTAATATTGTGAGAAAATTAAAGAGCAGTGAAATAAGTCAAAGAAGTGCGATTTCTGATTTTTCTCTTTATGAAGATGATTTCGTAAAAGAGTTTACGCTTGTTCATAATCAATACCCGTACTCAATCGTTTGTAGTTATGAAAGTAAAGAGGATGATTATTTGCAAATTGAGAATTGGAATCCTATAATCGACAATCTAATTCCAACCAGATACGCTTCTCTGAAACTCACTATACCTTATGATTATTCTATATCCTATTTATCAAGGCTCATTGATAAACCTAAAGTTGATACTTTGGGGAAGAGCATTACTTATGAATGGAATGCAAGTTTCACTAATACATTTAGTAAAGAGAAATTCACCGCGCCAACAGAGACTTTTGTTCCTTCGCTGATTATCGTTCCAGTCAATTTTAAATATGAATCTGTCGGTTCCATGAAAGATTGGATCTCCTATGGCAATTGGCAAAATAGTTTATTGGAAGGAATAAATGTTCTTCCCTTGTCTGAGCAACAAAAGATCGATGAATTGACCAACGGAGTAATGACTGAAGTGGAAAAAATAAGAATATTATATCACCATCTTCAGGATGCTACACGTTATATTAACGTCACACTAAAAACAGGAGGATTAAAACCATATTCTGCAGCTTATGTGTCTGAAAATAAATATGGAGATTGTAAAGCATTGACAAATTTCATGAAATCGATGCTAGATTACGTTGGGATAAAATCGTATTACACCAAGGTGTTTGCTGGAGATCCAATCCGAAAAATCGAAAAAGACTTTGTTTCACAACAGTTTAATCATGTAATACTTTGCGTACCTCTTTCAAAAGATACAATCTGGTTGGATTGTACAAGTAAAATGGCATTCAATTTTTTAGGCACTTTCACTCAAAACCGAGATGTTTTGATTATTGAAAAAGATAATAGTCATTTTACAAAAACACCCAGTCTGAAGGTTTCAGAAGTCTTAGAATCCCGCAATGCTGAAATCTCTTACAGCGAAAGAGGAAACTCACCGATTGTTTTCATCAATCAATATAGGGGAGAGATGTATGAAAATTTACGTTCAATGGAACAGTCGAAGAATGAAATCGAGAAAAATAGAATTCTAAGAAATTATTTTATAGAGAATGGCTTCGAGCTATTAAATTACAAAATCTCTCTGTGTCAACGAGATTCGCTTCAAATATCGACTTCATACGAAGTGAATGCTCCTCATGTTTACAAACATTATGGAAATGAAATTCTGGTGAGCAACATTCCATTCTCATTGTCTCAATTCGAGAAGCCAGAAAGTAGAAAATTGCCCGTACAGATAGACTATCCGATTTATAAAAAAGATACGTTGGTTTATGAAATTCCTGCTCTATTTCGTTTAAGTAACATACCACCAACCCAGAGTATAACTACTCGTTTTGGAGAATATAAAATTGAATTTATTCATCAAGATAAGAGCATCATGGTGGTAAAATCACTCCAAATCTACTCTGGATCTTATCCGATTTCAGAATATAAAGCGTTCTATCAATTTTATACAACTGTTGAAAATTTCGAACATTCTACTTTTATTACTCTCATTAAATAATACAACTTCTATGAAAAAAATTAATGTAATTTTCATTTTAATATTGATTTCATACTCGAATATATTTT
The DNA here is from genome assembly GCA_028687995.1 of Bacteroidales bacterium. Lineage (GTDB taxonomy): Bacteria > Bacteroidota > Bacteroidia > Bacteroidales > UBA7332 > CAXXIC01. The sequence goes on from JAQTZA010000006.1 coordinate 233,966, forward strand.
CTCAAGAATCGGTAAAAGAGTTTGGCAAAATTTCGATAGCAGAGGTAGAAATGAGTGAATATTCGAAAGATAAAAATGCAGACGCCGTTGTGTTATTTGATAAAGGAATTTCGAGATTTGTTCGAACTGAATATTCTTTTGATGTATTGTACGAAAGAACTACACGCATTAAAATATTATCAGAAGCAGGGGTCAAATGGGCTCAGATTGAGATTCCATTTTACCAAGAGGGCGAAATTTATGAGAAAGTTACCAATATAGATGCTTACTCTTATAATATCGAAAATGGAGGGTTAAACAAAACACAACTTAAGATTTCAAACACGTATGATGAGAGAATGAATAATTTTTGGCTGAAAAAGAAATTTGCAATACCAGGAGTAAAGGTAGGCTCTGTGATCGAATATACTTATAAAATCTACTCTCCATACAAATTCAACTTCCGAGATTGGGAGTTTCAATGGAAAATTCCAGTAATCTACAGTGAGTATGAGACACAAATGATCCCATTTTATGAATATACATGGTTGCTGCAAGGTGCAAATAAATTTGATTCGCAAAAATCGTATGTTGATAAAGGTCTTTCACGTCAATTCGGATCGATAAATTATCAAGATATGATTTACCAATATGTGATGAAAGATGTTCCTGCATTTAACAGCGAAGAATTTATCTCATCCATTAATGATTACATCATAAAAATTGACTTTCAGTTGTCAAAAATTTATCAATATGATGGTTCAAAAGTTGATATTCTGACGACTTGGGAAGACTTGGTCAAAGATTTAATCAAAGACCCTGAATTTGGCAAATATGCCTCCAAAAGTGAAAAGTTAGCTGCTAAACTCATTGATATTCCAACATTAATGCAAAAATCAGAGACAGAGAGATTTAATTATGTGATTGATTATGTAAAGCATAACTATAGCTGGAATAAGCATCTCGGTAAATATGTCACAAAATCTCCGAATAAATTCGTAGAAGAGAAAAATGGTAATTGTGCAGATATTAACTTATTTGCCATTGGTCTTCTTCGAAGTCTAGGAATAGATGCCCATCCAGTGTTGATTAGTACGCGTGAAAATGGAAAAATCAAGACAATTTATCCTTTCGTTCAGTTGTTTAATTATGTCGTAATTGTAGCGAAAATTGATAATCAAACTTGGTTATCTGATGCCACAAGTTCTCTTTGTTTGAATAATCGAATTCCAGAACATTGTATCAATGATTTAGGATTAATAATGAAAAACAGAAAAGATAAATCGCAAGTAGAATGGATTGGCTTACAGAGCACAATTCCGTCAACAATCAATACTCAAGTTGGCGTTGAATTTGCAAAAGATAAATCGCTACAATCGACGGTGACGAGATCTGCTACAGAATACGATGCGTTACGATACAGAGATAAATATTTTGATAGTAAAAAGGAAATCAAGAAGGATTTTGAGACAAGCAATCTCAATATAAATGATTCAACCATTGAAATTGAGAATCTATCTGATATTTCCAAACCCTACATTTTCAAATATGTTAGCACTACAAATCCTGAAATTGTAAATGGGAAAATATATATATCCCCGTTTTCAAATACGACTATTTCGGAGAATCCATTGAAGCAAAATGTGCGAACTTACCCTATGGATATGACCTATTCGAAAAAGAGAACGTTTCAATCGACTGTTACAATTCCGGATGGATTTAAAATTGAATATTTGCCCAGAGATAAAAAGTTAGCGAATGATCTTTTCGAATTGAATTATTCGATACAATCTGATGAAAAAAACATTTTAATTCAGTTTGATTATTTCTTCAAAAAAGCAATTTATACAGCAGATCAATATTCACAAATAAAATATTATTTCAACGAGATTGTGAGTAAGGGTACAGATAAAATTGTTTTAGTGAAAAAGTAAGTTTTTCCTCCATCCCAAGTGATATGTTCTTTCGCAAGGTGTATTATAGAAAAATAGTGATTAAATTTGAATATTTCAATCACACAAATCTCCTTGTGACGATTTTTATTCATACAAAATGTCTGACGAAATAAAAAAACACAAATTCAGAAAGAATACTGATTTTGGCATTGAGGTAGTCCCGCTAGCCGCTTTAACGAAAGTGAACCGAGTGAACTTGGTAACCCCACATAGAACGAATTTCTATCACGTTTTTCTTTTTGAAGATTGTCAGCCAACTCATTTTATTGATTTTGAACCTATCAGAATAAAACCATACTCGCTCCTATTTATCGATAAAGACCGCGTTCATCAGTTCGACGAACTACTGAATTACGAAGGTTCGGTTTTGATTTTTACGGACGATTTTTTTAGTACAAACGATAGCGATACAAAATTTCTTCGTAGCAGTATTCTATTCAACGACTTATCCGATAATAAATCCATAACTCTTTCCAAAAGTGATTTTGAACGATTCGTATCAATTTGCGAAACAGTCACAGACGAATTGAATCAACCCAACGATCATGTCAAACATTCGATTCTCAAGAATCTGCTACACAATTTTCTCTTGTTGGCCGAACGCGAAAAAAGAAAACAGGGATTCGTCTCTCTAGAAAAAGGAGTAGACCTCGATTATACACTTCTTTTTCGAGATCTTTTGGAATCAAATTTCACCCAGTTGAAAGCGGTTAGCGATTACGCTTCAAGAATTTTCATTTCTGAAAAAAGGTTAGGTCAAGCTACGTCCATTGTGTTAGGTAAAACGCCCAAAGAGATGATTAACGAACGCGTTTTGCTGGAAGCCAAGCGATTGTTGGTTCACAGCAATTTGTCTATCAAAGAGATTGGTCTAAGTCTTGGATTCGAGGACTCAGCCTACTTTGTTCGTTTTTTTAGAAAAAATGCCGAAACTACACCTGTAGAATTTCGAGAACAGCACCTTAAAAAGTAAATTCCCAGTCCCCTTTCCACTTTATTCCGAGAAGTGCAAGAGTAAGTCCGATTTGTCCATTGTGCAAAGCGCCAATCTGCTGCACCTTTGCATTATAAACTTTTTAATTTTAAGAAATATGGACAAAAACAGAGAGACGTTAATCGCATTTTATAGAAAATGCTTAACAGTAAACCCCGAAACAAATACAAACGAAACGTTGAGCGAAATTCTTGCTGATACTTTCATTTCAAGCGGTTCAGTAGATAGCAAAACCAAAGAGCAACTGATTGGGCAAATTGGATTCTTTTGGAAACTGATTCCCGACTTGAAATGGGAGCCACAAGAGATGGTTATCGAGGGCAACAAATATGTGGTGCGTAGCTTTGCAAGTGGTACACCCAATGGCGATTTTATGGGACTACCAACTGATGGTACTAAATCGTTCAAAATCATGACCATTGATTGTCATACCATCGAAAATGGAAAAATTCAATCGGTGCATCACCTCGAAGATTGGGCAACAGCTATGAAACAACTTAAAGCATAATGGTATGGATTCAAAAAAATTAGTCCCAAAATGGACAAGAATTGTCGTCGGAGCATTGGCGATTGCTAATTTTGTATTTGGAATTTCAAACTATTTCAAATATGATGCACTGTTTCAAAACAGTCAGATTGGAGTAGACCTTGGTGGCTTAGGTGCAAAATTCGCAAGTTTCGAATTTGGAGCTCGTAATTTTGCCATTGGTTTTGCATTGTTAATTGTTGCTCTGGTTGGCGTTCCTGAAACCATTGCTATCGTCACTATCATCCGAGCATTGATTGAATTACAAAGTGTAATCATTGCTCTCTTAGCTGGCACGTTTGGTGTAGGTGCTGTAGTAGCCATCGTGATGTTTGCAGTAGAGATTTTTATCATCAAAACGATGTTTGGAATCGTTGCAAAACGAGACAATAAGTAACATGGAATTCGTAGGTATTGCAAAGTTCAAATTAATTGAAGGCGTATCCGATAACGATTTATTGGAAGCCGAAAAAGGGATTCGAAAGGCGATGAAATCTCAAAAAGGATTTCTATCTCGGGAGCTCGGGAAATTCGAAGATGGACATTGGATTGTTACCATTCGGTGGGCTTCCAGAGAAGATGGGTCGAAATGGACAGAAAATTTAAAACAATTTGAGATCGTTCGAAGGCAACATCAGATGATTGATTTCACTACCATGCGTATGGAGTTTTATCAGAAGCAAATTATACTATAAAAAAGAGGCTGATCACGATATTAAATCGAGTTCAGCCTCTCTTGAATTATTTAATCTAATATTTAGATTCCTAATTTGCCTTTTAATGTAGCTAATTCAGCAGCTAATTCAGCAGGCAGGTGCGAACCGAAGTTTGCATAATGCTCGTCGATCAAAGCTACTTCATCTTTCCACTCTTCTGCATTTACCGCTAAAGCGTTAACCATTTGCTCTTTAGTCATATCCAAACCTTCGGTATTGATAGCGCCTACAGCTGGAACTTTACCTACAAATGTATCAACTGTTTCGCCTTTGCCATCGCAACGATCGAAGATGTAAGCCAACACGCGGCTGTTTTCACCGTAACCAGGCCACAAGAACTTACCGTTCTCTTTGCGGAACCAGTTTACGAAGAATATTTTTGGCAATTTGTCAGCAGTAGTTTTTGTTCCGGTAGCAATCCAGTGACCAAAATAGTCACCCATATTGTATCCGCAGAAAGGTAACATAGCGAATGGATCACGACGTACACCTGCTTTCAATCCGATAGCAGCAGCAGTCACTTCCGAACCTACGATTGATCCCATGAATACGCCATTATTCCAGCTTGAAGCTTCGTGTACCAAAGGCACAGTAGAAGGACGACGACCACCAAATAAAATGGCAGAAATCGGAACACCTGCTGGATTTTCCCATTCAGAGTCGATGCAAGGACATTGTTCTGCAGGTGCAGTGAAACGAGCATTCGCATGAGCTACAGGCTCTTTTGATTCTGGATTGTAAACGTTGTTTTTCCAATCGATAGTTCCTGGAGGACAGTCGTAACCGATTCCTTCCCACCAGATGTCGCCATCAGGAGTTAAACCAACGTTTGTGAAGATTGTATTTGCACGAGCTGAAAGCATCGCATTTGGGTTAGTGTCCATAGATGTGAAAGGAGCAACACCAAAGAAACCTGCTTCTGGATTGATAGCATATAAGCGACCATCAGCACCGAATTTCATCCAAGCGATATCGTCACCAACTGTTTCTACTTTCCAGCCTGGAATTGTAGGAACCAACATGGCGAGGTTTGTTTTTCCACAAGCTGATGGGAATGCAGCAGCTACATATTTCTTTTCGCCAGCAGGATTAGTGATGCCTAAGATCAACATGTGCTCGGCTAACCATCCTTGCTCTTTCGCCATAGAAGAGGCGATACGAAGTGCAAAACATTTTTTGCCTAACAATGCGTTTCCGCCGTAACCTGATCCGTAAGAAAGGATTTCTTGTGTTGCAGGAAAGTGTGTGATATATTTTTTCTCGATTGGAGCACATGGCCATTTTACGTCTTTTTGACCTGGCTCAAGTGGCGCACCTACAGAGTGTACTGAAGGCACGAAGTGTCCGTTTTCTCCCAATACATCCAATACTGCTTTTCCCATGCGAGTCATGATTTTCATATTCACAACTACATAAGGAGAATCTGTCAATTCGATACCGATGTGAGCGATATCAGAGCCTAAAGGTCCCATGCTGAAAGGAATAACGTACATTGTACGACCTTTCATTGCGCCTTTGTATAACTCCAACATTGTAGCTTTCATCTCTACTGGATCTGCCCAATTATTTGTTGGACCTGCTTCTTCTGCAGTTTTAGTGCAGATATACGTTCTGTTTTCTACACGTGCCACGTCGCTAGGATCTGATTGAAAATAGTAGCTTCCTGGACGTTTTTCTTCGTTCAACTTAACGGCCATTCCAGAGGCAACCATTTCATCCAAGAGGCGTTGGTTTTCTTCTTCAGAACCATCTACCCAAACAACATTAGTCGGTTGGAGCACTTCAGCCCACTCATTTACCCAGCTAATTAATTTCTGATTTTTTGTCATTTTAATTGAAGTGTTAGTAAGTATAATTGTTTTATTTTTGCCTTTTGGATTCTATCATTAAATTGAACAGTGCAAATATACTGATTAAATTTAACATGCTAAAAAACATATACGGAAATTTTTCCTTAATTAAAATTAAAATGAGAAATTGGCATCTTTTCAATCAATAAATGCCTGAAAATTGTATATTTGCAGCACATTATTTAGATAGTAAGATTTCTTAATTATTAGATTTTCCCCTATGCTGCTACACAATCTATCGGCAAATAACTCTGAGTTATTGCGCTTTGTTTCAGAAATCAGAGATGTAGAAATTCAAAAAGATAGCCTTCGTTTTCGACGAAACTTAGAAAGAATTGGAGAAATTATGGCGTATGAGATGAGTAAGACCTTCAATTACGAACCAAAAGAGGTGCAAACTCCACTTGGAACATCACCAACGTTTGAAAGCACCGATCAGATTGTAATTTCTACTATTCTACGAGCTGGACTGCCATTTCATCAAGGTTTTTTGAGCTATTTCGACCGTGCGGAGAATGCGTTTGTGTCTGCTTACCGTAAATATAAAGATGCGTTGAAATTCGAAATCTGCATCGAATACTTGGCGTCTCCCGATTTGAATGGAAAAACATTAATCGTAGCTGACCCGATGTTGGCAACTGGTGGTTCTTTGGAGTTGGCGTATGGCGCATTGCTGACTAAAGGCAAACCGGCTCGAACATTGATTGCCTCCGTGATTGCAAGCCAACAGGCGGTGGATTACCTCGCGAAGAAATTCCCCGACGACAACATTTCGCTTTGGACGGCAGCTATCGACCCAGAATTGAACGAGCACGCCTACATCATTCCTGGACTCGGCGATGCTGGCGATTTGGCTTTTGGCGTGAAGCTATAAGTACTAATTCCAAAACTACCTAATTATGAAACGGACAAAACTAATTGCAATGCTTTTGCATGTGCTTGTTTTTATGAGCTTTATTCTGCCGTTTCAGAGATGCAATATACCTAGAATGGCTGAGTGCGCAGCTCCTACAGCTGATTCAATAATCGTTTCTGAGACTAATCCAGACTCAATTAAACAAGAGGTCAAAGCAGATTCAGTTGTTAATAATAATAAATTAAGTAAAGCGGTTAAAAAGATTAGTCTGTATGATAGTATAGTAAGCTTTATTTTTTTTGATAAAGAATTAAACTATACGGGATTTGCAATGATAACTGCGGGCATTAGTAGTTACAAAACAGACTTCGGATTTCTTAATGCATTTGTCTTATTAATAATTGGATTCTTTATCTTAAGATTCCGAAAAAAAGACTCTTCAAAGCTTGTTCTAATCATCGATTCTCTCGGATTAATCTTCTTACTAATTGCCAAAGGTGATATGTGGGGATATTGGGTTTGTGTCGGTCTATGGACGGTGATGGTATTGTTTGACGGACTCCTTGTTTACAAATCAAAAACGGCTGTTTCGTGATGATGGAATCCAAGTTTTCAAGTTCGCTTTTCGACATCTTTGAACTTACTCCTGATTTGGTCGAAGAGGTTTTAGCAGAGGATATCGACCCGCACCGCCACGACGAAGAGGAACTCATTATCCTCACAAAAGGCAGCCTTGAGCACTACATCGATTTCCAACTGGAAGTGGTAAATGCACCGGCTGTTTGCTACGTTCCTCAAGGAAAATTGCACAAACTGATGCCACGCACAGAATCCGAAGGCTGGGTAATTACTTATAAAAATGAGTTTATTCCAAATTCAGAACTGAGCTTCTACTCTAATTTTGCAACGAGTTCGGCTATTCCCCTCACGGGTGGCATGTGTATGAACCGTTTCTCCGCCTTATGTCAATTAATCAACGGCGAATTCTCTCATCCGCAGTGCGATTTGTCGACTATAAACCATCTGTTGAAGGCATTGATTGCAATGATTTTGGCAGAGCGCAAAACAAATCTGCCAAACGAGGCATCTATCAAGAACAACCAACAAAACACATTCAATACGTTTCTACGAATTCTGGAAGAGAATTATCGCCGAGCAGAAGGAGTTCAGTTTTATGCCGACAAACTCAATATGAGTGCTCGCAACCTCAATCTGATTTGCAAAAACAACTTTGATAAAAGTGTTTCCGAAATCATCGAAACGCGAAAACTGATTGAGGCGAAGCAACTATTGCTGAACAGCGATAAACCCGTTTCTGAAATTGGATACGAACTCGGCTACAACGAGAAATCGTATTTTACCCGTGTTTTTCGCCAGAAAATGGGTATCACCCCGACCGATTTTAGGGATAAAGTAAGAAACTCAAACTGATTTTCCGAAAAGTACCACACCTTTACCGATAACTGTTACCACACCGCTATTTCGCTGCCCTATCTTTGCATTATCAAATTTACGGGACTACTATAAATTGATTTTATAGAAACCCTCTCATTACAAACAATTTAAAAATAGCAAAGATGAAAAAGTTAGCAATTCTATCCCTATTGGTTGTATTAGCAACCAGCACTTTCGCACAGAAAAAGTACACACAAGACAAGTATCACTCGAAACTTATTTTTGGAGTGACTCACCTCAAAATCTCAGATGTTGAAGGTAAATTCAAATCGTTCGATGCTACAGCCACTGCTTCAAAAGCAGATTTCACAGATGCACAAGTAAGCTTGAAAGTGGATGTAAATTCTATCGATACTGATATTGAGTATCGCGACAAGCATTTGAAAAGTCCCGATTTCTTTGATGCGGAGAAATTTCCGACTATCGATTTTAAAAGTAGTTCGTTCAAGAAAGTAGCTCCAAAGAAATACAAAATGGCAGGAACTTTGACAATGCACGGTGTGAGCAAACCCATTGTATTTGATGTGGTTTACAACGGATCGGCACAAACAATGGACAAAAAGACCAACCATGGTTTTGCCGTTACCGGAAAATTAAATCGTCTTGATTTTGGCATTGCTCCAAGCATGGCAAATGCAATGGTAAGTAACGAAATCACGTTGAAAGCCAACATCGAATTTACAGAAGAGTAATATCGAATTATTTTGAGCAGAAAAGTGCAATTCTCGCTCTGAGGATTGCACTTTTTTTATGAATCTATTTTAAATTAAAGAATATGAATCAAGTCCCAGTGCAAAAAGCTTGTCCGAAAAGTGCAAAACTACCCGTTTTGTTTATCGGTCATGGTTCGCCGATGAATGCCATCGAGAACAACTCGTTTACTGAAAGTTGGAGCAAGCTAGGCCAAGAGATGCCTAAACCATCTGCTATTCTCAGTATTTCAGCTCATTGGGAGACAAAAGGTACGCACATAACGGTGGCGCAAAAACCTCAGACGATTCACGATTTTGGAGGCTTTCCTAAGGCGTTGTTCGAAGTAGAATATTCGGCTCAAGGTTGTCCGGAATTGGCTTATGAAATAAAGAATATCATCGAATCAGAAAATATTTCACTAGTAGAAAACTGGGGACTCGATCATGGCACATGGAGCATTCTGAACCATCTCTATCCAGCAGCCGATGTGCCTGTTATTCAACTTAGCCTTGATTACTATAAAACTCCTCGTCAACACGTTGAATTAGCCAAAGAGCTAGCTTTACTTCGCCGCAAAGGTGTGTTGATTATCGGAAGTGGAAACATCGTGCACAACCTCCGCATGATTGCATGGGATAAAATGAACGAACCAGAGTATGGCTACGATTGGGCGATTGAAGCAAATAACAAGGTGAAATCCATCATCGAATCAGGTGATTTTGACCTTTTGTGCGATTATAAATCGTTGGGACCAGAGATGAATCTTGCTATACCTTCGCCCGACCATTTCTTACCGCTTTTGTATATCCTTGCCCTTAAAGAAGAAAATGAAGAGGTAGAGTTCTTCAACGATCAACTGATATTGGGTTCGCTGTCGATGCTTTCGATGAAGTTGGGATGACGGTTCATCTTTTAATCGTATGAAGACTGAGATGCTGTTGCGTTTCGGTCTTTTTTTTGTGGGCAAAAGTCAAGAAGGCATTGCCTGTTTTGTGAAATTTGAGGTCTGCCCAGTCTGGGCAAAGGCGAATATTTTCTCCGACGAGCTTGCCCGACTTGGGCAAGGGCAAACTGGGAATTTTTGGAGCTTGCCCAGCTTGGGCAACCGTGAACTAGATTTTTTTGTTACTTGCCCAGCTTGGGCAAGCTCGAACTGAATTTTATTCAGCATTGCCCAAGCTGGGCAAGCTTGAACTAAACTTTTTTGGCGTTTGCCCAAAGTGGGCTATGTAAATAAATTTTCCCATGAAATAGTAAGAAATGTTTGAATTTGGAAATCAAAGATTGGATATACCAACAAAAAAGCCTGACCTCATTATGATCTGCCCCCAAAAAGTTGGACGGATTAAAAAAAAGAGATTAATTGGACTGAGTTCGGTATGATACCGGGCTTAGTCCTTTTAGTTTAGCTTTGATTCTACTGTTGTTATAGTAATAAATGTAG